>OZ245007.1:0-2077500 GCA_965223635.1 Nitrospirales bacterium
CGTCGGTCATAAAGGATGTCTTGGCCCTTTCGTACAAAATGAGGATGGGGTTTGACGTTTAATGCGACATAGAGGTCGCCTGGAGGTCCTCCATTCATCCCATGTTCACCTTCGTTTGAAAGGCGTAAACGCATTCCCGATTCTATGCCTGCTGGGATAGTCACGGAGAGCATGCGTTCCTTATGTACGCGCTTTTGCCCACGGCAGCTTTTGCATGGGTCAGCAATAATTTTCCCAGACCCTTGGCATTGCCCGCAGGTTCGGTTGATCGTGAAAAACCCTTGTTGAAGTCGAATTTGCCCCGCACCACGGCATGCGGAACAGGCTTTGACGGATTGTTCAGATTTAGCACCCGTCCCATGACAATCATCGCAGATTTCCCAACGAGGGATTTTTAGTTTAGCTTCTTTGCCGTTAATCGCTTCTTCGAAAGAAATCTCAAGATTATATTGAAGGTCATTGCCTTGTTCTGCGCGGCTTCGTCCACGGCCTCCGCCAAAGAAATCTTCGAATATGTCTCCAAAGACATCCCCGAATCCTCCGCCTCCAAATCCTTCATGCCCTCCGCCTTGTCCGGCTGCAGCATGACCGAACATGTCGTACTTTTGTCGACGTTCAGTATCACTGAGGACTTCATAGGCTTCTCCAGCCTCTTTGAATTTTATCTCAGCAGCAGATTTCTTATCAGGGTCAGAATGAAGGTCGGGGTGATGCTGGCGAGCTAGTTTCCGAAAAGCTTTTTTTATCTCGTCAGCTGAAGCATTGCGATCCACCCCCAGCACGTCGTAGTAATCACGTTTCCCAGTTTGTGACATTAAATATGCCTAAGAGCCTGAGGGTGAATTATTTGTAAGGCCTTGATCTCCATGAATGGTGTGAGGTTACCCTTTTCCTTTATCGACTTCTTCAAATTCAGCATCAACAACCTTCTCATCGCTAGCCGAAGCATCGTCTGCTCCAGAAGCGGTTGGACCTGAATCATCATCTGGTCCTGGGCCAGCAGATTCAGCTCCGTCGGCGGAGGCCTTCTTGTACATTTCCTCGGCGAGTTTATGTGAAGCCGTCGTCAGATTTTGCATCGCCGTTTTTACAGCTTCTACGTCTGTCTCTTCAAGAGATTTCTTAAGTGCTTCAACTGCATTAGTGATATTGGTTTTCTCTTCTTCACTAATTTTGTCCCCATGCTCGCTTAAATTCTTTTCTGTACTATAGATTAGTGTATCAGCTTGATTTTTTAGCTCAACTAGCTCACGTTTCTTTTTGTCTTCTTCGGTATGAGATTCGGCTTCCTTGACCAGGCGTTCCACTTCTTCTTTGCTTAACCCACTGGAAGCGGTGATTTTAATCGATTGTTCCTTTTGGGTCGCCATATCTTTGGCAGACACATGAACAATACCGTTGGCATCAATATCAAACGTCACTTCGATTTGAGGCATGCCTCGTGGTGCTGGCGGAAGTCCAACCAGATCAAATTGTCCCAATAATTTATTATCGTTTGCCATTTCCCGTTCACCTTGAAACACCCGAATAGTGACAGCTGTTTGGTTGTCGGCAGCTGTTGAGAAAATTTGGCTCTTTTTGGTTGGGATCGTCGTGTTTCGTTCAATGAGTCGGGTAAATACTCCACCTAAAGTTTCAATTCCCAAGGAGAGGGGGGTAACGTCTAAGAGTAAGACATCTTTGACATCCCCTTTAAGCACTCCGCCTTGAATGGCAGCTCCAATAGCTACGACTTCATCAGGGTTCACACCACGATGTGGTTCTTTGCCAAAAAACTGTTTCACGCGTTCAATGACTTTTGGCATACGGGTCATCCCGCCGACCAACACGATTTCACTAATGTCGCCGGTTGTCATTTCCGCATCGGCTAACGCTTTTTTGCAGGGTTCGATAGATCGTTCAATCAGGTCATCGACCAATTGTTCAAACTTCGATCGTGTCAGCTTGAGGACTAAATGCTTCGGGCCACTGGCATCAGCGGTGATAAATGGCAAGTTCACTTCAGTTTCTTGAGAGCTGGATAGCTCAATTTTAGCACGCTCAGCGGCTTCTTTGAGTCGTTGAAGGGCCATGCGGTCATTACGCAAATCAATGCCTTGGTCTTTTTTAAATTCATCCACGAGCCAGTCAATGACACGTAAATCGAAATCATCGCCCCCTAAGAATGTGTCTCCATTAGTTGCTTTGACCTCAAACACGCCTTCACCAATTTCCAAAATGGAGACATCGAAGGTTCCTCCCCCTAAATCATAGACTGCAATTCGTTCATCTTTTTTCTTGTCGAGGCCATAGGCCAATGAAGCTGCCGTTGGTTCGTTAATGATACGAAGGACATTGAGTCCAGCAATTTGCCCGGCGTCTTTGGTTGCCTGCCGTTGACTGTCATCAAAATAGGCAGGAACGGTAATGACGGCATCAGTGACAGTTTCTCCCAAATAATCTTCTGCCGTTTGTTTCATCTTTTGAAGAATCATGGCGGAGACTTCGGCAGGGCTGTAGCTTTTGCCACGAATTTGTACATGGGCATCGCCGTTATTCCCTTCGACGATTTTATAGGGAAGGCGCTTCATGGCATCTTGGACTTCACGAGAAGAAGTTTTGCGCCCCATCAGTCGTTTGACGGAAAAGATCGTATTTTCAGGGTTGGTGATGGCCTGCCGTTTAGCAATTTGTCCAACCAATCGTTCATCTTTGTCGGTGATGCCGACAACTGATGGAGTCGTGCGTGCCCCTTCTGAATTAGCAATGACGCTTGGTTCTCCTCCACTCATAACAGCCACGCAGGAATTTGTCGTTCCTAAATCAATGCCGATAATTTTGCTCATGCTTGTATTCCTCCCTCTTCAACCGTGTCTTGTGTAGATGTGGTTTCGGTTTGTGTTGCTTTTTCTTTGGCCACGGTTACCATAGCCGGGCGTAAAATCCGGTCATGTAATAAGTAGCCCTTTTGAAACTCTTCGACCACCGTATTCGGCGGAGCTGTTTCAGATTCTATGTGAGCGACCGCTTGGTGAATGTTTGGGTCAAAATTCTCTCCTGTACTAGATATTTGCTGTACTCCCAGTTTCCCCACGGTTTCCAGAAATTGTTTATAGGTCAGTTGTACACCTTCGATTAATGCGCCGCTTGCTCCTGCATCTGTTCCACTTTGAATGGCCCGTTCTAGATTATCAATGGTTGGGAGCAAATTTTTGAGCAGCGATTCATTGGCATAGCGAATAGCGTCGCTTTTGTCTCGTTGAGCCCGTTTTTTATAATTTTCAAATTCAGCTGCAAGCCGCATGTATTTGTCTTGAAAAAGCTGAAGCTCTTCTTGCGCTTGGTGTTCAATTTTCTGTGATTCAGGTTCCACCGATAATTCATCTACCGAAGGTTCCGATGCCGGTTCCGTTTCCGAAAGACCTGGTTCGGCAAGGGGTTCGTCATGCTGGCTTTCCGATGTTGATGTGGGCTGACTATCTTCAGAGAATGTGGTCATAGACGTCCATAAATTTAGAATTTACATAGATTTCCGCATTCTTAGGTCAGATAGTCATTGAGGTTGCCAAGTCAACCCATCTTCATAAATTTCTTGTGGTTTTGGGAAGGAATTCCCCAAGTCAATGGATTGTCAGCTTATCCACAGCTTGAGGTCATGCGAGAATAGAGAAGGGCAAGCCCCTCAAGGGTGAGGTGTGGTCTAACTTCTTGAATTGTCGATGAAATCGGACTGATGACAGAAGCGACCCCGCCAGTGGCAAGCACATACAAAGATTCTCTACTCTCTTTTTGGATTCGCCTGACGATGCCATCTACTAATCCGGCATAGCCGAACATAATGCCTGATTGCATGCTGGTGACAGTATCACTACCGATAACGGAGTTGGGAACGGCCAAGTCTACTTTAGGAAGTTTTGCCGTTTTAATATGAAGAGAGTCGGCTGCCAATTTGAGGCCGGGCGCAATGGCTCCACCAAGATATTCTCCTTGTGGGGTAATGGTGCAGAAGGTTGTGGCGGTTCCAAAATCTACAATAACTAGGCCCTGCTGATAATGAGAAAATGCCGCAGCCGCATTAACAAGTCGATCTGTCCCTATTTCCAGAGGATTGTCATAGCGAAGCGTAAGTCCGTGTGGGCATGAAGAAGAAGCGATAAATGGAGGTTGTTTGACTAGAATATGTAAAAGTGTCTCAAAGGTATGGGTGAGGGGAGGGACTACGCTTGTCATGATGCTGCCCTTGATTCTTGTGAGGTCTATATTGTGAATTTCAAGAAGACCGCGAAGAGTCATGTCGTATTCATCTGAGGTTTTAGCGTGGTTTGTTGATAAGCGCCAGTCTGCAATTAAGGCATTATTTTGAAATACACCGCAGACGATTTGAGTATTTCCAATGTCGATAGCAAGTAGCATGGCAATCTATTAACTTAAAGTAAAAGATGAAATTTTTGATTGTTAATCATGGAAGTTTCTAATATGGTTAATGTTACCGGAATATACATCCACTATCTTAGTGGATTGTTCTCCGCTATCAGGAGAGGTTGGCCTTATTTGTAGTTGACCATGTTCACCGATTCCTTGCGCTAGGCCTTTTAATATGGAACCGTCTGGAAATGTGACAACAATCTGTTTTCCAAGGGTGCTGCAGCGATTTGAGTATTCAGCCTGAAAGGCTGTTGGATCTTGAGTTCTGAATGTAGCGCAACCTTGTTCTAATGCAGTAATGATAGATTTGATAACTTGGTAGCGATCCAGTGGGTTTTGTGTATGGAGATAAAGGGAGGTTGCCGTTTCTTCTAGTTCTTGCGGAAGTTCTGATGGAGAAAGGTTCACGTTAATTCCAAATCCAATAACCGCACTAGTTTTCATTGAACCCAATTTCAAAGATTCGCATAATATTCCACCGACTTTTTGATCTTGAATAAGTAAGTCATTAGGCCACTTGAGATCAATAGGGATTTTTGCGCTGCTTTCAATGCCATGGGCAATAGCCAACCCTGCCATTAAAGGGACCCAGCCGAGAGCTTGGCCGCGAACTTTGAGGCCAGCGATTAGCGACCCATAGATGTTGGCGCCAGGTGGAGAAAACCATGTTCGTTGCAGGCGGCCTCGTCCTGCCGTTTGTTTGTCTGTAAGTATTAATGTCTTATCTGGAATGGATTTTCTTGCGATTTCCAAGGCAAAGGTGTTCGTGGAAGGAAGTTCATTGAATACGAAAAGTGAATGATTAAGTGTTTTGTGCGGGAATAGGGCCGCTACTTTTTCGGATGATAGCACTATTGGCTTTTTTTGAAATCTAAATTTTTAGTTTATGTTTTTTGTGCGATCGTTTGCGAGTAGGGGTTATGTCCATAGACAAGTCCATGGCTGGTGCTGAATGCGTAAGGGCACCGATCGAAATGATATCAATACCTAAATTTGTCAGGTCTTTGATATTACGAAGGTTAATGCCTCCAGAAACCTCAACTAAAGATCGATGATTGATAATTTTTGCCGCCTGTCGAATTTTAGCTGGTGTCATATTGTCTAGAAGAATGATGTCAGCTTTTCCTTGCAACGCCTCTCGAATCTGTGTCAGGGATTCGACTTCGACGCTTATTTTAAGACCATGAGGGGCCTGTTGCCTAGCCAAGAGGCAGGCTTGACTGAGTGAAATGTTATTGGCAGCCAATACCATAAGATGATTGTCTTTGATAAGAATGCCATCATGAAGGGACGATCTGTGGTTGAAGCCCCCTCCAAGACGAACAGCCCATTTTTCCAGAACACGGAGTCCGGGAGTCGTTTTTCTGGTATCAGCAATTTTAATAGTATGACCTTTGATTGCCTGGCAAAATTGTCGAGTGAGAGTGCTGATACCAGAGAGCCGTTGCATAAAATTTAGGGCGACTCGTTCTCCTTGAAGCAAAGATTGAGCTCTGCCTGTAATGGTCAGCACGTTTGTTTTTGTTGTAACCCATGCCCCATCCTGGTAATGGCTGGTTATGGTTAGGGTGTCGTCAATTTGTTGGAAAACTTCTTGCGCGACTGCTAAGCCTGAGATCACCATAGAGTTTTTTGCTATGATTTTGGCTGTAGTCATCATGTGAGGAGCAAGAAGTGTGTTGCATGTTAGATCACCAACCCCCAAATCTTCCTTAATGGCTACTTGGACGATCTTTCGAATATGAAAATGTGGCGGGGGAATTACAGCATTATAGTTGGTCATGAGATCAGCATGGTTGTGAGCTGGTGCGCACTATTTTTGAGTAGGGCGAGTTCGTGTTCAAGGTTCGTCACACGTTCCTCTGTTTCTCTTATCACCGAGGGCTCGGCTTTTTCGCGAAACGTGGGAGATGAGACGCGAGCCTGAAGTCGGCTATATTCCTTCTGTTTTGCCTCGATTTGCTTTTTTATTTTTTTTACGACTTGCTGCAGATCAAGATCGGGGTTCACGGGAATTCCAATGGTCAGTGTGCCGGCCACGAGCTGCAAAATTCTGGAAGAAGGCCAATCCGTCGTTGGTGCCAGAGTGAGTCTTGAACGAAGCATTGATTCGATATAGGGGTGCACGGTGTTGAGGTCCGCTGTTTCCGCCGTATTGCTGGTGGTACAAAAGCTAATTGCTGTTTGATTTGCAGGGATGTTTAACAATGCGCGTCCCGTTCGGGTTAATGAGACAACAGCCTGCAATATAGAAAAATTTTTCTCAGCCTGGGTATTGACCCATTCTTGTCGCCCCATGGGAAATGATTGAGTCATGATGGAGAGACCTTCGTGGGGGAAGGCCTGCCATAATTCTTCGGTGATAAATGGCATGAATGGATGGAGTAATCGTTGAATGACTTCAAACGATTTGAGCAGCGTATCACGGGTACCTTCGGCATCAGGATGATTGTCTTGCTGAAGGCTTGGTTTGGCCAATTCAATATACCAATCACAGTATTCATGCCAGACAAATTGGTAAAGATGAGATGAGGCTTGGTCAAACCGATAGAGATCTAATGCATTGTTGACTTCACACACAGTATGATTGAGGCGACTGAGTATCCATTGGTCGGGAAAGGGGAGTGATTTGTGCTGACTTCCGGTTTGGGTTTCTTTGGTATGGAGTTGGATAAAACGGGCGGCATTCCAAATTTTCGTCACGAAATTTCTATAACCTTCTATTCGTTCTTCAGCGAGTTTCATGTCGCGGCCCGGCGAAGCCATTGAAGCCATTGTAAATCTTAAGGCATCGGTTCCGTATTGGCTCATTTTGGTCAGAGGGTCAATGACATTGCCTTTGGACTTACTCATTTTCTGTCCTTCGGCATCTCGGACTAAGGCATGGATATAGACATCGCGGAAGGGGACTTTTCCCGTCAGTTTGATTCCCATCATGACCATTCTGGCTACCCAAAAAAAGAGAATATCCAGGCCTGTAACTAGGGTAGAGGTCGGATAGAAAGTTTTAAAGTCCTGTGTATCTTCTGGCCATCCAAGTGTAGAGAACGGCCACAAGGATGAAGAAAACCACGTGTCTAAGACGTCAGGATCTTGAAACAGATCAGCGCCTCCACATTCAGGGCATGTAGTGGGGGCTATTTGGGAAACGATAGGTTTGGCTTGAGATGTGATAAAACAGCTCATTTTGATTGCTTCAGGGTACAGGTCTCCTTTTTCCGTTGTGGTGGGAACAGAATGATGGGTTTCTAATAAATGATCCTTATTGCAGGTGTGACAGTACCATGCTGGAATTTGATGCCCCCACCAGATTTGCCTAGAAATACACCAGTCTTTAATTTGCCGCATCCAGCCTAAATAATTATTTTTCCATCCATCGGGAATGATTTGAATTTTTCCGTTTTCTACAGCGTCGATTGCTGGAATAGCTAATGGTTCGGTTTTGACAAACCACTGTGGCGATAAATAAGGCTCGACCACGGTTTTGCAGCGATAACATTTTCCCAAGGCCATGGGGTGGGCCTCTTCTTTGAGTAGAAGATTTTGTTGTTTTAAGGCATCAATAACACGAGGCCGAGCTTCTTGAGCGGACTTGCCGCTTAGAATGCTTATAAGTAGAGGATCGACCTTAGCCTTATTGAGACTTAACGCATCAATCTGTGCTGAATAATTAAGAATCGTAAGGGGTTCTAACCCATGGCGTTCACCAGCTTCAAAATCGTTAAAGTCATGCGCTGGGGTAATTTTCACGGCTCCGGTGCCGAACTCCCGATCCACCAATATAGAATCTGAAACAATAGGAATTGTGCGAGTTGTTAAGGGAAGTGTTACCCGTTTGCCAATATAGCCTTGGAAGCGAGGATCATCTGGATGAACGGCGACGGCCATGTCGCCCAGTAAGGTTTCTGGTCGGGTAGTTGCAACCGTGAGAAATGCATCGAGGTCATCAACCAGATCATAGCGAATATGGTAGAGGGTTCCATTAATATCTTCATGTTCTACTTCAATATCAGAAAGTGCTGTGAGACATCGTGGACACCAATTAATGAGACGCTCGCCTCGGTAAATTAATTCTTCATCGAAGAGTTGAACAAACACTTTTCTGACGGCCAAGGAGAGGCCATCGTCCATGGTGAATCGCAGACGCTCCCAATCGCATGAGGCTCCTAATTGTTGAAGTTGCCCAATAATGGTGTCTCCAGATTGATGCCTCCATTTCCAAACGCGTTCAATAAATGCCGGGCGTCCAAGATCTTCTCTCGTGAGGCCTTCTGCCTTAAGCTGGCGTTCGACGACATTTTGAGTGGCGATTCCTGCATGGTCGGTTCCTGGTACCCAAAGTGTTTGAAAGCCTTGCATCCTTTTCCAGCGAATGAGGATGTCTTGAAGGGTGTTGTTGAGGGCATGGCCTATGTGGAGGGAGCCGGTCACATTTGGTGGGGGAATGACCATGGAAAAGGCGTTAGATTTTCCTGTTTCTTTTGGGTGGAACAGCTTATGTTTCGCCCAATGAGCGGCCCATTTTTTTTCGGCTATAGAGGGATTGTAGGTTTTCTCTAAAGGAGATGACATAATTCTTGAGGATCAATATTGAAGGCGGCTGGATGTTATCACGGGATCTAAGCCCCTGCAATACACACTCTTGTTCCCTTGAGGAATGCTATGGTATAGAAAGAACTAGCAAATTGAAATCTTTAAAAAGGAGATGTCCTATGCCTCGAGGTCGTGAAAAAGATCGTGAGATGCGAAGAAAGCACCGGAAAAATCAACGTCGTGTCAAAGCTCTCGAAACAGCTCGACGTGAAAAGGGCAAAAAGAAGTAAATTTTCCAAAAATCTAAAGTGTTAGATCTATTTTTTATGTGAGTTTTCCTGCCATACTCTTCGCTCCTAACGTTCTTCTCTTAATTATTATCGTCTTCTAGTGTCGCTGATAGTCTTCTTGCTTTTAAACGAATCATATGACAGTAACTCCAATTAAGGCTGTATTTTTCGATGCGGTTGGAACCTTATTTGATGTGAAGGGATCTGTGGGGGAAGTTTATTTGACCTATGCAAAAAAATATGGTGTCCCAGATACTAAGGAAATGGTAATTACGCTGAATAAAAGATTCAAAGAAACCATGAAGGATATGCCAGCCCCAATTTTCTCGGTAGAGCGGCAGGAAAAATTAAAGCAATGCGAACGATTATGGTGGTTTGATGTGGTGCATGCCGTTTTTTATCGCGTGGGTATGTTCGAGGGGTTTGATGATTTTTTTGATGAGGTTTTTGAGGCGTTCGGACAGGCAACGCACTGGCAAATTTTCCCAGAAACATGTGAAGTTTTAACCGAATTAAAGAAACGCGGATTTGAGCTGGGAATCATTACGAATTTTGACAGCCGATTTTTTCAGGTCGCGCGCGCTCTGGAGATTCGACAATTTTTTGATTCTGTGACCATTTCTAGTTTGGTCGGGGCGGCCAAACCTGCTACCAAAATCTTCAACTATGCTTTGAAGGAACACATGCTTGAACCCAATGAGGTTCTCCATGTTGGAGATCATCCAATAGAAGATTTCGAAGGAGCCAAAAAGGCCGGGTTCCATGCAATCTTAATCGACCGTTCTGTTCAAAATCTTCCTGATAATCAAACCCATGAGAGTTTACTTCCTTTGCTGGCTCTCCCTCTTCTCCAGGCATCCTAAGCCAACCTGGTTTTCGCCTAGAGCGTGTTTTTTGGCCCCTTCTGAAACGTTTTTGTGACTTTTATCACATGGTGGATGTCAGGGAACATTGGATAAAACTTGACCATTTTTTCTATTCGCGTTACCGTTCCTTTTAAACTATGGTCTTCTTTCTAGCCGGGGTGATGTTTGCAGAATGCTCGCTTCTTCCAACTGGAATGAGTGGTCTCTCTTTTTAAGATAAACCTATATGGAATTATTTGCGATTAGTGGGCTACTTAATGGCTTAGCTGCGATAGGGCTTGCCTCCTTTATATATTTCCGTTCACCACGAGATCCCCGCCATTGGACATTTGGGCTCTTTGGAATTTCTACGGCAATTTGGAGCTTTGGATATTTTGCCTGGCAGATTTCAGATTCTGAGACATATGCGTTGTTTAACCTTCGGCTCTTAATGGCGGGGGCTATTTTTATTCCTATTACATTTTTGCATCATGTTCTTTATTTGCTCAATAAAGAGCTACTCTGGAAAAAAATTATTCAGTGGAATTATGTTGCTGGAGGAATCTTTTTAGTTTTTGATGCCACGCCACTTTTTATTCAATCTGTCCAGCCCATATCCATCTTTTCATATTGGGGGGTTCCAGGGCTGACTTTTCATTTTTGTTTAGTATGGTGGGTGGCTCTTGTGGTTGTTGCCCATCTTCTTCTCGTTCAAGCGTATCGAAAAGAAAGGGGGCTGCCTCGAAGACAATTTCTCTATTTACTAATTGGGTCTTCCATTGGGTATATTGGTGGCGCGACCAATTACCCATTATGGTACGGCATTGAATTTATTCCCTATGGAACGGTCTGCTTTGGTGTATATATTTCAATTGTGGCCTATACCCTCATGCGATTTCATTGGTTAAATTATTCAGTGTATGTAGAAAAAGGCTTTTCTTATTTTGCTTTGTTGCTATTGCTGTCTCAGCCTGTCTATCCCGTTCTTTTACTTGCTCAGCTATGGGTATTTGGCAGTATTAATTCCCAATTTTCCGTCATTCAACTTATCGCTCACCTCCTAACGGTGGTGGTTGCTTTTCAAATGAAAGTTGGGACAAAAGGTGCGGTGGCCAGAACGATTATGAAAGGAAGATCATTACGAATTCAAACGTTGGCTAACTTTTCCTCGGTGGTTTCTAATTTTCAAAGTGCTCCTGAATTAGGGGACGCTATATTGAAAGCTCTAGGGAAGGGGAGGGAGACTTCAAAAGCTGCTATCTTTAGTTTACAACGGAATGAAAACAGATATATGGCAGTCGCAGTAATGGGATTTTCGAAAAATGATCGGTTAGTAAAGGAAGGGTGGCAAATTTTTGAAGATCTTCCACAATGGTTATTGATGACTCGGGAAAGGTTTTCAATTGAAGACTTAGATCTGGTGGACGAATGGGAAAAGCGATTTGCCAATCAACTCAAAGAAACTGGGTTAGAATTATTTTATCCGATCTTTGGGAATAATCAACTGTTAGGGTTTTTAGCCTTTGGGGCTGACGTGAGCGAAGTGATTCGGGGATTAGGAGGAAAAACGGTTTGGAATCTGCTAATTCGAGATTCTGTCTTAGCATTAGAAAATGTTTTTCTACGTGAAGAAAATCGGCGAACGCAAAGTATGCTTTGCCAAGTGGATCGCTTGCGTTCCTTAGAAACAATGGCGGATGGTCTCACGCAGGAACTTCATAACCCTCTGGTGTCCATCAAGGCCTTTGTCCAAATTGCCCAAATGCGACAACATGACGGAGAATTTATGAATAGACTTCACCGAATTCTTGGAGAAGACTTGGAAAAAATTGAAGAGCTGACAAAAGAAATCAAGGAATATGTTAAACCGTTATCTCACAGACTGGCAAAAAAAATTCATATCCATGAGGTGATTGATTCCTGTCTGTTATTTATTGCAGGCAATCCTAATTTTAACCAGATATTAATTGAAAAAAGACTAGATTCTCAAATTCCAATGGTATCTATCGATCGGCAAGAGCTAATGCAAGCTCTTTTTAATGGCTTCCTTTTTCTTTTAAAAGGTTCAGAAAATGAGGGTGGAACGCTCATTGTTGCTACGCAATCCCATTGTCAAATGGAAGAGAAAAATTGGTTCCAAGTTGATATAGGATGGAAGTCAGGTCTGCCTGTTACATCTCAACAATTAGTCTCAGTGGAGAGTCTAGATTTTAATGGTTTTTGGCAGGACAAGCATGATTCAGCGATGACTCAAGGTCTCATTCTCGCTACACAAATTATTCAACGTTATGCTGGAACATTTAGACTTTTAACAAGTCATCATTCCATTACGGGATTTCAAATTCAGCTTCCCGCTACCATTCCCAATGAGCATGAGGAATTGGTCCATGCTTCTCCTTTTTCGTCTCCTCCTTCCTCTCCACGTAAAGCCTATTCCGAATCGGACTCTCTATTCTCCTAGAGAATAGAGAAAACCCTGAATTGGGTTAATTTCAATATAATGATGCTGAAGTTGTTGTAGTATGGATATTTCCTTGCAAACTGGTAATTCATTTTATGAACATGTTCCAGTAGGATTTTTTCGTTGTTTTCAAAATGGAGTAGAACGAAAATTTCAACTTGTCACGCCTTATGTCCAGGTTCTTCTTGGTTTAACGCATAAAGATTTGTTGGTTGATGCGCGAACCTTTTTCTGTCAAATACACCCTGAAGACCGTAATAAATTTTTACGTGCGTGTTCTCTTCCTTCGGGCAGCCCTGCAGTGATCTCTCTGGAATATAGGATTCTAAGAGATAACAATCGCGTGATTTGGGTTCAAGAGCATAGCGTAATGTTACGTGACGATCGGGGAAAAGGAAATATGTGTGAGGGAGTGTTAATGGAGATCCCCAATTATCAAGGGGTTCAAGATGAATTGCGGCGCTGGGATCAGGAATTACAATCATTAACGAACAATTTTCCAGATATTGTTGGGCGAATGGATCGTAAAAGAAGAATCTTGTATCTCAATAGATGGTGGGAGAATTTTACTCCAATTCCTCCAGAGCAATATTTAGGAAAGCGGCTGAGCGAGTTGGGTTTATCCTTGACTGTTTCAGAACTATTTGAAGAAAAAATTCAAAGGGTTTTCGAATCGGGCCATCCTGAATTACTTGAGATTTCACTGCCAACGTCACACGGAATAAAAATATTCGAAGTGCGTTTTATCCCCGAGGCAGATGCACAGAAGGATGTTGCTACGGTGTTGTTAATTTGGCGGGATGTGACAGATGCTCGGACAGCTGAGCGAGCCTATAAAGAAAGTGACGAAAAACTTTTACAATTAGCTGAAACGATCGACAGCGTTTTTTGGATTTGGGATATCAAGCTACAACGTATGGTGTATGTGAGTCCGGCCTATGAGCGTCTGTGGGGAGCTGATGCAGGAAAACTATTAGCTAATCCATTGGAGTGGCTCACTGTGGTATATCAAGACGATCGTGCAAGGGTGGAAAATATTTTTTTGAAGCGAATTGATCAGAAAAGTTGTGACATGGAGTACCGAATCATTGCGAAAAATAAGGAAATTCGCTGGATTCATAATCGAACTTTTCCATTAAAAGAACCGGTTGGGGAAGCGACTCGGATTATGGGTCTTGCACAAGATGTCACAGGACGCAAGAAATTGGAAGAAGATCATATCCGTTCGGCAAAATTAGAATCCTTGGGGTTATTAGCTGGGGGGCTTGCTCATGATTTTAATAATCTGCTGACCGCCATAATTGGTCAATTATCATTGGCCAAATATGGCTTGAAGCCTAACCATTCCTTATTTCCGAAAATAGATGAAGCAGAAAAAGCCTCCTTAAGAGCACAAGACATTGCGCGGCAACTGCTGACATTTTCTAAAGGGGGTGTTCCAGTTAAGAAACCGGTGGCGTTGAAGCAAATGTTAGAAGAAAATGTTCGTCTAGTATTAGCTGGGTCAACAGTCAAATCTGTGTTTCAAATATCTCCGGACTTGTGGGATGTTGATATTGATGTTGGCCAGATTAGTCAGGTGATTCATAATTTGGTGATTAATGCACGGCAGGCAATGGAACAAGGAGGTGAATGCATTATCCAAGCTCATAATATTGGGCAGGAAGCTGTTGCATTTCTTCCTTTCAAGCCCATATTGGAAAGTGTATCTACTCGATGGGTACGAGTAGGGATTCTGGATCAAGGCGTTGGAATACCAAAAGAAAACCTGTCCAAGATTTTTGACCCATATTTTACGACCAAATCAACCGGGTCGGGCTTGGGATTAGCCACATCCTATTCCATTATCAAAAGTCATGGAGGTATGTTAGCAGCAGAATCTCAAGTTGGGAAGGGTAGTACCTTTTCATTTTTGTTGCCAGCTATGCCTTCAAAGAATGCCTTGGATCCATCTTTTAATTCTGATGTAAAGTTTGGACAGGGGAAGATTCTGATTATGGATGACGAAAGTCAAATCCGGAAGGTTCTTGGAGAAATGGTTGAAATTTGCGGGTATCAATTTGAATCAGCTCATAACGGAGAAGAAGCCATACAATTATTTAGGCAAGCTCAACAGACTGAAGAACCGTTTTCTGGCGTTATTTTAGATTTAACCATTCCTGGTGGTTTGGGTGGGAAGGATGTGATAAGTCAATTACTTCTTTTAGATCCTCAGGTCCGCGCTATCGTTGTCAGTGGTTATTCCAATGACCCCGTATTAGCTAATTATGAGGCTTATGGGTTTAAGGGAAGAGTTGCAAAGCCTTTCAATCTTGTAGATCTTAGTGTCGTGCTTAAGTCTGTTTTGCAAGAACCTGTTTCGTGAGGGTGGCCACACATTGGCTATAAGATTTCATTCCTACATTATACTTGCTTCCACAGTCGTAGCCTCATGAAAAAATTATCTCAGACTACCAATATTACTCTCGATCTGATTTAGGCGAAATCATTGTCTTCCTAATTGGAAAGAACGAGGAAGAGATTAATTCCTTCCGGTTCTTGTTCCACACTGATCTGGTGATCTTGAAATCCACATTCTTGGGCGAGCTCCTGAAGCTGTTGTTTGCTGCGATGAACTAACTTCCAATTACATAATTCCATATAGCCTCGAGTAGGATTTTCTGGTGAAAAGTTCCCAATTACCATTTTCCCATTTGGTTTAAGATTTTTGGAGAGTTTTCGAATGGTGCGTTTAAAGAGATTATCATTGAAATAATCAAATAGCCCTGCGGACCAAATTAAATGGTAGGTCTTGCTCGTGGAAAATCTGAAAATATTTTTATGCGTGAAGTTGATAATGTTAAGGAAGTCACGGCACAATGTTTTCGCAAATTCTATTGCCTGAAGATCCTGATCGAGACAATCGATTCTTAAGTCTGAAGTTCCTAACACTCTTAAGGCTTCAAACATATCGCGACCAGGGCCCGACGCGACATTTAAGACGTGTGTCGCTGACGGGTTTTCTGATTTTGTTTTCCATAACTGGTTTAAGAAAAAAGATAATCGATTTCTCACGGCTTTTGGGGCTTTTTGAGCATGAAAATAATCATCCCATTTCTGGAGATGGGGCACAGGTGATCGTTCAAGATTATAAATTTTTTCAATTACTTTGAAGTCTCCGGCGTAACCCAAAGGTTGCTGAAATGCCCATCCTTGAATTGTTTCTGGGGAAAGTGCGGGGCCGAAGGAATCATGAATAGAAGCAAATTGTTCAGTCGAAAGGTTGGCTTGCAATGAGGGTTGGGAAAATTGCTGAAAGAGAATGTTCAAAGTGGAGTAATCGCTCTGATCTGGTCCGCCCTTTTGCATTAAAGAGCGAATAAAGCTAGTGGTTGTTTGAACAAGCGTTTGAATTTGTGGGGCTTTGGTCGGGGACAATTGGGGGAGAGAAGCGGTTTTGATGGACATGTGACACCTCCTGGATGGTTAATAAAAAGACTACTAGCGAGTGATGGCCAACCTAATGTGGTCAGAGAGAAATGGAAGTTGCAGATTTTTAAGGAACGGATATTCGTGAGAGTGGCAATGGGCCTTTCCCTACTTGAGGAAACAACAAAGAGAAAAAGAGAAAGCCGGATTTCGTCCATATAATAGGACAAAGGCCCCGGTGTATTAAGGGTTAGAGTGTGTGATCTACTTTCAACGATTCGTATCGCAGCTTGGGCTTCTATGAGGAATTTGTAAAAGAAACGCGAGAAGGATAGAAAACATGGGAAAGGAAAGTATGAAGCTGCATTAGAAAAGATACTCTAACCGAAAGAAATAGAACTGTCTAGTAGTCTTTACCTAGTTGTGAGAATGCATTTAAAAAGGTTCTTAATGAACCAGTAGCTGTGTCATGGTAAAACGGTGGAGGTTTCCCAAGGAATAAAACATGAGGCTGTTTAGATGGCGTCTGAGGCTCACCTAAACATCTCGCAAGTGGCAACGCAGATTAGTAGAGTAATAAAAAAATGAGGGTTTCTTCATCAAATCATTGCCATGAAGAGGTTGGAAAAGATAGTTAATATGGGAACTTCGGGAAAATCGAAAAGTCGGAAAAAGTCCAAAGGCTCCACGCCTGAGATCAAAAATATTCCTCTTTCAAACAAGCGGAAATTTCAGAGACGATTGTTGAAATGGTATGACGAATCTGGGCGCGACTTGCCATGGAGACGGACAGAGGATCCTTATAAAATTTTGGTGTCTGAGGTGATGTTGCAGCAGACACAAGTTGATCGAGTTATTCCAAAGTTTCATGAATTTTTGGAGAAATATCCGACTGTACGAGATCTTGCCGAAGCAAAGCCTGAGGAGGTTCGTAAGACTTGGTCTCCATTAGGTTATAATATTCGGCCCTATCGCCTTCATAGTATTGCCTGCGAAACAATGGAACGGTATGGAGGGCATATTCCGAGTGAGGAAGAAGAACTTTTGTCGATGAAAGGTATTGGCCGGTATACCGCAGGAGCCATTCAGTCCTTTGCATTTCAGAAAGATGCTGCAATTCTTGATACTAATGTTAGTCGAGTCTTACACAGGATTTTTATCGGAAAAGGCGATCCCAAAAAACAAAAAGCTCTATTGTGGGCGCTCTCAGAAAAACTGCTTCCGAAGGGGAAAGGGTATGATTTCAATCAAGCTTTAATGGATTTTGGCGCTATGGTCTGCACGGCTCGAAAACCATTCTGTTTACTTTGTCCAATGCGGGATATTTGTCAGACCGTTTCCTCTCATGAATAACCAACCTGTTCAGGAACTCCCGTTGGTGGTTGTGGCAGCGGGAATTATTTGCCAAAAGGGAAAAATCCTTTTAACCAGAAGAAGGCATGATGTCCATCAGGGTGGATTGTGGGAATTTCCAGGGGGGAAACAAGAAAAAGGTGAAAGCATAGAGAATTGTCTGCGAAGAGAATTAAAAGAAGAAATTGATATTGAGGTAACTCATTTGAAGCCTTTATGTACGTTGTATTATCAATATCCTGAACAAGTAGTTGAATTACATTTTTTTACCTGTGCAATTTTGGCAGGGATTCCAAAAGTTCTAGAATGCCTAGAATTGGCATGGGTTCCAAAACAGCAATTGCCCTTGTATGAATTTCCGCCTGCTGATTTTCCAGTCATAGAGAAAATTATGAAGATCGATTTCTAAGCCTCCTTTGGAATCTTATTGAATGTGTGCTAAGTCTAGTTGGAATTTGAAGCGGCTCCCTTCACTGTGCTGAGATGGCGTTCGACCAAGAACAACCATCGTCCGCGCGTCATGAAAGGAGCCACGACATGAGCAGTATTACGAACGCTGCGAACAGAAGCAAGAAGAGGAAACTGTTGGGAACGGCCCAGGTCTTCGGGCCGCACCACTATGAAGCCTTTGATGTGGACAGTAAGCTGGAATGTATTCGGAACCTGATCCCCTTGGGACTCATGCATCTGCACGAGATCTTGGAGAACGAGGTGTGTGCCTTGGCTGGGGCCCGCTATGCGCGAAAAGCCGCTGCTCTTCCTGGCCGGCGTCATGGCAGCAATCCGGGGAGCGTACAGCTGGCGGGGCAACGGCATCGCCTACGCATCCCTCGTGTTCAACACCAACAGGGTGGGGAGATCTCATTACAGACGATTGATCGTTACCAAGGGACTGGCCAGTTGGATGACTTGCTCCTCAAGCGAGTGCTGTATGGCATTTCGTGTCGGAATTATGAAGCCGCAGCCGAAGCGGTCCCCGGCGCGATTGGCCTGTCCAGTTCGACCGTATCGAGAACCTTTGTGCAGGCGAGTGCCAAGCAACTGAAGGCGTTGCAAGAGCGTGATCTCCGTGAGCTAGATCTAGTGGCCGTCTTTCTCGATGGCAAGATGTTTGCCGACATGACGATGGGCATTGCCGTGGGGATTACCCTCACGGGGGAGAAACACGTGCTGGGGTTTGTGGAAACGGGGACAGAAAACGAGACCGTTTTGACGCCGTTCCTCCGCTCCTTGGAGGAACGGGGCCTCGACGATTCCCAGGGTCTCTTGGTGATCATTGATGGCGGCAAAGGGTTGCGCGCGGCCGTACGCCAAGCGTGGGGCTCGACCGCCTTAGTGCAACGCTGTCAGTGGCATAAGCGCGAGAATGTTGTGCGCCATCTACCCAAAGGCGAACAGGTGGCCTGGCGACGACGGCTTCAACGCGCGTATCAGCGTCCAACGTATACGGAAGCCAAGACCGCGCTCGGTCGCCTGCAGCAGGAACTCGAGACTCGGAACCAATCCGCGGCGCGGAGCTTGGCCGAAGGGTTGGAGGAAACGTTGACCGTGCATCGGTTGGGCATGTTTGCATGCCTCGGCCTCTCCTTCAAAACGACGAATTGCCTGGAGTCGATCAATGCCTTGGTGGAAGAGCGGTGTGCGAAGGTCGATCGCTGGACGAACTCAAATCAACGGCAGCGATGGTTGGCCACTGCGCTGTTAGATATCGAGCCACGACTGCGCAAAGTGAAAGGCTATCAACATCTGCCGCAGTTACGCGAGGCACTGAAACGGGAACTGCGCTTGGAGATGACCACGACTCGGAAGGTCGCATAATATTAACCTGGGAGCCGTGACGCATTCCAACTAACTTTGGGCTTGACTCATCTTATTGCGTAGTGGTGTTTTGGAGGCGCTGAATTTCCTTTTCTTGTACCTCAAGCTTTTTTCGTAAGTCTCTTAGTTCTTCTTGAAGAACATTTAAGTTTGGTTGGATTGCTTCGGGCTTGTTTGTTGGAAGGGCTGAGTTCGGACCTTTCTCCTCTCGTGTATGCACGTTTTCTTTCGGAGGGACAAGTGAACCATAGTCAATGGCAATCCATGTTTCATGAGGTGAGATTTTCATAAAGGCATTCCCATCCTTCCCTTGTAGTATTGATTGTGTCCGGGAAAAAGAGAGACGTGCTCTTTTTAGAAGTTTTTCTGTAGAGGATGAGGTTTTTGAAGCATTGTCCATATAATTTCTGGTGTTGTGTAACGTAAGGAAAAAAATAGTTGAGGAAAAGATAGCAATTTTTCCAGATAGGGGTCTTTGCTCTCTTGGATTCCTGAGACCTTGAAATGTGATTATTTCTTCTGGTGTAGCTTTTGAAATTGCCTCGACAAGGTGAGGGGTGAGAAAGTCGATGCCTGCTTGAGTAAAAACTTGAGATGGTTTGGGGGTAGAAATCAAGAGTTCTTGAAGAACGCCTCGTTCTTGGATTTGAGTGATGCCTTGTAAAATCTGTTTGATGAGTGCTTCTGAAAAAACATGGGGGTGCTGAGGTTTGATTGTGAAATTGCTAAATGTTTCTAAAGCGATTGTTCCTTCGGCATCAGTATGAATGAGTGTTTGGATTTCAGGTGCCCAGGAACATTGAAGTGTGATGAATGAAAAAGGGACAAGCACTCCCCAAAAAATTAGGAAAAGGTAGGACTTTTTTTGCTTTGGAGAAAGTATGGTGCCCAAATGAAAAGATTGCGTGCAGTTAATCCTGAAGTTGAATGTGTGGAGTTTGTCTAGTCCAAGAGACGCAGGATGTGGAAGACCTGCTTATTTTTGTCGAATACCACATGCTCTAGCAATTCCATCTTGATACCGTCCCCATAAAGTTAAGGATTCTTCTAATCGCGAGAGAATTCGATGTTGTTGGGCCGTTTCAGTGGCATGATGGATAATCATATCGTAAATAACTTTTCTAGATCCAGGAGTAAACATGTGTTGCGCGCGAATATAGTCCATGGACTCGGGTGTGAGACCATGATGTTGAAATAGACAAGATTTTTTAATGATGTCTTCAATTTCGGCTTGGTTTTGAGCAGCTTTGGGATAAAGTACTTCTTCTGGGTCTCCGGAGGTGCCCTTAATAAAAATAGTGAGAGCCGCTGCGCCTAACGTCCAGTCGTCTTCCTGACAGATGTTATTAAGCCATTCTCGATATCCTCGACTGGGAGCCAGTAATTGGACATCTCGAAATCCGGCTCTGTTAAATCCAAGGCCTTTCATCATTTGTAGAAAGAGTTCCTGGTAAGGCTGACCTAAAGAAAATCCTCCGGTCTCTTCTTCGTATATGATCGTGGCCAGTCTACGTCGAGCTTCCCATGGAGGATTTTTCCCAAGTATTTGTGCCAGCAGAATTGAGAAGTCACGGATGTAGACGACATACTCTTGATGAAAATAAATGTTTAATTGTTTTTTCGTGATTGTGCTACTTTCAAAAAACGAGGTCGACCAATGCTGCTTTCTGCGGAGGATATCAAAAATGCGATCACGAAATTGTTCAGGAGTCATGGTGTTAAACATGTATGCGCTGTTAAAGGTTAAGGGAATGGAATTTTTTAATTGTGGCGGGTTGTTCCTGCTTACTTATTCGATATAACATGGTGAAATAGTATTACCAATAGAATATCACATATTGAGGGAGTCTGTAACTATGAACCCAGTGAGTATCGCAGATCCTGAGAGTATTTTGGAACTGCTGGCCGATGTGACTTTAAAAGGAGAAGGTCTAACAACTGATAATCTTATGGAATACGTGATGGATGAGGGCTTTATGGAACCCACATATTTGAGTGCGAAGGGAGAAGATCCAGAAGCCTATTATAAGGGGGAAGCCAATGCCTGGGCTGTCTATCAAGTGAGAGAATGGAAACGAGTGTTGATTATTTCGGGTGGTTCTGGCAAGGGGCGTCGGGTCCAAATTACAGAAACTCCTTAAAAAACAGTAGGTAAAATGGAGAATGTGAAGGGAAGCATAGGAAGCTAGGGATGCTGAGGAAGATTAGTACCACCCCCCTAACAGTTTTCCTTCCTCAAAATATAAATACCGGTGTTTGATTGTGCTGGTGTCGATCCAGTCCTCATACACCCATTCTTCACGACGTATCCCCTTATCGGTATAGCTGACATTCATTTGATAGGGGGATCCCCAAGCTTTCATCACCTGTTCCCGCGTCATTCCGGCCATAACGGTTTTGTCTTGAACATGTTGTTCGCCAGTAGGGTCTAGATATCGGGGAATAATCCCCCAACCCAGCATCCATAGGGCAAACGCACCTAGGAGGGAATAGAGAACAATTCGTACTGGGCGTCGGCAAATCCAGGGAGTGGGGATAACACGTGAGACCTGGTCTTGAGATAGTTGAGAATTCATTGAGTCTAACTTGCTAAGCTATTGTATTGATAGAGATTGAGATGTGCCTTCTAAAAATTCTGATTTTATTGACTAGAACGCACTCTATCAGTGCTTTTGAAAATGGGTCAAGGGAGCATTTCTATGTTTCTTGAAGTTGAAAATAATCCAAATTTTGACGGGTCATACTTCGTCCGGTTTAACGAACTCGAGCCTCCTCGGCTTCTAACGCATATCAAGTCGTATGAACGACTATCAAGGGGGGAATGGTGTCAAGTTACTGGATGGTGTGATGATCCTGAGCAACCACTGTGTCCGGCCTATGCTCAGAAAGTAGATGATTCTGGGGCGGGAACGACTTATATTATCTTTGGTGGAAATTGGGGAATTCGTTTAAAGCCAGAAGATCATACAGGAGAATGGAATCTTTATGATAACGAGCAATGGGGCGAAGGGTATCTGTCCATAGGAGAAGAGCGTGACCTTCGATTTCTCTAATGTGATGAAGCCCATTTTTAAACTATGATATTTCAATCCTCATATTCAGGCCGGGGAATAGGTTTTTTCTGTGGAGCCTTTACGGGTTGTTGTCGAAATTCCGTGGAAAAAGGGTTCACGATAGGTTCGTGAGTTAATCGTTGTTGATGTTGAACAAGTTGGAGACTTTGGGTTCCGATTTCCAATCGATCAATGGGAGTCTTGCTGGAAAGATTAGCGGGAATCCCATTAAGTGCATACATTTGGTAGGCTAAAGACCAGGATAACTTTTCCTTATCACGCTCTCTCACGATAAAGGAGGCTTCAGGTGAGGGGGGACCTTTAAACACTAATACCCATAAATTGGATCGAAACGCAGGAGCTGTTTGTTCCGAAGGGGGCAAAAATTCAGGTACGAGAGATTGAATGGTATCTAATGGAGCTGCTGGAGTAAATTCAATTTCACAGCGTTGCACATATAATGTCGGAAAGTCTTTGCCTTCATTACGGTCGGGGATATAAGTAAAGGAGTAACGAACCTGAACACCATTGCGTGTGTAGGTATACACATCTTCCCCATTTTCCGGGGATACGAGGTTTTTGAAATATTTCTGCCAATCTTTAAAAGTATAGTAACTAAAGACCCGCAATGCAGCTTTTCGTGAGCGCACCGCCATGGGCGTTCCTAATTGGGTGCGTAATTCTTCTTGTGTGAGCCCTAAAAATCCATCTTCGAAATATGGGTTGGCCCAGGTAAGAGAAGGAGAGCTTTCAAGAATTGGGGTGCAGAGTAGGAGGACAAGGATGCAAATCGAGAGGACTGAGGATGGTTTGCGGTAAAGAGTATGAAGCTTTAGCATCACACAACCTACATTGAAGTGAACAATGTTTCATCCTATTGGTTGAAAATCCTCGAAGTCAAGAAAGGCAATTGCTGGCGAGAGACAGAGAAGTTGAACGTGATTAACAGAATATGTAGCTATTGAATATGATGGGAGAATGGGAATGATTGATCAGTTAGAAGGACTTTTAAATAATCGAATCCTGGTGCTGGATGGCGCGATGGGGACGATGATTCAAAACCATAAATTAGAAGAAGCTGGTTTTCGAGGAACGCAATATGCCGATCATGGCTGTGACGTGAAAGGCAATAACGATCTGTTAGTGCTGACCCAGCCAAAGATTATTGAAGATATTCATGTGCAATACCTTCAGGCCGGTGCCGATATCATTGAGACCAATACCTTCAACTCCAATGCCATTTCAATGGCCGATTATCAAATGGAAGCATTAACGCATGAATTAAATGTGGCTGGGGCTCAAGTTGCTAAGCGGGCGGTGGCGAGAGTGATAGCGGAGCAGCCAGGCAGACACTGTTTTGTGGCGGGGGCCCTAGGTCCTACTAATCGAACAGCGTCGATGTCTCCGGATGTCAATAACCCGGCATTTCGTGCGGTCACGTTTGATGATTTATCTCAAGCCTATTACGAACAAGTCCGAGGCTTGGTGGAGGGTGGAGTTGACTTGCTGATGGTTGAAACTATCTTCGACACGTTGAATGCCAAAGCGGCGTTTTTCGCGATTGCTCAATACTGCGAAGAAATTCATCGCGAGATCCCAATCATGGCATCAGTGACGATTACGGACTTAAGCGGACGGACGTTATCTGGTCAGCTTATTGAGGCATTTTGGAATTCCATTTCTCATGCCAAGCTTCTGAGTATGGGAATTAATTGTGCGTTAGGGGCCAAACAAATGCGTCCTTATATCGCGGAACTCTCCAATGTGGCGCCGGTCTACATTAGTTGTTATCCCAATGCGGGGTTACCGAATGCATTTGGCGGGTTTGATGAAACCCCAGAACGAATGGGCGCGGACCTTCGAGATTTTGCCAGCCAGGGGTGGGTGAATATTGTTGGTGGTTGTTGCGGCAGCACACCAGATCATATTCAAGCCATTGCCGAAGGGGTCAAAGATTGCGCGCCACACAAGAAAACGCATGTGCCGCGCATCACTCGCCTGAGTGGATTAGAACCCGTGTCTATTCGCCCGGAAGCCAATTTCGTCAATATTGGGGAACGTACCAATGTGACGGGCTCGCCAAAGTTTGCCAAGCTTATTCTTGGCGGAAATTTAGAAGAGGCGTTAACCGTAGCTCGGCAGCAAGTAGAAGGGGGCGCACAAATCATCGATGTAAACATGGATGAAGGCCTCCTGGATTCGGAAAAAGCTATGGTGGAATTTTTGCATCTCATCGGGTCAGAGCCGGATATCGCGCGAGTACCCATTATGATTGATAGCTCCAAGTGGTCGGTGATAGAAGCTGGGCTGAAATGTATTCAAGGAAAAGGTGTTGTGAATTCCATCAGTCTGAAAGAAGGAGAGGAAAAATTCCTTGAACAGGCTCGGCTGATTCAACGCTATGGCGCTGCGACGGTTATTATGGCGTTTGATGAAACGGGTCAAGCTGATACCCTCGAACGAAAAGTCGAAATTTGTACCCGCGCGTATCGATTGCTGACCGACAAATTAGATTTTCCGCCAGAAGATATTATTTTTGATCCCAATATTTTGACGGTGGCAACTGGGATGGAAGAACACAATGCCTACGCGGTGAATTTCATTGAAGCGACACGGCAAATTAAGGCCACCTTACCGTTCTGCAAAGTCAGTGGGGGAGTGAGCAATATTTCTTTTTCGTTTAGAGGAAATAATGTGGTGCGGGAGGCCATGCATTCCGCGTTTCTCTATCATGCCATTAAGGCTGGATTGGATATGGGGATTGTGAATGCAGGTCAGTTGGGGGTGTACGAAGAAATTCCTAAAGATTTGCTCACGTTAGTAGAAGACGTCTTGCTCAATCGTCGACCTGAGGCCACGGAAGAATTGGTGGCCTTTGCCGAAACGGTGAAACAGCAGGGCAAGACCGTCGTGAAAGATGATGCCTGGCGAAAAGGAACAGTTGAAGAACGGCTCTCGCATGCGTTGATCAAAGGTATCGTAGAGTTTATTGATGATGATGTTGAAGAAGCCCGGCAGAAACTCCCGAAGCCATTAGATGTAATTGAAGGGCCGCTTATGGATGGGATGAATGTTGTGGGAGAGCTGTTTGGTGCGGGAAAAATGTTTTTGCCACAGGTCGTCAAGAGCGCCAGGGTCATGAAAAAAGCGGTGGCCTATTTATTGCCGTTTATGGAGGCCGAAAAAAGTGCAGGTGCGAGTCAGAGTCAAGGGAAGGTTCTATTAGCAACGGTCAAAGGTGATGTTCATGACATTGGGAAAAATATCGTCGGGGTCGTTCTGGCTTGTAATAACTATGAAATTATTGACCTGGGCGTGATGATCCCATGCGATCAAATACTCCAAAGGGCGCGAGAGGAAAACGTCGATATTATTGGCCTCAGTGGGTTGATCACGCCATCGTTGGATGAGATGGTCCATAACGCACGGGAAATGGCCCGAGAAGGGTTTTCTGTTCCTTTGCTCATTGGTGGGGCCACGACCAGTAAGGCGCATACCGCTGTGAAAATTGCACCGGGTTATACCAGTCCGGTGGTGCATGTATTAGATGCTTCCCTGGCAGTGAATGTTGTGCGTAAGTTGATGAGCCCGGATGATAAAACCGCTTTTGTCCAAGACATTCAAGACAAACAACAGAAAACTCGGGAGGCCTATGAATCGAAAACGACAGTCAAGAAACTTGTTTCTCTGGAAGACGCCAGAAAAAATCGTGCGGCGATTGATTGGGAAGCAACTGACTTGGCCAAGCCGACTGTCCTTGGCACGAGAGTTCTTGAAGATATCTCGCTGGAAACTTTCGTTCCCGTTATTGATTGGTCGCCGTTTTTTCATGCATGGGAGCTGCGCGGGAAATATCCTAAAATTTTCGAAGATCCAGTCGTAGGCCCAAAAGCCAAAGAATTGTTTGACGATGCTCAAAAATTGTTGCAAGAAATTATTGACAGCAAGCTCCTCACGGCAAAAGGTGTCTATGGACTATTTTCTGCCAATAGCCAAGGCGATGATATTACGATCTATGAGAATGAGACTCGTTCGAAAGGCTTGTCGGTTTTTCATACGTTGCGGCAACAAATTGAAAAGCCACAAGGAAATCCAAACTACGCATTAGCGGATTTCATTGCTCCGCAGTCCAGTGGAAAGGCTGACTATATTGGAGGTTTTGCTGTCACGGCAGGTATCGGTATTGAAGCTCTATGTCAGCGGTTTGAGAAAGATCACGATGACTACCATTCCATTATGGCGAAAGCTCTGGCCGATCGTTTAGCTGAGGCCTTTGCTGAATGGTTGCATCGGGAAGTCAGAAAAATATGGGGCTTTGGGCGGGACGAAAAGTTAACGAATGAAGAACTCATACAAGAAAAATATCGTGGTATTCGTCCAGCTCCAGGCTATCCAGCCTGTCCGGATCATACTGAGAAACACCATCTGTTTGAATGGCTCGAGGTTGAAAAGAATACTGGCATCACACTGACCGAATCGTATGCTATGTATCCAGCCGCGTCAGTCAGTGGTTTCTATTTCGCCCATCCCCAAGCCAAATATTTTTCCGTGGGAAAATTGCAGCAAGATCAAATCCAAGACTATGCCAAACGAAAAAATATGGAAGTCTCAGAAGTGGAACGCTGGCTCTCGCCAAACCTTGGGTATGATCCAGGTACAGCCTAAGAAATTTTTGGAAATATTTAGAGACATTCTATGCCATTTAGTGTGTTAAGTCATAGGCGACGAGGTAGGAATATTGCGTGATCTCTCGTGAGAGATCAACCTTTGGTAGGTTATGGAGAGTAAGGTGAAATGGAATAATCCCAAGAAACCTATCCATGTATTTTCAATGAAAAACTGAATATTTAATGGCAAGGAGGGGAACATCCCCCAGATGTTGTTTTTTGGATGATCGCATAAGAAAAATATACAAGGAATGATTCCTGTTAAGTGGGTAAGGCGCCAACCATTTCCTTGTGAAAGATCCCATACCCAGGAAGTTGATAGGCTATCATCAGCAGCAAGGCTCGGGAGTATTAAGCTAATACGACAAATTGGATAAATGGAGAGTAAATAGATATAGGAACCAATGATTCGAAAATGAAAATTGTCTACATCATGAATGACTAATGTATCAAGGTTGAGCAACTTCATGATAGAAATTAGTCCTAACATTGGGAAAGCTGGCTGAATGCCGGCTATGATATTTAGGGCTATGTATAGTAAGGTTGCCCGGATCGCAAATTCTTTTTCTCTGGTACTCCAATGGTAAAAATCAAGCCAGTGTTCAATGGTCTCCCTCAAGATGATAATTCGATGACAGACAATAGCTAGGCGACAAAACAAGAGTATTTTTATAAGCCACAAGAAGGAAGTGAGAAAAGTGACTATTTGTCTGGTGGTTTTTGGAGGATCTTGAAGATGTTGCGCATAGTTTTCGAATAAATTGAAGGATGTGAAAATAGCTACGAGGGAACTGCATCCTATCCAGAATTGGGGTGGTTGCGTGAAAAGGAATCGAAAGGCTTCATGGAAAACATTTTTAATTCGGAGAGAAGGGATAGTTTCATTTGAGGAGAATGACATGGGAGCAAAGCACTCAATTATTACTTTGAGAAGTTCAAAGCATTATGGTGTGAGTGTGAAATCATGGAAATTATCTGTGTAAGTCAAGACTTCATCTGCCAGACAATAAGTCCGGGGAGTACCATCCCACTAGGATTTTCTTCTATGCTAAGAGGACACAGAAATTGTTCAAAAGATCCGTATCGTTGAATGTTTCTATCAAAGCTAGCGCGGAGGACCACGTGGCGTAAGCCCGTGGGTATCTACTTTGTACTTGCTTGATTCTCCATTGAGGACGCAAGCTTAGCTTTAAGTTCTGCTAATGCCTTATCTCCACGGTGTGCATTTTCTAGTTGAGTGAATTTTTCTTCCAGGTCTCCATCGATTTCGTCCCCCATTAACTCCATATTTGCATCTGTTTCAGCTTCAAGCTGTAAGATTTTATCATTGAGCTCGTCCATTAAATGGAGTGGAGATTCCTCGTTCAGTGAAGAGAATGTGTCAGTCATTTCTTTATTGGTCTTGGCGGATTGATACTTTGCTGAAAGTAAGGTGTAATTTCTTTTTGCTTCATCAACGCGATTCTTAGCCTGTTTTAAGTTATTTTTAAGTTTTCCTGCTGCCTCCTTTTGAGCGATCCAATCCTTGTGGAGAGTTTTTGCTTGGGTTTCAGCAGTTTCTTTTCTTAACAGGGCTTCTCGAGCAAGGTCTTCATCGCCATTCTGTAACGCAAGGATGGCTTTCTGTTCCCATTCATTGGTTGTTTTGATAGTTTGATCGAGCTGAAGTTTTAATTTTTTTTCATCAGCTACAGCGGCTGTAACACCTTTCTGTAATTTCATTACCGAATTGTTAAGATCTTCAAGGAAGACAACCAGTTGCTCCTCTGGTTTTTCCATCTTATCTAAAACTGCATGACTCTTTCCTTTCACTACATTCAGTAATCTTTTAGCTATACTTCGCATAATGATTCCTCCCTTGTTGTATTAGATTCTAAGTATTCTCTAACCTCTCTTTCTGCTTCTACCTGAATTCTGCTATCTTCTTCTAATTCTTTTGTGATGCAATCTAGTTCACTTATAGCCGAATCACAATAGCTCTCTCGATTAATATTTATGGTAGCTATAGCTGATAAGAGTTCCAATAATTTTTGGACTAACTTATCTCGATGTGCTTCTGTCTTCCCTAATATTTTCGTGATTGATTCTTGTGATGGATTGGCATGTACCTGTTTCGAAAGCGCGATGATGTTCTGATCTAATTGAGATAGTGTTGTTGCCACTTCACCAGATAAGCTTAAGGAGGAACAAATTTTTTGTCCCAATAGAGGGTCAAATGAATCTTTTTTTGCAACGTCGTAAAGCCCTGATCCCGTGCGGGCAATCTCGGCAAAGAGATCTCTGGTTGGGCCGGCTGGGAGGATAGCAAAAGTTTTGAGTATGGAAGCTTCTACATCAGGAGGTAAGTTAAGGGCTCTTACATTTGGCCGTATTAAGGGCGTAAAAATTGTGTTTTTTGTTGTAATGTAGAGAAACCAATAGGGAATAAGTATTCCTATTGAATACTTAAGGCCTGCCCACAATGCGATGGAAAAGTTTGCCAATACAATCACTCGAAGCAGAAAGGGCACTTTTGAAAATGTTTTTTTAAACGGGATGGAATAAACTGGTATTTGTTTGCTTCGGAGTTTTGCTACAATTCCTGGTGCAGCGTCTTTTGTCACACGTAGTAGTGTTTTTGTTCCTTTAATGGTATCTGTTAGGTTTGTAGAGAAGTGATGGAGCCCTGTGATTTGTTTCAAGATGTTACGAACATGCTTTTTGGAGTCTTCCCCAAGCTCTTCTTCGATAAAAATGCATGTGTCTTCATTTCCTGTTTGACTTCGACATGAAGGACAAACAGTTAAGTCTAAAAGGTCCTGACCTCCACACCGCAAGCAAAATTTTAATTGGGATTGGGGTGCTCGTGTTGAGGACAGAGACTCTCCCGCTAAAGTCTTTGCCATCTCCTCAATTGTATGGAATCGCCGACTAGGTTCGGCCATAGTCGCTCGGGCCACAATTTGATCGAGTTCCGAAGAAATTTTGATACCCGTTTGACCAGGGGAAAATCCCTCTTCCCGAGGGTTTGGTGGTAAGTGCTTTGAATCACTTTTTGGTAAACTTCCGACCAATGTAAAATACAAACTCATTCCAAGAGAAAAGACGTCAGAACGGGCGTCGGCACGAACACCATTAAAAACTTCAGGAGCTAAGTAGTCTAAGGTGCCTACAAACGCGCCCGTTGCTGTGACTGTCGAGAGCCCTTCGATCTTGGCTGAACCAAAATCCGTTAAGATGGCCTGATCTCCACGGGTGATCATGATGTTTTGAGGTTTTACGTCTCGGTGGAGAATGCTGGCTTGATGTGCCAGAGCTAGGCCTTCAGCTATCTGTTGACCAATTTTCTTTGTATGTTCTTCCGTAAGCGGACCATATTTGGAAATATGCTGTTCCAAGTTTTCACCCTCGATATAATCCATAATAATGAATGACCATGGACCTTCTTCATACAAATCATAGATTCGGAGAATGCTGGGGTGATGGAGCTTTTGCAGTGCGATAACTTCTCTTCGCAATCGTTCTTTGGCTGAAATAGCGGCTACTGGAGGGGGAACCATCAATTTGATAGCCACTGTTGTTCCTAACTTCATATCCTGTGCTTTATAGACAACAGAATACCCCCCTCTCCCAATTTCAGTGTCGATGGAGTAGCGGTCTCTAAGTATTGAGCCAGCTGAAAAAAAAGATTCTTGATTGGTCATACTGATTTTCTGTTACCACATAGTCTGGCCTAGTCATTTTAATGTCCAAGGTTCCGATTGAATGACCAGACTTTAGTTGCCTAAGGGTGTTGTAGACTCCTTCTTTTTCATATCTGTGATATGTTCAGTGACTCTATAGACAAGCCCAGAGGCCCACGGTCGTTTTTGGGGAGGAAAGGAATTAATCTTTTCTTCGGCCTTTCTCTTTTCGCCAGCTAAGGTATAGCAGGCTGCAGCATATGCCTGACTGACATCGTCTTTTGGAGGAGGGCTTAATTTGAAAGCGAACTCGTATTCAATGGAATTACAATAGGGTTTCACAGTATCAAACCACTGACTTTCTTCGAGGATTCTGTGGTTTATAAACAGCGGTCTTGATCTTTTATTTGATTCAGATTCGTTAAAAAGGTCGAAACCCATTCCGAGTGTAAAAAACCAGAAAAAAAGCAAATGGATAATATAAAGTTTACGCACTCAACTCTCCTACGGTTGAGAGAAACAGCTCACCCATTCCCTGGAGTATCGGTGTCATTTGACCAAGACTGAATCAAAACCAAGAATTTTCTGTTAGGTTTTCTGAGCTATTTTTAAAAACAATCTCTATCAATCTTCAATTGCGGTAATAAGATTTTTGTCTTGATAATTGACCGCAATCTTATAAGTTTCAATAACTTCATCGAAATCTGTTGATGTTTTGTATGATTAACTCCAATTAATTATACTGAGGAGCAATCTCCGATTAAGAAGAAAAAGAGCAGAGTCAGGCGTGGAGGGGAAAAAGCTTTTGTTGAAGAGCTGATGCTCTTTAATTTGTGAGAGCCTAGGTTTTTGTAGAAAAAGGAGTGCCGAAGGTGAAAAACAGGTTTTGGAAGATTCGTTGGGATCGGAGTAGCGCTGGCTACCTTGTTCTGACTAGCTCATGATGCCGACTTCTTCTGATTCTCAGAGGGTTTGGATTTCTTGAGCCGCGAGATCTGATATTTTTATTCTATCTGCTCGATGAGTGTTTGAAAAAGCGGTAGGTAGTTGGGTAAGCGTGAGTATACTGCGGCAGCGAGGATTTCATCATAGGTATGGCTGGTACGGTTGCGATCTTCCAACATCACCAACCACGAAGTTTCTTCTTGCACCCACTGATTTTTAAAGCCAAGCTTGATACAACTTTTTGGAGAGTAGCAGTCTAGCCCTTCTGCTCGAGCTTTTTCTTGAATGACTTTCCAGGCAAGTTCAAAGCAGAATTCAAATCGTTGGATTGCGGCATCTCGGTTAAGATCCGTTTCCGGGGCGGACAGTGCTTCAATTAATCGTTTGAGCGCCGTTTTTAAGCTTGTGATTCGCGAGGTCATAAGCGAATTCCATGCGTCAGGATTTCTTGTTTCAAAAACGGACCTACGGCGTCTAAATCCACAATATCAATGTGATAGAGGGTGGGAAGGTCGTTTAGTTTGTCACGAAGTGAAGCCATTGTGTCCAACGGGATAGGGGTAGAGGACGACACTGCCAGATCAATATCTGAACCGGGCCTGGCTTCTCCTTTTGGCCAAGAGCCAAACCAATAAATTTTGATGGTGGAGTCTAGTTGCGTTCGAATGAGTTGAGCAGCTTCATTTGCTATTTCTTTTGTTCTGGTTATTGCTTGCGAAATTTCCATTGTTGATGTATGTAAATTGTAAAGCAATATTCTCCTAAGTGTACATGCCTGGTGGTCAGAGTCAAGCATTTTCAAATGCATTGTCTGTGATCCTAAAAAAGGTACCTGACACCTTCACTTACCCCTTTTTTATACTTTTTACATTCAATTTACTAGTTGGGGTCGGAGTAGCGATCGCCGCCTTGACCGGACCAGCTGGTGTGGCCGACTTCTTGTGATTCCCAAAGTGCTTGGGCTTCTTGATCGGCTAGATCGGCTTCTTTTAATTGATTATCCCCTTCGTCCAGTTTTTCTTTCTGTTTTTCACTGGCCGCTTGTGTTGGCTCGGGGCCGCGACCCCGGGGGGTGTCTTTCGATAGGACGTTAATTGGCATGGTTTCCCACCATAACAGGGTTTCTGGTTAGGTTTCCACTAAAACAGGTTGAAGGTCGTCCTCCCGTTCGGCTTTAGCTAGTTGGCTCTGATAATTCGCTGATTGAAGGGCTGCCACAATCCATCCAAAACGTTCTTCGGCCCATTCATTAAATGCGTTGGTTGTTTCAAAGACTAAATCCCAGGCTGGAGCAGCATCGAGTAGGAGTAGTTTGTGGGGTTGGTTGTGCCCAGGATAGTAGACGATCAAGACTGCTGATTTGCCCATGAGGCTGATGTCGGTAAACATATGAATCATGGCTGGAGGAGGAACCTCTACCGTTCGTGAGGCTGCCTCTACGATAGGCCCATAGACACGATGTAAGAACTGTTGAATGGCTTCATAGGGGGATTTCGAATGGTGTAAATTGGTATTCGGTGGTTCGCCAAGCAGGTTATCCGTCAGGTATTCCAAGGCTTCAGCAGTTGGCAGGGCTCCAGCGTTGACGAGCGAATCCATCAAGTAAGACATCCAATTTCTCGAATTTGGCACAGTCATCGTATTCATGGTCAATTCCTCATACGCATCCTTTTAGGGGTGAAAAAGGAAGCTGGCTAGTTGTGGGTGACGGAGTCTGCTTTTTAGGCGGGACTATTTAATATGTGATTATGAATAATAATCTGTTGTTCCATTTCGGTCAATTTCGAGCCATGGTTCTTGTGGCTGCAATTTTGGTAATGCCCTTGACCATCCATTTTTGGTGGACTTAGAATGGGCAATTGAATCGTTAAAAAATATTGGAAAATCAAAGAGTTATTTTCTATCGGAACCATTTGATCCGTCGTTGGCTTTCTCGGACATTTTCATATAAGAGATAACTCATATTTTTACCTAGGAATTATAGATGAGAATCAATTACGACAAAGGTGGTCTAATAAGTCCTCTTCGTAGTCAACCTACCCCAGCAGAGAATATCAGTAGTCCTGGAAAACTAGCCAAAGTGATGTTGGTGTTTCCTCCAGATTGGTACCCTTCAGAACCCTACTTGAGTCTTCCGACATTAACGGCTTTTCTGCGTGCAGCCGGGCATGAAGTGGTTCAAAAAGATGTCAATTTAGAAATGTATGATTGGTATTTTAGCGGAGATTTTCTGAAACGGGTACTGAAAAAGGTTCCTCAACAATTAGATCGCTTGAAAAAAGTTGCCAGAGACCGGGGCTTAACCGATGCTGAAATGGAACTGCAGTTGGCGTTGTGTGACTGTACTCGTAGCCGTATTGCAGAACTCACCGAAAAAGCGGAAGAGGCCAAACGAATTGTGCGGACACCGGAATTTTATGACAGTGAGAAATTGGAGTGGGCCATTACGGTGTTTCGGGAAGTGACCGCTACAATTTCTTTGGTGTATGCCCCTGCGAGAATTTGTATGCCGCCGATGGAAACAGATTTATCGTATAAGCTTTTTATGTCTACTGAGGTCTTAGACGCCGTAAACGATAGGCAAGTGAATGTGTATCGTGATGTGTTTGAGCATATTCTGAAACCTGCGATTCTTGCGGAGCAACCGGATGTGATTGGCTTCTCTATCGTTCTCCGGCAACAATTATTTTCTTCCATGACGTTTTGCGCGCTGATCAAAGAGCACTTCCCCAACATTCATGTCACGATTGGTGGAAATACCGTCACGCGGTTTCGCGATGTGTTGCCAAGTATCCCTAAATTATTTGCGTTGTTTGATAGTGCCATTGTGTACGAGGGTGAAACAGCTTTGTTGCGGTTGGTCGAAGCAATTGCCAATGAGACGGAACTCTCGCATGTACCCAATCTCATTTTTAAGGATGAGAAGGGGATTCATGTGAATAGTGAAACTTTTGCTGAAAATATGGGCGCGTTGCCGCCACCAGATTTTGACGGGTTGTCGCTGGAAAAATATTTTGTGCCGGAACCTATCTTGCCGTATCTCGCGACACGGGGTTGTTATTGGGGGCGATGTGAGTTTTGTGATCACGGAGAAGGATATACGGCTGGGTACCGCACCAAAAAAGATTGGCAAATTCTTGATGAACTGACGTTGCTGAAGAAAAAATACCAGGCCCGTCACTTTCATTTTACTGATGAATCCTATCCACCGGCCCTCTTCCGTAAGATCACCAGAAAACTAGTAGAGGCGAAGTTGGACATTGCATGGACCACGCATATTCGTTTTGAAAAAAGTCTTTTAGATGATCAAGTTTGGCAAGACGCAGAAGATTCGGGATGTAAATATTTACACATGGGCTATGAGTCAGGGAGCGAGCGGGTGTTGCAATTAATGGATAAGGCCACGACAACAGATATTATTCAACGTAGCCTGGAACTGTCTTCGCGTCATGGTGTGTGGAATCACGTCATGGGGTTTTTTGGATTCCCTGGTGAAACCTACGAAGATGCAAAGTTTTCGACCCAATTCTTGGAAAATAATCGGGAACATGTGCATTCCATTGGATTTGGAACATTTGATTTAAGTCGGCATACACCGGTGGCTAAAAATCCTGAAAAATTTGGCATCACCTTTTATAAAAATCCCGAATGGGATCTGGCTATGGATTATTATTTTACCGTGAAAAATGGGTTGAGTATCGAAGATGCTGAACGTGTTTTTGAGGAATTCGAACAAAATCATTATGCCGGCTGGGATTTGAAAATTTTTGTTCGTGAATATGTCTTCCTCTATGTTTCGCATTTTGGCTCCAATAAATTACCTAATTTACAATTCCAATTACACTTGCAAGACCCTTCCTCAAATCTCGCGTCGGTTTAATTTTTTAGGAAGGAATAACCATGCCTGAATCTCTCATTGACATCGACGGATTGGCATCGACTAGCAAGTCGCGGTGCACATTTAAAACGATGCTGCTGTTTCCGCCAGAATGGGTGCCGACGGCACCTTATCTCGCGTTACCCAGTCTCACCTCTGTCCTCCGTTCTTATGGTCATGAAGTTATACAAAAAGATATTAACATCGAAATGTATGATCTTTTTTTCACCGATACCTTTTTGATTTGGGTGAAAATGCGCATGGATCAGCAGCGCAGAGAGTTGGAAGGGAAAGAAGCTCGTCAGCAATTATCTGATGTGGACCGGAAGCAGTTGTCCTGCTTGCGTGCTCAAGATGACATTAATGTCATGGATTTGGCTGCGCAAGCTGAAGAAGCCAAAGTCATCGTCCGTGGCGAAGGATTTTATGAAGCGGAAAAACTGGAAGGCGCCCTGAATACTTTTCGTGATGTGATGCAATATATTTCTGCAGCGTATTTCCCAGCCTCTCTCGTCTTTTATCCCATGGAAAGTAACTTAGGATATCGTTCCGGTGTGTCCTCCGAAGTATTAGCGAGTTTGGAAGATGAACACGTGAATGTCTATAGGGATGTTTGTCGTCAATTAGTGCTCCCAGCTATTCAAAAATCACAACCAGAGGTCGTGGGTATCTCTATTGGGACGCAAATGCAATTGTTGGCTGGCATGACCTTTTGCAAGATGATTAAAGCAGAGTTCCCCAATATTCATGTTACAGTTGGGGGCAATGTCATTACGCGGTTGCAAGAGGATCTTCCTAAGCAAGATAAATTTTTTACGACAGTGTTTGATACAGCCATTCTCTATGAGGGGGAACACGCATTGGTTTGGCTTCTGGAAGCTTTAGCTGGAGAACGATCCTGGGAACAAGTCCCTAATCTTATGTGGCAACACGATGGACGAGTGATTGTTAATAAAGAAATTTATACTGAAAAAACCACAGCGTTGCCACTTCCGGATTTTGATGGGTTGCCGCTGGATATGTATTTTGTGCCAGAACGGATTTTGCCTTATCTAGCGACAAGAGGTTGTTATTGGGGCCGTTGTACGTTTTGTGACCATGGCCAAGGTTATTTCGACCAGTATCGTGGCAAACCAGCGCAGGATGTGGTTCGAGAAATTAAAGCGTTGAAAGAAAAGTACGATGTGAAACATTTTCTGTTTTCGGATGAATCCTATCCGCCTGCCTTGTTGAAAAAAGTTACACAATTGTTGATTCAAGAAGAAGTGAAGATTAAATGGACAACACTCATTCGATTCGAGGAGACGTTGCAAGATCCTGAGATATGGAAGCAGGCTGTCCAAGCGGGTTGCTGTACGCTCTATTATGGAATGGAATCAGCCAATGAGCGTGTGTTGGAATTGATGGATAAACATGCCAAGAAATCTGTGATTGAGAATAATTTGAGGGAAGCAGCCAAAGCGGGTATTTGGAATCATGTGATGGCTTTCTATGGTTTCCCAGGCGAAACACAAGATGAGGCCGAAGAAACTCGTCAATTTCTTATAGATAACAAGCGGTATATTCATTCAATTGAGCTGTTTTATTTTGTGGCGTATCGGCATACCCCGATGGTGCGAAATCCTGAAAAATTTGGTATCACAATCCATAAGCAAGACGAGTATGATATGCCGCTGGACTATTATTATACGTTGAATGAGCCAGGTGGGTTGACCTGTTTAGATGCCATGAAGATGGCAGAGGAATTTTACCAAAAAGACTTTGAGCCGTGGGCGGTGCGAGTGAATGCCCGAGAACATGTCTTTCTGTATATTTCAAAATATGGCAGTAACTCTCTCCCCCAAATTTATGCCTTGAAAGCGGGACAAGAAGAACCACGAACAGATGGCGTTCAAGGACTGGTCACTTGGCCGGTTGCGCATGGGCCAGCAGAGAAGGATGGGGCTGAGGAATCAGGAATGTCACGAGTCGTGAGTCACGCGGCACCTTAGATTGTTTGCCGAGAAAGATAGCTGGTCTAGTCTCAGAGCAGCGTAGGATATTTGAAGGAGTCTGCGGCTAGGATTTTTACTGAGTGTCTAGATAGGTCAACAGGAGCTGGTAGGCGGCATGTATCTCTTTTGTTTTGGCCTCTCCTTTTTTATACATTTCCATGTATTTCCCTGGATTATTGGTGAGGCCTGCATATCGTGATGGATGCCACGTCCTCCGGGCTTTTTCATATTGTTGAGTCAAGACCTCTTTCGAAAATGGTATCGTGAGATTCAAGAGATTGATTGCTTCTTCGAGGCCTGGAGTTGATGGTAGGTTTTTGTCAGTCACAGGGATTGTATCTTTTCAAGTTTAATCGGCAAGACGGTTCAAGTTTTTCAAAGGTTTAGGGGACATGTCAATCTGTTTGGGAACATGACCTTAGAAGAGGGGGAATTTTTAGGCTTGCCATGTCTCGTGAACTTCCCATTTTAGAAGCTCCAAAGTTATTTGCTGCTCAGAACTACCGTGATGTCTTGAAACGGGAAATGGATGGTGGGAAGATCCCGCTGAGTTTGGGAAAGAAATGTCCAGTCCAATGTGAATTTTGCTACGAATTAGATCATTCCTATCGGGAAACGTTAGATCCACCAAAAACGACACAAGAAGATTGGGAGTTTATGTTGAATTATATCAATTCTCTTCCAACTGACCCGTTGCAGTTTTGGTGTTTAGGTGGGAATGAGTTCATGGAATGGACGGATCTCTTCCTGCATCCCAAGGCCATGGAATGGCTGGAAGATTTTTTGAAATATACGGATAAGAACGTTCAGTTCTTTACTGTCGGATTTGTCCATGTTCCAAAAATTCATCGTTTAGTAGAGCAATATCCCGGCCGCATCAATTTCGAGTTGTCAGTTATTACCCTTGGAAAATATAGACAAAAAATGATGCCGCATGCCCCTTCGGTAAAACATTTAATGAAAGTGTTAGATGGGCCTGCCGTTTCCGCAGCTAATTTTTACGCGTTCGATCAACATACGATGTCAGAAGATGCCAAAACCATTTCAGGAATTAATCAACAATGCGTGTTATGGATGGGTTGTTTAACGCCCGTAGGTGGTATCAATGACTCCACTAAGACTCTCATGCGGCAAGGACGACGGCATCTGCCTGTTGAGGCGGAAAAAGTCTATGATGCGGGTCTGCCGAATTCAACCACGATCCATACTGAAGCCTATGCCACGGCATTTTTGAACAGGCGGAGAATTATTAGTCTGTTTGATTCTTTGGAATTGGAAAAACGAGATTCAGTCGTGACAGCAGGAAGTGTGTATAAAGTTTTGACCATGTTTCGAAAGAACCGAGCCAAATTTTTGCATGTTCCGAATGCCACATTGGGTGGGGATTCAGACTGTGCGGGCCTCTTAACCTTGAATGATATTGCCGGGCGGTTGACCAACGAAAAAATTCTTTATCTTCCTCAATGCGTGTTAGAGTCTGGAAGAGGGCAAGGGCGAGACATTGCTGGTGTGCATGTCGAGGAGTTTGTGAAAATGACTGGTGTCAAAGTACGAATGCTGCGAAAGATCGACACCAAATTTGCGAATAATCGTTTGTATCGAAATGGCTCGTTGAAAAATTATGTGGAAGATTATGTCCGAAATCCCCTCACACGTTCCTATGAAGTCTTTCCTTTGACAGCTTGATAACAGATGTTTTCCTGGATGAGTCCCTAGAACGAGCATCAAATTGTTTTTGTAAGGTGTTTTCATCTGACGGATATTCCGATGGATCCTTCTCGAAAGTGTCTTCAATTTTATCAGGCAGATGTCTTTACAAATGAACCGTTTGGAGGAAATCCTCTCGCAGTCTTTCCGGATGCTGGCGACCTTACCGAACGGGAATTTCAACAAATTGCCCGAGAGATGAATCTTTCGGAGACGGTGTTTGTTTTGCCGTCGAAAGATCCCAAGGCTGCCGCAAAAATTCGCATTTTTACCCCTTCACAGGAAATTCCTTTTGCAGGACATCCGGTGTTAGGGACGTTTTTTGTTTTAGGATCACTGAAACGTTTAGAGCTGCAGGAGCCTGTGACCCATGTATCCTATGAGTGCCATTTGGGAGTATTCCCACTTGAGCTCATTGTTCTGAAAGGCAAGATTGAACAAGTGGCAATGTCCCAACCGGCGCCAGAGTTTCTGGAAGCTGTCAGCGATGTTGCGATCGTTTACGAATTAGCCAAAGTCCTTGGGGTCCACAAATCGTTGATTGCCGACTCTCCCTTTCCTGTGGAAGTGGTCTCAACAGGTTTGCCTGTGTTGATTGTGCCGATTCGCACCCTTACTGGGATCAGGTCCATGCAAGTGAATCATTTGGCTATTCAAGAAGTCTGTGCTCGTTTAGGCTCAAATGGCATCATGGTCTTTACGACGATGACCGTTGAAGAAAATGCCTCGGTCCATACCCGCATGTTCGCAGATCCGATTGGAATCCCTGAAGACCCTGCGACCGGTAGCGCGAGTGGTGCGTTAGGCGCCTATTTAGTGAAAAATGGGGTTGTAGAAGTGGGACCGACAACTGAAGTGGTTATTGAACAGGGCTATGAAATGGATCGCCCTTCTCGAATTCTGGTCCAGGTCTTCTCAGATGATGACATGATTCAGCAAATTAAAGTGGGCGGGCAGGTGGTGATGGTGGCTGAAGGCAAGATGGTTTATTAAAGGAGAGTTGGCGAGTATGTTCAAATCCTATTTCTCCAGTTCCCCGGCTATGTGACCCATTTCAGGAAGAATCAATTGCTCCATGGCCAGCTGGACTGCCCCTTGTGAACCTGGAATAGAAAAAATGACTAAATGTCCATGGATGCCAGCGATTGCGCGGCTCAACATAGCTGGTGAACCAATTTCTTTAAAGCTCAAATAGCGAAATAACTCGCCAAACCCGTTTAATTGTTTTTGTAGAAATCCATTCACAGCTTCAAAAGTTGAATCACGCCGTGAAATACCGGTGCCCCCATTAATGATAATTACCTGTTTATCTATCTGATGAGCCACATGTTGCAAAAGTTCAGAGATATTGGCTGGTTCATCTTTGATGAGATGGTATTCGCTAATCGAGTGGCCTTGTTCTTTGAGTAAATGACAAATCAACTTTCCACTCGTGTCGGTTTCTTGCGTCCGGGTATCACTGCAAGTAACGACAACGCAAGAAAGAGAGTGAGTCGCATGGGCCTTATGGGAAACATGCGATGGTTGAATAGGGCCTGAATGCTGGTGATGATCACCCATAGTGATGTGCTCGCATGTGGGAGAACGTTATGACCACACTGAGTCGGGGTTGAGTTGGGCTGCAGGTTCTCCTTTTTTAATATGTTCGTCTAAGATCACCGCAACATCTTCATCCTTGACCTGTGAATACCAGGTCCCGGTTGGATACACCACGACATTGGGGCCTTGTTCGCATGGCCCTAGGCAAGTTGTTCCTGTCACGAGAACTTCTCCGGGCTGCACGCCTCGTTCAATAAGGCCCATATTTAAGGCCATGAGTAAATTCTGTGCTCCTCCTGCGCCACAAGAAGGTTTTGGATGTCCTGGGGGACGAGAGTTGGTGCATACGAGAATATGATATTTAGGTTTTGGCATAGAGACTCCTTTTTATGAAAGGGTGGACAAACGGGTTGAGAAAATAATGAGGTAAGTGTGAATATGATGTTATCGCGCTCGGAAGAGATCCCACATATCGATACATTCTTCAGGTAATTTCCAATGTCGGACGCCAGCCATGACCCAGTCCAAATAATGATCTTTCACTTTGAATTTCCCAATGGTGTGCCCGATATGGGTGGTGACAAACTCTTTTTTGTCTTCTTCGGTAAAGACATGAACTTCTACGTGACGAAAGGCCTCTTCCGGGAGATCACCTTCGAATTTGTCCAATTCTTGGATATCCTCTGGAGTTAATTCAAACACGGATCCCCACACGCGTTCACCAGCTGAGGGTGTGATGGTTGCGAGCCCGCATCGCCATTGGTTGGACCATCGCCCAAATGTGATCGTGTGATCTGGAATATAAGCGTTGAATAAGAATTGATGTTCTGGGGCACGCCGTTTCAATTGGATAGGATTGAGATTGTCGGCATACATAAAAAATCGCATAATGACATCCTGTTCGTTGAAGGGACAGGTAGTATTACCATACTGCCTTTGCAGACTGTCAAGAAAATATTTGGCTTAATAGTCTCTGGAAGAAAGAGGAAAGGATAGTCAAGAAATATTAGGGAGCGGCAGAAATAGGCATTCGGGTCAGAGAAACCGGAAAATGTTTTAGAAGGTCTTTGGGGTGAGGTGGAGTTGATGTTGAGAATGATCGAGTCGAACTAAAAATTGATCAAAAAAACTGAGGCCTAGCAGACCATCAATACCTTCCGGAAGATTGGGGATCGTGTGAATGACGACGCGAACATCATCACGTCCTGCCTGCCCTACGCGAATTCTTGGAGCAATGCCCATGGTAGCTTGCACATTTCCACCGGCGGTAAAGAGATTCACTGAAGGGTTGCGAGGATCTGATTTGATTCCAGCGTCGAAAGCCAAATCTTCTGATATGGTTGTAAAGGTTGCTCCTGTGTCGACAATAAGTTTTGCCTGATGCAAATCATTGAATTCTACTCTAGCAATCCATACCCCCCCTTCACGCTCTAGAGGGACAATTGAATCTTCTGAGCCGGTAGTGATTTTTCCTTCTGTAGCCATTTCTCCTTTGACTTTGAGTAGAGCTTGGTCGAGGGGAGCTCGGTTGAAAATGGTTTGCCCGCCTACAGCTACACCAATAATCATGAGTCCCATGAGAAGGAAAAATCGACTTGATCCCATACAAATCGCTCCTTAGGCAGTATGGCAGAAAATGTAGGAAAAGAATTGGAGAGTTTTCTTACTGAAGCTTGTCGGTTTTTGGGGAGAAACTCTTAATGTAGCGGAAGTGGTTATATGTTATTGGCTGTAATTTTTATAATGCAAGGTTGATTTCTTAGTATTGTCTGCTTCAAATCTTGGTAATTAGGGCGTTTCGTAACCAATGTGTGCTAGAAGAGGCGCATGGTTACAGGACAAAAGACGGCTTTTCGTTGTGTGGCCAACTGTTCCTCGAGAAATGGAGGCACAGAGTTAGACGACTGGTTAAAAACGCGGTTCCTTATTGATAAAAGTGGTAAAGGCACGGTAGTTATTCTGCAACCGGCTACCCATCATGCGCTTACTCAAGCGTCGTTACGTGTCCTTAAACAATGGACTTTCCTGCTTCAAATGGATGGAGACGATCCCGTAGAGGGTGAGGTTTCTGTTCGTATTCATTTCCGCACTAAGTGAATTCTGTTTCAATGGTTTTGGGCTTTCCATGAAATATGGAATAGGAGATCCCAGACTGTGGCATTCGATTTTTCAACAATGTCGTAGACATTGATTATGTAACAACGTATTCTATACAAATCCTTACGTTTCTGAATTTTGGTTTTCCCACCAGTTGTGAGTAGGAAGTGTGGTTGTCCTCTCCAATTTTGGATTTCGGGTCTCCTTCGCTAGCTTTGTTCTCACTCCTCATTGTCCAATTATGTTTCTCTCTTTGGTTTTTGCATGATGACATCATGGATTAAAGATCGACTGATTTTTCCGTTTTTGGTAGGTCTCCTTATGCTGGGGAGTGCCTTCATGTTGTATTGGTTATATCTGGAATCTGTTGAACGAGAAAAAAGTCGTTTGCTGGAGATGGCTCGTTTGTATGCCCATCAAGTAGAAACAATAGGTAGTCTAGCTGTAAATAGAAAACAGCGAGTCATGCCCCAAATGAGCGAAGTGACCCAGAAGAAGAAGGTTTTGAATGACCAGGTTTTCTTCCATCGTTTTGGGAAAACTGGTGAGATTGTTTTGCTGGAGATGGAGCAAACATTAAGAGGGCCAAAGATTTTTGGAGAAACTTCAACAAAACTTCAGTCTGGTAGACAAGGACGAATATTTCTTACGGCTACTGTTCCTCTTGAGAAAATTTCTCGGAGTGTTGTCGTCAGAATGGATATCCAGGAAATCCAAGTACCGTATTTTCAAGCCGGGTTTTTAATAATCCTTTTGGAATTCTTGATCATATGGTTTGGAAGGTTTGTTCGGTTTTCAGGGAAAACTGAGGAGCCTCGATATAATTCTGAAAAAGAAGCGACGATTCAAGCGATTGTCGCCAGTGCCGGTGAAGGGATTGTGACCTTCAACGAATCCTCAATCATTGAAACGTTCAATGAAACGGCCGAAACTATGTTTCTCTATAGTATAGATGAAATGATTGGAAAACCTTTTCAGACCTTGTTGACGAAGTCTGATCAGAATATTTGTGATACTTTTTTGTTGACGTACCGTCCTCAGGGAACAAGCCGAATGGCAGGGGTGGTAAAAGAATTTCAAGCTCAGAGGAAAGACGGGACGGTATTTCCGCTCACTTTGACATTAACGGAAGCGCCAATGTGGGGGCATCGCCTGTTTACCGTATTATTGCGTGATGTTACTGAACAGAAAATGACGGAACGTCGCTTGGCAGCTCAATATGCTGTGGCGCGGGTTCTTGCTGAATGCGAAACCATTCAAGAAGCGACTCCGGAAATTCTTCGAGCCGTCTGTGAAATCCTTGGTTGGCAGGTTGGCATTCTATGGCAAGTGGATTCAGAAATAGACTGCTTGCGATGTGTCGAGGTTTGGCAGGCGATACCAGATCGATTTTCCCGGTTTGTTGAATTGACCCAAGGCATGTCTTTTGTCAAAGGAGTGGGGTTGCCTGGGCGGACCTGGGAACAAGGGCAACCAGCTTGGATTCCCGATGTCGTACAAGATTCGAATTTCCCGCGTGCTCCCCTGGCGTCCGAAGAAGGGCTGCATGCGGCGTTTGCTTTTCCCATTCAGCTAGGAAATGCGACCTACGGCGTTATGGAGTTTTTTAGCCGAGAGATTCAAGAACCTGATCAAGCCTTACTACATCAAATGCTATCTGTGGGGCACCAAATTGGACAGTTTATGCAGCGCAAAATTACTGAAAACGCTTTACGAGATCGTGAGGAACAAACTCGCCTTATTCTCGATACAGCATTAGATGCGGTGGTGACCTTTAATGAGACTGGGCATGTCTTAAGTTGGAATTCACAGGCCGAACGCATGTTCGGTTGGTCCAGAGAGGACATACTCGGACAGTCGTTTGTGTCGATTATTATTCCTCCAACGTATCGGCAAGGATATCTTGATGGTTTACAACGCTATATAAGAACTGGGGCCTCTGAAATGTTAGATCAGCGAGTGGAATTATACGGATTTCATCGGGACGGCCATGAATTCCCTCTTGAGATCGCGATGACAGCCATACCCTCAACGGGGCAGTATATTTTTAGCGGATTTTTCCGAGACTTAACTCAACGAAGACAAACAGAAGATGCTTTACGAAAAAGTGAGGAGCAACTGCGCCAAGCCCAAAAAATGGAGGCGATCGGGACTCTTGCCGGTGGGATTGCTCATGATTTTAACAACATTTTGTCTTCTATCATTGGGTATACCGAACTTGCGATGGCGAGAAGTGATGTAAACAGTACGATTGTTCCACGTTTGCAGGAAGTCTTAAAGGCAGGCTATCGAGCCAAGAAACTTATTCGTCAAATATTGACTTTTAGTCGGCAAGATAAGTTCGGAAAAAAGGTTATATACCTTCAACCCATTCTCGAAGAAGCTTTACATTTACTCAGAGCTTCTCTCCCTTCTACGATTTTCTTAGAGATAAGAATAGAAAAAACAACGCCTCCAGTCTTGGCCGATGCGACTCAAATTCATCAAGTGGTGATGAATCTTGGAGCCAATGCGGAATATGCCATGCGAGAATCTGGGGGCAAGTTAATGGTCAAGCTAGATCAGGTGGTAGTAGAGGAGGGAAGTGTGCTGGTAGAACTGGGGTTATCTGTTGGATTATATAGTCGTCTCATCTTTTCTGATTCTGGCAAGGGGATTCCTCGTCATATTCAAAAGAGGATATTTGATCCGTTCTTTACGACGAAGGATGTAGGGGAAGGGACGGGAATGGGCCTTTCGGTTATTCATGGAGTGGTGACCAGTCATGGAGGGACTATTCAAGTTGAAAGCCAAGAAGGAGAAGGGGCAACATTTTTAATTTATCTTCCTTGCACACTCGTTGGGATGAGTACTGAAACACCTACTTCTGTTGCTCCTCTATCTTCTTTTGGACAAGGAACGGTGATGTTTGTTGACGATGAAGTGTCCATTGCTCATTGGGGGAAAGATACCTTGGAAGCATTAGGGTATCGTGTTTCCATTTATTTTAATGCATCGGATGCCTTGAAAGCCTTCCAAGAGAACCCTGAGTCTTATGACGTATTAGTGACTGATCAAACCATGCCGGGGATGACAGGAGAAACCTTAGCACAAGAGGTGATGAAGGTTCGTCAAGATTTTCCTGTCATTTTATGTTCAGGTTTTAGCTATTCGATGAATGAGAAAAAAGCTAGGACGATAGGGCTTCAGGCCTATTTAACGAAGCCTGTTCTTATGGATGATATGGCCAGAGCTATTCAAGCAGCTATGCAAGGGAAGATCTCTCAAAGTCCAGTATGAGAATTGAATAGGGATGTGAGTTGATGCCATGGGTCAGGTCAAAGAAATATGTCTGAGGCGTAGCGAATTGGTCACCACACTGACTGAGCTAAGAGCCATGGCCGCAGCGGCCAGAATGGGTTGAAGGAAGCCATATTCTCCAAACACCCATTGCAGGTCAGCAGGTACTCCGCCGATGTATTGAAAAAATGGATAAAGAATACCGGCGGCCAGTGGTATGAGGGCAATGTTATAGGCAAAGGCCCAGAACAAATTTTGATGAATGGTCCGCATAGTCGCCCGACTTAATTGAAAGGCCTTTTTGATGCCTCGAAGGTTACCACTCATTAACGTAATTTGCGCAGTTTCCATTGCCACATCTGTCCCAGTTCCGATGGCAATCCCAAGGTCAGCTTGAGCCAGTGCTGGAGCATCATTAATCCCGTCACCTACCATGGCAACGTATTTCTTGCCTTGCTGTTGGAGCGTTTGAACCTCAGCTGCTTTTCCTTCAGGGAGTATACCTGCACGAAATTGAGCAATGCCTACTTCAGAAGCAATAGCTTGAGCAACCTGATGATGGTCGCCTGTTAGCATCACGACATCGAGCCCCATATCCGTCAGTTCCTGAACGGCTTCCTTGGCTTCTGGGCGAATGGTGTCGGCGATACCAATGACCCCTTCCACTTGTTTGTCGATACCCACTAAGACCGGTGTTTTTCCAGCTTGAGCCAGTGTCTGTACTGAATGAATGATTCGGTCAAGGCTGGAATTTCCCAAAACCTTGGTCATATATGAAGTGTTCCCGATCGTCACAGTCTTTTCTTCAATTGTCCCTTGCACACCTAGTCCTGGCGTACTTGTAAAATTTGTGGGTTCTGTAAGAGCAACCGATTGCTGAACTGCATGGTCCACAATGGCTTCCGCCAAGGGATGTTCCGATTGACGTTCTAAGGAAGCCGCGAGGCGAAGCAGGTCCTGTTGATTCCATGTGGAGGTGATGATATCCGTTACCCTAGGGATACCTTGTGTTAATGTTCCTGTTTTATCCACTACCAGGATATTAATTCGATGAGCGGTTTCAAGAGCGGCGCCATGACGAATTAAAATGCCGTGCTCTGCTCCTCGTCCCGTCCCGACCATAATCGCGGTAGGTGTTGCCAGGCCCAATGCACACGGGCAGGCAATAATCAGGACAGAAACAAAGGTGAGTATCGCATAGGTTAGTGAAGGTTCTGGTCCTAAGCCCCACCATAGGAAAAATGCCAACATGGCAATTCCCAATACTGAAGGAACAAAGATGCTGGCGATGTAGTCTGCGACTCGCTGAATTTGAGGTTTGGAACCTTGGGCATCTTGCACAAGTTGGACGAGACGAGCAAGAACCGTGTCCTTCCCAATCGCAGAGGCTTGAAAAAGAAAACTTCCGGAAGTATTCAGTGTACCGGTAAAGACCTGGGAGCCAGGTTCTTTGTGTGTTGGGACACTCTCTCCAGTCAGCATCGATTCATTCACAGAAGATTGGCCCTCTTGTACGACACCATCCACTGGGATCTGTTCACCCGGCCGAACGATCACGATATCTTCTATTTGAACCTGTTCAATCGGTATGTCTTCATCTTGTTTCCCACGTCGAATTCTGGCTGTTTTGGGCCGCAAACTCATGAGTGCCTGGATAGCAGATGATGTTTGGTTCTTCGCTCGAGATTCCAGATAGCGCCCCAATAGGATTAGGGCAATAATGATGACGGCCGTGTCGTAGTAAATAGCTGCAGGGATGCCACGGGTCTCGATGAGTGAGGGGAAAAATGTTGCAAACACGCTATATCCATAAGCCGTAAGAGTGCCAATGGCAATGAGAGTGTTCATATTCGTCGTGCGGTGTTTGGCCGCTTTCCATGCGGCAGAGTAGATTGGTCTACCAGCCCAGAATAGAACGAAACTGGTGAGAATAAAGAGGCTGGTGTGACGAAGTCCTATTGGTAAAGAGGAGAGTCCTGGCAGCACGTTCATGGTGCCCAACATGACAAGTAGACCAGCAGTTCCACTCAGAATTGCTCGAAGAAGCAATTGATGTTCTTCATTGTTTTGAGATTCAGAGACTTCTAAATCAGAAGAAGTCTGGCTGTTTGATTCATGAGTAAGAGAATATCCTGCATTCGTAATGGCCTCTTGAAGTTCCCGCTTTTTCCCCTCTGCCGTCCAAGTGGTGATGGTCGCAGTGTGTGTTGCCAGATTGACGTTGACGGTTTGAACGCCAGGCACAGCTCGTATTGCTTTTTCGACATGATTCACGCAGGAGGCACAGGTCATTCCGTCAATGTGTAAAGTGTGGGTCTGAATGGGAATTTCGTACCCACCTTTTTTAACTGCCAGCGCCAGTTCTTGGGGCGAAGCGACCGTGTTATCGAAATCGACGGAGGCCGTTTCCGTGGCCAGGTTCACGGAAACAAGGGAAACCCCTGGAACGGCTTTCAATGCCCGTTCGACATGAGCGACGCAAGAGGCACACGTCATCCCACGAATAGGAAGTGAAGCATGGGTGAGTGAGGATGTTGTCATTATTAAGGATTCGTTGGTGGTGGTCCCATTGTGTATCCGGCTTCTTTGAGAGCTGCTGCCATTGTTTCATAGGTGAGAAAAGAAGAATCGTAAGCCACCACTGCTTCCTGTTTTTCGAGATTGACTTCAAGTTGAGCAATGCCGGGGAGTTTGTTGAGGGCTTGCTCCACATGTCGTACACAATTGCCACAGGTCATGCCCTGAATGGGAAAATGCTCACGTTTGGTCATCTTCTAGCCTCCTTGTTAAGACACCAGTTTACCGCCCAACCGTATAGAGTGAGCGAAGTTCGCTAATAATCTGTTCAGCCTTGCCTTTTTCAATGCCATCTATTACACATGTTTGAAGGTGGCCATCAAGTAACAGCGCTTCAAGCTTTTCAATGGCTTTTCGAATTGCGTGCATCTGTTTCAAAATGTCCACGCAATAGCGGTCTTCTTCCACCATTTTGCGGACACCCTGTAAGTGCCCTTCAATATAGGCTAAACGTTTAAGGGCATCAGAATGAGTGTCTGGTGTCATTGGTGAGTTCTCCAAGTGTTTTTGATCTTTATACCCATACCCATAGGGTATGGGTTAATCTTGGCATTTTTTTAATAGGCAGTCAATAGGACTTGGTCTTGAGTCATATGTGAGCGAGGAATTAATCCAGATTTCGCAGTCTAGAAGCTCATATGGGTCCGTTGAAAAAAGCCGCCAGCGGCGTTCTCGCCCTTTTTCCGTACTCACGTATTGCCAGTACGCTCCGTGCGCAGAAAGGGCTGTGGCCTTGCTGAACGAACTGTTTTGAACGGACCCGAAGCCGTTGATTACCAATTGCTTCATGGAGACATATGGCTATCGATGTCTTCATTATTTAACACGCCCCATATTCAAGCTGAGGGTATGGAGGTGTAAGGTTTTTTGATAGAGAGAGCCTCTTCCACAATTGCTCATCAATACATACATTCACGGTTTCTCCGTAAATCTTTGCAGAAGATGCAAAAAATGTGACTTTGCCGTGTGTTGTTATTTTCTCATAAAAGTGACCTGCTCTTTTGTGATTTTCCTAAAGTCATGGATGTTCTTTACCGACAAAGATGGAAAACGGAGGGAGTTCTTTTATGTTTGTTCGATTACTTGGAATTATCGTTCTGTGTTCTGTCTGGGGTTGCCAATCGTTATCAATGGATCATCGAACTTCTGAGGCGACTCAATCTACGAAACCAAAGCCTATTTTGACTTCTCTTTCGCCATCACCGGATCCAGCAACACCGCTCACACAGCGCATGGCCATTCCTGAGGAAGCAGAACCTGCGGAAGGCGTTCATTTGCAAGATAGTAAAGAAACGGAGCCTTTCCCGACCATATACTTTCCCTTTAATAGTTGGGAAATTACACCAGAAGTGAAAGAACGCTTGGATGCTACCGCTGAGTGGATGACCCATTTTTCAACCTATGCTCTTACAATTGAAGGACATACGGATATTCGGGGGAGTGAAAGTTATAATATGGTATTGGGAATTAAACGAGCTAAAGCTGTGAAAGATTATTTGGCTCATTTAGGCATTCCACGGACACGATTAGATATTGTATCGTTTGGCAAAGTGTTAGTGCTTTGTGAACTAGATGATGAGCAGCGCTGTCACAAGTTTAACCGCCGGGCTGATTTATTACTGAACTAAGAAGTTTGCACTCAAAAACTCCTCAAGTTCCATAAGGATACCTTCCTCCATCAAGCAAAGTTTTTTGAGATAGAATAGTTCTCATTTCTTGCCTCCACCCTGCCTTTTTCTGCGTAAAGTCACAATTTTCTGGTTTATCGTTCTTTGAGCAAACACTAATTTCTCTTTCAGGCCGGTCGGACATCGTCTTTTGGCAGTTATAGTATTCTCTGCCTTCCAGAAAAAAACTTTCTGATACAACCCGTAAGAACTGCCTCATAAATGATGAAATGTTCTCATTTTGTAGGAGAATATTGACAACGTGGGCGGGCTATGGTATTTGCAATAGACTTGCAATAAGATTTTCATGCCTATCAGGAAAGTGCACAAGACATCGTTTCGTGGTATAACGTCGCTTCCTGTTTGCCGATTATCCCTCATGGAGGAGGTGCGAGATGGTTTATGAATCGTTTACCGCTGAGCGGTTCTTTTCCGAGATTACCACTGAAGCCGAGGCCCGGAGGTTGCTGTGGCGCAGTCGCTTTCAGGGCAAAGAGTTTCAATGCCCGACCTGTCAGGCAGAGGCCTTTTATGCCATCCAAACGCGGCCTGAAGTCCGCACGTGCCGAATGTGTCTTCGACAAGTGCGGTTGCGGGTAGGGACCATCTTCGAGGCATCTAAGACCTCTCTGCTTCTCTGGGTGAAGGCGGTGTTTTATGTCATGCAGGGCAAACGAGGGATGTCCGCGCAGGAACTCCAACGGCATTTGGGGGTGAAGTCGTATGGCCGCGTCTGGGGGATGCTACAAAAGATTCGCACCGCCTTGCGTCATCGGGATGCGAGTTACCAGGTGGGCGATGGCGTGTTGGAGTTGGATGCCGGGACGTTTGGCCGTCGGGTGAGCGGCAATCAATGTGATGTGCTGGTGGCCATTGAGACCAAGGCGTGGGTGGATGCGAAAGGCCGAGCCTGCAGTCGAGCCGGGTTTGCCAAGGTGCTGGTCGGAAAAGAAACCAAAGCGCAGGCGCAACAACTCGTGAACACAGGAGTTCGGGCTGGTGCCATGGTGAATACTGATGGGAGTCCGAGCTTGCGCCATGTGCAAGGTGTTGATGTGGATTATCAAGTCGTCTCTGGAGATAAGGAAGCGTGTGAACGGTGGCTGCCTTGGGTCCATACATTTATTTCTAATGCGAAAGCTTGGGTCAATGGCACGCATCATGGAGTACGAGCGAAACATCTGGGTCGGTACTTGGGGGAGTTTACCTATCGGTTCAACCGCCGCCATGATGTCCCGCGCTTGTTTCATCGAGCAGTGGTGGCGTGCTTATTGGCCCCGCCAGTCACGTTTTGTGCACTTTCCTGATAGGCATGAAGATTTTTGTTGGCTGGGGTATCCGTTAATCGTTCTTAAAGGGAATTGCCGATGTTGGAGGTTTCTACGAGGCAAGGTTTGCGGGCTGCTGGGCGGCGCTTGACTCGCACTCGGCGGGCGGTCTTAGCAATTTTAGAACATCATCATCAACCGTTGAGTGTCGCGGAAATTTTTTCGCAATTACAACAGGACCAAGTGGCTATTGATTTAGTGACCGTTTATCGCACGGTGAACGTATTGAAAGAATTGGGTTTGGTTGCTCAATTGGATCTTCATCAAGAGGGGCAATCTCGGTATGAGTTGAAAGAAGGGCGTAAACATCATCATCACATTCGGTGTCAGAGTTGTGGGGAAATCGTAGATTTGTTGTTGTGCCCGTTAAAAAAATTAACGAAACTAATTGAAAAGCAAACGCAGTTTATTGTGGATGATCATACCTTGGAATTTTCCGGGTTTTGTCCGAAATGCCAATAATTTTTTTGAAAGTATCTTCGAAATCATGAGTACATTTGGCCCCAAACTTTCAAAAGCGGGATCTATTGCTTCATTGGTCTGTGCTGTGCATTGTGCCCTGACGCCTCTTGCGTTACTGGCTCTTCCTGTCATTGCAGCTCATTCTTGGGGTGGCTTAGATGCGATTTTAGGTGTGTTTTTGGCGGAGACTACGGAATGGGTCTTTATAGGGGTTATTGCACTGTTGGCAGGATTTGGGTTACTTGTCACGTATCCTCGTCACCAGGACATACGGCCCACAGTGTTGACAGTTATGGGTCTTGTTATCTTAACGATTTCGCATCTTTGGATAGAGCCCGGGAGTGGAAAGGAAATTTTTCTGGATGTACTCGGGGCCTCGTTAATTGCCTGGGCAGGTTTTTGGAATCGCAACTTGTGCCATCATTTGGGGTGCCATACGCATGAGTCTGTTTCTGAAACGACTATTTCGAAGATAGAACCTGTTGTGGATTTATCTTCGCAACCATAATACCGCCTCAATAGGCTTTAGCAGCCGATCCTTCCTCATAATGTTTTTTGGTCGATTACCGTGATACTTTTGTTTTGTCTAATGTCTCTGCGAGTTCATCAAGGAGATGTTCTGTTTCCTCCCATCCAATGCAGGCATCAGTGATGGATACTCCACGTTCCAGCGCCTTCCCAGCTTCCCACTTTTGATTCCCAGGTCTGAGATTGCTTTCAATTAAGAGCCCCATAATGGCGGTTTGTCCTTCGGTAAATTGTTTGACTACGGATTGGGCAACGGGAACCTGGCGTGTATGGTCTTTCTCTGAGTTTCCATGGGAGCAATCGACCATCACGGGTCGATGAATATCTTCATTGGTCAAACATCGAACGGCTTCAGAAATGTCTTCGGGGTTGTAATTCACTCGCCCCCCTCCACCGCGCAGAACAAGGTGGCGATCTTGGTTCCCATTCGTCTTGATAATGGACGTCACACCCTCTGCATTCACGCCAATAAAGCTTTGGGGATGGCGTGCGGCGATCATTGCGTTAAGGGCTACTTGTAGGCCACCGTCTGTGCCGTTTTTGAGGCCAACCGGCATAGAAAGTCCGCTGGCCATTTCCCTATGCGTTTGGCTTTCTGTCGTGCGCGCACCGATAGCTGCCCAGCTAATTAAGTCTGAAATATATTGAGGCGTCACAGGATCCAGAAATTCTGTCGCACAAGGCATTCCCAGTTGATTGATTTTCAATAATATAGAACGGGCGAGTTCAAATCCCTTCCCAATATCACAAGATCCGTCTAGCTTCGGATCGTTGATCAACCCTTTCCATCCAACTGTCGTACGAGGTTTTTCAAAATACGTTCGTGAAATTACTAACAGGTGATCTTGGACACGATCAGCTACCTGTTTGAGTTGTTCCGCATATTGAATCGCAGAGTCGGGGTCATGGATTGAACAGGGCCCAATAATAACCGCAAGTCTATGACTATCTCGTCCATGGAGAATTTCGCGAATGGCTTGCCTGGCCTGTAGTACCCTTTGTCCAGTGTCTTGGGGTAGAGGAAGTTGTTCCTGTATGTGTTTTGGAGCAGGGAGTGGAGTAATATCAATAATGTTTTGGTTGTTCAGTCGCTCGGCCATTTGCTTGTTCCTTCACTAAGAAAAATAGGAATGTCTCGAAGACATTCTATAAAAATGATAAAAATAAGAGAAAGCTGTGAGCAGTGTAATCTGAGCGGGTATGGCCAGGCAACTGCCGTTTGGTGCATTTAGTGGAGAGAAACAATGAAAAGAACTTTGTTTTGGGGGAATATTGTATAAATTGGCAGATTCAGTAAAAAATGTCTGTGGGTTGTTGTGGAAGAAATATTGTCGAAGCCCACAGCTCTACGAAAGTAGTGCGATGTCTTAGACTCGGGTATTGACGAGTCGTGCTTGTTGAGAGGTGTACCACAGGAGAATATCTTGTTTGGCAATGTCGGTATCAGATTCGAAGATAAACTTGATGCCGATGGCAAGTTCGTTTGTCGGATGGATCCATTCTATTGATCCATGGAATTTGGAATGGTGATCGAATCCCGGTAATCGACAGCTTAAGAGAAGACGTAAGGTCGAAACGTTTGGCCAAGCCGAAGGGTCTATCGTGAATTGACTTCCCGTTGGCGAGAGATCACTGAGTTGTACAGGAAGGACCGCAAGAATATCTCCCTTTTTACTAAGAGGCCGAATGGCGGCAGGGAGGTTAATTGTGAGTCGGGGAAATGAGCGGGGAATTTGATGGATAATATTAGGTGGGGCTTTTAATCGAATGGCAGGAGGGAATGTGAGAAATTCTTGTATCACAGTTTCAAACTCAAAAATCTCTCCATCAATATATGAGCGACCTTTGCACGGGAGCCCTTGTGTAAGAAATTCAAGAGGCTGATCTTTTGGGATTGCGCATAGAAGTGAGTGATCTGGCCCCAAACCTAGAAGAGTTGATCGAATCAGGACATTGTCAGGGTTAGATGAAATGGTTAACCAGAGAATATTTGACCCAATGGTTGGATAGGGAGAAGTCGAGCTCATCATTCTCTTTTCGGCTGAAGAGGATCATGTTACAAGCTAAAAAAGAGCTGGACAAGCTAGAGCCAAAGTAAAATGCAGGAATATGAAATAATTTGTGGTAATGCTATAGAATTTATCGAATGATGGGAGCAGAGAGAGCCGTACCTTCAACCACGAATCGCTTAGCACTGCAAGAATCTTTGTAGAAGAAAGTGATATGGCATGAGCCGTAGAAATACTAAAAGACGTATTTCCAGGCTCGTGAAGATCAGTCTGTATTTGGTTGACGGGTTGAGATCTCCTGGATCATTTTGTCAGCAAGATCTTTGGCTGAAACGGAGTACGAGCTCTGCTCTAAGGCCCTTTGGATTTCAGTTATTCGTTCTTCTCTTATATCGGGAAGCTCATTCATTTCGTTTGTGTAGTGATAAATTTCTTGCCCTGCTGGAGACAGAGAAATCGATTCCTTTGTTTGAGCAAGCTCGGCATCATTGCTTGTATCATTGTCTTTGGTAGAAGGTGTAGGAGCCTCAGAGGAATGAGGATGGGAGGAAGGGGGAATGGGTGAGAGTGGTGCCATCGCTATAGCTATTTGATTGTATTTTTGTGAAATCATAGAAAATATCCCCGGAAGAATCAAATTCTCCAAAGAATGAACCTGTATGGAATATGTCGTGTCGGCTCGAATTTCGCAACTTGAAGTTATTGATCAAGGGGAAATTCGACGGGTGCAATTACAGTTGCCTGCAGAAGTGGAGGTCAATGGCCATTCTGTTCCGCTTCTTGATCGGATGCGCCCAGGAACTGCTTTTTTGGCCAAACCTTGGGGAAGTCGGACCGATAAGTTTCGCCGGCGGATGTATACTCGCTCGAATTGCTCAAGTCAGGAGCCAGGTCTTCTAGAAACTTTTATCAATCATACGCATCGTCCCCAATCAGACACCTCGTCTTGGTGGCAGTCAAAAGGAGCTGATGAATGGTATGAGGAGGGGAAGGGCCTTGATATTCGAGTGACGGTTGATGAACAACGTGACATGGCCACAGTGTATGAAAATACACTCGTGTGTAAAGAAGCAAACTTACGGTTAGAATCAGATGGAGAGTGGGAGGGTCGTCAGTTCGTGTGTCTAGCCTTTGGGACTGGAATAACCCCTTTTCTTTCTTATGTGCGTTATATGGCTGATGGAGTGTGGGAGGAGAGACGGAGAGAGAAACAGCAAGGTCATATGACCCTCATTGCTAGTGCGCGTCATGAACGCCAGCTCATCCTTCATAAGGAACTGTTGAGTATGGCTCAAGAGTTTCCACAGTTTTTTCGCTATATACCCGTTTTAACGCAGTCGTGGCCTAAGAATTGGCCTTTTATCAAGGGACGAATATTTAGAAGCAGTCTTTTGTCTTCAGGCATAGAGCAAATTGACCTTTCGCCATTACAGCGTCTTTCCTTGGATCTCTCTCAATCCGATATTCGAATGTGTGGTAGCGTTGAAGCTAGCCGTCAATTGGTGCAGGGCCTTAAGGAAGAGAGTTGTGTTCCCCGTACTCTTAGAAGAGAGACCTGGTAAAAGTGGAGGCTTCAGGGGTTAGGCTAACAAAGCGCGAAGCTATCCCGTTGTCGGACGGGTGATAGAATCTGGAATGGTGACGTTCGGGCGTTTCAGAAGACGAATCACGGGGCGTCCAATAAATGAATGATGTCCGCAAATAAGGCAGTGGATGCTCAGTGTCACCAACAGTTCTTGTTCTAATTGTTCTAAGTTTACGGTTCGTGATCCGCAGCGCGAACAACGCGGATGTTTGTCAGCTTGTAAGGATGCTCCTGTCGTCGCCTTCTTCTTTCCAGATTTTTTTTTCGGCCGTCCTCGTTTAGCCGATGTTGAAGGGGTTTTTTTCATGAGTCATTCCTTGGCCAAATTCTATCGATCCTTCTCTCTTCCATAAACAAGTCTTATGCCAGACAGAATAGACAGTAATTGCGCTTAATCGCCGTAAAAATCAAAGAAAGTTATCAATTTTCTGAAATAGTAGGTAATTTCTTCCGGTAATACCCGGTCGAAATGTGGAGGTATAGGTTTGCTTGAGAAATTACTGCGCGCGGGTGGGGGAATTGGATTGAGCTAAAATTGCATTCGCCCTGGCTAAAAGATTGGCCGCTTGAGTTGGGCGTTTGGCTGCTTGGAGGACTTGCGCGTATTGCTTCAGGATTGGAGCAATATCCTGGTGGTTTGGGCCACTCAAATTTTCTTTGATATGAAGTATTCGCTCATATTGATTGGCCGCTTTGTTGTATTCTTGGTGATCACGATAAAAATGAGCCAGGCTATAGAGGCTACTCAAGAGAAGTGGGTTATTTTGACCTAAGTTCTCGGCATTGTTGATGGTTGCCAATAACTGTTCTTCAACAACTTGTGGTTGAGTTTTTATGGTCTTCTGACTTTGAGGTTGATGCTTTGTGTGCTGATTGCAGCTTGAAAACACGATACAAATAGTAACCACGGATCCAAAGAGGAGAAGCTGCCGTATGATATTCCAAGTTTTTCTCACTTCTGGTACTGGTATGAGATAGATGGATAAGGAGATATCTCCGGCATTCTATAAATCTTATGGTGCGCTCTGCAAGCTAGGGTAGGGTGCCCACGTACCTCACGTTTTTGTGAATTAAAAGGAAGATTGTATGCAGATTATATGGTGCTCAATATCAGCGCACGGCTTTGGACATGCTGCGCAAGTAATTCCCATTCTGAATGCAATAGGAAAAGTTGTGAAGAATGTGCATATCATTCTTCGGACAGGTGTTTCCCGTTCGATTTTCGAAGAGTATTTGCAGGTATCATGGGAATTGCAGGCGGTTTCCCAAGATATAGGATGTATTCAACGAGGTCCATTGGACATTGATGTTGTAGGAACCTGGAAAGCCTATGAAATGTTTCATGACAATTGGGAACAGAAGGTTGCCCAAGAAGCTCAGGCGATGATACAAGTCAGGCCCAGTTTTGTCCTTTCCAATATTTCCTATCTAGCCATAGCGAGTGCGTTTGAAGCGCATATTCCCGTGGTTGCTATTGCCTCTCTTTCATGGGATCAAGTCTTACAAGGATTGTTAGAGCCCTCTAATGACGGGCACTACATCATTGTGAAACATATTCAACAGGAATATCGAAAGGCGCAACGACTGATTCGACTGCGTCCAGGAATTGATATGCCTGCCTTTGCTTCTATTGCTGAGACTGGGCCATCCTTTCCTCTTGCAGAATGGGGATTAGAAAATGTACGGGAAATCTTGAAGATAGCGAGTGGAGATATCCTTGTGCTGATCGCTTTTGGTGGAGTGCCTTTATCTGATCTTCCTCTGAAGCAGATGCAATCGTGTGAAGGGTTTCATTTCTTGGTATCAGGAATTTCCTTACGTGGATCGTTTGCCCGAATTCATTCAGCAGAAGACCTTCCGTTGTCCTTTGGTGAAATTATGAGGCAGGTTGACGTGGTGATGAGCAAGCCTGGTTATGCCACGATTACTTCTGCGGTTTATTATCGAACTCCAGTGGTCTATGTGAGACGATATAATTTTGTGGATGAACAACTATTAATTGACTATATCCATGAATATGGATGTGCTGTGGAACTGACCAGAGAAAACTTTGAAGCCGGTATATGGACTCAAGCCATTCAATCAGTAATGGCGTTACCCATACCCCAAAAATCTCCTCCTAACCCAGATGCTTCTGGTGCCCTTGCAGTGTTACGGAAATATCTTGAGGAATAAATGTGCAGCTCTTTGTGAATCAAGGGTCTTAAGTCTTCTCTGGAATTGGAGAAGGGTAGGGTGAGACGACCGTTGCCTCAAGAACATTAAAGATTCTTTCCTCATCTCTTTTTTGTTCCTTGAAAAAGGTGCCAATAACTTGAACCGATTGATTCATGCGAATGGGTGTTTGTCCTTGAGTACGATCATGCCGCCCGTAGACGATGATTGATTGTGCTCCCTGTTCTAGACGAAAGACAAAGTCTAAAAATAGTTCGGTTTCATCCAAATGTAATTCAGGTTGTGTGATTTTCCCTCGAACAGACACCAAATGCTGATGATAGTCCTGGCCGTTCTTAAGAAGGTCAGAAATAGCGACTTTTTGGGCTGGTGTGCTAAAAATGATGGGGTTGAGGAACGGCAAGAATGGTTGCTGGGCAACGGGTGTCTCTCGAAGCGCAGTGGCGACGGGTATAGCACAAACAATGCCCATCAAGAGAACAATCGATGAATACGCCAGCATTACGTTAAAACCCGATGATAAAGGGTGAGGATAAGGAAAAGCAGGTATAGGTTTTGGATATGTATTCTCCGTGTACGTTATGAACTTCCATTGCAAAAATAATAGAGAAAGATGGCCATGGCAACGCTGAACTATTATGCGGTCCTTGAGGTATCGCTTCAAGCGTCGCAGGATGACATTAAAAAAGCCTATCGAAAGCTGGCGCTTCAATATCATCCTGATCGAAATCAAGGGAATCGTCAAGCTGAACAAAAAATTCGTGAGGTTAATGCGGCCTATGAAATTCTTGGCGATCCTGATGCAAGGAAAAGTTATGATCGATTACGGTTGGGGCATGTGTCTCCAAGTATGTCTCCGCAGGCAGAAGAGCCAGATGAAGGACCTTCGCCTGACGTGGTATTGCGGCGCATGGAGGGGACTCTTTCAGAGGAGGCTCGCAAGCAATTGTTTATGGTTTTGATGCGGAACACAGCTCGAATCAAAGCGGAGCTAACGCGGATTCGGGAAGAAGTGATTCGGGTTCAAGGATACGATACTTTTCTAGAAAAAATTGTGAGGCAATGTGCTGAAGACAGCCTGAAGGAGCTGGTGACAGATGAATTGTGGAAACTTCGTGAACGCTTAGTAGACATTGCCGTAGAGATGGTGTGTTCAGAGGTTCCTGGGACTTTCAAAGGGGATGATGCTGTTGAGCAAGTCAGGCGGACGTTACAGCAGGCGTATCATGAGGGATGGGTACAGGGTTATGCCCAAGCCTGTGAGTTGCTATATGAACGACGCTGAGTTGTAGCTTGCTGATCAAATCAAGAGGCGCTCTTGAGCGCCTCAGTAAACCGTTATTTGTCAAAAGGTGATGGTGTTTCTTGGAACGTATTATTTTTCTCGTTTTGTGAATGACTGGAAGCAGAAAGTGTCTGTGCCTCTCTGGATAACGAGACCTGATCCTGGACAGGGTGTGAGGCATTTGATTGTGCCGGTTCTTTACTCTTTTCAATGTTGGCGCTGTCAGGCCTAAGAGCGGGACTGTTTTTTGGGGTTTGTGCCACTAAAGGTGACACGGGTTGTGAAAAAATTGGTAGACCCTCTAAGCCTCCGATTGCCATGGTCTTCTCCTTTAAAAAATAGATTAGCTTGCTTTCGACTTCCTTCTTGCCTTATCGGCGCTAAAGAAAAATGCTTGCCATTGGTAAAAGTAATGTTTAGAAAAACTCGTATTGGAAGGCATGTTCGAGTATAAGCGAAAGGCTCATAGTCCCGGCTTGGTAGATTGTTCTACCAAGACTCATTGAGTTGTGTTCGACTTCATAGTTTTCTATGTTTTTACAAGTGAATATGTATTCTTAAAGGGTTGTTATGCATGATTACTGAATTTATTGTCTCTGCAGGAGAAAGAGTGAAGCGGTTGGATGCTTTCTTGGTCAGCCGTGAGCGAAAAGTGTCCCGATCTAGTCTGCAGCGATTAATTCGGGCTGGCCGTATTCGCGTCAATACGGCAGTGGTCAAACCCAACCAAAAAATCAAACCAGGTGATCGGATTTCGATGGACTCACCAGAGGCCGGCCCCTTGTTGTTGAACAATAAGCCTATCCCTCTTGATATTCTTTTTGAAGATGAGTCCCTTCTTGTCGTGAATAAACCGGCAGGAGCGGTTGTGCATCCTACCTCCGGTCATTGGAACGGGACTTTGTTAAATGGCCTCATAGAACATCTTCAGTCAAAAGATTCGAGGGAAGGACATCATTGTGCCAAAAGTCAACCAGGATTGGTCCATCGCCTCGATAAAGAGACATCGGGCGTTATGGTTGTTGCCAAAACAGATCACGCTCATCGAGCACTCTGTTCGCAATTTGAAAAACATTCCATTACCAGGATTTATGAAGCGTTGGTGTACGGTCGGCCAATTGAAGATCAAGGAACGATTGAAAGTGCCATTGGACGTGACGTCTTTGATGAAAAAAAGGTTTCTGCCAATACAAGAAAACCTCAAACCGCTGTCACAGAGTTTAGGGTTCTCCAAAGCTATGGGAATCTAGTTTCTTGGGTCGAATTAACACCACGCACGGGGAAACAGCACCAACTCCGAGTACATATGGCGACGTTAGGCTGCCCCATTTTAGGAGATCAGGTTTATGGTGGGAAAAAGGTCTCTCAGATCAAGGATGCATCTATTCCCAGGATCATGTTGCATGCACGGTACTTAGGTTTTCAACATCCACTGTCCAACCTATTTCAAGAATACATGGTACTTCTTCCTCCTGACATGCAAGCAATTCTTCAAAGACTACAGCAAGAAAGGCTGTCTGCTGGAAAATAATCTACTCGAGTTTGTTCCGAAATTTCCAAAAAGCGAGCATGAGTTGTCTTTCCCTAAGGTAATCCGATTGTGTGCAATTTCTTTGTTCCAGCGATGGATTTTTATGTGAATTGGTTCGATCGATAATCAAGAGTAAATTCCGTGATTGCGAGACACGTTATGCCAAATGGCAAATAGCCAGAATAGCCTAGGATAGGCATTTCAAAGATCTCAAAAGCATGGACATAGGGAATAGTATATTCCCAATGGGCCAAGCTGTAGCTATTCCACAATTCCCACCAGAATCCACACGCGAGTGCGGCCAAGGCAGAAATAATGATCGGACGCCAGTCCCCCTGCTCCATACCTAAAAGGCATGAATTTGCCTCTCTCCAGATTTGAATGCCTGCAAGAAGACATAATGGGGAGAGCCAAAGGAGAGGGAAAAGAACGGACGGCCAAATGCCAATGAGTCCAAGACCTAGACAGCCAAGAGCTAAGAATAGCCATCCAAGTTGTGGATCATTAATCCACTGAAGGGAATACCAACGTTTAAAAGGCTGTGTAAGCCAGGGAAAGGTGTTCAGCCATTCATAGGTACTGAGTACGGCAGGCAGAACGGTGGAAAACGCAAGAGAAGAATAGAGAAGATATTCTAGGTTGCTAAATGCGGGAAGATTGACATAATGCCAATTATTTACGAATTGATTGAGGTATTCAAACGTCCACCAAAAGCCTGCGCTGAGAATAAAAAGACAGATGAGAAATCGAGGGCGATCAACGAGAAGACAGTGTTTGGATCGGTGATACGCCAGGGCATTCAGAACGATGATATAGCCAAGCCAGAGAAGAGGAAAGGTATGAGGTTGAAAGAAGCTAAACCATGAAAACCGAGTCCAAGTTAATAACCATACTCCGAAAGTCCATAAAACGCCAAGCCATCCCCACCATGGAAAGTCTGTGGCATGGGGGGATTCACGTTTGGTAAACGCTGGGAAGTGAAAAAACCGCCAAAGTGGAGCAACCAGCGATGCCCCAATACATATTCCTAATATTCCAAAGACAAGCCATGAAATCGACGAGTGTCCTGGTTCGCTTGGATGAGGGAGAAGTGTCAGAGTAGTTGGAAGCGAAAATCCTGTCAGGAGTAATCCGAACGGTGGCAATCCAAGAAGTAAGATCAGAAGAGTGCCGAAGCAAAGGATAGGGGGCATGAGAGCCTAAAATGTCATAATACATGTGTGATCTGACAGACCGTGTCAGTATTTCTTGCACCGTAAAGGAAAGCGGACTGTCATTCAATCTCTGATGTTGTGATCCAACCGTCCGAGATCGGCCCAGAGTAAACGAATACCCTTGAATTCAAGTAGCAAGTGCAATTTTGTGCTCCAGCAGCGGGACGAAGTGGTTGTGAAAGAGTTGGTTCGGGGTTTGGTATCCTCGAGTTTTCCGTGGACGGTTATTCAGATTGTCGACCGCGGCTTGCACTTGTTGCCACGAGATCTTCCGAAAATCTGTGCCTTTCGGAAAAAACTGGCGCAACAGTCCGTTCGTGTTTTCATTGATGCCGCGCTCCCATGAGGAATAGGGATGTGCGAAGTAGGTGCGGGCCTCAAGGGCAGTCGCGAGCACCTCATGTTTCACAAACTCAGAGCCATAGTATAAGTGGAAGCAAGATCCTCATTCGGGCTTGTCAAGTTTTCTGTGTATCTGATTGTGAATTAATCTTGTGTTGGCACCCGGTCTCCTAACAAGATCGCGAATTGGTTGAGGGCCCGTTTCCATTCTGGAATCGGCACCCTCCATTTTTTGGCGATACGCTGCATGCCGAGGTAGAGTACTTTCACGATCGCTTCATCCGTTGGAAATGCTCCGCGCTTTTTCAGGACCTTCCGTAATGAGAAATTCAGGGATTCAATGGCATTCGTGGTATAAATGACTTTTCGTATTTCTGGTGGGTAATCAAAGAACACGGTCAACCGTGCCCAGTCCCGTCGCCAACTGGCACTGATGGTGGGATATTTGGCATCCCAGGTCTGGGCAAACGGCTCTAAGGCCTCTTCGGCTTCTTCCAACGTTGAGGTGCCATAGATGGCCCGGAGATCGCGGGCTACGGCACGGCGCTCTTTCCAGACCACATAGCGCAAGGCCTGCCGAACCTTATGGACAATGCAGAGTTGGACTTGCGTCTGGGGAAAGATGGTCTCCAGGGCTTCCGGTAACCCGGCCAGCCCATCGACACAGGCCACGAAGCAATCTTTGACGCCTCGCTGCTTGAGTTCGGTAAAGACGGCCAACCACAATTTCGCGCCTTCGGTTTCACTCACCCAGAGCCCAAGCAGTTCTTTTTCCCCAGCCAGAGTTACCCCCAGGGCCACGTAGACGGCTTTGGTTTTGACGGCCCCTTCATGCCGAGATTTCACAAACAGACAATCAAAATAGAGAATCGGATAGACCGTCTCTAGGGGCCGGCTCTGCCATAACCGCACATCCTCAAGAACGGTATCCGTAATGGTCGAAATCAGCGTGGGCGAGACGGCCGTCCCATAGAGTTCTTCCAGATGGTTTTGAATCTCTCGAGTCGTGAGTCCATGCGCGTATAAGGCCAGGACTTTATCATCAAAGCCTTCCAATCGCCGTTGCCGCTTCGGGATCACTTTTGGTTCAAACGTGCCCGATCGATCCCGTGGAACTTGCAGCTCCACGGGGCCCTGCTCTGTCTCAACCGTTTTGGGGCTTGTACCGTTACGGGTATTGCCCTTCTTGGCCGGATGCCGCGCATGCGGAGGATAGCCCAGATGAGTCGTCAATTCCGCCTGTAAGGCTCGTTCAACCAGGCGTTTCGTTAACCCTTTCAAGAGCCCATGTTCGCCCAGAATCTCTTCGGGGGAGTCACAGTCCTGTAATAAGTCATCTAAGAGCGCATCGGTTTTCGCGTTGAACTTGGTCATCATTCCTCCTTATGAAAGAAAACCAGCATGATAACCAATTACACAGTTCATCTTACAGGCCCTAACTTGACCAATCGACTTCCATGGATGGTGATTTGGCACTTTGCCTTCTATGTCTATTCCCAATTCAGAAATCTGAATTGTCCTATGAAGATATGGAAGCATTTTTGCGCCGTGGTAGCACATGTAGAGGGGAAATCCGGTCAGAAATAAAATTGAAAGTACGGATGAAAGATTGTAGCGGTCGGCCTGAATAAGTACTAAAAAAAGATAGAGCGAACTAAAGACTATGCCTGGCACGCCGATCCATGTCAGCACAATGACCCAACCTGGATGTCGCAAAACAATAGGAGGTTCCTCGGGCATGGCGCTTCTTGGTTAATTATCCTCTTATGTCAAGATCTAACCTTGGAGGAAGATCATCTGTAATGTCAGTATTGCCAGGCCCATCAGCCAAAATAGCACTTGCCACAGACCCCAAATTAGGGACAAGTGGTTCAAGCATCTTGTTGCCACGATGCTGATCAAGATGGCGAGGAATGAAAGGACGGGACATGTTCTTGAATCAACATTCGCAACCGATCAGCTTGCGTCGTATCCGTCAGATCCCGTTTGGGGATGATGAATGCCGATAAGTTATTCAAAAACACATAAAGGTGAGTCGGTGTCTCTTCCCCATGAACAGTCGCCTGCCATTTTGTTACCAGGGTACTATGACAAGCCTGTTCTTCAATACCGTCAGGGGAAAATGTCAATTCCTTGTGACCCAAGGCCACATCCCCGACGGTCTTGTACAACCGCTGTTGGAGGAACCCCATGGCCAGCAGAAAAACGATGTACGCCACGAGCGTCCCAAAAAGCAACGTGAATACCCAGGAATTACTACCTTCATCAAGATTCGTGAAGCCCATGGCAGATCCAAGCACACAACTAAAAGCTACGTATATAGATTGCATTCGTTGAAGGACTGTCGGCGGCTGCCAGCCATAGGGCGCACGTTGGGTGGCCAACTGTGTGCACATTCTGAAATCGTCGAGCGTAATGGTCGTCTGAATTGTCATAAAGGTCTACTTGCTGAGCCTCATTCTTGTCTCGGAGCGTTTGTTCCAAACTTAAGTGGTCCTGAAGCCACAGGTTTTCAGTTATTCTACTTTGATCTTGGCCAATCCTGCGTCTTTATGTTTTTCCTTTCTCCCCCAAAAGGGGGATACCCTCTCCTACTGGCTGATGAGTACCCTAAGACCATGCCTTGGATTCCTGATCATGCCAATACTATTCGAGGAACAGTAAGTCCCTCTATCTTGATGCTGACTATGCTACTCATCCTCAGTCTATCGACCCCGGCTGCGGCTGATTGCGAGCATCCTCAAGAAGTCTCTGGTGTCCCCAGTGTGGAGACAGAATCACCGGTGCAAGATACTGAATCTCGTTTCTTATGGTGGTGGCTAATAGGAGGATTGGGAATCATGACGATTGGTGGTGTTTGGTGGGACCAGTGGCGTCGGCAGACTAATATGGCGAACATTCCCAATGTTTCTGAACCATCGATGACTCCCCTCGCGGTCGCCCGCCTCCGGCCTAATAAACAGTGGAATCGCGTGATCTTCGTGGCTCAACACCATACGGTTCGTCCCTTATCAAAGCGTTTCTCACGATCAAGAAGATTCTGTCATCAGCCAATCCACCAAACTGTTTCCCTCACAAAGTAATATCGTAAATAAGAGCAAATCTTTGATTGACTAAATACGGCCTCGATTTTCTCTACGTGCATCTTGAATGAAGGGTCATGAATGCGTGAACATCAGTGACTTCGTCACTGACCGTTGTGGGGCGGTTAGAGCCGATAACCTCTAGCCATCCAACGTCGTCTTTGGAAGGAGTTGGCGCTGTCCATCAGGTCAAACGCCGAGTCTTGTATTTAAAAAGGACGGCTTCCGTTTTACGATGTTTCCCGCAGTCCTTTACGTTCTATCTTTGCTGCATTTCCAGCAGGTGGTGAATTCTTTTTGATGGATTTCACCACAACTCTCACAGATCCATGAGGTGCTTTTCAGCGGCTGAGCTTTTTCCCAATCCTTTAGTAATGTTTCAGCCCGTTCAAGATCTTCATCTTGAAGCACCCAGAGCTCTGGGAACACTTCTGCGAAGGGGATTTCTCCGCCTAGCATCGCGGATCGATGATTTTTGATTGTGCAGGGAATCTCAGCCTGATCGAGTAACTCCTTCCGGGATTCGACATCAATCAAATTTTGCGAGATATACAGCTTTATCATAGGTCAAATGGGTGCGAAATTATCTAGCAGGAGAAAGCCAGGACGTCCAAAGAAATCAAGTAACACATCATGGCTCAAGAGGGCGAAAGGGTCAAGTAGACAATAGGAGGAAGCCTTGAGTTAAGTAATTCGAGTCTGACCCCTATTTCAAGGGCCAAGTTAGGAAGAATGGGTGAATTCGAGGAGCTCTGTGCCTTGAAGCCCTTGTTGGATGAGGCCAGGAATGTCCAAGTGTTCTTCTACTTTGAGAATACTGGGTAAGTCGCAGCGTGTGCGGGGGTGTTTGGGAACGAAAAGAGTGCAGCAATCTTGGTCGGGTTCAATGGAGGTTTCAAATGAGCCGATAGCTTGGGCTTGTTGGGTGATTTCGATTTTGTCCATGCCAATGAGGGGCCGCAGAATGGGTAGGGTGGTGGCTTGATTGATGACGGCAATATTTTCAGGCGTTTGGGATGCCACTTGGCCGAGACTGTCTCCGGTGACCAATCCCCAGGCTTCTTCTTGTTCGGCAATCTTTGCGGCAATGCGAAGCATGAGCCGACGATAGAGAACCACACGAACTGATGGAGGGGAATTGACAACAATTTGGCTTTGAATGTCTCCAAATGGGATAAGATGCAGTCGAGAATGTAATTGATAGGCGGTTAAGAGTTTGACGATATCTTGTACTTTTTCTTCGGAGACGCGGGATAGATAGGGACGTCCGTGAAAATGGACGAACACTGCCTTACAGCCTCGCTTGAGCATGCGGTAAGTGGCGACAGGGGAGTCGATACCCCCAGAAATAAGCGAGACCACTTTTCCTCCTGTTCCGGTTGGGAGGCCGCCTGCTCCCTCGTCCCGATGACAGGTGTAATAGGCTTCTGGCGGGACAAGCTCTACGAGGATTGTGAGGTCGGGATTCTTGAGTTGGACCTTTTTCCCGGTCTGTTCCACCACAGCTGCTCCAATTTCCTGCTCCACTTCCATGGAATTTTTTGGGAATCGTTTATCAGCCCGTTTCGCGTTCACTCGGAATGTGTTGTAGGAATATGTAGGAAGATTGGATTGAATTGCAGTTTTAAGCGCTGTGATGTTGGGATTGTCAAAAGGGAGTGGGACTGATCGGTTTAGTGAAAAATTGACGATGCCAAACACCCGCTTCAATTGGTCTTGCAACCGAGGCCAAGCGGCTTCGTCTTCAAAGCTTACTCGGATTCTGCCTTGAAGTGCTTCGACATGGATATGCGCGATTGGCTTTAAGGCGCGGCGCAGATGATGAACGAGCCGATATTCAAAGTGTTTGCGGTTGCGTCCTTTGAGGGCTAATTCATGATAATGCACCAAAGCATGGAACATTAGTGCGAAGCTTCTAAATAGCGTTCAGCATCGATGGCAGCCATACAACCCGAACCTGCCGCAGTGATGGCTTGGCGATAGTGGGAATCTTGTACATCACCGGCCGCAAAGACCCCTAGGATATTCGTGGTTGAACGATAGGGTTGCGTGCGAATATATCCGGTCTCATCCATGTCCAGTTTCCCTTTGAATAAACTGGTATTTGGGGTGTGACCAATGGCCACGAAGACTCCTGAGAGTGCAATTTCTTCTGTTTGATTCGTTTGGATATTGCGGAGGCGGACACCGGTTACCACCTCATCACCCATGACCTCTTCCAAGGTGCTGTTCCATTGGAAGGCAATTTTTTCATTGTTCATTGCCCGGTCTTGCATAATCTTTGAAGCGCGTAATTTATCCCGCCGATGAATAAGAGTGACTTTTGACGCAAATTTTGTGAGAAAAGTCGCTTCTTCCACGGCGCTATCTCCGCCGCCCACGACTGCAATTTCTTTTCCTCTGAAAAAAAACCCATCACATGTTGCACATGTTGAGACACCATGACCCATTAAACGACTTTCAGAGGGGAGATCCAGTAAATTGGCTGACGCGCCTGTGGAAATAATGAGTGTTTTGGTTTCAATGGTTTCTTCCCCATCGACGGTGAGGCGAAAAGGCTGTGAATCTAGATTCACTTCCGTGACATGACCATGGCGGAATTGGGTGCCAAATCGTTCGGCTTGGGCACGCATGTCTTGAATGAGTTGTGGGCCCATAATGCCTTTGGGAAAGCCTGGAAAATTCTCCACATCTGTGGTCAATGTCAATTGTCCCCCGGGTTGTGAGCCGTCAATTAACAATGGCGATAAATTCGCTCGGGCTGTATAGACGGCAGCTGTCAGGCCAGCTGGACCAGAACCCAGGATTACTACATCATGTACCATCGTCACTCTCCTTTAATGATCAAGGTATGGATACGGACAAGATAATAATTGTTATGACGGAATCAAGTCGAAGATGGAATGGTCTTATGCTGACGCGCTTGATCTTGATAGGTTCTATACAATGATTTCACCACAGGACGCAACCGAGAACAAGGCCATGTACCATCTAAAATGATATCAGCATAGCCTAATTTTTTGCGAAGGGGCATTTGTTGTTTCATTCGGCGAAGAGCTTCAGCTTTAGTGAGTTTATCACGATGACATACTCGCGCTATTTGTGTTTTATAGTCAGCCTTTACCACGATAATGTGATCCATTCGTCGGTATGCCCCGGATTCAATTAATAAGGCTGCATCATAGATAATGACGGCCTCAGGGAAGTCTTGGGTGATGGCGTTGGTTCGGATGGCCTGTTCCCTGGCAATTCGAGGATGAATGATACGTTGCAGTCGTTGCAGTTGCTTGGCATCTTGAAAGACAACTTGAGCCAATGCCTGTCGATTGAGCGTACGGTCTGCATGAAAGACCTTTTGACCAAAATGGGTTTTTATCTCCTTCCAGGCAATTCTGCCTGGTTTGACCACATCCCGGGCCAGTTGGTCAGCATCGATTATTCTAGCGCCACAACGAGAAAACATGCCTGCAATGGTGGTTTTTCCTGCTCCCAATCCACCTGTCAGGCCTACGATTACCATAATTCCAAACGATAGCATAGAGGAGTTGGAGCGACAATCAAGTCGAATCCTGTTTGCTCCAGCTTGACCCTTCCGAATATCATCAGGTAGTGAGTAGACCGTCGTTAAATACGGGGTTGTGAGATAGGGCTTACGAAATTGGTTTCATTAAAGGCTTGAGCTGATGACTATGCACAAAAAATTGAGAGTCATGGTTGTAAAATTTTTGTTTCTAACGGGGTTGCTATGCCTAGGTATGCCGCTCATGAGCTTAGGGAATTCTCCGAGTGAAAAAGATACCGAACGTTCTGCTTCCCAGGTGTGGCAAGTGGCGTTGGATGGGTCAGGACATTTCACCTTGATTCAAGACGCCATTGATCAAGCGGCATCCGGTGATACCATTTTGATTAAGGCTGGCATTTATGCTGAGGATGTGACCGTTCACAGTAAAGAAGGTCTAAAGATTGCGGGCGAAGGCCCTGAGAAAGTCTTTATTACCGGGGAGAAACGAGTCGGTTCATTGCATATTGGGAAATGGCCCTACGGAGCTACGAACGTGACCATCCAAGGGTTAACGGTGTTTCAGCATGGTGGCTTAGGTGTAGGAATTTTTAATGGAAGCGGTGTGTATCTGAAACAGATTCATGTGAAAGGGATGGTCTTTAGCCAACAAGTTCGAGGAGTGCACATTGAAGATTGTGTGATTGGTGAGAGTGAGACAACTGGTGTAGCCTTCGCCAACTCTACAGGAACGTTGACTGGCAATAGGATTCATCATAATGATCATGGTATTGCACTGGGCGGGCATTCTGAAGTGACTCTTCGGAATAATGTGATTTCTCACCAGCTCTTTGAAGCGGTGCTCATGACTGACCAAGCGACAGCGACGGTGATCCAAAATACTTTAGTGCGCAATGGGGGTGGCGTGGCATTTCATGATAAGACAACCGCGACAGTACGTGGCAATATCATTGCCTATAGCAAGGTCGGATTATTATTTTCTCCAGAAAGTCAGACGACCTTGGCGTTTAATGCGCTATACAAAAACCACAGCCATTATGCTTTGCAGGGGAAGCCTCCAACGCCAGCCTCGCAGCGTGCTGGAAAAACTGATGTGACTTTTGTGCCTGGATTTGTGAATTTTCAGGAAGGTGACTATCGTTTGCGACAAGATTCTTTATTGCAAAATATTGGGGATTTCCCTTATCTAGGAGCTTCTCCTCCCGTATCTTCTTCCCAGTAATCCTACCCGTAAAATCAACAAGTCCAGTGTAGAGTTGGCAAAGTTTGAACATCCATTTGAGTTGTCCACATTGAACTTTCTTTGTCTCAACTAGGAAGTTGGCTTTGGTCGTAGGATCAGCTGAGCATGTTCTGCATCTAACGTGACTAAGAAATGCTTAAGAAAAGACATGCCTAACAACCCCTCGATCTGTTCAGGGATATCCGGAAGATCATGGATGGCAATGGCTACATGTTGTGCTTGAGCTGTCCCAACAGTGAGGGAGGCAAGGTAGTTCATATTGACTTGAACAGAACCGCCTGCGGTATTGACGGTGAGCAGTTCATTGTCCGTTGTCCCAAGAATACCAAGGTCGATGGCAATGTTTGTTGATAGCACGGTCATTGAGGCTCCAGTGTCCACAATTAAATGGGCTGTCCGTTCATTGTTTAGATGAGCTTGGACGACAAATGACCCTCCCAGTTTTTGGAGAGGAATGGTGATGTCCTGTTCTTGATTGTGCTCAGAGTCCTGAGGTAAAGAGCCACGCAGCTGTTGATCTTCTTTTTTAGAAGGTGGAGTTTGATGAGGTTCGAGCTGGATGGGCTTCACAGGCCTGGATGGGGAAGAAATCACTGCAGTTTCTAGTTGGGAACAGTCACGGAGCTGAGCCGGATTATCAGTTAATACCGTCGTTCCTGACGGGTCCTCGCATCGATACATGGTAGCCCATCCAGGTAAAGCCCAGAACATAAAATGAATGACGACTAGGAAAGAAATCGTACGGGTTGTCCTTTGATGGTATTTCTCCCTAGGAAGGTGATTTGAAAAGACCATAAGCAATACTACCAGGCGAAATAGGAGAAGAGCTATATATTTTAGCTGCGCGTTTCAGGCGTGAGAGGGATGGTGGCTTGAACCTGATTGCCTGTTTCCCACACTTGGGTGGAAAGAACAATTGTTTCTGGCTCAATTTTATTAACTTGGACTTGGCCCTCTAACATTTCTCCCTGTTTCACGATATAAATAGCTTGTCCGTTCGTGAGAAATGCTTGGCTTTCTCCCCCTTTTGTTAAATATCCAAGAAAACGAAATTGATTGAGCTGTTCCCGTGCCCGCTGGGCGGCAAGCTCTTCAGGAGATGGGCCTCGGGGAGTTGGGGGCGAAAGGGCAATGTTTGAAGTTGGCGATGAATCGCTTTGCCTTTTTTTCTTCGCGACGGGTGTCCGTCTCTTCCTAATCGGTGAAAAGATATCACGTGGTTTAGAAAAACTCACCAGTTTCCTAAAATTGGGAAAGGATGAATCTATCGTAAGAGCTTTGACTGAGGGAAGTGATGAATGTGTTTGTGCCATAGGGGACGATGGGTCTGCAGGGGCTGGATCAGATGACCCCAACATTTGGTATGCCGTGACGCCCCCCCAAGCAATCAGCAACCCGGCTAATACAAATCCTTTTTGTTGGTTTGTCATTAGGCTTTTGTCTTTGTTGTGGGTTGAGGAAATTCTTTGAGAAAAGTCGATACTGTCATTCTAAAAACGACCCCATTCTTTTTTTTCGCACTTTCTACTGACAATTTTTCAATAAACAGGTATGGCCACCGTTTTTCTAATTCGTAAATAAATTTTCGTATCGCTTCATAATTGCCTTGGGCTTCAAAGGCAAAGGTGCCTTTGGCTGCCAATTTATGCGCCAGTTGTTTGAAATCATAACCCATGCCAGGGATGGTGACATGGTTTCGTTTGGCCAAATCTGCAATGTCTATACTCAGATCTGTAAACTCACGGTAATTTGGAAGCGCCTTCCAAGTTGTTGAGATGATACCTTGAGATGCTTTTGCCACTAGGGTTTGCGCTTGAGTTTGTTGCGCGGTTTGATAGAGAGCATTCGTTTGATCAAGGCGATCTTGTGCTGGATAAAACATGAGCGCGAACATCCCGATGGAGGAGAGTACAGCCAGGATTGTGACAATAAATAATGGCATGAGATGTTGCGAAATAAGCAACGTGGTCTTTGATTGCTGAAAAATTTTTAAGGGTATCATGATTGTTTGGATTGTATGGTTTTTGACAGGCGAAGGTCTGGGGTATAGGCAACCTTCATGGAAAAGACAATATGTGACTGGCTTGAGATTTTACCCTTTTTCTTTTTTGCATGTTGTGTCAAGATCACATCGTGAAAGGCTGGATGCTTCTCAAGTTGATGAATGAATTGATTTAAATTCTTCAATGATGGTGTAAAGCCACTGAGACGCACAATATGGGTTTTTTCATCTAATGAGACGCCACTCATGATCAAGTTTTTTGGAACGGCTGATTCGAGGTCTGTCAGTAATTGTGTCCAAGAGAATCCGACACGTTCTCGAACTTGTTTGATAAAAGAAATGTGTTTTGGAATTTTTTGAATAGCTTGATCAGAGAGATCAATGCCCTCGGATTTTGTCTCGATGACGACTTGTCTGGTTTGAGCCATGATCATTTGAGTTTTTTCTACAAAGGCATCGATTTGATGGTTGAGATTCGTGCCTATCCACCAAAAACATCCAGTCAGCGTTAAGCAGATAAGAATGACGGCCTTTAAGCCAAACTGTGATAAGGTGAGGGGCTTAATGCCAGGTGCAGACAGGTGAATGTTAACACGTGGAACCATCATGCCACCCTCAAGCTGGCATAGCCGGGGAGAGCTGACCAGATATGCGGTTTGTGAGGCAAACACTTCATTTGTTTATTGAAGTGAGCCGAATAGGATAGTTGTGTGACTTGGATGTCAGAAATTCCCTTGCCACTGACTGCGGCTGTTTGTTCGAGAGAGTCCGGGGAAGGCAGGAGCTTATGCCCATGTTCTAAGTCACTTACGACAAAGAGATTAGCGAGAGAAGGTGTCGAGCACTCCTGGGAAAATGTTTCCAAATAAAATTGGAGTGTCGCTAAAATTTCTTTTTCAACTTTTGTCGCTGTATAGGATGGATAGGGATGTGTCCCATTGGCATCTTCTAATCTCTCATAATCTGTTATGTGTAGATTGCCTTCTTTTTCAGTATTTTGGGGAAAACTAGTCCTCTCTTCAGATTCTTCCCACTGATTTTCATCCACCTCTGGACGAATCATGATGGCTTTTGTTCTGACAAAATTTGGGCACCCGTCATGGAATGCAAAAAAGGTGAACCCCCAATGGCTAATAAAAAGAAACATGGCTCCAGGGTAGATACTGGGACTTCGTCGATTTTCGACTTCTAACATCTCATGGATGGCATGATGGTAGAGATCGAAAATATCTAGGCCAGCAATACTCACCGAAACTGGCATGAGGTTGAGGTCAAGGCATGCATGTTCGTATTGCTCTACGATCTCAGTGCGAATAGCTGTTCCTAAGACTTGAACTTTTTCTGGATTTTCCGTCGCAGAAGTATTGGCGAGGGAAGTTGGGACATAGGCCGCATAGGCTAGGCGAGATTGAGCCGTATCCAATTTTAAATCTTGCCGGAAGCGCCAATTGAGAAGAGCAACCTGTTCATGAGCCTTTGTTGGGAATGTAGAGAAATCAAATACGCATGTTCGAGCACAAAGGTCAGGTAAGCTCAGTGCTACCGAAATTGGTTTTTTAAGAGGCTTGGCCAAAATGCGTAGTTGCTCAATGAACATTTCCATGTTGGTAATATTCGGCTTTGCTGAAGATAAGCGAATGATGCCGGGAGGTAGGGGTACGGTTTGGATGTTTTTAAAACGGGTCGTCTTCCATCCTTTGTGGACTTCGACCAAACATAAAGCCTCTTCAGAAATAGACAGGGCGAACTCGGGTTGTGTGATAGGAAAGAGGTTCATATGATTTCTTCAATAGGAGTCACTCGATTAATTTCTTTGAGCGTAGTTTCTCCTCGATATACCTTTTCCAAGGCGGCCTGACGTAAAGAGGTCATGCCTTGGGCCATGGCGGCTACCCGGATTTCTGATGCTGTTTTTCCTCCCAACACCATTTCTTTAATGGAATCGGACATATCTAGAAATTCTGTAATCGCTTTTCGGCCCCTGAAGCCTAATCCATGGCATTCATTGCAGCCTTTGCCTTCGAAAAAAGTTTTTTGCTTGACGGTCTCGTAATCAATGCCCGATTCTTTGCATTGATCCGGGTGAATTTCTACGGGCACTCGACAATACGGGCATATAGAACGCACGAGGCGTTGGGCCAGGATGCAACTTAAGGAGGCCACGAAATTATAGGATTCAATGCCCATGTTCACAAATCGGCTGATGACGTCAAAGGCGTTATTGGCATGGACGGTTGTGAAGACCAAATGTCCGGTTAATGCAGATTGAATGGCAATTTGAGCGGTTTCAAGGTCCCGAATTTCTCCGACCATAACTTTGTCAGGGTCATGACGTAAAATGGAACGAAGTCCACGAGCGAAGGTCAGCCCTTTTTTCTCATTCACAGGAATTTGCACAATACCCTTCAGTTGATATTCCACCGGATCTTCGATAGTGATGATTTTATCTTCATCGGTATGTACTTCGTTTAAGGCAGCGTACAGAGTTGTTGTTTTTCCACTTCCAGTTGGCCCTGTCACCAAGACCATGCCATAGGGGCGGGTAATGGCTCGTCGAAAACGCAAAAGGTCTTCTCCTGTATAACCTAAGGATTCTAAACGAAGGCCCTGGACTCCTGCCGACACATGTTGTTTGTCTAGAATCCGGATCACGACTGATTCTCCATAGACACTCGGCAGAATCGATACCCGAAAATCAATAGTCCGCTGATTCAGGAGCAATTTAAATCGACCGTCTTGAGGGGTTCGACGTTCAGCAATATCCAATTCTGACATGATTTTGAGCCGAGAAATTAACGATGGGTGAATTCCGGTGTCAAAGGGCTCCATCGCTAAATACAAGACCCCATCAATTCGGAATTTTACGTCAACGGTTCGATCGGTCGGTTCGATATGAATATCACTGGCATGCTTTTGCAGTGCTGTTAAGATAATGGTATTGACCAATTTGACAACGGGACTTTGATCTTGAGTGATCCGTTCGACGGAAAGAACTTCCTCCCCCGATTCATCTTCTTTTATTAATACAGGGTCCAATTCGGCTTTAATGCGTGTCAGGACCTGGCTGTTGCCCTCGCTGTTGCTTAAAGCCTCAAGAATCGCTGATTTTGATGAGACGACCAAGCGCAATTCGTGCCCTAATTGGTGTTCCAATTCATCGATCATTCGTAGATCTTGAGGTTTGGCAATGGCAATGGTGAGGACTTCACCTTCCTCCTCCATCGGAACAAATTCATAACGGTGCATAAGTTCAACGGGAATGGATTCCATTAAGGCCGTTGGGACACGGAAATCTTCTAAGTTGTTCCATGGCAATCCATATTGATCAGCCAAAACCTGACCGACAGACTCTTCGGTTAATGTGCCGCGTTCAACCAAAATCGCTGCTATAGATTGGTTTGAGCTTTTGGCAGCCTCCAACAAGGTGTCTTTTTCGCGATCTAAGATCAGTCCTTTTTTAACAAGGATTTCTTCGAACGGCATGCGTTTAACAGGTGTCGTCATAAAAAGATTTCTCGTATGTTACTGATTAGACTGCTCCTGCCATTTGAAAAATTGGGAGATAGAGGGCAATCACCACGCCACCTAAAATAAGTCCAATGAGAATAATGAAAATGGGTTCAATCCACGTCATCATTCGGGATAATTGAAAATCTAATTCCCCCTCATGAAATTCTGCCACTTCAAGAAGCATGCTTTCTAACGCTCCTGTGGTCTCGCCAACTTCAATCATTTCCAGAGTCAATTTCGGGAGAAATTTCTCTTTTTTCAAAGCCACAGAAAGGCTGGTTCCCTCTTGGACATGAACGATGACGGCATTGAGGGCTTTGGCAAAGACTTTATTAGGCATAGACTTCGCTGTTACTTGGAGAGCCGAGAGTAAGGGAATGCCACCGCCTAAAATAGTAGAAAGAGTTCTTGTCAAACGAATGACTTGATTCTTGAGAAAGAGAGGGCCTAGTACGGGTGCATTTAGCAAGAGCCAATGAATGCGCCATTGGCCTTCAGCCGTTGTCCGCCACCAATAGAACCAGGCGCTGATCAGTCCGAAAAGAATCATAATGCCAATGATCCATTGGCTCGCAGAATTGGTAATGGTGAGTAAGAATTGGGTGGCCCATGGTAATTCCACGCGACTTTCTTGATAGACTTCGGCAAAAGACGGAAGCACGAAGAATAAGAGCCCGAAGGTCACCAGAAGTCCAAATCCCAAGAGGAACAACGGGTAAATTGTGGCCTTGACAACTTTTTCCCGAACTCCAATTAACATTTTTAAATATTCGATATAACGTTTGAGTACTTCTGGGAGATTGCCCGCTTGTTCCCCTGCTCGAAGAGAAGCTTGATATAACTCCGGAAAATAGGTTGGGTGGGCGGTCATGGCTTCGGAAATGGATGCCCCTCCACGAATACTCTCTCGAACAGATTGTAAGGCTTGTTGGAAGCCTCCCTGTCCGAGACGGTCCGTTAATAAATCAAAACATCGCAACATCGGTAACCCTGCTTTGATCAAGGCCAAAAACTCCTGATTGAATACAAGAAAGTCTCGAGGGGCTAAGGGCCGTGGCCGAGATGTCACCGAGAGGCTCGGGCGCGTCCCTGCTCCACTCAGATCTAAGACCAACAAGCCTTGTGCTTCTAATTGCGAACGAATGGCTCGAGGAGTTTCCCCTTCAGCATCTGTCTCGACAATCGTTCCATCGGGACGAGCGGCCCTGTAATGAAAGTTTGGCACTAGGGTGACTCGTGGGATTCCGATGTAGGAGGAGCGATTGAGAGAATATGGGTTGATGTAGTGGGGAATTCAGCATCGGTTTCCTTTGTTTGGTGAAGAGTGTTTGGAACCATGGAATCAGAATTTTCTTTCTTGACCATTGGACTCGACGGTTTGTCAGAAGTTTTTACCTGTTCGGGTTGAGTCAATTCTTGTTCCATTGGTTCCGCGACCCGTAGAGGTAGTCCCGTTAGAATCAAGTCAGAAGCGAGGTTGTTCCATTCTTGTAATTGTTCAACAGTAACATCATAGGTGCGGGCTAATTCCCAAAGAGTATCGCCTTCTTGAATGATAATGTGTCCTGAAGAGTCAGGAATGGGCTTAGCAATTTTATCCTCTGTGGAAGGACTGTTCGTCAATTTTGTTTGTTTGGGTTGCAACGCTTTTGTTGAAATGTGCATTTCTTGTTTAATGAGTTGCATATCAGATGCCAAGCCTTTCATGTTACTCATGATTTGTTGGAAGGAGCCATGGAGAGCTTGAATATCTGACACCAATTGTGAGGTATCTGGCATGTTTGCGACTTGGCCCTCTAATTCAATATTACGTTTGCGTAATTGATCGCGCTCGGCTTGAGATGATAAGAGCTGACTTCGAATGGCTTGGAGTTCTTGCCCTTGATCTTGCTCGCGGCGTTGAATGGATTGATTTTGCTCTTTAAAAGATTGGAACTCCCCCATTTGCTTAGCCATTAAAATTTTCAAACTCGCTAATTCTGCGCGTAAGCTCTCTGCTTCCGCGCGGGCTTCTTGGAGTAGGACCATTTGTTGTGATTGCGGTTGAGGTGAAGTTGCCTCAAGCGGGGTGTCCATCTTTAAGGTTTTTGTAGGTTTGTGCCCGCAGGCTCCTAATGCCAAAAGTAATGTTCCACTGAGAACCAGGTGTTGAAAGTAACCGTGTTTCATAAATGACCTACCAATCTTTGTAAGGAGTGCCGTCATTAGCAACTGCGTCACTCCCACTTTTAATATCATAGATGCCAGCAGGAGAGTCATCACCTTCCTCCTGCTCTTCATAAATTTCAGTCCAAGTTGTCGTAGACTTTGTAAAAGGATCCATGGGAATAGACCGGAGGTATTGGGCTTCAATCAGAGATTCTAAGCTCTCGGGGTAATCCCCCCGGTCGGCATAATATTGATCAAGGACAGCGCGCATCGTAAAGAGATTTTGCTTGAGAGCCGTTTCCTTGGCTTTCAATGCCGATTGTTGAAAGTTGGGGATCGCTAGTGACACTAAAATTCCGACAATCGACACGACGATCATGAGTTCGAGTAAAGTGTAGCCTTTTTTGCCAAATAGTACAAAAGCCATGATTACCATTCACGATAGGGGGTTCCATCTACAGCAATTCGATCGCTGGTGGTAAAAATGTCAAAGACATCTTCCCCGCACCACCGCAATTCATCTGGTTCGTCTTGATAACACCGAATGCCCCATTCTGTGGTATTGGTCATGGGATCAAGAGGGATTTTTCGCAAGTACCGGCGGATGGTTGAGTGTTCTCCCGCTTGAGCTTCTCCTCCAGTGAGTTCAATTTTCAATAGGGTCTCAAGTGTCTTAGGGTACCCAGTGACTCCTGTTTCTTCCTTACATGTCAATTGATTTTTTATGCACAACGGCCCTAATAATGTACTTCCATCCCGGGCCCAATCCCGTCGAAATGTATCAATGGCCAATCGAAATGTCCGCAAGGTCTGTCTCAATTCTAGCTCTTGTGCCCGTTTGGCGCTAACCTTTGTGAAAGGGAGCGCAACCGAGGCCAAAATAAACATAATCACCAACGTCACCAAGAGTTCAATTAATGTCACGCCACGACTCATGGCGGGGTTACTCCACCCAGACTCTCCCATGTTGCACCATGACCGGCACGGGTTGAGCGTTGGCTCCTAACACGGTCGGATTTTGAATATGAATATTTGATGTACCCGCTCCAGTGGCTTCAAAAACCAGAGAGGCTAACAAGCCACTACCCTGTACGGGTTTCCCTTTCTGGCCCATTTGAATTACGAGTTGACCCGCATTTGGCACTGCGGAGACGGTGAGGCTTGGAGGCACTTGGTGCCCAGCCCAAAATGGACCTTCAACTGCTTGTTTAAATGATATGACGGTTGGGTCATAGGTTAAGGTTAAGGACGTCTGTTCTGCCGCAGAAAATCCCTGCCCTTGCAAGGTCAGAGAAATCTGTTCGCCCACTTTAATCGAAGCAGCAGCAGGAAGTACCTGTAACCGGGAGACTCCAGGTAAAGGAGCATTCTCATCTTCTTGATCTGGAGCGTCTGGAGTAGATGTTTCGTCTACACCGTTTTCAGCACCAGCCGAAGATTCCTCCGCCGGAGAAGGTGTAGAGCCAGCTGGTGTGGAAACTTCTCCTTCTCTAATATCAGCACCCTTGTAAAGGGGCATTGCCTCGGGTTTGTTTTGGGAAAACAGTGGTTGGGTATTGTATTGATTTGCGGTTCCTGACCAGAGCGTTTGCTTGGCTAAATGAGGCGGGGTCAGGCTTCGAACAATTCGTGGCGTAATGACAACGATGACTTCTGTGGTAATTTTTTCAGTATTACTGTTGCTCAAAAGATCTCCAATGCCTGGGATTTCATCAATTCCAGGAACGGCTTCTCTATTTTTTCGGTCTTCTTCCTGTATGAGACCTGCGAGAACGACAGTTTCTCCATCCTTCATGCTGAGAGCGGTATCGGCGGTCCTCGTCCCAAAACGGAATTGTGAGATTTCAGGGTCTGCTTGAAGAACCACGCGGTCGCCGAGCCGTGTCACTTCAATTTGCAGTCGAAGGGTAATTGAATTATTTAAATGGATTGTGGGCTCGACAGTTAACTTGATCCCCGTGTCTTTAAACTCTATTGAGGTCACGGTTGAAGTGGTTGAGAGAGCCCCCGTTGTAGCTTGGCCAGGCAAGACATTCGTTGTTGATAAGAGAATCGGTTGCTTGTCCCCAATATTGATAGAGGCTTTTTGATTATTCAATACCCGGAGTTTCGGATTGGCCAACGTTTTGGCATCAGATTCTTGTTTGAAAAAATCCATTAACACACTACTTGGGAAAGTAAATAGAAATGAATCCTGCCCAATGCTGGTCAAATTGCGAAAGGTAAAGGTTTGTGCGGCAGTGGAAAAGCTTGTGGTGCCATCTGGGAAGACACCAAACCCTGCTTGTTTGGCAAAATTCAATCCAATCTTCTTGGTTTTTGTTCGATTGACTTCAAGGACTTCCAGGTCCAACACAACTTCTGCGTCCTGACGGTCGTTGGCCAATATCACATTTTCAGCTAAGGCAATCTTGTTTGGATGATCACGGATGACCACCGTATTGAGTGGTTCATTCACATAGACCCGTTTCGTTTCCAAAATCGTACGTAACAGATTAGCCATATCCTTGGCTTTCGCATTAGAGAGGTAAAAGGTGCGAATCTGTAAATCTTCATATTGCTCGCGTTTTTGCTTGGTATCAGGAATAATCAACAGGCGATCAGGTCCTGCCCGCTTAGCAAATAATTGATTGGTGGTCAAAATAAGATTCAGGGCTTCATCAAATGGGGTATCTTTGGTAAAAATTGTTACCAAATCATCTCGCACATCTTTATCGAACAAGATGTCGATATTGGCCGTTCTGGCCAAAATTTCAAAAACTTGTTTAAGACGAGTGTTCTGAAATCGAAGCGTGACGGGTTCGGCTGACCCCCCAATTGTTTCAATGTCTTGTTGTTGTTGGACAACTCGGGTAATTCCTTCAATCGCTTCGGATAAGTCAGGGTCTAACTCTACAGCAGATTCATACAGGGCAAGGGCTTCATCATATCGTCCCAAACTTTCAATATGTTTGGCATCCTGAAGCGTTTGCCGTGCTGATTTTAATCGCCAGGCGTCATTGAGAGCTGTATGGTGTTCTTGTTTGTCCGGATCTAACCCAAGAGCAATTTGGAATTCTTGAAGGGCTTCAGCAATATGGCGTTTTTTTAGCCATGTGCGTCCTTGTGCAAAATGTTGTTCTGCCCCGCGTATTTTGGCATGTGCAAGTTTCTTCTCTAATTCTTTATTAAAGGGATCTTTTCGGAACGCTTCTCGATAGGCTGCTATGGCTCCATCCCAATTCCCTTTTTTCTCAAGTTCCTCTCCGAGGCGGAATTCTTGAGGAGTACAGGCGCTAATGAGGATAATAATAAAGAGAATAGTGCTTTGGTATATTGTGCGCATAAAGATAGTGTGTATTCCTTCTACTGATTGCCAGGCGGGGGAAAGTTGTTAGGATGGAAATCCCCAATATCCTAGCATAGGATGTAAAATTGGGCTAGGTTTATTGTCTAGCTCTTGTACATATATCGGATGTGGAAAATTCAAAATTAAGCAAAAAGTGCCTAGTGAAAAAATGAAGAAGTACAGGCCTTTGTTGATCGTATTTTGACAGATTATAGTAATTGGTATCGACAATAATAGTCAGAAGTAACCTTACTTGGAAGAAGTATTGCCTGAGGCGGGTTCTAATGTTTTGGGCGAACTTTCTTCTTTCCCTGTTGATTGTTGTCCAGGAGGTGTGCAGTTTTGCTGAACAAGCGGGTTTAGAGGGTTCGGCTGGCAGTTGCCCGCTGCCCCGGTTGATTCAAAACGGATGGCTTGGTATGTCTTGGCGTTTTTGAAATGTACCTGGTCATAGGGAGTGTCCGTGCTGGTACTTCGCACACCATGGAGTTCTTCTCCAACCTTAATTAACTCAAAATCTTTCCCTGTGATGGGGTCAGAATAGATTGCTTGAAGATAACGTTTGGGGCTTTTCTTTGTCAGTTCCTCTAAGGTTCTGGGCCAACGATTGGGTCTTGTGGCTTTTTGAACCTCATAATCTGCAACAAAGCGTTCAATAGCTTCCTTAATTCGTGTGCCGCGAAAGAGGAGTTCGGCCTCTCGGTCTCGCTTCATAATAACGGACCACTGCTGAGTGACTCCCATAAGGGAAATACTCATGACAACTACTAGAATCATGACAAAGAGATATGTAACTCCTGCTGAATTGGTCAGCGGTTTCCTTATGAGATACCAAAAGTGCATGAGATGCATTGTGAGGTCAATACAGCGAGTCAAGACTTCAAAGTTGATCCAAGGCGTTTACTGCGCTTTTTCTCTCTGAGTCCTTATCGTCTCTTGAAGTGAATGGCTTAATGAATCATGGTATCTGTGGAGGGCAAAACTTTCAATATCTGGTATCAATGGTTTGGTTACTCTTCTTGAGTGCGAGAAAATAACTGATATTTTTTTGTGAAAAACACCCATGCCAAAATAAAGACTGAAGCCCCTAGGATATCAGCAAAGACATCCCACATATCTGCCTGTCGATGAGGGACAAACCATTGGTGAAATTCATCCGATATGCCAAATGCCATTGCAAAAAAAATGGCCAAACTGATGCTTCCCATTCTGTGTGTGGTTTGTTGAAAGGCTCTATAGAGGAGAATTCCCAGAATGCCGTATTCAATAGCATGGACCAATTTATCACTGAGGCCAAATAAAAAGGAGGGGAGATGCTGGCTAGGATGTGATTGCGAGGAAAGGTAGATAATAATGCTGCAATAAAGGAGAACTGGTACCCAATATTTAATCAGAAGCCATTTTTTTGAGATAGTGTGTGAGGTTGGCATTGGTATGGTCATGCTTTTCGGTATGAATTGAGAAGTATTTGAGTAAAAGTGGTCTCAGGAGGGCTTGTAGACATAGAGGAGACGTTGAATAGAAACGACGGGTAAGATCATTCCCTCTTGATGGCTGTCATGAGAAAATGCGTAAATCATCGATTCATCGGGAGCTAATGTCCCGATACAGATAATAATAATTTCAATACGCTGCCCGCGTTTTTTGCTGGCCAGAACATGTTTCTTCAATTTTATTGAAGGAATGGCAACAAGGTAATCAGGCAAGTTGATAGGTTTAAAGCGAACGACACCCCAAGATGTGTGAATGTGTTCTGGCCCCAACGCCAGAGAGAAGCCTTGAGTCTCAGGTTGATAGTCACGGAGAAATCCTGCCCAAGCAAATGCAACCTGTTTTTCCAGTAAATCCGTATTGGCCTGGCGGGCCTTATCTCGTTGCCGATTAAATTGAAATAATCGTTCACTTTGTTCGGTGATATCAGTATGGCGGAGCATGCTCCAATCCGGTGAAACCCCTTCAAGTTTTTGAAGAAATTGCTCAATTTCATTTGGGAGGAGAAGAGGCCTCACATCTAAAGGAAGTAGGCTATGAATTGACTGTCCTTTGGATTCTAGAAGAGGCTGAATTCCAGACGCATCTTGTGTTTGGCTATAGGATTTTGGAATTTCTGAAAAAATCGCACATCCGAGAACGAGGAGGAAGAGACTGAGGAGAGAAAAGAGATTTCTATTCATGGATTGAGGAAGACAGAAGACATGTTAGAGAAGTTTAGAGAATAATGAGGGACTGTGTAACGTAGCTTGGAATGAATCAGCCTTCTGTAAGGAAGTAAGACCTTGATTTGCAGTGAGTCCATAGTTTATATCGGCCAGCGTTCTTCTCGCCAAGCCATGTCCCAAAACATCCATTCATATCTTGAGCTTACCAGGAATGCTTCTTCCATCCTGGCCTTTTCAGCTTTTCCTGCGGTTTTTGCACAACGGTTCACCAAAGTACGCATCCACTTTGCGACAGTCGAAAATTCTGGGGATCCGTATAATTCTAACCATTTTCGGTAGGGGTGAGAAGGTTTGGGTGGCCCCTTGCGAAGAAGGTATTGGCCTACCTCACAATAGACCCAGGCACAAGGCAATGCAACAACCGTGATTTCTCCAAGTGTTCCTGTTTGGGCCACACTGCGCATATGGCGGCAATAGGCATAATTGGTAGGGGATAGCGGAGTAGAACGCATATCTTGAGCGGTCAGTTTCCAGCGTCGACCATAGGATTCGTGGAGTCCCCGTTCGACGACGATCGTTTCTTCCACCAATTGAGAAAAACGAATTGCCGTTTCGGCGTCTTCCGCTTTTTCTGCACCAGCTGCAAATATTCGTGCTAATTCTTCTAAATAACGAGCATCTTGCAAAATATAGTAACGAAATTTCTTAAGAGGAAGAGTCCCTTTCCCTAAGGCTTTGACAAAAGGGTGATGCAGTTGGGCTTCCCAGATAGGTGCAGCTATTTCACGTAAATGTGTGGAAAATGTCATTTAGAATGATTTCCCTAAAAAAGAAAGAATAAGAGAGTTGACGATTTGAGGTTGTTCCCATTGGGGTAAATGGCCACTTTCGGGGATTACGTGCCATTCGGCATGAGGCAATAGTGTTTTCACTTGTTTCCCAACTTCCACTGGAAAGATGCGATCATGCTCTCCCCAGAGAAGGAGGGTTGGATGATCAATCTGAACTAGTTGTTGGCCAAACCGGGTTTCCCAACCATGGATATGGTCTAACATGGAATAGAGTGGCGGCAGCAATCCTTTTTGTTGCCGATTTTGAAAAGAGCGTTCTACTATCGAGGCCGAGATTAATTCTGGTTTATACACAATTTCTTTGAGTAGACGTTCCGTGGCGCTCCTTCCGGCTACTTGATTTGCTAGGCTTGCCAACCAGATTGGTGGACGGTGTTGGAGAAATTTGCGGTATTGCTCTGAGGCAATGTTGCCTTCAACTTCAGCTGGAAATCCAGAAATAAGAACCAAACGCTCAACTGCCTCTGGGTGCTCCAGAGCCATGGCCATAGCCATGCCTGCTCCTAATGAATTGCCAATGAGTATCGCCTTTTCAATATTTAGGCTTCTCATGAAATCTTTAAAAAACTGAATGATATGTTCTGGGCTATAGGTGATCTTCGGTTTATCTGAGAGGCCTGACCCTACCAGATCTGGAATGATGACCCGATGAGATTGACCCAAAGAAAGGTATTGATATTCCCAATGCCACATTGATCCACCAAATCCGTGGATAAGAATGATGGGTGTACCTTGACCAACGTCAAGGTAGGCAACACGCTGCTCATTGACCTGTATCGTGTGGAAGGGCGTTCGTTGGATGACCTCAACCCAGGGCGGAAGGGAAGCAGAGGAAGAGCATCCCTGAGACAGCAAGCCCAGTGTGATAGAAAAAAGGAGAGAGATGAGTGAGAAACAAGAGTGACCCCGCATCATTCCAAATGCATCAGAGTTTCATCTGGATTGACTTCATCACCTTCTTTGATATAGATGGCTGAGACTTTACCGGCAATGGGGGCTTGTACGCGATTTTCCATTTTCATAGCTTCTACCACTAGTAAGGGGTCCCCAGCCTTCACGTCCTCGCCTTGGGTCACGAGCAGTTTAACAACCCGTCCAGGCATCGGTGTAGTTACGTCACCGGCGTGAGATGGTTTGGGGCGACCTTCGACTTTGGTTGAAGAAGATGGTTGGGGGGCATCAGGTGCACCAGCTAGGACTTCCTGAATGGGCTCCAGATAGACTTCTTCTAGTTTATCATTGACCTTAATGTAATAGGGTTTAGTTCCGTCAATCGTCTGTCCGGATCCAGATACTCGGATATGATATGACTCTCCATGCACAGTAACTTTAAATTCGATAGGGGCCAAATGAAGATCATGGCCTGCTGCTGGACCACTTTCGGATTGGGTTTGCAGAGGCTCAGGTTTGAGTTCTCCTCGTTCCCGTTCATCAAAAAATTGCAAGGCCACTGAGGGAAGGAGGGCATAGGAAACAATATCTTCTTCGGCAATCTCTTTTCCGACTAATTCTTGTTTTGCGTCCTCAAGCTCTGGATCGAGATTGTCGGCGGGGCGAACCAAAACCGGTTTGTCGCCTTCGAGTGATTTATAACGTATTTTTGAGTTAAGACTGCCAGGTGGTTTTCCATAGAGACCTTGGAAGTAATTTTTGGTTTCGTTGGTGATGACCTTATATCGTTCACCTGTTAACACATTAAGGGTTGCCTGAGTGCCGACAATTTGGCTGGTTGGGGTAACCAAGGGTGGATAGCCCATATCTTTTCGGACTCGAGGAATTTCTTTAAGTACTTCTTTAATTTTATCTAATGAGTTTTGTTCGGCTAACTGAGCCGCTAGATTTGAGAGCATGCCTCCAGGGACTTGAGATAAGAGAATATCGGTATCAACCCCGGTAAAGTCACTTTCAAATTGTCGATACCGTTTCCTGGATTTTCGAAGTTTATCTGCAGCTGGGGCAAGTTGTTCAAGGTCAAGCTTGGTATCATAAGGAGTATTTCGCAGAGCTGCAATAAACGACTCCGTTGGAGGATGAGATGTTCCTCCAGAGAGTGGGGACAAGGCAGTGTCCAAAATATCCAACCCTCCTATGATAGCCATTAAAGCTGACATTGACGCCATACCCGAGGTGTAGTGCGTATGTAGATGAATAGGAGTTCGAACTGTCGCTTTGAGACGACTGATGAGTTCATAGGCCTCAAAGGGGGGGAGTAACCCTGCCATATCCTTGATACAAATTGTATCAGCTCCGAGGTCTTCGAGTTGTTTGGCTTGTTCCACGAAGTGGTTGAGACTGTGGACGGGGCTGACGGTATAACAGATGGTAGCTTCAATATGTTTGCCACAGGCCTTGACCACTTCCATGGCGGGCTTCATGTTCCGAATATCATTCAATGCATCAAAAATTCGAAAGACATCGATCCCATTTTTAGCGGACAATTCGATAAACTTTTCAAGGACGTCGTCGGCATAATGTCGGTACCCCACAACATTTTGTCCTCGCAGTAACATTTGCAAACGGGTTTTGGGCATGGCCTGCCGAAAGGCCCGGAGGCGTTCCCAGGGATCTTCTTTTAAAAACCGAAGGCAGGAATCAAACGTGGCTCCTCCCCACACTTCCAAGGACCAGAAGCCGACTTCATCTAATTCAGCACCAACCGACAATAGGTCTTCCGTTCGCATCCGGGTGGCGAGTAGTGATTGATGTCCGTCGCGTAATGCCACATCTGTGAGATAGACCTGCCGTTTGGGTGAGGCTTCAATGTCAAGAGCTGGCGGAGCCCCTGTTTTCGTACGTGTGGGAACTGGACGGCCGTGAGGCACTCGTTTTTTTGTTTTTCGTGGCATAGAAGCAACCTTTCACATGAACGGCGGACCAATCATCTTTGTTAGTGGATGATCGACAAAACCTATAAACCTTCATAGGCAGCAATGGCTGCAGAAAGCGCAACGACTAAATCTTCGGGTTCTTCCATTTCTTCATAATCATAAAGGCCTGGATGATGCTCTAAGTAGCTGGTATCAAATCGTCCGGCTCGAAAATCCGGTTCTTCCATGATTTTTGTGAGAAAAGGAATTGTCGTTTTCACGCCTCTTAACATAAATTCTTCGAGTGAGCGATGTGTACGGCGCACAGCTTCATCCCATGTGCGGCCATGGACAGTGAGTTTTGCCAAAAGCGCATCATAATAGGGTGGGACGGTATAGTCCTTGTAGACCGCTCCATCAATTCGGACACCGACTCCTCCCGGAGAGAGATAGGCTGTGATTTTTCCTGAAGATGGGCGGAATCCGTTTTGAGGGTCTTCCGCATTAATGCGTGTTTGAATGGCATAGCCCTGGAGATTGACTTCATGTTGCCCAAAGACTAAAGGTCGTCCGGCTGCAATCCAGAGTTGTGATTGGACAATGTCAACTGTTGTAATTTGTTCAGTGACCGTATGTTCCACCTGGATACGAGGATTCATTTCCATAAAATAATATCGCCCATCGGCATCCAAGAGAAATTCAATCGTCCCGGCATTATAAAATTGGGCTGCTCGGGCCATGGCAATAGCCGCTTCGCCCATTTCGGCTCGAAGGCGAGGGGTTAAGACCAGAGAAGGGGCAATTTCGATGAGCTTCTGGTGACGTCGTTGGATAGAACAATCTCGTTCACCAAGATGAATAACATAGCCGTTTTTGTCAGCTAATAGCTGAAATTCAATATGATGAGGTCGTTCAACATACTTTTCAATAAAGAGTTCGCCATTGCCAAAGGCGGCAAGGGCCTCACGTGCGCCGGCTTCCATCGCAGTCTTAAGTTCTTCATCGGTTCGCACGACACGTAATCCGCGCCCACCCCCTCCGGCACTGGCTTTGACCATGACTGGATAGCCAATACGCTGGCAAAATGCAAGCCCCTCTTCCTCAGACTCGACAGGGCCATCCGTTCCAGGAACGACGGGAACTCCAATTTTAATAGCCAACTCTCGAGCTTTGACTTTATCACCCAGGAGGTTTAAAGAATTAGCGGAGGGGCCAATAAAGTTAATGCCAGCATCATCACAGAGTTGAGCAAATGCCGCATTTTCAGCTAGAAACCCGTACCCTGGATGAATTGCATCAGCACGGATACGTTTGGCGAGGCCCACGATCTGCCGTGAATCCAGATATCCTTGAACAGGGCCAGGACCAACCAAGTAGGCTTCATTGGCCTTTTTGACATAAATGGCGGTGGCGTCACTTTCAGAATAAATGGCGGCCGTGGCAATGCCAAATTCCCGGCATGCGCGGATGATGCGCATGGCAATTTCGCCACGATTCGCTACTAAGACCTTATTAAACATTCCGTGTTATTTGCCCTGAAACCTTTATTGATAAATGAATTCCGTGGATCCTAGCAGTTTAGCAATCAATTGTCGTTTCTTTTTTCTACTGATCACTCAGATGATAGTAACGGCCTTTTTTAATAAGGCGTTGACCATCTGGAGAGAGAACGAATTGTTCAAAGGCCAGTACGTCGTTGGAGGGTCGTTTATTTGTAATGAGCATGATTGGCCGTTGAAGAGGATAGCGTTTATCAAGAACCGTTTGGACTTCAGGCTCAACCTTATCAATGAAGAGGAGATTAATCGCGACGCCATCTTCTTTGGCACGAAGAGCAGGAGTGATAGAGACAAAGGTGATAGCTTCTAGATTACCACTTACCATGGTAATGGCCTCTTTTTCAGTTTCTGCTCTGAAGGCTGATCGTGGAATGCCCTTAGTGATCTTGAGCTGCGCTTCAAAGCTCTGCCGGATGTTCTGATTGGTTGAGCGATTGACCAACACAATCTTGGTTTGGGGCGCTTCTTCGTAAACTTCTGACCAGTAACGAAGTTGTCCTGAAAACACTTGTGCCAGTTGTTTAGACGTGATTTCTTTGACGGGATTCGAAAAATTTGTGAGGACGGCAATACCATCCCGCGCAATCATAGTAGAACGGAAATTTGGAATCTCTTCACCAGTAATGGCCATATCTGCCTCACCCAGTTCAATGGTACGGATAGGCTTGGCATTGGGATGCCAAAAAAAATCCACAGAAATTGACGGATGTTTTTCTTCGAAGGCTGCGGCTAACAGTTCCATGAGATATCGCTCAGGTCCATTGCCTGCGAGACGGATGGTTTTTGAAAGTGCTGAATCTTCGTGAGCATCACGGTGTTTGGGGGAAAATGTTTTTTGAGCAGTGCAGGGAGAGGTAAGGACAAAAAGGCAAAAAAATGCCATCCCGATGCTATAGAGCCAGATGGCTTTGTGTTTGTTTATTTGTAATCGTTGAAACATCAATGGCAATCGTGTGAGGAAGAAATTTTACTATGTCAGGGTAACATTCGGTAAGGTAAAAGGAATTGCTTAAAGAGTTTGCCAAAAACGGGGCATCTTTCCCGTTTCAGGAAATGAATGTCAAGGGGAAAATGATTGAGAAGGAAGCGAAAATCTTACAACTAATGCTCTTTTAGCCAAATGGGGAGTTTTTTACCATGACTCGCCTGGCCCTGGTTGAGAGTTGGCCTCGGTTGGGGCCGCACGCATCCCCGAGATGGGTGGAAGTTTTTTGAGTTTATTCATTCGTTCATCGTGCATGGCATAGGCTTTCATCTCTTCAAAACCGGTTTTATGGGTGCCAACAATTTTTGAAGCGAAGGACGACATGATGCGACGGCAATTGGCTTGTTGGCACTTAGGACAGGTGGTGTCTTCTGGTTTGATGCTGATTGCTTGCATTGTTTCAAACCCATGTTCACAAGTCTCACAAACATATTCATATAAGGGCATCACGTGCCTCCTAGATAAGGAAAATAGTAAAACGTCAACAAGTGCGACAAGTTATAATGATATAGAAGAATTATATAGGAGAATGGGTTGGTGTCGCCAATAGGTTGAGAGGTTATTTTCGAAAAAAATGTCATGAGAATGGGAGTTAGTGATCTTGACGCTTCTTAGGTAGTTCTATAGACTCACCTCTTTGTCTAAAATTAGGAGGGCTTTGCAATGGCGGTGCTTATTCGGCGGTTTAAATTGCCCACAGGAATGATGAAGGAAGAGCGTATTGATGAAGCAGATCGCATTGAACGCTATATGCAATTTTTTGATAAAGAAGGCAAAGCGAAGCTTGAAGCAGGCCAAAAAGTCTTTATTGATAAAGACGAATGGCAATTGGTTGACGATTAGTCTTTTTTATTCCTCCCCGTCTGTGTGTGAGGATGCGGGCCACAGATTTAAATTTCTGCTAAAGGATTTAACTGATTCTCTTGGAAATTTTTCGATGGGGTATTGGGTACATTTAAAACGATCCCTTGATGAAGCCATGATTCACCGTGATCGATGTTTGGAAATTCCCTCTGGTCCATATCGTGCTGATTATTGGCAAGGGGGGTGGGAGGAATATCCCGATAAAGATTCAGCCTTAGAGGCTTTAGAAAACTCTGACGTGACATCCCAACTCAAATGTCCCGTGTGTAAACCCTAACTTCCCTCCATTCCTGATCTCCCTCAATTAATAAAATATGAAATTTCTACATTGATTGTTACGTAAAACTTCTTATGGCACAAAAGTTTGGGAATGCTCGATGGGTTAGGGAGGGTTACTTTGATAATCGAGCTGACGGTATTGTCGTTGGGCAAATTACTTTTGCGGCCTTAGGAGTGGTGGATTTTTGCCTTTCCGGAAATTTGACCGGTGAAGTTGCTGGAAAGGTGGTTCGGTTTCACAACCCAAAATTTCTTGATGATCCCTACGCAGGAGAATTGTTAGGGGATTTTGCGATACCCCAAATAGGGAAAGTGAGTTTATTCTCGTTTGACCCTCATCCACTTTTGTCACCGCATCCGTATTTTGAGTGGTTCTCTGAAGATCAACAACATTATCGAATTGAGCTAGAACCAGATGATGCCTGGCTCTTGGATGAGACTGAGTGGGAGTCGGTGTCTGAAGAGTCCCAACGAATTCGTCAAAGCCTTGAATCTTCTCTGCATTCTTCATCTTCCTAAGGTTCTTCAATGAATGATCGCTTTTTAAAGGCCTGCCTGCGCCAATCAGTTGATCGTACGCCAGTGTGGTTTATGCGCCAAGCAGGGCGTTATATGGCAGAGTATCAAGCGATTCGTCGACAGTATTCTATATTGGAAGTTTGTAAAACGCCTGCTTTGGTTGCCGAAGTGACTCTTCAACCTATTCAACGATTTCAGTTAGATGCAGCCATTATTTTTGCCGATATTCTCCTGCCCTTAGAAGCGATGGGTCTTAATTTGGAATTTGTGGAAGGCAAAGGGCCGGTCATTGATAATCCTATTCGTGGTGAAATGGGAATAGTGGAACTTCGGGCAGTAGATGGTGAAGCCTTTGGCTATGCCGGTGAGGCGATTCGTCACACGCTAGAAGCGTTGGATAACCAAGTGCCGTTAATTGGATTTGCTGGTGCGCCGTTTACCTTAGCCAGTTACGCCATTGAAGGGGGGAGTTCACGGGATTATGCCCGAACTAAACAACTTATGTTTTCCCAGCCAATTGTCTGGCATCAATTACTTTCGAAACTCTCGGCAGTGGTCGTAGAATATTTGCGAGTGCAAAGTCGAGCTGGCGCTCAAGCCATTCAACTCTTTGATAGCTGGGTTGGCTGTTTAAGCCCAGGGGATTATGAAGAATATGTGTTGCCTCATGTCCAATCTATTTTTTCAGCCTTACGGGTAGAAGGCATTCCCCTTATTTATTTTGGTACAGGGACCACCGGCTTGTTGCCTTTAATGCGTCAAGCTGGCAGTGATGTCATGGGCGTTGATTGGCGTATACGCTTGGATGAAGGCTGGGATCTTGTCGGGCATGATGTGGCCATTCAGGGCAATTTAGATCCTATGGTTTTGTTTGCTTCAGAAAACGAAATTGAGCGTCGGGTGCGAGATATTATGCAACAAGCGGCCGGCCGACCCGGGCATATTTTTAATTTGGGTCATGGGATTCTTCCAACCACTCCTTTGCACAGCGTTGAATTTGCCATCGAGTGTGTACGGCGTTTTTCACAGGAATTTCATTCCGACGCCTAAATAACCTCCTTGTATTTCTGCTGAGAATATTTCAGCTAAGAAGTAAAGTGTGTTGCAGTTCTACTTCTTTCTGTCATATTCAGACTCTCTCCTTTTCATGAAGAATATGGTGCAATCTCCTTTTCAAGTGGTAATTGTGGGTGGAGGAATTTCAGGCCTATCTACGGCATTTTTTGTCATGGAAGAGGCGGCAAGGCATCAGTTAGCAGTGCAATGCACTGTTATTGAGCGAGACACGCGGTTAGGCGGAAAGGTTTTGACCCACAGGTTGCACAATCTTCTAATTGAAGGAGGTCCCGATTCATTTCTCACCTCAAAGCCATGGGCCATGGAATTATGCCGAACCTTAGGTCTTGGAGATCAGCTTATTCCAACCAATGCAGACAATAATCGAACCTTTTCTTTGAGTCGTGGAGTATTACGGGAATTGCCACAGGGCTTGTTAGCTTTTCGCCCTCAACGAGTAGAGACCTTGGTGTCTGGGGGGCTCTTGACCTGGAAGGGTCTTCTGCGAATGGGAGCCGAACGATTCTGGCCGTCATCATCCGCTGGTGAATTAGAGGAAACATTGGGAAGTTTTTTTCGACGGCGCTTTGGGACCGAAGCTTTCGATTATTTAATTGAACCCTTAGTTGCTGGCATTTACGCTGGAGATGCTGATGAACTCAGTATCGATGCCACATTTCCGCGCTTTAAAGAATTGGAGCAACAATATGGGAGTGTGGTCAAAGGCATGCGGGCGACTCAAGCTAAAGCAAAAGCAAGGAAGCCTTCCCAATCCTCTACTGCATCGACTTCGTTATTTATGACACTTCGTGATGGATTGGGGGTGCTTATTGAAACCCTCACGCAGCAAGTAATTGATCGGGGTGGGAAAATTCTGACAGGTATTGGCTGTCAGAACATACAGGACTTTCCTCCAAAGAAAGGGATGTTTTCCATAACTCTCGATGATGATACCACATTGGCAGCAGATGCTCTTGTGCTTGCGACTCCGACTTTTCATACGGCGCAAATCATTCGTCAACTTGAACCGGAAGCCGCTTCCGAGTTAGAACGCATTCCCTATACATCAACCGCCACCATATCCATGGCCTATCCAACTGCGATGGTACAGGAACATATACAAGGATTTGGATTTGTGGTCCCTCGTAAGGAGCAGCGGCCACTGCTAGCTGGTACATGGACTTCGCTCAAGTGGCCTAATCGCAGTCAGCAGGGAGAAACCCTCATCCGTTGCTATGTTGGTGGAAGAGGGCGTGAACAGATTTTGGAGAAGGAAGATCAGGAGCTTGTGCAATCTGTAAGCCGGGAATTGCAGGATATTGTGGGAATCACAGCTTCCCCACATTATACTGAAGTGCATCGGTGGTTTCGGGGGATGCCTCAATATGTTTTAGGACATCAGGCACGGGTAACGAAAATTCAAGATCTTCTGAGACCTTGGCCAACCTTATATGTGAGTGGTGCAGGTCTTTATGGAATCGGGATCCCAGATTGTATCCGTGAGGGCAATCGTGTGGCAGGGAGCCTCGTTCAATCTTTATACGCTCGGTTACAAACGCGGTCGTCCTAAAACCATGACGGCTTATTGAGGTGAGAGACTCTTATTGAAAGAAACATACGATGGAAAAGATTGTCAGTGTCCATGTCATTATAAAAGGAACGGTTCAAGGAGTCGGGTTTCGAGCATTCGTGGAAGTTCAAGCCCATAAAAGCGGAGTGAATGGTTGGGTCAGGAATTGTCCAGATGGAACGGTTGAAGTTGAGGCTGAAGGCCCCAGGCCAGTGCTCGAAGCATTTCTTTTGGTTTTGAAACAAGGCCCACAATATTCCATGCCTATCAGGAAAGTGCACAAGACATCGTTTCGTGGTATAACGTCGCTTCCTGTTTGCCGATTATCCCTCATGGAGGAGGTGCGAGATGGTTTATGAATCGTTTACCGCTGAGCGGTTCTTTTCCGAGATTACCACTGAAGCCGAGGCCCGGAGGTTGCTGTGGCGCAGTCGCTTTCAGGGCAAAGAGTTTCAATGCCCGACCTGTCAGGCAGAGGCCTTTTATGCCATCCAAACGCGGCCTGAAGTCCGCACGTGCCGAATGTGTCTTCGACAAGTGCGGTTGCGGGTAGGGACCATCTTCGAGGCATCTAAGACCTCTCTGCTTCTCTGGGTGAAGGCGGTGTTTTATGTCATGCAGGGCAAACGAGGGATGTCCGCGCAGGAACTCCAACGGCATTTGGGGGTGAAGTCGTATGGCCGCGTCTGGGGGATGCTACAAAAGATTCGCACCGCCTTGCGTCATCGGGATGCGAGTTACCAGGTGGGCGATGGCGTGTTGGAGTTGGATGCCGGGACGTTTGGCCGTCGGGTGAGCGGCAATCAATGTGATGTGCTGGTGGCCATTGAGACCAAGGCGTGGGTGGATGCGAAAGGCCGAGCCTGCAGTCGAGCCGGGTTTGCCAAGGTGCTGGTCGGAAAAGAAACCAAAGCGCAGGCGCAACAACTCGTGAACACAGGAGTTCGGGCTGGTGCCATGGTGAATACTGATGGGAGTCCGAGCTTGCGCCATGTGCAAGGTGTTGATGTGGATTATCAAGTCGTCTCTGGAGATAAGGAAGCGTGTGAACGGTGGCTGCCTTGGGTCCATACATTTATTTCTAATGCGAAAGCTTGGGTCAATGGCACGCATCATGGAGTACGAGCGAAACATCTGGGTCGGTACTTGGGGGAGTTTACCTATCGGTTCAACCGCCGCCATGATGTCCCGCGCTTGTTTCATCGAGCAGTGGTGGCGTGCTTATTGGCCCCGCCAGTCACGTTTTGTGCACTTTCCTGATAGGCATGCAATATTCTCATGTTACAGAAATCATAGTTGACTGGAAAGATCTAAACAGGCACACTCAAGGGTTTACCATTCGTCGAGGGTAGTTACTAGGGGTTCATGGAAAGCCCAAGGAATCGTTGCTTAATGGGTCAGGAGATTATTTCTTTTTCTTTTTTAAATTTGTTGTATGAATTATAAATCGTTTATTCGAGAAGTTCCTGATTTTCCCAAGCCAGGGATTTTATTTTATGATATTACAACTCTCTTAAAAATACCTGCATGTATTCAAGCGATCATTGATGATTTGATCAAACACTATCAAGGGACAGGGATTACAAAGGTCGTTGGTATTGAATCGAGAGGATTTATCCTTGGGAGTCCTCTGGCGTATCATTTGAATGCGGGATTTGTACCTGTCCGAAAGCCAGGCAAATTACCGGCAGATATTTTTGAAGTCAAATATAATTTAGAATACGGATCAAACTCTTTAGCGATTCATCGGGATGCGATCGAAGAAGGAGAATCGGTGCTTATTCTTGATGATCTTTTAGCTACTGGGGGGACGGCTGCTGCAACGGTTCATTTGATTCAACAATTAGGTGGAAAAATCGCTGGGTTGGGATTTTTGGTTGAATTAGAGGGGCTCAAGGGGCGGGACAAGCTTAATGGGCATGCTGTCCATTCTCTAGTTACCTATGAGTAAATGTTTGAAACTGAGTTAGGCTGAATGTGGTGAGTGAATAAAACTTGATATGCCAAAGTATGCCCCTTAGGAAGGGCATGCGTTTGTTACACCTCCGAATGGGGAAAGGAACGTCTGTATGGTCGCACGATCGGGGAAGAAAGAATCTAAACCCACCACGACCCGTGTGAAAAAGGTAGCGTCTAAAAAATCCACCGCTGTCGCGGCCTCACCGAAAAAGGCTAAGAAAAAAGAAAAACCGAAAGAGAGCTCACCGCCTGTGCCCACGCCAAAGAAATCAAGGAAAAAAAAGGCACCTGAAGGCCGCCATTCATCACTGAAAGAAATTTTGCTTGCCAAACGTGAAGCATTAATTCAAGAAATAAAACAACAGTTGGGCCAATCTGTTACAGAAGAACAGCAGCGTCGTTTAGAGGCGGCCATGGATAGCGGTGACCAAGCATTAGTGGATTTAGAGCGTGAAATGGGTATTTCCCTTCAAGAAATGCGAAATCGCGAACGGCAACTGATTGATGATGCTTTAGAGAGTTTGGATGAAGGCACGTATGGTATGTGCGCTGATTGTGGAGAGGAAATCAGTGAAAAGCGTCTCCACGCTCTGCCGTTTGCCCGCCTGTGTGTGGAATGCCAATCCAAACGTGAGTTGATGGAAAAAATTGAGCGATCCGAACAACGGTCATAATCCTCTAATCCCCACGCTATTATCCGAATCAAACGGTTGAGAGATTTTTCCAATGCCTTCTTAACTGGGATTTTCACCATCCAACTCTATCCCCCTCTTCTTCCCTTTACCTTGGATCGCTTACAATGGCGTCAATGTCCTTGAGTGTTCTCTTGGAATCGTAATGTGCTACAAAATCATTGCGTATTGGTCTTGAGACTATAACATGGCACATTGTCCTGCAGTTATTTTAGCCAGTGGTGGACTAGATTCCACTGTCACGGCAGCATTTGCAAAGACAAATGGGCATGATTTGTATTTTTTAACGATAGATTATGGCCAGCGGCATCGCATTGAAATTGAATCTGCGAAACGCATCGCGACATGGATAGGAGCAAAAGAACACAAAGTGCTCCAATTGGATTTAGGGATTTTCGGTGGATCGGCATTAACTGGTCAGATACCTGTGCCCACCGATCGATCAACCAAAGCACGTGAGCAGGGAATTCCGGTCACGTATGTACCAGCCCGAAATACTATTTTTCTGAGTCTGGCTCTAGCCTATGCTGAAGTCCTCAATGCCACAAAAATATTTTTTGGAGCAAACATTCGTGATTATTCAGGATATCCGGATTGTCGGCCTGAATTTATTGAAGCCTTCATGGATGTGGCCAAACGAGGTACCCGGCTTGGGCAGGAGGGGAAAGCCATTCAGGTCCTTGCTCCCTTACTTTTTATGACAAAACATGAGATTATTCAAAAGGGTCAGGAGTTGCAGGTACCGTTTCAGATGACAAGTAGTTGTTATCAACCTGGTCCGGATGGTCGTCCGTGTGGGCATTGTGACAGCTGCCTCATACGAAAAGAAGGTTTTCAGGAAGCTCAATTAGCTGATCCAATAACTATGCCTGTTGTGCCACCAGGAGAGAAATAATGAAATATACGCTTAAATTGTTTTTGTTGGAAAAAGTCATGATTGTTCTTTTTCTCAGTGTCTTCTGGGGATGTTCAGAGAGTGGATCGAATGCTCAGAGTACGCCAGCAGTTACACCAACAATTGCCGCGTTAACCGAAAAACCTGTGCCAGCTGAACTGAAGGAAGGGGAAGCGACATTTAATAACTTCTGCTCACGGTGTCATGGTGCGCAAGGGCGGGGGACTGATAAGGGACCGCCATTAGTTCATAAAATTTATGAGCCTAGCCACCATGCGGACATGGCGTTCCAACGAGCCGCCGCTCAAGGTGTCCGCGCCCATCATTGGAAATTTGGAAATATGCCAAAAATTGAAGGAGCGAGTCCGGAAGATGTGACAAAAATTATTGGATATGTCCGTTGGCTCCAGCGTCAAGCGGGAATCATGTAAATCATCTTATGGCATATTACGCTCAAGCTCATTCACCATTGCTTGAATTCGTGTAAAGCCACCTTGCCAGAACTTGTGAGAGTTGACGTTAACTCCCAATGGTGTCAGGAGAGCTTGTGGGCTGGCCGATCCACCACCTGCCAGTAATGCTAAATATTTTGGGATAAAGGCCTTCCCTTCTCGTTGATATCGTTGAAAAAGTGCTAGCACTAATAAATTTCCAAAGCTATAGGAATAGCAATAAAAGGGGCTAGCATAAATATGTGGGATGGTTAACCATTCCCAACGAAATTCTTCGCCAACTCTGATAGCTTTCCCAAATTGTTCCTGTAAAATTTTCAGATACGTGTTGGCCAGGTCATCAATGGTAGCACCGTAGCTGGTCATGTGATGAGCTTCGTGTTCAAAGATCACAAAAAAGGCTTGCCGCATAATGGTGGCATAGGCATCATCAAGTTGTCCGAGTAACAGCCCGATCCTAGTTTTCTTGTCTGGTTCTTGAGCCAGTAGCGAATCCGAGAGCAATTGTTCGCCAAAAATCGAGGCAGTTTCTGCCAAAGGAAGGGCTGAATGAAATGTCAAGACCGGATGATCTTCAGCCAACATCGCATGAACGGCATGGCCCAATTCGTGGGCCAATGTTGAGACATCTCGTGCTTCTCCGGTGAAATTCACCAAAACATAGGGCGTCTGTTTCGGACGTACGCTATAGCAAAAAGCTCCCCCCATTTTCCCTGGACGAATGGCGGCATCGATGTGTTGTTCATGAATAACACGAGACGCCAAATCTGCAAGTCTTGGTGAGAAATGTTGATAGGCTTCCATGACCATGTTTTGGGCACGAGCAAAGGAATAGCGACGGGATTTGGCTGCATAGGGAGCATAAAGATCGTAGCGATGAAATGTTTGGAGTTTCAGGAGGCGTTTCTTAAGGCAAAAATATTCTTGGAATACCCCGACATTCTTGCGGCAGGTGGTGAGCAGCGCGTCAACAGCTTTGTCAGGAAGGTCATTGGCCATATTGCGAACAGCAATGGGTGAGGCATAGTGACGCAGCTGTTGGCCCTCATTCCCCCAATCCTGCACCAAGTTTTTATACAGATCTCCTAAGATATCTCGGTGTGTCTTATAGACTGTCAAGAGAGATTGATAGGCGTTTCGACGCACCGATGCTACTGGATGACGGACGTAACTCATCAATTGCTCTCGGGTTAGCTTTTTGGTGCGATGTTGATGTTTGAAGGGAAAGCTGAGGCTATGTGTAGCGACACCGTACAAGGCTTCGAGGGCTTGCCGTCCGGTCGTATTTTTGAGAGTCAGGATGCGTTCTTCAGATTCACTGAGGGTATGGGGCTGTAAGCGCGTGAGGGTGTCAAGGTAATAGCGATAGGGAGCTGCTTTAGCAGAAAGACGAGTGGCATGTTTGGTGGGAAGGCTTTGCCACCATAGATCAAAAAATAATAGGCGTGGGAAAAGTTGTGCCAGACGATTTTGAACTTGATTGTCAAATGCCCGTGCAGTTTGGTTCTGTGTGTTCTCTGCTACCCATAAAAATGCATAGGCGCGTAGCGTATTCATTTGCTCGGTTATGCGAACAATCTGTTTCAAAATACGAAGAAAAGTCTGCACTGATATTCCTTTTGTCAATGTGGTCCGCTGTCTTTCAAGTGACCGAATGTTTGCCTCTAACTCCGTGTCTATCCGTTGGAAATCTTTCGCAGGTTGACGAACTAATTCTTGTAAATTCCAAGAAGGCAACGTGGATGGCATGAATCCTCCTTTAATTCAAGAAATTTTATAATACGACTGCGATGGGACGTCTGATGGAAGGATGATAATGAGAATCCAAGCAAAGTGTATAGGACAGAACAGCTTGAATGAATGTTAACGGAACACACTCTGCAAATAAAGAAAAGGAAGAAGGAATTCCTATTGAAATTGGATATTTCACTTGTTCACATGAGCTTCTTGAAATTTTCTGCCCAAAAGTCCTTTAGACTCTAGAACCATTTCACTTGTTACAGTAATTGACGCACCATGGGCAGGAGCTGGCGGTACAGATCATGTTGAGGAGAATGTCCCGTGGAATCTGCGCGTAAGATAAACTCCTGATCGACTAGTTGGAAGCCAGGAATCATATTGGAGGTTGCTCGACCTTGAAACGCATACGGCGCAGCCAGCACCAGATAATTGCTTGAACGTTCCATGCGAAATTGGCGAGTCCATTCCTTAACATCGTGGGCGGTGGGAGCTTGCATATCCATGTCATAAAAGAGGACTTGAATGAATTGAATGCGGGAATTTCTGAGAGAAAGTCCATTCGTGTATTGTGGGAAAAGTGTTTCAATGGAGGGAAGGCCTTTTTGAGGGGTTACGCTTCCCAATGCCCCATACTTATGGGCACCGGAAAATGCTTGGCAGGCGGCACAGGTCATGCCTATTGGTTCAATCAGGAGGACGGTCCCTTTGAAAGAAGAAAGTTTGACGGGGTTACCCTCTTGGTCGATAAATGTGGCATCTGGATAGGATTTCCCCACTTTAGGTGGCCATGTGGTGCCAGCGGCCATTAATTGCATGGCCGGTGGCCAGGGAACGAGGCATTGATTGTCTGAGCATAAGAGCCCTTCCTTACTCCATCCATATTCGTATGCACCTATTCCTAGTACCGCTACCAGGAACCCTATCCCGAGCCCTAAGATAATTTTGGAAGTCATGTCGAGTTGTTCAGTCTAAAGATATGTTTTCGTGGTTAATCTTCAAATTTTCATGATAGGAAAAAGGATCGTATTCGAAATAAGGGACGTCCTCTCTTTTTTTACCCGAAGCAATCATTGATAGCGCCCATAAACGCTGTAATTTTCTTCTACAGGATAGAGCGGATAGGGCGCATACTGAAACAGGGGTTCGTGGGCTGAAGCCTTTTGAGGAGCAAGTAAAAACTTTTGGCTAGGGGAGGGAGGGGCAATGTATTGTTGCCCAATCGGTGACCCACATCCAATAATTGATAAGAGTGCAATAAGAAATAAAAGGTGTTTCGTCATTTGCCATCCTTTTGCTTCGTTCCCCTATGTCAGAAATTGGCTTACAAGCCTACGGTGGAATCCATAGAGAGGTATTCACCCCCATTGATTCTAGTTTCGCCAATTTCTCAGAAATCTTGCAGGCCTGGATCATTTTTTTCGGAGCTGGCGTAGAAAATTATGATTGCTTGGCGAGTTTTACCCCATAGCGTAAGGTCTTTTGCAATTTTTTTGAGGAGCCATAGTTCAATCGCTATTCATATTCTTTTGCGAAGAGCGAAAAGGCTGGGTAAACAGAGATGATGCGTGGGGTGCTGGAAGTGTATTAAAACCATTTGGAGGTCAAATGGTTTGGTGTTGAAAGGAGCCTACTTTCTCAAGAGAAATGGTTGAAGAGATTAACGTGGTGGTGAAGGCAGTAATGTAGAAGGCGAGGATTCCGGAAGCCCATTTTTAGGATGATTGGGATTGTGTCTCCATATACCCGAAAAGAACAGCAGGTGTGAAAGAGGTTAGGACAGGGACGATTGGGGAGAAATCAGTTTGAAAAAAATATGTTAATGCTTGCTTGAATGGAGCTGGCGAGAGGAATCGAACCTCCGACCGGCGGTTTACAAAACCGCTGCTCTACCGACTGAGCTACGCCAGCTCAAAATCCACAATGAATCCATCATACCAAAGGGGAATCGATGGGACTAGCAGATTGGAAGAAAAATTTTTGAAGGCTATGACTCTATATCTAGGAGTACTTTTAAGGTGCCTGGTTGTGCAGCTTGTTCCATGGCTTTGACGCCATGTGTTAATGAAAAACGGGAGTGAATTAATGGCTCAATTTCAATCATACCGCCGCCTAATAAACGAAGGGCCGGGGCGAAGGGGCCGCAGCGAGAGCCAGTGACCGAAATTTCATTGATCACTAATTCGGTCATATTGACTGAGATGTGGCCATGGCAAGTGGATTTGAGCACAATAGTGCCTCGTGGACGAATGTATTGCGTGGCTATGGTGAGTCCTTGAGGGCTTCCGGTAGCTTCGACGATAACATCGGCACCTGGAATGATCTCGTGAGCTTGTGAGGTCACCGCAATCCCTTTTCTTGTCAGCCAGCTAAGTTGTTCAGGGTGTCGACCGAGAAGCGTGATGTCACAACCTATTAAGCCCAACACTTGTGCGCAGAGCAATCCTAATTTTCCATCCCCAATGATAATGATACGGTCAGTAGGGTTGATTGTGACAAGCTGCGGTATTTCGCAGGCTGCGGCCAGTGGTTCAATAAACACGGCCTGTTCATTGGAAATTTCGTCAGGGAGGGTATGGAGATTGGCGAGGGGCAGTGAAAGGTAATCGGCAAAAGCGCCGTCACGCCCCATAATTCCTAATGTTGTGCGATGCGGGCAATGTGTTGGTCGACCCTGTACACATGTTTGGCAAACACAACAGGCGGCATTGATTTCACCTACGACACGTGAGCCAACGAGTGAGGTCTGATTTGGTGCTTGCTCCACAACACCGACGAATTCATGCCCTAAAATCCCTTGAAAATCCATGTAGCCATTCATGATATGGAGGTCTGTTGAACAGATTCCAGCTTGTAAGACCTGGATGATAGCTTCCTTTGGCTTATTCTGGGGTTTGGGACAACCCTGTTGAAGCTGCAGGTGTTGTCCACGGACTAATCCTCGCATGTTCTCCTCATATCAATATTGGCATTGGACAAGAAAATTGAGCATCAGTCACAATTTTAACAAAATGTTTCGTGTCCTTCAGTAAGTGAGTTGTACACCTACGAATGGGAGTCATGATGCAATATTTTGATTTTGCCCCCCCCGGAAAGTTTTTGCCCATGCCACCGATAAATAATCGAACTATCTAAGCCATCCTTAAGAGAGAAAGGGTTACTTCCATGTTTTCAGGATTTGCCGCAGCGGTTTCAGGGATTCAAGCTGGCAATCGGGGCCTTGGTGTGAATGCGCATAATATTGCGAATGCCCAAACCGATAATTTCAAGCGTACCCAAGCGACTTTAGAGGAGTCATCAGCTGGAGGCGTGGTGGTTTCCCTCAATACAGCTAGCCGGCCAGGAGTTCAGTTGCCTGCTGGAGACGATCCGTTTAACTCTAGGAAGGAATCCAATGTGGCGTTAGAGGAAGAGCTTATTAGCGCATTAGGTGCGAGTAATCTTGTTGAGGCAAATGTGGCAAGTGCCCAATTCCAAGATCAAGCCCTAGGTTCTCTATTAGATATTCTTGAATAGGAGCCGTCCCACAAGTTGTATGTTCCCCTTCACACACGCATTTATTCTTCTCGCATTCTTTCCTTAACTAAAATGACTCAGGTTTGCTAAAATATCTTGCTCAATCGGTTTCCATTCCACCACTTTCTTTCACATCCTTTTCAAATAAAAACTCCTGAGATGGCTCTATGGTTGACTCCGGTGGACTAGCTCGTCAAGAGTTAATGGCGCTTTATTCGCTGAGATTCCAAGGAGGGTCTGCAACGCGGCCATCGGCGTTTTGCGGCGGTTGAAGCGGAACACAAACTCATCAAGATAGCTCTGGAGATACTTTGGCTCCACTCCATGATGCGTGCCAATGAGCCACGTTTTGAGATTACTGAAGACCCGGTGGATATGGGGCGCCACTTTGTGCGCTCGCTCCGGGGTGCGAACCATTCGCACACGATGCTTGTACCCGACCAACGCTGCATCAGAATACCCGCGCCACCCATCCGTTCGGAGTGTGGAGTTGGCCTCAATATTTGCCCTCAAAAACCCACGAATGCTGAGCTCGCCTGCATCCTTCAGGATTGAAAGACGCAATCGACCTGTCCGTTCAGATCGTTTCCCTTTTTTGTCGGTATAGGGGAGAACCTCCACGGCCCCGATTATCAAGCTCTTGTGCTTGGCTGTCGTCGCTCCCCGACCTGGCCTGCCTTTGGCTGAGCCGCCGAGGATTGCCTCATCGGCCTCAATCAAGCCGGAGAGCTGGCTTCGGTTTGTGTTGACCATTCCTTGACGCAACCGATGCAGCATATGCCAAGCTGTGGTGGCACTCGAAAGGCCAAGCTGGCGTGCAAGCTGAACGGCACTGATTCCTGGCGTATGAGTCGTCACAAGATACGCAGCCCAGAACCACTCCTGGACGGGCACGTGAGAACGGTGCATGAGTGTGCCGGCCATCGGCGAAGTCTGACGCCCACACGCCCGACACTCGAACACGTAGCGCTTGGAGTTGAGCCAGGCCGACTTCCCCCTGCACTTGGGACAAACAAACCCATCGGGCCAGCGACTCTGCACCAAATATTCAAGACAAGCCTGCCGTGTAGTGAAGCGTTGACGAAATTCCCGCATGTCCTTCGGATACGTTGGGCGCCCCACACTTGAATAGTCACAAGTCCTTCAACCGGAGTCAACCGTAGAGCCATTACTCCTGATATTCTAGAAAAACTAGGACAACACTTTGTGTATTAGTACGTTCTGCCTGGATTCCCCATCGCGAGGGCATTGCCCTCAAAGAAAAAAGACCTGATTTGACTTTGAAGGTGGAGAAACAATTATTGTAGAATCAAGAACTTGTGCCGTTTTTGGTATTTTTGCCTTCAAAAAATAGAGGATATTGATACAACAGGGGATGAATTCTGAGAAGATTTGCGTTTGCCCCGATTCAATTACATTTTTCTCAAAACAGGAGATTGGGATAATGCACATGTTACAGACGTTTTTGCGTTTAGCTCGGCCGTTAAGGATTGCGCCTATTGGCGGATTCCTGCTCCTCCTACTTAGCGTTTTTCCAATAGGTGGGTTGGGAATTGATGGATGGCTGACCCCATCTCCATCTTATGCGGTGGTTCCAACGGCGTTTGTCGAAGGATTTGCTGATATTGTCGAAAAGGTGGGTCCCGCAGTGGTCAATGTGGCGGTAACAGGTGGTGGCGGTTCTGGACGACAATTACCGCCTGGACCGTTTGGAGGACCTCCAGGCGGAGCCCCTCCTGGTGGAGGAGGTCCCCCTGGACGTCCTCCTGGGCCTGGTGGACCGGGGATGAGTGCTGGTTCTGGAGTTATTATTGATGCACGTGGGTATATTTTGACTAATAATCATGTTGTGGAAGATGCCAGTGATATTAATGTGACGTTTAATGATGGCCGGGAAGTGCCTGCTACCATTGTAGGAACTGACCCCAAAACTGACCTGGCCGTAATTAAGGTGAAGTTAGAAAATGAACAGCTCCCCTTCATTCCTTGGGGAACTTATGACAATCTTCGCGTAGGAGACGTCGTCTTGGCCTTGGGCAGTCCCTTTGGGTTGAAATCATCAGTTTCCTTCGGAATTATCAGTGCCTTGGGACGTGGGAGTGTTGGTATTACGGAATACGAGGATTTTATTCAAACGGATGCGGCGATTAACCCTGGAAACTCTGGGGGTGCCTTGGTGAATATGAAAGGCGAGTTGATTGGCATCAATACGGCAATTTTTTCCAGAACGGGAGGATCGGAAGGCGTTGGGTTTGCGATTGCCGTCAGTATTGCCAAAGATATTGCTGGTAGTCTTATCGAATCAGGGAAAGTAGTTCGTGGATGGATGGGTGTCGCAATCCAGGAACTTACCCCCGCTTTGGCCCAATCGTTTCAATTGCCGGAAGGGCAAGAAGGCGGGGTCCTGATTAGCGAAGTTCATCGGGATGGCCCTTCAGCAAAAGCTGGGCTTCAACGTGGAGATGTCATTCTTACGTATGGCGATGAAGAAGTGAAAGATGTCAATCATCTTCGTAATATCGTAGCTCGTACGAAAGTTGGAAAACAAAAAGACATTAAAGTATTGCGAGAAGGAAAGGAAACGACTCTGACGTTAGTGTTAGGGGAACGACCGTCTGATCAAGTTTTGGCTAAAGTCACACCACCGGGAGAAAAGCCTCCCGCCGTGGCAAAGCTGGATAATGTCTTATCTGGATTAACGGTCGAAGCTATTTCTGCGGCTAATCGAAATCAATTTGGAATTCCAGAAGATGCTAAGGGTGTTGTTGTTACAAAAGTGGAATCTGGGAGTGCCGTAGAAGCGGCAGGCATTCAAGCCGGGGACCTGTTACAGGAAGTCAGCCGAACGGCAGTGAAAAGTCTGGAGGACTATCAACAAATTGCCTCGAAGATTGCCAAAGATGAATTGGTCGTCCTTTTAGTGAGCCGTCGCGGCAATAATCTTTTTGTGGCGGTCAATCCTAAATAAGATCTGAATTGTTGAAAAGAGGGAGGCTTCAGGCCTCCCTCTCTTTTTTAAGTTCGCAGACAACATGGCTAAACAAAGTAAATGGGGAAAATGGTTTGAAGAGAAAGTCTTTAAGCCATTGGAAGATAAGAAGATGCCCGTCATGGAGCATCTTCATGAATTTCAACAACGACTTACACGTGCCGTTGTGGTCATGGCATTAGTCTTTGTTGGGACATTTTTCTATGCCGATGAACTGGTTACATGGCTGCGAGTTCCACTGCAAAACTACTTTATCTTGGATTCATGGGAATGGGTGCCCTCGGATTTACCAAAAATCCCATTAGTGTTTCTCGCCCCGGCCGAGGCCCTTTGGCAAAATGTGAAGGTGGCTGGTTTATGTGCCTTAGTTCTTACCACGCCCTATTGGTTATGGGAAATTTGGCAATTTGTGGTTCCCGGACTGCATGCCCAAGAACGGCGTTTCGTCGCCCCATTTACGGCGATTAGTACCATTGCATTTTTTCTTGGATTAACGTTCTGTTTCTTCTTCGTCCTCCCATTTGCGCTCAATTTTCTGCTTTCTTATGGGTTAGAGTCAGGATTCATTGCCCAAATTTCTATCGCCAATTTTGTGGGATTCATCCTGTGGTTTCTCCTCGTTTTTGGGCTCATTTTTGAAGTGCCATTAGCTCTGACCTTGATGGCCAAGCTTGGTTGGGTGGATGCGATTCTTTTGAGACAATACCGAAAGTGGGCGTTTCTGGGATCGTTCTTGTTTGCCGCTATTTTGACGCCGACGCCTGATCCCTTCAATCAATGCATTATGGCGTTACCCATGTATTTCTTTTATGAAGTGGGCATTATTAGTGCCCAAATATTTGGGAAAAAGAGAAAAAAAGATGAGGATGATGATCCGCCGCCACCGCCTTCTTCAAGCCCCCCTGCGGTTCGTTCGCAGGTAGAACCACAAGCGGTAAGCGTAGGTACGGGGGGAGATGATGACTATGTGAGTGTGCCTGATTCTGGTCCACGATAGACAATAGAAAATGCGGTCTGGATGATCGTGCGTGCGGCCGCGGCCTTGATGGAGAATTAAAAAATCATTATAGGTAGGCGTGTAGCTCTGGCAAGAAAATCTTAGAAAATATCTTGACGAACTATCAAATAACTCTTTTATCCTATGAAGTTGTTCGAATATATGATTTTTTATTGGCTTTATTGTGGAGGCAGAAATGGCAACTGAACTGAAGATGGTGCAACCTTCTCCATCGTCGAATGGGGATGTCTGTACCTATATGTGGGCTTGTGCAATTTGCGATGAAACAGAAACCTGTCAAAAGGATCGAGAGGGCCACAGTCGATGGCTTGTGGCGAAGCGCATGGAGCGTATTGAACATAAAATTCTCGTCATGAGTAATAAGGGTGGTGTTGGCAAGAGTACGATGACCACCAATTTGGCAATTAGCCTGGCTTTGAAAGGCTATGAAGTTGGCGTCTGTGATATGGATATCCACGGACCGAATATTCCAAAAATGATGGGGGTTGAAGGAGAGAAGCTCAAAATTAGTACTGGCGGAGGGATTATCCCTCATCAGGTTTATAATCTGAAAATCGCGTCCATGTCGTTTCTTCTACAAAATTCTGATGACCCCATTATTTGGCGCGATGCCTATAAATTTGAATTCATTAACCAATTGTTGGGTGGCATTGAATGGCAAGATTTGAATTACTTGTTTATAGATTTACCACCAGGCACTGGGAATGAGTCTGTGACGACGATGGATTTGATTGGCGATGTCACGGGGTGCGTTATTGTGTCCACCCCGCAGGAAGTGGCATTGTTGGATTCTCGAAAGTCAGTCACATTCGTGAGAGATAGTGAATTGCCAATTATCGGAATTGTGGAAAATATGAGTGGTTTAGATTGTCCACATTGTCATAAAGCGATTGAAGTCTTCCGAAAGGGCGGAGGAGAAGCGTCAGCCGCTGATATGGAGGTACCCTTCCTGGGACGTGTGCCACTCGATCCAGAAATGGTTTTGCAATGTGATCGTGGTGAGCCTTATGCCTTATTTCATTCAGATCTTCCAACTGCGGATGCCATTCATGGTGTGGCCAATAAAATTGAAGAGTTTTGTAAGAAGAAAGGTTCATTGACGAATGTCTCCGCACGCCCTGCACCTTTTAAAAAGCCATAGTGGTTCAGCCGGTTCATCTCTGTGCTACCAATTGAATAAGGGAATCGTGACATAATATGTCTTTAACCTCTTTAACAATGGCCCAGAAAATTGTGTTGGATGCAACGAGCATATTGGGTTGTGAAAAAGTTGGCTTGCTTGATGCACTAGGACGAGTCTTAGGAGAGGATATTATTGCTCCTCGTGCCAATCCTCCTTGGGATAATTCCGCTATGGACGGATTTGCTGTTCGGTGGGCCGATGTTCATTCTGAGCATGCCATTTCAACAATTCCAGAATTGACGATTGTTGAGGATGTAGCTGCTGGTGCTGTCGCAACCAAGTCTGTAGGGCCAGGCGAAGCCATTCGAATTATGACGGGCGCGCCTATGCCGCCAGGGGCTGATACGGTCATTCGTGTGGAATATACCGAACCTTGTGAAAAGTCTGTGCGTATCATAACGCAAGAGTATGGGAAAGGTGCCAATATCAGACCAAAGGGAGATGATGTTCAAGAAGGGGAATGTATCATTGCCAAAGGTACCGCACTGCGGTCTGGAGAGATTGGCATGCTGGCGATCTTGGCAAAGTCCTTTGTGTTAGTCCACCAACGGCCGCGGGTGGGTATTCTTTCAACAGGAGATGAGTTAGCTGATCTGGATGAGTCCTTTGATGAAAATAAAATTGTCAACTCCAATAGCTATGGTATTGCAGCGGGGGTGCAAGAGGCTGGAGGCATCCCTCTGTTATTGGGTATTGCCAAAGATAATCCTGATTCGCTGAAAGACAAAATTCGCCAGGGATTGACCTGTGATATTTTGGTTCTGTCTGGCGGTGTCTCCATGGGAGATTATGATTTTACAAAGCCGGTATTTGCTGAGCTTGGGGCCGATATGAATTTTTGGAAATTAGCGATACGACCAGGCCAGCCTGTGGCTTTTGGGAAAATTCAAGGCAAGTTGGCTTTTGGTTTACCTGGCAATCCGGTTTCTTCCATGGTTACGTTTGATCAATTAGTTCGACCGGCGATGATGAAGTTGGGAGGCCATGCACATTGGGAACGCCCCGTGGTGAAGGCCGTGTTCCAAGAAAAATTTTCTAAGCAAAATGACCGCCGACATTTTCTTCGAGGGGTTCTCGCAAATGAAAATGGTTCATTAGTCGTTCGGACGACAGGCAAGCAGGGATCTGGCATTTTAACATCAATGGTAAAAGCTAATGGATTTATTGATGTGCCGGAGGAAGTCGAAGCCCTTCAGCCTGGTGATGTTGTCACTGTGCAATTATTATCCAGAAATTTTTAGACGTTTCATATGCCGATCATTTCATGGGATGTGAATTGATCCTTTTTCAAATTTATACAAGAATATGCAGGTTTTATTATGCCACCCTCTATTGTTTGTTTCGTGGGGCGCTCCAACAGTGGCAAAACCACATTGATCGAGCGATTACTCCTAGAATTGACCGGAGTAGGCTATCGAGTGGCCACAATCAAACATGCAGGGCATGGATTTGACCTTGATACCGAAGGAAAAGATAGTTGGCGGCACAAGCGGGCAGGAGCGAGCCAAGTGGTTATACTATCGAAAGGAAGTCTGGCCATGTTTACGGATGTGTCTGAAGAGCTCCCTGTCGAAGAAATTCGTACCCGTTTCATCAACGATGACATCGATTTAATCATTGCGGAGGGCTGGAAAAGTGAAGGGTTTCCTAAAGTGGTGGTCGTTCGGGAGGAACTCAAAGAAGTCGATGTGTCACTTTCAGGCTTAATCGCCGTAGCGTCCATCAAGCCCATCGATGTGAACGTACCATGGTTTGATCGAGATGATGTGCAAGGATTGGCTCAGCTCATTATTTCTAAATTTCCACGACAAACGAATTCATAAATACCATGGGTAAAAGTCTGACCCTCATCTTGGCCACGTTTGTCGTGTTGGCCTTAGGAGGGGCAGTAGCCATTCCCCTCACCAACCAACCGACCTTTTGCGCGAGTTGTCACACCATCAAGCCATCATTTGATTCTTGGACTCGCTCCAGTCATAAAGACGTGACCTGTGTCGATTGCCATGTGAGGCCTGGTTTATCAGGTTTCCTTGAGGATAAAGTGTTTGCTGGGTTAGAAGATGTGGCAATTACGTTCTTTGGAACTCCTACCGAATCTCATAATCTTCAGTCCCATGTATCAACAGAGGTCTGTCTTAGCTGTCATCGTGCCATTCTTCGAGTCAATGAGTTGCCCGCGCGTGATTTACCTCCACCTGTTAAAGCCGTAGGTTTGATCATGGATCATCGCGAACATATGGAGGCTTTTCAGAAACGTAGTCAGGGAGAAGGTTGTACCACGTGTCATGCTCGTGTGGTGCATGGAACGCCCATCAAAAACTATCCAATTGTCATTCCCCGCGGACATGTCAAGCTTGATGATCAACCACATGAGCCTGAACTTCCCCCAGAATCTCTTCTTTGGAAAAATTCAATGGCCGATTGCATGCGCTGTCATGATGGGAAGCAAATGCATGATGGTGAAGTTTTGAGCAATCGTTGTGAAACCTGTCACTTGCCAGACAAAATTAGCGGCTTCCTGTTTTGAGCATATCCTCTGTTCCCATGTCTAAGCCCATCGTAGAAGTGCGAAATCTGACCAAACGCTTTGGGGAATTTACGGCGGTGGACAATATCTCCTTTGATATCCATGAAGGAGAAATTTTAGGGCTGCTCGGGCCAAACGGTGCAGGCAAAACAACGACCATCCATACATTGTTGAGCCTTATTTCTCCAACTTCAGGCTCTATTCATATGTTTGGACTTGACCTTGCTCAACATCGAGAAACGATTCTGCAACAAGTCAATTTCTCCTCCACGTATATTTCCATGCCATTTTCGTTGACGGTAGAGGAGAATCTCAAAGTGATTGCCCGTCTGTATAATTTACAAAATATTCAAAAACATGTTGATGCCATCGTCGAAAATTTGGAGATGGAGGATATTCGCTCGAAACTTACTCGGAAATTGTCATCGGGCCAAATGTCTCGACTGACGTTAGCGAAAGCGCTTATGACTCAACCCAAAGTACTTTTTTTAGACGAACCCACGGCGAGTTTAGATCCGGATATTGTGAACAAAATTAAGGCTTTTTTGAAACAATATCAGCGGACGGCCAGGTTAAGTATTCTCTACACTTCCCATAACATGCGCGAAATGGAAGAAATGTCCAATCGCATTATTTTCCTTCAACATGGTCGTATTGTGGCAGAGGGGACAGCAGCCCAAATTATTCAGCGATATGGACAACGCGATTTAGAAGAAGTGTTTTTGAAAATCGCGCGGGAAGCCAAAGCTCAATGAATATCGGACGTATTGGAGGGTTACTCTCACGTCATCTATACCTGTATAAACGTAGCTTTGCGCGTATGCTGGAGATTTTTTATTGGCCGTTTTTAGATTTAGTGGTGTGGGGATTCATCACGTTGTATTTGAAAGAGACTGGAGCCTCCCTCCATGGAGCCGTAGCATTTTTTTTGGCAGCACTCATTCTGTGGGATGTTTTATTCCGATCGCAACAGGGAGTAGCGGTTTCTTTTCTAGAAGAAATGTGGTCGCGCAATCTCATGAACCTCTTTGCCAGTCCCTTAACCGTTGGAGAATATTTAGCTTCGACCATGATCATGAGCATCTTGAAAGTGACGGCCGTGGCCAATCTCATGATGGTGTTTGCTTGGGCCTTTTATTCGTATGATATGTTGAAGCTCGGGTTATCTCTTTTTCCGTTTATTTTGAATTTGGTTCTCTCTGGCTGGATTATCGGGGTACTCACGACTTCAATTATTATGCGATTTGGGCAGCAAGCTGAAGTCTTGGCTTGGGGTATGGTCTTTTTGTTCCAGCCGATTTCGTGTGTATTCTACCCTCTTGAGGTTCTCCCTCCTGTTCTCCAGGCTATCGCATGGATAGTCCCTCCTGCTCATATTTTTGAAGGTATGCGAGCTGTGCTCGTCGATAGCAGCGTTCCCATCCATCATATTCTTTGGGCAACGGGCCTTAACTTTTTGTTCTTTGTTGTCATTGTGACCTGGTTTTATCACACCTTTAATGTCTGCAAAGAAAAAGGTATGCTGGTCCGCGTAGGCGAATAAGCTGAGTGTGCCCGTATCTTTCTTTTGATGCTGGTTGCTTTTTTAGCCAAGAGTGCTAAAGAACCCTCTGCAAAAGTTTGTTGAATTGAGATTCTCTACCCCTCATTACGGAGTGGAAGTGGTTCGGCTTGTTGGGTGCCCGTCTGTCTGACCCTCCCCCATTTCAAGGGAAACGACTTCAAGATTTTCGAAAGGCGTGGGCAACTGCTTGCAAACATGCAGTGTGCCCTGGATCCTTGAGACATGATTTTCGACGAACAGCTGTGCGAAACATGGTCAATAACGGCGGCGTCGAACGAGCGGCCATGACAGTGACGGGCCACAAGTCCCGTTCAGTCTTTGATCGGTATCATATTGTCAGTCCCTCCGATCTTCAAGACGTAGCACAAAAACTCACGGGCACAATTTCTGGCACAACAGCTTCCAAGGTCGTTGACTGAAACTCTCTAACTATGCGATTTTCCTAACATGCGCCCGTAGCTCAGCTGGATAGAGCATCGGCCTTCTAAGCCGGTGGCCGCAGGTTCGAATCCTGCCGGGCGCACCATCATCTAACCTCTTGATGTTGCAATATTTTTCATTTAAGGCCTAATCATCGTTTTAGGGTGTGAATGATTGAAAACCCTTACTGGATGCAGTGTTTGGGCGGTTCGAAAAAAATCCCCAGAAAATTTAAAGGTAATTAGGGCGTTTCGTAACCTATGTGTGCTAGAAGAGGCGCATGGGTACAGGGCAAAACACGGTTTTTAGTTGTGCGGCCAACTTTTTGCGGGGCCGCAAGTGTATTTTCTGTGGATCGTTTAAGGTCTTGCACACCAGTCGCGGGTATGTGAAATGCCAACTGTGTGGAAAGAGCAAAAGCTTGAGTCGTCTGCGTCGGGAGATTGCCATTCTCCAGGGGTTCTATCAACTGCAACCGGCTTACCGATTGGCGCAAGATCTGGGCGTGGATGTCAAAGTGGTCACCCGTGTCTATCAACGATTGCGAGAAGCCTTGTTCCATTTGACGGAGCTGGAGGGTGGAAAGCTCAAAGGGGAAATCGAATTGGATGAGGCGTACTTTGGGGGACGGCGCAAGGGTAAACGTGGCCGAGCGGCAGCTGGTAAAAGTGTCGTCTTTGGGCTCCTGGAGCGGGATAACCGTGTTTACACCAAAGTGGTTGAATCGGTGAGTGCCGAGGAACTCATGAAACATATTCAAGCGAAAACTCGAAAGGGGTCGGTCTATTTCACGGATGCCTTTCGGGGCTACCAGTCCTTGAAACGGTATGGCAAACATCATACGATCAATCATTCGAAGGAATTCGTGAGTCGGCGAAAGCCCAGAAATCATATTAACGGGATCGAAGGGTTCTGGAGTTATGCCAAACATATTTTGTATCAGTATCGTGGAGTTTCCAAATACCATTTCCCGATGTATTTGAAAGAAGTCGAATATCGCTTTAATCACCGAACCGAGAATCTGTTCAAACGGTTCCTCAAGATCTATTTTGGTTACGTTTCGCCCTAATTACCAACTTCTAAATGGCTGACAATCAATTTATTAAGCAAAAACTACCTCTTGCGGTTTTTCTCCCCTTCGACGAGGACGGACCTTGACGGTTACCTTTTGATCGAGTTTATTGAGAAAACTCATCAGCCGTGCTTCTGAAAACCGATGAAATCGGGCATTCATGAGATGAGAGACTTCTGCTTGGCCAATTTCTAAAACCTCTTGCACGTCTTTTTGTTTTTTGAGTCCACGGTTTTTCAGAATTTTGAGAATTTGAGACCCGAGCTCCGCTCGCATTAACAGGATATCAGCATCTTTCAAGCCTAAGTCGGCAAACACATTGCCAGAGCTTTTCTCAAATTCTATTTTCCCTTTTTTCTTCATGATGGATACTCCTTCTCTAGTTCTACGGCTTCCTTATAGCGCCGTGCAATCAAATCGATGTCCTTTTTTGATGTCGCGATACCCTTTGTACTCTTCTTTTGAAATGCGTGCAGGACATAGAGCCGCGTTCCAATTTGTACGGCATAGACCAACCGATAGGTATTTGATTCAAAGTCGTCTTTAATTTCAAATACTCCACTAACAATGCCTTTGAAAGGTTTTGCATGCGGAGGCATCTCGCCTTTCTGCGCAAAATATAACTCACCACCTATTTGTTTTTGCACGTCTTCCGGCATTTTTTTGAGCCGCTTTTTACTATCTCCTACCCAAACCACAGGCCGAATCGTGTTTTTATTAGACAAACGCATTCTCCTTAACTCATTTTATGGTATTACAAATTTGTAATAATTTCAAGAAAAACAGCAAAAGCAGGTAGTTATGAACCAGGAGTCGCGGAGGATTCCAATGTAGTGCTCTGAAGAACTTGACTCCATTCTTCAAGGATTTCAAATAAGCGGTTCGAACTTTTTCCTGTTGGGCGCACCAAGTCCTCGAACGGTTTGATATTAAAAGATTAAATTTGCATTTACTGGTTGGATATCCAAACGTACTTTTCTTCAACGAAATCCGCTTGAAGGCCTATAAGCAGAGGCGAAAAGAGAGTTCGAAAAATAGGGAAATTTTTTGAGTCTCATTCCTCAGCGTCACTTATGCTGCTGTAATACTTTCCAGAGCTTTCTTTACAACATTGGGCCGTTCTTTAATGACTAGGAGGTAAGCTTTAGCTGGGCCTTCCGGTTGTCGGTCGCCTGACTCCCATTTCTTGAGTGTGGAAAGACTAAATCCATAGGTTTCAGCAAAACGCTCTTGTGTTAAACGGGTCTTTTCGCGTATTGCTTTCACATCGATGTCGGCAGCGATAATGTAGTGAGCGCGGCCTTTAGTTTTGTCACCGCGCATATAGTCAATTGCGTCATTGATCCCTGCCATAATTTCATCATTAGCCTTTGTCATAGTTTCATCTCCTTTTTCAATATTTGGATACCTTTATAATACGCTTGTTTTTCAGCATCTGTGATATTGGTCTTTTCGTTTTTCCCGTATACCGTGAAAAGAAACACAGGATTTTTCTTGTCGTAGTAATAATAAATTAACCGAAACGAACCACTTTTGCCTTGGCCTTCCCTGGCTATGCGCAGCTTTCTGATGCCGCCCGTTTTTGGAATCACCTCACCTGCTTTCGGGTTTCTTGCAATCGCGTCAAGCAAATCATCTTTGATGGCTCTATGGTTGACTCCGGTGGACTAGCTCGTCAAGAGTTAATGGCGCTTTATTCGCTGAGATTCCAAGGAGGGTCTGCAACGCGGCCATCGGCGTTTTGCGGCGGTTGAAGCGGAACACAAACTCATCAAGATAGCTCTGGAGATACTTTGGCTCCACTCCATGATGCGTGCCAATGAGCCACGTTTTGAGATTACTGAAGACCCGGTGGATATGGGGCGCCACTTTGTGCGCTCGCTCCGGGGTGCGAACCATTCGCACACGATGCTTGTACCCGACCAACGCTGCATCAGAATACCCGCGCCACCCATCCGTTCGGAGTGTGGAGTTGGCCTCAATATTTGCCCTCAAAAACCCACGAATGCTGAGCTCGCCTGCATCCTTCAGGATTGAAAGACGCAATCGACCTGTCCGTTCAGATCGTTTCCCTTTTTTGTCGGTATAGGGGAGAACCTCCACGGCCCCGATTATCAAGCTCTTGTGCTTGGCTGTCGTCGCTCCCCGACCTGGCCTGCCTTTGGCTGAGCCGCCGAGGATTGCCTCATCGGCCTCAATCAAGCCGGAGAGCTGGCTTCGGTTTGTGTTGACCATTCCTTGACGCAACCGATGCAGCATATGCCAAGCTGTGGTGGCACTCGAAAGGCCAAGCTGGCGTGCAAGCTGAACGGCACTGATTCCTGGCGTATGAGTCGTCACAAGATACGCAGCCCAGAACCACTCCTGGACGGGCACGTGAGAACGGTGCATGAGTGTGCCGGCCATCGGCGAAGTCTGACGCCCACACGCCCGACACTCGAACACGTAGCGCTTGGAGTTGAGCCAGGCCGACTTCCCCCTGCACTTGGGACAAACAAACCCATCGGGCCAGCGACTCTGCACCAAATATTCAAGACAAGCCTGCCGTGTAGTGAAGCGTTGACGAAATTCCCGCATGTCCTTCGGATACGTTGGGCGCCCCACACTTGAATAGTCACAAGTCCTTCAACCGGAGTCAACCGTAGAGCCATTTCATCTTTTTCGGCTTGAGTCATGATTTGCTTGGCCTTTTTTATGAATTGCGTAGTTTCAATAATGGTAATCATCAATTTTCCGTATAATTATATGGTACCCAATGGGGTCCATGTCGTCAAGGAAAAGGTTCTCAAAAGGGACTATAGAACCCTCTGCAAAAGGCAGCGGCATTGAGGCTCGTTGGGGCTCGGCTCGTTTTTTTGCGGTGTGCTTCTGGTCTGGCGTTCCCTTTTGCTTCGTCCTGGCTACCCTATTCGGGTCTTATCGGGGCCCCTCATCGGGGGCTTACCTTCGTTAGGCTGCCGCGAGCAGGGCTCGCCGACAGAAAAATATATTGGACAGCGCACATAACGTCGTGAACGGCGACGCGTTCTTGGCCAAGCCTTTATACCGGAGCTTCCGGTGTCCCCACAGATGCTTGATGACCCGGAAGGGATGTTCCACCTTAGCCCGGATGCCTGAATGTCGGCGATTGCGTTTCTTTTGCGATGAGGACAAGGGATGGTTCCGGGCGCCGCGGTCCGAAAGCCCGTAATAAAAACCACCCTGGCGCGCTTGGCGTTTGTCCGCTTGCTTGGTATACGCGCTGTCGCCAAATAGCGCCTGCTCGTCGCCGTGTTGTAACTCCTCCAACAGCTGACGGTCATGCCCTTTGGCCGTGGTAAATTCCGTCGAATGAATAATGGGCTGTCCTTGCGCTTGGACCCCGATATGCCCTTTGGCTCCGAAGTGCCACTTGTTGTTCTTGCGAGTCGAACTCATCTCGGGATCCCGTTCCTTGCGACTATTGTTCTTGCTCACGGGGGCGGCTAACAAGGTGGCGTCCACAATCGTGCCCGCTTTGAGCACCAGCCCATGCGAATCTAAGTGCGCATTCACGGCAGTCAGAATCTGTTGGGACAGCCCATGTTCTTCCAAGAGATGCCGAAACCGGCAGATGCTGCTCTCATCAGGAATCACGCCTCCGAAACAGTCAAACCCCAGAAAGGTCTGGAAACTCAGGCGGTCATAGAGGGCTTCTTCCATCAGGGGATCACTCAAGTTATGCCACAGTTGGAGAAAATGAATGCGCAGCATCACCCGCAGCTCATGGGGCCGACGCCCGCCGGTGCTCTTATAATGCGGTTGAATGACGTTCTCCAATTGTTGCCACGGCACGACTTGATCCATCTCGTTCAGAAAGCGCTCAATCCGTAATTGCTTCGTTTTCATTGTGTCCCTCATAGTGGTTTGCATGATGAGGGCTATTCTAACTTATTTCAATACTTTTGCAGAGGGTTCTATAGGTTTTTGCTCAGAGATTCAAGGTAGGTGTTAGCGAAGTGCCATGAAGAACCTGATTCCATTCTTCGAGGATTTCGAATAAATAGTTCGAACGTTCTCCTTTTGGGCACGCCACTTTATTTTCTTACTTGCCAAAGATAATTTTCCACTTCTTATTAGTTCAAGAATTTTGGAAGAAAAAAATCCTCTGCGAGAATTGCTCACAGAGGATTTTCTTTATAAAGTTTGGGAAGTGTATAGCTTACGTTATTTGAAACGTTTGTTGAATTCTTTGATGACTTCTCCTGTGAGGTCTAATCCATTGCGGTGATAGAGAACAATTTTGAGGGTATTTTCACTACCTTTATCAATGACGACATCAAAGCCATGACGTTTGGCCACAATAGCAGTAGCTTCTTGGATTTTCCCCATGTATTCTTGGACGAGTTCTTTTTGTTTTTGGGCAAGCTCTGCTTGAAATTCCTGGCCGCGCTTCTGCCATTCTTGGAATTTTTTAGAGAAACGTTCTTGCCTGCGCTTTTTCTCATCGTCACCCAGAGAAGAAGACGCTGAACTCAACTCTTGTTGAAGTTTTTCTAATTCCTTTTGATCATTCTTCATGACCGTTTCTCTAGCCTGGGCATGTTCTTTCAGGCTGGTGAGAGCCCGGCTACCGGCCTTCGATTTTTCAATGACAGCTTGGGGGTCGATGACCCCTACACGAAATGAACTTTTCTTGGCTGCTATGGCCAAATCTCCAGCTATGCCAAGGGCACAGAGACTTACGAGCAAGCCCATACTGATTTGGCCTAATTTTCGAACATTCAAGAGCATCATTTTCTTCATACATTTCCCTCTGGTAAAGAATAAGATTTGTTCACCTCACTAGACGTCGTTCTATAGAGGCACCGGGTAAACCAGGTGAGGGTAGCGAGGCTGCTTAAGCCTGTCAAGTTGGGGAAAATGGCCAACGTTACTATGAGAGTATTTGGTATACTTGCCGTCTTTCATGAGCCAATTACTGCTTGTGTTCAACTATGAATGATTCAAAGTCACTAAAAAAGATTGTGTGTTTTGGAGATAGTTTAACCTTGGGATATCAATCACCAACTCTCGAATGCCCAATGGTCGAGAGCATACCATATGGGACCTATTTACAGGAATGGATGGGGGACAAAGCGACCGTGATAGTGCAAGGAATATGCGGAGAGACGACACAGGACATGCGCTTAAGATTTCCAAGAGATGTCCTTATGCCTCACCCTCATGTCGTTATTATTTTAGGCGGAACAAATGATTTAAGTGTAGGAATTCCTGTAGCTGAGATACTAAAAAATCTGCATTTTTTTTATGAACACGTACAGTTAAAAGAAATGTTACCAGTGGCTGTCACCGTTCCGTCTGTCTGTGAGAAGGGTTGGGAGACTGCAGGTACTAGAGAAAGAGCATTCAGAGGTGGGCTTCATCCAGTTCTTCAACAGGCCATTGAGCTGAGAGTAGAGTTAAATGAATCAATTAAAGAATTGAGCAAGGAAAAACGTTTTCCTGTTGTGGATTGGTTTTCTGCAACATGTGACCCCAAAACTCAAACGTTAGCTCCAGAATATTCCAATGATGGATTGCATTTGACAACGGCTGGGTATCGAAAACTTGCAGAAATGATTTGGGATCAGGTTTTTGAAGCGCGGTTACAATAGAGAAAGGCTTTTCTAGTTTTGAGAAGTCTCCTTAAGAACTTGAGCTAGACGAGCTGGAAGATGCCGACGCGCTTGACCCCGAAGAGCTTCCAGAAGATGGAGAACTCGTAGAACTTGTTGAATTATTGGTTGAAGAACTACTAGAGGCCTCCCCACTGCCCTTTGTCGAGGATCCTTCCGTGCTAGCTTTGGTCTCTGACGCTCCCTTGCCATCAGATTCAGCGGAAGAACTTTTCACTTCGGTTTTCTCTCCCTTATTCTCAGACTTTGCGTCAGGCTCTTTCAGCTTGTCGGAATAGTCGGTTATATACCAGCCGGTTCCCTTGAACATGATGGCCGGGGCAGAAATAACTTTATTGACGGGTTTGGCTTCTGCACACCCCAATTGGTCGCAGGATTGAATTGAAGGGTCAGACATTTTTTGTTGAAGCTCAAACCGTTTACCACAACTGGTACATTCATATTCGTATATTGGCACCTTGAACCTCCTCTATCAAACACAGGTCTAGTGAAAAGACAAAATTAGCAACTGTTAGATAAAGCATTTTTTCGTAAGGTCAAGTAGAAAGGCCATCATTTTTGAAAAACGCGAATAGATAGTCAGCCATGAAATGAGTGTTATTCCAGCTTAGCGATCGCCTTTGTCAGATGGTCTAACCCTTCCTCAATGACTGATAAAGGACCTGTATATGAAAACCTGAGATGTGTGTCGGAGCCAAATGGTTCTCCTGGGACACAGGCTACGTTGGCTTCATCAAGAAAATATCTGGCGAGAGCAAATGGAGTGGATAAGAGGTTTCCTTTAAACCGGCGACCTAACAAACCAGACACATTAGGAAAGGCATAAAATGCTCCTGCTGGCATAGGACAACATATGCCAGAAATCTGATTGAACCGTTCTACAATAGCTTTTCGCCGCTCATCAAGCTCTTTGAGCATCTGTGTAATAAACGGACCTCCTTCCAGAAGTGCACCAACCGCAGCTTTTTGGGCGATGGAGGTAGGATTTGAAGTGCTTTGGCTCTGGATATTTCCCATGGCCTTAAGAATTGATTCAGGGCCAGCTGCATAGCCAATGCGCCAGCCGGTCATGGAATAGGTTTTGGAAACCCCATTCACAATAACAGTGTGGTTGACCATGTCAGGGTTGATAGTGGCTATGGAACAATGGTGGTGATCGTCATACACCATCTGTTCATATATTTCATCTGAAATCACCAATAAGTTGTGCTGAATTGCGAGGCCGGCAATTCCTTCGAGTGTCTTTCGATGGTACATACTCCCTGTCGGATTGCAGGGAGAATTGAGAATGATCGCTTTGGTCCGTTCAGTAATAAGACTTTTTAAGATCGAAATATCGATAGCGAATTGTTCTGACTCGGAAGTAGGCAAAAAGACGGGTGTCGCATCTGCCACAAGAATCTGCTCGGGATAGGAAACCCAGTAGGGTGCCGGAATAATAATCTCATCTCCGGCTTCAAAAAGGGCCATGGCCAAATTAAACAACGTGTGTTTTGCTCCGCAGGAAACCACAATTTGCGAGCGCGGGTAAATGAGCCCCTGATCTCGACGAAATTTTTCAATGATGGCATCTTTGAGTTCATCAATGCCTGTGACCGCTGTATACTTGGTAAACCCTGCTTGAATTGCTGTGATAGCGGACTCTTTGGCAACATCTGGAGAATCAAAGGAGGGCTCGCCTGCGGTAAAATCAAATACACGCTGTCCTTGAGCCACTAAGGATTTCACGGTGGCTGAGAGCTGTAATGTGGGCGAAGGTGTAATCCGTGTAGTGCGGATAGCCAGTTTTATCATCGATTGTCTCGCAATTGGGCTTTCAGTCGTTCGGCAACTTCAGGATGAAGGAAGTCATGTAACGGACCTCCAACCGAAGCTACCTCTTTGACCATGCTAGAGGTTAAATACGAATATTCTTCACTGGCCATCAAAAACATTGTTTCCAAATTCTGGTCCAGCTTCCGGTTGAGCAGAGCCATCTGGAATTCATGCTCAAAATCAGATACGGCCCGAAGTCCTCTAATAATGGCTTGGGCGCCCCGTTGACGAACGTAATTCACAAGCAGACCATCGAAGGGTTCCACGACGACACCGGGAAGGTCCCTGGTCACAATTTTTGCTAATTCGACACGTTCCTTCAAGTCAAACAAGGGAGCTTTACGAGGATTGGGGGCCACCGCAACCACCACTTCTTGAACTACATGAAGACTCCGCGCAATCACATCTGCATGACCACGAGTGATGGGATCAAAGGTGCCTGGGTAAATACCAATGGTCATGATTTAGGGTGCCTTTTGAAATGAAGTTTCATAGGGATGTCTGTAGGCGATAAAAGCTCAGGCCCGTCTCCCCATACTTTGCCGTTCGGGTATGAGTCCATTGGCCGATGGCAGAAGGAGGTGTTCGTTTTGAAAAATGTTCATAAATCACATACCCATTTTTAGCTAACACATTGACCTTTTCAATTTCAGCGAGAAGGGCAGAACTACTCTCAAAATGATAGGGCGGATCAATATAGAGTATGTCAAAGGGTCCCCATCCTACCAAATAAGGGTTTTGGATGGCGAGCGCCACATCCTGAATGATAACCTGACTTTGTTGGACTAACTTGAATTTTATCAACGTGTTTTCCAGTGCTCGTCCTGCCTCAGCATTTTGCTCCACAAAGATCGCTTTTTCTGCTCCTCGACTGAGCGCTTCTAATCCAATTGATCCACTACCAGCACATAAATCGGCGATACGTGCTCCAGGAATGACGGTTCCTAAAATCGAGAATAACGCTTCCCGAGCTCTGAGTGACGTGGGGCGAATCCCATGCCCTTGTAACGTCGGAATGTTTCGTCCCTTCAACGTTCCTGCAATCACACGAATAGAGGAAAATTCCATAGTTCTGACCATAGCATAGCTGGAGAAACCTCAACAATTGCGCATAGTTGCCTCCTCAGCAAGGGTTTTCAATGTGTTTTGACGGAATGAAAATATGCTGCGTATAGTGAGAGCACCCTCTATTGCGAAGTAAGAAGAAAGGTAACACATGGTGCAAATCACAAAAGGGATCCCCTCCTGGCCGGAGCAAGAACGACCCCGTGAACTATTATTTGCCAAAGGACCTCAAGGACTATCAGACGCACAATTGCTGGCCATTCTTCTTCGGGTAGGGCGAACTGATTTTTCGGCAGTTGAAGTCGCTATGGATGCCTTAACTCAACTGAAGGGCTTGCGTGGATTGGCCAATCGGAGTCTTGAAGAGCTCTGTGCCATTTCTGGGGTAGGGCCGGCCAAAGCCGCACAAATATTAGCCGCTATCGAGTTAGGCAAACGAGTCCTAGCCGCACCCTTAACCGAGGGCAAACGCATTCAAGGAAGCACCCATATTTTCCAACATTATTATCCTCTGTTGCGCGATCTTCGGCATGAGGTCTTTAAAGCTATTCTCTTAGATGCGAAGCACATGGTCATTCGTGACGTAACAGTGTCGAAAGGTAGTTTAACCGTTAGTATTGTCCATCCCCGTGAAGTGTTTAATCTGGCAGTGCGAGAATCAGCAGCGGCTATCATCTTTGTCCATAATCATCCTAGTGGAGACCCGCAACCGAGTCAGGAGGATTATGCGCTGACCCAACGGCTTATGGAGGCTGGAGAGATTTTAGGGATCCGGGTGCTAGATCATATCGTCATTGGAGATGGAAAATATGTCAGTTTTGCCGATGAAGGCTATATCACCCATAAATCTTAGCCGGCCAGTAGGAAGAACCGAGAGCCTGCTACAGATTCTGTCTTCGTAGTGCTGGATTATCAAAGTAGCTTTTTCAGAGAAATTCATGGTAAAAATACGTGTAAGACTTAGGCAATTTCCCGAATCTTTTCAGTGCATATCCCCTTGTCATCGCCGAAGATCTGAAAGTTTATATGACGCAAATTTCCAAGAATGAAGTTGAACATGTGGCGCAGTTAGCCAAGCTCGATTTAACGGAACCTGAAAAAACCCTATTTGGGGAGCAGTTGAGTCAAATTTTGACGTTCGTGGAACAATTACAAGATGTGTCGACTGAAGGGATTCCCCCCACGGCATCGGTAGCTGACCAGGAAATATTTCTAAGAGAAGATATTGCCCGTGAAGGTTTATCACAGGAACAGACTTTGAAAAATAGTCCAGATACGAGTGAAGGGTTTTTTGTAGTGCCTAAAATAATAGGAAAATAATTTGTGTATGACGCTATTCCTTTGCATAAAAGCATGTAGATAGGACATTTCTAATGTATCGACAATTACTACGCTGCAAAATTCATAGGGCGACAGTGACGGAATCTAATCTGGAATACGAAGGCAGTATGACCATTGATGAAGAATTGATGGATCAGGCGGGTATCCTCCCCTATGAACTGGTGATGGTGTCTAATCTCAATAATGGCGAACGATTCTCTACGTACGCGCTTCCTGGCGCCAGAGGTAAAGGTGAAATTATTCTGAATGGCCCTACCGCTCGAAAGGGAGTCACCGGGGATTTGATCATTATCTTTTGTTATGAGTTTTTCAAGGATGAGGAAGCTAAGTTTCATGTTCCCAAAGTTATTCAGGTTGATGAACGCAATGCGATCCGATCCGCCTGACCTCGCTTGACATGCCTGTGGGTTCGTATCATCTCTCTCACGTTTGAAGGTACCTCATTCTTATGGCCTTGTTTAAACTCACCTTAAAAGAGTTGCAGGATAAGTTTACCAGTGGGGAAATTACCGCCGGAGAAATTGCTCGCGCCTACCTCCTTCGCATCAGTCAAGTAGAACCTAAAATTAAATCGTATATTAGTCTGACCCCACGAGAAGACCTCCTTGCAAAAGCCAAAGACATTGATGAGGGATTGAAAGCTTGGCGTAAAACGGAACCGCTCATGGCCATGCCACTTGGCATTAAAGATAATATTTGCACAAAAGGGATGCGGACCACATGTGGCTCGCGAATGCTTGAACATTTTGTGCCACCATACGATGCCACCGTGATGGAGAGATTGACGACTCAGAAACCCTTAATTCTTGGAAAAACAAACTTAGATGAATTTGCTATGGGTTCTTCTACGGAACATTCCGCCTTTGGGCCGTCACGAAATCCATGGAATCAACAGCACATTCCCGGAGGATCGAGTGGGGGTTCCGCGGCTGCCGTGGCTGCAGATGAATGTGTTGCTGCTTTAGGTTCTGACACGGGGGGATCGATTCGTCAACCAGCAGCTTGCTGTGGAGTCGTAGGGTTAAAACCCACCTATGGGCGTGTGTCTCGGTATGGATTAGTCGCATTTGCCTCCTCACTCGATCAGATTGGACCTATTACAAAAACAGTCACAGATGCGGCCATTATGCTAAATGGGCTTGTCGGGCATGATTCCCTGGATTCAACTTCGGCGAATAAGGATTTTCCTGATTTCACGAAATCCACAAAGAAAAAAGATATTAAAAGGCTCGTGGTTGGGGTGCCTCAAGAATATTTTGCCGAAGGGCTAGACTCTGAAGTTTCTGAGAAAATTCAAGACGCGATTCAGATCTTTGAAGGCATGGGAGGGAAGATACAAGAAGTCTCGTTGCCTTTTACAGAACAAGCGATTGCGACGTATTATTTGATTGCGACGGCAGAGGCCAGTTCAAATCTTGCGCGATATGATGGGGTAAAGTATGGATTTCGTGCAAAAGAATCAAAAACCTTGACTGAGCTATACCATCACACTCGCTCGCAAGGGTTTGGGCCTGAAGTGAAACGCCGTATCATGCTGGGTACCTATGCCTTGAGCGCTGGATATTACGATGCCTATTATGCCAAAGCACAAGCTGTAAGGACGCTGATTCAACGGGATTTTGAGGCTGTCTTTCAAGAGGTAGACTTTTTAGTCAGCCCAGTCATGCCGACTCCGGCCTTTCGGCTTGGTGAGCGATTAGAGGATCCATTGCAAATGTATTTGTCTGATATTTATACCATCCCCGCCAGTTTGGCAGGCTTGCCTGCCATTTCACTTCCATGTGGGTTCAGTTCAACAGGCTTGCCGATAGGGTTGCAAGTGGTGGGACGGCCGTTTGAGGAAAACGTTGTTCTCCGAGCGGCTTATGCTTATGAGCAGGCCACGAATTGGCGCAGCAAACGACCGGTGATTCGGTCTTGAAAGGATAATGTACATATGCTGGATTTGGCCGTGATGATCATAGCGGTAGCCGTGGTGGTCTTAGTGGGCTATCTGGTGCCAACAATTCTGCAAGTCAAGAAAACCGTCAGCCAATCAGAACGTCTGCTGATACGCCTGAATCATGAATTGCCGGGTATGCTAAAAGATGTGAAGGGAACAAATGAAAATATTCGAGCTCTGACCGACCAAGCACGCCTCGGTGTAGATCGGGCGACTGTGTTTTTAGACGCCGTAGGTGAGGTTGGACACACTGTGAATCATGTAAATCAAACGGTACGCGGAAAAGGAGGGGCCGTGATGGTTGGTTTGACTAGTCTACTCGCAGGGATTCGCGCTGTGACGTCAACAGTGAAACAACGTGTTCATAAGGAACCGAGAGACCAACAAGGAGGATCGAACTATGGCAACTAACTCAGGTGCTTCAGCCGGATCAGTCGCATTAGCCTTTTTGAGTGGTGCGTTGTTAGGTGCAGTCACGGCAGTGATGATGGCCCCTCAACCAGGTCGAGAGTCACGTGAACGTGTGACCGGCTATGCCAGGAAAAAAGGTGAAGACTTGTTGGGGTTAAAAGACCGAGCCACCGATAGTGTGGAAGAAGTTGTAGGGCGAGGGCGAGAACTCGTTGATGAAATTTCCTGTGCGGTGCGCGAAGCTTTAGATGCGGGACGGGATGCCATGCGTCGTGAACGAGAGATGAATTCCTTGGATTAGTGTCTCATAGAGAACCCGTGGCTTTATGAGGTATGAACCGGTCATTGGAGTTGAAGTGCATGCACAACTCCAAACGCAGACAAAATTGTTTTGTGGCTGTCCCACATCATTTGGGTTCCCTCCCAATACGCAGGTCTGTCCTGTCTGCTTAGGCTTGCCTGGCAGTTTACCTGTCCTCAATCAACAGGCTGTCGAAATGGCCATTCGCACGGGGTTAGCTCTCAATTGTGAGCTAACGCGTACGAATCAATTTTCCCGAAAAAATTATTTTTATCCGGATTTACCCAAGGGCTATCAAATCTCTCAATATGACCTGCCGATTTGTGGTCCTGGTTGGTTAGAAATCTCGGTGAATGGTAAGAGCAAACGGGTGCGTATCATGCGTGCGCATTTAGAAGAAGATGCCGGAAAAAATGTACATGAGGATGGCGCCGAAGGAAGCCATGTGGATCTCAATCGAGCTGGAACGCCTTTATTAGAAATTGTGACAGAGCCAGATTTGTTTTCCCCTGACGAAGTGGATGCCTATCTGAAAACCTTGCGAGATGTGTTGGTCTATTTGGATGTCTGCGATGGGAATATGGAGCAGGGGAGTTTTCGTTGCGAACCGAATGTCTCCATCCGGCCCAAGGGGCAGGAACAGCTAGGGACCAAGGTGGAATTGAAAAATATCAATTCCTTCCGCTTTGCCAAAGATGCCCTGGACTATGAAATCAGTCGACAAGCTGAACTGCTTGATGAAGGAGGCACCGTTCAGCAGGAAACTCGTCTGTGGAATGTGCAACAAGGCCAAACAGCGGTCATGCGCAGTAAAGAAGGCGCTCATGACTATCGGTATTTTCCTGATCCGGACTTGCTTCCTGTGACGCTTGCTACTGAGTGGATTGAAACGCTTCGCGATACGATTCCTGAATTACCATCGGCACGACGGCAACGATTTCTAAAAGATTATCAATTATCTGAATATGATGCTGGGATCCTTACGGATTTCAAAGGATTGGCTGATTATTTTGAAGCTTGCGTGAAGCTGTTTGCTCATCCAAAAACGGTAAGTAATTGGGTCACAGGAGAATTGCTTCGAGAGCTGAATACTTCTCAATCCACTCCCGAATCTTGCCCTCTGACACCTGAGCGCTTGGTTGAAATGTTTCAACTTGTTGATTCGGGTACGGTAAGCTTAAAAGCAGCCCGAGAAGTGTTTCCTGAGTTCTACGCCAGGGACATGCCAGCTAGGCAATTAGTCCAAGAGAAAGGGTTAGTGCAGGTCTCGGATGAAGGTCAATTAACCACGATTATTGAAGAGGTCTTAGCTGGGCATTCTGCGCAAGTCGAACAATATCGAGGAGGGAAGGAAGCCGTCCTCCGCTTTTTGGTCGGACAAGTCATGAAAGCTTCAAAAGGCAAAGCTAATCCCGGGAAAGTGAATGAGCTATTGAAACGTGCCTTAACATCTTGATCTAAGGGGCTTTTCAGGGTACACCATAATAAACGGTATTGAACAAGGACGGGAGAACGCATGAGCGCGATACAGCATTTGACAGCCCGCATGATTTTGGATTCTCGTGGAAATCCCACGGTAGAAGTTGACGTGCAATTGGTAAGTGGTGTGATGGGACGTGCGGCAGTCCCCTCAGGTGCCTCAACGGGAACACGTGAAGCCTTAGAACTTCGGGACGGAGACAAGAAGCGTTGGATGGGGAAGGGCGTCAGTAAAGCCATAACAGGCATTCACAAACGCATGCTCCCAGCTTTGATAGGAATGGAAGTGCAGGATCAAGCTGCAATCGATACTCGTCTTATTCAACTAGATGGAACTAAGGGGAAAACCCGGTTAGGCGCCAATGCGACATTGGGAGTCTCCTTGGCGGTAGCGCGCGCCGCGGCATTGGAATTACGCTTACCACTCTTTCGCCACCTTGGCGGTCTCTCTGCAAGGGAATTGCCGGTTCCGATGATGAATATCATCAATGGCGGGGCGCATGCAGATAATGGATTAGATATTCAAGAATTTATGATCATGCCGGTCGGAGCGAAAAACTTTTCTACTGCTCTGCGAATGGGCACTGAAATTTTTCATCATTTGAAAGCACGGCTTAAATCCAAAGGTCTCAGTACGGCGGTGGGAGATGAAGGCGGGTTTGCGCCAGCCGTTCGTTCAAATGAGGAAGCCTTAGACAATATTTTGTATGCGATTGAGCGGGCTGGCTATAAGCCTGGACGTGATGTGGTGTTGGCCTTAGATGCTGCCGCCAGTGAATTTCACAAAAACAAATCCTATTATCTTCAATCTGACTCTGCGACGCAGAAAAAAACTGCATTCGAGATGGTGGATTATTACGCAGGGTTGGTCAAAAATTACCCCATTGTATCTATCGAAGACGGCTTAGATGAAAGTGATTGGAAGGGGTGGAGTCTGCTAACTGAACAACTGGGGGATCATGTTCAGCTTGTTGGCGATGATTTGTTTGTGACAAATGTAGAATTTTTGGGACGAGGAATTCAACGAAGCATTGGGAATGCCATTTTGATCAAAGTGAATCAAATCGGCACGTTGACGGAAACGATTGATGCCATGCACATGGCACAACAAGCTGGCTATGGCGTGATTGTTTCGCATCGGTCTGGTGAGACGGAAGATACGACCATTGCCGATTTAGCTGTCGGTCTGAATGCTGGGCAAATTAAAACCGGCTCATTATCGCGCACTGATCGTTTGGCTAAATATAATCAGCTGCTTCGTATCGAAGAAGCTTTAGGTACAGCGGCCGTGTATCGTGGCGTTCACGCCCTTCCCATAAATGCCAAGTTTTAGGTTTATGCGGCGAAATAGTAAAAAACATGTTTCACGAGGATTTTGGGGTGATGTTGCAGAACGCCTTCCCATTGTCGGCGCTTTTATTATTATGAGTTTGCTCGCTGGAACCATGTTTTTTAATGAGGATGGCTTGCCACTGTATTTTTCGATGCGGGAACATCGGCAGCAGATGATTGAGCAGATCCAACAATTGGAAGCCATCAATATGGCCATGCAGAAAGACATTACACGTATCCAACATGACCCTCAACGCTTAGAAGAGCTTGCCAGAAATCGATTGGGTATGGTTCGTCAAGGTGAAAAAATTTATCAGTTTGTCGAGCCGGCCCCTTCTGCCGTTACAGCCCAACGGTAACCAGCCGAATTGTCTCCCCTCGTTCTGCTATAGTTAGTCTCGTGGTTGCTACAATTCTACAGAACGTTTCACGATGACGGTCCTGTTATGAAATCAGCCCAACTTGCAATCTTGGGTCGTCCCAATGTGGGAAAATCCACCCTACTGAACGCCTTGGTCCAAGAAAAAGTGGCCATAGTTTCAGATAAACCACAAACAACTCGTATGCCTATTTTGGGCGTCGGGCATTATCCAGAGGGGCAGTTAGTCTTGGTTGATACACCTGGGCTACATACGCCACATCATCGGCTCAATGCCCAAATGGTGCAATCCGCCTTAGGTATTTTGACAGAGTCAGATGTGGTGTATGTGATCGTTGATAGCCAAGTCCCGCCAGGTCCGGGCGATCAATTTGTGATTGATCAAGTGACACAAGCCAATCACGATCGACCATTTCAAGCGGTCTTTTTGTTATTAAATAAGGCGGATGTCGTGAACAAATCTCGGCTTCTTCCATTAATAGAGCAATATCGTACGCAATATCCATGGGCTGAAATTGTTCCCCTCTCAGCAAAAACAGGACTGAATGTATCACGACTAGTAGAACTCACGTTTGCTCGCCTGAATGAGTCGGGAGCTCTGTTGTATGAAAAGGATTTTTTGACGAATCAATCCATGCGCCAAATGGCTGGGGAGATTATTCGTGAGAAAGTCCTTGCTTCCACGCATGCTGAGTTACCCTATGCCGTAGGCGTGTTCATTGAGCAATTTGAGGAAACCAAGAAATTGACCAACATTCTTGCAACGATTTTGGTAGAAAAAGACAGCCAAAAGGGAATTATTATTGGCAAAGGCGGATGCCGGCTCAAAGAAGTGGGGCAACTGGCCCGTGAAGAAATGGAAAATCTTTTTTCTATGAAAATCTATTTAGAAATGTGGGTGAAAGTTCAGCCAGGATGGCGAGATAATCCCAGAATCTTAGCCGATTTAGGATATGGAATATGAATAGTGAGGAGTAAAAAGGAAGACTGATTTTTTCCTGATTCAAAAAAATATCGTTTGCGAACTCTTCACACAATTCTAATCTAAACGCTTTGCTATGCCCTTAATTCGAATACGTGGCATCATTCTTCGGAGCCTAAAATGGGGAGATGCTGATCGCATTATTACGGTGTATTCCCCAACTCTTGGGAAAATCCGTGGAGTGGCGCGTGGTGCGCGGCGAATGAAAACACGATTTGGCGGTGTACTGGAGCCATTTGGTCTTGTTGACTTAACCCTCTTTCAAAAAACACCAGAATCCCTTGGGCAAATCAGTCAAATTGATTTAATCACTAGCTATTCGGTAATTCGAGAAAATTTAACAGTGATGACCGCTGCGGCTAGGATGGTCAAGATGGTCGAAGCGATCACAGTTGATCGTGATCCCAACCCAGACATGTATGCGGCTTTAGTTCATGGACTTGAATCGTTGCGACCAGAAGAGGATGTCGCTCTCACCACACTCTTGTTTCAAATACATGTACTTGGCCACACTGGATTTCGCCCACAATTTGATTCTTGTACGGAATGTGGAAAAATTGCACAGACACAGTTACCACAATGGTTTTCTCCTAGATTAGGTGGCGTTGTTTGCCAAGAGTGCAGCCAGCGAGGCGTGGGACGTATGCTGTCGTTATCAAAAGGTAGTGTGGCTTTTATTAAGCAAGCGCGACGCTTATCGATGCCGAATTTGGCACGTCTCAAAGCGATAGGCAGTGTACGCAGTGAAGTGGAAGCGGCAATGGAAGCCTATTTCTCTGCAGTTGTGGGAAAACCACTTCCTACCTTTGAGCCCTGGGTTTCCTAGTCCGTTGTATAAATAAAGGATAAAGAATATGGCCAACGACCAGAATCTAGAACCCCAAAATATGGAATGGCTCGACAAAGGAGTCTTGAGTATTACATGGAGTGACGGCCATCGAGGCGTTTACCCCGTCCGACATCTTCGTCAAAATTGCCCTTGTGCTGGCTGCGTTGATGAATGGACAGGAGAACGGCGCCTCAAGCCAGATTCCATCCCATTACTTATCTTATTAGAAGATATTGAAGCTGTTGGACGCTATGCTTTCCGCATCAAATGGAGTGATGGCCATGACACTGGCATCTATTCCTATACCTCTCTTCGCAACATGTGCCAATGCGACATCTGTGTCCCTAACAAACCCAAGAAGAAAGAATTACTCTAGTCTCACATCCTTATGCCAAAAAGTCATACCCTGATGCTTTATCCAATTTGAAGTATGAGACTGTTGAATAAGAATGATATCAACGGCCACATGTAGCCTCTGAGACTTAACATGTCGGAGGCCTCGGGCCTGTGCAAAAAAGTCCGTTCAGCAAGGCCGCAGTTGTTTTTGCGCGCGGAGCATGCTGGCATTATGTGAGCACGGAAAAATAGCGAGAACATTGTTGACGGAATTTTTCAGCAGACCCCATGTCATATTTAACTTTCAGCTGAAGTGACTCACCTACAAGATGACGGATAGCTCGCAGAAAGCTTAATGGACTAAAGAGTCATGGGAGGAGAGTGAAGCCGGTCGAACGGTAGAAAGTTCTTCTAAAGCTCTAGAGGCCTCTAGGGCATAATAGGCGTATTGTGGCTCAGGGAAGTTTTCCACAATCGATTGATAGGTTTGGAAGGAGGTCTTCCAATCTGAGGTTTGGCGAAAAACTTCTGCAAGGTGGATGGAACAGGACGCTGCCATCGCTCTGGGATCCACCGCTAAACGAGAATTGCGGCGGCCGGTAAGTTCTTTAATGAACTTTGGAATGGGAATCGGAGAGTCTTCTAAGGAAATAGGGGTTGGTGCAGTGCGAAGGATTTCTAAGTTCTTTTGGATATTTTGAGTAATGGAACCGCTGCGACAATTGTTATAGGCATTCCAAAATTCAATGAAATCATGATTCTTCAGAGCCAATTCCCCAGGGTTTTTCGGTTGAAAGCCTTGGCAGCCACCGACACTGAACAAAAAAAGAGTTAATACAAAGAGCAGTCTAAGGTTTTTGCTAAAAGGCAGATGTATCATTTTTTTGAATATACTGAAATGCACACTTTAAATCACATGATTTTTTCTTAAACCACTGAAATAATAGCAAAATGCATGCTTAAAATAAAATTAACCTAACTCGAGGAATTCTTTATTGATTAGCAGAAAAGCACTAAGACTCTTTCTCTAGATAGTTTGTTCTCTGCCACAGTGTGAGCTTTTTTTGCAACAAGTTAACCCCGACATTGTCTGCCTTAAAGTGAATGCACTACTTTATTTTTTATCTGCAAATTTAATGATGAGGTTTAAATTCATATTCATTGAAGAGATGCTTGGTCTCAGGGTGAAATCGGTAACCTTTCTGTTGCTGAATGTTCAGAGAATCCAGCAATGGCACGAGCTGGCCAGTAGAATGTAAGTAGAGGCCACGCAGTGGCACAGATCGTTGCGCGTGCTGAATAAGATGGCAGATAGTTGGGCGAATGGTTGTTAACCATTCTGCGAGTTCTTGTGGATTTCCAATGGAAGCCGAAAGAAGAAGCAGTCGTGTGTCAGGGGGGCACAGAATGAGAGTTTCTTCCCAAACCACACCTCGTTCAGGGTCCGCCAAATATTGGGATTCATCCAGGATCACTAGGCCCAACAGATGTAGTCGAAGGTCAAGATCTCCACTTGTAGCATCATAGAAAATGTTTCGTAGAATTTCCGTCGTCATAATGAGTAGCGGCGCTTGAGCGTTGTCCCGACGATCACCTGTCAGAATTCCTACTTTGTCTTTTCCAAAGTATTGAGAAAATTCCATGTACTTCGTATTAGATAAGGCCTTGAGGGGCGAAGTGTAAATCACGGTTTGCTTATTGGCCATGGCCTGCTTAATGGCCTCAGTTGCGACAAAGGTTTTGCCGCTTCCTGTTGGCGCACTCACAATAACATCGGAATGCACGATGGCTTCTACCGCTTCCTCTTGCCAGGCATCCGGGATAAAGGGTTGGGGGTCTGGAACACCAAGGCCTTCAAGAAGGTCGCGAAGATCAACGGCAGGAGTGGCAGCATTAGATCTCTTGAGCCTCTTCTTAGAAGGAGGGCGCGGGTAAAACGGTGAAGGGGTATGTACTTCACGAGCAGGTCTGTCAGAAGCCGTAGGGCGCTGTTCGAGTGCCCTAGCAATGCTCATTTTTTCATCTGCTGAAAGAGCAAGAATAGAGTCAATAAGACGACGTTTCCCGAGTCGAAAATGGCGGTGAATGCGCCCTTTCGCCAATTGATGCAAATACTTGATGGGTAAGGAAACTAATTCCCGTTGGAGATCGTTATCATTCATCATGGGTCATTGTGAAAATTAAGGCAATTCTGCCAAGACTTCTCGACGCATGGTGACCATGGCCTGGTGAGCGATGTCTGCCAGTCCAGGATGCGTGACTTTGAGTCCATACATTTGTGAAAGAAATTCCAAGGTTCGCGCTAATAAACGATAGACATCGCCCTCGGCCATTGAGGTTGAGCGGACCAAGGAAGCCCATCCATGTTGAGGTTGGCCAATCCATCGTTCGGCTATGGCTGCCACATCAGAGCGTAATAGTGGCGCTGGTTCATAAGCATGCAGAGAATCGGCCACCTGTCGAACTTGTGTGAGCATTGAAGCGAGGCCTGTAGTCAGTCGCATATAGGAACTAGGACGGTCATCATCATGAGCAATGCTAGCCATCACACCTGCCAATAATTCTGGAGCCATGCCTGAGAAGGCATCCATCCGAATAAGTTCGGTGATCAGCAACGAATGATTAATTCGAATGAGACGCGCCCATTCTCCATCCCTAGTTAATTCAAGACTGGCCGTTAGATACCCTAACTTATGCAAGACTGCAGCTTTTTGCTGAAATTGGTGCCAGAGACCATCACGTAAAGCACGAATGGTTTTCGTCACCTGTTGGGCCTTCGTTTGAAGCCGCGAGGCAACAGCCACATCTTTTTTGCAAGCGGCATGAGATGGACAGGTTGGACAGGCAAACTCAGCTGTTAGGATGTCAGCATTCGGTGAAACTTCAGGTTCTTGCATGGACTCAAGAATTGGCAAAGTCGGCAATTTTGACGGCAATTGGGCCAAGATATTTTTGAACTGGTGATACGTGGCTGGCGAACACCAGGGCAAACTTCGCGTTGGTTGAAAGTCATACACGTGGTCATAAATTTGTGTCACTCGTTGCGCCTGACATTCTCCCAATGTCCCTTTGGCATGTATCACAGATAGCATAGGCATGCCCGTCCCCCTGCTTCTGTAATGACGAAGAATGATGGCTGGGCCTTTGGCTAAGCCAATTAGTCTTCCTGGAGTAAGAAAGGGCAACCGCGCTGATAAATACGGCGAGTCCGCACTCACCACTGGACGTCGATGAGCTTTGCGGCGACGAGCCAGATCAAAGACTTTCCATTGGGCAACCCAATCCGCACATTCCCTTGGTCCATACGGTTTTAATTGTTCCTGAATCTCATCTAAACGGCTCTGATGAATAGCCGCACGTTGATTCAATTGAAACTGAGCAAAACTTTTAGCTAAGAGGCCTTCAATTTTGTTTAAGGAATGGGCTTTCAGTAAATTCAGTACCATGGGATAAGAGACGACGAATTGACTGTCAATTGATTCAGGTTGTCCTGTAAGACCTTTGCCTAAGACATGGAGATCGATATAGGGAGAAGGTGTCACAACTACAAATCCCACAAAATCTTTACCACGGCGCCCGCCACGTCCTGCTAATTGTTGTATTTCACTGACGGTGAGGTCGGTGAAGTCTTGAGATTTACGCACACTGGACTGGCTGATCACGACTGTGCGAGCTGGAAAATCTACTCCGGCAGCAAGAGTGGTCGTGGCAAACACGGCATCAAGCAATCCTTGACGCATGAGTTCTTCAATCGCGATTTTCCAAGAAGGAAGATGACCCGCATGGTGCGCAGCTACACCATAGTCTTGGACAACTGGAATAAGTGGATGATCAATGACACTAGGAAATTCTTTGGTGAATCGGTCAAAAAATGTTTGGATTTTTTCAGTGTGCGTGGCTGACACGGCAGCGGAGCTATGGACAAAAGTATCGATGGCCTCATCGCATCCGCGGCGGGATGTTAAGAACACGATGGCAGGCGTTAAGCGATGTCGGCGAAGAATATCGACAAGATCAATCGGATGAATGGCAGGTGGCATGGAGGTTATGAGTGTAGCAAGAGTTCGCTGGGGAAAAACACTCAATCTCATTTATGTGAATGAAACACAAAATAATGAGAGGAATGAGCGATATTCAATTGACAAATTTAAGATCTACGAAAAACAGGCAGTAATCCAGAAAAGACAAAAATTAATTTCAAGCTACTCTCTGAGAGGCCGATAAGGTTCTTAAGATCATGGCAATAGATGTAATAGTACGAGGGAGCCGAGGAGCCACAGTCGTTGACTTTCATGGCCGGCTTGACATGCATTCTCGCTGGCATGTCAAAGCTATCATTAATCAATGTTGTCATACAGAGTTTGAACATCTGATTTTGAATTTACAAGGTTTAACATTTGTGGATAGTGCTGGCCTGGGATTTTTGGTGTTGTGTTCCCAACAATTTAAGGACTTAGGCCGACGGATTTCTTGGGTTGAACCTAGCGGTTTTGTCGGCGAATTAGTCAATAATTTACAACTCCGTGAACTTATTGTTATTTGTCCTAGTGAACAGGATGCTTTGTCCTAATTTTTCATGAGACAAAGGAGATTTCTCAATTGCTAATCATGGGATTTTGGTGGTTTTATCGTCGTTGCCTGAAGTCTAAACATGGGGATTCGGGCACACCATAATTTTAACGCTTCTTATTTGCTCCTTCAGGTAGTTTCTCCTACACATCTTCATTTTTCTCTCCATTGTCCGGCCCTCCTATTTCTTGATTAAGAGAAGCTTGTAACGCTGGCGCTTTTGTATATTGCAGTAGTTGTGTAGGGATTGCACTGCGATGTCCTGAAAGCAGATAAGCAACCGTGCAACTGAGAAAAAGATAAGGACCACTCGCGAGACCAAAAAGTTCTAACCCCAAGAGCATCGCAGTCATCGGTGTATTAATTGCTCCAGCCAAGAGGCCAGTTAACCCTAAGGCTGCAAATAGACTGGGATCTTGACCAAGTAGCCATCCAAGGGCGGACCCACTGGTAGCTCCTACGAAACAGAGAGGTAAGACAATTCCTCCACTGCCACCTGAATTCAGGGTAATGGTAGTGGTGAGTATTTTTCCCAGAAACAGGGTCCAAGCAATTGCACCGCCTTCTAAGGCACGTTGAATAGGCTCTTTCCCCAACCCTAAAACTTCTGGTGAGGCGAGCCAAGCTATTCCAAGTAACAATATTCCCCCAATGCCCCCCTGCAGGAGCGGAGAAGTTGGCAGGTAATATTGAAGACGTTGCCCCCCATTCAGACATTCCACAAAAATCATGGAGACCACGCCAAAAAATCCTCCTCCCACCAAAGAGAACAGAAGCAAGGATGAATCAAGGTTGGGAAATGGAGATGCGAGGACCCCCATATCGGGCATCCCCAACAATGACGCTGTCAGATGTCCTAAGAGAGCCGCAACGACTGAAGGAAAGAGAACTTGATACGCTAAAGATCCGATGAATAGGGCTTCGAGACCAAATAAAGCTCCGGCTAGGGGTGCCCCAAAGATAGAGGCAAAGCCTGAACTGAGACCACAAATGACCACGGTCTTGCGATCATATGAATTAAACTGCAAGGTGTCTGCGAGAAAAGAAGATAAACCACTGCCAATTTGCACGCAAGGGCCGATGTTGCCGGCCGATCCTCCTACGCCTATGGTCAGGATCGTGGCCGCAATTTTGGCTGGAATGACCTGCCAGCGCATCTTCCCAGAATGTAAATGAATCGCGCGAATTACGCGTTCAACCCCTTGCCCTCCAGCTTCAGGAACGAGCGCCGTTGTCAGCCATGCCGAGAGTGCCAAGCCAAGCGGAAGCAGCCAGTAGGGCCATACAGGACTCGAAATTGTGTCAATAACCAGGTTGAGAAGAAGGATAAACCCCGTGCTTGTTCCGCCCACCAATATGCCAACAATGGCGGCGAGGAAGAGCCATTTCATGACATGAGTAAAGAGAATACCTTCTTCTGATAATTGTCGAATCATTTGTCTTACTTAGCGTATCCTATGCACACACCTTAACAATGGATCACCCCTAACAATAGTCCATCTGAAAAACAATTTTATGAATAGGTTGAATGAAAAATACCACAATTGCGGCTGAATCCTCCGTGCCAGGACTTCGTTGACAGCATCTTAGGCCATTGGTAGCGTCAAGATTCATTCGAACAATTTTCAACAGAGTACCAGAATGAATAATTTTTCTTCATGACTTAACATTTTTCGACCTCAATATTCCTTCCTGATTGTATGTACCCTACACGCTCTTTTGTCTATCTTTGCTTAGTCGGGCTCTGTGGCTTTCTGAGTTATGATATGGTGCGGCGCCCTGCGTTGGCACTTCTTGCAGACTCGCTTGGAGCTACGCCGTTCATGGTTGGAATGCTGGTAGCCCTTTCGACCGTCACCGGCATTTTTCTGAAATTACCAATGGGGCTTCTATCCGATGTGGTGAATCGTCGACGGCTTATGATTGGTGGCGTCCTGGCGTTTGCGATCCCACCATTTTTTTATCCGTTTATTTCGGATTTGCCAACCTTAGGGATACTACGATTGGTTCACGGTTTAGCCACGGCCATGTACACCCCTTTGGCCTTAGCGTTAGTCGGTGAATGGTTTGCACAACACCGAGGCGAAGCCTTTGGCTGGTACACCTCCTCCGCCCAAGGTGGTGGACTACTAGGCCCTATGATTGGTGGAGCTGTGGTATACCAGTATGGATTTTCGCCTGCGTTTATGTTAGCTGGCGTTTGTGGAATGTTGGCAATTATCTTCTTTTGGTTGATTCCTCAAGAGGCTTCTTCCGAAACGCGGGGTAACCATTCGTTTGCCACCCTCTGGCCAGAATTGCGTGAAGGCCTCCGCCGGGTTTGCCAAATTCCCGCCATTTTACTTACGAGTGTAGTAGAAGCCGCCAAAATGATGGGGAACGGCACATTGATGGCCTTCTTGCCTTTATATGGATTGATCATTGGGTTGAATGCGGCAGAGATTGGCATCCTTTTCGGCATACAAGCCTTCACCTCGTTCATTGCAAAACCGTTTATGGGGCGCGTGTCTGATCGCAGTGCGCGTCAACCTCTGATAGTTAGTGGCCTGTGTCTGTGTGGGACCATGATCATGTTGCTCCCTCACATTCAGGTCTATGGACTGTTACTGGTTGTGGCAGGAGCTTTTGGGTTTGGAGAGGCTGTCGTGACGTCATCAACTACAGCTTTAGTAGCTGATGTGTCTCAAGACAAACGATTGGGTGCCGGAATGGGCCTGCGTGGAACGATTATGGACATGGGACATGCTGGCGGCCCGTTGATTGCTGGTCTACTCATAGGTCAACTTGGTTATACCGGAGGGTTTTTCTGTATTGGCCTGATCTTGTTGGTGACTGCTGCATATTTTGGGGTCATGATGATAGGGATCAAGAAACCAGCCATGCTATAATCCCTCCCAAAGGAAAGGGTAAGAAGGATGGATGAAGCAATGGGAACAGGAGATGTTGTAATTGGCGTGTTGGCGGCCTTAGGAGTCGTTGTATTAATTGTGGTATTTTTAGTCGTAGTCAAAACGGTCTTATTAAAAAAAGACGAAGAGAGCGATGAACTATAAGAAGGGGGGGCATGTTTAGCGGAATTGTTGAAGAAATGGGTGCGGTACAAGCCATTGAGAAAGGCTTGGCAGGAGCTAGGTTTTCTATTCTGGCCTCCACAATTTTGGATGATTTACAGATAGGCGATAGCGTGAGTGTGTCAGGCGCGTGCCTGACGGCCACTACTGTTGAAAGCCAGAGTTTCATGGTGGAGGTCTCAACCGAAACTCTGAACTGTACAAACCTTAGCACTATTGCAGTTGGCACTCCGCTCAATCTGGAGCGAGCTATGAAGTTGAAGGCGCGAATGGGCGGGCACCTAGTCACTGGTCATGTGGATGGGATTGGTAGACTGCGTGCGCGAGAACAAGATGACAACACCATCTCTTTGACGGTAGAAGCACCAGAAGACATTATTCGCTACTGTGTGCCTAAAGGATCGATTGCCATAGATGGAATTAGTCTAACGATCAATGCCGTGAAAGGCCCATCATTTACAGTAGCGATTATTCCCCATACGGCTCAAGTTACGACCATCGGCCTGAAGCAGGTTGGAGATTCCGTGAATCTTGAGTCTGACCTGATTGGTAAATATGTCGAGCGCCTGCTGCAAGCCAATGGAACATTGTCCCCACCCTCAACGCCTATCATTGATAAAGACTATCTTCAAAAACGGGGCTTGCTGTAATTCATTGATCTATGGCGAGTGATTCTTCATTTGCAGCCAGGCATCCGCTGTGGCGTCTTTTTGGGATTGTGACGATTTTTGTCATCGTTGTGCCTGCGACATTATGGGGGATTGTGCAACTCTATGAAGTTCTGTGTGCCTGGTGGGGGGGATGTGAAGGCATGGCTCGCCCACGTGGCCCAAGATGACCGCTCAAGGTTTTTGTCATGATGGAAACACGAAGCACATATAATCATGTTCAGATTCCAGGTTTCATGTATGGCACGGCGTGGAAAAAGGAAGAGACCGCTGGATTGGTTGAACTCGCTGTGGGCACTGGGTTTACGGCCATCGATACGGCTAACCAACTCATTCATTACCAAGAGGCGTTGGTAGGGGAGGCACTGTTGGCATTAGCCAAAAAAGGCGTGAAGCGAGAGTCTCTTTTTCTCCAAACAAAATTTACGTCTGTCTCAGGTCAAGATCATCGTACGCCTTATGACCCATCTGCGGACCTTGCGACTCAAGTGCAACAATCCTTTGAGAGTTCTCTACAACATCTCCACACAGATTATTTGGATTCTTATGTCTTGCATGGCCCATCTTCTCGTTGGGGTTTAAGCCAAGGGGATTGGGAGGTGTGGCATGCCATGGAAGCCTTGTCTGAAGCAGGAAAGACCAAGATCATTGGTGTGAGCAATGTCCATGCTGATCAACTTCAAGAACTCTGCGAAAAGGCTACCGTGGAACCGATGGTTGTACAAAATCGCTGTTATGCGTCAATGGGCTGGGATAAAGAAGTGCGAAACATTTGCCAAGCACAGGGTATTGTCTACCAAGGTTTTTCGCTCCTGACTGCCAATCAAGAGGTCTTACGCGAACCACAGGTCTGGGATATTGCAAAGCGGGTAGGGGCCAATCCTCTTCAGGTCATTTTCCGTTTTGCGTTACAAATCGGCATGCTCCCACTCACAGGTACGACAGACGAACAGCACATGAAAGACGACCTCGCCGTCCTCACTCACTTCAAACTATCCTCAGACGATCTCCAAACCATCGAATCCATCGCCCTCTAAAAACAGCAAGGTAAGGCCTCCATTCGCAGAGCCTGTCTTGAGCCTTCTCGAAAAACCTAAACAAGGCTAACCAATATATCTGAGCAGTCGCCCAGTGGGTTGGACAGCAGGTGTTGGGTCATTGACTCGGGAAGGTTCTATGAACCAATTCATGCCTCCTCTCCCTCCGCAGGGAGAGGACAGAGGTGAGGGTGGAGACGAATGTGCAGCTTACACTAATGAGAGCGAAGTTGAAGAAGCGATTTTTATTCGCGGAAAGAAGCGTCCTGTCTATGTTCAGGAAATTTTGCTATTGATGAAGATTGTTGATCAGAGAGGAATGGTTCTTCAGTAATAGGTGCAGGATCTAACTTTGAATCTTGTTCTGCTTGGCTCGTTGGAAAAACGAACGGACTGAAGATCAGCAAGCTGAAGAAGATGGGGCCGATAACTGGCACTCTTAAAGGACAACATGCACTATTATCTGGCTCTGCGCCTTTTCGACTGGTTCGCCTGTCGCAATATTTTTTATAGGCGGTCATAGTATGAGTATCGGTTACTTCAGAGCATTGTTAAATTTCGGCATTCCTCTCGTATTTGTTTTTGTGGGTTGTTCTTCATTCTTCCAATGTGGAAATGTCGCCGGGGTCTTGGCCGAGTTCTTGAGCTTTTAGCACACGGCGCATGATTTTTCCTGAGCGCGTTTTGGGGAGTGAGGGAACGATGTCAATTTCCCGTGGCGTGGCGATCTTTCCTAATTCTTGTTGAACATGATTTTTTAGACTTTTAATCAGTTCCGACGATTCAGTTTGTCCCTGTTTTAGGATGACAAAGGCTTTGATCATTTCACCCGCGGTTTTGTGGGGTTTGCCGATGACTGCCGCTTCTACGACAGCTTTATGACTCACTAATGCGCTTTCCACTTCGGCCGTGCCAATTCGGTTGCCCGCAACTTTCACGACATCGTCTGCACGACCCATGAACCACATATACCCATCTTCGTCTTTGTGGCAGACATCTCCAGCGGTATAGACACCAGGAATCGTATTCCAATAAAGCTCGTACCGTTCGGGTTCTTTGTAGATCGTGCGCATCATGGATGGCCAGGGTTTTTTGATCACGGCAAAGCCACCTCCGGAAGGGATGCTCTTGCCTTCTCGGTCGGTAACGTCGGCTTCAATACCTAAAAACGGTCGTGTCGCCGAACCGGGTTTCAAATCAACACATGGGAGCGGCGTAACCATGATGGCGCCGGTTTCTGTTTGCCACCAAGTATCCATAATAGGTTTGGTGCCGCCGGTGACGCGATGAAACCATTCCCAGGCTTCTGGATTAATAGGTTCGCCAACAGATCCCAGAACTTTCAGCGATGAGAGATCATATTTTGCGGGCCAATCTTCTCCATATTTCATTAGTAGTCGAATGGCCGTAGGTGTGGTGTAGAAAATAGAGACACCATAGTGTTCGATGAGATCCCACCAGCGCCCGGGATTGGGATAATCAGGTTTCCCTTCGGCTGTGAGGATGGTGGCGCCATTGAGGAGCGGGCCATACACAATATAACTATGTCCCGTAACCCAGCCTGGATCGGCCACACAAAAGAAGACATCTTCTTCTTTCAGATCGAAGACATATTTTGTGGTGAGATAGGTTCCGACCATATAGCCGCCATGCACATGCAAAACACCTTTGGGTTTGCCGGTGGTTCCTGAGGTATAGAGAATATACAGAGGATCTTCGGAATCCAGCTGTTCCGCTTCACATTTGGGTGATTGATCTTTCATCCAGTCTTCCCAGTTGACTTCTTTTTGAGCTTGAAGGGGAGTCGGGGATGCTTCTCGTTGAACAACAACGACCTTTTCAACGGTCGGACAATTGGCTACGGCTTCATCGACTGTCGGCTTGAGCGGAATAGTTTTGCCCCGGTCATAGCTCACATCAGCGGTAATGACGACCTTGGCTTCACAATCATGAATACGTGTTTGAAGGGCTGGTGCACTAAACCCGGAATAGACGACCGAGTGAATCACTCCAATGCGGGCACAGGCCAACATGGCCACAATTTGTTCGGGAATTTTTGGTAGATAAATCGTGATACGATCGCCTTTTTTAAGTCCCAGGCCTTTGAGGGCATTGGCACATGTATTCACCTGTCGATAGAGTTCGGCATATGTGAAGATGCGTTCTTCACCTTTTTCACCTACCCAGATGACCGCTACTTTATTTCTTCTCCAGGTTTGCACATGGCGGTCTAAACAGTTGTAGGCAATATTACAGGTACCGCCAAGAAACCATTTGGCCCAGGGGTAATTCCACTCCAAGACTTTATCCCAAGGCGAGAACCAATGGAGTTCTTTTGCAATGTTCTCCCAAAATTTTTCGGGATCAGCAATTGAGGCTTTGTAGGCTGCATCATAATCTTGAATATGCGCCTGAGCCTTTATCTCTGGTGGAGGGGGGATCACACGAGTGGATCGTTGCAGAGTCTCAATATTCTCACTCATCGTATCTACTCCTTCTTCTTGTAGGTATTATTTTCGAATAATCCAAATACAGGATAGCCCTGACCATACGATTGTCCCCCCATTATGCAAGCCTGTGTTCTTTCCTTCAAGTAGGGCCGTGAAGTTAGTTGGAAGTTTGGCGCTCCTTCTAAAGGAGCGCACAATGAAACATTCTAGATCGATGGCGTTAATGTATTAATTTAAGGTTGATCCGAGGGATGTCAGTTGGTTTTGTAGTTGTCCAAACTTCGCAACATAGTCGGCTTGGCTGCGGCGAATCACCTCGTGAGCTTCCTCTCGCCCATACACATGAGTAATTTCACAATTCTTTTTTTCTGAGCCTGGCGCATCTTTGTAAGTGAGAAAGTAATGCATGAGGCGTTCTACGAAGGAAACGGGGCAGTCTTTTATGTCTTGCCATTGCTCATGCATGGCATCACCCTTCAGGATAGCCACAATCTTATCGTCGGCTTCTTCGCCATCAAGCATGCGCAATCCACCTATCGGTACTGCATCCAGTAGAAGATCTCCGTGGGTAATACTTTTTTCCGTCAGTACGCAGATATCAAGTGGATCATGATCGCCAATGAGACCAGGTCGCCCGGTCCTCTCTGCGCTGAACGCTGCCACGGATTGTCCGCAATAGGTCTGAGGGATCAGGCCGTAGAGGGTTGGACAGACATTGGAGTAGCGTTGGGGCCGATCTACCCGTAAATGTCCTGACTTTTTATCCAGCTCATATTTCACATTGTCAGTGGGAACAATTTCAATATAGACCGTGAGGCATTCTGGAGCTTCTGCTCCAATCTCGACGCCATGCCAAGGATGAGATTTACACGGAAAACCAAGTGTTTGCCATAAGGAGAAAAATTCTTGATCGGTCATGGTGTGTTATCCAAAAAATGATAGGTAAATGAAAAGCTATTCCATTGTTTGTCGGCTAGAAACGAGGAGGATGTGAGTTAAAATGACAAGGGAAAAGGCAAATTTTTGAAGAAATAATTTCTTTACGAAAGAATCAGCACTAACAGCGAAGTTCTTTCAAGAATGGAAAAAGCGGTTGCGGACTTTTGCCCCAAATGTCTATGAAATCGTTAGCTTTGTGGCTGATGGTGAGGATGGAGCCAATCCATGAGGGTTTTGACAGGGTTGAAGGTGGAGCGGGGGACTTCGACAAAGAGGGTGTTCCAGTTAGCCATGCCCCCATTCCACAACCCTGGCCATTCTAACGCTTTGAGGGGACGCCCTTGATAGGTTTTATGGGAAATGAAGCTGGTATTAGGGTCACTAAATTCAAGTAAGTTGAAGGGAACACCACGATAATCGCGCACACCACATACTAAGTCCACTGGGTTGAAATGGGTCGCAGTATTAAATAACTGTTGTTGCAACTCAGATGTAGGATCAGCTTGCGATTGCTCAACAATCTGTCGTGATTGTGAACCATTGGCATGTTCCACCCAAAATGGTCCGCCACCCGCGTCACCGGTATTTGGTACAACGCCACAAACACGGATGGGCCGATGCAACAATTGTTTGAGTTGGTTGGCTTTTTTCTGAATATCCATGCTATCAAATGACTCTGAAAATTGGTGCTTCAGCTGGTCCTCTATAAAGGTTTTGGCTTTCTTAATTACTTCAGGGTGCGGTGAGGCAAGTTGTTGGAGGTGATGAAAAACACGCTCTTGAACCAATATCAAGTACCCACCTAACGCCTTTCTCCATTGTACAGTCGACTCTTTTAGATAGTCGGGAACAACATTGTCGATATTGGAAATACACACAATGTCGCCCTGGCAGTCGTTTAAATTTTCCAAGAGTGCTCCATGCCCGCCTGGCCGAAAAATAATATCACCTTGGTCATTCCGAAAAATTTGGTCGTTAGCATCAAGAGCAATGGTGTCGGTGGATGGTTTTTGAATCGAAACGGACAACTCAAAATTCATTCCGCTTGCTGAAACATTCTGCTGAATAGTTTCTAGGTGTGCGCTGACCTGTGTTTTAAATTGAGCTGAAACAGTTAAATGTATTCGAATCGTCTCACCAGTCGTTTCTGCATACATGATCGCTTCACGCACATGTTCTTCAAGTGATGTGCGTGTTCCATTTAGGTAGTGGTGGAAAGGAAGCAGCGCTTTAGGAAGATTGGCATAACCCAACCCTGGGGTATGTAACAGAATGTGAAAGACCTGTGCCATGTGTTTGGAGTCGTAAAGTGTGTTGAAGTCCATTCCTGCTTCTTCAGTATGCTGCTGAAGATCGTCAAGAAAAGGAAATTCATGCAACCGCTCCCAGGCTTGAGCAATGACCTCAGGAGGCTGTCGATCGTTTTGCTTATTGGGCGTGAGAGAATCTGCTGTTTCCACAAATTGCAGCAAATCTTTAAACATCCGGGTAGCGGCCCCTGAGGCTGGAATAAACTTGCTGATTCTTCCCTCGGCATGCGCTCTGTGAAACGGTTTCTGATAATCAGCCAATTCTTGAGAGGTAAATTTTCTGATCCCATCGCTAATATGACAGGGGCGTGCAAGATGAAGTGGGGACACACCATTCCGCAATTGTTGAAGCTGTGCCTCAATCTGTTCAATTGACAAAGCATGTGCCTTAATAGCCATATGATCGTGTTGACTAAGATTCAACATACGGTTGTCACTCGCTATGAATTAAAAATTAAAGCAAAGGAGAATTTGTGTTCTTTTCAAGATTATGTTTAGGCGCTTCTACAACTGATATATACAATTGTATAGCGAATTCATGGAAATTCAAATATCATTCTATTTTAGAATGACAAATGCTTTCTTTTTTAACAGTGGACTCTTTAGTTAGTATAAGTGCTAAACTAGGGGAGTAGATTTTCACATAAAAATAGAGAGGAGCGACAATCATGGTATTTCGAACATTAATAGTGTGGGCTGTGGTGGGCCTACTCCTCAGTGGCTGCAGTACGACGGCGACCGTCGATAGTCTTACTGAGATGACTTCTTCCAGTACTGGAGAGTCATGGAGGACCAGTGACGGGCTCGTTAAACAGGGGCAGCATGCAGAATTGTTTGTGGCATTAAATCATGAAAATTTGCTACAGGATATCGCCAAAGGCCAAGGCGAATATCTGTATGCTTTTGGACAAATCCTCAATGTGCCTTCTTCTCATCAGAAAATATTTGCTACTCAGTTACAGCGGAACTTTCATAATTTGTCTGGCATCAATGTGGAGCAGGGTGGTACCCAATTAGCGATATTTATGGATCAAGTGGTGTTTGCCACACAAAAATCATACCCACGCTCGTAAGCTCATTTTTCCCAATACAAATGAAAGGCATAATTATTGTTTGGCACACTCAAATGATGATTTTTTGGGGTGAGCAATAATCGGCATTTTCTATTATCTTTTGGTTCAGTCCTGTGCCCCTCCCTGCAAATAGCCCAATCCGATTTTTAAGGCTCGTCGCGTAATTTCAGCCCACCGTGCTTCAGGGTATTCTGCTAGGACCTTCGCGGATTTGAGATCCTGAATATCCAGTTCCTTAATGCGAATAATTCCATCGTCTATTTTCACGTCAGCCACTGAATCCCCCTTTTGTTGAAGTCAAGCCTTACCCACCAGGGATAAGGTCGTATCGAATGTCTGTAGAATGAATCGTCATCCTGATTTTCTTGACAGCTTGTAGGGGCGATGCTAGCATTTTCTTAGTCCTCCGGATATGGTAATCCTACAGAAAATTCCAGATTTTCTCTCGCTTCGTTGAAAACTCTGTGTTTAGATCCATGCATTTTCACTTGAACCATTCATTGCGATTACTTATTTTTATGGTGCTCAGTTGTGGACTAATGTCCTGCGGAGGAGCGCCTGATTGGGTGGAAGAAGGTTCGGGTGCTCTCAATCAAGATGAAGAGAAGTCGATTTATGGAGTCGGCTCGATTGTGGGCGTCAAAAATGAGCCGTTAGCCTGGGAAGCAGCAGAAAATCGAGCTAGAGCGGAATTGGCCAAGACATTTCGCGCTTATACAGCCTATCTGATGGAAGACTATGCGGCCTCTACCACGGCAGGGAATTTTACGAAATCCACTGAAGAGCAAAATATAGAACGTGCGGTCAAAACGTTTACAGCCATTACCTTAAATGGTGTGCGTCCCGTTGATCGTTATAAAGATGAAGACAATACGACGTATTACGTGCTTACGAAACTCTCTTTTGAAGAAATGAAAGAGGTGCTCCAACAAGCACAGGAACTGGATGCGGAAGTGCGTGAGTATGTGCGAAAAAATGCCGAACGGGTCTTTAATAAGCTTGAGCAAGAAGAAGCGAAGCATTCAGGAGGACTGTAAAGTCTTCCTCTATCATCTACCCACAAAAATCCAATAAAAAATTTTATGCCACGACTTATTCGATTATTCATTGTAATAAGTGCCGCGCTCTGCCTATTGTTGGTAATCGGATGTGGGAAAGAAAAGCGCGTGACTCGTGTTGATCCTGACCTGGTCACGGATTTAAGTGGTCGTTGGAATGATACCGATTCTAAACTTGTGGCAGAAACCATGATTCAAGAAATGGTGGAGCGCCCCTGGTTACAACATTTTACGGGATCACAGGGTCGAGAGCCTGTGGTCATTGTGGGTACCATTTTGAATAAAAGTCACGAACACATTGATGTAGGCGCTTTTGTGAACGACTTAGAACGAGAAATGACAAATTCCCAGAAGGTCTTATTCGTGGCTAGCAAAAGTGAACGAGAAGAGGTGCGAGAGGAACGCAAGGAGCAGGGCGTTTATTCTCGTGAAGATACGCAAAAACGTCCAGGTCAAGAGCTTGGTGCTGATTTCATGCTAAAAGGCACCATTGCCACTATATTAGATGAATCAGCTGGAACCAAAGCCATTTACTATCAAGTTGATTTGGATTTGATTGACTTAGAAAGCAATGTCAAATCCTGGTATGGGCAGAAAAAAATTAAAAAGGTTGTGGAACGCAAACGCACGTTGTTTTAATTCCATGCGTCACCGTGTCATTATCACTTCATCGTCAAGTTCTTCGCACTTCCCGTTTCCTCTTCTTTCCGCACTCGTTTCCCTACTTCTCTAAACAGTTGTTGTCTATTTCGTTTCTTCCTTGGATGCTTCACGGCCGACTCGTTAGCCTAATATTGGGGGGCGTTCTCTTTATGGGCTGTAGCGGGCCGATGGCCCATTACGCTGACATCGAACAGAGCTTATTAACTGGTCATCCCACGCAAGCAGTTGAAATCATACAAGCTGCTAAAAATACATACGGCAACAAAAGCCGATTGCTGTATTTAATGGATCACGGCATGGTGCTCCACCGAGCCGGAAGATATATGGAAAGCAATAGGGTCTTAGAGGAAGCCCACTTGCTTATCGAAGATCTTTATACCAAGCGTATTCGCGATGAGGCTGCATCTTTGCTTGTAAATGAAGCACGCCAGCCTTATGAAGGGGCCCCGCACGAGCATGTCATGGTTAATGTGGTGAAAGCTCTGAACTACGCTCTTCAACAGCAATGGAACGAGGCCTTAGTTGAAGTCAGAAGAATCGACCATCGTTTAAATGTACTGAGTGATCAAGTGGAAGACCAAGATGTCTATCAAGAAGATCCCTTTGCGCGCTATATCGTCGGGTTGTTGTATGACATTTCTGGTGATGCCAATAATGCATATGTGGGATATCGAAAAGCGGAACACGTCTATGAACAGGGACAGGCTTGGATTCGTGTCACCCTTCCGGATGTACTGAAACGCGACCTCATTCGCACAGCCCATCGTTTAGGCCTACAAGAAGATGTCAAACACTATCAGGAAAAATATCCCTCTCTAGCCGCAACAGCATTACAGTCTGGTAATCAAAACCTAGCTCAATTGGTAATTCTAACCTATCATGGGAAAGGTCCTCAAAAAGAAGATCTCTTTATCGATGTGCCAGTCAGTTTAGATGCTCTTCGCTTAGTTGCCTTAACGAAACCAGGGTTTCGTGGCAGTACCCGAAGAACGAGGGGAGGGGAGGCGTTGCTCTATGGAATTCATGGGCGTATTGCCCGTATTGCGCTACCCCGCTTTACCCTGAATAAGAAATCGTGGATTCAGGACACCATACAAATTCATGGTTCACAAATCACCATGATGGTGCAATCTCAACGCATGTATGACATCAATGCGGTAGCAGAAAAAACCTTGGCAGATCGATATGATGATTTAGTTCTACGAGCCGTTGCGAGAACTGCCATGAAAATGGCTGCTGCAGAAGGCATTCGAATTGGTGTACGTGCAGCAGGTGGCCGAAAAAATCGGGATTGGATTGGCCCACTGGTTGGAGGTCTCGCACGGGTCGTCGCGTTAGCGACGGAAGAAGCGGATATTCGTTCGTGGCGCATGCTCCCAGGAGAAATCCAACTGGCTCGAATTTGGATTGAACCTGGAAACTATTCCATGGGAATCGGTTCCATAGATCTTCAAGGCCCTGGTGAGGAAAGGTCTCAATCCTTGCATCTTGAAAAAGGGGAGACTCGCTTTTTTCTCAAACCAAATAGGCCATAAGGAACGCTAATGTTCCAGACTAATCAGTTCTTTGTTGTCGCCTTCACTTTTCTCCTTGGCGGGTGTACCTGGTTCGGCGCTGAAATTCAACCTGAATGGGTACTCTCTCCACAAAGCCTTTATCCCATAGATCAATACCTTACGGGACTTGGTGAGGCAGAGTCGAGGGCTCAGGCGGAACAACGGGCCTATGCGGCCGTAGCTAGAATATTTTCTGCCAATGTCCAAGCGCAATCGATGGATTATGAATCATATGCCATGGAAGAGCATGCCAACCAAAGTCGAGTCCAGCGATCAATACAACTTAATCAGCGTACGTACATTACAACGAACAAGGTATTAGAAAATGTGAAGATCTTTGATGTATGGTATCAACCTTCTAACAAACAGTATTTTGCCCTGGCGGGATTGGACCGTAAGCAAACTGAAGCATCACTTGTTGATCGATTAAGTAATTTTGATGGAACCATTAAGGCTTTCCTCAAGCAAGGCCGATCCCATCCCCAAAAAATCCAACGAATCCGCGGATACAAGCAGGCTATGACCCGTTTGTCTGAACGAAAAATTCTGAATAAAGATTTAGGTGTGGTTCGACCAAGTGGAAGAAGTCAGTCGCCGCCTTTTCGTATTTCAGATATTCAAAAAGAGTTTCAAGATTTTGTGGCAAAAGAGCTTGTTATTTCTGTTGCGATGACAGGGGAGTACTCAGAGAAATTGGAACGAGCTATTTTAGAAGGATTGAAAGAAGAAGGATTAATAGGTAGAACAGCGTCAATGTTCAAAGAAGAAACCGGCAAAACTGAAGATATTGCAATTATTGGACAAAGCAAATTATGGACAATTGATTTACCTGATCCCCTATTCAAATATGTTCGGTGGTGTGGAGATATTGATATCTATGAACAACCTTCCCAACGACTTATCGGTACCATTTCTGAAACAGGCCGAGAAGGCCATGTCACCGAACGAGAAGCCAAAATCCGAGCTAACGAGACCATGCAACAAGTCCTGAGTCAAAAATCCGCAAACCTACTAACCCAGTCCATCTTTCAAACGGAGCATTCTGGACTGAAAGAACAAAAAAAAACTAAAACCTGCCCCCAATAGTCAAAGTCGCTATATAAGATAAAAACTGGATGTTCCGTAATTCAGAGTTTCTGATGTGAAGGATAATTCGAGTCTGACCCTTAATATTTTGCTATAGCTTGTGTTGTGGAGGAGGTATGGGACAATACAGGAATAATTGGATGTGAGAAATGCTTGGAGGAGCAAGAATGAAACTTTTCTCCGAAAATTGAAAGGAAGTAATTCTTGGTGCCATATCCCAAAGAACGTACCAGACGCACCATGTCTATTGGGAGGGGAGAAATGAAATTCAGACGGCTACGTATCGTTTTTATAGCATTCGGGATGATGACTTGGATCATAGGAGGCGTGAGCTTTATTCAGGCCAATACTCCATTAGATCCCAAGGATGTGCCAGATCCGTTAAAACTCTGGGTGCCGTGGGTGCTGGAGAAACATGAGGGTTGGGATTGTCCGATGGTCTATAACGACGCCAAACAGCGGGTCTGCGCTTGGCCCTCTCAAGTACATCTTGTGGTGACGGCAAAGGGAGGATCCTTTAGCCAAGAATGGGAGGTGATGCGTGAGACAGATATCACGCTTCCTGGAGAGCGTGCGTTTTGGCCTCAACAAGTGTCTCGCGATCAGCACCCTTTGGTTGTCCGTAGTGATCGAGGTCGCCCAACGGTCAGGTTGCCAAAAGGTCATCATACAGTACGAGGGACATGGCGGTGGTCTCGCGTTCCTGAATCCTTGTTGCTTCCAAAAGAGACCGCATTACTTGACGTGACCATGAATGGGAAGACCGTGGCATTTCCACAAGTGGGCCCGAAAGGTCGTTTGTGGTTTCGCTCGAAGGTTGCAGCATCCTCCGCTGCCGAAGCGACAGACACCTTAGAAGTTCGTGTGTTCCGCAAGCTCATTGATGAAATTCCATTTCAACTGGTCACGCAGATACAGATCGTCGTGGGTGGTCAACCTCGTGAAATACTTCTTCCTGACGTGTTAGAGGCGGGGATGCAGCCATTGTCCCTGGAGAGTCCAGTTCCCGCACAGATTGATACGAAGGGGCAATTACGCCTACAGGCTCGGGCAGGAGAGTGGGGTGTGACGCTAATCACTTATTCGCTTGGCCCTGTCAATGAGGTTGCCATGCAGACTCGACCCGCACCTTGGCCTGAAGAAGAAATTTGGGTGGTGGAAACTCGGCCGGCATTACGGATCGTAGAAATTGTCGGTGTTCCCAGTGTGGATCCTCAACAGACACTCTTACCAACAGACTGGAGAAGATTTCCGGCCTATCGCATGAGTACTGAGACCGTCATGACTCTCACCGAACAACGCCGAGGACACGAGCAATCAGGGATGGATCGCCTCCAATTAACGCGTGAGTGGTGGTTAGATTTCGATGGAGAGGGGTATACCGTGCGAGATGAGTTGCAGGGTACCTTGGAACAGGCTTGGCGGTTGGGAGTCCAGCCTCCGATGCGACTAGGACGAGTGGAACTGAACGGGCAACCGCATGTCGTTACCCACTTGCCTGGACAAGAGGAAGAGGGTATCGAAGTTCGTCGTGGGGCGATGACCATGATGGCTGAAAGTCGGATTCCTTCGAGAGAGACATCACTTCCAGCTGTGGGTTGGGAGACGGATATCCATGCGATGTCTGCCATGCTCCATGTGCCGCCTGGCTGGCGCTTATTGCATGCCAGTGGAGTGGATCGTGCCAGCCAAACATGGATGACGCGCTGGACGCTGTTGGATATGTTTCTCGTGCTGATTGCGGCTGTGGTGGTGGCCCGACTCTGGTCATGGCCCTGGGGAATTGTGGCCGGGTTGACGTTGGCGCTGATCTATCATGAGCCAGAGGCGCCGGTCTGGATATGGGCCCATGTGTTAGCGGCAGCCGCGTTCTTACGCGTGTTGCCGACGGGCCGGTGGCAGATGATGGTGCAGACGTATCGGATCGTCAGTCTGGTGATACTCGTGGCTATTGCGGTCCCCTTTGTGGTGCAACAGGTGCGGGTGGGCCTCTATCCGCAATTGGAATATCCGTGGAAACAGGGGATGGCTGAACAGAATAGAACGATGACTCAGCCAGCGGTGATGGAGGCCATAGAATCAGACGAGGAGTCTGAAGTGCGTGAAGAGAAAATGCAAGATTCTCGACCAAAGCGACGGTTATCCAAAGATGGTCTTTCCCTCATTGATTCGCTGGAGTCGTCTTATTCCCAAAGCTATGCACCAGATATGGCTGTGCAAACCGGGCCCGGGCTTCCCTCATGGGGGTGGAATCGAGTGCAGTTGGAATGGAGTGGACCGGTGTCTCGTGAACAACAGTTCTCACTGTGGTATCTCTCGCCCACGATGACGTTTCTCTTTCTTCTCCTTCAAGTCTGTGGTGTTGGCGTACTAATCTGGCGAATAGTGGATTATCGACAAATCAGAAACCTCACAACCGGCGGAAGTGGGAACAAACCTTCATCAGCGGCTCTTCCTGCAGGATTGGCCATGGTCCTCAGTATAGGTGGACTCTTGGCTCCAGCCGGAACCCACGCGGAGATGCCCTCGAAGGAACTCCTGACTGAATTGGAAACACGGCTACTAACTCCGCCGTCCTGTCTACCAGCCTGTGCCGATATTCCCCAGCTCCATCTCACGGCCACGACTGAAACATTGCGACTCCGTTTGGCGGTTCACACACAGGAATCAGTGGTCGTGCCATTACCTGGCCCAGCCCGAGAATGGCGTCCGCAGAAAATTTTCATTGATGGCGAGCCGGCGATAGGGGTCACACAAGAGAAACAGGGGCATCTTTGGTTGTTCCTACAGCCTGGGGTGCATCAGGTCATTATGGAAGGGGTGGTCCCTGATCAGTCATCCTTCGTGTTGGCGTTGCCCTTAACCCCGCATCATATAAAGACGACGGTGCAGGGTTGGACCATCCAGGGGATTGGAGAGGAGGGTGTGCCAGAGAAGCAACTGCATTTGCGTCAAGAGAAAAAAACGGTACGCTCCACCGTCACGTCTTCAACGACATGGCAGCCCATGTCAATCCCACCACTGGTACGAATTACGCGAATGATTCAAGTGGGTTTAGATTGGAGAATGCAGACCGTCGTTGAACGAATGTCGCCCAAAGGGTCAGCCCTGGCGCTGTCCATCCCCTTGCTTCCCGGAGAGGTCGTGAAGCAGGCACAACTGACGGTAAAAAATAAGCACGTGCAAGTACAAATGGACCCACACAGCGTTCGACGTGAGTGGTCATCTCAGCTGCCCCCAACGGATGCCTTGAATTTGATCGCAAGCCAGAATAAAGCGTGGATAGAAACCTATCGATTTGATATCAGTCCGTTATGGCATCCAACGTTTGAGGGGATTCCGGCGATTCATCCACAATCAGCCGCTGCTGGTGCGATTCCCGAATGGCGTCCGTGGCCGGGAGAAACCTTTACCGTGCATCTCATCCAACCGTTGGGAGTCGAAGGAGTCACGTTAACGGTGGAAGCCAGTCATCTCACCTGGAAGCCCGGTCAACGTGCAACCGATGGCACGTTGATCGCGTCGTTTCGCAGTAGTCAAGGCCGACAACATGCGATCACAGTGCCTGAAGGTGCGCAAGTGGAATCTGTCAAATTGAATGGGTCGTCGCAACCCATTCATCAAGAAGCCCAACTCGTCACCTTTCCAGTGCAACCTGGCCAAGATACGATTGAAGTCGCATGGCGCACACCGCAAGGGATTCAGACCTGGTTCACCACGCCAACAGTCGATTTAGGTGTCGAAAGCGTCAATGCGCAAGTCACACTTTCCATTCCTTCAAATCGATGGGTGGTGTGGGTTAATGGGCCGAGGCTGGGTCCGGCTGTGCTCTTATGGGGCATTCTGGTGGTCATGATCGGAATTGCTGGGATCTTAGGGCGATTATCGTTCACACCATTGCGCACATGGCATTGGGTGTTGTTGGGTTTAGGGCTCACGCAAATTCCGATTATGGAAGCGCTGGTCGTCGTGGGATGGTTTGGGGCCGTGGCATGGAGACGAACAGTCAATCCGAAATTATGGACTCCGCTGTCATTCAATATGGCACAAATAGGATTAGCCCTGCTGACGCTGATGGCGGCCATGTGCTTGGTCTGGGCTATTCAAACCGGTCTCGTTGGACAACCCGATATGGGCATCGTAGGGAATGGCTCCACCGCCTGGCAATTACAGTGGTTTCAAGACCGAACAGAAGCGGAGTTGCCGCAAGGGACCATGGTCTCACTACCCTTGTGGGTGTATCGGGTTGGGATGCTCCTGTGGGCTCTGTGGCTGGCTCTTGCAGTCGTGACGTGGGTGCGATGGGGATGGACTGGATGGACAACCGGCGGCTATTGGCAGCCACTAGGAAAGCGGAAAATCGTGACGCCAACTTCAGAGCCCAGCACCATGAAATCAAAATGATCCGATAGTACCTTGTCCCACATGATTGGCGTTCAGGACGACGGTAGGACGGAACTGAATCGAGGCTTCAGCCAATATTCCTCCTTTTTTCTTGTGTATTGCCATGCTCTGTATCACTTTTCTCCTCTTGGCGTGAACGCTTGCATGTATTTCTATAATGGGTTGACCTCCATTTCAGACCGAGAGGATACGAATTGCGAGAATTACTAATCGCTATATCGGGCGCACTCAATTTTCGCTTTGGCAAAAAGCGACAATTGAATGGGGATTCAATATGTGAGGCAGTCCGATTCGATCTATTCCTGACACCCAGAACAGACTTATCGCATCTCTTCTCGATAGATCTGCTATAGGCACCACCCCCAAATCTCTCAAGACCAGCGGTTAGGCACGTAGATCAAATACATGGTATCAATTCTGACTCGTTATGCTCGTGTAATATTCCTTACACTCTTGTGAGCGTCTATACATGACTCGCCCAAGTGAGGACTTCGGCCTGTGCTTTGAGCCCTGCCATTTCCTCCCTCGATGAGAATAGAGCACAAGTACCGACAGAAAATTTTTAGGACAACTATGGCCTCACCGTGGCAATGCGTCGCAAGCCCCTTTCGGCAAGGAAAGTGATATCGTCAAAATCAGCTGGGCCAGACGAAAATTCGCCGCTTGCATAGAGGTTAACTTCAGTCTCGTTGTACGAAGCCCTGTTTTTCCATTCAAATTCGGGAATCCGCCAGGCCATGACGAAATCATCCCGATAGGGTGCGACCGCCGGGGCGTTGCGCGAATGAACCCATTCGTTGATAACCCTTCGGCGGCGGAAGACATAAGGGGCTTCGGAAACCTCTCCTGCCCTCGATGATATATAAGCACGAACAAACCCCATCCGGCGGATTCTATTTGGTCCTTCAAGAACCTCTCGATAATAAACGAGATAGCGTCCCTCAGCACCAGCTCGCGGGTGTCCATCGAAGACGATAGCAGGTCGATCAAGACTACGTGTGTCCGGATCAGCAAGCCAACGACCCCGTTCAGCCACATACCGTTCACCCGAGCGAAGAGGACGGAGCTTGAGCCGGCCTGCGACGCGACCGTCATTCTCACTGGTCAGCAATACGATTTGACCTATGCGATTATTATAGGTCGCCCCTGGAGGGCCGAAGGACAGGAGAGCGCTGCTGCCGTCAGGCCCAAGTACGGGCCGTTCCGCTCCCAAAGTCCACGATCCGGGGGTCACGGCCCGCGCGGTGATACGCTTGGTCACCGAGTCCCAAAGAATGACGTCGGCCCCCGCAGCGGTACGAACAAGAACAACTTCGCGGTGTCCTCCCACTGGCTCAGAATGCATATCACCGGACAGGCTCCCGTCGGCACGGACACTAAAGAATCCAAGCTGTATTGATCCAAGCACGGAGGGTGCTGCGACCAGAATGCCTCCAGGTACCTCGAGCGCCGTCGGACTACCCGAAACAATCGCGGTGCGCACAAGCGGGCCCTCGTTGAGAACTTCACGATCACGTAATATCGTTGCCTTGAGTAAGGCGGGACTGTCGGGCGTTGGACCGAAGCCGGCATAATCCTCCTGATCTGCGAGTCCGTTGTCAGGTCGTATGACGACGAACTTGTCGCCAGTCGATGCCACCGCTACACCCCCATCAGTATATCCAACATGATTCCATCGGCCGACCACAAGACCATAGCCATCATTAATATCCGCAGCGATATTGCGTTCCCGGTGGATACCATTGCGGTTCCAATCTACAGAAGCACTTCCATGGTCAACACGCTCGACGTTAAAATCATAGGGAGCGTAGGTAAGAAAATCGAGTTGCTCGACTGCAAACGGCAACACCTCGTTGAGATTTCGCTCGTCTAGCCGGAACGATGCAAATCGCCCATCTGAAAAGCGAATATTGTTGCCGTCGCCAGCAATTCCGTAGTTATAATCGTAATTCATCAGACTAAGATAAAGCGGGCTTGCCACCCCGGAGCCCCTTGGCTCATGACTGAGGCCAAGCTGGTGACCAAGTTCGTGAACGATTGTGCGCCAGTCCATACCCTGTGCAGACCAGTCCATCCCGGAAGTTTGCCCACCTCCGCCGGTATTGATGTCAAACAGCATGCCATGGCCATAGCCAACTAAATCAGGCGGCATGGCCAGACTTCTAGCCTCCTGATAGGGGCGGACAGGATCGGCAGCCTCGCTGAAGCTGCTGTCCAAAGGCCGTGCCGATTCGACTGTCAGGTGGATGCCTCGACTCCCGCGCTCGGTGCGTACAGGCAGATCTGCGAAGAATTCCTTGGCGCGGTTCAAATTTTCCCGAAGCGTCGTTTGGAGGGCTGGGTTCGATGCCAGTTCGGGCCGCATTGCCACGACAATGATGATATCAGCGCGATCCGGACGCACGTCCAAATCGGTTTGCCTCGCCTCCCATTCGTCAGGAAGGCCATCACCGTCGGCATCATTGGCGAATGCAGGGATGACGACTAATCGGCTATCAGGATCGGGCGGGTTGCCGGGAAAGACGTAAAATTTACTTCTGTTTCTACGAAAGTGGCTAAACGCGCCAGCAAGACTATCCCACTGCGGACAGGTGCGCTCCCTGCAGTCTGTGCCATCCCAACGAACTACCTGCCCATTGCCGTTTACTGCGTAGACTGGTGCCGCGCCACCACCTTCGCCGGTAAATTCATCTGCATAGGGCTGAGGGCCCGCTGCAATGGTCAACAGATCATCAATAGCACCGATCCGCGTCCAGAAACGGCAATCAATGCCCTCACAGGTGTGTCCCTGCCAGCGCCAGATCGAGCCAGAATCGTGATGCTGGAACAGGTTGCCGGGAGCCGCTAGAATGTCGACAGTCGCGGGATTGCGATCGATTTGGCTCCAAGAGCGGCAACCACGAGCGTCGCAGGGCTGGCCGTTCCATCGCCAGAGCGACCCATTGCGATGGCGCTGAACTAGTGTTCCACGAGCAGCAAAATCGATTTCGACTGTCTTAGGGTTGTGGTCGAGTTGCTGCCAACTGCTGCATCGCTCCCTCTCGCAATCTTCACCTCGCCAACGCCAGATTGATCCGTTATCGTGCAACTGGAAAAGCTGGTCACCAGCAGCAATTATCGACTTAGTACGCGGATTTTTATCGATCCGTCTCCATCCCGGACATCTGCCCGATTCGCACTCCTCCCCTGTATGGCGCCAGAGCGATCCATTGCGATGTAGCTGGAATAGATTGGTGTAGCCTGCGGAGATGGCTATGGCCTCGCTGTTCTGATCAATTTTCGTCCAGGATGGACACGATCCGTCTGCACAAGGACGACCATCCCACCGCCAAATCGAACCTGTCGAATGAAGCTGGTAGATGTTGTCGCTTGACGCTGTGAGCGCAGTTGATCGACTGTTGCGGTCTATATCGACCCACCGGCAATCCGACTCTACACAATCAGGGTTTTGGAGCATTCGGATAGTGCCATCCGAAGAAAGTGAAACCACTCGTTCAGCCGTTGCTGGAGTCACCAAAACACCAATCGCGCCAACTATTGCAGCAATCAAACATACGATCCGAGAAATCCAAATCATCACTTAGCTCCCCTCTTATTTGTAAAGATAAAAAGTTGCTAATTCACTCCCCTCAACACTACTTGAGAACAGTAGAACCTTCTCATTGAGGCTGCCATGCACCGTAAAAATATTTGGTGACGACCGAACATCCAACTAGCGTCCGTCTGATCAGTCAGGCATAACAGGACTTCCAATTCGCTTGATAAGGTAATGAATCTGTTCTTGTCATACACTCATTCCTTATCCACTATTCTGCATTGAGCAAGAAACGTTCCAGGTGTTTCTTTTCGTATGTTGCGAGTAAGCGAATTGCTGCTATTTGACTAGACATACGGAGAATTTTGAGAGGAAGGAGGAAATGTTAAACGGTGTAGGCTATGCTGTCAGATTAGATGTTATATGTATCTAAGTAGATACATTCTGTATTTTTTCAAGAGCACCGTAACTTCTGAGATGTGGGAGAAGAAGTCAAACTTCATCATGTTTGCTGTCACTCAAGTGCATCCACACAACCTACCCAATCGTAGGATGCATTTTTGACGGTCAGAAAAACTTTTGCCATCACTTTTTTCAACAAACTTTGAGCTCGTCCGATGAGATACGGGCAGTCGTTTCCATCATGTTCGTCGTTCCTGGCCTCTCTCGGTATCCAGCCAACGCCGGTAATACTAGGGCCATCACCGATGGTATGGCTAAAACTCTCACAACACGGCAAACCCGCTAATGATGAGTTTTCCAAGGATCAATGATAAAGCCTTCAATTTTTGCTTTCTGGAAAACCAGTAATTGAAAATAACGCAATATCAATATGTTAGAGATTCTCACCCCTTTGGTATTTTCGCTTTTCACGAAGAATACACAAAAAGCGCCAACTGAACTGGGAAGCAAAGGAAAAGCGGGCGGTTCATCTCTTTTCTTTCCGGATTGAAGGATGCATTGGCAGTTGTCGAATGCCATCAAGTAAGACTCTTGTCGCCCGGCAATCATCTTCGTTGTAGTCAAGGATGCGCTGCTTAATTACCATGTCTCCAGTTTCCACCCATCTATGAAACCATTCGATGGAGGCGGCGCCAGAGGGGTGAGTATCGCGCCAGATGAAGCCTAAGTATTTGGCTAATGATTTGATAGAGTAATCGCGGGTTGGCCATTCTGTAGCTTTCAAGACCACATCAAAATAGAGATCAACGGCACGTTCTGGATTGAAGAGGGCTTCAATGGCTTCAGCCGTGCAGACATCAGGATATTTGGCCTGGAGTTTTCGGTACATCGTCCGTTCATATTTAGAATAATAATAGATCTTGGAATTTAGGTGTTGCCCCAAATAGGCCATGGATTGGGCAAAGGCTTCCTGTTCAGCTTCGGGTGTGGGCTGAGCCGCAAAAAACGCGACGAACTGTTCTGAGGCGTTGTGTTGATGCTGTCGTTCAATAAAGCCATGGAGGTAGGTGTGGTCGCGTAGGGGATCCACTTCGATATCAAAGAAGATCTCTGAATCATGCACGGGTAAGTTGATAGGTTTTCGCAGATAAGCACGGGCTTGATCTCCTTGGGCGATGAGTTGGGCACGCGCATGAAGTTTTTCTAGCGTCTCGGCACCTATTCCTGAAAAGTCAGTTTTCTTCCCATGTATCAATGTGCTTAGATCAGCAGAAGCAAAACCCTGGATCGTGTGAAATTTCGTTTGAAGAACCTCACGCTTCGCACGGCCTAATTCAGGCAGCAGCGTGAGGTCATGGGATTTTTGTAGATCGAGCAGGCAGGGCTGATACCATTCACAGAGTTTACAGATTCCGCTGCTATAAGCTGGTTGCGTTCGATGTTGTTGCCGAAGAATTTCATGTGCACATTGGTGATAGGCCTGATACAGCTCCCACCAGGTTTGAGGAGTACGAGCACCTTGGTGTTGAGTAAAGTCATAACGAATTTCTTTGCCATGAATATCCCAGATGAAGCCCCAGCGTCCTGCTGAAAACTTTAGACGTTCAAGAATTTCAGTATACAAGCCTAATTGGACGGCATAGGATTTTTTAAGCTTTCCACTGTCTTCATCACCTCCTTCGCCAGACCCTGATTTAATATCGCCTGCAACATAACCCGCTTCTTCCTTTCGTAATAAATCAGGTTCGCCCAACAAATGGTCAACGGAAAGTCGGCCGCTATAAATGAGCGGTACACCTTGTTCAATGGCTTCTCGGGTACGAGCTTCTTTCTCATCACCCCTATAGGGTGACAGATCGAGAAAAGGGAGGGCGAGTGAGGTCATCACTTCTTTTTCAAAGAGCGTCCCCTTTTCCCACAATAATTGGATGAAGGCATTAGGTTCACCTCGTTGCGACAGATCGCCAAATGTATCCAGATATAAACGATGTTCGCAGCTTGTCAGGTTATAGAGCATCGAAGCCGTGATGTAGGCTGTTGGCATTGTTTAAATTATTTGGAAAAAGACAGTCAGAGTAGGAGGATTAAGTATGAGAAGAAAGTTTATTATTCATTAATGGTGTTTGAACATTCAAAATCTTGCTGCAATGCTACCAACAATTTTTGCCATTCTTCATTTTTCTCAAAAAGATCGTTTTGTCTTTTTTGGAGATCTTCTTGGTGAATGACCGGTGTTTCTTCTAAGAGCTGTTTGGCTTGTTGTAATTTATGGTTGCCCTGGATAATGTAATGGCAAACTCCGGCTGGCGCTGGGGGTTGCCCTCCGGTTCGTTCGAACAAAGCTAATGCCCGAAGTCCTAACTCTTGCCCGCGAAAGTAGTAGGACGTTCCTTGGAAAATTTTTTCAGCAGCAGATTTGTGCGAGTCTTTGGTTAAAAGATCTGCCATCATAGCAGCTTTGCCTATGGCCAAAGCTGCTCCCTCTGGATCGTTTTGCGCTGCAAGATCATTGGCCTGCTGTTCAAGGCGGTCCATTTCGGCTTGTTCGCCAATACCTTGGGCAAGTGTGTTTGTTGGGGGAAGAAGTCCGAAGGATGGGATGGAAAGAAGAAGCAGAATTATTATTGATTGAACATGATAGACCATTGAAGGAATATGGTTGACTCTTTTTTAAATGGCGTCTTGCACCCTCACCCCGGCCCTCTCCCTGGAAAGGAGAGGAGGCTGGAATGAAGGATGAATTAGTGCTTATTGGATTTGGCCGTCCATATCTACCATTTTGACGGTCCAATTTGTGGCATCTCGAAGCTCACTCATTTCCTTTGAAGTATCGTAAATGAGCCAGACTTTTTCTTCCAGCTCCCTGATGGGTGGAATGGAATCTTCATTGCGAAGCTTGCCCAAGCTCCAGACAACTTCTATCAGTACCGGGAAATCTATATCCGCAGACGTTTTCATGTTTTTAAGATTTTCTTTGAGGTATTCCAAGATAGGAGGCGTAATGGATGGGTCACCCGTGTGTGCACCAATCTCTCCTAATCCTTTTGCAGCTGCTGCACGGATGTGTGAATCAGGGTGAATTTGAAAAACTTCTGTGAGCAGGGGAATGGCATCGCTGCCGGTTGCTGCCAGTGACACGATCGCAGGTTCTGCCAATTCAGGATCTTGCAAAAATTCTTTCAAATAGGGAAAGGCCGCATGAGATTGCATCTCAGGAAGGAGGGATAAGACTGTGAGTTTTCGATCCTTAGTCGTATTAGGGTCTTTCAGTAGCGTAAAGAGCCGTGTGTCATGCCCCCATTCGGCAGCAAGCATAGCTGGAAAATCAAACACTTCCAGACGTTTGGCAAGTTGTTCCATCGCATAGGGGCCTGATTTGGGGGCATTGGCCGCCTTGGCGGCGCTAACCGGATCTTCAAAGTCGGTTCGAGCTTCTTTCTCCCAACCCAGGTCTCGACCATTGAGACGATAGGAGAAGTGACAGGCGGGACCGGTCCATAAACGTGCAGGGGCATTCGTATGGTCAGCATCCCCACCAGCTCGGGTCGTGCCAGCCCATTTTTTTCGTTCTTCACATTTCACTATGAGCATGACATCGGAAGGTTTATCACGACTGGTAACAACGTTATACCCAAGAGCGGTCATCCGTTTTTGGATTATATCTTGTATCGCCTGGCCATCACCTTTTCCTCGCTCGGTTAAGGCCAACACTTTGACCCAAATAGTTTGAATGGCTTGAAGTTGATCTTTTTGTTCAGGTGTAAAATAGGTCCGACGCGCCATTCCTTCGGAAATAAAGAGTCCCACACATAGAATGAAAGTTATAAGAAAAATAATAATCCGAACCGGCATACTTGACCTCCTCAAAGTCTTTCCCGCTGTGCGTTAGCTGACATGGCCATCAAGATCTAATTGCTTGTAGGTCCAACTGGTGGCTTCACGAAGTGTAGCCATTTCCTTCGAGTTATCAAAAATCAACCAGATTTTCTCTTGTAGCTCCCCAATTGGCTTGAATGATGATTCCCACCGTAATTTCCCAATAGCCCAGACCACTTCCGTCAAGAGTGGGAAATCAATATCTTCCGATGTTTTGAGCTGCGGTAAAATACTTTCTACATAACGAACCAACGGGGGGATGGGGCGAGGGTCACCTGTTTTGGCCGCCACACTCCCTAATGTCTTTGCTGCTTCGGTTCTAATGCCCGATTGCGTATTGTTTTCAAAAAAGTCAATCAATAACGGAATAGAATCAACCCCTGCTCCTGCAAGGGCATTAATGGTTTCTTGTTGCAGGTCAGTCGAATTGAGGAGTTGGGTTAATTTAGGCAGAGCTTCTTCAGCATGAAGTTCACTCAAGACTGACAAAATTTTGGCCTTCCGGAGCTTGGTGGTATCAGGATGGTCAAGTAGAGCCAGCAAGCGGTCAACTTGTCCCCATTCAGCAGAGAGTAAAATAGGAAATTCATATTCTGCCAGACGTTGATTTAAATGAGTCATGGCATACTGACCGACATTGGCCTCCTCCGCTTGTTTGGCAGCTTCCGCAGCGTCTGAAAATGAGGTGCGGACTTCTTTTTTCCAATCTAAGTCTTGATGGTCGAGTCTGTAGTTCAACAAACAGGCTGGGCCTTTCCAGAGTCGATCGGGAGCATCCGCCAAGTCAACATCACCTCCAGTTGCTGATGTTCCTGTCCAAGTTTTACGTTCTTCACATTTCACTTTAAATTCAATGTCATATGGTTTGGTGGGATCTGTTGACACAGTATAGTTGAGTTCCTCAAGGCGGGTTGTAATAATGTTAATTATATTACTTGGATTGGCTGGACCTTTTTCTGTTAAGGCTAACACTCGAATAAGTACCGTGTTGGCGCTGGCTAACTGTGTTTTCTGCTCGGGGGTCAGATGAATCCTTCTCGCTTCTGCCAACGAAATACTCAAGCAACTCAAGCATACAATGACCAAGATAACCCATTCTGTCATTTGTTTGTTTTTTAAGTAAGGAGAATAGTCCATAGGAAAGGACCTCCTTGCGATGTAAGGGGAGCGAAGTCAATGTATTAATGAATGCACTGTTTTTTGAATATACCTTTACACTAGAGTGCTGATCAATATTTTGATGAATTCCGAGATATCGATACATCAATCCACCCTCGTCCCATCTTGTTGATTGTTTTGACCATTCTGGTCGAATTGAAGTCACCATAGCTCTGACGACTTTTGCCTAACTTGAAATTGAATTATTCAGCAGTCCCTCAGTTGAACCCCTGTGGAGGGCAGGCTATACTCGCAGCATGATTCGAAATAAAAAAATTGGGTTTTTGGGTGCAGGCAATATGGCAGAAGCCTTGATTGCCGGGATTCTCAAGGGGCAGCTTTTTCCTGCTGATTCCCTACTCGCAACTGATATCTCAGAAGCCCGATTGATAGCGCTGAAAGACCGCTACGCTATTCAGGTTGGTTCAAAAAACTCTGATGCAGTTTCGTGCGCAGACGTCATTATTTTGTCCGTCAAACCTCAAGTTATTAATGAAGTTCTTGCAGAAATTCAAACACACCTTTCCGCAAAACACGTAGTTATTTCTATCGCAGCTGGTGTCCCAATTCGGAATATTCACCAAAAAATTGGAACCACTATTCCTGTTGTGCGAGCTATGCCAAATACTCCTGCCGTGGTTCAGGAAGGAGTAACGGCTTTAGCGGGCAGTCATGGACTCTCCACAGATCACCTTGATATAGCCAAAAATATTTTTGAGTCTGTTGGGCGGGTTGTCTGTGTGGATGAATCCTTAATGGACGCCGTGACCGGTTTGAGCGGGAGTGGTCCGGCCTATGTCTATTTAGCCATAGAGGCACTCATTGACGGTGGGGTACGAGTCGGGCTTCCTCGAAATGAGGCCCAAATACTAGCGATCCAAACCGTTTTAGGAGCGGCAAAGATGGTGAGAGAAACGGGAGAACATCCAGCCGTATTGAAAGATCGAGTGACTTCTCCTGGAGGAACCACGATTGCCGGATTACAACGTTTAGAGGAGGGAGGATTACGAGCCACTCTTATAGAAGCCATTGAAGCAGCCACAGATCGATCAAAAGAGTTAGGAACATAAAGTTACTTGCGGGACAAGACTAGGTTGTATGACAAAGATGGATTTGTCATCATTCAAGAAAGGAATAGGCGATGCAATATTGGGTGAAGGTTATATTTGTGGATAATAAAGAAGTTGAATTTAAAGATGCGATTCGACATACCATTAGTGATGATATGGAAATTTTAGAAATTGATACGCCTAAAGAAGTCACGATCATTCCACTTAAACAAATTAAGTACTTTTCTTGTGACGCCACAGTTTTTTCTAAGCAAAAAACCTGATCGATCAATTAGAGTCATAGTTTATTTTTTCCAGTGAATGACCGATAAATTAGTTAAGATTATGAACATTTTCTTTTTTTTGGTCTTTTTCCTATTTATAATAAAACCTTTTTAACAAATTTACATGGCAACAGGTCTTGTTTGATCTTTTAAAACATGGCATCATAATAGGATTCACTCACCGAAACAGTTCTTTTTTCCCATACTTCTCAAATTAATTTGTTTTAACCCATGAATTTCCTTTATCCAATCATTAACCTGTTACAATCCGTAAAGACGGTTGTGAAACAAGCCATTCTCGTAGCACTTTTGATTATTGGGACCTTCTTGTTGTGGGACATTCCCCAATATGAAAAGAATGCACTATCACATAAGGATCACCTTTCAAAGTTAACAACCAATTTACCTTCTTACGAAATTAAAACCTTTCTGAACCATATTTCGACACGATTACCGAATTATCGGGCTGAGTTTCAAGAAGCGAGTAAAAAAACAGGAATTCCTTGGGTTTTATTGGCGGCGGTCGGCTATCAAGAATCAAAATGGAATCGTCATGCCATTAGCCCAACAGGCGTCCGGGGGCTCATGATGTTAACACGTTCCACGGCGGCTGACTTGGGCATCAAGAATCGCCTGGACCCGAAGAAAAGTATTGCCGGTGGGGCTCGGTATTTATCCCGTTTATATAAACGCCTTCCCACTAGCATTTTGCAACCCGACCGAATGGCGTTCGCCTTAGCTTCCTATAATGTGGGCTTGGGGCATGTGAAAGATGCTCAAATGCTTGGTAAGCGTTTGGGGAAAAATCCCTACCGGTGGGATGACCTGGAAGAAGTATTGCCGCTTTTAGCAAAAAAGCAATATTACGAAGACCTGCCTCATCGCTATGCCCGAGGTTGGGAACCCGTGAAGTATGTTAACCGCATTCGTGAATACCGCAAAATCCTTGAGCAAGTTGTAAAGCAAGAAGCCCAAGGCCCACAAGTAGAAATCTAAACTCTTTTCTCCTTTGATTTAAGAGTAGCAAAGCTCGTTTTCAGAGCCCTACCTGTCTTTTAACATATTTCTTAAAGGTTTTGCCTTGGTCTTAATGCGTGGTGATTCCAAGATGATCGTCTGGGCCAGCCCGTTTGATAGTGAGAGCTTTGTCATTCGGGAGGACTTCGGCTTTGATCCGATCTCCATAGTCAAAGGTTTCGGAGATGGTGGTTTCTGGCGTGACCTCAATTCTGATTTCGCCTCTTTCACCTCGCACAATGTAGAGGTCGCCATCAACCATTAAGACATCAGCGACAATGGTACGAGTTGTCGGAGGCTCAGGAGCCGAAGGCTCTTGCTTTTTTTCGGAAGGTGGGCTCTTGGCAATGTCGGCGGAAGACGAAGCTGAAGGTGTGAGCAATGGAGCGTCAGAAGTAGCTTCTTTATGAATTCCAACCGGATCATCTTCTCCTGCACGAGCAATGGAAAGTGCTGTATTTGCAGGTGTGATTCTGGCTTTTATTTTGTCGCCAAATTTAAAGTCCTCACTTAGTTTTGTGTTCGGAGTGATTTCAATTTGAATTTCACCCCACTCGGTTCTGACTATGTAAAAACTGCCATCAACCATAAGAATGTTGGCAATAACAATGCGGACTTTCGGTATTTCAATTCGAGGGGGAGTCTTCTCATCTTCATCTGCAGATGTCTTTTCGGTCTTCGAAAGTTTGCTCTTGTTTGAATTAAGCTTTACAGCTGGCAGCGCTGACTCTGTTGGTTCATTGCTAATAATGCCAACGGGTTCATCAGGGGCCGCTCGAGTAATAGTGAGAGCGACATCATTGGGCAATAAAACTGCTTTAATTCGATCTCCATAGGTAAATGTTTCAGACAGCTTGGTATCCGGGGTAACTTCGATCCGGATTTCTCCGAGGTCACCTCGTACAATATGGAAGTCCCCTTCAACATCTAGAACATCAGCAACAACCGTACGAGTTTTAGGAGCCGAAAGGCTTTCAAGCGTTTCCTCAGCCTCAAGTAGACTGCTAAATCCAGCACTGAAGCAGAGGGTGCCTAGTAGAGTAAATGCGAATCTTCTGAGGAAAAGGCTAGGTGTAACCATCCTCATGGTGTTTACCAAAAAATGAGTGACGAGACTCTATATTAATGGTGCCGAGGCGCAGAATCGAACTGCGGACACCAGCCTTTTCAGGGCTGTGCTCTACCAACTGAGCTACCTCGGCACACGGATTAAATTGAAAGTGCCAGCGGCAAACTTTAGAAAAAAGGCCAATGTGTGTACCAGTATTTTACCTATAAAATCAAGCAAAAGGATAGTGCTCTCTCTCGTACTTGAGCTTCCCAAGATTTCTTGACGGTTTTTATGACTGCCAGGTATTCTGCTTGACGATTTACCTCTCTGCAAAGGCACAATCTGTCTAAGGTACTCCTGATTCTTCACGACATCTTTGAAAACGCAAAGGCTTGAATATTATGGAAGATCAAGTTTCTGAAGAAGATCTCGAAACATTAGATGAATCGAAACAAGAAGAGGTTCTTGAGGAGGAAAAAGAACTTACACACGAAGAATATCTTGCGCTCGTTTTACAAAAAGCTCGAGACGCGGCTCGCCCACTTAGCGGAATGATCGCCATGAAAAAAAATGCAGCATTAATTGCCATGGCCGATGGTCTGCAAGAAGCCGAAGAAGCACTCCTCGAAGCGAATGAAAAAGATCTCAAGGGGTTTGAGGGAGATGAGTCGCGAGCAGCTATGGCAGACCGCCTTCGGTTAACTCCTGAACGTATTACCGCAATGGCTACACAACTTCGGGAAATTGCGAAATTGCGTGACCCTGTGGGTGAATCAAAAGGGTTTTGGCAACGTCCTAATGGCATGAGAGTCGGGCGGGTGCGGGTGCCCATCGGGGTGATCGGGATGATTTATGAATCCCGTCCGAATGTGACAGCTGATGCTGCAGCTCTCTGTTTAAAATCTGGGAATGTGTGTGTGTTGCGAGGTGGCTCCGAGGCTATTCATTCCAATATCGCTATTGCCAAGGTTTTAGGAGAAGCTGCTGAAAAATCTGGCATTCCCGAGGGGGCCATTACCTTTATTGACCGACCTGATCGCGAGGTGGTTTTAGCTTTACTGAAAAGCGATCAATTTATCGACCTCATTATCCCACGCGGTGGCGATACTCTCATGAAAACTGTCAATGAACATGCCACTATTCCTGTAATTAAGCATGATAAGGGCGTGTGCCATCTTTATGTTGATTCGGATGCTGATCTGGATATGGCTCTTCGTCTTAGTGTGAATGCCAAAGTCCAACGTCCGTCAACTTGCAATACCATGGAAACCCTGCTGGTTCATGAGAAAATTGCAAAAAAACTGTTGCCTCCATTAGCAGCCGAATTCGTAAAAGCGAAGGTCGAAATGCGAGGCTGTCCAAAGACCTGTCGGATGATACCCGAAACCAAACCAGCAGAAGAAGGAGATTTTGGTCAGGAATTTTTAGCCCTTATTGTCGCAATTAAAGTGGTGAAAGACATGGATGATGCCATGGATCATATTCATCAGTATGGCTCGCGTCATACTGAAACAATTGTGACCAACGATTATGATCGAACTTTGAGGTTTTTAAGAGAAGTCGATGCCGGGGCTGTTATGGTGAATGCCTCAACTCGACTAAATGATGGCTATGAATTTGGGTTAGGAGCTGAGATCGGGATTAGCACGACCCGCATCCATGCACGTGGGCCAATGGGTCTGGAAGATTTAACCTGCTCAAAGTATCTTGTCTATGGCACTGGTCAAATCCGCGAGTAGCATTTCATTATCTTAGTCTGTTTTACCGTTCCTCTGACCTGTTCTCTATTTGCGAAATCTTGTTAGATCTGCGGGATACCGTCAAACTTACCTTTTCACTCTTCTTTTCATGAACATTCAGACTATTCTGCAGCATCCGGAAGCCATTCGGTTTTCTGAGAATCATTTCTATAAAGAAAACTGGGAAGCCTCAGGTGGGCGCATGACGGAAATGCCTTCTGGTCATTACGTCTTGTATGGTGAGCATGGTCAGCGAATCCTATTGGCTGATCCTGAAGGACACCCGCTCCATGAATGTCTTTGGGGGAATAATTTATCCGGATTCCCCACATTAGCTTTAGCAAGAATGTATTTGGATTGGGGACAATGGGTGGGCCTTAAGCCTGGTGGTCTGGTGAATACGATGTCGTTGGATCTTTCCACACGGCCAGGTTGGGAAAATCTGACACGAGATCATCTGCGAGAGATGGCAGCTCGGGCCATGAATACGGATCTTGAAACCATCCGGTTCTTTTATCGTGACGAGGATTTGGAGCTCCAGGCCAATGGACAAGCGACGATTAGACAGGTGAAAGACGCGTTCTATATGTTGCGGGATGGATCGTTTGAAGGCGCGCGATTTATGTCCTGCATGAGTCGTATGGAATGGGGACAAATCGATTATTTACCTGTGGTGGAATTATTTTTATCGCTGCTCCCTGGAACGGGAAGCGCCACATTTGAATTGATTCGCGGCCTCTATGATGATCAACAACAAAGCATGGCTACTTCTCTGCGATACCGAGGAATACCCGCCTATCCTTCTATGGGAGCGTTTGGTCTGTTCAATGCTTTTTTTACGCCTTTTATGAAATCAGGAGAGAATCCACGAGATGTGTTTCTAGATGTGAATCGATCGCATGAAGTGGAATGGGAAGCTTCCCCCGAACACCCAGTCCGCTACGTGGATGAAGCACAGCGAATTAGCGTCACCATCCATAAACATCGGCTACAAAAAGTCACCTGTTGGGATGATTCTTCTGGGCTTTCGTATCTCACATCAACCTCTTCGGGCGAACCCAAGGCAAACGGGCGTGCAGCTTGCATCGTTGAAAAAAAATTACACTTGCATGATGGAGAACATCATCAAAGCTTCACAATACCAGAAGCCTGGCAACTTTCGATTGCTGACCATGGGGAAAGATGGCAGCCTTTAACAACTTCCTGGCGCGACTGTTTTCCGGAAGGACCACCTAAGCTGTCTCCGCGACAAGCCTTTTCTTCTGTCTTATTGTATCCAGAGGATTCACGCATGATTGGGGAGCAAGAAAGCCAACCCTTTATCTTTGACTATGTGGATGATTTCCTGGAAGAACAGGAGGAGTTGCAGAAATTCCGAGAAACGGCCGATCATATTTTGTACGCTCACTGTGAAATTAGCCTTGGATCATGCTTGAGATGTGGACACCCTCAAAAGCATACCATTTGGTATGAATGGCCTGCATTTGCTCAGAAGCAGGCCCAATATATTTGGAATAGCTTACATAGACAGAAGGGCTTAGCCAGTCTCCACAATTTTCAATTCTTGCCTATTAAACAGCATCCGATCACAGACACCTATTCACCCTTTGATTGGATGTATGTGTGGATTCCATTCTCGGCCTATGAGAATCAGGATGAGTTAAGGCGTTGGTGCTGGTTTTTCGCTAACAATCTTGTTCCCGGAGGCATTGCATGTGTGGCAGGTCCAAAACTTCTGGGAAACTGGTTCCAAGAACAAAGACTGACTATCGTGTATGCAGAACAGGGGATAAACTTACCCACCTTCAAAATTCACCAAGCCATTCTACAGCACAGTCAGCTACATCCAGAATTAACCCTTTGGATTATCCAACAATCGTAACGGCTACTTTTTATCAGAGATAATATTCCTAACAGGGAGTGATCATCATGAATGACAGGGAAAAACAACTAGTTGTTATAGCCCATGCCTTGGCGCATCAGGAAAACGAAATTCAATACCTCAAAGCCTTGCTTGTTGAAAGAACCAATATGAAAATTGAAGAATTTCAGCAAGAGCAGGATGAATTCTGGGCCAAGAGTAAACATTATCGAATCTATGAAACCATCAAAAATCTCCAAACACTTCAACAAGAGATGGAATCCCTTCCTGATACGGTTGACTTAGATATGTATCGGGATCATCTACGCTGGCCAACCGATCCTCCCGAAAGCCCACTCGCACAATAATCTAAAATGAGGAGAGGAATATCTCTTGACAGGAAGGCATGTCACGAATAGGATGAAGAAACCTTTAAGACTCATCCAGTGAGGTGGGTAAGGAGAAAGCATATATGTTCTTGGCCGTCTACAGGGCCTCAAAATTTAACCCTTTTTCATTGTATATGAAGAAGGGTTTTTTTCTGCCCCTTACACAGAGATATTCAAGTAATAGTTAAAAAAATAAATGATTTCTATTCCTCACGAACGACTCTTAATGGATGCCCAGGAAGTATCCAGAGCCTTAACAAGAATTAGTCATGAAATTCTTGAGAAAAATAAAGGTTCACAGGATGTTGCCCTGATTGGCATTCGAACGGGAGGTGTGTATTTGGGCCAACGATTGGCTACTCGCATCCAGCAAATTGAGCAAAGCACCATTCCTTTTGGCGAACTAGATATCACCCTTTATCGAGATGACTTGTCTATTCGCAAAGATCAACCAGAAATTCGAAAAACAACCATTCCTTTTAATATCTCTGATCTCAAGGTTGTGTTGGTAGATGATGTACTCTTTACCGGGCGAACTATTCGTGCAGCCTTAGATGGGTTGATGGATTTGGGTCGTCCTGCGGAAATACAACTGGCGGTATTAGTGGATCGGGGCCACCGTCAACTTCCGATTCGGGCGAATTATGTTGGGAAAAATATCCCAACGGCTCGGGAGGAAAATGTTCAGGTGTTTTTTGAAGAAGAAGGCCAAATCGATCGGGTTGCAATCCTCACAGGATGACACGATTTATGACATGGAAACGTAAGGATTTATTAACCATTACAGAATTATCCGTTGAGGAAATAGAACTCATTTTCACAACAGCCGAATCCCTAAAAGAGGTGGGGGGACGAGATATTAAAAAAGTGCCTGCGCTGCGTGGAAAAACAGTAGTCAATTTATTTTTTGAACCAAGTACACGTACGAGAACCTCTTTTGAGTTGGCGGCAAAACGATTAAGTGCAGATGTCATTAATTTTTCCCCATCCACAAGTAGCGTGGTAAAAGGGGAAACCTTGATTGATACCGCACGGAATATCGAATCGATGCAAGCGGACATAATTGTTCTTCGTCATTCTTCGCCTGGCGCAGCAGATCATTTAGCCCATTTCGTTCAATCATCAGTCATCAACGCGGGAGATGGATGGCATGAACACCCAACCCAAGCCTTATTGGATGTGTATACGATAAAAGAAAAGAAAAAACAAATTAAGGGCCTCATTATTGTGATTGTTGGAGATGTCGCACATAGCCGTGTGGCACGCTCCAATATAGCCGCCTTAACGAAATTGGGTGCCGAGGTGCGGGTTGTGGCGCCAGCAACAATGTTACCATTAAATGTTGAACAACTTGGAGTGAAAGTATTTCATCGATTTGAAGAGGCCCTAATCGGCGTGGATGTCATTATGATGTTACGGTTACAGCGAGAGCGCCTGAGTCGAGCGTTGCTGCCTAGCATGCGAGAATATGCTACATTATTTTGCTTAACCTCTGAACGACTTACTTTGGCAAAGTCCAATGCCATCGTCATGCATCCTGGGCCTTTGAATCGAGGGATTGAAATTTCACCTACAGTTGCCGATGGGTCTGCAGCTGTGATTTTAGATCAAGTCACAAATGGCGTTTCTGTCCGTATGGCATTAATGTATTTGTTATCCGGAGCGGCCTAACCTTAAACAGAAATTGAAAATTATGCATATAAAAGATACACAGGCTCCAATAATCTGTCTTCAAGGCGGGGTGGTTATTTCTCCGGGTAACCTGAATGGTCGAGCTGATGTGCTCATACGAGATGGGAAAATCGTGGAAGTGGGGTATCCACTAACACATTCTGCCAAAGACGAGGCTTCGGTTGTCATTATTAATGCTGATGGCTGGACGGTTGCACCCGGGTTAGTAGATGTACATTGCCATTTACGGGAACCAGGTTTTGAATATAAAGAAACTATCAAAACTGGGTCGGCTTCAGCCGTCGCCGGTGGCTTTACCACAATCTGTTGCATGCCTAACACACAGCCGATCAATGATAACGCCGCGATTACTCAATTTATGGTGACCAAAGGAAAAGAAGCTGGCAAAGCCAAGGTTTTTCCAATTGGCGCAATCACGAAAAATTCTGATGGTGAAGAATTGGCGAATATTGGGGAACTTGTTGAGGCTGGGTGTGTGGCTATTTCGGATGATGGACGTCCGGTCATGAACAGTTTAGTGATGCGCCGGGCTCTGGAATATGCCAAAGCATTTGGGATTCCGGTAGTGGATCATTGTGAAGATCTCCATCTTACAGGCGGTGGATGTATGAATGAAGGTCTCGTCTCGACTGAACTTGGGATGCCGGGGATACCCGATGCCTCGGAGGAAGTGATGGTCGCACGAAATCTTGCACTGGCTGCTTTAACGGGAGTCACGGTTCATTTAGCACATTTAAGTACCGCACGGTCTGTAGAATTGGTTCGACATGCAAAAGCCCAAGGGCTTCCAGTGAGCGCAGAAGTCTGCCCCCACCACTTCTCCATTAGCGAAGAGGCTGTCCGTGGATATAAGGCCAATGCCAAAATGAATCCGCCGCTACGAACAGATCAAGATATTAAAGCTCTCAAGCAAGGGTTAGTTGATGGGACCATTGATGTGATTGCGACCGATCATGCTCCTCATGCTCTCCAAGAAAAACAGCTCGAAATTGATGCCGCGCCATTTGGTATTGTCGGATTTGAGACGGCACTCCCATTAACTCTTCGATTAGTTCATGAAGGTGTGTTGTCTCTTGAACAAGCACTTGATAAGTTGACTCGGGCACCAGCTCAATTGTTCAAGCTGTCAGTGGGTACTCTGACTCCAGGGGATCCAGCTGATATTGTCATATTCGACGCAGAAGAAGAATGGGTGGTCGATCCAGAACAATTCCATTCTAAAAGTCGAAATACCCCGTTTACTGGAATGACCATGAAGGGAAAGGTCAAAATGACGCTGGTTGATGGTCGGCTGGTCTATGACGCTCGTTAACCAATGGCACGAAAGCAGGTGAATTGGGGGTTTATTGGTTTTTTTATAGAAATGTTCGCCTTGACCCTATGGGTTGGGGGATTGGTAGTAATCATTGCGGTGATTATCCCAGCCGTATTTAATTCTTTTGGTATGGAGCCTGCTGGACGATTTCTCCGGCGCGTATTTGACGGATATGGCTATCTCAATCTTGGCATTTTATGTGTATTGAGTCTTATCGCCTTCTTTCGCCATCGGTCCTATGGTCAAGATTCATCTATACTTTTTGCGATGACTTCCTGGGAATGGTGGCTTCTCGGAGGGATGTGTATTGTGACCTTGGGGATTTTAGGAATTTTGGGCCCACAAGCTGTGGCTTTACAAGAGGTGGCTTTTGAGGCCGTATCCAAAGAGGAAAAGGAATTGGCCTATGCTCAATTTTTTCGATTGCATATGATTGTGAGAGCACTGCATCTGGTGAACGTGGGACTGGCGTTTGCCTTATATATTCTGAAATTACGGAAGGCCGTTGTTCATCATCTCTCTAACGTTCACTGATTAAGACATCATTTTTTGAGAACACACATGAGTATGCATATAAACAAGGGGGTGCTGTGAAACCGGCGGTGTTAGCTTTAGCTGATGGCACTGTGTTTAAAGGGCACGCTCTTGGGTTTGAAGGCGAGACTACAGGGGAAATCGTGTTCAACACGGCTATGACTGGCTACCAAGAAATTTTGACCGACCCTTCGTACAGAGGTCAAATTGTGGTGATGACCAGTACACAGATAGGTAATTATGGTGTGACGCCAGAAGATGATGAATCCCATCGTGTTTGGGCCGAGGGCTTTATTGTCCGTGAAGCTTCCAAGCGAATGAGTAATTGGCGAGGACGTCAATCCTTTCAAGACTATTTAGTTCAGCACAAGATCGTGAGTGTTCAAGGTATTGATACACGTGCCCTGACGAGTCATATTCGAAATCAAGGCTCTCAAATGGGAATTATTTCCCATGTGAATTTTGATGAAACTTCGTTATGTGCGAAAGCCCAATCTTTACCATCAACAGTCGGGCGTGATTTGGTCCAAGAAGTGACGTGCACGTCACCCTATCAATGGACAGAGGGAACGAGTAGGATTAGTCCAACGAGCAATAGTATCTCAGTCACACAGGGCACTGGGTCTCCTCCCTTTAAAGTTGTTGTTCTTGATTTTGGTGTCAAACAGAATATACTTCGTAGCTTAGTTGATGTTGGCTGCCATATTCAGGTGGTTCCTGCCTCGACCAATGCGGAAGATATTCGCAAACTTGAACCCGACGGCCTGTTCTTATCGAATGGCCCAGGAGATCCTGAAGGGGTCCCATATGCTGTCAACACAGTCAAAGCTCTTCTGGGCTGGAAGCCTATATTCGGTATATGTTTAGGGCATCAAATCTTGGGGTTGGCTTTAGGTTTATCCTCACATAAATTACCCTTTGGACATCATGGAGCCAATCATCCTGTGATGGACCTTCGGAGTAGAAAAATAGAAATTACCTCACAGAATCATAACTTTGCGGTAGAACTTTCTCACCAAGACCATGACGGCGAGAATAGGGAGACACAATATTTTGGTACCGTTGTTGGCCGCATACAGGTCACACACCGTAGCCTTAATGACGGATGCTGTGAAGGCATCATTGGGTTAGAGAGTCCTATTCTTTCTGTCCAGTATCACCCCGAAGCGTCACCCGGTCCTCATGACTCCACCTACCTTTTTCAACAATTTATCGATCTGATGAAAGGGGCAAAGGATGGGAAGTAAATTGAATTGGATTTTCCTTCTTATCTTTTTTTTGAATGGCTGTATTCACGTTGATCTATTTTCTGGCCAAGGGGCGTTACAGGAAAAAACTCTTTCTGGAGAGGGCTCTGAAAAAATTCTCTTAATTGATATCTCAGGCGCCTTAACAACCAGCAAAGAGTCGGGATTTTTTTCTGAACCAAGCCTTCCTGCACGTCTTAAGGAGGAACTAACAAAGGCGGAAAAAGACGATCACATTAAGGCCATTATCCTTCGAATCAATACACCTGGAGGGACCGTTACTTCCTCGGATATCTTATATCATGAACTTCAGGAATTTAAAGAAAAGCACGAGGTGCCCATTATTAGCTCGATTATGGATATAGGGACATCTGGCGGCTACTATGTTGCCATGGCTTCTGACTATATTTTTGCTCATCCTTCAACAATTACCGGAAGCATTGGCGTGATTATGCTTACACTCAATAGCCAGGGGTTGTTGGAAAAAATCGGAATCGAACCCACAGCCATTGTATCAGGTCCAAAAAAATCCATGGGATCTCCCTTTCGTGCCATGAAGGATGAAGAACGAGCGATTTTTCAAGATGTAATTGATCGACTCTATGCTCGTTTTTTAACGGTGGTCAAAAAAGGAAGACCTCTTTTATCTGAATCAAGAATTCGTCAATTGGCTGATGGGCGGATTTACACCGCAGATGTTGCCCAAACCGAAGGACTCATTGATGAAATTGGCTATTTAGATGATGTGATTGAGCAAGCAAAAAAGACTGCAAAACTTGATGAGGCTAAAGTGGTGACCTACACACGTAGTAGTCCTGATACGCATCAGAACATTTATTCACGTTTCGAGCCTCCTACGGTTGGTCCATTGGGGTTTCCTCAAATCAGTGCTCAATCTGTTATGGGAGCATTACAGGGCGGAATGCCTCAGATGATGTATATGTGGATACCTTGACGGTCGTGGCTTCTTGAATGAATAGATTAACTCTGAGAAATGTTTGCACTTTACAGCGGCTATTTTTTGCGATTTATTATCTAGTTTGTATTGGCATGCTTCTAGTGGCCTGCCAAAAAGCTCCAGGGACAGCTCGAGACCAATTAATTTATATTTCCGAAGAAAAGGAAATAGCCTTAGGGCTTTCAGCATTTAGAGAGGTACTGAAAAATGCTCGATTGAGTAACGATCCTGAACTCACCCTTATGGTAAATCGTGTCGGACAACGGATTGCCAAAGGTGCGAATAAACCAGAATATGTCTGGGAATTCGCAGTTATCGACGACGATGATCAGGTGAATGCCTTCGCACTTCCTGGAGGAAAAGTCGCCGTGTTTTCTGGAATTTTAAAATTTACAAAAACAGAAGCTGGGCTAGCCACGGTGATGGCCCACGAAGTGGCCCATGCTCTACAGCGGCATGGAGCTGAACGATATAGCCGGGGTATTCTCGAACAGATCGGGCAACTTGGGGCTTTGGCTGGAGCGGCTGCTGGGGGTATTGATCCAGGTGTGGCAATTGGAGCGATGAGTGCCTACGGCGTTGGTGTGGCCTTGCCAAATTCTCGAGCCCAGGAAACGGAAGCCGATTTTATTGGCTTACAATTAATGGCAAAAGCCGGATACGACCCGAGGGAAGCCGTGCCTTTTTGGGAACGAATGAGTGGATGCCCGAGAAAAATGATTGGGAAATTTTGTTTCCGCAGTCAAAATGCCGTTCCGGAGTTTTTATCGACACATCCGTCTGATGTGACACGTATTGATCAGATTGAGGCGTGGATTCCTCAAGCAATGAAATTTTATCGCCCTGAATTATCTGATCCACCTTCTGAGCATGCAGAAGGATCTCCGTTATAATATTTGGAGGTTTTGCTGAGATTAATTGTATGCCTAGAAATCCTGCTATTCATCGAATTTGCATTATAGGATCTGGTCCTATTGTGATCGGTCAGGGTTGTGAATTTGATTATTCTGGAACCCAGGCTTGTCGTGCGCTTAAAGAAGAAGGCTATGAAGTTGTCCTGCTCAACAGCAATCCTGCGACGATTATGACCGATCCAGATCTTGCTGATCGCACCTATGTTGAACCCATTACTGCTGAAGTTGTGGAAGCCATTTTTGAACGAGATCGTCCTGATGCCCTCTTACCCACCATGGGTGGTCAAACGGCATTGAATGTCACGGTTGAACTGGTAGAAAAAGGCATCCTGGACAAATATGGTGTCTCGTTGATTGGCGCATCTTATGCCTCTATTCAAAAAGCCGAAGATCGAGAGCTTTTCAAACACGCTATGGAACAAATTGGTCTACAAACTGCGGCAAGTGGCTCGATTCATTCACGAGAAGAAGCCCAACAGCTTATTGATAGGATTGGATTTCCGGCCATTGTTCGTCCTTCTTTTACGCTTGGTGGGGCAGGGGGAAATATTGCTTATAATCGAGAAGAATTTAATCGGTATATTGATTGGGCCCTCGTCACGAGTCCTGTAGGGCAGGCCCTTGTAGAAAAGTCTCTGTTAGGCTGGAAAGAATATGAATTAGAAGTCATGCGTGATTCCAATGACAATGTAGTCATTGTCTGTCCAATAGAGAACATAGACCCGATGGGAGTGCATACAGGAGACAGTATCACGGTCGCGCCGGCAATGACGTTATCGGATAAAGAATATCAGTATATGCGTGATGCAGCGATACGGGTAATTCGTGAAATTGGTGTCGATACTGGCGGGTCCAATATTCAATTTGCCGTCAATCCGGATACAGGGGAGCTTATTGTTATCGAAATGAATCCTCGAGTCTCTCGAAGTTCTGCGCTGGCTTCAAAAGCCACTGGGTTTCCTATTGCTAAAATCGCAGCGAAATTGGCGGTAGGGTATACCTTAGACGAAATTCCTAATGACATTACACAAGTCACTAAGGCCTGTTTTGAGCCTACGATTGATTATGTCGTCGTCAAAATTCCTCGATTTACCTTTGAAAAGTTCGAAGGCATTGATCGTACGCTCACTACCCATATGAAATCAGTTGGCGAAGCCATGGCCCTAGGTGGTACGTTCAAAGAAGCCTTACAAAAGGCTGTTCGTTCACTAGAAACCGATCGGTATGGGTTCATGTCCTTACATGGGCTTGAGGGGAAACACGAATTCTCCAAAGACTCTCATCGTCAGGCAGACGATATTTTCACGGCTTTGCACATACCCACGGCTGATCGACTCTGGCATGTTGCAGATGCCTTCAGAATCGGAATGTCTGTGGAAGATCTCTATGAACGGACAAAAATTGATCCGTGGTTTTTAGATGAGATCTACCAAATCATTGTCTTTGAAGCCGAATGGGTGAGCACCTGTAAATCCTATCTTGGAAGTGGTTCTAGAACCCAGAATTCTATGAACTTGCCTTCCCCAGTCCTTTCACTTCTTCAACGTGCTAAAGGTATGGGGTTTTCTGATCAACGACTTGCTCAATTAATTGGATGTCATGAAGATTGGATCCGCCAGAGCCGGCAAGGTACTGGGAACGACTCTCGGACTGTCTTTAAGCGGGTCGATACCTGTGGAGGGGAGTTTGAAGCCCATACGCCATACCTATATTCCTCCTCTGGAACACAATGTGAATCGCGAGCAACACAAAAGAAAAAAGTTATCGTGTTGGGCGGGGGACCCAATCGGATTGGCCAAGGGATTGAATTTGACTATTGTTGTGTCCATGCGGCCATGGCATTACGTGAAGAAGGCATAGAAACCATTATGGTCAATTGCAATCCTGAAACAGTCAGCACTGACTACGATATTTCTGATCGACTGTACTTTGAACCGTTAACCAAAGAAGAAGTCCTGCGAATTATCCAGATCGAACAACCCAACGGTATTGTTGTGCAATTCGGAGGACAAACGCCTCTTAAGCTCGCCGTACCCCTGGCACAAGAAGGTGTTACCATTTTGGGTACTCAACCAGATGCCATTGACCGGGCTGAAGACCGAAAACGATTTAGCGATATGTTAACCGAATTACACCTACAACAGCCCAAAAACGGGATGGCGCATTCTGCCCATGAAGCGCATATTATCGCTGTGAATATTGGATACCCAATCATGGTTCGCCCCTCTTATGTATTAGGTGGACGAGCCATGCAAATTATTTATGATGCCGACTCCCTTGATCATTATCTTGAACACATGTCTTTTGATTTGGGGGCACATCCCTTACTAGTTGATGATTATTTAGAGGATGCTGTGGAAGTAGATGTGGATGCCATTTCTGATGGAAGGGATGTGGTTGTAGCCGGCATCATGGAACATGTAGAAATGGCGGGCATTCATTCCGGAGACTCGGCCTGTTCCCTGCCTCCTCATTCCCTTCCCTTAAATATTATTGAGAATATCAGAACCCAAACAACTCTTTTAGCAAAAGAACTCCAAGTCATTGGGCTTATGAATATTCAATATGCCGTCAAAGACGATCAAGTGTATATTCTGGAAGTGAATCCTCGAGCTTCTCGAACGGTGCCATTTGTGAGTAAAACTCTTGGCATACCACTGGCAAAATTAGCTATGAAAGTTATGGCTGGACGAACGTTACAAGATTTAGACTTTCTCCAGATACCAAAATGCTCACACATCGCCATAAAAGAGGCGGTCTTCCCATTTACAAAATTAGGGGTTTCGGATGTCTTATTGGGCCCTGAAATGCGATCTACGGGAGAAGTGATGGGCATTGACCAAAGTTTTGGATGGGCCTTTGCTAAATCTCAAGCTGCAACGGGCATGTCTATGCCATTAAGCGGCACTGCGTTTTTAAGCGTAAAAGATGTTGATAAACCCTCCACTTTGGGTTTAGCGCAATGTCTGACAAATCTTGGGCTTTCTATCACTGCGACAAAGGGGACCGCCTTATTTTTACAAAAACATGGCATAACGGTACAAATCGTCAACAAGGTCAATGAGGGACGGCCTCATGTCGGAGATTCATTGAAAAATAAAGAATTCGCTATGGTCATTAATACTGTGGGCGATAAAACATCCCAAAAAGATTCGGCTCCAATTCGAACAGCTGCGGTGTTTGGAGGAATTCCTTATTTCACCACCATGCAAGGCGCTCAAGCAGCAGTTTTAGGAATTGAAGCCATGAAACAATCAAAGATGACAGTTAAAAGCTTACAAGAATATCATCCAGCCCATGCATAAAATTTTTACCCATAAGCTCCACCTAATTTGCCGTATCATTATTTATCGTCGGAGTGGTTAATGATGAAAATTCCTATGACAAAAAAAGGGTATGATGCATTACAAGCTGAACTTACACGATTGAGACGAGAGGAACGGCCTAAGAATATTCAAGCCATTACCGAAGCTCGAGAACATGGAGATTTAAAGGAAAATGCCGAGTATAAAGCGGCAAAAGAACATCAACAATTTTTGAGTACTCGAATGGCAGAATTAGAACATAAGCTGGGGAGTGCTCAAGTAGTTGAAATCTCAAGTGGCCCCAGCGAAACAGTAGTCTTTGGTGTGACGGTCACCTTATTAAATATGGAAACGGAAGAAGAAAAACGCTATACCTTAGTTGGGCAAGATGAAGCCGATCTGAAAAATGGATCGATTTCGGTGCAATCTCCTATCGGACGAGCACTCATTGGGCATCGCGTGGGGGATATTGTGGAAGTGCAGCGACCAGCTGGATTGATTGAATATGAAGTCCAATCCATTTGTTTTGAGGAACCAGACTAATGCCATCAGCAATTTCACTCGTGACCCTTTTAACTGACTTTGGTGACACAGATTATTTTGTCCCAAGCATGAAAGGCGTTATGCTCGGCATTAACTCTCAAATTCGTACCATTGATCTTACACATGGCATTCCCGCCCATGGCATTGAACAGGCGGCATTTTTCTTAAAGTCGTGTTATGAATATTATCCTGATGGTACGGTCCATGTGGTCGTCGTTGATCCAGATGTGGGTAGTAACCGTCGAACTATTCTTGTTTCTACTTCACGCCATTTCTTTTTGGCTCCTGACAACGGGGTATTGAGTTATATCTTTCAAGAGGAGACATCAGTGGAAGTTCGTGAAATTGAGAATAAACAGTATCGGCTAGACTCGGAAGGCGTCACATTTGATGGACGAGATTTGTTTGCTCCATCAGCCGCATGGCTCACGAAAGGTCAGAGCTCGGGTTCGTACGGGCGGTTAATTTATGATTATGTGATCTTACCTGATGAAGCTCCAAAAATGAATAATCGGGTGCTTGAAGGACGTATTATTTACATTGATCATTTTGGAAATGCCATCACGAATATCACTTCGACAGATATGGACACATTTCGATCAGTCACCAAGCAAGAATGCGCAGGCCTTACCGTGGGAAATTTGAGTATTCGAGGCCTCAAAACTTATTATGGGGAGGGGGCGACAGGGCTTCCGGAGATATTAATCAATAGTAATGGGCATCTTGAAATTTTTGTCAAGCAAGGCCGAGCAGTTGATCGCTGTGGTTTACACGTTGGGCAAAAAGTTGAATTAATCTAAGGCTTACATTTTCCCTTACCTTTGCTTGTCTGAGTCTTTATGATTTGATGCCCGGACAATTGAAATTGCAAGAGTAAGAATGTCAACCATTTGTTGTAATTCTTTAACGGTTGAAGAAAGAGGTGGCATCAAGATCATCGTATTGCCAATAGGTCGGATGAGAAGGCCCAGCGTTTTTGCAGCAACTCCCACCTGATGTCCGATCCGATCAGTCAGAGGAAATGGTTTTTTATTATCTTTCTGTTGAACTAACTCTATCCCTACCATATACCCGCATTGCCGGATATCTCCAACCCATGGATCAGCAGAAAGGGGGGTCAACATGGCCGCAAGTTTTGGAACACGGCGTTGGACTTTTGTGAGCGTACGTTCAGCTTTAAAGATCGAGAGGTTGGCTAAGGCGGCCGCACATCCTAAGGGATTTCCGGTGTAACTATGACCATGGAAAAATGTTTTTCCTTCATCGGGAGCCCCTAAAAATGCTGAATAAATTTCGTCAGTTGTTAATGTGGCGGCTAAGGGGAGATAACCCCCAGTCAAGCCCTTCGCAATGGCCATGATATCTGGATAAACAGATTCATGTTCACAGGCAAACATACGCCCAGTTCTTCCAAATCCAGTTGCAACTTCATCAGCAATGAATAAAACGTGATAATGCTGGCACAATTCACGAACTCGTTGCAGATAACCTGGCGGAGAAGGAATGAGTCCAGCCACACCTTGCACCATAGGCTCAACAATCACTCCGGCTATTTCGTGATGGTACTTTTGAAGAATCGATTCCAGCGGATCAATACAGGCCATCTGACATTGAGAAAATTGTAAATTAAGTGGACACCGATAACAGTAGGGGCCATCAACCTGATGCCGGCCGCGAAAGAGAAGCGTAGAAAAGGGCCGGTGAAATAATTCAATGCCACTCAAACTCATCCCCCCAACCGTATCTCCGTGGTAGGATAAGCCAAGATGAATAAACTGAGTTTTTTGTGGTTGAGGAGATGAACATTGCTGCCAATATTGGATCGCCATTTTGAGAGCAATTTCCACGGCAGTTGATCCATCATCGGAAAAAAACACTTTATTGAGTCCCTTCGGCGAAAGGGTGACTAGGGCTTTGGCAAGCTGGATAGCCAAGGGATGAGAGGCGCCTAACAGAGTAGAATGGGCCACGCGAGAGAGTTGCTCGCGAATAGCTTTATCAATGGTAGGATGACGATGGCCATGAAGATTGACCCATATAGAGGATGTCCCATCCAAATAGGCATTGCCATCAATGTCGTACAGTAAAGTCCCTTTTCCATGACGAATAAGAAGAGGATCTTGTTGCTTCCATTCCTGCATTTGCGTAAAGGGATGCCAGATGTAGGAAATCGCATCCTTTTTCAATTGCTTGACTGATGGGCTAGATTTCTTTGGCATTTCCCTTAAAACTCGCAGCAAAACATGATAAATTTTGACAACCTTTTAGACCCTCTCTACAATCACTGACAGTTCGTATGCATAAGACTTTCCCCCAAACCCACATACGAAATTTCTCCATCATCGCCCATATTGACCACGGGAAATCAACCTTGGCCGACCGGTTTCTTGAAATAACCGGTGCGGTCTCTCATCGTGAAATTCGCGCCCAGTATTTGGATGATATGGACTTAGAGCGGGAACGAGGCATTACCATAAAAGCGCATGCCGTGACCACTCAATTTCATTCCTCAAAAGGAGAAGAATATCTCTTTAACCTCATTGATACACCCGGACATGTCGATTTTGCCTATGAAGTCTCCCGGAGTCTAGCCGCATGTGAGGGAGCGCTTTTGTTGATTGATGCCACACAAGGGGTTGAAGCACAGACTATTGCTAATGCCTATTTGGCAATTGCCAATGATTTGGTCATCATTCCTGTTATCAATAAAATTGATTTACCCAGCGCGAATGTTGAAGGAGTTCAAACACAGATTCGTGATGTGTTGGGCTTGACCGAACATGACGCCTTTCCGGTGAGTGCAAAGAACGGGCATGGAGTTCAAGAAGTCCTCGAAGGTTTGGTGAATATAATTCCTCCACCAACCGGATCAGCAAACGAACCCTTAAAGGCATTAATTTTTGACTCTTGGTTTGATAATTACCAAGGCGCTATTGTGCTGTTGCGGATTATGAATGGAACAATTCGACCCAATATGATGATCAAAATGATGTCGTCAGGACAAGACTTTGAAGTCTTGGAAGTTGGGATGTTTCTGCCAAAGCGCACTAAAGTACCGCAACTGGGTCCAGGTGAAGTGGGATATATTTGCGCAGGCATGAAAGAACTTTCGGACACCAAAATTGGGGATACGATAACTGATGCCAAGAAACCCACATCCGAACCCTTGCCTGGGTACCGAGATGTTAAACCAGTCGTTTTTTGCGGTCTGTATACGACTGATACCTCAAAATTTGAAGATCTTCGAGATTCGTTGGAAAAATTACAACTTAATGATTCCTCATTTGGATATGAACCGGAAACCTCGCTGGCATTGGGTTTTGGATTCCGCTGTGGGTTTTTGGGATTACTCCATATGGAAATAGTCCGTGAGCGCTTGGAACGAGAATATGGATTGGACCTAATTAGTACCGCGCCCACCGTGGTTTATCGTGTACATTCGATTACTGGAGAAATTATTGATATTGATAATCCTTCTAAACTTCCTGACCCGTCCAAGATTGACCATATTGAAGAACCATTTATTAAAGCCACAATCATTGTCCCAGAACGATATATTGGGGGTATTCTTCAATTATGCCAAGAACGGCGAGGGATTCAGGTTGGGCTGAACTATCTGGACCCCACTCGAGCAATGTTAGAGTACGAGCTGCCTTTAAATGAAATTGTGTTAGACTTTTATGATCGTTTGAAATCACGCACCCAAGGCTATGCCTCATTGGACTACGAACTCGTGGGTTATCGAAAATCTGAATTAGAAAAACTTGATTTATTACTCAATGGCGAGACCGTCGATGCCTTATCTATTATTGCCCATAAAGAAAAAGTCACCAGTCGAGGGCGCCAATTAGCTGAAAAAATGAAGGAATTGATTCCCAAGCAAATGTTTGAAATTGCCATTCAGGCGGCAATTGGCAAGCGGGTGGTTGCTCGAGAAACGATTGGGGCCATGAAGAAAAATGTAACTGCCAAATGTTATGGTGGGGATATTTCCCGAAAACGTAAACTCTGGGAAAAGCAAAAAGAAGGAAAAAAACGGATGAAACAAATCGGCCGGGTAGAAGTCCCTCAAGAAGCCTTTCTGGCTATTCTCAAAACGGATCCGAATTAAGAATTCGATGTCACAGCAAGAGCCACCATCCACAAATTCATCAGATTCACGTATTGAGAACTCCGGTTCTGAAACGCCTGTAACATCTCATAGTACTCCCTCAACAAAATCTATTATTCGGGAATATGCCGAAGCTCTCGTTATTGCCATCATTCTGGCCTTAACCATTAGAGTGTTTGTGGTCCAAGCCTTTAAAATACCTTCCGGCTCTATGATCCCGACCCTATTGATTGGGGATCATATTCTTGTGTCAAAATTAGCCTATGGCTTTCAATTACCGAAAGACTGTGAATTCCAAATAGAGTTTCCTCCAGTTACTTGTTTCTCCTCCACAACCTTAATAGAATTTGATCCTCCTCAACGTGGAGATGTCATTGTTTTTCGATATCCTGAGGATGAAAATAAGGATTTCATTAAACGAGTTATTGGAACGCCTGGGGATGTTATCGAAATTCAAAATAAAAATATTATCATCAATGGAGTAGTCTTTGATGACAAAGAATTTACACAGCGTGTTGAGGCAGGCATCTTTGATCACCGCATCAGTCCGCGAGATAATTTTGGCCCTATCACGGTCCCAGCAGAATCCTATTTTGTTATGGGCGACAATCGAGACCAAAGCTTAGATAGTCGCTTTTGGGGTTTTGTGAAAATGGATAAAATAAAAGGCCGCGCCTTTTTAGTGTATTGGTCATGGAATGGGCGAGGAGCATGGACGGATTGGATTCGTTGGAATCGAATCGGAAAAAGCATTGAGTAACCTACTGATAGACACAAAACAGGTTACTTTTCGTTCTACAATGTACATTTGAATGAATATATCTTCTACTGTCCCAGCAATAACTCCTCAGCAACTTAAGACCTATCTACGCCGATTCTCACGAACAAAAATTCTCGTCATTGGAGACCTGATTCTCGATCATTATATTTGGGGATCCGTGAACCGCGTCTCTCCTGAAGCTCCTGTCCCTGTGGTGCATGTGAATTCCGAATCCCATAGAATGGGAGGTGCAGCAAACGTCTATCATAATATCATCACCTTAGGAGGTCAGGCGGAACTTTGTGGCGTCATTGGGGATGATCTATACGGGAAACAAGTGCTAAAAGATGTGCGGCAAGTGTCCAACCCTGCTCCAGGGATTTTTATTGATAAAAGTCGACCAACCATTAAGAAGACTCGTGTCATTGCCCATAACCAACAAATTGTCCGGTTTGATGTTGAGCAACGCGAACCGATTTCAAAGATCCTTGAGCGAAAAATTATCCGGCATATTGATTCCCGCCTGCATGATCTATCTTGCATCGTAATTTCAGATTATGCCAAAGGTCTGATCACAGAAGAACTGATGCTCCATATTCAGAAACGAGTGCGTCCCGTTGGTGTCCCAATCATTGTGGATCCAAAGGTTGAACATATGTCGTATTATCAAGGCGCCTCCGTTATTACACCGAATTATCTCGAAGCCAAACAGGGTGCTGGTTTTCTTCCAACTCAACAGGTTCCCATCGCACAGATTGGCCATGTACTCCAGCAGCATTTACAATGTGATGCCGTTGTCATTACAAGAGGGGAGGAAGGGATGAGCATTTTTGAGCAAAATGGTTGCTCCTGGACCATTCCTGCTGTAGCTCGTCAAGTCTATGATGTCACTGGAGCAGGAGACACGGTTGTAAGCACATTAGCCTTAGCATTAAGCGCCAAAGCCCCTGTTGCAGATGCAGCATTGCTGGCCAATCAAGCCGCAGGCATTGTGGTTGGTATGGTTGGAACGGCAACTGTGACTCGCTCACAACTACATGATGTCCTAACTCATGACCACGGTTGATTCCATGGTCAGTGTCTGTATTCCAGCCCGTCAGGGTTCATCACGGTTCCCCGGCAAACCGCTAGCCACATTGGGAGGGAAACCCTTAATCCAACATGTCTACGAAGCGGTCACGCCTCTATCTTCTGTAGGACAAATTTTGGTAGCGACCGATAATGAGGCTATACTCGAAACAGTCAAAGGTTTTGGAGGAGAAGTCTGTCTAGTTACGGAACCGTGCAGGACCGGGACCGATCGAGTGGCAAAAGTGGCTTCTCAATTAACCTATGATTGGGTAGTCAATCTCCAAGCAGATGAAGTGCTTCTCCATCCTGAATTACTGGATGACCTTATTCAGCCATTTGTCAAAACAGATTACCAAATTGGTACATTAAAAAGAACGCTTCAGGCTAGCGATCAAAATAATCCATCGATTGTAAAGGTTGTCACAGACCAACAAGGACGGGCATTATATTTTTCCCGAAGTGCCATTCCTTGTTGGCGGGATGGGATTCCATCTGAAACAAAGGATTCAGCTTGGATACATCTGGGGATCTACATTTTTCAAAAAACCATCTTGCAACAATTCAGCCAATTGCCCAGTGGTTTTCTTGAAGACGCTGAAAAGTTAGAGCAACTTCGCGCGTTAGAGCATGGGTTGCCCATTATGGTGTGGGAAACAAAATATGAGTCTCTACGCATTGATACCCCTGAAGATTTGGCTGTGGCAGAATCATTTTTGCTTAAAAAATAAAGAAGTCAAGCCATTCTTAGATGGCGATATTTGCAAGGGTTGAAAAGAGGGAGAAAAATATGGTGAAGTCTGAGGTCATCTATACCGTTACTATCAATCCAATTTTTGACATATGAGTAAATTTATTTTCATCACAGGTGGGGTTGTTTCATCATTGGGGAAAGGGCTCTCATCTGCAGCCATCGGTCATCTTTTAGAAAGCCGAGGGATGACCATTACGTTCTTAAAATTGGACCCATACATTAACGTCGATCCTGGCACGATGAACCCCTATCAGCATGGGGAAGTTTATGTGACCAACGATGGCGCGGAAACAGATTTAGATCTTGGACATTACGAGCGATTTACGACGGTGCAGTTAAGCCGAGAAAACAATTGTACAACCGGGAGAATTTATGAATCGGTTATACAAAAGGAACGAAAAGGGGAATATCTCGGGGCAACAGTCCAAGTTGTTCCTCATATTACCGATGCCATTAAGCAACGGATTATGAATGTGGCACACAATGTTGATGTGGTGATTGTCGAAATTGGTGGCACGGTTGGTGATATCGAAAGTCTTCCGTTCTTAGAGGCCATTCGTCAAATGCCTTATGATGTGGGGCGGGAAAACGCCCTCTATATTCATCTCACCTTAGTGCCCTATATTCCCACCGCAGGTGAATTAAAAACCAAGCCCACACAGCATTCTGTCAATAAGTTGCGTGAAATTGGAATTCAACCGCATATACTCCTGTGTCGAACCGATAGATATCTTCCGCCAAACGTTAAAGACAAAATGGCGTTATTTTGTAATGTTGATAAGGACTCCGTCATTACGGCCAAAGACGTTAAGTCTATTTATGAAGTGCCGATTGTCCTGCGGAAAGAAGGGTTAGACGAACTCATTGTTCGTTCTCTAAGACTGGAAACAGGTCCTCCGAATCTTCGCAATTGGGATATTTTAGTCCAAAAAATTAAACGCCCTCGCCATGAAGTCTCCATTGCGCTGGTCGGAAAATACATGGAATCTCGTGAGTCGTACAAAAGCTTATCTGAGGCATTGGTTCATGGTGGATTGCAAGATGAGACCAATATCAACATTCAATGGGTTGAGTCTGGGGAAATTGAAAAAAAAGGTCCAGAACGCCTTTTGGCGGATGTGGATGGTGTCCTTATTCCCGGAGGTTTTGGGATTCGAGGCATTGAAGGAAAAGTTGATACTATTCAGTATGTTCGAGAAAAAAACATCCCATTTTTTGGCATTTGTTTGGGTATGCAATGTGCGGTTATTGAAATCGCCCGCCATCTTGCTGGCCTAGACCATGCGAATAGTGCGGAGTTTAATATGGAGACGCCTCATGCGGTCATTGATTTACTTCCTGAACAACGCGAGGTTCAAGAAAAAGGCGGGACGATGCGTTTAGGTGCCTTCCCCTGCACACTCGTTCCTGGAACCCGATCTGCAGCTGCTTATGAACAATCTGACGTACATGAACGGCATCGTCATCGCTATGAATTTAATAATGAATATCGTGATGCGTTAACGGCAAAAGGGTTAATCGTAAGCGGGACGTCTCCCGACGGTAAACTCGTAGAAATTATTGAATTGCGAGAGCACCCCTGGTTTGTCGGCACCCAATTTCATCCAGAATTTCATTCACGGTTGTGTTCGCCCCATCCTTTATTCACCGCCTTTGTCGGGGCGGCACTCCAACGTAAATTCGGCACCTAGGTGCCCGGTTTATTTATGACTTCTCCCAAGATTCTTCAAATTGGCGCCATTCTGGTAGGAGGGGATTCTCCACATATCTTAATTGCTGGTCCCTGTGTCATTGAAAGCGAAACTATTGCCTTAAAAACGGCGGCAGGCATTGCAGAAATTACGCAAGATTTAGGGATTCCGTATATATTTAAGGCTTCCTATGACAAAGCTAATCGAACGTCATTTTCATCTTTTCGTGGGCTGGGCCTGTCCACAGGTTTGGAGATCCTAAAAAAGGTCAAAAAGGAAATCGGTGTGCCCATTATTACGGATATCCATGAAGTACAAGATGTGGAATACGTGGCAGAGGTTGCCGATGTCTTGCAAATTCCGGCTTTTCTTTGCCGGCAGACAGATCTTCTCTGTGCAGCCGCAAAGTCAGGGTGCGTAGTGAATGTAAAAAAAGGACAATTTCTCTCACCGTGGGATATGAACAATGTTGTCAACAAGCTAGAAGAAGCTGGAACAACAAATATTTGTGTCACGGAGCGAGGCGCCAGCTTTGGGTATCAAAACCTGGTGGTTGATATGCGATCTCTGCCAGTCATGCGAGCACTGGGGTATCCTGTGATTTTTGATGCGACGCATAGCGTGCAATTACCAGGAGGAGGGGGAACCTATTCATCAGGCCAACGTGAATTTATAGCTCCTTTAGCACGAGCTGCAGCAGCTGTTGGATGTGATGGGTTTTTTATGGAAGTTCATCCTCACCCTGAAGAAGCTTTATCCGATGGCCCTAATATGGTCCGGTTAAGTGAGCTGAAAATGCTTTTAGACCAATTACAAACCATATGGCAAGCCTCAGGGAAAGGAAACTTTCCTGCACTCACATAATGTATTGCTTGAGATATTTAAAAAGATGACGCCTTCCGATGCCTTAAAATCCAAAGTTGGAACTAAGAATTTAGAAATGGGAGAGGCAAGCCTTAATCTTCCAAATTCACTCACACTTTTCAGGATATTTTTAATTCCAGTCTTTGTTTGGCTATATATGGAGCCGACACCTGAAAGAGCCTTTTGGGCTGGCCTCGTTTTTTCGGCTGCTGCATTTACTGATTTTTTAGATGGATATTTGGCTCGTCGGAGTGGACAAATTACGAACCTAGGAAAACTACTTGACCCTGTGGCAGACAAGTTACTTGTGGCATCTGGTCTTATCCTTCTCGTTCAGGCGCAACAGATTACGGTCTGGTTGGCTATTATCATGATTGCTCGCGAATTAATCATTACTGGAGCCAGAGCAGTGGCCGCCAAGGAAGGGTTAATTGTTCCTGCGGATTCTATAGGAAAATTTAAAGTTGTTGGTCAAATTGGTGGAATTCTTTGCTTGATTTTTCAGGTAGCCTGGCTGGAAACTCAACCTGTACTTTCGTCCATTGGAATTGTTCTTCTCTATACAGCACTGGTCCTTTCTCTGGTTTCAGGGTGGGGATATCTCGTGAGGATCTTTAAGAAATTGGGCCCGCAATATTGGTAGCATAGAAGGCAAAAAGAATGCTTGTCTCTGTGTTAGTCACTATTGTTGCATATGTTCTTGGCTCCATTCCATTTGGATTACTAGTTGCAAAAGCATTGAGAGAGAAAGACCCACGAACAGCCGGTAGCAAAAATATTGGTTTTACCAATGTCTTGCGAGTTTCTGGGAAAAAGGCCGGATTTTTGACATTATTTGGTGATATTGGCAAAGGGATCTTGGCAGTTATGGTAGCCCAAACACTAGGAATTCCACGGCCGTGGGTGCTTGTTGTAGGCCTGGCTGTCATTCTTGGACATATTTTTTCGATTTTTTTAGGATTTAAGGGCGGGAAAGGTGTTGCAACCGCATTGGGGGCAGTGTTTGGAGTTGAACCGTTTTTAGGCCTGTGCTTATTAGGAGTTTGGATTGGGACAGTAGCTATGTTTAAATATTCATCAGGAGGTGCTTTGGCAGCTTTTGCAGTCTTTCCCATCCTTGCCTTTTTTATCAATAGAGAAATCTCCCTTATCCTATTTTCCCTTTGCATTCTCGGATTAATTATTTATGGGCATACCGAAAATATTTCTCGCTTAATGAAGGGGACGGAATCCAAAATAAGCCTCCTTTCAACTTAACATAATATTTCTTATGCGACATAGGTGGATATGATAATCTTCATGAAAAAAATACAAAAAGCAGCTATTTTTTCAGTCCTTTTTGTCTGTTGCGCAGTCAACTCTTGGGCTATGACAACGACAGATAAAGAACTTCGTGGGCTTCAAGCCCTAGAAGAAATTCAATTGACGATTACAAGTCTTGCAGAGCGCGTTACGCCAATGGTCGTAAATATTACGCCAATTCGCGAAATCACTTCGTCTCAAGGATTTAAGCGACGAGACTCTTATGCCCAAGGTAGCGGTTCAGGCGTTATCGTGCGAGAAGATGGCATTATTGTCACGAATAATCATGTTGTCGGTGAAGATACAACCGAAGCTGAAGTGCGACTTTCAGACAAATCCCATCAAATTGCCCGAATCATCGGCCGAGACAAAGAAACAGATATTGCCATCCTTAAAATCGAAACCGATCGGAAATTGCCGGCCGCTCAGTTTGGAAACTCCGACACATTAAAAGTTGGCCAATGGGTATTGGCCGTGGGCAATCCCCTGGGCTTGGACCGAACAGTCACCCTGGGAGTCATTAGTGGTATAGGCCGTGAACGGCTCAATCTCTCCAAATATGAAAACTTCATCCAAACGGATGCGGCCATTAATCCAGGAAACTCAGGCGGTCCGTTATTTAATCTTCGTGGCGAAGTGATTGGTATAAATACGGCCATCATTCATATGGCCCAAGGCATCGGATTTTCTATCCCGGCCGACATGGTTTCCCGTGTTGTGGATCAATTGGTCTCGCATGGTCGCGTTGTGCGGGGCTGGTTGGGTGTGGGGATTCAGGCTCTCACCAAAGAACTGTCCAAACAATTTGAGATCAAAGAAGGACAAGGCGTTTTGATCAACGAAGTGTATAAAGATGATCCTGCCTTTGCGGCTGGCATTAAACCTGGTGATATTATTTTGACGGTGGATAATGAGCCTGTTGATTCTCCTAATCAATTATCACGTCTGGTGGCTCGGGTTGGCCCTGGGGAGAAAGCCAAAATTCGTGTGCTTCGTGACGGGAAAGAAATGATTTACCATGTTCCTATGGCCGAGCGTCCAGAAAAACCTACGCTAGCCTCTCTCCCCTACCAAAAATCAGAAGTGAAATTAGGATTGGATGTCCAAGCCCTCACGGCGGCGTTGGCTGAAGAATTTGAACTCAAAGAAACGGTTGGCGTCCTTGTCTCAAAGGTCGAGCGAGGTGGCCTCGCCCATTCAGAAGGTATTCAAGAAGGTGATTTTATTACTGAAGTGAATCGTCAGGCAACAAGGAACGTGGCACAATTTTCAGAAGTGCTCCAGAAAGTCAAACCCGGACAAACCGTTCTCCTTCGTCTCATCCGAAAATCCCGCGCCTTCTTCATCGTCCTCAAAACCCAGCAATAAGACGTTATTTCACTAGTGTCTGGTTAAGAATCAAATAGATTCAATTGGTTACGAAGCCGTTCGTGCTCACTTGTGTAATGTCCGTTGAGAAAGTCCTTGTTTACAGGGGTTTTCTCGAACAAGGTCACTGAGAAAATCTTGGTCCATCCCCGAAAAGGGGCGAAAGTTCTCATTTCCTGTTGATAACTTGGGGACGATAGAGGATTGGGAAATTATCGTACGCTAAGGGTTTTCACGGCCAATACGGACGCTGCAAGCAATCGAACTGATCGGTCTCAAGTCGACCCAAAGCGGACATTACGAGTCAGATATAAACTAATCTCCTGGTTGTGCAGCTGTTATAGCTAGCCTTCAAATTTACGACCTAAGAACGTCCTTCACGCAGTTCGCACCTTGGTGGATGCTTTCGGAAGCGCATACCTCCCTCCCCACTTTTCCAAAGCCAGTAAAATCGGGCGTAAAGATTTGCCTTTTTCGGTGAGACGGTACTCGACCTTCGGCGGCACTTCTGCATACACCTTTCTGGAAATCAGCCCATCCTCTTCTAACTCTCTGAGTTGCTTGGTCAGCATTCGCTGGGTCACACTTCCCACCTTGCGCTTTAACTCATTAAACCGCAGAGTCCCATCCAGCAAATGGTATAGCGCGATCCCTTTCCATTTCCCCCCGAACAACTCTAATGCCGCCTCGACGGGACAACCACTTGAACAATCGTAGCGTTCGTGTCTCATAGCGCTCCTCTATAGTATACTATTTGTACCTATATCACATATATGTGCGTACTTGTTAATTACTTTTATAGTGCCTATATTAATCCTATCATACACACGAGGCCGTGAAAAGGGCACTGCCATATTGATTATTCACACACATCATGAAGGAGACGCCACATGAGCTACGACAATTTCACCACATGCAAAGTTAAGATCGAAAATGCGATCGCTTGGGTCACCTTCGACTATCCGCCGGTAAACGTTCAAGGACAGGCCATGTTGGCAGACTTGAATAGTCTTGCCCTGAGACTTGAACGGGATCGCGAAACTAAGGTGGTGGTGTTCCAGTCAGCCCATCCGGAAATTTGGGTTTGTCACTATGACACCAATCTTTTGAAAGACATGTCGACAGAAGCCGTCTCCCGTGACGACGCTGAATTGCTCGATCTGCAATCAGTCTTGGAACGCATCAGCAAAGTGCCACAAGCCACCATCGCCAAGCTTGAAGGTTTTGCACGAGGGGGAGGTCATGAGTTCGCGCTCGCTTGTGATATGCGTTTCGCAGCACGAGGCAAATTCAAGTTCATGCAGATGGAAGTCGGGATGGGTATCCTGCCCTGCGGCGGCGGTGCATCCCGCATGGCTCGTCAGGTTGGTCTCGGCCGTGCCCTAGAAATTATCCTGAGCGCCCGTGACTTTGATGCTGACGAAGCGGAAGCCTACGGTACGATTAATAAGGCCCTCGACGCCGACCAGATAGGTCCGTACGTCGAGGAGCTGGCCAACCGAATCGCCAAATTCCCGGCAGAATCCATCAATGCTTGCAAACAGGCTGTGTATGAATCCATCGACAAGCCGATTAAGGAAGCTCTCAAGGCAGAGGCGTACTGGCTCTATCAAGCAACCAGCAAAACCCCTGCCATCAAACGTTTCACCATTGCCGATGAGAAAGGGATGGAGCATGACATGGAGAACCAGCGCAATTGGAATGATTTGGTCATGAATGTCCAAGAAATTCAGTAGTGGCATCGAATAGAAAATTACCATAACAACTCAGTTACGAGAGCAAGGACAAATGACATGAAAGCAATGCTTGTGAATGCCTATGGGGAAGACGCCGTATTTGAAGCGGCGGAAGTTCAAAACCCTGAGGTAACAGCCGGTCATGTTCTCGTCAAGATCGCGGCATCAAGCGTCAACACGGTGGATACCATGATTCGCAAAATGGGTAAGGCGTTACCCTTATCACCGGATACGCCAGCCATTTTAGGAATGGATTTCTCCGGCACCATTGAGGCCGTCGGCCACGGCGTAAAAGATTATTCAATTGGTGATGAAGTCTATGGCTGTGCCGGTGGGTTAGCAGATTTACCCGGCACATTGGCTGAATACATCGTGGCGGACAGCCACTTGATTGCCCATAAGCCAAAGAATTTGTCGATGCGAGAAGCCGCGGGCTTGCCATTGGTTGCCATTACGGCCTACGAAGGTTTGACTCGTGCTGGTATCAAGCAAGGCCAAAAAGTTCTGGTGCATGGGGGCTCTAGCGGCGTTGGTCATGTGGCGGTGCAACTGGCAAAATATTTTGGTGCCGGAGTTTATGCGACGGGTGGCGGCAAGAAACAATTGGCATTAATCGAACAACTGGGGGCCACTGCCATCAACTATAAAACTGAGACCGTCCAGCAGTACGTGGCCAAACATACTGGTGGGGCAGGGTTTGATGTGGTGTTCGATTCTGTTGGCGGTGCCAACATGGCGAACTCATTTGAGGCGGCAGCACTGAATGGCCAAATTGCCTCTACCGTTGCGATGTGTGAGTTGGATTTATCTGTCGCCCACTTTAAGGGTTTGTCGTTGCACGTCGTGTTCATGCTGATTCCTATGCTGCATAACGTGAAACGAGAAGAACATGCCGAGATTTTACGCAACGTAACACAGATTATTGAGTCTGGTGGACTGAAACCCGTGCTAGATGAACAGCGGTATTCGCTTGAAAAAGTAGGACAAGCGCACGCTCGCCTAGAGGGTGGACACGCGATGGGAAAAGTCGTCGTGGAAAATGACGTATCATAAGCCACAATCAACAACGGTTAAAACCCTTTGGAGGCTTTGCGAGATGACAATGACCGATGTTTTGAACGCAACCGAGTTCCAGTCGATCAATCGGGGATACAATACCGTGTTCCGCGCGAACCGGTTGAGCCTTGGGCTGGTTGTGCCAATTGAGAACTACGCCCAGAGTCCCGTACCTGAGATGCAACGCCACATTGAGCGTGTTCAGCTCGCCGAAGCACTCGGGTTTTCTGCAGTTTGGTTACGAGATGTGCCATTCAACGTTCCATCATTTGGTGATGCGGGTCAGATGTACGATCCGTTCGTGTATCTTGGCCTTCTGGCCGGACTGACAGAACGGATCGCTCTTGGCGTGGCCAGTATCATTTTGCCGTTACGACATCCGGCTCACGTTGCCAAAGCCGCAGCCACTGCTGACGTACTTTCGGGCGGACGTTTGATCCTTGGAGTGGCGTCCGGCGACCGTCCGGAGGAATACCCGGCACTCAACATCCCGTTTGCGGATCGAGGTGCACGATTCCGAGAGAGCTTTGACTATATCCGAAGGATGAGCGAAGACTCGCCGAGTTTTGAGAGCGATTACGGCACCCCAAGTGGCGACATGGATATGCTTCCCAAATCGGCATCTAGAAAACTACCGCTACTCATTACCGGTGGCAGTCAACAAGATCCAGAATGGGTCGCGCAGAACGGAGATGGGTGGATGCTCTATCCACGTAACACCATGGTGCAAGCACAGACTATTCGCGACTGGCGGGAGCGGGTTGAGGCGTCAGGAAGGCCCGCCCAGCCTGTCATGGAACCGTTTTATGTTGACTTAGCTGAAGATCCTGACACGCCTCCGCAACCGATTCATTTGGGATTACGGCTAGGGTCGCACCATCTTCGAGACTATCTGAAGTCGCGGGAAGAGATCGGTGTAAACCATGTGGCGCTAAATCTACGCTTTAATCAGGCGGATATCGAGAGCACCCTGAAACGTCTGGCCGATGACGTACTGCCAGACTTCTCAGCGTGAAGGAGATAACATCATGGGAAAAATCATTCTTGTTACCGGTTCGACCGACGGCATCGGGTTAGCAACAGCCAAGATGCTAGTCTCTATGGGTCACCAGGTGCTGCTGCACGGGCGCAATCCAGCGAAACTGGAAGAAGCGGAGAGCATGCTTTCTACGCTGCCTGATGGTGAGCGAGTTGAAAGCTACGTAGCTGACCTGTCTCGCATGGCCGAGGTCGAGTTACTCGCGAAGGCCGTGGCTGAAAAGCACCCGAAACTTGATGTGCTCATCAACAATGCCGGCGTCTATAAAACCCCTGATCCTGTCACACAGGACGGGCTTGATGTGCGGTTCGTGGTCAATACGATCGCTCCTTATCTGCTTACTCAAAGGCTTTTGCCACTGCTCGGGACGTCCGGACGAGTGGTCAATCTGTCCTCTGCTGCGCAGTCTCCGGTCAATCTGAAGGCGCTAGCGGGACAAGGCCACCTGTCCGACAACGCGGCGTATGCCCAAAGCAAACTCGCGCTGACCATGTGGTCTCGCCATCTGGCGCTTTCGCTCAAGGATGATGGCCCGGCGATCATTGCGGTGAATCCCGGGTCGATGCTCGGGAGCAAGATGGTGAAAGATGCCTATGGTGTGGACGGCGCTGATATCCGTATAGGCGCAGAAATACTCAGTCGCGCGGCTCTGGCAGAGGAATTTGCCACGGCCTCTGGCCAGTATTTCGACAACGATTCAGGGCAGTTTGCCTCGCCCCATCCCGATGCACTCAATTCACAACGGTGCGAAGAGATTGTGCGGGTTATCGAGGAAATTTTGGATAAAAGAACACAAACGTAAGAAAATCATCTTTAGTTTGAATAAATTTTGGGACGACTGTAGACTTATAGATTCCGTCTGCAGGCTGACAAGAACGTCCGCTATGGAGAACAAGATGTGCTCGATTAAGAAACGTCACGCATCCGCTTCACAATGTCCATGACCGTGTTCTTGCTGATAGCCAGATCACGCGCGATCCAACGATAGCTGCGGCCCTCATCGACCAACGCAACCACTTTCGGTGCGAGCCGGTCTGACTTGGGGCGTTGTCCCGGTTGCCGACCTAACTTTCTCCCTCGCGCTTTGGCGGCGGCCAAGCCAGATTTCACACGCTCACTAATCAAATCACGTTCGAACTCCGCGATACCGGACAAGAACGTTGCCATCATCCGGCCATGTGGTGTGGACAGATCGAACGTCATCCCACTCATGGCAATGACGGAAACTTTCCAGCTTTCCAACTCACGCAAAGTACCCAATAGGTCGATGGTGGAGCGTCCCCACCTAGATAGCTCCGTCACCAGAACCGAGTCAATTTCCCGAGCTTGTGCCAGTGCCATGATCTTCTTGCGTTCGGCTCGATCCAGTTTTGTGCCCGAACCAGTTTCCTTGAAGACTTTGACCACCTGGTAGCCACCGCGTTTGGCAAACGCGTGCAGATCCCTCGCCTGTCGATCGCACGACTGATCGGCGGTGGATACACGGCAATAGATGGCTGCTCGCTGTCCCAATTGAACCTGTCTGAAAAAGTGGCCCGGAAAGCCTTGTTTTGACAGGACCCATTGTTGTCCAATTTAGACTGTAAATCAACTGGTACACTCTCCCATGCCAAGACGCTCCATTTTGTCGGCTACAGATCAGAAAAGTCTGCTGGCGCTGCCGGAATCCGATGACGAGCTGATTCGTCACTACACGTTTTCGGAAACCGATCTGGCACTCATCCGACTGCGAAGAGGCGATGCCAACCGTTTTGGTTTTGCCGTCCAGCTGTGTTTGCTCCGGTACCCTGGGCACGCCCTGGCTGCAGATCGAGAGGTGTCGGACGCGTTGATTCGGTGGGTTGCTGCAGAGCTACGGCTGGATACCGCCGTATGGAAAGCCTACGGAGAACGCGCTGAAACACGGCGGGAACATTTACTGACGCTACGGGCTTATCTTGAATTGACCGTCTTCACGAGGTCAGAGTTTCGACGTCTCGTGCGTACGTTGACGGATACCGCACTTCAGATCGACAAGGGTATCGTGCTCGCCACACGCGCTGTCGAATTCTTGCGCCAGCATAAGATTGTCATTCCACCGATCATGGTCATCGATCGAGCCTGTTCGCAAGCACTGGCACTCGCGAATCGGCGGCTCTACCGTCGGTTGATCGCGCGAACGACCGAACAACACCGCCAACGCCTTGACGAACTTCTGGGCATCAAACCCGGAACGGGCCTGACATGGCTCGTGTGGTTGCGTCAATCACCGTTGAAGCCGAACTCGCGCTACATGTTGGAACACATCGACAGACTCCGGTGCTTCCAGGCACTGGAGCTGCCAGAAGACATCGGGCGGAACATTCATCAGAATCGTCTATTCAAGATTGCGCGTGAAGGCATTCAGATGACGCCCCAAGACCTGCGCCGGTTCGAAGCCGAGCGTCGACATGCCACGCTCGTGGCGATTGTGGTGGAGGCCTCGGCCACGGTCACTGATGAGATCATCGACCTGCACGATCGGATGATGACCAAGCTTTTCGCCACGGCTAGGAACAAACACCACCAACAGTTTCAGAGCGAGGGCAAGGCGATCAACGAAAAGGTTCGCTTGTACTCAGCGATTGGGCAGGCGCTTATGCGAGCCAAAGAAACAGGGACAGATGCATTCGATGCTATTGAACAGGTGATCCCATGGGACGACTTCTTCCATAGCGTTAGCGAGGCCAACCAACTGAGTCGCCCAGGATCGTTCGATCATCTTCACCTGATTGACGCACAGTTTCCGACGCTACGTCGATACACCCCTCAGTTTCTGAACATCCTCACGTTCGAAGCCGCTCCAGTAGCCCGGCCGGTCCTGGACGCGATCAACGCTGTGCGCGCCATGAATGCCGACAACTTGCGAGCAGTGCCTGCATCAGCACCAACAGCGTTCATCAAACCACGCTGGCAACCGCTGGTGTTCAGCGATGGCGTAATCGATCGTCGTTACTATGAGATCTGCGCGCTGTCGGAACTCAAGAACTCTCTGCGCTCTGGAGACATCTGGGTTAAGGGATCTCGACAGTTTCGAAACTTCGATGACTATCTGATCACCAAACCTGCCTTCGAGCAGCTGTCCCGCGACGAGACCATACCAATCGCCCTCCATACCAACGGTAAGCGCTATCTTGACGAAAGACTGGTTGAGTTGCACAAACAACTTTCTTTGGTCAGTCAGTTGGCTCTGGATAACGAACTGCCTGATGCCGTTGTGACGGATACCGGACTCAAGCTGACGCCTCAGAGCACTACTGTCCCTGAAGAAGTTCAGCGACTGATTGATCAGACCATGCAACTGATGCCTCGGGTCAAGATCACCGAACTGCTAATGGATGTCGATGATTGGACGGGGTTTACGCGTCACTTCGTGAATCTCCGGTTGGGAGATCCCACGAAGGAGCGAACGTTGCTGCTGTCCGCGATCCTGGCGGACGGGATCAATCTCGGCCTGACTAAGATGGCGGAATCGTCTCCCGGTACGACGTACGCCAAACTGTCCTGGCTACAGGCATGGTACATCCGTGATGAGACGTACACCAGCGCATTGGCCGAGTTGGTGAACACACAACTGGCCAACCCCTTTGCCAGTCACTGGGGCGACGGGTCAACTTCATCTTCAGATGGGCAACGATTTCGCGCAGGCGGCCGCGGCGAGAACACCGGGCATGTCAATCCAAAATACGGCAGCGAGCCTGGACGCTTGTTCTATACGCACATCTCAGATCAGTACGCACCGTTCAGCACCAAGGTCATCAACGTCGGTATCCGAGATTCAACCTATGTGTTGGATGGGTTGCTCTATCATGAGTCGGATTTGCGCATCGAAGAACACTACACGGATACCGCGGGATTCACCGATCATGTCTTCGCGTTGATGCACTTGCTCGGCTTTCGATTTGCACCGCGAATTCGTGATCTGAAGGACACTCGTCTGTATGTACCTGGTGCACGCAATGACTACCCTGACCTACGATCGATGATTGGCGGTACGATCAACGTCAAGCACATTCTGGCGCATTGGGATGACATTCTGCGTTTGGCCACGTCGATCAAGCAGGATTCTGTCACTGCCTCTTTGATGGTACGCAAACTCAGCAGCTACCCTCGTCAAAATGGACTGGCTGTTGCCCTGCGAGAGCTTGGCCGCATCGAGCGGACGATGTTCATTCTTGATTGGCTGCAAAGCGTCGATCTGCGACGTCGGGTGCAAGCAGGGCTGAACAAAGGTGAGGCTCGGAACGCGTTGGCCAGGGCCGTTTTCTTCAATAGACTGGGCGAGATCCGTGATCGCAGTTTCGAACACCAGCGGTATCGTGCCAGCGGTTTGAATCTCGTCACTGCCGCAATAGTGCTCTGGAATACGGTCTACCTGGAACGCGCAGTCAACGCGATGGGATCGTCGGTAAATGAGGAGCTACTGCAGTACCTTTCGCCACTGGGCTGGGAACATATCAATCTGACTGGCGATTATATCTGGCAACAGAATCATAAGATGAAACCTGGTCAATTCCGCGACTTGAGAGCATTTCCTGGAGTTTAGCGTACGATAATTTCCGAATCCTCTATCGTCCCCAAATAATTTTCCTCTGAAATTTTTTCTTTTTGCCTGGCCAACACTGCAAAAAAGTAACGGGTATTCTCATACACAAATCCCATCTAGATCAGATTGAGCTGTATTACTACCTCTAACACTACCTCTAACAAGTCATTTTTGTATCTAATAAGATTAATTTGTATCTTTTTAGATACTTCTTAACGGTCAAATGCAATTATTAAACTAACAGGCCGCAACACTTCTTATATCTTTTTTATCAAGAGATTAATTTTATGATAGCGAGTTTTCCCCATTCATTATCAAAAAATCAGAGAATGTCATTTTAAATACATGCAAACAACAAAATATATTGCATTAATAAAGAAACAAAGGTACAAACCTTGCTTATTCAATTGCCTTTAAAAAGAAACAAAAGAATGAAAATATCTTAACGCCTAACTTTGAATAGAATTATCGTTAGCTTGAGGGTGAATAATCAGGAATAGAGTGAGAGTACTCACAGATAATCCATGGAGGGATTGCAGATGACCACTCACCATGCATGGCGTATATTCAATTCACTTTTTTTATTAATTTTCTATGTAATGTGGTTTCCTATTCAGATGAGTTGGGGAGAAGAGACTGCAAGCACTCAGATAACAAGAAGTTCGGCCATTGTTTTTGGAATTAGTGGAGATGCCAAAGTTTTCTCTGAGAAACAAGAGCAACGGAATTTGGATTTTGGTGAGGGCCTTAGTTTTGGAGATGTGATTCAAACCCTCCACGATTCTCAAGCAGAGGTCCTCTTTAATCAATCCACAGTCCTGGCAATTCAAGGAGATTCCGAAATAGCTTTAGATAAAGCTGGACAATTACAACTTCGAAATGGAGTTGTGAAAATTGGAGTTGCTGGTAGCCGGTTAGAGCAAGGGGAGACCATCGAAATACAAATTCCAAGCGGTATTCTGCAAACCCATAATGGAGTGGTTCTACTTCATTCGGAAAATGGAGAAAATCAACAGAAAGAGCAACGAGGTGTGGCAATCGTCAAAACCGAGGCACCGACCATTGAGCGAATTGAGGTGCGAGAGGGAACAGTACAATTTATTCCACAACGGGAAAACGAAACACCTATTTCGCTTCAAGCTGGTCGAAGCCTACAAATTCGAGGCGGAATTTTAGGACAAGCCAAGGTTTCTTCGGCTTTCCCTCCCTTAGAACAACAAATCCAAAAGACAACGGCGTCCATTGCCAAACATACGAAATTAAGTAAAGCGAGAGAAGCGCAGTTTAAGAATGTGCAATTGGCCCAAGTCTCTCCTCTTGTGGATGCAGTGCTGAGTCCATCGACAGCAGAAGATGCTGATAGTAAAGCCAGTGGTTCTGAAGAAGATGCCGATTCAAGTGGCCAAGGGAACGGATCAGACCAAGGAAACGGATCAGACCAAGGAAACGGATCAGGCCAAGGAAACGGATCAGACCAAGGAAACGGATCAGACCAAGGAAACGGATCAGGCCAAGGAAACGGATCAGGCCAAGGAAACGGATCAGGCCAAGGAAACGGATCAGGCCAAGGAAACGGATCAGACCAAGGAAACGGATCAGGCCAAGGGAAGGGATCAGACACCTCAAATAGCCGCTATGGCTCGGATTTAGAGGAAGGACTTTTTGTTGATGCTGATGTAAGGAGAGTCGGTAGAGGACCGGACGGTGACCCAGTTAAAAGAGAAATTGAGGAGTGGAGAATAGAAGATGGGTTTAAGTTTGATAGGTCAAGTGGAGATGAGGTTGTAATTGATAGACAAATGCCCAAGGGGTTACCTTCATCAGTTCCAGAACCTGGGTTGGTTTGGGAGATAGGAGACCCTTCAAGAATCCATGTTTCTGATGCAAATCCAGAAAAGTATAGATACAGCGAGACGTTTGTAGATTCTCAACCTGGAATATTTGAATCGAGGGTCGTAGACCAAAATATAGGTAATTCACTTCGACTCCGAGGAGTGGATGCTTATAGTACGAGAGCTGGCGGGATGGTGACTCAAGACGAAAAAACCCCCACGGTTTTTCCTAATTTAATTACTGGGAATGTTCAGGTCAGTCAAGATACATCTTTCGGTACGGGAAATTCTCAACAAACATTCCAATCCACTATAGCCGTAGAGACATTAAAAACGAATACAGCCTTAGATCCAGGGATAAGAGATAGAGTTGTGATTCCACTCATAAGGGAGGGAGCCTTAGACCAAACATTTGCCAGTGGAGCCTTAGACCAATCGATTGCAAATGGCGTCTTAGACCAAACCTTTGCCAGTGGAGCCTTAGATCAGTCGATCAGGAATGGAGCCTTAGACCAAACCTTTGCCAGTGGAGCCTTAGATCAGTCGATCAGGAATGGAGCCTTAGACCAATCGATCGCAAATGGCGTCTTAGGTAGATTTAATGGGTTCTAATTCCCCGTTAGCTTGTTACAGAGTTGCCTTACGAGAACTGTAACCATTTGATCGGTTGAATACCCCGCCTGCGTGTGGAAGAGATCATTTGGGAAGTTTCCGTTGTAGGACAGTAAATTCGTTTTCTGGTAACTGTTGTCTGGCATTCAGAAGAAAAATAGCAATTTCCTAGGAGGATAGTAATGCTGTTTTTCCTAATATCGCTTTCGAAGAATGTAAGAAGTCGCAGAGCCTATACTTTTTTATTCTTTACTCTTTCGCTCTTTTGGAGCATGACAAACAGTTCTGTGGTTATGGCTCAGCAGGCTGAAGTAGACGTTTTGATCGCTGAAGCGATCCTGGCCTATGATGATCAGAAGAATAAGGAATCGCTTGCCCTGATTCAGCGTGCCCTTCAGCTTGATCCCAACAATGTGCGTGGCTTGTATTATCAAGGCTTAAATTTTTTAGACCTCCAGCAATATCAATTTGCTCTTAAGTCGCTTGAAAAAGCTTATAAACTTCGCCCAGATGATATTCCTATTCGGTATCAGCTGGGTCTTGCTCATTTGGGCGTAGAAAATTTTTCACAAGCCACCCACTTCTTAGAGGGAGTGTTCAAGACTTCATTAGATCGGCACTATCTCCCCTACTATGTAGGGTATCTACGGTTCTTTAATAAAAATTATTCGGGTGCCCTCCAGGCCTTTGACGCCGTTGAAACAAAAGATCCCACCCTCACGCAATTAGTCAGTTTTTACAGAGGCATGTGTCTGGGGTTTTTAGGTCTATCCGATCAAGCCATTGTCGAACTTGAGCATATCCGTTCAATGGACTCGACAATCCAAATCACCAGTGCTTCTACCAGACTTCGGGATGCGCTTGCCGCTCGGCGACATTCTTCTAATCGTTTTAGGTTTTCGGTGAGTGTTGGGGGAGGCTATGACGATAATGTCTTAGTGAACCCAAATAAGAACTCTAACGCGACTGTTAGGCTACTTCGTTCTCGAAAGACCACTTCAGGCACCTTGTTTGCCTCTGCTCTGGCTGATTATTCATGGTATCGCAATGGGCCAATTGAGGGGACGATTCGCTATTCATTTTTTCAAACACTGAATTTACACCATGGTCTGAGTTCGCTGAATTTTCAAAATCACTTGATCGGAGCGGGGGCATTTTACCGGGGGGCACTTGGTAGAACGATCCAATATCAGTTAGGGATAGACTATAGTTATGACTATTCTTTCCTTGATCATGATGGATTTTTATCTCGCCATCTAATCACGTTTTCACCGACGGTGGTCTGGCCTTCATCCCCCATGTTTTTTCTTGACGACGAAGTGGGACATTTAACGGTTCCTTTGCTTCGATATCAAGTACAAAACTTTTTCCGAGAAATTGGCGATCACAGTCCAATTTTTCAGTCTGAACTCAGGGATGGCTATACAACAACCGTAGGTTTTCTCCACCTCTTTAGATTTTCTAACGACCGCTTCATCATACGTTTAGGCTATCAATATGATAGTGAAAATACGGAAGGGTCCGCCTTTTCCTATCGCGGCAATCGTATACTTACTGGCGCTCAATTCACTCTCCCATGGGGGGATCTCTCTCTTCAATATAATTATGATATTCATTGGCGACACTATAAAAACTCGCAGTCAATTTTTCTCGATAACGACGGAAAATTATCTCGCCGATCCGATGTTCAACAAATTCATCTGGCCCAACTTGTTAAGCCATTGTGGTGGAATCTTTCATGGACGCTCCAATATCAAGGTATACGAAACCATTCTAATATTCCCACCGTTGATTTTTCCAAAAATGTCTTTTCGACCTTCTTGACCTGGAAATATTGATGCTGTTGGATAGAATTCGATATTCTCATTTCCCATTCAGATCTTCAGAATCAAATCAAGTTGTGCACTTCATATCCCTATTTTTGCTGTGGTTTCTTGCCGTGTTATTCATAGGTAACGAAGTCCGTGCACAAAATACAAAAAACCCCTCGGAGAGTATTGCTTTTGCATCCGATCTTGCTCATGGCGCCTACCAAAGCTTTGAAAAAGGGGATTTTCAAAAAGCACTTCCCCTTGCACGCCAATCTCTTCAGGTTCGTGAAGAGTTCTTAGATGTCAACCATCTTGACATCGCAAACAGTGCGAACATTCTTGGGAAGATTCAATTAGCATTGTTGGATTTGGTGGAAGCTGAAACACTATTTGAACGATCCCTGAAAATACGAGAACGTCAGCTTGGCCCTTCTCATCCCTTGGTTGCGGAAAGCCTTTCTTTCTTGGGACGAGTCTATACGGAACAGGGCAATTTTGACAAAGCTCTGGCTGTCTTAACTCGTTCCTTAGAGATTCGGCAAAAAGTGCTAAACAAACACCATCCTGATCTTGGGGTGACCCTAACCTATCTTGCCCAACTCCAAGAACTCATGGGGGATCTGGCAAACGCGCAAAAAGGATATACGCAGGCTGTTGCCATTTTTTCTTTCGAGCCGCTTTCTCGTCCAGGTGAACATGGTTGGGCATTGGCAGGCTTAGGTCAACTTAAAGAACGAATCGGGGATGTGAGCGCGGCAAGGGAAATACTAGAGGAATCTCTTTCTATTCGAGAGCAGGGTCTTGGCCCCACTCATCCCTATGTGGCACGAACCTATGCACATATAGCCCGAATTATGTTGAATAGTGGCGAAGCTGAGTCAGTTCCTCCTCTTTTGCAGCGAGTGTTGGAAATTGACACGGCCAGTTATGGAGAAAATCACCTTGCCATGGTTCCTCATTTGAAAATTCTTGGAGATGTTTATTTGGAATTACAGGAAACGACGAAAGCTCGTGAGATCTATGAACAGGCATTGTCAATAGAACAACAATTTCTTGGGAAAAACCACTACCGTGTAGCTGAAATGCTCATTCGAATAGCCCGAGCCTATATTATTCAGAAGAATTTGATACAAGCCCTCGATCGCATTGAAGAAGCCATTCATATTCAAGAAAAATCAGTAGGTTCTCAGAGTATTTTTTTAGCAGCAAGTCTGAGCCTCAAGGCATGGGTATTGGCCTCTCAACGTCAATATGACCAGTCTGACCCATTATTTAAACGGGCACTTGAAATTCAGGAAAGACACTTAACCCCAAATCATCCCGATATTGTGTTGAGTTTGACCAATCTGGGCAGACTCTACCATGCACAGAAAAAATTTGAACATGCTCGGTTCTATTATGAAAAGGCCCGTCAGGGCCTAACTCAAAATTTTTCTACCTTCGCAAATTTGAGTGACCGGGCATTACGAAACTCATGGAAAAATCAGGTAAGAGGATTGAAAACTTATCTCCGTGCACTGGTGGCTTTGGCGGAACATTCACCAAAGGATCACACTGTGCTTGTTGATGCGTTCCTCGTGGCTGAACAAGCGCGAGGGTGGGTCGTTCAACATGCTGTGGCACGGGCAATGGCACGGACTAAAGTACAGAACGCCAATCAGGCTAACCTGGTTCGAAGAATTGAGGAATTGCGTCGACGCAGACAGGATATCTGGAACCAACTGAATGTTTTCTATGGGACAACTGGGGAAAAAGTTGTACCAGATCGTATCGACACCCTGAAAACAGAGCTTCAAAATTTAGAGGGCACCCTGCACAAGAAAACGGTGAAGCTTGAATTGGAATTTCCCAATTATAGTGAGTTGGCTTTGCCACGTCCCATTGAACTTGAGACTATCAGAGAAAGTCTGAATCCACATGAAGCATTAGTGAGTTATTACCTTCTCAAGAGGCGGCTACTGATATGGGTTATTCGCTCAGATACTCCGCCCTATTTTGTGTCTGTGCCTATAGAAAAAGATAAATTAGATGGCTTGATTGCTCAAGTGAGAGGCAGTATGAACCCATCGTACGCTGCGTTTCATGTGAAAAGTGCTTTCGAATTGCATAAGATTCTTCTTGCTCCCATTCAACAGCATTTATCTGGAGTCACGCAACTCTTTCTTGTCCCTGATGAGGCTTTGCTCTCTCTGCCTTTTGCTGCATTGGTTACGGACAATGCAGGGATTGCCTATCAGGAAGCGAAGAAGACTTTTGAGTTGGCTAAGAATGCTGATCCTTTGCGTCCTTCTTTTTATGAGGGTATTTCGTGGTTAGCGAAACGATATGCGCTGACGGTCCTGCCTTCGGCTTCCATCCTGCGTTTTTTGCGAAACGACAAGAACGTTCGTCTGAATGCGGCAACTCCATTGCTAGGGTTTGGAGATCCAGATCTTCAAGGAAACGGGACGCAGCGTGGTGGACCGATGATTCCCCTGGGAATTCGGGGTGCGATTAGAGACCAAATCAAGAGCCTCAATCGATTGCCTGGGACTCGAAAGGAACTACAAGCTGTGGCCACAGCACTTCATGCGGACCTTCAGCAATCAGTATTTCTGGGAAAACAAGCCACCGAGTTGATGGTTAGAAAGCTGAATACTTCTGGCAAACTTGGAGACTCAGCTGTTCTGTATTTTGCCACACATGGTCTGTTAGCTGGAGAATTACAAGGAATTCTGCAACCGTCTCTTGTCTTAACTCCCCCTGCAACTGAAACGAGTGATGAAGATGGGTTGTTAACCATGGAGGAGATCCTTCAATTGAAACTCTTGAAAACATTTTGGGTCGTCCTTTCAGCATGCAACACTGGTGGCAGTGACGGGAGTGGAGAAGGTCTATCTGGACTTGCGCGAGCTTTTTTTTATGCCGGAGCCAAATCCTTATTGGTCTCTCAATGGAGTGTGGATGATTTCGCGACGCAAGAATTGATGACTCAAGTCTTCCAGACTTACGGAAAGGAACAAAATATTGCACCAGCTCAAGCACTACAACAGGGCATGTTGAAGCTCATAGAACTATCAAAACGTGATGGATTGCAACGCTTGGCACATCCCTACGCCTGGGCTTCATTTATGTTAGTGGGTGAAGGTGGTTCTTTCATTATGGGAAACCGAAACAAAGAACCCGCAACTGAATTTTAAGGCTATTACTTTGATAAAAAATACAATATAGAACCTTACCTTCATGTATACGACAAACTCCCTTGGAGACCATTTATGCGCACATCGATTGGAATTACTGTCGTTGTTATCTTCGCCATTGTTTACTTTATATTAGGGAATCAAGGACGGTTTGGAGATCAAACCTCTGAATGGGAGCCTTATTGCGAAGCTCCTGTAGGAGGACTTATTCAACAACCGGCTGCGTTTTGGTCTGATGTTGGCTTTATACTTGTGGGGTTAACCATCCTTTTGTATAGCGACATTTTTCGACATGACAGGAATAAGCTGATGGCCAATGGTCCAATTGCTGTTGAATGTGTGCTAAGTCTAGTTGGAATTTGAAGCGGCTCCCTTCACTGTGCTGAGATGGCGTTCGACCAAGAACAACCATCGTCCGCGCGTCATGAAAGGAGCCACGACATGAGCAGTATTACGAACGCTGCGAACAGAAGCAAGAAGAGGAAACTGTTGGGAACGGCCCAGGTCTTCGGGCCGCACCACTATGAAGCCTTTGATGTGGACAGTAAGCTGGAATGTATTCGGAACCTGATCCCCTTGGGACTCATGCATCTGCACGAGATCTTGGAGAACGAGGTGTGTGCCTTGGCTGGGGCCCGCTATGCGCGAAAAGCCGCTGCTCTTCCTGGCCGGCGTCATGGCAGCAATCCGGGGAGCGTACAGCTGGCGGGGCAACGGCATCGCCTACGCATCCCTCGTGTTCAACACCAACAGGGTGGGGAGATCTCATTACAGACGATTGATCGTTACCAAGGGACTGGCCAGTTGGATGACTTGCTCCTCAAGCGAGTGCTGTATGGCATTTCGTGTCGGAATTATGAAGCCGCAGCCGAAGCGGTCCCCGGCGCGATTGGCCTGTCCAGTTCGACCGTATCGAGAACCTTTGTGCAGGCGAGTGCCAAGCAACTGAAGGCGTTGCAAGAGCGTGATCTCCGTGAGCTAGATCTAGTGGCCGTCTTTCTCGATGGCAAGATGTTTGCCGACATGACGATGGGCATTGCCGTGGGGATTACCCTCACGGGGGAGAAACACGTGCTGGGGTTTGTGGAAACGGGGACAGAAAACGAGACCGTTTTGACGCCGTTCCTCCGCTCCTTGGAGGAACGGGGCCTCGACGATTCCCAGGGTCTCTTGGTGATCATTGATGGCGGCAAAGGGTTGCGCGCGGCCGTACGCCAAGCGTGGGGCTCGACCGCCTTAGTGCAACGCTGTCAGTGGCATAAGCGCGAGAATGTTGTGCGCCATCTACCCAAAGGCGAACAGGTGGCCTGGCGACGACGGCTTCAACGCGCGTATCAGCGTCCAACGTATACGGAAGCCAAGACCGCGCTCGGTCGCCTGCAGCAGGAACTCGAGACTCGGAACCAATCCGCGGCGCGGAGCTTGGCCGAAGGGTTGGAGGAAACGTTGACCGTGCATCGGTTGGGCATGTTTGCATGCCTCGGCCTCTCCTTCAAAACGACGAATTGCCTGGAGTCGATCAATGCCTTGGTGGAAGAGCGGTGTGCGAAGGTCGATCGCTGGACGAACTCAAATCAACGGCAGCGATGGTTGGCCACTGCGCTGTTAGATATCGAGCCACGACTGCGCAAAGTGAAAGGCTATCAACATCTGCCGCAGTTACGCGAGGCACTGAAACGGGAACTGCGCTTGGAGATGACCACGACTCGGAAGGTCGCATAATATTAACCTGGGAGCCGTGACGCATTCCAACTAACTTTGGGCTTGATTCTTGCTGTTGGCTTTGGTGTGATCGTGGTATGGATGGGGCCTGGTAGTATGCTTGAGCATGGCACATTAAATAATGATTGGGGCTGGTTTGACGCTGCCTCTATCCATTGGTTTGGCCTGTACACTACCTTAGCCGTTTGTTATAGCTGGGCATTTATGGAAGAAAAGTTTCAGAGTAACTGGGTTACGTTTCTCGTATTTTTCTTAGTTTTTATTGGCTTTGTTACGCTAATTGGAGCAACGACAGAACAGATTGATGAAGGAAGACTGATTTGGATTGTCATAAATCTAGCTGCAATGATTGGAGCTGTCATTGCGGATTTTTGTCTTTGGACTACAGGGAATCACAAGTTTTCACCTCCTAGAGCCAAGGACCCCTGGGGATACATCTGGTTTTGTTCGGCCATGAGCCTATTTATAGCTGCAATGGTGCTTTGGGTTGGTGCAAATCCACACATTTGGGGGGTTTTTTGCCCACCAGGGTATGAACACGAACATGTGTTCCAAGCACATGCTGGATTTCATCTACTCGCAGCCTTGGCGATTCTTTGTATGTGGCTCTACTTTGTTCGACGAGAACGATGTGGGTTAAGAAAGATAGGAAGTAGATGAGAAACATATAATTGACAGAATTTCACTAAAAGCTTATAAGCTCAAAACAAATAGGATTTTCCTAGGCAATGCATTATTGAGCACATCTTTTAAGTCTTTCATTTTGAGGCACAGACGAACAGGTATATATAACTATAAGGAGGCACTATGCGTAAGATTCATCCACCTTTTCTAGTTTTTTCAGCATGCGTATTTCTTCTGACAAGTTCTTGCCAGACAACCTCTCTCTCTCCGCCCCCGACCTTACCATCTGACTCCTTAAGATCACTTTTTGAAATTAAACAGAAGGCAGAAGCTGATGGGCGATACCTAAAAGAAGCCATGAAAAATCAAGAACGGTTGTCTGATGAAGCCACAGATGAAGCCACGCCAAATTTAGCCAATGGCAGGATCAAATACAATGACGTCTACTCTTCATTCAACGCAACCATTAAAGTGATTCAACAAAGTCTTAGAATGGGGAATGAACTGAACAAAGAAGAGTTGGATAATCAAATTAAACTAGTGAAAAGTAAGCAGGAGAGGTTGGCCAGGTATGTAAAGCAAAAATTAGGGACGACTCGCAAGGTTACCGTCACAGAAGTTAAAAAAACGGTGAAAGTTGCTATAGAAATTATCGATAACGTTTGGGAAATGGCAGAAGGAAAGAGGGATGAAGAACGTAAAAAAATTCTAAAGGAACGTCAAAAATCCATTGATTCTGCAATAGCTTCTCTAGAGGAAGAAAAAATGGTGTCCTTCAAGGAATTATAACAGGGAATTTCTGGGTATCGTAAAATTTTTTAGAATAACCGAACAGTCTAGAGATATAATATTCGAGTATGCGTGAATTCGCTGTTTATTTTTGAAGGAGTACTGAATTTGCGAATTTTTAAAAAGTCAATGCATATGAACAGAAACTTTGGATGATACTTGAAGGAAAAGGTGATCTTACAACCAGAAGAAAAATATTTTGTCTAAACAAGAATAATTTGTCTAAAAGATTTCAGTGAGGCCCCAGGCAATACCACCATCCCTAATTTTCAATTTATCAGTGTGGCTTGCAATGCGAAGACAATGCCATGCAGGAGGAATCTATTGGTGACGGAACCAACGCGTAACGCGCAAGCTTTCCTCTGCAGTTTTTGAGAAATAGGTTTTGAACTCAACGGGTTGAGAGATTCCACGGGAAAGAACTTGCCGTGTCCGAGTATGTTCTGAGCTGTAAGGAAGAACCACTGGTGCTTGAACGGTTTTTGGTCTTTCTTGTGGATGACGTTCGAGTTTATTCATCCTTGAGAAAATGTCCTCAATATCAGGACGTCGCTCATGAGAGGCGAGAAAATAAAAATGCTGAATCCCCTTGTACTGATCCAGGCTATACCAATTTCGACCCGCTGGAAGTGTATAGGTTTGCCCTTTGCGTACTGGATTGACAATCGCTCCCTCCATAGGAGGGAACAACCCTTGGGCCCAGGCCGTTGAATCAATGGCAGCCAGATAGAGGTAACAATCCGTGTCTGCTCGGATAAGGATTTGAAATTTATCTCCGGCTTGCGGATCTCCCCGACCATCTTTCAAGATATCATTATCATGGATAGGAATGAGCTTTGGTTTTCCATTAACCATTGTTCTTTTTAATAGGGCCACATCTAACCCTATTCGTTTGGTATTTTCTCTCTCTGTTTGATCAGAAACAGAAGAATTTCTGGAAGCCTCATTCCTAATAACAACCCTATTCTTAGGTTTTTCTTCCCCAATACCAAATGCCCGTAATAGGTTTTCAAGCAAACTTCCTTTCTCAGTCCCATAGTTCTCTAGACATACCTGAATTAATACTGCTCCAATTTGAATAATAAGCGGAATAGCGGCAACACAGCCAACGGTAAGAGAAGACCAGAGCAGCAAGGTAGGAACAAAGTGTGAAGCTTGTGACCGATGAGGCTTGTTTGTCAGGGGCATAGCATCTTTTCCCTCAAAAATATTGTGAAGTGAGACTAGTCGTGAAGCGGGAAAAAATCAAGTCTGCACAGAAATTTTCATCCATAGATATTCCTTTAAATTGTGATTATCTCATATTCCAGAAACCCCATTAGGTTCCATTGAAAAAGTCGATTGATATATTTCATAAAGATGGTGTATCTTTTTTCAATTCAGTGAAAATTCTTAGATCAGGGGAAGCCTTGTTATGACCAATTTCATAAAGCCGGGTTTATCGTTTTTTCCTAAACATGGCAGACGAATGATCTTTATTCTTGGTCTCATCCTGCCCCTTCTAAGCACAAATTTGAGTTGCCGGCCAGATTCCAACACAGTAACGCCTACTTCACAGGCCGACACAATAAATCCAATAGTGAATACCGCTTATGCTAGCAATGAGCATCAAGAACAATCTGTTCGACATGCTCTATTGATTGGAATCAACAGGTATAAGAATGCGACATTAACTAGCTTACCTGGCACAGAGAATGATCTGAAGCTCGCTCATGAAGTGTTAACAAAAAAATTTGGATTTATGCCAGAAAATATTCGAGAACTGAAAAATGAAGATGCTACTCGAAGGGGTATTTTGGACGAACTGCACCAATTGGTGAAAAGTGCTGTGCCTGGAGATATCGTCTATATCCACTATTCAGGCCATGGCTCACAAGTTAAAGACAAAAATGGTGATGAAAAAGACGATCAAAAAGATGAAACGCTTGTTCCTCATGATGGACGAACAGAAGGGATTGCAGACATTACCGACGATGAGCTGAATAGTATCCTATCCAAGCTCAAAACCAGCCATGCAGTTGTCGTGCTCGATTCTTGTCATTCAGGAACCGCTACAAGAGGCGTCACCGTTGGGATACGGGCAATTCCTGAAGATACAAGACTCGAATTATATCCAAAAAATCAAGTACTGACTCGAGGGACAACATTTCTGCCTTCAAAACGATATATTCTTCTTGCTGCAGCTGCAGCTCAACAAGTTGCTCTTGATGTCCCAGTAGATGATACATATTATGGAGCCTTCTCATACTCGTTTTTCAATAGTCTCAAGAATATATCTTTTAATGCCTCCGCTCAGGAAGCCTTGAAAAAGGTAGAAGCTGAACTTAAGAAAATACAAAAACAACTGGAACGAAATTCGATGCCAGAGCCACAACTAGAAGGGCCAGAGCATCACCTCCGACAACCTCTATTTCCTCCACCCGGAGAACAACCAAGATTATTATGGGTTGAGGCCAAAAAAATTGATCACGTGCATGTACGATTACTCCAAGCCAAACTGCAGGGTGGACTTCCAGGATCCTACTGGGCACTTTATCACGAAGATGCAATAGAGTTTGCTCCAGGAAAAGAACTCGCTCATGCCTTGGTAGAAAAGAATGAAGGTGATAGCGCAGTAGCGAAGATAAAAAAAATACTGGGAAAGGGGGCGATCCCAGCAACGACTCGAGCCGTACAATATGCCTCACCTCCTCCAACCCCCACGGTAATAGTGCGGGTACGTGATGCCTCTCCCAATATAAGAGAAAAACTTACAATGGCCTTGGGGCAGCAAGGCATTCATGTCGTCGACCAAAACAATTTTGCACCTATTGTCGTGGATGCTACCGCTGATCTGATTCACATTTTCGGAGCAGATGGTGCCAGTGAGATCGATTCATTCCCCATAACGTCTATCAATTTGGCTATCGATAGTCTTACTAAAAGATTACATCGCACTTCTATTGTCTCTCAATTTGAAGCATTGAATAATCCTTCAACAGATATTACATTGGACGTTGACGTAGCTCATGAGAAACCCCAAATTTTTCAAGAAGAAAACCGAACAAGGGGGATGAAAGTTACTGCTAACTTAGATAGACCGATCTACAAATTCCGCCACCAAAACCAACCAAGAAATTCAACAAACAGTTTGCAATTGAAAATTTTCGTCGATAAGAAGGTCTATTTAACCGTCGTGGATATAGACTCAGAGGGTAACGCGAACCTACTGTTTCCCAATGCTTACTCAGAAGAAAACAATTTCTATCCAAAGGGGCAAGTGGAAGGGAATGAAACGGTGCTCCTGCCTGACAGCCTTGAGCGTGGTAACGAATCTGGCTTCAATTGGGATTACGGTCCTCCAGCGGGTGAAGACACGATCCGTGTGTTTGCCAGTACAGACTTAAAAACGGCAAAGACAATTCGAAATATCGTTGGAAATTCTACAATTAATACGAGGGCTACTTCGCGAGGGGAAGCATCCGCAACCTTATCGAACCTCCATAGAGAACTTGCGCAAGGACGAGGTGTTATCACAGTCCCCAATCCGCAAGGAGACTCACATTTTGTCACAGCCGATTGGACGGCTACATCGGTAACGATTGAAGTAGAGCCATAGAATGCTGACAACGAACAACAAAGAGAACTGAGTTGCCAGAAGAACTTTCCATCACGATTGTTATTGTTGTGCTCGTCCTTGTGGCAGTACTCATCGGGGTCGATATTTGGCTCATGGTGGACCACATAACGGGCAACACTTGGAGTGAAATGATTCGAGAGGCAGGTAAGGTTACAACCTTTGTACCATGGGTGCTTGCTATCTTGGTCGGTCGCTGGTTTCACCCTGTGCCTGACTTTGGACCGTTAGCAGGAGGAATTTCTGTTGGAATCCTGATGATTCTGTCTTATATCATTGTTGTTACAGGGGATATTCTTCGCAAGAAACGGAAACCTATTCCTTCTTGGCTCACGGTATTAATCGGATTAATCTCCGGTGCGCTCTTTGTTCCGGCAATCTTCCCGAGTTAAGCTATACTAAAGGACCAATCAGGAGACAAATAGTATGCCTTTGAAGATCGCATCAATCTTGTTGGTGTGCTTCGGTCCTTTTCTTCTGCTGCTCATGGATCTCATGATTGCGATAAACTTAGAGCCAGGCACATGGATCGAAGGCGTGAGGAATGCTGCACGAGGGAGCACCCTCTTTTCATGGCCCATTGCAGTCCTTATCGGACATTGGTTTCACCCAAAAGATAACTTTGAACCAGTTTTTGGACGCCCCGCCTCTATCATTGTCCTCCTGGTCGTATCTGGATTGCTCATGACTGGAGGCGCACTTTTGTATTTTCTCGGAGATATCGTCATCCCTCCGGTGATCATTGTGGTCTTGGGTATGGTCGCAGGAGCTCTACTCTGGCCCGTCTGATCAGACCTCTTTTATTTGCATTCTATATGTACAGCTAGCTACATCATGTCTGCCCTCCTCTTTCCCATTCTAAAATCCTTCTTAGAGGCATTCTTTTAAGATCTCCGCAAACCGTGTTCACCGTTCTGAAAATAGGAGATACAAGTTTAACTAGTAACAGCTCTCACCACAAAGACTCTTTCAAGTGAAATACGCCCTTTCAAGATCCTCCCCTGGAAGAATAATTCTAACGTACGAATAACAAGTATAACGAACGACGTCTTCATAAGACGTAGTCTTGCAATATTGCCCTTAAAACAGACCAAAAGTATTTCAAGTTCCTTTTAAAAGGTCGATTGAATTTTTTTGAGAGAATCGGTACCCTACGGTTTAAATATACTTCAAACGTTTTTTATACAGTGTCTCTAGTTTTCAAGAATTGCTGTGTAGTTATTATGTTAAAAACTTATCGGCATTCCCAATCGTTACTTTTTTTAAAACTCACGGCGTTTTTTCTCGCCTTTAGTTGTGTCTCAGTTTCCATGCCAGAAGACTTCGCCGTCATCGATTGCTTGCTTCCTGGTCAGATCCGTCAACTTGGGCGTCATGCAACGTACATCACGAAACGTCAGTACATAAAGACTACAAGAGAAACCTGTGCCGACCGTGGGGGTGAGCAAAACATCACCCAAGAAAATTTAATTCAATTAGCTCAGGAAAGCGAAAATCCAGAAACGCAATATCATCTCGGCACAAATTTTGAGAAGGGTGAAGGGGGCAAACAAAGTTACGAATTAGCTGCACAATGGTATAGAAAAGCCGCAGAACAAGATTATGCCTTAGCTGCAATCAACTTAGGGCGCTTGTATGAAAAAGGATTGGGTGTACCGCAGAATCAAATTGAAGCTTTTAAATGGTATGCCAAGGCATCTGGCTTTGATGATTCCGCTAACCTTACTCGTTTACTCACACCAAATATTCAAGCCGAGAGCAAGATTCGAGAACTTGAAGGTAAGCTCTCAGAAAAAGAAAAGTTAATATTGCAACTTCGAAAAAATTTAATAACTCTGAATGCCAAACATGACCAACTGCAGAACCAGCTTAAAGAACAAACGACTTTGGCTAATAAAGAACTAGGAAAATTGCAGCACCAAGAAGAACACTATCAAGTTTTAAAAGCGAAACTAGATGAAAAAATTGCAAAAGCTGGAAGCTCTACTAACAGTCCAGCCCTTCAGCTAGAAATCGACACGTTAAAGGCCAAGATTGCGAAGCGGCAGCAACAACTACGTGAACGAAACGAAAAGATCAGATTACTTCAACAGAAAATTGCTGCCTTAGAGCGGGAAACAAAGAAACAAACAAAGTCATTGACAGCCGCACCTCCAGTTGATCTTGGATTCGACGGACCAAGTATTGAAATTATTGATCCACAAATCATTAATATACGTGGTATCCATATTGTAGAAGACACTGATGACATGTCATTAGATATGGTTACAGGAGGAAGGCAAACCTTCACCGGGCGAATCACGGCCTCAGCAGGTTTGCGCATGCTCAGGGTCAATGGGAAAATTGTCGAAGCTGATAAAGAGGGAAATTTCATCGCTCCACTCCCGTCTCATGACCCTGAGAATAATGCACGTTTGGAAATCGTCGCATTCGACATTCAAGATAAACATGACTCTCTAATCATAAATGTCAAATATGGAGAAGATTCCCCCTCCTCTACGGAAGTTATCCCGCTGCTAAAAGACCTTTCTATATTTGGCAACTATCATGCCCTTGTCATTGGAAATGACCATTATGACGATGAAAATAATTGGCCTTCACTTAAGAATGCAATTAGCGATGCCATAGAAGTAAAGAAAGTATTAGAAGAGCGTTATCGGTTCCAAGTGAAATTAGTAAAAAACGCTACTCGGCTAACCATCCTCCAAGAATTAAACAAATATCGAGAAGAGTTGACCAAGCAGGATAATCTACTCATCTATTATGCAGGGCACGGGGCCTTGCAAAAAGAGATTGATCGAGGGTATTGGATTCCCGTTGATGCAAAGGGAAAAGATAATTCAAAATGGCTTTCTTTGTCGGATGTGAGAGATCAGCTTGGTCTCATTCCAGCCAAACATATCATGATTGTCGCAGATAGCTGCTTTGCTGGAAAGTTAACAAGGAATGCACAGGGGCAATTGCGGCCAGGCTTGTCTGAAAAAGATAAAATGGAACTCTACAGGTTTCTAGCCCAAAAACCCGTTCGAACAGCAATGACATCAGGAGGGATTATGCCAGTCTTGGACATAGGAGAAAGCCAAGGCCATTCTGTGTTTGCCGAAGCCTTTCTTGGGGTTTTAAAAAACAACAATTCCATTTTAGAAGCTGAACATGTCTATCTGGCCGTACGAGGCCGCGTTATGCCTGTCTCGAAACGTCTGAATTTCGTGCAACTTCCAACCTATAATCCCATCCACATGGCAGGACACGGAAGCCTAGGAGACTTTATTTTTGTGCCATATTTATAAGAGACGCAGGAAATAGAAGCAGGATTGTTACCCTCTATTATCAAAAAAATTTTCAGTAAGACTCCCCGCCCAAAGGGCGTGGCTTCTTGAAAACCTAAAAGAAGTTATTGCCTTTCACCTGCCCAGGGCTGCCATTCATCCCCTTGCAAAGCAAGGGGCTTTCCTGGCAGGTCTAGTAATATCCTGAAGCCTATGTGGACATCCTGTCGGGAGAAGCAAAGCAATTAACCTCATGACAAGTAGAAATTTCACCATTCACCTTACCAAAACTTAGTACTACACGAGGACAGTCAGAGAATGAGTGCTAAAGTTAGTTGAAATTTGAAGCGGCTCCCCCACCTATGATGAGATGGCGTTCGACAAAGAAGCGACATCGTCATCCAAAAGCAAAGGAGCCACTTCATGCGTACTATTGCGGAAACCAAGAAAAGAAGCAAGAAAACGAAACGATTGGGGCCCATGCGAGTGCTGCGGCCTGAACAGTACGAAGCCTTCGATGTGAACAGCAAGCTCGAATGCATTCAGGCTCTCATCCCCTTGGGGCTCATGCACATTCAAGAGCTCTTAGAGGACGAAGTCCGGGCCTTGGCTGGAATCAAATATACACGCAAGGCAGCGTCAGGGCTGCCCGGGTACCGTCACGGGAGTAATCCCGGGAGTGTTCAGCTAGCGGGGCAACGGCATCCCTGCAACATTCCTCGTGTCCAATCCGTGAAGGGCGGCGGGGAGATCCCCTTAGAAAGTCTGGCACACCTCCGCGGGACAGGTACCCTGGATGAGGTCCTCCTCAAACGAGTGCTGTATGGGATTTCTTGTCGGAACTATGAAGCGGCCGCCGCCGCAGTCCCCGGAGCGATTGGCTTGTCGAGTTCGACGGTGTCACGGAACTTCACCCAGGCCAGCGCCAAGCAGCTGAAGGGATTACAGGAACGCGACTTGAGCGAGCTGGATATTCTGGCCATCTTTCTTGATGGCAAGACCTTTGCTGAGATGACGATGGTGGTGGCCGTCGGAGTGACGCTCACAGGGGAGAAACACGTTCTGGGGTTTGTGGAAACGGGGACGGAGAACGAGGCGGTCCTCACGCCCTTTCTCCAGGAGTTGGAGGAGCGGGGCCTCACGAGTTCGCAGGGCCTCTTGGTCATCATTGATGGAGGAAAAGGGTTACGAGCGGCCGTGCGCCAGGCCTTTGGGACTTCGGCCTTGGTCCAGCGCTGCCAGTGGCACAAACGGGAGAATGTCGTCAGGCATTTACCGAAAGGCGACCAGGCCTCCTGGCGCCGACGGCTCCAACGGGCGCATCAGCGTCCGACGTATGCGGAAGCCAGGGCCGCCCTCACACGCTTGCAGACGGAATTAGAGGATTGTAATCAATCGGCGGCACGCAGTTTAGCGGAAGGGTTGGAGGAAACCTTGACGTTACATCGGCTGGGCGTGTTTGCCCTCTTAGGCGTGTCCTTCAAGACGACCAATTGCCTGGAATCGATCAATGCGTTGGTGGAAGAGCGGTGTGCCAAAGTCGATCGCTGGACGAACTCAAACCAGCGACAACGGTGGTTGGCCACGGCATTGCTGGATATTGAGCCCCGGCTCCGGAGGGTCAAGGGCTATCGCCATTTACCCAAGCTCCGCGAGGCGCTGCGACGAGACTTGAACCTTGAGAAGACCGTGCCAAAGAAAGCTGCATAATGTAAACCCAGGAGTCGTGGAAAATTTCCACTAACTTTGGGCTTGACTCCAGTCAGAATCTTTTAGTCGCCAATATTCAGTACCCGCCCTAAGCCATAAATCTTCTCTTTTATTTTAGATATCGTGCCTTGGTAAATTTCCTTCCCCGATAGTTTAAGATTAATTTCTCTTTCAGGGTTACCAGTGATCACGAGACTATAGCTGCCATCCTGATGGTCCGTAATGCTACTTAGTGTAGTACCCACACCATCTACTGATAAACCGGAACTCTGTCCCGGGCCCAGGTAACGGCCATACCTGGTAACCGGTTGGATTTTAATGGTAGTGGTATTGCCAATGGTTGTAAGATTGACAATTGATTGATCAAAATCAATCTTGCCACTTTGTAAATAAAGACTTTGAACAGCTTTTCTCTGGATCTTGCCAAACGCGGGATCCTCTGCACGTATTTCATAGACAATTTGGTATACTCCTGAAACATCGGTAAATCTATAAGGAGCACTATACCGTCCACTTCCTTTGTGAGAAAGCACGAGCCGTTCAGTAGTCGGCCGAAGTTGAGCCAAAAATTTTGGATCGTTTTGAAGTAAATAATGATATTTTTGATAGCCCAGGCTGCCACTATCGAGCGAAGAGCTAGCTTCTACTTTTAGAGGATGCATTGCAAGCAAGTGGCCCAAATCGTCACCAGGTTTGTAAATCCAGGCTTCGACAGATGCACTGCTAATTGACTTACCACGCCAGCGCAGGCTCACAGTCGGATAGAACGATTTATTCACTTGTGGGGTAACAGGGTTGACTTTCCAATCAAGATCCAACGAATGATCATCTACGTAGGTAACAATTTTGTAACCGAGATTTCGCCTCGTAACAGATGGTTTTACGACCACTTTATAATGGCCGTCTGCTGGAAAAACGTCTCCTTTGTGGTTTCTGGGACGTTCAAATTTAGTCTTAAATAATATTGTATTAGTTTTCCTGCCTAAAGAAGTAGCTTGAAACTTCTTGGTAATGTCCTTGCCATCTTTGATAATACGCACCTCTTTCATAATCGAGAGGAGTTCCGAATCCTTAAGAACCCCAGAAAAAGAGAGTTTGATGAGCAACTTGGTGGCATATTTATTCAAGAAGAACTCAGTCTCAACCAATTGAGAGAGTATTCCTTTGTATGAACTCACCATTTGCGGGCTACTCCCGGCTAACGCTGGAGCAAGAACGCAATCAAATATTTCATTGATTAAATCAGTACAACCACCCGTCCTCACATTATCGACTAGAACGAGAGTCCCATCGTTTTGAGTAGCCAAGCCTTGCAACATTGTGAGATGGCTATCAATTGGAACGCCAAGACCAACGGGGATAATTCGTGCAGATGGACTTGGGTTGATCTGACTACCATCTGAAAAAGTACCCCCATCGTTATTGACCAGAGGCAGCACATTCTGCGCTCCATCGGTAAAGACCACTACCACTCGTTCACGAGTAGGATCCCTATCCTTATCGATACCATCTCGTAGCCCATCTCCCAACGCAGTCAAACCAAATGGGTTTTGTGCCTCAAGCTCCGTTCCTACTAGAGCATGTAAAGCTTCGTCAATTGGAAACATTTCAGTATAAAAAGAGTGGTTATTATATTGAAAACCAGGAGTCCTATCATCGAAGGCTTGATTGGCAAACAAGGTTAACCCTAATTGGCTGTCAGGCGGAACATGATCAGGAAGTATATCGGTAAAGACATCGACAGCACTTATCAGGGCTTCCCATCGATTGTCTGCTAACGCTGGGTCGATATGAGTCGACAAGCTCATGCTGCCAGAACGATCAAGGACTAACACAAGGTCAAGAGGTGGAGGATCGATCAATGCGGCAACTGTGACATTGCGAGTCACCGTGTTACTAGGATCATCTCCATCATTAACTGTAAAACTTACAGTACGAGCAAGAGTGTTGGGATCTTCGCTTATATTTTGGTATGTCACTGCACGCAAGGCCATTTGATAATTTACTAGGGTATCTGCTCCTACCAGAGAGAGCTTTCCAACAGATCCATCCCATGTTCCTGTGATATTTGGTGTAGAGGGAAAGGCCAGCACGTCTTCTGCGCTTTGATAGCTGTCCGTAATCTGGACGGTGGCACTCTCGATTTCGATGTCGTCAACATCTGAGATAGTGATCGCCGAAGTTATTGAGACTGCCCCATCATTCTCGACATAGTCGAATGCTGCCCCTTCAAGGGCCGCTAGCACCGGAGGAACATTCGGGATCGTAACAGCCGCTTGAAGATTGAGGCGTGCAAGACCCGATGCCGTAATAATAGCAGTAGTTTTCAGCCGATCATGGACGGCTTGAGCGCGTGTTTGACCTGATGGCGTGGTAAAGTCGTCATGTGCTGACAACACCGCCGCTGCTCCGGCGACCAAGGCAGAGGCGAAGGAGGTCCCATTGACCGACGTGACGTCACTCACGCCGGTGCTAAGAGTCTGAATGTTTGTGCCAGGAGCATAAAGGTCTAGATATGCCGCGTCGCTACTTTTTTTCGACCCCCAAATAGCTCGCTGAGCTGATCGATTCTGGGGAGTCGTGCCGTCAACGGGGTTAACGTCGTTAATGGCACCAAGGGCGCCCACAGCTAGAAGATGCCCATTCATGGGCCCAGTCGCTCCTCCAGTAATAGTACACGTAGAGTTCAGGTTGAAGCGTGCTGGATACAAATCAGCCTCATCTGACTCGGTCACGATATCCCCCCCGGCGACGACGACAAGCTTTTCCGCCGCCGTAACGTTACAGATGGCCTCTTTCAAAGTATTCGCATTGGTCTCGACAGAGATGTTAACTTTTTGAGGGATATGCACGACCTTTACTGGACCACTCATATCCATGATGGCAGCCTTCAAGGTCCAACTGCTGTTTAAAACCACTTGCTCAGACTCCAGCATTGTATTCCAAGCAAGCCCTGCGATACCTTGTGAGTTGTGGGCGTTGGCGGCGATGAGACCCGCCACCTGCGTCGAGTGTGCATTGGTCCCCGCTCCAGTGCAGCGACTCGCTAGATCCGGGTGGTCACAGTTAATAAGCTCATCAATGACAGCAACCCTGTGATTAGCATTTCCACCCCCGGCAATGTCCCATGCCTGCCGCGCCTCGATGGTGTCCAAATACCATTGACTAGCCCCGTCATTGGGACAAGAGGCGCCGCAGGGGACAGGAACAGCGGCATCAAGGACTTCGTAGTTGGGCGTGGCTCGCTCCACCTGAGAGAATGTGGAAAGCGTGACAATAGCCTCAACGACCCCATTGGCGTTGCCAGTATTTGGAAATTCAATCAGATAGAGGCGCAAGGGCGGAATCACCCCAACGACCGTTCCATCGATCGAGGCGGCAATCTCTTCCACGTCCTCTGGCGACGTGCCAGGGAGCACTTGGATCTCCACCTCATTGGCAAAGATCTGCGAGAGTGTGTCGGACACAGGCACCAGCAGGTCCGGGTCAGATGGGCGAGCATTCTGCGGAACCGGCGTGATTAAGAACGTGGTTGCCCCAGACACCACCATCTCACCAAAGTATACCGTCCGCACCCGAAACCGTAGCTCCGAGGCCGGACCATTAATCTCATGGATGCCACTGTAGATCTGGTCCCCAGCCTCAGCATCTACGCCCTTACCATCATCGCGCAGCTCGGCAATGCGGAGTTCACGCGGTTGGCCCATGAGGTCGAGTTCGTCCAGAAACAGGACGTTCGGTGGAGTCGAAGTGCCATCGACCTGTGCTCGAAAAATCACTGTGTTTAGCATGTCCTCCTCGATACCCGAAGGTTGCGCTAACGGAATTCCCAGGATCAACGGGTCTGGTGTGCCAGGGGGAATAACTTCCACCGGCAACGTAACCTGATAGGTCTCGCCGGTATCAGTATTGGTTGCCGTGGTCATCACGGTGTACGACCCAGCCGTCTTCGCTACGATCTTGGTCGTCACGGGGATCTGGCCTACTGCGGTTACTTCCATCCCTTCCGTTGGAAAATCTGGAACAACCAAGACCCCACCATCCGCGGGTGTGACTACTGGCTTCAGGGTAATCTGATCACGCACACCTTCCACGGCCTGAATATCAAGCCTATACTCTAGTAATTCGCTCTCTCCAGATTCCAATCGTAGTGTCCCTGGACGCTGCGTCAGCAAAAGCCCTCGGCTGCCAAGTACCGTAAGGGAAGTCTCAGCCAGTAGTGTTGGAGAGGTCTCTACGACTGTGGCTTGCAGAGTCGTCGCCTCGGTGGGCACGTCTTCAAGAAACGCCGCGGCGGTACCTGAAGTGCTCGTCGAAACCGTCTTCTCTACGTCCGTGCCCGCCACCGTAAAGCGCACTTGCGCATCCGACACAGGAACGCCTAACCCCGTGACAGTGGCTACGGCTCGAAGTGGGTCTCCCTCTACGCCTGGGTTCGTAAGAGGCTTGAGCACAATCTGGTCCGCCGGGGCATCAATGCGGACAGCGACTTTTTTCCCCGGACGGCTATTCAACTGCACTTTCACGATATATGAACCCGGCTGTAGATCTAGAGGTATTTCAAGGAGGTCATGAAAAAAGAAGGACCACTGACTCAAAGAGACAATATGTTGTTCTTTTTCTGGTGCACACAGCGCAGGACAAAGGATCACTGTAATACCCAGGGTGCGATCCAAATAGGAAGAGTCTATTCTGGCACCATTCGAAAGCTTCAGTGTGGCCTGCCCAGCTTTTAGAACCTTGAATTCATACTGATGCCATTTTTTCGTGTCTTCGTCCTGTGCAACGACCTGTGTTTCTAGAATATGAGCTGAAGAAAAGGGATCGCTGATGTCAATGACTGAAATCTCTGCAAAACTAACAGAGGTAGAGAAGAGGATGAAAATCACCACATTCACGAAAGCCAAGCGCCAGTGAAAAATACCCAATGGCATATTGTAAAGATTCCTATCCACTACAAAGGCTACAACTCTAGGCGAATACCGATTGTTCCGGCATGGCTATCTAAGAAACTGTGACCCAGCAAAGCACGATAATTCACAAATGCATTAAATCCATGTTTAAACACAAATCCAGTACCAATATTGAATTCAAAGAAGTTTCTATCTTGGCTATCATTTTTATAGGTAAACTTTTGGGAACGAATATCGTCGACAAAACTCACGGCAATCTCTCTGGCCTTGTCTTTAAATTCATGCCTCCAATTAACACCGACTTGAGGAGTGATGACTCCAAAATTTGTACTAAAGGCAACGGAACCCACAACTCCTAGCAGGGTTTGGAGTGAGGTGCGAGTATTTTTGTCATAGCGTAATTCAAGACCTGTGTTACCATCCTCAGAATAAGTCTCAAACTGTTGACGCAGCCAATCGATGCCGGCACGCGGTCCAACTGTCAACATTCCAAAATTCAGATCATAACCAAATAAAGCTCCAACGCTAAACTGATTCGCATCAAAGTTACTATCAACGATTCCAGTTTCATTGAATGGACTAACAGACGGAAATGTATCAGTGAATGAGGCAATTCGTGCTCGGTCATGGCGTTCGTAGTCATAGCCTCCGCTAACTTGGACAAACATCTGATCAAACGGATTAAAGGTGGCATAGCCAATAACGCCAAAGGCATCTGTCTCAAAATTCCCACCACCCTTAAAGGCACCAAGTTGATTTCTATATGTGAGTCCCATGCCAGCAAGCAGCCATTTTAGAATTTGCTTATCAACTCCCCCCGTTAACCGCAAGACTCGCGAATTAAAACCGTCCTGTCTAGCGGTTACGTCACGATCTAATCCTTCGTATTCGACCGAAGCAAACAGACTCCACTGATCTCTCAAAGCAAACACAGTACTTTGTTTTTCGTCCCCTTTTTGATGATTTAAACGCCGTTGTATCACACTAGAAAGCCTTGTCGGTGTGGCAGCACCACCTCCAGAAGAGTTTGCCGCCGGTGAGCTGCTCTGCTGCGCGGCTCGGCTGCAAATCTGAAGGAGCCCCCCTTCGAAGTCACTCAAGGGGCGGGCGGGCTGTCTTAGATTGAAACACGGTATACCGTTTATTGTCCGAAGTTGATTAGCAACGGCGTCATTAAGGGATTGTGCGTGAACATATAGAGGTAGTGAAACAATTGCTACTCCAAGTCCCAACAGGAATAAAAAGGCATTGTATCTCCGACGATTAATAAAGTTGCTCATCTGTCACCTCTTCTCAGCAAAAAATAAAAATAAGAAAAACTTAATCTATCTACGGCACCAGGCCAAAATCTTCCAACATATTTTACTCACTTTCTAATGTCCATTAATGAAATAGCCTTGAAAGAAAAATCTTTACCCTATGACAATAGGCATAGATCTAAGGAGCAACGACCTCATAGGGAAATCCATCAAAATTACATTGCGTTGGTCGATTATTTTGCGTCTGATAGGGAGACCCTAGGAGATCAACTAGACATTCCGCACCCGTAAGATTTCCACCTGTACCAATATCAGACCGCCAACCTACGCATGCTAGAGAGCCTACATCGGTAAGTAATGGGGCATTAGAGAATGAAAGGGTAATTCCTTCTGCTTGCAAAATCCGAGAAGCCTGAGTTGCACTTGCCTCTCCACCTGAAGATCCAACAAAGAACCTTACACTTACACATGTACCACTGTCGGATGTACCACAAGCTGCCCCTACTAAAAGACCTTGACATACCGTACTTAACGCAGAGGGGACAGTGATGGTCACGGTATTGGGTGCACTAGATAGTGTCCCATCATTCACAATAAGCTCAATGGTATAGGTCCCGACACGATCTGCCACAAATGTCGGATTCTCTGTGTTGGGATTGGAAAGAGTTGCCGTGCTGTCCGCTGGAACAGCGGTAAACGCCCAACTATAAGTCAGGGCATCACCGTTATGATCACTAGATTCACTTCCATCTAGGGTAATAGTGGAAAGATAAGAAACCGTCCGATCATCTCCTGGGTGAGCAATGGGGGCCTTATTTACATTCACAGCCGCTTGAAGATTGAGGCGTGCAAGACCCGATGCCGTAATAATAGCAGTAGTTTTTAGCCGATCATGGACGGCTTGAGCGCGTGTTTGACCTGATGGCGTGGCAAAGTCGTCGTGTGCCGACAACACCGCCGCTGCTCCAGCAATTAACGCAGAAGATAAGGAGGTCCCCGTGACCGACGTAACACCGCTCGGGTCGTCGGTGGTAAGCGTCTGAATGTCTGTGCCAGGAGCATAAAGGTCCAGATATGCCGCGTCGCTACTTTTTTTCACCCCCCAATCTGCTCGCTTATCTGATTGATCTACAGCGCCCACAGCTAGAAGATGCCCATTCATGGGCCCAGTCGCTCCTCCAGTAATAGTACACGTAGAGTTCAGGTTGAAGCGTGCTGGATACAAATCAGCCTCATCTGACTCGGTCACGATATCCCCCCCGGCGACGACGACAAGTTTCCCCGCCTCCGTAACGTTACAGATGGCCTGTTTCAAAGTACCTGCATTAGCCTCGACAGAGATGTTAACTTTTTGAGGGATATGCACCACCTTTACTAACGCACTCGTACCCATAATGGCAGCCTTCAAGGTCCAATTGCTGTTTAAAACCACGTTCTGAGACTCTAACATGGTATTCCAGGCAAGCCCTGCGATACCTTGTGAATTGTGGGCGTTAGCGGCGATGAGACCCGCCACTTGCGTTGAGTGCTCATTGGTCCCCATTGTCGTGCAGCGACCCTCTAGATCCAAGTGGCCACACTTCATAGGCTCATCAATGACAGCAACTTTGTGATTAGCATTTCCACCTCCGGCAATGTCCCATGCCTGCTGCGCCCCAATGGTGTTCAGATACCATTGACCAGCCCCGTCATTGGGACAAGAGGAGGGGTCACAGGGGTCAGGAACAGCGGCGTCGAGGACTTCGTAGTTGGGCGTGGCTCGCTCCACCTGGGAGAATGTGGAAAGCGTGGCAACGGCCTCAAAGACCCCATTGGCGCTACCCACATTTGGAAATTCGAGTAGATAGAGGCGCAAAGGCGGAATCACTCCAACGACCGTTCCGTTGATCGAGGCTGCGATCTCTTCCACGTCCTCCGGCGGCGTGCCAGGAAGCACTTGGATCTCCACTTCATTGGCAAAGATCTGCGATCGTGTGTCGGGCACAGGCACCAACAGGTCAGGGTCAGATGGGCGAGTATTCCGCGGAACTGGTGTAATTAAGAACGTGGTTGCCCCCGACACCACCATCTCACCAAAGTATGGCGCTCGTACACGAAAACGTAGCTCCGAGGCCGGACCATTGATCTCATGGATGCCGCTGTAGATGTGGTCCCCAGCTTCGGTGTCTACACCATTACCGTCATCATGAAGCTCGGCAATGCTGAGTTCACGCGGTTGGCCCGTGAGGTCGAGTTCGTCGAGAAACAAGAGGTCCGGTGGAGTCGAGGTACCATCGGCCTGTGCCCGAAAGATCACCGTATGCGGGGTGGCCGGCTTGATACCTGAGGGGTGTGCCAACGGAATTCCCAGCACCAGCGGATCCGGCGTGCTGGGGCTTACAACATCTACCGGCAATATCACCTGATAGCTCTCGCCCGTATCGATATTAGTTGCCGTGGTCATCACGCGGTACGAACCCGGAGTTTCTGCTACAACTTTGGTCGTCACGGGAACCTGGCCGGCTTCGGTCACCTGTATCCCTAATACAGGAAAATCTGGAACAACCTTAAGCCCACCATCACTAGGCGTGACGACAGTCTACAGGCTAATCTGATCATGCACACCTTCAACGGCTCGAATATCAAGCTGATACTCCAACAAGTCACTCTCCCCAGATACCAACCGCAAGATCTCAGGACGCTGCGTCAGAAGAAGCCCTCGGTTGCTGAGTACAGCGATGGGAGCCTTGGCCAGTAGTGTTGGAGAGGTCCCTACGACTGTGGCTTGCAGGGTCGTTGCCTCCGCCGTGACATCTTCAAGAAACGCTGCAGCGGTACCAGATGAATCCGTTGTCGAGGTTTGCTCTACATCCGTGCCCACCACCGTAAAGCGCACGTGCGCATCCGGCACCGGCACGCCTAACCCGGTTACTGTAGCCACAGCTCGAAGCGGTTCTCCCTCAACTCCCGCGTTAGCAATAGGCTCGAGCACAATGTGGTCCGCCGGGGCATCAATGCGCGCAGAGATCCTACTGTTAGGTTTCCCTGCAAGTTCGACCTGCAATCGATTTGTCCCTTGTAATAAGGGAACACGCCATACTTGTACTGGATTGCCTTGATTTTTTAGCACTTGTGGAGAAACGAGTGTGACACCATTCAACACAATCTTCACGGCTGTCACACGCCGTTTCCCAATGTCACTTACTTGTGCGCCGTTCACGATGGTAAGAAATGCTTGGCCAACTTGAGACACAAGAAATTCAAAGGAATGCGGACTAGGCTTACCCTTGGGGCGAACGATAACTTGGGTTTCAAGAATCGGAGCAACAGGGCCTTTAGGCACCGATTTAAACTCCGCACCCCAACTATTCGATACACTCACTGGGAAAGTGATTAATGGGAAAAGGTAGCTGATCAACAACCATGAATAACCAGGCCTTAGAAACCAATCGCATATTTTGTCAGAAAATCCTTTCTGCTCACCAGACCCAAGAATACAATTCCATCTTTGAAAATACTTCATCATACCACCCTCCCTAGCTTTATGATGATTTTATCTATGGTAAATTTTAGACAGATTGTCCTCCAGGAAAATTTCAGAAAGGTTTCCTATCCCTTGCCCATCAATTCTTAACCATACTCAAGGTTGAGACTACATGCAGTATAAATGCTCTCCACTCTTCAACAACATGCTAAAGAAGATAGGAAATAAAAACAAGCATTTTAAAATGATATGAAGAGATCTGAAATGAAGATCGACATTATTATAAGAACAGATTTACGTTTCAAGTATTTATTAATGGAAAATTGAATCCAATAGTCCTTGTCGAAATATCAGCGCGCAACATACATGTCCAGCAAGGCATTCGTGTTCAGGGCAAGGATCATTTTTTTGTTTTTCCGTTTCATTAGTTATCTAATTGTATTAAATTTGGCAGATGTAGCTATAGGACTTTGATTTTGTCACGATTGTATTTCGTTAACATGCTTACTTATTTTTAAAAAATATATTAGTCCAATAAAGTGAGGGCCCCGCCCAAAGGGCGGGACCGCCTAAAAACCAATGGCAAAATGAGAACTTTTGCTTAAGCCATTTCATTCCGGAGCTTTCTTTTTAAATAGTACTAACTCCGTAAATATGTAAAGCTTGGATCAGGCCGTCCAACATAACAGCCTTGACCCATCTTGTATTTTTTGATGATAGCTAGGCTACGATTTGCCTCATGTCGGTTCCCCGCAAAATCAAAGATCCAATGCGAGCCCTCTGCAATTTTCCAACGGCCGTTTCGTTGAACGACTTCCACCCGAGCCGGATTAAAGCGTATACAATCTTCCCCAGCAACGCCTCCGGATGGAGCTGAGCCGTTCACCAGCAAATACGTCATTGAAGGATTGGGGCGCCCAACATAACAGACTTGATCCATTTTGTAGTTTTTAATGATAGCCAGGCTACGAGTTGCCTCATGTCGGTCCCCGGCAAAATCAAAGATCCAATGCGAGCCTTCAACAATTTTCCAGCGGCCGTTTCGTTGAACGACTTCCACCCGAGACGGATTAAAGGGAATACAGTCTTCCCTTAGATTAGTTTGTTGTACGCGGACTTTCTTTTTCAGGCCAAGCACAACAAATGTTGAATCACTCAATTTCTTACCTTTGGCACAACGCACAGTAACCTGACCTCCATCCCACCTTTCTGGCCAGCAAGTCACACCCGATCCATACGCCGACACCTGAATGTTTCCGCCTGAATTGGCCTCTGGTCCCAAGACGACCCGATAACGACCGACAGATAGTTTTGTGACCGATTGTGATCTTCCGTCACTTGAATGACTATAATTGGAGTTAACCTTTCCAGCAGGTGAGCTATTCCAAACAAAGCTGGCACCCGGCCATCCCTTCGTAATTGCCAGAACAGTCGCGGGGCTATCCACGGCAAGAGCGTCTGTGTTATTACAGATTACATTAGCTTTGCCACTGCCCCAGTTTACAATCCCACAATGGCTGCGCCCACCGTATCCACTGGCTAGCAATGTAGCTTCATTCCGAACACTTGAACCAAGATCAATATTATACCGACCTGTTGCAGAACGGCTCACCTTCATACTGCCGCTGCCAAGACGGTAATTCGGACTGGCGGTATAAGATACCTTATTGCCACTTTGTAACCAGGCATAGGAAAGTTTGTGCTTCTCTGCTCCTTTCCCTTTTACGGCTAAAATCGAGAATTGTCTGTCAGCCGGTTGATTTCTCCCATTAAAACACCCAACATTCACGGTGCCACCGCTCCAATTTTTAATCGTGCAATAACCAATTGGTTTACCATAAGCAGAAATCTGGACTGTGCCACCAGCTTTAGCGACGCGCCCAAACTTGACTTGATATTTCCCGATATCCTGCCGAGTAATTTTTACTGCCTGCCCAGCGTTATAACTGTAATTTCCTGGGGCCGTGTAATGAGTGGCAGTTGGGTTATTCGCCCATGCGTATGCCACTTCAGCTGCTTCCGTCCAATTCGCCATCAACAAAGAACCACCGACCACAAACACACCACCTAGTAGAAATCGTTGAGTTGTTGATTGAGAAATTTGATTACTCATAATACCGTCTCCTCATATTTGAATTGTTGAACATTGCACATCATATTTCATGATAAATGTGCAATAGGCGTAGTGATCCTTTATATAAGCAGGATTTGTACCAAGCCCTTGAAAAACAGAAAGGCCAAAGAAATCAGTATCGAATCTGAAAAACCAAGAATTTTAAGAATGGGAAAGCAATGGAGTCAGAGGAAAGATGCTGAACTATGTATCCGAATGTACACTTTTTGGCATCTTCAGATACAAATTTTTCATGAGGTGTAGGCTAGACTGTAAACTTCTCCGTCAAATGGACAGTTCATGAATAGAGTTTGCTAAGATCCATTAAATACACATGAATAATATATTCGAACTTTTCCTTCTTGCTTTTTTTATTCATTAACGCTAGATATACGTCTTGAACGATTTAAAATGGAACACGCGAGAGATTCAGCAAAAAATTCCAGCCTATTAACAGATGAATCTGGAATTACAGCACAATAGATGCCTAACATGTTAAGACGAACCGATCCTTTCAAGTGAGTGTGTCCATGTCTCCCTCAAGATCCCTGATTCGATGGATAACCATAACAGTCCTCCCCCTATTGTTGCTCTTGTTATCAAATTGTGGAGGTGAAGGTGATGGGACAACCAGTATGGCACAAGAGAGTAGTACGACTGGCGAAATAACAGTACATCACGAGATCGAAAATTGTTTTCTGGGAAAGGCTATTGCAACCAATGGTTCTCGACGCCTTGCATTCATACTCGGTATTGGTGACTATAAAAATCCAGATATTCCTGATCTTGATGGACCGCCAAACGATGCTCGACGGTTTTATGATCTCTTGACCGGGAAAGACGGGTATGGGTTTCCAAAACAAAATGTCTGTTTGTTGTTAAATAAACAAGCCACCACGAAACGTGTCAAACAGATTTTTGAACAGGCACTTATCAAGCGAGCTCGAAAAAATGATGTCGCAGTGTTTTTCTATGCTGGGCATGGGTCACGGAAGAGAGATAAGAATGAAGACGAACCAGATATGTATGATGAGACCTTTGTCCTTCATGACTCCCGCACAGATGGCATCATTGATTTGCTTGATGATGAGTTCAATCTCATGTTGGCTCGACTACATAAAAAAACTCAGAATATAACCGTGATTTTAGATTCATGTAATTCGGGAACCGCCACCCGTGCGGCAAATGCAGGGACTGGCATAGCTCGTTTCATTGAAACCGTTGACGATGACGAAGATGAGTCAAACCCGTCAACCAGCGACATCGAAGGCGACGGAGAAACTGGGTGGGTACCTGAGACTCTACCTGGGCTAGTGGTTTTTACCGCAGCAAGTGATGGGACCTCCGCGTTGGAAATTGATGGCGGTGGAATTTTTACAGATGCTCTCTTGCAAGTACTCTCCAAAGTTCATGACCAACCCCTCACCTATGCTCAAGCGGCTCGACAAATTCCACCGCTTGTCAGCGCAAGAAGTTACCAAATTGCCTATTTTCAGGGAAACCTTGATCGGCCCGTCTTTGGCCATCCAGGACGCTCTCGGCCAATTGCCTGGGAAGTTATCTCACGTCATAAGAATGCCATAAAGATTGGTGGAGCGCCTATCCCGGGAATAGGGCAAGGGGCTGAACTGCGCATCTATGATGGAGCTGCAACCATGGCAACAACGCAAGATCCAGGGAAAGCTAAAGCCACCATCGTGATCACGGACATAACTGGCTTGAATGCGACAGCACATATTTCTTCTGTGCCCCCTGAGGCCCCAGCCATTCTTGAGGGTGACCTGGCCGTACTCATCCGCCCTGCCAATCAATTCCTTAAGATAAAAGTTCGCCTTCGTCCCGAAAAAGAACCAGGAGGAATACCCAAAAAGAATGCAGTAAGACTTCGCGCAGCTATTAACAAAAATTCTGAAGCACTGGAATTGGTGGAACTTACTGAAGGCCCAGGAGATTTTGAATTGCGTTTGGCAAACAATGGGCAGATTCAACTTCTTGGACCTGAAAATACTATTCGAAATACTTACACAAAAGAAAGCCAGATCTCCGCCAACCTCTGGCAACATGCCAGACAACGTGCATTTCTACAGCTCCAGGGAGAACCAGGCTCAGATTTTTTAGACAATGAAACCCTGCAAGTTCAATTGGTTCCAGCAAAGAAGCAGAATGCTTGTGCAGATGGTATTTGGGAACAAGCCCAACCTAATAATGAACAAGTCATTCCCTTGTGCCATGCATGGAACGTTCATGTGACTTTATCAGAAAAATCACCCGCTCCCCTTCTTGTTGGAGGCATTATTCTTTCAACTGATGGCAGCATTTTTGGTTTTCCCTTTGATGGGCGAACAGTCCGCCTTAAACCCGGTGAAGCCGTAACCTTTCAAGGGCGTCACGAAACGTTTCGAGCAGCTCCACCTCTAGATGTTCAAGACCGCGTACTGGTATTTGGCACACAAGAGACTAACCCTGTCGCCTGGCACCAGCTCACGGATATCGCAAAAACTCGTACGACATCCCTTCCAAAAAGTGGACTGCACCGCGCACTTTATCGTTATCTTCAACCAACAACCCGAGGGGTGGTACAGGTAGAAGAAGAAACCATCCAGGAGGAAGAAAACAACGAAGATTCCACTTGGACACTCAGTTCTGTGCCAATGAGAGTTGAGGCCAATCAACGTTTTCTTAAACCTGACTTACGCACAACAAATGGAATAACCTCACGCGAGTATACGATTAAGCATTTTGATATTCGACCGTATCTCCCAGATGATCAAGAAACAGCACTCTATAAAGTATTGAAAGTTGCAGATTCTCTAGCTATAGCATCTGGTACCGACGGGATTGGATATAAACAACATGCATGGAAAGAACCCACTGATGCAAAAAATCTCGCACTTGGGATTGATTGTTCACGAGCTATGTGGTTTGCGTATACTCGCGCCGGACTTCGTTACAACGAAACAAATCAATACTTACCCACTGCCCAAATGGTTGGGAAACAATCCTTGATGAATCAAGAATTTGATAGTTGCATCGACGATCCTGACCTACAGCTTGGTGATATCCTAGTCTACCGCGACAACAAACGTGGCGACGGACATACCGTAATGGTCATTGATTCGTTAAAGAGAATTGCATGGGGCTCTATGGGATGGGACGGTGGAGGTAGTGGGCCCGGGCCTCCTATTAAGGCTGATACAGGAGTAGAGTATCAATTAATTAAATATAAAAAAGATTGGAAACGGTGGGATAGAAAGAATATGAAACGGAAAGCCTGTTGGCGCTATCGGCGCACGAAAGTGGAAGCACTAAAGCCTGGCGGACAGCCTGGAGTGAAAGCGCTCAGCACAATTTGCAATCAGAAAACACATTGTGGGTTGAAAGAAGTGGGACTTCAACCTTAAAGTAATTGCAAATGTTTTCCCTCACACCGACCGTAACTATTTTTTCAAGAAGGAATACCTACAATTTTTCGTGAGGCACAGATGAAAGACTATCTGAATCCAAAAGGCATGCTTGCCCCAGGAACATTTGGCTCTACGACCACCATGGTTAGTGGAACCTTAGCCACTCAATTCGGTTGGCCTGGGCACTTAACGGCTTTAGTTGTCAGTTTCATGTTTGGAATGATGGTTTTTTCTGACAAGAAGATGCCTCTTCTCCAAAGAATTATTTTGTATATTATTAATTCTTTGGTTATCTTTACCATGGCAGCAGGAATTAACAGTGCAGGAGTGGCGGCAACGAGTAGTATGCGTCACGCGGAAGTGAAAACCAGAGCAGTAAAAGAGGCTGTCAAAGAAGAAGTAAAAGAACCAAAGACTCTCCCCTTTTTTCATAGTTGGTTTTAACTCTACACAAAATTTCGAGTTCGACTGACAAGAACCAATAGATGAGGATATATCTAAAGGCAGATGTGTTCAAAAAATTTGATGCTAGCACTTACTACATTAAAGAAGAGAAATTTTCCAAGTAATATTCCTCAGAACTGCCAATAAGCTTTAACTTGATCAGGAAATTGTTTCTCCTACCATAAGAATAGGCGCAAACATTTCTAAACCCCATATAAATTTGTTTTACCTAAATTCAACCAATGGCTTTACGCTTCTAAACGATAGGCTGCAATTTCTATAGGATTGCCGACTTCATCAGACGTCGACGCTCCAAATGCTGTTTGAGTACTGACTTCATGTTTACTTGAGATCGCTGCCGATATGACACCCCAGAGTGTACCCAAACACCAGAAGGGGATCAGCCAATCGCCCATGTAAATATATTGTCGTGTGTGGTACAGCTCATGCTTGAATGGTGTCTTCCCAAACCAGGTATGTACCGTCCAGCCTACGGTAGTCGCATGATAACCACTTTTTTTAGGGAAAAACTCAGTATATAATATCCCCCCCGCAAATCCAGCTTTTCCTTTCCCCGCAATTGCCCACCCCAATCCTACCAGCCAAATGAGCAACCCAATAGCTGAAGTGACCAGAGAGAACATCATTTTCGCAGGTGCGACAACTAATGCGAAAAAAAATGGAGCCCAATGTAATCGCGCACCAAACTTTACCGAGAGATAGTCCCAACCCGCAGCCCAGATGGTCGTGCCTATTCGCACACCAGCCATGATCCATATAAATGTTGTTGGATCAACAAATGCTCCATCTACAGCCCAAATTAACGCCAGCAATCCGTGAGAGAATATGAAAAAGAACAATTCAATTCCACTCGCTCCAGGATGGGCCCCGGCAAACAAAAAATACCCCGCAATAAAGCCGATACCTAGATCAAAGAGGAGCTCACTCCAACTGAACGTCCAACTGATTAGCATATTGATACCAGCACAGATCAACACGACCACTGGCCAAAAAAGAAAGGTGATAATAAAAATGTTTTCCATAGTATTCTCCTTTTAATTATGGCTTTTGATACGCGGACAGAAGCAATGAGACTTCTTTATGTATTTGTGTGCCAATATTAAGGTTTGCAATGGGTAAAGCCTCTACTCTCTCCGCTTCTCTTTCTGTCATTACTCTTCAGAGGCAACATCAGTGCCAATAAGACATACTTAATGAAACATTAATTCACTAACTTTTGTTACTCAACAACAGAGGTGACATAAGAGATTGAAAAATAAATACTTTTCTTAATATTGAAAAATTCATTGTAATAGTTAAAAATTTTTGGCAACAGGATGTTTTTTAAGTCAATACGGCAAAGGTATGACAAATGTATCTAAAGAGATAAAGTCGTATCTAGTTGGATATTTGTCTGAACGTTCAGAGGCCAACAAGTCAGCATTGTAATTGTTTCAGCAGTGTTCTGTGGCATTGCTTGGCTCACCAAAACTTGCCGAAAGAATTCATGGTCAACCTTGTCAAATTATTTTCATACAGATTACTAAGGGCAGTCTCTCATCGGATCTTGATCTTCAAAAATGGTTGCAAATTGATGGTAGATCTATATCTCGTCAAAGAAAGTCAGAATTCATGGAGAAAACCTTCTGTGTTTTCTCCACCTTGCGAAACGAGTCATTCAGTGAATGAATCGTAGGGATGATGTGATTCACCTTCAGTATGCCTTCGACAACAAAAATAAACATCGTTATGTGGAAATTTTTTGGAAGGATCTTAGGAAAAGAAACTCAAGCCGTAGTTTATAGAATATCTTTTCTGGCACCTTCTCCAACAAGCGAAAAAGCTGCCCAGGCATAGGGATGGGCCAAAAAATGAAAGCCTGGTTCGTTGCTTGCCTTCTTCAATAATGCCAGTATCCCCTCACGAAGGGCACGAGCTGGGGGGAGTGAAGGCACACCTCCGTATCGTTTAAAAATTTCACTCATGAGTATTTTTGTCGCTTCATCATCTACACTCCACTGAGAAACCAATAAGGCCTTGGCCCCTGCAAAGAAAAAGGCTCGTGCCAAACCTGACAAGCTCTCTCCGCTTCCATCATCTCCAGCCGTATTGCATGCCGAGAGAACCACCCAATCTGTATGAGGAAGCCGCAGTTGTAGAATATCTTCCATGGATAACAAGCCATCATTAGTTTTGCTAGGGAGACGAGGGGGAGTGAGGACTAGGGCCGGTTGAGTCACTCCCTTAATTTCTCCGGCTAATAAACCATGAGTTGAGAACGCAAGTACCTTGGCTTGACCCAGACGTCCGCTGTCATTCAGCCGTCGCACTTCTGTTTCAGTTGCACGGGATCCCAGAAACACAGCATTATCTGGATTAACCTTCAGGATCGCCGCCATGGTCAATAATTCTGCTCGTGTTCCTGGCAAAGGATTGAGGGTATGCAAGGCATCAATATCCAGACTCATTCCTCTACTCGACATCATACCTCCCCCGCGACGATTGCCCGTTCCCCGCAGTTCAGGATCGCCGAATCCAAGAAACGGTTCCACCTGCTCTTCATGATTTGCCATGTCCTGCCGGATAAATTTAAGCGCAGAGGTTGAGGGCAAGATTGTTAGTGGGTAGGAATTGACCAGCCAAGGTAATTTGGCATATGCAATAAGATCTTCAGAAGTCAGACTCTGATTACTACGAAAGCGTTGATCTAAGCGAATAAATTCTTTCTGAGTAGAATGAGTAACCAATGCAGCAAATGGGAGAGGAAGCAGCACATCATCTGGGACCAAAATGAGATGATTGACTTTATCTAGGGAAGAAGCGATGGGGGCGAAAAGCAGTTGATAAAGGTCTGAGGCAGTCTCCACATCGTAGGGCTGATGTCTTGAGACAAGACTGTCCCTAATCTTCTTGACCTGCTTGATGAGGCTTTCTCGCGAGATCTTGACCTGGTGATAAGATATAGAATGTCCAGCACGAAGGAGCCAGATCTGAACCCGATCACCAAGAGTATAAAAACTCATAAGTGCTTCATGGTCCTTCAGTAACACATGAACATCGTTAATACCTAGAGTCTCAGGTTGAGATAACTCTGCATAACGCGGCGCCTTCTCTTTCAGCTGCTTGTTTGCTTGCGTGAGACGATGTTGCACATCATCCAGTTGGTTTTTTGCATTCGTTAACTCTAGAAGAGATCGTTGCCCCTCAGGTAGCCCATACAATTGGTTCAAACGAGTCCATAAGGCTTGCCGTTTTCTTCTTAATTCTTCAACTTGCTTTATAAGATCTCTGTCTATAGCTCTTTCCACTGTTTGTTGTGCGAGCATGTTGGCTACTGCTGCTTGCATCAGCCAGCCACGAGCCTGCTGTGTGACTATAAATCCATCCGTCACAGCAGATTGCTGCTCAAGACTAGGCTGTGAAGTCTGGGCCAAGGTAGCCAGAAGCAGAGCATAATCCTGAAGCCCTTTCATGTCCTGTTTCCAAATCCGGCTCAGCGCATCATCATCAAGCCCAGGATTCAACCCCTGTTGATTCTGAATGATGAGACGAGCACGTTCATATAATTTGCGAGCTGGCCCGTAGTGCTCCATCGCATGTTCAACTCGACCAAGATTCAGGAGACTGGTCGCGACATCGCGGTGAAAAGGCCCCAAGGTTTTCTTGCGAATCTGTAAAGCCCGACCAAAGTGTGATTTGGCAGAAGACAAATCATGACTTTGGGCTTCCAAGTATCCTAGTCGAGTCAAGGTCTGAGCCACAGACGTATGCTCATGCCCAAGAGACTGTTTCTGAATCTGAAGAGCCTGGTGCAGCAACTCGCTAGCAACAGTACGTTCCCCTCCTCGACTCTTTATTTCAGCGAGCTCGATGAGCGAGAGTGCGGTAAATGGATGGGTTAAACCCACTGTGGCATGCTGAATTGCGATCGATCGTTCAAAGCGTCCCTGAGCCTTGACTATCCGGCCTAAGGCCAGTTCTACGAGACCAATTTCATATAAAATCCCGGCAACTTCTGGATTATGTTTTCCAACACTGCGTTCGGTAATCCGCAACGCTTGATTGAGTAGTGGCAAGGCTGCAACAAAATTTCTTTGTTTTCGTTCAAGCATAGCGAGTTGGGCCAGGGCCCCGGCAATATCAGGATGTTCCGGTCCTGAAGCCTGCTCGAAAAGATGTAACGATTCTTCAAGACGTAAACGTGCCTCCTCAAATTTTCCCAAACGCGCTAAAATATTACCTTCTACATTTACCGCAATCGCTAAATCTACGAGCCGTGGCGGATTCGTACCTCGCAGTATGGTGATTGCTCGTTGGACAAAATCCCGTGCTTGCTCTAAGCGGCTCACCCCTCGGAGGGCAATGGCAAAATGACTGAGCGTAACCGCGACATCAGGATGTGAGGGACTGAGCACTCGCTCTCGAATTTCCAGGCTCTGTTCGAGAAGGTCTATCGCTCCAATAAAATCTCCAGCAGCATACCGTACCGTGGCAAGATTAGTGAGGCCCTTTCCGATGAGCTGTTCACTGGGCACTGCTGATGATTGATAGATTCTCAGAGCTCGTTCAAGGAGAGTCGTAGCTTGAGGAAGCTGAATCAATGTGCCATGAATCATTCCCAGAGTGGTCAAGTCTTCAGCCACGTCTTCATGATTGGGTCCAAGAATTTCCTCACGCAGGGTTACGGCTTCCTTTGCCAATGCCAATGCCTGGACAAATTGCCCTTCTTTGAAAAGTCTCTCAGCCTGTTTGTGAGCTTCGGAGGCTTCTTGTAATTGCGAATTGGGTTCGGCAGCAACTAAATTTATCCCAAGCCCCGGAGATAAAGGCATGTATAAGAGAAGCGTGATCACAAACACCCATCGATGAAGGGATAGAGTGATTTGGGGAGAGCAAATGATTTCCCAACCTTCCACAACTTGCGTCCAAAACTGAATCATGTCGGACCCGACAACTCTCACGCTAAAAGGCCCAGGTCATTAAACCCGTAAAGATATTTTGTTTGTAGTCATACAGTGGAACATCACTCTTATTGAACACATGCTGATATTGTGCCGTCATCGACCAATGATCAGCGAAGGGATAGACCAACTGAACCGTATGGGTATGTTGAGTATCGTCACGTTTACTCAACTTCCCGTTGTCATCTCGGAAGAGAGTTTGAGTATTCTTATAGTCTCGAAGATGCACATCGTAATCATAGCGAGCAATAAGTCCAGCGAAGGGCAGCGCTGTTTGTACACCCGCCTGAAACCGATGTCCTCTATAAGAGAAAGCGGTACCCTTGGCACTCTCATTATCATATTGATAGCCAGCCCTCACAATATGTTTGTCTTGCGCAAGTCGGAAGGCATGAACGATTCCAAACGTCGTATTGTAGGCGTCACGCTGTTCGCTGTTAAAACGAAAATCCACATTGGCTGGTTCGCGAAAGAACTCTTTCCTTTGCCACCGAAATAATCCACTGGTGAGGTTTCCCACGGTGCCTAAAACAGGCACCTCAAATGACCGAGGAACAAGAGAGGTCGTGAACATCGGACTGTGTGTTGAAGTAAAGCCTGCATCCTTTAAAAAGATATAGTTGTAGCTATAGTGGGCGCCAACCTGAAACGGAATGGAGTGGAAAACTCCGCGATAAAAGCCACTGATGCCTGGTTTGTGACTCTGAATATTAAATTCATCCAGATCGTCATTGAAATTTAACGTTTGAAGAAAGGAATAGTTCACAGTGGCCTCAAAAGGTCCCTCACGATAGAACGCATAGTTGGCCACTAAAGATCCAAGAAATCCGGGAGACGTCGTTTTCCGACTACGCAAAGAGGCAATCAGAGCATTGGTGGACGGGTCCGGGGTAGTGGCATCGCGGGGATTTACAGCTACGTTATCACTATAGAATCCACCGGCACTGATTTGTAGGGTCAACCTATTCGTTTCATTACTTTTTCTTTTGGCTGCAATGGCTTGTTGGATTTGCAGGGCGGGCCCGCTAAACGGCAATCCTGCATCAGTTTGCTCTAATTGTGCTAATTCTGCAGAAGCTTCCTCAGAGAGCCCCAACACTCCAAGTGCCAGACCACGATAAAACGTGGTCAACTGTTGCACATGAGGATCAGAGGACGTGGTCGCATTAAACGCCTCAATGGCTTGTTCATAGTTTTTTTTTCGATACCGACTCACCCCCACGTAATACCCAAGATTCTCTCTAGAAGGATCACTCTGATAGGCCGTCTCCAACAATGGAGTCGCATCGTCATAACGGCCCTCGGTGAAATAGGCCACACCCAATTGATAGCCAATGGCAGAATCTGCAGGCTCAAGGGCTCGTGCCGACTCCAGAGCCGTGATTGCTTCAGATGGATTCTTGAGAGCAAGTTGGGTCAACCCTAAATAGTAGAGCCCTCTCGCATCTTGAGGGTGTAAATCGCGAGCCTGGGAAAGGAGGCGTCGGGCGTCCTCATATCGATGATCGTCATACGCCATCACCCCTCGAGCAACCAGAACTTCAGCATCTGCCTGTGGAGTGTTTGATGCGAGAGAGGTGCCACACCAAAAACCGGTCATCAGAATAAATGACACACTCATGATTACAATGAGGAATGAAAACCGGTTCTGGCTCTGAAAGCGTACGTGCATGCGACTCACCTCCCCGAAAATTAAGAATTGAATTATTTCGCATCTGTCGATATGATCGACTTGTTCCAATAATTGCGCTGCCAGACTTATATAAAGAAACCACTAGCGCCTATCATTACCAGAATCGCGAAAAGAATCAAGAAAAAAATAAAAAATCATGCGATTGTTTCAGCGGAACTAAGGAGGGCTCCCAATGCACAGGCTTCATTTCGTCCATGCGCAAGGCGTTGTTGGCTTGATGACCGTTTTACTCATTCCCTCAATCTTGTGGGCAGCGGAGCCCCGCGGCATTGAGGTCCACGGCCACACCCAAGTGCGCATAGCCGCGATGAGTAACGGGACGGTCACCGCTGTGGCTACCCGTGGGCCGAGAGCTCTCAAGTTCGGTGAGGCCGTGACTGTCGGCGAGCAGGTCGTGACAGGAGAAGGTGCGATGGCCGATATGCTCATCGGTAAGCATGCCGTACTCACAATGGGGCCGAACACCCAAGTAGAGCTCCGCAATGTGAGCCCGGAGCAGACAACGGTACACCTGGAGACAGGGATTCTCCGAGCCGTTACTTCAGCTGCGGCGCTTGAAGACCAGGGCATCTTCATAATTCAGACGCCCACCAACCAGGTCACCACGCAGGGTAGCATTGTCCGGGTCAGCGTGTCCCCATCCGCGCCAGCTCTAGCCTACGCTCCCAATTCAGATGGTAAAGTCTCCCTGGTAACCTATGCCCCTCCGCCTGTAATCGCTGCTGCGAAAACCAGTGGAGATGTTATTCATGTTGAAGAAGGTACCGTAGAGGTTTCGGAAGTAGGCTCTAGCCGGCTAGAGCTTACTCTACAAGCCGGGCAGAAAGTGATGCTACAAACAGGACAACCCGGCCAAGCCCTCGCCATCGTAGAACCTGAGTTGCCAGATGCATTGAGAATCGGCGTGATCGCCAGTCCTGCTCATACCAACACTCCCAAATCAGGCGTAGAGCATCTCGTCGCCTTGCAAGTCGATCAGGCTACGGCGCTTGGCCATGCGTTGACGGGTGCGGCGAAGACTGGGCAAGACGAATCGAACACCCAAGACGACAGTAACAATGCCATCAATGGCGCCACCGGAGGGGTACAAGTGGCCAGTACCCTCGTCAATACCCTCTTTGGCACTGGCACTGTAGCCAATCCGGGTACAACATCTCCTATCAACTCTACTGGAGGCGGATTTTCTGTGCAGAACAGCGATACTACCCCTGCCTTTTTAAGTGATAACCTCGCTATAGTGAAAGTGAACGGGGGAGAGAATGCTCGCTTAGTCTTTACCAAAAAGGAACCTATCGAATCTATTGTGATAGACGAAAAGACATTTGTTATTGACGGTTCTAACGTAACATTTGAGGCTGGTTCACCTTGTGATGCAAAATGTGTTGCAGCGCATGAGGCAGCAGGTCAATCAACTAATCTAAATTTCCCACCTCTTCTCTCTAATGGTATTCCTATTGCCATTCCGAGCGATATTACCGTAGAGCGCGAACTTATACTGATGGGTGGCACACCCAATAATTTTCATGGTGAAGTTGCACCTGCGGAAAGACTTATTGTCCGCGGGCCAGAACCGCGTTTTAATGAAACAACAGTTTCCAATATTGATATCAATCCTGAACCAATAAATCCAGGGTTACCTACTTTTGAAGTAGGACTCCCAAAGAAAGTTTTGGCCGAGAATAGTACTTTTGTAATTAGAAATGGAGAAGATAATTTTGGCAATACGACCAAAGGAGTGCAGTTGGATATACTAAACGGAGGTCCTCTTTTTGGAGGAATCTTGGGACAATTTGCAAACGATTCACGCGGACCAGCCACTACCCTCTTGGAAATTCTAACAGAAGAAAATGAAAATGAACCCAATGGTTTCTTAGAGTTCCTCAATGAAGACGTAACTTTGGCTATTCCTAGTCAGTCAGGGAATGGCGTCACAGCCGCTATCACCGCAACCGGGGCCAATATTGAACTCATTGGCGGTGTGATATTGGATCGTGAAACTATCGCAACTATTGGTACAACCAAAGCAACCAACAACTATTTCAACAACAATATTCCAGCCACAGAGGGAGTCCTCGCTCAACTGGGTGCAACCTTTGACGGCTCGCTTCTCGCAATCATCGATAGGCCAACGGGTCCCACTGCCCTCACGGTGCAAGATCGCCTACTGGGTGTCTACGATGGAAGCACCATTAAAACGAATGGAGGCAATAAGGCCCTCTTAAGCGTATTGGATGCCAAGTTAACCGGCCCAGAGAATGGGAGCCCGCTGCTTGATGTGAATGCCGCCTTTTTGGATGCAGATATGGCGAACGGAATGGGCCGTACTCCCGAAGTCACCGTCACCTCGGCGGTCGTGACGCGGTCCACGAAACCCCTGGACGGGGCCTTATTAGAAGCCTCGGCTCCCCTCCTGGCATTGACACAAGCTGAAATGACCACCACTAGTCACTTTGCCGACCTAGCGGGCAATGCGACCCCTTCACTCCAACTGAATGATGCATTGGTGGCACTGAATGCTTCTGACTTACTAATTCAAAATGGTCATTTACTAAATTTGAATAACGCCACAGCGACCGTCAATGGCTACTTGTTCTCCTTGACCAACGGCAGCACCTTAGACATTAAAAATGGTACGCTCTTTAGTGTAAACAACGAGTCGGCACTCACCCTCAATGCCAATGCCTTGGGCGTGTTTGGCAATGGGAGCAATACGCTTGCGATTACTAATAATTTGTGCACAGGCGCGTGCGGCACCTTGGTGAACAGCGCCAATACGCCCTTTCTGGTCGAGGGTCAACCACTCAAAGTTGCCGGGGTGACACAGAATGTGGTCTTGCCCAACAATGTCAATGTCTTCGCCGTTGCACCAAATGCTCAGCCTAACGTAACCATCGAACCTAATGCCGCTTTGTTTCAGGTCGACAGCACCTCCACATTGACAATCAATGGCGCCGTCGTCGTGGAACCCTAAGGACTGGCATGATGGACAATGGCGACACCCCGTCTGAATATACCCTGGAGTGCTCGGGATATATAAAAAAGCTCCATTGCCTAATGCCGCCAACTGATCATCTTCTCAGACTTACCCGTTTCTAGTTATAAGCTTTCCGTCAAGCGGACAATTCATAAGTAGAGTTTCCCGCCATTGGCTTGTAATAAGAGCAAGGGCCAGCAGAGGTGGCTCCATTTCTTTGAACAGGTAATAGCGCTCCTATAAGTGGATCGCTCCTGGTTCAATTAGGCCGCTCGGGGCTGCGGCGGTTGTTGAAAATACACTTGATCTGGTGTCTGTCCCGCAAGACTCGAATGCGGGCGGCGACTATTGTAAAACTGGAAATAGCGAGTGAGGCCTGTTCGTGCTGCGGCGACCGACTCATAGGCATGGAGGTACACCTCTTCGTATTTCACCGATCGCCAGAGGCGTTCGACGAAAATATTGTCGCGCCAAGCCCCTCGACTATCCATACTCAGGCGAATCCCTTGCGCCTTGATGCACTCAGTAAACGCATGACTCGTAAACTGACTGCCTTGATCGGTATTCATGATATCCGGGGTTCCATACTGGCTAAAGGCGTCCGCAACGGCGTCGAGGCAGAATTGGACGTCCATGGTGATCGATAAACGCCAGGCTAAGACGCGGCGCGTCGACCAATCGACCACGGCCACGAGATAGACAAAGCCTTTTGCCAGTGGGATGTACGTGATATCCATGGCCCAGACTTGATTCACGCGGGTAATGGCCAGATCCCGTAACAAATACGGATACACTTTGTGGGTTGGGTGTCGCTGTGTCGTCCGCGGCTTGCGGTAGAGTGCCTCCACGCCCATCCGTCGCATCAGCGTGGCGACATGCTTGCGTCCAACTAGCAAGTCTTCCTGTCGCAAGAGCTCCCGGGCCCCGGCAAAGGGCCATGCCAGATGTAACTGGTCAATCCGGTTCATGAGCCGCTGCTCCACTTCAGAGCCCGGCTTAGGCTGATAATACACACAGCCACGACTTACCCCCAAGGCGTGAGTTGTTTCGTAATGGATAACTGGTGCGTGCGGTCAATCATCGTCTTGCGCTCAGCACGCCCACTTTGGTGAGCGCACCTTCTAAAAAATCGTTTTCCAACGTCAGTTCCCCAATCTTGGCATGAAGGCTTTTCACATCAACTGGGGATTGAGTTGACTCTCCTCCCTCAAACACCCCTGCCGCGCGTTACAGAAGCACAAAGTCTTCCATTGGGTGATTTGATTCGGGTGGACATCAAAGCGTTGGGCTAGTTCGGTTAGGGTTTGCTCACCCTTGATCGCGGCCAATGCCACTTTGGATTTAAACGCGGGGGAATGGTTCCGTCGAGGTCGTCTTGCCATTGTCTACGCTCCTTTCATCGGTGGCTCTATCATGCCACGGTTAGCAGAGCGTATCCACTTATCGGCCTGTTCAGATTTTTGGGACCACTTCTAGCTCCCGTTAAGGCCTGAGCAATAAGTTGCTACGCTCCCGTCCGCATCAAGTCCGTGAGCGAATCCTGACTGTCTCGATCTTCTGGCTCTGTTTTGCTATGCTCTTACATCGTGGCGGCTCTCCTTTGTGCTTGAGTGGTGGATGTTCGCAACACCCATTTCAATCCGAGACGCCGCATCTTTTCAAATCACTCCATGTACTACTTTCGAATATACCTCTCTAATACCCCGTGGCCTTGCCATGGGATCTTTATTCCCATTAACAGTAACTTTACAATGATAAAGAAACGATGCCCCTACAGATCGCCAGAGACGCCATTAGGTGAATTCATCAGAGACTATGAAAACTTTTCGGATGACCATAATTTGCTACCGAGCAGTAGGTCTGGGTTTGATCGCACCCTTAATTTTTGGAATGGTAAACACGTAGGCAGCCACAACTAGCCCCAACACTATATTCACCACCCCCGGCACCTCAAAAACCCCCAAAATTCCGTAGAACGGCTGAATAAGTCCATATAATATAAAAGCAATGATTTCCCAAATCATCCGCCAGCCTACCCCGTCAGAAATTGCCATCGCTATCTGCGCAGCAAGACACAGACCAATCACGACAAAGGGTACCCAGACTGGAATATCGGTCGACTTTTCCCACCAAACTGAGTACGTCCCTGTCAGGGTAGTGTAAAGAGCCATCGTGCGCGCCGGCACCATATTTCTGATCTTCTCAAAATACCCTAACTCTTTCATAAACACCTCCTCTTTCTTGCAAAGGTTAAAAACCGTCCAACGTCTAACAACTAGGATCGTTACCGCTGATTGTGACCGAACAGCAATGGATAACACATGGTTGTCGCTATAGATTCCTTTTTGGTTAACTAGTATTTGATGACACGTTTTACCTCCTTTTCATTTACGTGCACGACTAGAAATTCGTGGTTTTAATTGTTTCCATTCACTGACCCTTAATTTTAGAGTCAAAGTTTAGAGAAACAATGAATGGTTTGCTCTTCACATCTTTTGGGTCGGTGGCTACTTCTACTTCTTGGCCCTTAGCACGTATCAACAAGGTTACCGCAGAGTCGCTAGGAAAGCCCGAGAATTGAAATTGTCCTTGGAAATCTGTCTCAGTTGAAAGATGTAGTGCAGGCACTTCGACCTTGGCCCCCATAATGGGCCTCTCATTCGGGCCGACTACCAGGCCTGTAAAGGGTCGAATAGACGAGGGCTGGAGAACAAGCGGGTGTGTTACGAATTTTGTCGGCAAAATGTCACGATGCTGCCGAACGGGCAACCGCAGAAAAAAGCTCGGTCTGGGTTCTACACCAAAGGCTGTCCAACAAGCTGGCGATAAAGGTTCGAAATCTACTTCGAATTCCGTATGTTCCATGGCAGCAAAGGCCAGAGTTCCCAATAAATGATGCGACTCTTGAGGTGTTTCAGCCCACGTGCTCAGTAAATAGCGAAGAGAGCATTGCAAGGTGGTTCCATCGCGTTCGCGGATTTTCGGAATAGGGTTTAACTCCAAAAGGTACAAATTGACCCCTGACCCTTTTTCAGAAGATGTGGGTTTGGAAAATGAAACTTGTACGTTTTTTTTTAGTACCGCACCAACCCAGTTAGTCAGTTGCTGGTCGATTTGATCAATCATAGGATTCTTGTCTCCAAATTCTCTTGGTGACTAGACGAATACTTGTTGGAGTGAATTAAAAACCACATCATCTTTCTAGCAGGTTCTATAAAGGGATCAGAAGTCGCTATAAATCAAACATCCAACTATCGCATCTTTTGGTTTAACTCCATCTTATCGAACATTTTCGTCTCTCCAGTAGAAGTACAACAATACGGCCATCGCTCCTGCTAATGGATGCCACAACAAACCGTGTGGTTGAAACCAACTTTCGGGATCGCATAAGGGTTCGCCCGTCTGAGACAGTGCCCAAAACACGGTAGCTGATAAGATTGCCACCACCGCAGAAAGCCAGAGAGTTACGGTCAATGTTTTTCCCTGTAAAAATTTACTATTGGATGCTAAAGGAATAATAAGGAGTTCGAACAGGAGGTAGACACCAACTAAAAACATAATAAGAATCAATGAGTTGTACTCCCAATCCCATATCCATGCAATGAATGTGAATAATGCAACCGTCCCTAGATGGCCGAGTGCAAAGAACCAGTCATTAGGCCAAAGTCGATAGATTGAATAAAAAACTAAAAACGCCGCAAAGAAAAACATCGATAGTTGATCTAACACACCACCCCAATCTTTCAGTGATGCATGCAACCACATACTCCCAAGACCTAAAAACAGAACGGCAAAGATATAAAGATCAGGTATCCAACAGTGAGACCTCATTGGGTTCACATCAACTCGCTTCTTTCTGTCACAGTAGACAAAACATGCTACAACCAAGGAGGTTCCAATTGAATAAAGGTTGAACCATGTATTCACTGGTTGACGGACACCACCGATACCAGATTCCACTTCAGATAATTTATAGTCCTCGCAAAAACATGTATTGGCAGCATCCTCGGTGGGTGTCGTACAGCCATTAGGGTCCCCTGGCCAACCCAGGAAGACAAAACACAAAAATATCCCAAGGATCACGACGATTCCTGCTCCCCAAACTATAAAGCCTTGAGTCTTCATATCAATGTTCTTCCTATAGCGCTTTCACCATGGACATAATAGAACTGATGAGGAAATAGATGCCCCAAATCATGGCCAATATCACGACAATAATACCGCCAATTGCGTCGGTAATACTCACCAAAAATCCTGGCACTAACCCATGAAGAAAGCTAATCACAATCGTGGCAAGTAACGAGGTCAACACAATGAGCACTAACCCTTTATTTTGTAAGAATCGTTGATGAGCCAGAAAGAGAAACCCGGCAAAGAACAACTTCAGCAACATGACCAAACTGAGAGTAATGGCGGCCCCACTCTTGTTAAAGTCGGCATAAATCGCGAAATAAGCGATTGTTCCAAAGATCGGGGTAGTCAAAAGAACAATCATAATCATGAGTTCAACAAAGGCACTTAAAATTCCCATGATCATTCCAAAGATTGAGAAGAGGGTAATGAGAAAGATCAGAATTCCTTGAATCTTCCCATGAAGGTGTTCAGAAATTACCAACGGTGCGGCAAAAGACAGAGCGGTTAACAGTAATAGTCCATCCAGCCAAGCTAGATACGGGACACCATAACCGGGAGTCGCTGAGTCAGTAAGCAAAAAGACTGATGAGCCAATCTCAATGAGGACCACGCAAATAACCAACACAAGAGCAATGATAAAAAATGGTATCCGGAGTCTACCCAACATCGTTGATTACGGCTTCCGTGCCATGATGATGGATAATACTTTCCAAATTGCTTTATCAGATCGGTTAAGAATTTCTAAGAAAAAATGGCTTAGGTCTCCGTTAGTGCAACTCGGCAAGAACTGTCATCAGCACATATCAAGGAAAGCGTTCCTCCTTCTTTCGGAATAGTCAAAGTTTCTTCATTCCATTTTCGGTTTGGCTGAGCATTGCTACAGTCTTTTTTGCTGGGAATGCATTGTGTCCTCAAGCTCTCAGTTTCAGCTCTTAGAGATTGAAAAAGTATTTTCACCGTTCCCCGTTTACGCATCATGGCCGCTTGCCTAACTGGTATCCACGCCTCTTCAGAAAGAGGCAAGATCTTCAATACAAGAGTTGTACCCATGTTAATTTGATGAAGCCTCTTGTTGGTAAGAGGCGTAGTGGAATTCTTCTTTGTCATTTCAGAAGGAAGGAGTTGAGGAATAAGGGGATTCAATGCATTTGTTAAGAGTTTCGACCATGGCTTTGACAGAAATTGATCTACACTTTTTTTAATATCATTTTCGCTATCCGTATCAGGCGGCTTTTCATTATTGCTGGCCCCGATCCCGATCCCCAAAGCAAAGATCAGGCCAAGGACAATTAATATCACGAGAAGAAGCCGAGATTGAGTCATATGTCACTGTGAAACAGTTAGAAACAAGTACTTCATAGAATTACAAACTACTGTTCATTCACCATAAAAAATGACCATTTTTCGCAACAATGATATTTTTACTTTCTCACAAACCTAGAAACCCAATCATTCAAGTACTAAAAATACGACAAGTCCGGTAACCAGAACGACACCATCAACCAAATACCCCCACCAGGGCAGATCAGCCAAACTCACCAGTACGCCAACGGTTCCCACTCTACCTTCGATTCGACTCGTCCCACCCACAATCCAGGAAAAAGCTCCTATAATAATACACATAGGCCCAAACACAAATGCAGAAAGCATCGTAGAATATGCTAGATTCAGAACTCCCATTGTTCCCAAAATGCCGAATATAACAAAACCAAGGCCAAACAAAATCAGCAATAAAAATCCAACCCAAGCAGGAATTTTTGATAAAATTTGTTCTTTAATACCCATGGCTTCTTCCTTTCATTATGAAATACAGTCTTCGTGTCATCAGTCCACATGATAAAGTTTATGTGCAATATTAATGTCTTAAATTCTTTGATTTAAACATACCAACTTTTCCGTTAGGGCCAACTGACCAAATTCGCCAATGCCCTTCTGGACTCCAAAGTTTTCTAGTTAAAAGCGTTCCTTCGGTTCCAGAGTTTGGATTCTTTGTTAAGAACAAGCCAGAACACTTTATTTAGGTATTTCGCCGCGATGAGGTGAAGGCTGAACACGTTCCATATCAGTAATTTTCAGTTTTCTTTTTCTCTGAGCTCTTATTGGGGGCTTTGGGTTCTGCTCGTAAGCCCCAATATCTGGAGCAGTAGAAGATCTTTTCACTCCGTTTTTATCTCTGGTCACTTCCTTAAGAGGAACCCCTTTAGCAAGTGCGTTGGTATTTCCCACCTGAAGACGGAAATCAGCTGTAGAAACATTCCTAAAAAGTGGATTGGATGTTACATTTTTGTTGCTTGTTGTATTGGTGCCTTCATTAATAAGGTTGTGGCCATTTTGATAGCTAATATTATTGATGATTTTTGTGTTAGTCGCACCACTTAAAACTCCAATGCCAATACCCTGATGCCCAAAAACGGTATTGTGATAAATTTTGTTCCCTTTGGGCTTTCCAATGTTGTTCACCTTGATACCATTGTGGTTTCCCCACACCACATTGTTGTAAACCAGATTGTTATCGCCTCGATTGATGGTAATTCCAATTCCGCTACCTGACTCACTTCCGTTGTTGTGAATAAGGTTATTTCGATAAATATTATTATCGGCCCTAGGGTCCTCCGCTCGAACATAATGATGAATGCCTGCACCTGCATTATCATGAATGTCACAACTTTCGATAAGATTCCCAGCGGTTTTGATATAAAATCCATGACGGTGTTTTGCTCCATGTTCCTCAGTATAAACGCTCGTATCGAGTCCATTATGATGAACCTGCATGTTGATAAATTCATGGTACGTTTTCCCACCAACATCATCATTATTGTAGGAAATCGTGATGCCAGATGTGCCAATAGCATTCTTTACTTCGCCATTGATAAATCTCAGTCGTCGTGCTCCCCCATTTATACTAATACCGGACTCAAACCCCGTTGCATCAATACTGATACCGTCAAAAATGACATATTTTGTACGCGGCTTTTCCTTTCCGATTGAGATTTTCCCTTTAAGAATAACGTGTTCTCCACGAAATGCTTTAACAGTAACAGGTTTATTCCAGGATGAACCTCTAGGAAAATCTGTACCCTTGTGACTCTCAAGTTTTTCCGTATATGTTCCAGCACGAATCAAGAGTTTATCTCCTGCACCTAATTGGACAAGTGCATGTTTGATACTGCCGAATGGGGCAGATTGAGTTCCTTTATTAGTATCCTTCCCGTTGGTTGAGACATAATATGTTGCCGCATTGGATAAAGTTGGGATGGCAATCATGATCGTTATGAGCAACCCAGCGAGAATATCGCTCTCTTGTCGAAATCTATTTTTCCATTTCATAATATTTCCCTCCTTGGGCGCTTAGGTTGTTTTACGACAGAGATGTGTTAGGGAAAGCATAGATTCCCTAGCAAAAACGAAAGGATTTTTTTGCCGCGGTAAAACATAATTAGTATCGCGAAGCCTCCAAATAACTTTGCTTAGGAGCGTATTCTTACAGAATGGTCAAGGATTACCAGCATGGTACCCCCAGAGTTCAAATGGCGTATAATAATAGATCCAGCCAAAAAACCCTCCAACCACAGACCTTTTCGGTGGGGTAAAGTATGGCTTATCCAGAACTTTACAAAGCCAAAGAATCCAACCTATTGTCATTGTCCATAAGAATTGGATAAGGAAGTTGACAACATAGAAGATGATATAGAGCGGAAGAAAAAATGGCCCAAATATCCGAGCTTGTAAGAGATGTAACTTTTCGTGCTGCCCAGGACCGCCGAGATTAATCGTGCCTAAAACTTGAAGAATTTTATTCCCAAAACCTGTAGAACTTCTTGGGTTGAATACAATCCAACCTTCGTTCTTCGAATCTTTTCGTGAGGGGTTGGCAAAGAATATGTAGATAAGATTCCCAAAAATAAATCCAAAGAGCGTGTTAGGTATACTCCAAGTCATATCAATAATAATTTCAACCCACCCTTTAAATTTATTCAAATTGTAGATAGTTAATATGCCTGATTCGAAGCCATATAAAAGACTAAAAATTCCAATTGGAAGCAAAATCCAGTTGAAAGCATTAAAGGTATCCGTCAAGACTAATAGCGCAGCCACAATACTTGCAGGTATAAAAAGCCAGAGCAGGATTATAAGGAAGCCTTTAACACCATCTGACATAACAGTCACCTTTCAAGAGTAGTTAAATAACTATTTAATAGTTCGCTTGTCTTCCGCCTCGAATATTTAGATATGCACTCCCTACCAGATAGAAGTATTTACGCGAGCTAGAAGATGTTCTGTCCAGCCAACCTTGAGTAGCTCTCTCCTATATGATTGACGCCTCTGCTTACTCTTTGCCTGGCAAAATAGCGTGCTAAACTTCATTGTGTTTTTTCCACCGCGTCATGGAAACACCGGGGCACTTCCTTGTGTGGTAATTGACCATCACAGGTGTTTCTCCACAATGTTCCTGCGCCAAACATGGGTTTCCATGCTGAGTCGTCGGCTTGGTTCCGAGAAATTCGTAAAGGAATGTGTCAGAATTTGAAGCGTGCAATAATAAGAGGTCATATTGGATCCTTAAGTGACAAAGAAACCTATGCCCACATGGGAATATTGGCCCCGTGGGCACCAGTATCGTGGCTTTCAGCAATGCGTTCGGAATAGGCCCTCACACCGCGCTGAAAGACAAATTCATCAAAAAATCCAACTAGATGAAACAAAAATCCAAACGCCGCAAGATTGAGGGCATGCCCTGCTTCATGCTTCATGTGAAAATTCTTTGAATTCATATCTACAAATGAAAAGTTCCCCATATTAAAGGCGGTGTCCCAGGCGTTCAGATTGGCAACAAGTCCCCCTTTAATAAAAAACGTACCTGTTCCCCAGTCGATCTTTCCTTTGAGTAATCGAAGATATTTCACACGGAAGCCTGTGACACAGGAGAGCAGAAAACTAGAGAGAAGAAACAAAAACCCCAAGCCTACGATAGGCCAACTCATAGGGAGGAACCAATTCGCCCAGCCCATTATCGCTTGATAGATAGGCAGCTGACTAACCCATTTAAAAACGGAGAGAAAGTTGATGATTCCAAAGGCTATGGCTAGGTACAGGCTAATTTCAAATCCAAGCTGCCCAAACCCGGAAGGGATTCCTAAGGACTTTACCAAAAAAGAGAAAGGGACAAAGAGCAAGCCAGCATTGAGTCCAGAATTCGACCCAATAAGAAAACCCCTGATAATTTCAGTAAATTTATAAACCTTAATAGCAAAAGCGGAGGCCACAAAATAGCACACAAGAGAAAACCCTAGAAGAATCCCTATAAAAATCCAACCGAAAAATAAGATCTGGAAGACAGCCGCAAGACCAAGCAGCCCACCCAATAAGGCTAACCAAGAATGAAGCTTCATCTCGCCCCTCCTTGTGGCAAGAGTGAACTACCGTGAGCACTTTTGCTTGAGCCCGTTTGCTAGCTCCCTAACGTGGGGAACAAGGAAAATATTATTTTGCCCCTTGAGGCACCTGCTCTAACAATTCGGCAATTGTAGGTTCTATCGTTGGCTCCGCTTCTTCACCCGTAACACTTCTCCGTTTCGCAGAAATTCTTCCTAGATGTTGTAATGTCTGTTTTTGGGCATAATTTAACTGTTGAGCGGGATACATTACTTGAGCATTCCAATTCTTGTAAAAATGGGTTGGTACAGAGGTTGTTGTTTTTTTTGGCGGTGGAGAAGGTTTATGTGGAGTAGCTACAATGTTTGTTTGGAGAGCCACAATCTCTCCGGCTTCTGGCTCCGTGGACTTAATCTTATCCGAAAACTTGGTTCCGCCGTATCCTTTAACCTCAATCTCCAAAGGTAATTTTTTAATCATATCCAACGCTTTTGCTAGTTGCTTTCCTATGAGAGGTGGAACCTCTACACCCTCTTTATTTACTTTTACCTGAACGGTCCCTCCCCTAGCGTGCATGGTCAAGGGACTCGGAGATTGATCCACAACCATCCCAATATCTTCGACTGCCAAAACTTTCTTGGTGATTTCTACACTAAATCCATCCTTCTCAAGTCTCCGTTTTGCCGCTTCAAAAGTTGCTCCTGTTACACTTGGGACCTCTACTTCCGATGGCAACTTCGCAACTTTCAAGGTGATCGTTGTCCCAACCGCTTCTTCTGTATTGGCGGGATCTTGCTGAAGTACTTCTCCAGGCTCTTTATCTGATTCCTGCTCCACGACTTGCACCTTAAAACCTTTCTCTCCTAAAATTTCTTCCGCTTCTCCAAGAGACATTCCTGTGACGTCTCCTACATCTTCAGTCTTCGGCGTTGCGACGATCAGGGTGACTAAGGCTCCCGCTGCTACTTTCGTGTTAAACGGAGTTTGGTCAAGTACTGTACCGGGGATTTCCTCTGAAGGTTTCAACATTTTTCTTACTTCAAAACCTTTATCTTCTAAAATATCCTTGGCTTCATCGTATGTTTCCCCTTTAACATCCGCGATCTTTTCAAGTGGAGTGGCCGCAATTGTTAAGGTAATCGTGGAGCCCATAGCTACTTCAGTGTTTGCTGATGGATCTTGTGTGAGAACTTCCCCTTTTGGCCTATCTGAGGTAACAGGATTTTCATTGACCTCAAATCCTTTTTCTTCTAATTCTTCCCGTGCATCCTCAATAGATTCTCCCCTGAAATCGCTGACTTTTATTACCGGAACGGAGGCAATGGTTAATGCAACAGTAGTTCCAAGAGGCTGATCGGTGTTGATGGGATCTTGCTCTAGGACAGTGCCTGGGGCCTTTTCTGAAGCCTTCATGGTTTTCTCCACCACAAAGCCTTGTTCTTCTAATATTTCTGTGGCTTCTGCAATCGGCATATCAATGACATCCTCTACTTCTTTAGATGGCAGCATCGACACAATCAAAGTGATCGTAGAGCCGGCTGGTCGTTCCACATCCATCACATCTTGTTCAAGGACGGTGCCCGGGGCTTCCTCTGAGATCTCCATCCTTTTTTTCACAACAAAGCTTTGTCCTTCTAAAATTTCTGTAGCTTCTTTGATAGACATCCCTACCACTTCCTTGACTTCTTGGGCTTCCTCAGATGGAGCTTCCGCAACGGTCAACGTAATCGTAGCTCCGGTGTCCACCTCGATGTCGACCAGATCTTGATTCAGTACTTCGCCTTCTGGCCCATCTGATGGTTCGAACACTTTCTCTATCACAAAGCCTTTTGCTTCTAACTTTTCGGTTGCCTCTTCGATTGATTGGCCAATAACATTCTCGACTGGGATCATTGCAACTTGTGGTAAGTCTTCGCCTCCACCACTCGTTAAAAAGAATATCGCTAGACCTATTCCGGCAATGAGGAAAACACCAGCAGCAATCAACCCCGCAATTAATCCTTTGGAAATCCCATCATCGTCGTCAGAGTCAGTATCTTCAACTTCCATGGTAATCCATGGACCTTCGGCAAAATCTCCATCAGGATCGTTGGCCAAAATCGCATGCAGTCTGAACGAATAGGAACCCGCCGGTGTTCCTTCCGGCACCTTGACTTTTACCGACACCGTTTGAGTTTGACTAGCCGCAAAATCTCGTGCGGGCTCCCCTTCAAGGGTCAGCCAACTTATATTGGCATCGCCTTGAACATAGACTTTTAATTGGGCTCTCCTGGGATGCTCTTTGGTATTGGTGACGGTAAAGGTCGCTTCTCCTTGACCCTGTTCATCCAATTCAATGTTGTGTTGTGCTGACGTGACAGAAAAGGACGGTTGTGACATGTTTGTTCTCCCGGTTAATCTGGTGGCGGTATATGTTTAGACTACAAGACCAGTGCTCATGTGACACCTCAAGTCATTAACCATTTCTCTACGAAAGAAACCATGTCGAAAATGATCAAAAGCATAAAAGGTGCCAATTCTATTTCATGTGATCCCAAAGCACATGGCTAAGAAAAACAATTGTTTTTCTTGGCTTTTAGTGGTGAAGAGATACATGAGTAGTTTTGCCTTTCTCAGAATAGTCTCTATTCCTTTGTGTTGCTTTAGATATCTTTGTTATCCAAACGGATACAATTTTAGGCTTGTTCGCACTTCATGCTAAAAGCATGTCTTTTACTGCAGCATGGTGGGACTTGCCAGGAAAAATTCCGCAAAAAATATTCCCAGGCTAAGTCTTGCTGAAATTTTAATGATCTGAACCTTCAAGATGGAATCCCTCAGAAAAATTGTGTTTTAATCCTGTGAGTTCTTCTCATGTTCTTCTTCTATTGGAACCACTTCCATTTCCAACTCATACGTGACGTAGGCAGGTTTTTCGGCCTCAATTATTCTGGTTACCAAGGTTTTATACCCAAGAACGGCGACGGGAGCTTGAATGTGGAGATGGAAGGGTTTAGGCCGTCCATTTGGCCCAATGACTTGCTCTCGAACTATAAAGCCCTTAACTCCAGTCGCGGTCTCAAGAAATTGAACCAAGCCCTTCGCAGTTCCACGCCATTTCGAAAGGTTGGCTGCCGAAGCAATTAACTCTCTGACTCGCCCTAGACCGGGCGGAATCAATTCAGATGAAACTGTATTGCACTGTTGCGCAATGGTTCCACCATCGAATACCCAATCCACATCTACCCACTGAGCCAACATCGCTATAAATTCATCACGAGTACGATAGGGATTCAATGTCGCATCCAGTTCTTCAAGAGCCTGTTCTGATGGGGCATGCATGGCTTCCATGACATCATATATGCTCTGAAGTAAGGGATTCCCTCTTGCAGCTTGCTGAAAAACATTAGGGAGCAATTGGTTAATGTCTGAAGCCTTCATCATCCTCTACCACAGTCACTTCATGATTACCCGAACACAATAAACACGTCGAAGGCATAGGAACTTTTTCGTTATATTCGGTATTTGAACATTCATTGAATTGCAGGCCATGGTCCCCGCTTCTGAATACCCCACGAGGACCCCCTGCCAACACCCAACCCGATCCAACTCCTATCGTATACACAGGTTGAAATAACAGTGCTTCGTCTCGAAGCGGCAGGCCACAATCCAATTGGCAATTTTTCCATTCTTGTTTGGTTGTGCCAAAATCCAGGTGAATAATTCCTGCATTGTAAGTGGACGCCAAAACAGTTTGTTCATCAAATGCCAGGCCTAAACAACTCCCACCTTTCCATTTTTTTCCATACCCTTCCCATTTTCCTTTCGGAGCTTCGGTAGGATTAAGAGCTGTCCCTCCTAATTGTAATTCCCATCGTTGACACCCTTTTCCCTCTTCGTTGCCAGGGACTTTCATCCCAGCCCACAGCCAGGCACGGATACCAACTTGTCCGGGTTGAACTTCTAATACTCGAACATCCTGGCCATCTAATCCAATACCATGGAAGGTACCAGAGACTCCTCCAGACGCAGATAAATATACTCCACCTAAACTTCGCGCTGCTACAGCGATATAGATCCCATGGCCATGCGTAAAGACTGCAATAGCATACAAGCCCATATTCGGCTCACTGGCTTTGACCATAATATGCACAGGACTCATATTCGTCTCTAGCGATAATTCATAGAGTCCTTTTTCAGTGGCCAGTAAAAGCACAGGGAATTCTCCACGTACAATCCATGCCATACCAAAAGTCTCAAAGTCTAAAGCTTGGTAATATGGCCACGTATCCCCACAGTCCAACGAAACATGAAGTCCTGTGCCGGTCCGGCCATCTGCTTTTTTAGATGTTGTGGTAAATGCCACAATGCCTGGCCGTTCAGTATGAGCCCGAATTAGGACAATTTTTTCTGCTTCAATTTTTTTGACCAGTTCCCAACTTCCACCGTTGTTTTGCGAACGAAAGAAAGATCCTTCGGATCCGGCATACCATAATTGTGGTTGGTGAACATCACCAATCAAAGCATTGACCTGAGAATTAGGAACTTCCTCCACATACATACGCAACGAGTTCAAATAACTCACCCCTACTTCGGAACGAATTAGCTCGTATTCCACTTGTGATTTTCTTAGCGGTTGGCCAAAGGGCCATCCCTCTCTTTGTATAAGGGTCGGCAAGGGGTTAATCATTTGGTGCAATCTGGCAAGTAGGCGTTGCTTCACGGCTCCAACATCTTCTCCTTTAAACACCACCACTTCTGCACAAATTTTAATGGTTTTAAAGGAGGCCCAGTTCACAAAGCAGGTTGTGCCTAAAGGACGGCGTTTATCAAGAGCCTCTTGAACTTGAGAGCGCACCTCTTCTGTTTGCCAATGTTGGAGGTCTTTGACCATTACCTTCGTAGTCTCGTCTATTTCAGAACTAGGCAAAGCGGGAACGAGCAGAATTTCTACTGTTCCTGGTGCGGCATACTTCCATATCTCTCTTTTTGTAATCGCTTTTGCCCGTGCAACGGAACCAGAACTTTTTTCTGCTATCAATTCAAAATCCTTTGCTGTCACGGCCCGTTGCAAAGAGTGCAATTCCAATGGACCACGCCGCAGAGCATTCTCTAGAGTTTCTCCATCTCGTCCACCTATCGCAGGAACAATGTTCGTGACTTTTACTCCAGAAATAGGATCCTTCATGACGGTCAGAAGATTTGCTGGAATATTTCCCTGCATACCACCACCAGTGCCATACCACAGGCGAATCTCTTTCCCAACTGGCGGAACTTTTGCTAAGAGCGAGGGGAGAGTCTTGTTCAGTTCATTTCGATACAGTGCAGGAGCAAAAAGAATCATTCCTTGTGCTCGATCAACTACGTAGACATGCCGTTCCTCTTCATCCCCAGAAAAATTATCCACTTCTTTCCATATTTGATAGGTTTTTCCTTGCCAGGAGAGAGTCTGTACATTAGAGGCTACCTCACTTTGATTGATTTCAACACCAACTTTGAGATTCAGATCACTTTCATTTTTCGCGATAATGGGAGGGTGTTTTACCCGTACTATTTGTTGAGGCTTCCCATTCCCCACCCCCACCACTTCCCCACTAATATAGGTGCAATGGTAGGCCCTGACTTTCTTTTGGGTTTTACCAGGTTCTATTGTACATGTTTCCTCTGTGACAAAAATTGGTGGCTCCATGTTACTACTGGTACGTCCAATAGTGACACGCGTTCCACGAGGAATATTAATAGCTACGGTCTTGGAGCGTTCCACCTTGAAACACAGTGTGGCTTCAGCCGCTATGGGCGGAAATAATTTGACTCCTAATAAATTTAAGAGTTCAACATACACTTTTTCTGGAAGTCGATTAAGTCTATACAGCATCATTTCAGTGAGATAAGCGAATGCTTCCAAAAGTACAATCCCTGGGTCATGGACAGAGAGATCGTCCCATTCAGGGCACTTTTCTTTAATACGTCGCTTGGCTTCCCCAAGCAATTGTTCAAAGTTTCGATTGTCTAGATTTGGTAAGTGGAGGGACATATTTCTCGCTATTCAATTAGGGAAAAGGGGAAAGTCAGATGCTCTCGTCTGGATCCATTGCGCATTTGGTATTCTAAATGAATATCTAATCTCTCAGGAGCCAATTCATTGCGTGTGGCATCAACCATCAGAATCTCTATGCGCGGTTCCCACCGGTTAATGGCTTGTTTGACATAATGAATAGCTAAACCTGCCGTTGTCTCATCGTTTGGAGAAAACACTAATTTATGAAGGTTACACCCATAATCTGGACGCATGACCCGTTCTGAAGGCCGTGTTGATAGGAGAAGAAGAATGGCTTGGCGAATACTGGCATCATTTCCAATCATTTGCACTCCACCAGAATGGTTCAGACAAATGCCTTGGCTTATCGCATCTACTTGTCCCATCGCTGTAGAATATTGATCTTGTTGATATCTGGAATGAGTAAATCTCCAAGCTCGGTATAAAGGAATATTTTTCATCGTTGCTCTACAAAATTTTGTCCCGCTAATCGAACAAAATATTCAACAGTTCCTGGAGGCGTCCCATCTGTCAAGCCAACTATGGTATCAAGGCAAACGGACCTCCTCCCTATTCGAATAAATTTGGAATAACCTTTTTTTACTGCTAGCGTGGTGATGCACGGTTTTGTCGCAGCAGAATAATTTGGACAACTTAGTATTGATTTTCCCACGGGATCAGGTTTCACTAGAATCTTTCTATGGCAAATCGTCACAAAATTCTGTGAGTAGAAGATCTTCACGTTGCCTCGATGCGCACAAACCAGCTTGGCATCTTCCGTTAACCATCGCATAGTTAGGCCTGCTCAAAATCAATGGTGTTTCCCCGTATCACAATAGGTTGCCCAGGTGCTTCGATTGTTAAATGCGTGTTCGCATGCACCAGTAGTTGCTCCGGAGAGAGCTCAATAAAGCTGCCATTCGCATCTTCAAGCCGTAATCGTTGCTGCGAGTCATCTAAGCGAATATGCTGTTTGCCAGGCGTAAGAAAGCTATAGCATTCCTTGGGACTCCCTTGTTGCACTTCCTTTGGCAAACCATTCATCCCGAAGAGACAACCGATCACCACTCCCTGGGTAGCATCATTATCAGCAAAAAGCACCAATACCTTGTCATCGATTTCGGGAAATGTAACAAACCCTTTTTCAGGGCCAGCTACGGGAGACACCATTTCCAACCAGTCAGATTCCATATCTCCAAATGCTGGCAATGCTACTTGAATACGCCCTAGGGATTCTGGGTCATCTACACTAGTAACGCTCCCGACCGAAATCATAGCACTTGGTTGTGTAGTAGGGCGTGTAGGAGGGTTTGTCGAGATTTCCGAAACATACCCTTTACTGGCATCAATCGTATGGTTAATACTGGCAACCACATATTGACCTTCCAGATCTGCTGAGATCCCATGAACTTCAATACGTGCCCCAGGACGAAGTTTTACATTTCCTTCAGCAACTCCCCATAGCCGCACTTCATTAGCTGCATGCCGGTCCAATTCTGTTTGAGCTCTGGACTCAGCCTGCAGATCATCCTGAAAGACTTCGTTCATTAGAAAGCAGTGCCCCGGACTTCCCAAAGAATCTGGTGTTGCTTGGGCTTCCACCTGTCTTCCTATTTTTGATTCACTTGCATTGCCCTCATGGACCACAATTTTCCAAGGATCCCAACCAGTGGTTGTCACCTTTCGATATGTTGAATCACCATTGACCTCTACCTCTGCTTCAAACAGATTTTCCCCATACACAAGCGGAATAACCTCTTCCTCAAAACCCTGTAAACTCATGATATAGAGTACTGAACCCTGAAGTGTAATATACAATCCACATCGTTCTGCTACCTCGAGGATTAGATCAAAATCTGATTGATTATATTGAATCAACCTGGGCCATAATGGACCAGACTCTGTAGATTGCACCGTTAAGCCCAAATCCTGCACAAGTTCCTGAACTAGCTCTGATAGCGTCAACTGAACATGAGTCCGAACAGGTTGCCGTTTTCTAAGTTGATGTAATTGATCATATGCTCGAATACGTAATTCATATCCATGAACAGGATCATATAAATACTTCACAGCAGTTACTTGGCCTGAAAATAATTGATTAGGCGGCTCTTGTATGACTAGATTTAGTCTTGTTCCAATTTCAAATAAAAAATTATCTTCTGAAAAATTTTCTGTAGGATACAAAAACTTCAATTCACATTGTGTTGGCATAGACAATCGCTGGTGAACACGAACCTCTCCCAAACGCGAAAGACTTTCTTCCGGAAGATTTTCTCCATTAACTTCAAGTATCAAGTGAGGGAGACTGGCAACCAAGCTCATTACTTTTTCTCTCCATACGTCAATTGTGGAAGCTGCAACGTGATCCCCCCTTGAATGTCTATGGGATTATCTACATTGTTAAATAAGGCAATTTTTCTCCAAAGGGTCGAACTTTTATAAAAACGATATGCTAATTGATCGAGACGCTCTCCTCGACTCTCAATTTGTACGTTTAGGGTTGGTTTTTCGATGTCCTTAAAAAGATATGACTGTTCAGAGAAATCAATGATACTTGAATCCAAAGAAATTGGCTCTTGGCTAAATTGTTCTTCTTGTATTTGCTTGCTCGGGTCCTCAGAAACACGAAGAAATTGTATTTGTAACCATGCACGTAAGGGAACACCGCCGTCAGAAAACTTTTCAAACCGCTCACTCACAGCAGTAATGACTCCACGAATATTCCAGCTTTTCCCCCAGAAAATTCTTGTTACGTTCGCATTCTTTTCATTTCCATTGCTGTTAGAATTTTCTGCTAAATTCCAAATTTTTGACGTAACCTCACGTATGTCTTGAGTGATGTGCTGCACTTTTCTTGAAGTACTTAGCTCATCAGACAAATCTGGTTCAGGCGGATCTGGTATTGGAAGGAGGGAACTATCGAAAAGAAGATCCAAGCGCAATTCAGTTTTTCCTCCGCCAGTATAGAGTAAGGGATCGTCAGACCAATTCCCATTAATAAGCCCCCCAACCTTTGATCGCCTTGGTCGTACTCCAGCTATTCGACGTATAACGACACTTTCCGGATTTAATAAACAACGAACTTGATCCCCAGATTGTTCGATTAAAAATGCTATTTTTTCCAAAAATTCCCCTCTTGTTCTCTTTCTAATTCTTTCAGATGTTTAAGTTCTCGTTGAAGCAACCACACTTCCTCTCCTTCATGATCAGGGGCATCTGTGAGTAATCCTGGCCAGGGATGACTTGTACAATTTTCGAATTCACCATTATCAATTTTAGAAAAACCTGAAGTCTTCTTTTGGGTACGACTCCATAGTTCAGCTAAATCCCCCCCGTGTTTCTGAGTACGGTTAGAAAATGTATGCGATAAATCCCTCTGCACCCTTTGTTCACCTGACATACTGGGGAAATTCCATGGATAACGCACATTATTTTTTCTGAGAATACTCTTTGCTTTGGGGACAACCTCATCATCAAACAATTTTTCTCTGAAGCTGTCCTTGCCAATATCAGCATTTTGCTCAAAAACAGACAATTGTTCAGTATTCCGTCCAAACAAAGGTTTTCTGCTTTCAAATGACTCTATTCTTTTAGATGACTTCGGCTCATCATTCCAGTCAGGCGTTTTTGAAGATTTATAAGTACCAGTTAAAATAGAATCTGCCAAAGTGTCCTTAACAGGTCCTATTTTTTTTCTCTCCATTAGCCGTTTGGTGAAAGGTGGTTTGTCTTTTACTTTTTTTGACTCATTATTCATAGAATCATTGTGGAAGGGAATGCTTCTTTTTTCAGACAACTCAGCAAAGTGAGCCGATAGGACATTTCCAAAAGGCGCTGGGGCACGGCGGACCATCGACGGATGAGGGCGCTCTAAAGACACCGTATTTTTCTGCAAGTCCTCTGGGTTCTTCTTGGGTTTCAAAAGCTCCTTGGCACGAGAGAATAGATTGTGGGGTTTAGGAGTCGAAACAGTCGTCACATTGAAAGGTGCCGGGGCACGGCGGACCATCGACGGATGAGGGCGCTCTAAAGACACCGTATTTTTCTGCAAGTCCTCTAGATTCTTCTTGGGTTTCAAAAGCTCCTTGGCACGAGAGAATAGATTGTGGGGTTTAGGAGTCGAAACAGTCGTCACATTGAAAGGTGCCGGGGCACGGCGGACCATCGACGGATGAGGGCGCTCTAAAGACACCGTATTTTTCTGCAAGTCCTCTAGATTCTTCTTGGGTTTCAAAAGCTCCTTGGCACGAGAGAATAGATTGTGGGGTTTAGGAGTCGAAACAGTCGTCACATTGAAAGGTGCCGGGGCACGGCGGACCATCGACGGATGAGGGCGCTCTAAAGACACCGTATTTTCCTGCAAGTCCTCTGGGTTCTTCTTGGGTTTCAAAAGCTCCTTGGCACGAGAGAATAGATTGTGGGGTTTAGGAGTCGAAACAGTCGTCACATTGAAAGGTGCCGGGGCACGGCGGACCATCGACGGATGAGGGCGCTCTAAAGACACCGTATTTTTCTGCAAGTCCTCTGGGTTCTTCTTGGGTTTCAAAAGCTCCTTGGCACGAGAGAATAGATTGTGGGGTTTAGGAGAAAAGAGGCTCAATGGCATTGAGTTTATTTTCCCTTTCAAATACTGAACCCAAGAAGTAGAGGTATCTTTTTTATCTGGCAACGACTCATCGCCGCATGCTTTCGGCAGTGTTGGCTGAATCGGGAATGACTTCCTATTCGTGAAACCACCGATGCGTTCAAAATCCCCAAAAGAAATATTTCTATAGGTCTTTTCGATTCCTTCCCACAATTCCGGCCGAAGATGGGATACTTGATCTAGCCAATGGGCTGGAGGATTCGATGTGTTTTTTTCTAACCAGTGGTCAGGTGGGCTGGGATCCTGCTCTTGGAAAAGAGAACCAGAAATTGGCCTTGACTTTTCTAGGTTAGGCTTATCTTTTCTTCCTCGAATTTTTTTTTTAAAGACCGAATTTTTCCCCAAGAAGAATACCCTACTCCTAACTTTCTCAAAGAAAGTTAAAAAGTACTGAACAACCTTTTTGAGAAACATAACGCTATCCTTTTTCAAGACCATCGAATTCAAACGTGACAGATTCTATAGCCGCCTCCTGTCCCAAAGCATTGAGTGGAGCCCCTTTCCATTGTGCTGGCCAGGCGCCCAGAAGATTCCAACGTAATGCTTCCTCTCCTACAGTCGAGAGCATTACCACTGAAAAATTTCTGCGGTCCACATTTCCCTGCACAATAGACTGAAACCAATCCCATAATTCGTTAGAAGTTGTTAGTCCATACATAAAGGTTACACTGCCATAATCAATGGGGCCTGGAAGTTTTCTGACAATTTGACTGTCCCCTCCTTCTCGCCATCGAATAACTTCTGCTTTCGCTGCCAATCCACTACATTCCACAAAATGCCCCTCGGAAACCCCTTGCATCTCCAATTTCCAGTTATACGCTCTGAATGGATCTATTTGTACCCCTGACTCAGCTTGTTGCGCTCCATTTTCAGGCATGATGTCCTCCTCTCATGGATTTAAAGTTCTAAGGCTTGAGCACCCTCGCGACTTTGGCCAATTTCAAAAACAACAAATTCTGCTGGTTTCACAGGGGCAATTCCTATACGAATGATTACTTGACCAGCATCAATAACTTCTGGCGGATTAGTTTCCTCATCACATTGGACAAAGAAGGCAGTCTCTGGGGTCAATCCCATTAAGGCTCCTTGTCGCCAAAGCAATGTAAGAAAAGCTTTCACATCACGAATGATTGATTTCCAAAGAGACCTATTGTTTGGTTCGAAAACTACCCACGTTGTACTTCGTTGAATTGACTCACAGATCATGATAAAGAGACGTCGAACATTAATGTACTTCCATTCACTACTTGAAGCCGCTAATGTTCTTCCTCCCCAAACCCGTATTCCTTCCCCTGGGAAAAAACGTATACAATTTACACTTTTAGGATTTAATGCCTCCTGTTCCCCTTGAGTCACTCTATACCCTACTCCTACTGCTCCCCGGATTACTTCATTGGCTGGGGCTTTATGCACTCCCCTCAATCCATCTACCCGAGCATACATCCCTGCAAGGTGCCCAGAAGGATGCATGTTGACCACATCTCCTCCTATGGGATCTAATGCCATAATTTCAGGAAAATAAAAAGCCCCATATCCATTATCTGACTGTCGAGGTCTAACGCCAGACCTTCCATCCACGCCAGACGTTTCCGGTCCTTTAGACTTTGTTGCTGTACTCCCGCTAGGCGCTTCCGGCCCTTTGGATTTTGTTGCTGTACCTACTTCACATAAACTTTGAATATCCGTTACTCCTTCTGGAGGATCGAGAATAGCCACTCTATTTTTGAGCTTTTCACAGTGTGCAATGAGTGCCTCATAAGACTCAACTGATGTAAATCCAGGTGCTGCGATTATTTGCACATCATATGGCTCTAAACATTCTAGTCCGGTTCGTTTTCCTGGTTTTCCACCTGATTTACTCACAAGCTTATCACTTGAGCCAATATTTACGACAAAACAACGCCTCCCTCCATTTAGAAAGTACCCGAAAACAGCATTCGAAAGTGGTGTACTTTTCGTTCCATCTGGAACAAATTTTTTACAGAACTCACCCCAATTATTTATTGCCGTAGGTTCATCTACTAAGGCTCTAGAATTAGGTGCAGTTCCCACAAAACCTGCCGTACTCGTTCCAACAGCTGTAATTGGCTTCGCCCCTGTTGAAACCTCTTCGATATACACTCCAGGCGCTTGATATGGTAATGCCATTTTTCCCCTCCTTGTTTAAATTCCTTAACCGTTTTTTCTTTCTATTCTTATTTTTTATTTAGGCACTGCACCATTTTTATTGTTGTACCTTTTAACTTCATTCAATTTCTGACTCTTTATATTGACGCCACAAATACTTCGAATGGCAAACACAGAATAAAAATTTTTCCTAGCCTCCACTGAACCAACAGGAAATTCGAGGAGAATTTTTGCTCTAGTTTGCATAGATCACTTTCCTTATTAGTTCACTTTATATAATTAAACGTCTCAAGCTATGAGCAGTACACGTAACCATCAAAAAGTCTCTTTCTGTTTCTTTAAGAATCTCAAGCATTTTAATGTATGAAATTAAAATATATATTTTATTCCTTTTTTTGTTCCTTTGAATGCGCTTATAAAAACAGATTCTGTCAATAACATCAACTCTTATTTTTGCCTCTTGATTAAATATACTAAGGGCAGACCTAAAGATATCGACTTCAGCAACTCAGACACATTGATTTCTCATGCAGGAACGATCCACTCATAGGATCATCGTTACATGTTCAAAGAAACAGGCCACTTCTTAAAGAACGAGGCTTGATGTCAATCTCATTTTTATATCTCATTTGATACCATTATTAATTGCTTTGTCTAAAAAACAGATTTCTAGTTACCGGAAAATTTGCAAGTTCCCGTTATTTGTCAAAATGCTTAATACCTATATGATTATGGCGTAAATATTGCGTGCCCAGAGGTGGACCCCATTCATTGGACAGAAATTTTGAGATGTTAAGTGAAGTTTTCTGCGCTATATTTGTTTTCAACGAAAGGAGCAGAAGATGGCATGACGCTCACGACGGAATCACTCCCCCGCATTTAAAGCCAAGGTCGCCTTAGCCGCGATCAAAGGCGAACGCACTTTGGCCGAATTATCGGAGCACTTTGATGTCCATCCCAATCAGATTCAGGATTGGAAGAAGCAGTTGCTAAGCAAGGCAGAACATGTGTTTGGCGCCAGCCTTGTTGCGGCTGCCGATCATGAACAGGTGCAGCAGAAATTGCATGCCAAGATTGGACAGTTAACGATGGAGAAGGATTTTTTAGCCACCGCGCTCGGTTCCGGCCGATGACTGAGCGCAAAGCCATGCTCAACCACTTTCGGTGACCCGCCAGTGTCACCTATTGGCTGTGCCGCGTTCAAGTGCCTATGCACGGCCCCAGGCTGTCTCAGCGCCAGATATTGATTTGATGCGCCAACTCGACGAGCTCTATCTGAAATGGCCGTTCTATGGCAGCCGTCGCCTATGTGTGGAGCTGCAACACCAGGGGTATCGGGTTAATCGTAAACGCATTCAACGGTTGATGCGCAAGATGGGGCTCCGGGCGATTTACCCGAAGCCGCGAACCAGTCAACCCGGAAAAGGGCACAAGATTTATCCCTACTTACTGAGAGGCCTGAGCATTGAGCGTGCGAACCAGGTGTGGGCGAGTGATATCTGGTATATCCCGATGGCTAAGGGGTTCATGTATCTGACGGTCATCATGGACTGGTACTCACGCCGAGTGTTGGCGTGGCGCGTCTCAAATACGCTGGAGACGGACGCCTGCGTGGAGGCCTTGGAAGAAGCCCTCTTGCGCTATGGCGCGCCAGAGATCTTCAATACGGATCAGGGCGCCCAATATACGAGTGACGCATTTACCGCGACCCTCAAAGATCATGGGGTGCAAATCAGTATGGATGGCCAAGGGCGGTGGGTCGACAACGTATTCGTCGAACGACTCTGGCGGAGTGTGAAGTACGAGGACGTGTACTTGCGAGCCTATGAGACGCCCGCAGGGCTGCGGGCTGGCCTGACGGACTATTTCACACTTTATAACACCGAACGCCGACACCAGTCTTTGAATCGACAGACGCCAGATGTGGTATATGGGGCAAGTCCAATAGCGAAGAAGGCGGCGTAATGACCCGTAGAAGTTTCACTTAGCCTCCTGTCCAAGAATTGGGGTCCACTATTCTCCTCATTCTTTTAAAAAATTTCCTTGATTAATAAAATTAGCAAGGGAGTAGAGGAAATGAAATTGGCCTTTCTGGATCTGAGAAAATGACTTGATGCTGCAGCATTGATCACGCTAGGGGTCATAGTTTTATTGAGAGTAATTGTGGGCGGTCTTGTGAAGGTGCGAAATAGAACACTGGACGAGATGAACTTGGCAGCTCAGGCGGGGTCGAGGCACTTCTACTAACGGTCCTTGATGAGTTTATCGCACGTACATTTATTTAGGCACTGCTTCTTCCACTGAAAGATGGTGGGGACAATCGTAGTTCGGACATATATTTTTTCTCGTTCCGAGTGTCGTAGACGACTTTATTGCACTCTATACTGCGCACACTGTTTACCCGTACTTGTTACGCCGCCCCACCGTCACGCGGAGGAATCTGGTGTGGCCCATGGACATCACGTATATCCCAATGGTTAAGGAGTTTGTGTATCTGGTGGTTGTGGTCGACCGATTTGCCTAGTGCGTGTTGTCCTGACGTATTTCGATTATGATGGATGTCCAGTTCTACCTTGAAGTAATGGAAGTGGCGATTGCGTACTATGGGCGACCAGACATCATGAATATGGATCAAGACAGTCAATTTACGAGTCATGCGTTTACCGAACTCCTCAAGAGGCAAGAGATTCGACTCGGCATGGATGGCCGCGTGGCCTGGCGCGACAACATCTTCGTTGAACGCCTCTAGCAACCAGTAAAATTCGAAGAGGTCTACTTACATGCCTATGACTTAGTCTCAGCCGTAAGAAGAGGGTTGCAACGGTATTTTCAGTTTTACTTTTCAAGACAAGCCATAGGCTCGAGCGGCCTAACTCAAACCGGAGGCGATCCACTTAGTGAAGGCCATCCGATTGTTTAAAGAAATTGGGCACCTCTCCGCCCCTAGACACCTCCCAAGTACATTATCCATACTTTGTGACGTGCCCACAAAACCTGGGGAAGATGAATCTATTACGATAGAGATCCTACACACCTATTCAATTTCAACTCTCCAGCCTAAACTATTTTTTAGCGAATTTTTATTGCATTAGGAGGCGTTGGCTGAGTTGGTGGTGTCGGAAGTATAATGTCAACACGGTTGGTCGAAGAGCTTGGAAGTTGAATGTCAAAATTTTTGGAGATTGCGCGTGAGGGAGTGGCTTGCAGGGTTTGAGCGAGGCAGATTTGCAGTTGAGCAATGGATTGCACAGTAAGAGCGCTAGGCTCTTTCGCATAGTCTGTGGCTAATTTTTGGCAAAGAGCCCCTTCCACGGCTTCCTTTACTTCAAGCAAGTTCGCCGAGGCCAACCCTGTGAAGATAAGAGATCCAAGTGCTACTCCCCCTATCACGATTTTCATTCGTACGCTCCGTAGGGTTTCCCTTGGCAAACCATTTCTATTACTAATGACCTTACCTAATCTCTCCTTGCTATCAGGAGAGGGATTTCTAGTCCTTTCGTTGTGGCCTGGGAAAAAGGTGGCGAATACGTTATCAAAAAGTCTCATGAACTGCTTTTTAAGAAAAGGAGGCTACGGCTTCTTTTTGATGATCTTCAACGATACGATTGACCAATTCTTTAGGAACGTCCTCATAGCCAAAGAATTCCATTCGATAGCTGCCTTTTCCAGCGGTCAGCGACGTGAGCGTTGGCGCATAGGTGAGCATTTCTGCTAAAGGCACATGCGCTTTGACAATTTCATTGTGGCCTTTAACATCCATGCCTTGAATACGTCCACGACGTGAATTCAGATCTCCGATTACGGTTCCCACAAGATCATCCGGAACCGTCACCTCCACAGCCATGATCGGTTCAAGCAGGCCTGCTTGGGCTGACTCCATAGCTTTTTTGAATCCCATCGAAGCGGCGACTTTAAAGGCCATTTCAGAGGAATCAACTGAATGGTGTGAGCCATCATAGACAGTGACTTGTACATCGATGACCGGAAAACCGGAAATGATGCCATGTTGCATGGCTTCTTGCACGCCTTTTTCGACAGCCGGGATAAAGTTCCGAGGAATAGCCCCTCCCACAATTTTATTGTAAAACTCAAAGCCTTTTCCCCGTGGCAACGGTTCGATTTGCAACCAACAATCGCCAAATTGTCCATGCCCACCCGTTTGTTTTTTGTATTTGCCTTGGGCTTGCGCCATACGATGAATCGTTTCTTTGTAGGGAACCTTGGGCATATGTAAGTTCACATCTACACCATATTTACGCCGTAATTTTTCTAACGTGGCATCGATATGTACTTGTCCTACTCCACTGAGAAGCATTTCTTTTGTTTCATCATTGCGCAGAAATTCTAAGGAAGGATCTTCTTCCACCAATTTATGCAGCCCAAGACTAACCTTGTCGATTTCTTTATTACTTTTGACTTCCAAAGCATAAGACATCACGGGTTTTAAAATATTAAGACCAGGATAAACAATGGGATGCTTCTCATCACATATCGTATCGCCGGTTTGCGTATCTTTGAGTTTAGCAATTGCCACAATATCGCCTGCGCTAGCGTGGTCGATTTGTTGATGCTTTTTGCCAATAGAAAAGAAGAGGTGCCCACCCTTTTCTTTTACTTGACGGGAGGCATTAAAAAATGCGGAATCGGCTTGAAGTGTTCCGGATAATATTCGAACATAAGTAAGCCGTCCCATAAAGGGATCGATGGTAGTTTTAAACGCAAGGCCCGAAAACGGTTCCTGGATCGTGGGCTGCCGTAGGCAAACGTCCTGCGTAGGTGGTTGCACGCCTGTCAAGGGATGCAAGCTGGCACGTTCTTCCGGCGAAGGCAAAAATCGGGTTATCGCTTCAAGTAAAGAAGCCGTTCCAACATGGTTTGTCGCAGACCCACAAAGGACAGGCACAATTTTTCGCTCCAGCGTCGCCATCGTAAGGGCATCAAGGAGATCTTCATCCGATAATTCGCCTTCAGTGAGATATTTTTCAAGCAATTGATCATTCGTTTCGGCTATAAGCTCTGAAAGACGCCGACGATGCTCTGTTGTTAACAATTCATATTCGGCTGAAATATCGCTCCGTTGAGATTTTGGTGTCTGAGGACTAGACATCACAAGATGGTGCGATAACAGATCAATCACTCCCGTCAATTTCCCATCTTGTTTCGCTGGGATGGTGAGCGGTACCCCCTTTAGTTCTAAGCTTTTTTCGCATTCTTCCAGGATCGGTGTGAAGTCAGTTCCGTCTTTATCGAATTCATTGATGAAAATTAAACACGGCAGTTCCTGATCTTGAATCGCGTCCCACACCCGTTCGATTTCTGAACGAAGCCCTGTTCCGGCCCCCACAACCAAGATCACGCCATCGACAGCTCTCAATGATGATTGAACTTCTACTCCATAATCGGACATGCCGGGAGTATCCAAAACATTGATTCGTGTTCCCTCCCATTCAAATTGAAGAAGTGCCGAACTCAGGGAATGATGGCGATGGACTTCCTCAGGTTCAAAATCGGCAAGCGTCGTTCCTTCTAGAACGTTACCCATTGCGGGAATCATTCTGGACGAAAAAGCGAAGGCTTCCGTGAGACTGGTTTTTCCGGCTCCAGGATAGGATGCCAGGACAACATTGCGGATGGTGCCGTGTTTCATACGAACCTCCTCGTGATGTTGATAGTGTGGTGAGGGAATTTTAGGGAGCTGGCTAAGTGGAGTCAATGAAAAATGACCGAGGACCTGTCAGGGCTCTCTACGCAATTTTTCAAGCCCTGTCAGTTGCTCGACAGCTAACCCAATATTGCACCCACTCTTGGGTAGAAGGGTTTCCCCTCTTTCGGCAAAATTTTCCTAGGAATTCCAATGATATTGCACTGTATCCTTTCGAAGTTTTTAGAAAAAATATTTTGGCATTCAGGTTGCTCTAGGTGAAGTAGGAAATGAATTAAAAGGCTTTCTGACATCACAGACAACTCTGGGTTTCCCCTCCTTGGAGATACAGCCTTCCTCGATTCATTTTCCCAACGTGTTCATTTTTTAGCGTGAAGTTTTTTGGGGTTCTTGTAAACCCAAGAAATCATTTGGCTTAAAATTTAAGTATAAATACTTAAATTTAATTTAGGAGAATAATGATGAATGAACTCTTGTTGAACACTTCCACATCAGTCGAAAAAAGTATGCCCGCATTCGAAGCCGAAACATCGGGGGCATTCAGAAATGGAAGAGAATCAATACCATTTCGCAATGGATCAGTATCCTTATTTTTCCATTGTCTCGGAGGTCATTGGGAAGGTCAGATACAATTGTTGACAACAGGATTTTTAAAACTAAGCCTAGAAGGTATGCCTCCCGTTCAAGTTGGGCAGCAACTCACGTTTCAGTGTTTTGGAAAATCCGAGGCATCGATGAGATCAATTCAAACCGGAACGATTCAGCATCGCATAATCCATCGAGGAGCATCAGTATGGGAAGGAAAAACTATTCTTCATGTTGAACTGAATTGTTCACAAAAAACACTCAAAGCCTTAAATCATTCTACAGTCGATTGGTTGACGTTAGAGCCAGGCAGTTTTGTCATGAGCCAAGCCACCGCAAATGAATTAGCCGCATCTTCTGAAACAGGTTCCCATGTTAACAAATCCTTGCCTGTTCACCTTTCTCAGTCAAAGACATCATGTCATGGAAAGAACCAAACCGCTCAAACCGCCCCACTCATCAAAAGCGAAAGAGTGACGTTACACAATTCCAAAGGTCATACCATTATGGCTTATCACGATTATCCAATTGAAACCGACCTTTCCTCATTACCGATTGTGATCTTAGCGCCAGGCTATGGGGAAACCAAGCGTGATTACCTAACCTTAGCCTATTATTTTGCCAGCAACGGATTTCATGCCATTCGGTATGACCATACCAATCATGTAGGAGAAAGCCATGGGAGCCATTTTGATTTTACGCTATCTTCCATGAGGCAAGATTTCCTGGCAGTCACACGGTTTACTCGTCAGCAATGGCCTCAGAGCCCTATGATCGGAGTCGCCGCAAGTTTAGCTGCCCCCGTAGCCCTTAAAGCAGAAGCAGAAGAATCCTCCCTCGCACTGTTGGTTCTGCTCGTTGGTGTTGTTGATGTCGAGCGAACTGTAGCTACCGTTCATCAGGAAGATCTCTTTGCCACCTATCGCAAAGGACAGATTCCCTATTCTACAAATATTTTAGGGTTTAATGTGAATGGTCATTTTTTAACTGATGCCGCAACTAATAATTTTTCCACTTTAGCCCAGACGATTGCAGATGCGCAGACCTTACAGACCCCAGTCATGTATGTTTCGGCAGGAAAGGATGCATGGATTGATCACCAGGATGCAGCGATCTTTAAGCAAGCCGTAGGTCCTCGTCTGGCAAAGTGGCTAGATGTACCCGAAGCCTTACATCGGATTCAAGAAAATCCCAAAGTAGCACGCAATACTTACCGACGCATCATTGAACATTGCCAACGCCATGTCGTACGTGCATCGCTGCGGGCTGAAATTCAGGAGCCCCATCGTCTGACTCTTGGTCGGCAAAATCGGCAGGAAAAAATGGCATTACAAGCTCATTCACACACCGAGGTGGGACAGGATTTTTGGGACGATTATCTTGGGCATTTTCAGTCAGTGGGAAAATGTCAGGATTATGTTCAATTGTTAGATCATGTGTTTCATGCCTTGGGGCCTATTACTCCAGGTCAACGGATATTAGATGCCGGATGCGGAAATGGCAATGCCGGGCTCTATTTGCTGGAATCGATGAAAAACTCCCAAAATCATCCCTCTATGATGTCGGACCATTCCATTCGCTACATTGGCATTGATGCCAGCTCTGAAGCCCTTGCACGAGCTCAAGCACACATAACGCAAACCTATCACAGTCTGAAGAAGAGACTGTCGTCGGCAATCCCCTCTCTGCAAATGACATGGACTCAGGTAGATTTGCAACACCAATTACCATTTAAAGATCACCAATTTGATCGGATCGTTTCAAATTTGGTCCTCGGGTATGTAGCGAACCCTCAAGCATCTTTACGAGAATTATTTCGTGTCCTAGCTCCGGGTGGCCGAATGGTCATTTCCAATCTCAAACCCAATGGAGATTTTTCAGAAATCTATCAAAATTTAATGACACAAGCAGGGGGGCAGGATCAGAAGACAGAGGCCCGAGAACTGTTGAATAATTATGGAAAAATTCGACAAGCCGAAAAAGAAGGGCAGTTTCGTTTTTTTGATCAAATGGAATGGAGAAAGGCTTTGGGTTCATTGGAATGTGTATACGCAGGGGTGTATCCCACATTTGCCAACCAAGCGTTTTTGATTGTCTTAGAAAAACCTATCACGTCGCGAAAAAATGCTGTCATTCCATTTCAAGAGGTGATCTTATCGGATGTTCCATTTAATAACCAATATAATGCGTTCAAAGAAGTGGCCTAGATTCGGATTCAATAAAAATCCCCGTGGCAAGACGACGGAAATTTCAAGTTGAATGACGCAATAATAAAGAGATGAATACGACTACAGGAAAGGCCATGAACGGATACATGGTCTTTTGCTTGTACCTGATTGCCATTTAATGAGCCCATGTGAGGAAAGAGAAGGAGCCGCAAGCTTTGACTTCTAGACATATTTATTGTCCAATAGACCCTCATGTGGTAGGACCATCGACCGACAGACCCTTTTCTCACCGGAGAATTTTACTTCTACGTGACCCTGCATGCCTTAAGTGGATTTCTAATTGGTCTTGTCGCCATAATTTCTGGCCTCCTCGTTTTTGTCAAAAATCCATCCCATCCTAAGCATCAAGCATATGCTTTCTATGTTTTCGCCGCTGCAATCTGGGGATTTGGCTATGGAGCATGGCAACTTTCTTCTTCTCATGAAACGGCATTATTTTTTGTTCGCCTTCTCATGATTGGGGGCATTGCCCTCCCCGGTACTTTCATCTGGCACGTATTCACATTACTAGAATTTGAACGCATTAATAATCCACGTCTCTTTTTAGGAGCGATCACCGGCATCACTCTTTTCTTTTTGGTTGCCAATGGAACGCCTTATTTTGTCGTTGATGTTCACCCAGCTGGAGGTTTTGCTTTCTGGCCTCAACCCGGACTCATTTTTCACTTCTATCTCCTCTGGTTTGGACTCTGTTCCCTCTATGGAACGTGGTTATTGTTTCAAGCTGCCCGAAGAAAACATGGCACTGAACGATCACGATTTTATTTTTTAGTTGGCGGTTCTATTGTGGCATATGGTGGGGGAATGACAACGTTTCCCCTGTGGTATGGCATCAATATTCAGCCAATCGGCGCCGTCTTCGCAACAGTCTATATCTCCGTCGTGGCCTTTACCCTTCTCCGCTATCGCCTCTTCGATTTTGGCACGGCACTAGAACGTGGTGTGACAAGTAGTTTGCTCGTGATATTGGTCGCATTCCCAGCATATCCAATCTTATTGCTCGGCCAGCATTGGTACTTAGGGTCTGTCAACTTTGGCTATTCACTCCTCGAGCTTGTAATGTTAGTCCTTCTGGTGTTTGGAGCCTCAGCTCTGAAAACTCAAGCAAAAACCTTCATTACTAAAGCGTTATTTAAAGAGCGGTATGATCAATACAAGACAGTATTAGATTTTTCGAAATCATTGGTTTCTATTCTGGAATTACAAGATTTGTCTTCCACAATCGTTCAATCTATCTGTCCAGCATTAGGTCTCCAATGGGGAACCTTATATTTACGAAAGAACACTGGACAGGATTATCAGCCTGTTTCAAGTTTCGGAAAATTACTATCTGAGTTTTCTGACGTACATCTTACCTCACGCTCATCATTAGAAGACTTATGGCGTCAAGGAACGAAACCCTTTGTGCTAAATGATTGGAAAGATCTCGAAGGCGACGCCGATTCGCAAGAGATAGTGACCAACTTTAGAGAAAGTGGAGCAGAAGTTTGTCTCCCCTTAGTTAATAAAAATCGGCTTTTAGGCTTTTGCGTGTTCGGCCCACGCCTTAAGGGTGATGGAAGCTATTCAGCCCAAGATTTGGAATTACTCACCACATTATCGCAAGAAGCCTCAGTGGCATTGGATAATGCGCTCCTCTATGAAGAACTCAAGCAATCGCAATCCTTAGTACGCCGAACCGATCGCCTACGCTCCCTGGAAACCATGGCTGGAGGCTTGGCTCACGAAATTCGAAATCCTTTAACCTCAATTAAAGCCTTTGTGGACTTGGCCCCAGAACGCAAAGACGATGAACAATTTTTAGCGAGATTCAGCAAAGTGGTCAAAGAAGATGTCTTTCGGATTGAGCGATTGACTCGGGAAATTTTGGATTATGCCAAGCCCATAGAACCCCTTTTGCGAGAAGAAGATTTAAACGAAATTATCGAATCTTGTCTATATACAATACGTGTTCGTCCATCGCATGAGCTGATCGTGATTGAGTCTGATCTGGCTCGGGAATTACCAAAAATCTTTGCTGATCGGCAACAACTCAAACAGGTTATCCTGAACTTTTTATTTAATGCCATAGAGGCCATGTTACCAAATGGAGGCATCTTGACCGTAAGAACGAGACATCTTGCATTACCAGATGGCCATGAGTGGGTCCAATTGGAAATTCAAGATGTGGGATCAGGAATTGCTCCAGAAGACATCGATCATATTTTTGATCCTTTCTTTACGACGAAGCATTTAAGCCAGGAACATGAAGGGACTGGATTAGGTTTGTCGATTGCCCATCAAATTATTCAAGAACATCAGGGCAAAATTGAGGTTCACAGCTTAAAAGGGCGAGGAACTACTTTTTTGGTGTTTTTACCAACCGCTGCGTCTCGTGCTTCACAGTCTTCCACCTCAACAGAAAGCACAGCAGGAACCCCGCAGTCTTTCTCCTAGTACCCAAACGTTTCTATGAGAGCAATCGTTCCAAGAATGTTTTTCTAACGTACTGGTGGGCGAGCTTCAAGGATACGACCTTCCCAATCACCGGTTTCCGGTTTCAGACGAATAATTTTGGTACGATTGAGACCAGCTTTGTGTAGCCAGGCGCGCACGTCCTGAATAGGATAGGTATTGCCGTTATTTGTATAGAGCAACATGGTGACCGCAAATAAATTGGTTTCAAGCGGCCGAAGTCCTCGAGGATCTTCCAAGAAAGTATCTTGGATGAGCAGTCTCCCGCCAGGGTTCAGTGCACGCTTGATTTTTTTAAAGACCTTGAGGTTCTCGGATGGCGAGTAAATATGAAGCACATTGGAATACCAGATAATATCGTAAGTACCAGGAATTTTCTCTTTTAAGAAATTCCCAGATTGACAGGAAAGCCGAGATCCTAAAGCATGTTCTTTAGCCAAATCTTTGGCAACTTCAAGAGCAGCGGGACGATCCATGATCGTTGCTTTCAATTGTGGATTCTTTTGCAAAAACGCTAACGCATAAGTCCCTGGGCCTCCTCCAAGATCTAAAAAAGACTTTGCGGATTTCATCGGAATTTGTTTCGCCACTTGCTGGGCTGGCTCTTGAGACCGATGGTGCATGGCCCAAGAAAAAGACCGCCGATATTCAGATGTTTCAGGTTCGTCGGAGTCAAGGGGAACACCTGCAGTTATCACCTCAGTAAGCCGAGACCATTCCGCCCATTGTCGCTGCATCAACGCGAGATAATCTCCGCGATAATCAGGGCTGTCTCGTTGCAAGTATTGATTCACCATGACACTCGTGCGATAGCGTCCTAAGGCTGGGATCAACAACCCTATGCTGGCTAAATTCCGGCAAAGAATATGTAAGCCTCGCGTGCTGACGCGTAACTGTTTGGCTAAGGTCGGAATAGACCATGTGCGGTAACCCATTACATTAAAAAGATCCAGATCCAAGGCGGAAAAAATGACCCGTGACACGCGAAAACCGTATGCCAACTCGCGAAACTGGGAAAAGGATGTGAGTGGTAATTGGCGTGACATCAGAAATCAAAAATTAGTAGCGCATTCTTAGACAGTCGCCTTATATCCTTATGAACGGAACCATGCTTGGCAGATGTGAATTTTCTTGCGCAACTCAGGAAGAGCGGTCAGGTCGATGGGTTGTTCAAAATGCGCAGCCACAAAGTCATCATTCATTTCCATTCGTTCCGTAAATCCTTCAGCCAACAATTTTTCACGATATTTGGCAGTCGTTTGTTGAAGAAAAAATTTAACTTGCTTAGCCAATTCATCATTCCCTAAGTCTTCAGCCGTTCCGTCAGAAAGTATACTCTTCATATCATCCAGATCATATCCCGCCACACACACTAGTCGCCCATCAGGAGTAATTTCTAACAACCAATCTTCATCTGGCAAGGATAAGGTCAAGGGCTCGGTCTCGAGAGAATCAAACCACTCAGAAATGTCTTGCAATAACGCTAAGCGTGTTGAAGCCCAATGAGGAGAAATGGTGCGCGTGTCATTCATAAGAGCTTTCTGTTGATTTTGTGAGACGATGTTGTAATCCCTGTAACCGTAGCATATTTTCGGCTAGCTTAGGCAATTGATATTTTTCATCCACTTGCACCACCTTTTTCAAATAATAAATAGCTTTCTCCCACTCACCTTGAGCTTCATGACAATTGGCCAGCACATACCAGGCGCCGCCCATCCGCAATTCATCTTTCAACCGTCGGGCAACATCTAAGCTCGTTAATGTACATGACTGTGCTTCATCAAATCGGTGTTGACTAAGATACAAGCGTGCCATCATGCGAAACACATCGGCTTGCCCAGCATTATTGCCCACTTGCTGCATCAAGATTAACGATTTTTGATAAAAGGCAAGCGCTTCCTTTTCCTGTCCTGTTTCCCGCGCAACCAGGCCTAAATCGGAGAGCAAAACGGCTTTGCCGGCATAATCGGACAACATGTTCATGAGATCTAATGCTTCTAAGTAATATGCGCGCGCGCGTTCCCAGTCCCCAGCATCAGCTGAAACATTCCCCAAGTTTGCCAACGTGGTACTTATCCCTTGATCTTCTCCTAGAATTTTTTGCAACTCTAGGACTTCGGTATAGTAGGCTCGAGCTTGCTCTCGTCGCCCACTGACTGCACAGATATTTCCTAGATTGCCTAATGTGGTGGCCAAGGCTCGTTGATCCCCGTTTTTTCGATCAACTTCAAGAGCTTGAACATAGCATTGATAGGCTTCGGTATAAAAACCTTTTGCAAAATGCTGGTTTCCTAATAAATTGAGATCAGCTGATTGAGACCAAACCATGAGTCATTACTCACAATATGTTTAATCACATCGAATAAAGAAAGAAGACTGAGTGATCAATTGAAACCTTATGATTCAGCAAGTGCATGTTCAAGGACGGGCTTGGCATCCGTCATAAGCGACGCGCCATCACCAACGAGCAAACTATTAAAGTTATATTTCAATAATCGACGCAAGCCTTCGCGCGCTAAACTCACATCAGCATACTTCTCCGAAGGAAGGAGTTGTAACCTGCCCTCGGGATGACCAATAATGGCATCCCCAACAACGAGAACGCCCTTCCCAGTCTCTAAAAATAACGCGCTTTCGCCTGGAGACTTCTGATGTGCCAGTTGAATAACCCAAATCCCACCTGGTAGTAATTCGCCATCTTTATAGGTTTTCACTGCCGCAAGAGCCATTTCTTTTGCATCCAATTCTGGAACCATCACGGTGCAGTGGAAAGTCTCTTTTAATATTGCCGCCTCACGTTCATGATCTCGATTTGTGATAAGAATATAATCAACAGGACCACCCTGTTGTGCGAATGCTATATCTGCAGTCGTCATAGCAGGAGGGTCGACGAGAATTCGATGCTCTCCCACCGACAGAAAATGCCCATTGAAATTGAGTTGTTTTTCCTCAGAGAACCAGGACCATTCCCAGATATTGGGTAGCAGGGCCTTCATAAGGCCTCTATGGTTTCTTGAAGCAGAACAATAGTCTTTTCCTCAACGGAAGAGACATCAGGAAGGTCTAAAATATCATCTTCATGAATGGTGATAAATTTTCGATTGCCTCCCTTGGAGAGAGAAATCTTAAAAAGACTTTGTGATGGTGTAGAAGGAATAACAACTTCAACCTCGGGATCGAGTCCTGTAATCAGCCCAAGCAATTTTTTCTTGCCAGCCTCTAATTCATCCATAATGATTCCAATCATTCATCTCTCAAAAGTTATCACATGGAAGAAGGCATCGAGGGGGATAGCAACTTCTGGACTTCCTCCAGAATGACTTCATGGTCTGCTAAAGAAAAATTTCCCACTCGTTGCCAACGAATTTGCCCTTGCTGGTCAATCACATAGACATTAGGGATGAATTTTCCCCCTCCATAGAGTTTGTCCGTGGTTTGATCTGGGTCTAATAAATAGGGATACGTCACTTTCACTGGGAAGGCTTGTAAAAATTCCTTTACGTCGCTCTGAGAATCACCCGAGGAATTGACCCCTACCACAGCTACTGGCTTCCCTTGTGTGGCTTCAAAAACTCTTTGTAAGTTCGTCCCTTGTTCTAGGCAAGGCTTGCAAATATGAAACAATCCAAGAACAATCACCTTCCCCTTAAACTGGTCCAGAGATACTTTCTTGCCATCTAGAGACGTAAGTGTAAAGCTAGGTGCTGGCTCACCAACTTTAAAAAAACTTCCCGCCTGGGAAAGTGTGACGCAACTGAGGAAAATGCTCATTATCATCATTCCTGTTTGTATTCGAACTTTCATTATTTTTCCTCCTATTCTATGGGACCTCGTAGGTAGGATTGGTGCCAAAGCGCATAGCGAACAGGCATCATCCCCTTTCATAAAATGTTATCACAGGGTTTTTCGAGGCAGCAACAAAACAGAGAAAGACTTAGGAAGAAGAAACCTGATCAGGCTCAAAAAGCCCTAACTGCATTTGCTCGGCTTTGGTTAAGCTGATGGGGTAATCATCGGTAAAACAGGCATGGCAATAATGTTGGGAAGCATCAGGTGCCGTCTCCAACATCCCTGGCAAACTTAAATAGCCTAAGCTATCAGCAGTGACATAGCGACGAGTTTCTTCAATAGAGAACTTTGATCCAATCAGTTCTTTTTTACTCGGCGTGTCAATACCATAAAAGCAAGGCGCAATGACGGGAGGAGAGCTAATGCGCATATGAATTTCTTTTGCGCCTGCCTGGCGGAGCATTTTCACAATCTTTCTACTAGTCGTCCCTCGCACAAGCGAATCATCCACAACCACGACACGTTTGCCTTCTAACACTTCAGGTACGGGATTTAATTTAAGTTTGACGCCAAAATGACGAATCGCTTGTTGAGGTTCGATAAACGTCCTACCAATGTAATGGTTACGTGTGAGGCCAATCTCAAAGGGCAACTTCATCCCTTCTGCATAACCCAGGGCAGCCGGCACACCCGAGTCTGGAACTGGGATAACCAGGTCAGCATCAGCCGGACTTTCCTTCGCTAATTGTCGCCCAAAAGCTTTTCGTATAGGATACACTGCCTGCGACCCAAAAATTTTTGAATCCGGCCTGGAAAAATAAACATATTCAAAGATACATTGGGCGCGAGTCCGCTCAAGGAAAGGATGATAGGAGATCAGTTTAGTGCCTTCAATTACCACAATTTCTCCCGGCTCTATTTCGCGTTCAAATTTAGCGTCAATCAGATCAAATGCGCAGGTTTCAGAGGCCACCACCCAGCTGTTTTTATAACGGCCTAAACACAAGGGACGAAATCCGAAAGGATCTCGAGCGGCAATGAAATGTTCATCCGTGAGCAATACCAGAGAGTAGGCTCCGCGAACCAGGCTTAACGCATCAATCACACGATTGATAATGGTTTCGCCTTTTGAATGTGCGATTAGGTGAATAATGACTTCACTATCGGAGTCGGATTGAAAAATCGCGCCGTACGCTTCCAGTTCTCCTCGCAATACCCCAGCATTAATGAGATTCCCATTATGCGCAAGAGCTAAATTGCCAAAAGCAAAATTGACGGACAACGGTTGGACATTATGAAGATCTCCACTTCCTGCAGTGGAATATCGATTGTGTCCGATGGCTTTAGTGCCTGGAAGTCCGCGTAAGGTCTTTTTTGAATAAATATCTGCAACTAACCCCAAGCCTTTTTTCTGAAAAAATTTTTCTCCATCAGACGAAACAATTCCCGAACCTTCTTGCCCTCGATGTTGCAAGGCATACAAACCCAAATAGGCGAGATTTGAAGCTTCTTTATGCCCAGAAATACCAAAGACTGCACATTCTTCATTAAAGGCATCAGAAGACAACGGATCTTGAATGATCGGAAGAGATTTCATCGTAGGTAATAGAGTAATAAAAGAGAGCAACAAAAAGGAAACTGTTGCATTAGATATCCAATGGTTTCATGTTCAGTTGATTTGTCAAACTATTATGCCAACAGTCAGCTAAATCAGCCACCGGCCAAGACATGTTACACACCAGTTTGTTCTGCTCTCCAAGAACCTTTACCGTCAATTGATCAGTACCAGTTACTTGACCTAATACGCTCATCGGCACATTTGTGTCCCTATCTTGAATGTATTGTGAGACATTCTGTAGATCGGATTCGTTAACAGATAGCACAATACGGGAGGGACTTTCCCCAAACAACAAAGCATCAAGACGTAATCGTTCCTGGGTGAGGCAAATATTTGCTCCCAACGGTGCCGTGGGATGGGTCACACAACTTTCTGCCAGTGTAACTAGGAGTCCCCCCTCGGAGCAATCATGGGCGGATTGAACCCATCCTTTTTGAATGAGGGCTAAGACACATTGTTGGAGCATGTGCTCACGTTCTAAATCTAACCAAGGGGGCATACCTTGTTCACGGCTATGACGGATTTTGAGATACTCCGTTCCACCAAGATCTTCATTGGTCGCACCCAACAAGACGATGATATCACCCGCAGCTTTAAACCATTGCGTTGTCACATTTTCCACATGTTCAACCACCCCAACCATCCCGATAATAGGGGTCGGATAAATAGAGAGTCCATTGGTTTCGTTATACAAACTTACATTGCCACTGACGACCGGCACTTTAAACGCTTGGCACGCATCCGAAATACCTTCTACGGCCATAATAAATTGCCACATAATGTCAGGCCGCTCAGGGTTGCCAAAATTCAGACAATCCGTCACACCTAAAGGCCGGGCTCCTGAACATACTAAATTTCTTCCAGCCTCAGCGACCGCCAAGGCTCCACCCATATAGGGATTCAGTAAACAGTAGCGACTATTGCCATCAGTTGCCATGCCCAGCGCCTTCTCTGTTCCTTTGATACGGACAACTGCCGCATCAGAACCAGGACAGACGACCGTATTTGTCCCAACCATATGATCGTATTGTCGATAGACCCAGCGCTTACTGGCTAACGTAGGGGAGGCCAGCAACTGTAATAAGGTCTCCGTCCCATCGGTCAGGTCAGGTAACACATCAAGATTCAAGGTCTGAAGTAATTCTTGATACTGTGGCGGTGCTGATGGTCGTTCATAGCGAGGTGCGCCATCCGCAATAGCATCAGCCGGAATTTCGGCAACGATCTGTTCTCCTTCTCGAACGCGCAAAATTCCATCATTCGTAACTTTTCCTACAACCGCCGCATCAATACCCCACTTCTGACAAACAGCCAGAACCGCCCCTTCTTTACCTGGTTGGGCGACAAGAAGCATCCGTTCTTGTGATTCGGACAGCAGGATTTCGTAGGGGGTCATGTTGGGTTCACGTCGTGGAACGTTTGCAACATCGAGTTCAATTCCCATTCCAGAACGAGACGCCATTTCACAGGAGGAACTGGTCAGTCCTGCCGCTCCCATATCTTGAATGCCTACAAGCAGGTCTTGCTCAAGAAATTCAAGGCATGCTTCAAGTAAGAGCTTTTCCAAAAATGGATCACCCACTTGAACATTCGGCCGTTTCTTTTCAGAGGCATTATCAAAACTATCCGATGCCATGGTCGCACCATGAATACCATCTCGACCGGTTTTGGCGCCGATATACAAGACCTGATTCCCCTCGCCTTTCGCCAAACCTCGCAACAGCTGATCTTTTTTGACAATACCCAGACAAAACACATTCACCAGAGGGTTCTTTGAATAAATCTCGTTAAACGTGATCTCCCCGCCAATGGTGGGCACTCCCATACAGTTGCCATACCAAGAAATTCCCGATACAACTTCTTTTAAAAGGTGGGTATTCTGTGCCGAATTTAATTCACCAAAACGAAGGGAATTGAGCAGGGCAATCGGCCTGGCACCCATGGTAAAAATATCTCGAAGGATGCCACCGACTCCTGTCGCGGCTCCTTGAAAAGGCTCAATGAAAGAGGGATGATTATGTGACTCCATTTTAAAGACGGCTGCGAGCCCGTCACCGATATCGACAGCCCCAGCATTCTCACCAGGCCCCTGAACAACTCGAGGCCCATCTGTGGGAAATCGCTTCAAATGCACTCGAGAGCTTTTATAACTACAATGCTCACTCCACATGACCGAAAACACGCCTAATTCAGTGAGATTCGGCTCTCGTCCCAGATGTGTCAAAATCTGCTTATACTCTTCCTCCGACAGCCCATGCTGTTGAATGAGCGCTGCAGATATTTTTAGTGGAGTTGAAACACGAGTATCTTTGTTCATGATAAAGGATGCGCTAAATGGGAGCCAGGCGACATGTTATCGTAGGATTCATTCAGCTCTTGTCTGTTGATTAGCGGGAGGCATTCGCAATGGTAAATGATCTGTCACATAGGAAGCATAACGCAATGCCGCACAAATTTGTTCACGGCTTAGTTGAAAGATTTCTTCCACATCTTCAAATGATTTTCCCATACCCAACGTTCCCACAATGGAGGCCACATCGATAGATGTCCCAGAGGCACAAGGCTTCCCTCCACAAACCTCGGGATTCATGAAGATGCCGGGAAAGACTTCCATGCTTAGATGAAATGCTTCAATGGGAAATATTGAACATTACGCAGGAATCGAAGTAAAGGACGTCAACATTGATTCAAAAATCAATCGACCATCCTGATTACTAAAGATAGCTTCGGCACAACGTTCTGGATGAGGCATAAGACCGAGGACGGTGCCACTGGCATTTCGGATGCCAGCAATATTATCGACTGATCCATTAGGGTTTGCCGTCGAAATGGCCTTACCGACTTCGTCACAATAGCGAAAGACAATTTGGGCATTGGCTTGAAGCGCGGACAAGGTGACCGGATCGGTAAAATAATTTCCTTCCGCATGAGCAATTGGAAATTTGATTACCTGTCCAGCTTCAAAAGTATTCGTGAATGGAGTATTGGCATTTTCCACCCGGATGTAGCTATCTTTGCAAATAAATGACAACCCAGTATTACGTAACATCGCACCTGGCAATAGACCAACTTCCAGGAGAATTTGAAATCCGTTACAGATTCCTAGAACGAGCCCTCCCCTATGAGCAAATTCGACGACCGCCTCCATAATCGGCGAGAAACGGGCAATTGATCCAGTTCGTAAGTAATCGCCATAGGAAAACCCTCCAGGCAGGATAATAGCATCCATATCTTTGACCGAGCGTTCCTGGTGCCAAATGAGATGCGCAGATTGTCCCATAACTTCGGAAACCACATGTGCGCAATCACGATCGCAATTGGACCCAGGAAAGACAACAATGCCAATATTCAAGAGAGCTGATCCCTGAAGATTACAATTTATTGTTGGCAAAAAAAATGTTAGTTTTCGAAGATTTCATAGCGGAAATCTTCAATAACCATATTAGCGAGTAGTTTTTGGCACATGCCATGGACTTGGGCTTCAGCCAAATCTTTCTTGTTATCTTGAAGGTCGACTTCCAAAAATTTTCCCATTCGAACATCCTGCACGGTATCAAATCCAAGGGTGTGGAGTGATTGTTGAATCGCCCGTCCTTGAGGATCATGAATGCCATCTTTGAGAGTAATATATATTTTTGCTTTCATGAAAAAACTCTTCTACGAATCACAGACCCGCTTGAGCACTTCCTGGTAGGTTTCCTCGATTTTCCCAAGATCTTTTCGGAAGCGATCTTTATCCAGACGCTCCCCAGTTTGAATATCCCAAAAACGACAAGTATCCGGTGATATTTCATCGGCTAAAATGATTTGCCCGTTCCAGAGGCCAAACTCTAATTTGAAATCCACGAGCATCATGCCTCGCTTTTGAAAAAAAGGCAAAAGCACTTCGTTGATTTTAATTGCCTGATTCCGTAGTTCTTCCACCTGAGCAGGTGTGGCCAATTTGAGCAACCGAATATGATCCTCCGAAATTAACGGATCGCCTAACGAATCATCTTTATAAAAAAATTCCACCAAGGGCGGAGAAATAAACATCCCTTCCTCTAATCCCAATCGCTTAATAATGCTGCCGGTAGCTCGGTTTCTTACGACCACTTCGATTAAAATGATATTCACGCGTCGAGCAAGCATTTCCCGATCATTCAATTGTTGAATGAAATGACTCGGAATGCCAGCATCCGCTAGTACCTGGAAAAGTTTTGTTGAAATTTTGTTATTCACGACTCCTTTTTCTAGGATCGTTCCTCGCTTTTCAGCATTAAATGCCGTCGCATCATCTTTGAAATATTGAATGACCTCATCTTCTTTCTCTGTAAGAAAAATCTTTTTGGCCTTACCCTCATATAGCATCGTGCCTTTTTCCATGATGTCATCCTTTTCTTGAAGATTTCTTGAATTGTCCCGTTAATAAGCCCCGTGCCTTATTAGGAATTTCTGCTTTCCCAAAGACTCGACGGAAAATCTGTTGCTGATGGCGTACATAGGTTTTCGGGTTAAAGCAGTTGGCAATTTCTTTTTTTGATAAATGCCGGCTGATAAATGGATCTTGTTCGATGAGCATTTGAAAGTTTTCCTTGTTTTTCCATGCCGTCATCGCATGTTTTTGCACCTGCTCATAGGCCTCTTTTCTGATCGCTCCCTTATGAATAAGAGCTAACAAGAGGCGTTGAGAATATATAAGACCTTCGGTCTGATTCAGAGTCTTTGCCATTTGCTTGGGATAAACGACTAATTTGGAGAGTACATTCGTTATCCGGACTAACATATAATCCAGCAAAATGGTGCTATCGGGAATGATGATACGCTCAACTGAGGAATGACTGATATCCCGCTCATGCCAGAGTGCTACATTTTCCATCGCTGCAAGACTATTACCGCGAACCACACGGGCTAAACCACAAAGATTTTCAGAGGCAATCGGATTTCGTTTATGCGGCATGGCTGACGAGCCTTTTTGCCCGGGTTCAAAATATTCTTCGACTTCTAAGACTTCTGTGCGTTGCAAATGGCGAATCTCCGTCGCGACCTTTTCAATACTGGCGGCAATCAAGGCTAAGACTGAGAGAAAGGTGGCATGTCGATCACGTTGAATGATTTGGTTGGAGATAGGGGCAGACTTCAAACCCAACTGCTGACACACCGCTTTTTCAACAGAGGGAGATAAATGGGCAAAGGTTCCCATAGCTCCAGAGAGTTTGCCAACTGCAATATCGGCAATGGCTGCTTTCAGACGTTGTTGATGACGCTCAAACTCTTGGTACCAAATGGCTACCTTCCACCCAAAGGTAATCGGTTCCCCATGAATGCCATGTGACCGCCCAACGGTCATCGTATCCTGGTGAGCCATTGCCAATTTTTTCAAGGAAAGCAATAACGCCTTAAGATCATCCATGAGCAAATGCGAAGCTTCTACCATTTGTAAGGCCAATGCGGTATCTAAAATATCTGATGACGTAAGGCCGGCGTGCAGAAACCGCGCTTCTTTTCCTGCCTGTTCCGCAATGGACTCTAAAAAGGCAATTACATCATGCTTGGTTACCTGTTCAATAGCTGCAATACGGGAAGGGTTAACGGAGACTTTTTTGCGGATTCGTTTCGCAATGCCACGAGGAACTTGACCTTTCTGCTCCATAGCTTGGCACACGGCCAATTCTACATCCAGCCAACATTCATATTTTCGTTGTTGGGTCCAAATAGCACCCATCTGAGGTCGAGTGTACCGTTCAATCATAGGCGAGAGCAGAGATTAGGGGGTGGATTTCGGTTGGACTCCTTCAAATTGAGACACTGTGGATTTGAGTTGTTGCCGTTTCTCTAGCAAGCGTTCTTCATCTCGAAGAACATGATCGAGAAGCCCATTGACAAACCGCTGGGCTTCATCATCCGCAAACCGTTTTGCAAGTTCAACGGCTTCATTGATTGTGACAGCGGCCGGAATTTCTGACTCCCAAATTAATTCATAAATGGCACAGCGAAGAATATTCCGGTCTACGACTGGCATGCGTGCAAGAGACCAATCGACAGCAAACCGCTGTATAAGCTGATCAATTTCGGTCTGATATGTTCTGACTCCCTTCAGAATCTTTGTGGCAAACGCTCGGACATGTATCGAGGCCGATTGATGCTCTGCCCAAAAATTATCTTCCCAATCGGCATGCTTGGCCTGAAATTCTTGCTGAAAGAGTAATTGCAACGCCAGCTGTCTGGATAGGCGTCGAGATGTTGCCTCACTTTTGGCTATAGAGATATCTGATGAAATCGTCATGGTCATATTATTGAGTATTATCGTAAAAACCCAGAGGGGCGTGTATTGCCTTTGCGTAATTGCTTCAGCAGAGAAATCATTTCAACGGCAGACCGCGCCGCCTCCGCTCCTTTATTCCGTTCAGATGATTCAGAGCGCTCCATGGCCTGTTCCACTGTATTCGTAGTAAGTACACCAAAAATGATTGGGATGCCCGTTTCCAAAGTGACATTTCCGATTCCTCGACTGGCATGCTCACTAATGTATTCGAAATGAGCTGTCTCCCCACGAATCACAGCGCCTAAACAAATCACGGCATCAACCTGTTGGGACTGAGTCAAGGCCTTCGCGGCTAAGGGTAGCTCAAAGGCTCCCGGAACACGAAGAAGGTGGAGTTTGTCCAAATCAACACCTAATTGCTGTAAGGCTTCTTCAGCTCCAGCTTGCAAACGGCTCGTCACGAGTTCATTGAACTTGCTGACAACAATCCCAATAGCGCAATCTTTTCCATCAAGATTTCCTTCAAAAACCTTCATGCTGTGTGGTGAATCCGTAAAGACCTTGTTGTCAGTAGAAGAACGACACTAGCAGTGTGTACCACTTGCTTCAACGAACTGCAAGCCTTTGCTTAGACATTCTTAAGCAGATGGCCTAATTTGGCTTTTTTGGTGCGTAAATAATGCACATTAGATTCCTGGGGTGTAATTTCAATAGGCACTCGCTCTACAACTTTTAACCCATAGCCCTCAATCCCAACTATTTTTCGTGGATTATTGGTAACCAAACGAATATTTTTTAATCCTAGACTCACGAGGATTTGCGCACCAATCCCATAATCTCGCAAATCCGGCTTAAAGCCTAATTGCAAATTGGCTTCTACAGTATCGCTCCCTTGGTCTTGTAAATGATAGGCTTTGATTTTATTGGTCAAGCCGATACCCCGTCCTTCTTGATTCAGATAGAGAAGCACCCCTTTGCCTTCCTGTTCAATCAATCCCATGGCATGATGGAGTTGTTCTCGACAATCACATCGCAGCGAGCCCAGTACATCGGCTGTCAGACAACCCGAATGCACTCGAACGAGCGTGGGATTGGCATCGATATCGCCCTTGACTAAAGCAATATGGGTCCCAGCATCTAATTCATTTTCAAACACCACAGCTTCAAATTGCCCAAACGTGGTCGGGAGATGGGCTCGGACCATTTCCTTCACAAAGGTCTCGCGATGCAAGCGATACTGAATAAGATCTTTGACGGTAATAATTTTCAATTGATGCTGTTTGGCAAACTCGAGAAGATGCGGCACTCGTGCCATTGTGCCATCATCATTCATAATTTCACAGATAACCGCTGCTGGAGAGAGACCCCCAAGTCGAGCTAAATCAACCGATCCCTCCGTCTGTCCAGCCCGCCTCAGAACCCCTCCCTTATGGGCCTTAAGCGGGAACACATGTCCCGGTCGCGCAAAATCGCTGGGTTTCGCATGGGGGTTTACTGCTAATTTAATTGTGGTGGCTCGATCAGCTGCTGAAATACCAGTGGTAATATTCTTGGCAGCATCAATTGAAACCGTAAAGGCGGTGCCAAAGGTGGCCGTATTTTCCTGTGTTTGCGGAGGAAGTTTGAGTTCCTCCACCCGTTCAGGAGTGAGCGCCAAACAAATAAGCCCTCGCCCATACTTGGCCATAAAGTTAATGGCCTCTGGCGTCACCAGCTCGGCGGCACAAACTAAGTCCCCTTCATTTTCTCGATCTTCATCATCAACTAAAATCACACATCGACCAGCTTGAAAATCCTGTAGGGCTTCAGAAATCGTGTGAAATTGCGAGTTAGGTGTGGACTCAGTCGGGTTGTTCATCCAAGCGACGCCTCATAACTTAACATGGGGTAATTGACTTCTCCTACGTCTCAGAAACGGTTTTGGGAGGAATCCATCGAGTTGCACGTTGCACAATCATAACACTAAGAGCAGCTAATCCTGAAATGCAACCTAGCGCCAAAAATCCAGCAGAAAACGTCCCCGTTATATCCTTTAACCAGCCAAAGCTAGTTGGCACCAAAAATCCGCCTAAACCCCCAACGGCCCCGATTAAACCTGAAGCTGTTCCCATCATTCCCTGGAAACGGCAGGAGACGACCTGAAAGACGACACCATTCCCAAATCCCAAACACAACATAATCCCCAACACGATGCTCAAAGCAAAGGGGATCGTGTGCAATTCTCCTGAGGCTAAACATAAAACCATGACCATCGCAAACAACCCCTGCAATAAGTTGAGACCACCAAGGCGATCGGCGAGGAATCCACCTATGGGTCGTGCCACACTTCCTGCCAGAGCCGCAAGCGCGGTTAATGAGCCGGCGGTCACCATGTCAATGTGAAACTGATCATGAAAGTATATAGGCAGATAACTCGAAAGGCCGACAAAACCGCCAAACGTCACGCCATAGAGTCCGCATAACCAAAACATAGATTTACGTTGGATGCCTTGAGAAAGTAATGACAGATACCCTACGGATGACTTTTGAAGATTCAGATCTAACTGGTTCGGCTGAACCAACCAGAAGAATATACCCACCGTTCCCAACACCGGAATAAGCATAAGCGCAAAGACCTGATGCCAACCAAACAAGTCCGCGATCCGCGGGGCAAAAAAGGAAGCCAAGAGTACTCCGCTATTTCCCACGGCCGCCACACCCATAGCCAAGCCCTGATGAGCTGGAGGATAGGCTTGACTGGCTAGTGGCAGCGCAATAGCAAAACTCGCGCCCGCAATACCCAGCATAAGCCCGACAAACAATATTTCACTGAAATTGTTTCCCCATTGCCAGCCGAGAATAAGGGCAATGGCTTCTAGCACCAAAATGCCCAACCCTATCGTTTTTGCTCCAACCCTGTCCCCTAGAGGGCCAATCACAATACGAAGTAAGGAACCACTCAATAAGGGAATGCCAACCAAGAGTCCTTTTTGGAAGGCTGAAAGACCAAATTCCTCTGAAATAGGAATACTCAGGGCACCAATTAGGAGCCATACGACAAAGCTCACTTCAAAGTGCAACCACGCCCCCAGCAGACTTGGCCAATGGCCAGACCGTAAGGCAGCCCATCCTTCTTTCAACATTATTGACTCACCATACCGGGGCACACTCCAAAGTCACTATTGCATTATGAACCATTTGCTCCCTACCCTTTTAAGCAATTCACTATAAAAAGTTTGGGTGTCGAGAACAACCTCGAAAAGGCACTAGCTAGATTCTGGCCTATGAATCCTCGATATTTATGGGGGTAAAAAGAAAAAGAGTTTGGTCATGAGAAAAAAATTTATTACAATATCCTAAAATCATGCCCAACAAATAACTAATTTTTCCCACTCTCCTTGCTATGAAGCCGACGAAAAAAAGGCATATTGAAGTGATTGATGTCGAAGCCCACGAAGCAGAGTCCATTGATTCTGCTCAAGAATTCTCTCCAAACCCTGACGAATTATCAACTATTGATATTGTGCCGGTCGAGGTGCATGAAGAGGCACAAGCTGAGGAAACACAAGAGGAGGTCTCCTGGGAAAGCTTGTCTACAGCCCTCACTCCAACCACAACTCTGAGTCGCTACCTTGCCGAAGTCCGACGATATCCTTTTCTCTCAAAAGAAGAAGAACTGCAACTTTTCCATGAATATCAGCAGCTTGGCACACGCGAAGCCGCCGTCAAACTTATTTTGGCAAATCTACGAGTAAGCGTGAAAATTGCGTCAGAATATGGGCTAGCCGGCTTGGATCAAATGGATCTCATTCAAGAGGGGAACGTTGGCTTACTTCAGGCCATGAAAAAGTTCGATCCAACCAAAAACGTGAGATTCTACGCCTATGCGGCCTGGTGGGTGCGCGCATTTGTGTTGCGATACCTTTTAAACAACTTTCGATTGGTCAAGATAGGTACGACCCAAGAGCAACGCAAACTCTTTTATAACTTACGCAAGGAAAAAGCTAAACTCGAACGACAAGGCTATGTCCCAGATCCTAAATTGTTGGCAGATCGCCTGAATGTACGTGAACGGGATGTCGTGGAAATGGATCAACGGTTGGGCAGTTGGGAATTATCTTTAGACCAACCCATGACAGAAGAGGGGGAAGGGACCTTTCACGACCTCCTGCCGGCCATTCAAACGCCAATTGATGATCAACTGGGTAACACTCAACTCCGATTACTTTTCCGAAAAAAACTGGCGGAGTTCGCCAAAACCCTGACGGAACGTGAAGAGGACATTCTGCGAAATCGGCTGCTCTCTGAAACTCCAGTTACATTAGAAGATTTAGGGAATAAGTATTCGATCACAAAGGAGCGAAGTCGTCAGGTGGAAGCTAAAATTATTAAGAAGTTACGAGAGTTTATGAAAAAAGATATTCATGATTTTGAACTGCTTAATAAGTAATTATTCGTACTTGCTCAAAGGCATTTCCTGAGAAAGACGAGAACTCTCCTCTTACTTTTTCTCCCCCCGCACCTTCTCTAAATGTAAGCAGCTAAGAAAAATCTCACCTACCCCCTCTTGACTTCAATTGATCGAGACTTATCTGAGTGTCCAGCTAGGAAACATACAAATATATGTGCAGAGGATTCTCGTACATTATCTAAATCAATCAGACAAATAAAACAGGACGAGTCTTTCTCATTAATCAAGCCACAAACCCATTGAAGGAGGTAAGCATGGCAGCCACGAAGGAAAAAAAAGAAACAAAAGACGGTAGCAGCGCCAAAGGGTTTCGTCCCCTTGGAGATCGAGTCTTTGTGACCTATACCGAAGAATTAGAGCGGACAGCAGGAGGCATTTACGTCCCAGACTCAGCTCGTGAAAAACCCCAACGGGGAACAATTGAAGCCACTGGAGCTGATGTCGAAAATGTAAAAGTAGGGGATCAAGTGTTGTTCGATAAATATTCAGGCACCAAAATAAAGATTGAAAACGACGACTGCCTGATTTTAAAAGAAGAAGACATTTTAGGGGTATTTGAAAACTAAATCTTTATCGCATCACGATAAGAAAGTCAGTCATTTACTTGATAACCATTTACAGATAACTGATGATTTCTAAGGAGGACATGTATGGCTAAGCAGTTACAATACAGTGAACAGGCCCGTGCTTCAATTCTTCAAGGTGTCAATAAGTTGGCTAACGCCGTGAAGGCCACGTTGGGCCCTAAAGGACGGAATGCCATTTTAGACAAAAAGTTTGGTGCCCCCACGATCACCAAAGACGGTGTGACCGTGGCTAAAGAAATTGAATTATCAGAACCCTATGAAAATATGGGTGCCCAGCTCGTGAAGGAAGTCGCCAGTAAAACCAGTGATGTGGCTGGTGACGGGACCACAACGGCTACGGTATTGGCGCAAGCCATTTTCCGGGAAGGCGTGAAAAACATCACGGCTGGCGGCAACCCCATGGAAATCAAACGTGGGATCGATAAAGCCGTTGAAGTGGTTATTGAAGAACTCAAAAAAATCAGCAAACCCTGCCAATCAAAAAAAGAGATTTCTCAAATTGGGTCGATTTCAGCCAATAATGACCACACAATTGGTGACCTCATTGCTGAGGCGATGGACAAAGTGGGAAAGGATGGCGTCATTACCGTTGAAGAAGCCAAATCCATGTCTACGTCCTTAGATGTAGTCGAGGGAATGCAGTTTGATCGTGGATATATCTCCCCGTATTTTGTTACCAATGCTGATCGCATGGAAGCTTCAATGGAAGATGCGTTCATTGTTATCGTTGAAAAGAAAATTAGCGCTATGAAAGATCTGCTCCCCATCTTGGAGCAAGTTGCAAAAATGGGGAAACCTCTTGTCATTATTGCTGAGGATGTTGAAGGCGAAGCTTTGGCAACCTTGGTGGTGAATAAACTACGTGGGACCTTGAATGTGGCAGCCGTCAAAGCTCCAGGCTTTGGTGATCGACGAAAGGCCATGTTGGAAGATATTGCTACCTTAACTGGCGGCCAAGTAATTTCCGAAGAAGTTGGGCTGAAGCTTGAGACAGTGAAATTGACTGACTTAGGTCGAGCCAAACGGGTCAATATTGATAAAGACAACACCACCATCGTCGAAGGTGCTGGTGACCCTAAACGAATCGAAGGACGCGTGAAGCAGATTAAAACACAAGTTGAAGAAACCACATCTGAATATGATCGAGAAAAACTGCAAGAACGTTTAGCCAAAATGGTTGGCGGCGTAGCTGTGATTAACGTTGGCGCCGCAACTGAGACTGAAATGAAGGAAAAGAAAGCGCGCGTGGAAGATGCCTTGCATGCCACAAAAGCAGCCGTGGAAGAAGGTATTGTCCCAGGTGGCGGCGTCGCCTTGCTTCGCTGTATTCCCGCATTGGAAAACTTGAAGCTCAGTCATGACCAACAAGTCGGCGTGAATATTGTTCGCCGGTCATTGGAAGAGCCTATTCGCCAAATCTCTATTAATGCCGGGGCAGAAGGCTCTATCATTGTTGAGAAAGTTCGGGCTGAAAGTGGCAATCGCGGATACAATGCAGGCACGGGTGAATATGTGGATATGGTCGATGCCGGGGTTATCGATCCCACCAAAGTGGCACGTTGCGCCTTACAAAACGCTTCCAGTGTGTCAGGTCTGATGCTAACCACCGAAGTCATGGTTACGGACATTCCTGAGGAGAAGAAAGAAGCTCCAATGGGTGGAGGTCATGACCATGGCATGGGCGGCATGGGCGGCATGGGCGGCATGATGTAATCGTTCTGCTCCCGCAAGAAGCAATTCCAAAAAGCCTGGAGGGTGTACAAATCCTCCAGGCTTTTTTTATATCAGAAGGCCTTTTTTCGAGCAATTTCATATATAATCTTACAATACCAATTGCTTGGGAGATCTTATTCATAGGCCCGTGCGACTGCACCAATTATTCCATTCCGCTTTCTTACTCCTCTTGATAAGTTGTGCGCCAACCCTGACATGGATTCCTGATTCTTCACCAATTCCTTCCTGTAAACCCAACAGACTTGTACAATGGAGCGATTTTACCCCTCGAATTCCAAAGGACGAGCGAGGGGCCGAAACCGCCATTCGTTTTCTGCACCATCCATCTTATCATCGGCTCTCGATTGCATTTGACTATGAACATTCTTGGGTCATGCCAGAATTGATTGACCCTAGCAATGCGACGCTCTGGCGCAGCTCAGAACATCTCTTAGCGCATGAACAGCTTCATTTTTTAATCAGCTGTTTAGTGGTAAGACAAGCCAATTTTTCCATCACCAAAGACGATGATTTATGGAAAATATTGCAATTAACTAAATTCGTCGCACAGCGGTTGAACCTGCAATATGATACCGACACCAATCATGGCTTAAACCGGGATGCCCAACAATCCTGGGAATCGGAAGTCATGACTCAGTTCCAAGAGCTTGGCACTCCCTCCACTCTCACACAGCATTCAGGGGGAGAGGCCAAGATACAGAAATTTTGACAGCCTGTTTTGGGATTGTGGTATAAGTAGAGAAGGTTTTTTAAGAAGCATCGGTGTATTTTCTATTCTTTCTTTTGTCACGGAAGAGGTCACTATGTTTTATGGATTCATGAATCCGATAAAGTCTAGCATTACTCCTCATATCTTGTTCTGTCTGCTGTTTGGACTGCTCTTGATGACTGTCTCCACGCTTCTTGCGGATAAGGCAGGGGCAGTGGAATCTCAATCTCGAACTGAATCCAATTGCACTATTGGTATGGCTAAAGGTGACAAGCATGCCGAATGTCAGGTTCCAATATTGGATGGATGCACCGTCGCTCAATTCCCAGGTTATGACGAGCCCTGGGCAGAAGCCTCTAAAGGTGGCGCGACATCGTGCCAATTTGACGAAAAACAAACTGACTGGAAAACATCTATTGTGGGAACCTGCCAAGCCTGCAAAACCGAACAATGTACGGGCAGATTTACCGTAATGTTTAATTGTACAGGTAATGTCCCATCTGCGAGCCCCGCTTCTCCTCAACAATAGTAAATTTTACTCTCCATACACCCATAGTCGACTTACTCATGGCCTCCTCGTCGACGCTCGTCAGCCAAATAAAAGCTCATGCCCAGGAATTAGGCTTTGATGCTGTCGGCATCGCACACATTCCACTACCTGATTCTGAGCCCACTGCCCTGTCAGATTCCGTCACAGCCAGTCATGAAAACACGCCCCTTCCCGCTCGACTCTGGAATTGGTTAACGCAATGGTTGGAACAAGGTTTTCATGGAACCATGACCTGGATGGCGCGAGATCCTGAACGGCGTTCAGATCCGACGAAGGTGCTTCCAGGATGTCGCAGCATGATTATGATGGGTATGAATTATTACACCGACCATGATCCCGATGAATCAGATGCGGCTGGTCGTATTGCCCGCTATGCCTGGGGAAAAGATTACCATGATGTGATGAAAACCCGATTGAAGCAGTTGGAAGAATTTCTCCATGATCAGATCCCTGATATCCAGACACGTAGCTATGTGGATACAGGCCCCATCATGGAAAAAGCGTGGGCGCAGGAAGCAGGCATTGGGTGGATTGGCAAACATTCTAATTTAGTGTCCACAACATTTGGTTCATGGCTTGTACTAGGCGAAATTCTGACAACAGTTGAACTAGAGCCAGACGAATCTATCACCGATCTCTGTGGGTCATGTTCTTTGTGTATTCAGGCCTGTCCAACTCAGGCCATCGTTGAACCATATCGAGTTGATGCCGAGCGATGTATTTCTTATCTCACAATAGAATATCGAGGATCCCTGGAAGAAATTCCAACCGAACTCCGTGCAAAAATAGGGAATCGTATTTTTGGATGTGATGACTGTCTGGACATCTGCCCATTTAACATCCATGCCCAACCAACGCGTGAGCCTAGCTTTCAACCATCGTCATGGGCACTTCATCCGCAATTATCCAAGCTCAAGGCACTGCCCCATGAAGAATTCCACGCTAGGACAAAAGGTAGCCCCGTTCGTCGAGCAAAGCAGGAGGGATTTCAACGCAATATCCAAATCGCTCTGAACAATCAGGCATCATAAATCCCGTCTTCTCCTACCGCAACTCAATGATTGTCACACCATCTCCGCCTTCTGCGGGATCGCCAGGCCGAAAACTCTGAACATAGGGTGAGGATTGGCAGAGTTTTCGTATGCCTGACTTTAAAGCCCCCGAGCCCTGTCCATGAATGATTTTGATATATTTGGCTTCCTCCATCAGCGCTTGGTCCAAGGCCGCCAAGGTCTTCTCTAGCGCTTCTTCCAGTCGTGACCCCCGAAGGTTGTGTTCCTGCTGATAACATCCGGCTTTCACCGGAGAAGAGATGGCTGCTTCCTGGGGCGTTCTGTGCATCCGAGATTCGGGGGTAGCTGTTGATTGTGATGCCATGCGCAGACCCGATGGGGAAACTTTGATAGTCTGCGCCCCAACTCGGATCGAGACCTGTTTTTTTCCTTCAAGATCTTCTTGCAAAATGCCTACAGTGCCCAACGCATCAATTTCCACTCGATCTCCGGACTTAGGAGGAATAAAGGAGGAAGAACCTTCAATAGGTAGTTGCCCTTTCATGTGGTCATCAATATGAGTCAATGATCGACGTTTAGCTTGTACTTGTGTTGCACTTTTTTCTTTTTTGAGTGTTGCGACAATGTGATTCACTTCGCGTTGGGCTTTGGAAAATTCACGCTGCCATTGTTTCCGATAGCGTTGCCGGTCTTCTTGTTGTTGAGCAGCCACTTGTTCACGAATATGCTGTGCTTCATCAAATAACCGTTGAGCTTCTTGGCGCTGCACATGCATTTGAGAACGCTCTTCTTCTAGCTGCGTATAACTCTGTTGAAGCCGTTGAAAGATATGGTCCAGATCCTCGTCATCTCGTTCAATCAAGCCACGCGCATGGTGGAGAATCGCAGTTTCTAATCCTAAACGATCAGCAATGGCTAATGCCGAAGACCCACCAGGAATGCCATCAATAAGTCGATACGTCGGCGAAAGATGCTCCAAATCAAATTCTTGGCTGACGTTACGCACATGTGAATTTCGATAGGCCAAGGTTTTTAATGAGGGATAATGGGTCGTCACCAAACTAATACACCCCAGAGCGCTTAAACGACATAAGATCGCCTCGGCCAGGGCCGCACCCTCGATTGGGTCCGTTGAACTCCCCACTTCATCTAATAGAACCAACGACGAATGCTGCATATCATGTGGATGAGATTGCAGGTTGTCGAAAAGAGAAATGAGCGAGAGTACATGACCAGAAAAACTTGAAAGGTCCTGACTTAAATCTTGAGTATCTCCAATATCCGCAAACACACGCTCAAAAAAGCCCATTTCTGAATGAGGAGCACATGGCGGCAACAAACCAACTTTAACCATTAACGAAACTAACCCGACTAACTTGAGCGTGACCGTTTTTCCTCCAGCATTCGGACCTGAAATGATTAAGGTATGGATATTTTCATCGAGTTGAATGGTATTGGGCACAACCCCTTCTTTGGCCAGCAATAAGAGTGGATGTGTGGCTTGAATCAGACGAATCCGATTCTGTTGATTGATAGCCACGGGCACGCCATTTATTTTTCGGCTTAGTCTCGCCTTGGCGACAAGACAATCTAACTGAGCCAATTGTTCCAGATTTTCCGTAATCAATGAAACAGATGCAGCGACCATGTTCGAAAGATCCAGAAGGATACGGCGCGTTTCTTGGGCAACCTGCAAGTCAGCAAACTTAATCGCATTATTCAATTCAATCAAATTCCGTGGTTCAATGAACACCGTTGCGCCACTGCTCGAGATATCATGAATAATGCCATCCACTTCATGCTGCCGCTCAGATTTCACGGGAATAACATACCGATTTTCACGCTCAGCAAAATAATGCCCTTGTAGTTGCTCTGCATACTGCTGGGCAGATAATACATGTTCCAAGCGGTGACGCATGTTCCTCCGAAGGCTCTGACTTTTGTGAGTCAATTGCTGCAGGACCGGGCTGGCTGATTCCTGCAACTGACCTTGAGTATCCACACAATAGGCAATGGTTTGCTGCAAGACCGATAGATCATGGATGTGTGCTGATCGCTCGCTCACCGTTGGAAGAATTTCCTTATGGCTTTCTAACCATTGTTTCGTATACTGGCTCATGGTCAAGACATGGGATATCTCTCTCAGGTCTAAGCCTTCTAACATACCACCCTTCCTGACACGGGGAAGGAGCGCGCGGATATCTGGAAAGTTCAAGGGGGAAAGAGGGGAAGATTCCTCAAAGCTCTGAACCATTTCCACCGTCTCCTGTTGTTGAACGCGCGCAGATTCAAAATCAGGGGCACATTCAAGCCCACGGCATAGTTTGCCCCCCATGCTTGACGCGGCTTCTTTAGCGACAACATCAAGAAGCTGACGCCATTCCAATACTTGTTCAGTTTGCTGGATGAGAGAACGATCCGTCATAAAGACAAAGTGTAAAAATGGGGCATGCTTAGAAGCAACCTTTCAAAATAGAAAAGGAGTCTGTTGAAAAAAGCCGCCAGCGGCGTTCTCGCTATTTTCCCATGCTCACAGAATGCCCGTATGCTCCGTGCACAAAAATAGCTGTGGTCTTGCTGAACGAACTTTTTTGAACAGACCCAAGGCCTCGACATGCTACGTCTCAAAGACCAAATGTGGTCGTTGATATCATCATTATTCAACAGTCTCGAAAGGATGAAGAGAAGGCTGGCAGACTAGTGAAGTTTGAGAAAAACAGGACTTGAAACGACTTAGAAGTACGAAAGCAGCATGTGGGACGACAGAACGCTATTTTTTCTCTATGGTGTTCACGGAAGTTTTAAGATCTTCGATGGCTTTTTGGATATTTTCCTTAATATCTTGCCAAGCTGTTTCACTACTATCACGAAGTTTTTCAATTCGAGGCACTAGAGTGTCTCGCTGTTTTTTTAAAATTTCAAGTTGACTTTCCAGTTTCGCCTTGGTTTTTTCTTGTAAGGCAATACTTTGCTCACGTAATTTCTGAATTTGGCTATCCAAATTAGTGATTTCTTTTTGCAGGTTGTCTGTCCCTTGCTCAGAGCTCTTTGGGGCAGCCTCGTCTTTAGCCAGAACTGGGTTAACACTGAGACCAAGACATGAGAAGGCAAGTACCAATACCAGTGCAAATTGCGGATAATTTTGTTTAAAAAGCCGACCATTCATAAAAGTACCTCCTATTGCGCACTTTGCCATCTCAATAATCCTATCATACCCTCATACTCTTGCCCAGAAAGACTGTATCAACAGATAGATGAGCCATGCTCTAATATAATCGACTCGCTACGGGCACACACCATATGGTCTTGCTCCGTCACAGGACTTCCCTTAAAATGCCAGCCTCATATCCTATGGACATACTATCATGACACAAGAAGAAGCGCGGGCCTACCTCAATTACCTTCTTACTCTGAACCTCCGACAGGAGGAAGCCTTTGGACCATTGGCTCTGGCATTTTTCAAAGAACATGACCTTGGGGACTTGGGCCTTCTTCCTGAAGAACAATTTAATTTGTTGATGGCAACCGCAACAGTATTCACTGCTGAGCCCAAACGGTACACGATGAAATTAGAATTATTGCAAAAAGCTCGCCAGTTATTGCCTCAAACAAGATATAACGACCCAGAACTTGGTCGAGACTTGGAACATCTCATTAAAAAAACCCAAAGCGATTTGCAGCGCTACAGCGAGGCCATGAAGGTTTCGCGTGCTCAAAATCTGGAACGTCAAACCTTAATTGTAGAAACGGATTTCCCAGAATATTTTTTGGAGATTGCTCAAAAACGAGCAGCTACCTACTACCAGGAGAAATATCGCCTGACCAAGGAGGCAAAAACTGCCCAACATTTTGGCGGTACACCGAAAAAATTTGAACCCGAAAACTTGTCCATTCATAAAGAATTTCCTGGTGCCTGTGCTCCCTTTATGAATGCACGGTCGCACCCATTCCATCTCCTACTTCCTTTTGATCTAAAAATCAGCCGAAGTCCAGAAGAACCACTCGAAGGTGGTATCCGTATTTTTTATGGAAAGATGGGCTACTCCTATCCGTTACGATACGAAATGGGAAAACTGTGTAGCTATCATGACGGACAAGTCTTAGATATTGATCTTCAAGATCCCAATCTTATTTTCGTTTCGGTCTCCGCTATAAAAGATCCAGACTTTCCACAACACCCTTCAGAAACCAATCCGTCGCTTCCCCCCGAGTTAGCCTACCCAACGGCCATATTGGAACATACTGGAAGTTTAGGGCCTTTCATTCAAATCAGTTGCAATGTCAAAGTTTGGTTCGATGCCGCAATTGTGTCTCTCTTAATACAAGGGGCTCCTGACCTCGCCGAGTATGGGCTGCAAGGTGGTGCAGGGCTCATGACCCGCTCCTATGCCTCCGACAAAGTGGAATCCTATGTCCAAAACCTCTCGCAGCCTTGGCAAGAAGGACTAAGTTTTAATTTTGTCAATTTACATTTAGCCCTTAATCCGGGCATTGATAGTGCGGTTATTCCAAGCGGAACACCAATTTTCACGGTTTTTCCTGTGTTAAATCGGCAATGCTATCGCTATATTGATTGCCACACGATTGCCCAACCCTAAGCCCACGTTCCCACCACTTGCCATTTTCTGTGATATCCTACATGTGAATGTGAATCCCTTGTACTATCCCGAGGAACTGTGTGCTTCATCTGACCTTAAGCAGAGTCCTGATTCTTGGAATATTTCTCGTGACGGGTTGCATCAGCTCCCACGAACACATCCCCTCTCTCAATCAAAAAAATGTCTTACACGGTATCGCCTCATGGTATGGGCCGAGCTTTCATGGGAAACCATCCGCCAGTGGAGAACCGTATGATATGTGGGCCCTGACGGCTGCTCATCAAACCTTACCATTCGGGACATGGGTCCAGGTCAAAAAAGTTTCTACTGGACAAACGGTACAGGTGAGAATCAATGATCTTGGCCCCTTTATCAAAGGGCGAATTATTGATTTATCCTATGCAGCGGCGCGAAAATTGGGCATGATTGGTGAGGGAACGGCTGAAGTCAGCCTCACAATTCTGACGAATTCACGGCTAGCAATACCCCACAAGCAATCACAACAATTTTGGGTGCAAGCTGGGGCATATACCTCCCTAACCAAAGCCATGGTTTTACGAGAACAACTTGCCCATGACTATGATCATGTACGAGTCAATACGGCAAAATTAGCATCTGGGGAATGGCATCGAGTTCAAATTGGCTCCTTTAATTCACGGGAAATGGCTCAACAGGTTTCGAGGGACATTAAAAATACAAAAGGCCTTGAATCAACAATCATCACATCTAACTAATTGAAAAACAAAATGAATTTTCCTCTAAAATGTTCAAGAATTGCAAAAATTAAGTCCCCTATGGTAGCCTAATTCTTACATGGATACTGACGGGTCAAGACGTCGTATGGACGATACATGTTTTGGCCAAACTATTACCTCTTCTTTACACCCTCTGGCTCCTTACTCCCACATTCTCAACTTTTCTTCTCTGGTAGCCTCTTCTCGAACTACCGCCTTTATCTGCCTAGCCAGAGTAGACTAATCCGCGTATGGATTTTTTCACCGTTTTTATTTGTCTAGGGTTATCAGCATTTTTTTCCGGCGCGGAAATCGCCTTCTTCTCCATTACAGAATCTCGATTAAAAACCCTCGCAGACGAAGGGAATAAAGGGGCCAAAATGGCCCTCAAGCTTCGCTCCAATCCCCAACGCTTACTCTCGACCATTCTCATTGGCAATAATCTGGTTAATATTATTGCCGCATCCATGGCAACAGTCATTGCCATTCGCATGTTTGGATCAGAGGCGGTGGCTGTCGTCACGGGGCTCCTCACGTTTTTGGTCCTCTTATTTGGCGAAATTGTGCCAAAAACCCTGTGCGCTAAATATGCTGAAACGGCCGTCCAAATTCTCGCCTATCCTATCTATTGGCTCGAACAGGCATTTTTCCCATTTCTCTATTTCCTAGAACCCTTCATTCTTAAGCTCACCGGTGGCCGAGGATTGACGGTTCCGTTTATTACAGAGGAAGAGCTTAAGATCATGCTGGATGCAGGAGGCAAAGCCGGGGTGCTGGAAACAGATGAAGTTCGAATGATAAAAAATGTCTTCGAGTTCAATGATGTGACAGCAGAAGATGTGATGACTCCCCGAATCTATATGTTCATGTTGGATGGCACACAAACATTGGAAGGAGCGCGACAAGATCTTTATAAAGCCAAATATTCACGTATTCCTATCCATGATGGGAATCCGGATAATATTACCGGCATTCTCTATCGCAGCCATGCCCTCATGGAATTGGCACAATCGCATGCGCAGCGCAAGCTGAATGAGCTATCCAAGCCCACGCTCTTTATTCCAGCCACCAAACCAGCGGATGAACTCTTAAAGCAATTTCAAAAAGAAAAGCGGCATATTGCCTTAGTCGTGAACGAATTTGGTGGCGTAATCGGTCTCGTGACCGTGGAAGATTTGTTGGAAGAAGTCGTTGGAGAAATTTTGGATGAAGGCGATCTGCACGAAGAATGGATTCGTCGGACTGGCAAAAATCAAATCCTCGTTGATGGCCGAACCGAAGTACGACGTATTAATGAATTTTTAACTGTCGAATTGGATGATGAACAAAATACCATCAGTGGACTCATTCTTGAAGAATTGGGCCATATTCCCACCGTAGGTGAAAAGGTCAGTACCGACAATTGTCTTCTCATCGTCCATGAAGCCGATGAACGCTCCATAAAAAGCGTGCAAATCATCAAAGAAGAAGTCGTCCCTGAAACCGAAACCGAAGAACCCTCCCCTGTCGCCTCCGAATCCTAAAAATAGGCCAGATATTTTCTATAATCTCCCCTTGTTTTTAATGTCTGGCTTTTAGTTGTTTAGAAAAGAAGTCGCTTAAAAGTTCAAGAAAATCACTAGGCACTGAAAAACGACTTCACAAGGATCCGCATAGAAACACGTCTATCAACCTATGCATATATTTGTTGCAAGCAACTCAACGAAAGAATCTTTCACCTTCCATAATATGCAGAATGTTGCTTTGGGTTGACGATCGGACGTGTGCTAGGTTCTAGTATGCCTTTGTTTTTTCATGAGCATTGAGGCATACGCAGAATACATCCTTGTTCATCGAAGAGAGTTAAAGGCTTTCATTTCACAAGCACATCCTTGTCTTAACGTCTTTTCTCAAAGAAAATATCCCATATGTAATTCAGAAGGCGGACTTCCCTTCTTTTGCACAACGTACAACTCATGAAAAATTTTTCACTTAAAGAAATAAAAAAGAAATCTCATAGCCTCTTAGGGAAGATTTCCGGAACGCAAGCTTCCATTATTCGAGAGACGCAACGCAAATTGGAACGAGTGCAGCTTTCTCTCTCCGAAAAGGATTATACCGACATCACGCTGACGACACCCATAAAGAAATATGCCTTCGTGTTTGTCTGCCAAGAAGGAAAGATTGAATACGGCTCGCTGCTTCTGGCCGCCTCCTTAAAACGATTCTTGCAATGTGAGTATGAACTGATTGCGGCAATTCCCTCTCCGACCAACATTATGGGAACCCCCAACAAGGCCACCGTACATGCGCTAGAAGAAATGGGCGTTCGTATTGTGGATATCCATAACACAATGGTTTCTCAGAATCAGATGTCGAAACGATATCTGATCACGAATAAAATGTATTGCTTAACCATCCCAACGTCTGCCGATAAATTGATCTTTTTAGACAGTAATATTATTTGGAAAAAACCATTCTCTGGAGACTCTCGTCTTTACTTGCCCCTTAATATTAGAAAAGCTGCGCATTCTGAAAATCAGGCGTTAAACGGAAAGTGGCAAAAAATGTTTGATACGATCGGCATTACGATGCCATCAATTAGAATACGCACAGAATATCCAGAAGGCATGTGTTACTCCCCCCCCAGTTTCAACTCGGCGTTTATTGCGATAAAGCCTGAATTCGCTGTAGACCTTAGCCACCATTGGTTTCAATGTTGGAAGGCATTAAATAATTCAGGGTTGCTGAAACAGCACTCGTACCATATAGGCCAGTTTGCCCTCACCTTGGCCGTGCATAAAATGCAGGTGCCATATGAAATGATTGAAAGAGAGTGGATTTATGACTATTACTTTAAATATCGAAAGCCGGAGCACATTCAGATGGATCAAGAGATGAATGTGCTCGCGAACTCTTTGGTGGAGGAGTACCCTGAAATCGCAAAAGCCTTAAAAAATGAATGGCAGTGCTTTCTCAATAATAAAATCTCAACTTCAACATAAACTTTCCCCAATCTCCTTAGTCAGCCAACGCATCAGCCAACAATCCCACGCTGGTCGCAAAATACGTGGACCGATTCCATTTCATAATGACCCGGTAATTGTCATACACCAGATACGCTGGCCCGCCTGCCCCATCAGGCAAAACAATGGAACCTTGGATCGGCACCACTGGAAGGTTGCGCCCATCAGCTCGACGAACACCGGCTGCCTGCCAAACATGAAGGGGTTTCTTAATTTTTAGACTAGCTTGTTTGGCCTTAAACTCGTTCGGAAGGCGCACCTGCCGCCCCCAAATACGTTTTCTCTGCCAACCTGATTGGGCCAAATAATTCGCCGCCGAGGCAAAGACATCGGCAGGCGTTGTCCAAATGTCTTTGCGTCCATCCCCATCGTGATCAACCGCCAACCGCAAAAAGCTGGAAGGCATAAACTGGCATTGCCCCATCGCCCCCGCCCACGATCCCTTCATGGCCTGTAAAGAAATATGACGATCCTCTAAAATTCGAAAGGCATTTAAAAGTTCGGTACGAAAATACTGGCTTCGCCGCCCATCAAAGGCTAATGTCGCCAAAGCCTCCACAATCGAGTAGCCTCCCATATTTTTCCCATAAAAGGTTTCAATACCCCACAAAGCCACAATAAACCGTGGCTGCACGCCATAGTGCTGTCCGATGTTCTGCAACAACTGACGATGGTGCTGCATCATCTGCCGCCCCCGCTGAATTCGTTGGGCAGACACAATCCGTTTTCGATAGTCCAAAAAGGTCATCGTAGACTCTGGCTGTGTTCGATCTAGTTCCAATACCCGAGGAAGCGGCGTCACCCCCTCAAATGCTTGATTGAGAAGGGATGAGGAAATTCCGATTTCTATGCCATCAATTTTAAATTTCTTAACCCATTCATTAAAATTACTTTCACCTAATACAGTCGAAGGTAAAATCAATAGGCATATACCGGCAAAAAACTGGAACCGCATTGATCCTCCTCCTTCTTTCACAAGGGTACGCTTTAGATTCCTTACGAATAATCGCTTTATCTTACTACAAATCACCCTAGAAACTAGAACGAAAATGCTTAAATTTGGCTCGGCTCTTATAACGAGCCATGAAAAAAAGAGAATGGAAGGAGTGTAGTGCTCCTTATTTATCAAGCGGCCACTGACTGAGTCTGGCGGCTAGATTGATAAATAGGGAGCACAACAGCTTTTAGCTCATCAGAAAACTTTAAAATAACTAACTCCCATGGGAAGTGTCCTAAGTTTCGATGGGGAAATTTCCAGAAAGAAATGATTTGAAAGCTGATTCATCTAGAATCGTGACGCTTAGACGTTGGGCTTTTTCCAACTTCGATCCCGGATCAAGGCCAGCGACCACATAGTCTGTTTTTTTACTCACACTCGACATGACGCGACCTCCGCGAGCTTCGATCTTCTCCTTTGCCTCATCCCTGGTCATCCCTTCTAATGTGCCGGTCAGGACAAAGGATTTCCCAGCGAATGTTTGCAGCGCCTCTTTTGTTGCAACTTCTATTGCTTCAACTTGAACACCCAGGTCTTGCATTCGCTGAATAACTTGTACATTGCGTTCTTCTTGAAAAAAGCATTCTACGCTGGCAGCGATCTCAGGCCCAATCTCATGAATCACTTGAAGTTCATCTGCCGAGGCAGCTTGAATCTTGGGCAACGCACCAAAATGCTGGCTCAGCACTTTGGCAATATGGCTCCCAACATGTCGAATGCCTAACCCAATTAAGAGCCGTGGCAATGGGGCCCGCTTGCTCTTCTCCAATCCTTCGATTAATTGAGTCGCGGACTTTTCGGCAAATCCTTCAAGCTCCAGCAGTTGCTCTTTCGTGAGAGTATACAAATCGGCTAAATCCTTTACTAAGCCTTCATCAACAAATTGGGCAATGGTCTTTTTCCCTACTCCATCAATATTCATAGCCCCTTTCGAGATATAATGTTCAAGTGATCCTTTTAATTGTGCCGAGCAGACCGTTTGGCCCGTGCAATAGAGCACCGGACCCTCTTGAGAAGTATGCGACTGGCAAACCGGGCAATGTTCCGGGGGACGAAATGGTTCAGTGCGTTTCTCATCAGGCATCTCGACACGCTCCACAATATCAGGGATGACATCCCCTGCCCGTTCCACCTTCACCGTATCGCCAACTCGCACATCTTTTCGAGCCACTTCTTCAACATTGTGCAAGCTCGCTCGACTGACGGTCACTCCGCCGATGTCTACGGGATCAAGCATGGCAATGGGCGTCAGTGCCCCTGTTCGTCCAACTGATACCGCAATGGCCCGAACCTTCGTCAATTCTTTTCTGGCAGGAAATTTATAGGCGATGGCCCATCTTGGACTGCGTGATTTTTCTCCCAACTGTCTCTGCCAATCGAATCGATTAACTTTCATCACAATGCCATCAATTTCATAAGTCAGATTATCGCGCCTCTTGGCCATGTCCTCATGAAAGTCAATGGCCCTTTCCACATTTGGACAATTGAGGCGCAAAGATGGCACAGGCAGTCCCCAACGCTCCAATTGAGAAACTGCCTCATAATGCGTAACAGGTTTTTCCATGTCACTCATTAGGTCATAACAAACAAGGGTTAACGGTCTTTTTGCCGTGACTTGGGGATCTAGTTGCCGGAGGGCACCAGATGCGGCATTGCGCGGATTGGCAAATGTCTCTTCACCTAACTCTGTCAACCGTTGGTTTAAATGATGAAAATCGGGAAGTAGGATGAAGACTTCCCCACGCACCACAAGATGAGAAGGAAACCCTGTCCCTTCTTTCAATCGTAAAGGCAACGAGCGAATAGTACGAAGATTATGGGTGACATCTTCTCCAATACGCCCATCCCCTCGCGTTGCACTTGAGACAAACAGCCCCTGATCATAGGTAAGCTCAACCGAAAGTCCATCAAACTTTGGCTCGGCCGAATATTCCACAGAAGGCTGGTCCAATTCACGACGAACCCGCTCATCAAACGTGTGAACACTCTCTTCAGTCATTTCCGAGTCGAGGCTTAATAAGGGAAACTCGTGTTGAACTTTTTTGAATGATGAAAGCGGCGTTCCTCCGATGCGTTGCGTCGGAGAATCTGGGGTAATCAACTTGGGGAATTGTTGTTCAAGATGCTGAAGATCGCGAAAGAGCTGATCATATTCTGTATCAGAAATTTCCGGCCGGCTCTGCACATAATACAAATGATCATGCCGACGGATGGCTTTGCGCAATTCGTCTAGTTGTTGTTGCGGTGTCGCCACAGGAGAACAAACGAGCTAAAAGAAGATATCCACCTGATTATTCGTGTATAAATCGTGACGCATAACTACGAATTTCATGACCGTTTAATACATGAAACTGGCGCAAACGAGCAACTGTCTGTCCGGAAAATCGATGGAGCGGCACGGGCAGAAGTTTCCGTTTCAATCGTCGTGCAATCCTTCTCCACGCGGCTTTGAGGGGAACCGGAGAAACGACAGCCACATGCGGTTCCTGGGAATAAGCACAAGCTCCCGCCAACAGCCGCTCCTCCAGCGTCGTCGTAAAATTGAACAACGGATTCTCCCAAATATCCGGAATGGGCCGTGGTGGATACAAGAACATAGTCCCACCATACTGCGCCCGCCCAATGCCTGGGCCAATCATATGCGTTGAAAAGGGCGTGGCATAAAAACACAAGGTAGACTCTTCTTGATGTTCTGCGAACCAGGTTGTTCGCCACGTATAGATTGTTGGATCTGCAGGAACCTCAAAGAGAAAGACCAGCACTTCAATGGTCCCTTTAACGGGGGGAGCAACTTTGACGTGTAGATCGAACACCGATCGTTGTGGTTTCATGGCCCATTGCTTGATCGTCTCACGCAGATCAATCCCTTCTTCTAAGGAAGTGCTGAATGGTTCAACACGGGCCAAATCAGCTCCCAACGCTTGCTGACTTTGTTGGCGAACATGTGTGGCGAACGATTCAATACGCAGGTCTTCCGGAGGCCAAGAACATTGCCGAAAGGGATTCCATTGTTTCACCCATGTTTGTTTGGTCTGAGTTGGTGGCTTAGGACGTAAGGTCAGACTGCGCCACGTTTGCGGATCTCCCTGTAAGCGATTCTTGGCTTTACACATTTCCCCGTCAGGATCCTGGAGTGCTCCAAGCCCCATGGTGGCCACAGGCGTCAGAGCCAGTTGCGCCAGCTCGGATTGATACGCATACGTCTTTGCTGTGTCCAACAATGTCAAGGCAAAGGCATCACCAGCCATTTGCTGGGCGGCATGTACGAGCGTGTATAAATCGGGCTTGATGCGATGTTCCAGGATCGTTCGATTCCGGACATACTGAAAATATCGCTGCAAGAGTTGAGGGGTTACCCAATTCGCTTCCTGACTCACAGATGAAGAACGCGCTGCAAGCCATCGAGACCGCGTCTCAAGCACTAATTCTTTCATGCCATCAAGCGAGAGATGGGTGTCTGACCGCGCTTCTGCGCGTCGCTGTTCATAGAGTTGAGTGACAAAGGGTAATTCTCCCAGAAGGAAATACAGTGAACGTAGCTCAACATTCCAGCGAGCGGGACGTGCTGTCAGCGGTTCGGATGTCATATAGGGCAACCGATCCCGATAGGCTTGCCGAACCCAGGGCCAATCTATCAGAGGGCAGAGACACAGTATGTGTTGATAGTCTAATTCCAATTCATGTAATCGAAAGGCCATCCAAGCAATACGCCTCTGGCGTTGACTCTCGCCATCGGGCGATGGCAAAAATGGCACGGTAGCGGCCGCAAAACTCGTATATGGGACTGACTGCAGTGCATAGGGATCGGGGCCGACCCAAGGCATTGGCTCAAACGAAGCCACCTCACGATCAATATAGGCTCGGTCGATGTCTTCACCCATCGCCACTCGAATACCCATGATCACAGGCTGACAAGGGTCTACTGGCACATAGGAACAGGCGGAAGTTCCGTCGCCCTGTTGTTCAGGAGAAACGACCACACTCACGGTTGGAAGAGACGTGACTCCTTCTTCTACCAGGTATTCAACCGATGGCGGCAATGGAACAGTCAGACAATCGATTTCCTGCGACACCATGACATCTCGAACGGTTTGAGCCATATCCCCACTTCCATGAAGGATTGGCAATATTTGAATCTGGGGAGACAGCTTGAAAATGGGATGAGATAGTGTGGAAACTGGTGGCATGAGATTCAGAGTCCCAGCTTTGCGCATCGCTCTTAGGGAGAAATCTGCTATCGAAACGGATTCAAGCGTTAATGATCAGGATGCAAAGGCGAGTCTTCTTCAAAAAAGAAATCCCCAAACCCTTTTGGTAGCCCTTGCCCACCTAGTGCATGAGAACGCCGCTTGGCTAATTCCTCCAGATCCAGCGCCTCTTCGCCTAAAATATTGATGAGCGCTTCGCGCCATGCGGCATCCCGAGCGACAGGATGCTGAGGATCTTGTGCCATGCGTTTCAGCGCATATTGCACCATATGAATCCCGTCCCGGACAGAAAAGGAAAGATCAAGTTGATGCGCCTTTTGGAGAAAATTAACCGTGAGATTCAAGAGGTCAGCAGGAGCAAAAGGCAAATGATATTGTAAAATCGCCAGCTCATGATCTTTGGATGGAAAATCAACCTTTAATGTGGGCTGTAACCGGGACAAAATATAATCTGGCACTTCATATGTCGAAGCATCTTCATTCATAGTGACGCAGCAACGGAATTCATGATGCGCCAGAATTTGAATGCCCGCCACCACCGATTCAACAACTCGTCGATGATCCAGCAACGACGCGAGAGAGGCCCAACTCTTTTCATTCATTCGATTGCCTTCGTCGAGGAGGCAAATATTCCCAGTCAGCATGGCCGTTACCAAGGGAGAGGCTTGATAGGTAATCGTACCGCTTTCCGCAATCACCGGGGAAACCAGCAAATCTTCCGGCCGTGTATCTGCGGTACATTGATAAATGTAGAGGTCCTGCTGACGTTCTTGTGTGGCAGCCATGGCCAACGTCGTCTTTCCGACACCTGGTTGACCAACGATACGCGGGGACAGCGGAGAATCTTTTTCATCGATCACCAACCAACAGGCTAGCAATTGGCGTAAAATTTCACGCTCACCAATCCATTGCTGACGAGAGGTCATCGGCCTGGCTAAGCGAAGAGAGACGTGACCAATTTGATATGTTTCGGGATTGGAAGGAGAGGTAGCCTTGTTTGACATAGTCGGGACGAAAACTATCACACCATTTTTTAAAGGGTCAATAAATGAGCGAGGCGCTATCGTTCAATTCAAACAAATGAAATGCTGTTGACGTTTGACATTACTTGGATTCCGAATTATTGTGTAGGGGAAGATAACTGGATGCCTTCTGTATCTACCCTTTCGCTTTGGACCATTTCCAGCAGGAGGGGCCTCAATGAAACTCAATGGAGGAGGAATGCGTAACATGACGCAAGCAATGTTTAGGGGAGTACAGGTAGATTCCCGCCCATCTGCTGGTTTTTCCTACCTAAAAATTATCGCCGGTATGGTTGTCTGTGGGGGACTTCTCACCGGATGTGTCAGCACTGAAAAATACGAAGCTGAAAAAGCCCGCGCTTTAAACTTTCAACGACTTTTGGCACAAGAAGAAAAACGAACAGGCGAACTGAACGTGAAATACCAAGACGTTCAACGGCAACTCGGATCAATGGAGTCACAAACACGCGACCTCAATGCCGAATTAGAAGCGCTTCGTGATCAATTGAACCGCTCCCATGATGAACTGTCTCGAGTCCGTGATGGAGGGATCGCTAAAAGTGATGACCTGAAACTCTCCGAACCTTCTATTTCGGAGTTTGGCCTAGATGATTTAGACTTCAAAGAGTCGGACCTCGCCAAGCTTGAATCTGATTTGGACCTTGGGAATAATGACGTCCCGCTAGAATCTATCGCCGATACATCCAGCATGGCTTTGGGAGGCGGCAGTACGCATACGGTTGCCAAAGGAGAGACTCTCTATCGTCTGTCCAAACAATATGGCGTCACGGTGGATGACCTTAAAGCCTGGAATAATTTGGCTGATAACACCATTCATGTAGGCCAAGAAATCACGGTCAGCAGATAAGCCCTCCTTTTCTCAGGGAATAAAAATCCCAAAGCGAGAACCCGCAAGGACGTCTCCTGCGGGTTCTCGCTTTTTTGTTCCCCTTCCCTAGTTCGCACCTACCTATTCGTTGACACCCTATAGGGTGTGTGCTACCGTCGATTTCATGAAAAATGCTTATTATTCAGTGGGTTTTGAAGATTTTTGCGCCTTAACGGCACAAGGAAATCTGGTGCCCATTTACCGAGAAATCTTGGCAGATTTTGATACCCCGGTTTCTGCATTTTCTAAAATCAACTCTGGAGCACATGCTTTTTTATTCGAAAGTGTGGAAGGTGGAGAAAGTTGGGCCCGGTACTCGTTTTTGGGTAGCCAACCATCAGTTGTCTTATGGGAGGAGAATGGCCAGGTTATCACCCAGCAGGGGCGAAAACGGTCACGAGTTCCCCTAAAAGCCAATCCTTTAGATCATGTACAAGAGGCGATGGCTCCATACCATCCCGTGCCAGTTCCGGGGCTGCCTCCTTTTACCGGTGGGGCGGTTGGATTTATTGGCTATGACGTTGTGCGATCCTTTGAGCCGATCCCAGCCTATCCCAAGTCTAAAGCCATCACTCCGTTGTTCGTATTTTGTATCACGGACACCTTATTGATTTTTGACAATGTGCTCCACACGATCAAAGTTGTGGCCAATGTTCATGTGACCAAGAATAACAAGACCCATCTTCGGGATATTTATCGTAACACCCGTGACAGGATTGAGGCTGTTATTGCCAAACTTCACAAGACTAAGGTGCGGCAAACTGCCAGGCAGGGACGGTCAACTCTGAAATTTCAATCTAATATGACTCCGGCAGACTACGAAAAGATGGTGCTGCGTACAAAAGAATACATTCAGGCTGGAGACATTATTCAAGGCGTCATGTCACAACGTTGGGAAACCAGTCTCCGAGTCGATCCATTGCAAATTTATCGAGCCTTGCGGGTGATCAATCCTTCTCCGTACATGTACTATCTCCGCCTCGGGGATACCACACTTGTCGGGGCTTCACCTGAAACCTTAGTACGCTGTGAAAATGGCAAAATTGTAGTTCGTCCAATTGCAGGCACGCGTCCTCGAGGAAAGACACCAGTAGAAGACCAAACCCTAGAGCAAGATCTTCTTGCAGATCAAAAAGAACTGGCAGAACATCTCATGCTGGTCGACCTCGGACGCAATGATGTCGGCCGCGTTGCTCAAACCGGTACGGTTCACGTCGAAAAATTTCAGACTATCGAGCGTTACTCGCATGTCATGCATATTGTCTCTCAAGTGACAGGAATCTTGGACTCCCAATATACTTCCTATGATGTCTTAAAAGCCTGTTTTCCTGCTGGTACGTTATCTGGCGCGCCCAAAATTCGGGCTATGCAGATTATCGAAGAATTAGAACCCACACAACGAGGCCCCTATGGCGGCGCAGTTGGGTACTTCAGCTTTTCAGGCAATATGGATACCGGCATCAATATTCGAACTGTCGTGATACATAGTAATAAGGCATATATCCAGGCAGGCGGTGGAATCGTCGCAGATTCCGATCCCGCACGAGAATATGAGGAGACCTGCAATAAAGCGGGTGCCGTCATGCGTGCGCTAGAAATGGCCGAACGCGGCTTAGAGTAAAGCCGTAACCCAAAAGATAGATAGTCTCCTCCCCTTTGTAAGGGAAGGAGAAAGTGGGTAGAAGTTCTTAATCCAAACCGATTGTATGCTGACAGACGACACGTTTTGAAATGATTTTAGTCATCGATAATTACGATTCTTTTACCTATAACCTCGTACAATATTTAGGGGAATTGGGAGCGGAGATTCATGTGGCTCGCAATGACAAAATTACCACCGAAGATATTGACCGGTTAGCGCCTGAGCAACTCTTGATTTCGCCTGGGCCTTGCACTCCTCGGGAGGCCGGTATTTCAGTTGAGGCCATTAAAGCATATGCGGGGAAACTTCCATTGTTCGGGGTTTGCCTTGGGCATCAGTCATTAGCGTATGCCTTCGGCGGACAAATTGTGCAAGCAGATCGGCTCATGCATGGTAAAACCTCCATGGTCCACCATGATGGCAAAACACTTTTTCAAGGGTTACCGAATCCGTTTGAAGCCACGCGCTATCATTCGCTCATCGTGAACCGGAAAGCGTTGCCAGCGGACTTCGAGGTCTCAGCAGAAACGGTAGAAGGTGAGATCATGGGACTTCGCCATCTTCCTACAGGTGCAGAAGGCGTACAATTTCATCCTGAATCTATTTTGACTAAGGCTGGGATGGACCTACTGAAAAATTTTTTAGCGCTCCCTTCTCCTATTCATCATTAAATTGCTTACTGCAGGGGAGTGTTGAATAATGAAGATAGCAAGGGCCATATTTCGCCAGGAAGCTGTTTGCTCTCAGCAGCATTGGATCTGTTCAAAAAAGTCGTCCAGCAAGGCCACAGCTATTTTTGCGCGCGGAGCGTACTGGCACTACGTGAGCACGGGAAAATGGCGAGAACGCCGCTGGCGGCTTTTTTCAACAGGCCCTGCAGTAGTTTTTGAATGAGATAGCCCTCATTATGAGCACATTAAAAGACATTCTCGCTAAGCTCCCGGACCGGATAGATTTGACCGAGAAAGAAGCCAAAACGGCCATGCGCGAAATTATGAATGGAAATGCGTCAGAGGCCCAAATCGCAGCCTATTTAATGGGGTTGCGCATGAAGGGGGAAACCATTGATGAGATAATTGGATCGGTGCGAGCCATGCGAGACTTTGCCATCCGTGTGCCAATCACTGATCCTCAAGTCGTCGATACCTGCGGGACGGGTGGCGATGGCAGCCAGACCTTTAATATTTCCACGGCATCAGCATTCATTGTGGCAGGTGCAGACATTACCGTGGCTAAACATGGGAACCGATCAGTTTCCTCCCGTTCAGGCAGCGCTGATGTGTTATCTGCTCTAGGGGTAAATATTGATCTCCCTCCAGAAAAAGTTGGCGACTGTATCAACGAAGTGGGCATTGGATTTTTATTTGCTCCACTCTACCATGGGGCCATGAAACATTGCGCCAAACCCCGAGCGGAAATGGGCATTCGTACTTTGATGAATATCATGGGTCCCTTATCTAATCCGGCAGGTGCAACTATTCAAGTCCTTGGAGTCTATGATGCCACGCTCACGGAAAAATTAGCGCAAACCCTCATACGATTAGGGACTCAGCATTGTTTTGTGTTACATGGCATGGATGGATTAGACGAAATTTCACTTACAGGTCCAACGACAATTGCTGAAGGCAAAAAAGGACGAGTGGCAAGTTATGTGGTGAAACCTGAAGATTTTGGGCTACAATCCGTGGCCCCAAAAGAGCTGTTAGGTGGAACTCCAGAGGATAATGCCTCAATCATCCAAGACATTCTACGAGGAAGTCGCGGTCCCAAACGAGATATCGTCCTTATGAATGCCGCTCCAGCATTGGTGGCCTGTAATAAAGCCACATCACTAACAACTGCTTTTGACGAAGCTGGCCGGATTCTGGATAGTGGCGCCCCTTTTGAGAAACTGGAAAAACTCATTTCGTATACCAAAGAACTTGCGGCATGATTCTTTCACGAATTTTGGACCACAAAAAAGCAGAATTACGGCACAAACAAAGCCGCGGCTATTTGTCGTCCATGAAAACTCGAATTGCTGATCAACCCGCTCCGTTGGGATTTATCAACGCACTTGAAATTGGCCATACCGAAAAGGCTCCTGCACTCATCGCTGAGATCAAAAAAGCTTCTCCAAGTCAGGGACTCATGCGCCCGGACTTTCAAGAGCACTTTGATCCGGTCAGTATTGCCGCACAGTATCGCAACGCTGGTGCCCATGCTTTATCGGTTCTCACCGATCAGGAATTCTTTCAAGGCAGTTTAGAGTTCTTGGCATCCGTCAAAGATTCCATTCATCTGCCCACTCTCAATAAAGAATTTATGGTAGGGGACATCCAATTTTATGAGGCTCGTGCTCATGGGGCCGACTGCGTCTTACTAATTGTGGCTGGACTGGACCGCATCCAACTGGAAGATTTTTTTGTTCTTGCGACTGAACTCAGCCTCGATGTCCTCATTGAAACACATAATGAACAGGAATTGGACACTGTTCTTGAACGAATTCCAACGGCTACGTTGATCGGCATCAATAATCGGGACCTTAAGACATTTTCCACGGATTTGGGTGTGACAGAACGATTAGCTAAACGGATTCCTGCAGATAAACTCATTGTCAGTGAAAGCGGCATTCATAAACGCGATGATGTCGTGAGAATATCCGAAGCCGGAGCGAAGGCGATGCTGATTGGTGAATCTCTCCTCCGGGCTGCCTCCATTGAGGAAAAAATCCAAGAATTGTGTCCTGCCACAACCACATCCCATGAGGAACCCACGGGAACTCGTTGGGTGTGATTACTCTCATCACAATTGGTGTACTTGGAATTCTATTATTAACAATTCTATTTCAACCAGCACGTCACACCCGTAAAAACATATCGCCTTGGATTCCAATTTCACGAAAATGATCAACATCTGAACCTTACCTCCATGCCCATCAAAATAAAAATCTGCGGGATCACCAATCAGAAAGATGCGAGAGTTGCCGTCGAAGCTGGAGCCGATGCCTTGGGGTTTGTGTTTTATTCAAAAAGCCCGCGTTGTATTGAACCCGCTGTTGCTCAGCGAATCATTACTGAACTGCCTCCCTTTGTTCTTGCAGTTGGTGTTTTCGTGAATCATGATCAAACGGTTATTAGAACAATTTTTGATGAATGCGGCTTGGCCTTTGCCCAACTCCATGGCGATGAAACACCAGCCTTTTGCGAATCACTCGGGAGACCTGTGTTGCGAGCTCTTCGTCTACAAGATCACAGCAGCTTACTGGCCTTCGCTGAATATAAAGGCCGGATGGGAATTAGAGGATTTGTCGTCGACGCCTTTTCAGCGGAAGCCTTTGGTGGAACAGGGCAAACCGTAGATTGGGCCTTAGCTTGCGAAGTCGCGCAAACTGTTCCCATTCTTCTAGCAGGAGGCCTCACGCCAAGTAATGTTCACCAAGCTATCCAACAGGTTCGGCCTTATGGGGTAGATGTGAGCAGCGGGGTAGAAGAACGGCCCGGCAAAAAAGATCCCAAAAAAATTCAAGCATTTACTCAAGCGGTTCGCCTTGAGTGTTAACCACATCATCGCTATACTTTTCTCTTTTTTAATTTTTAGGTTCTTACTTTTTCCATGGCTACATATCCAGATAAACATGGGCGCTTTGGCCAATTCGGAGGCATGTATGTCCCCGAAACCCTGATGCCCGCCATTCATGAACTTGACTACGCCTATCACAAGATCAAACGCGACAAACAGTTTCAGCAAGACTTTCTGACTTGTCTGAAAAATTTTGTGGGTCGCCCTACTCCCCTCTATTTTGCCGAACGTCTGACGAAAACTCTTGGTGGCGCCAAAATTTACCTCAAGCGGGAAGACCTCTGTCACACCGGTGCGCATAAAATTAATAACACCGTAGGCCAAGCGTTACTAACGCGGCGCATGAAGAAAAAGCGTGTCATTGCCGAAACTGGAGCAGGCCAACATGGTGTGGCTGTCGCAACAGTTGCGGCTATGTTTGGCCTCGAGGCAGAAATTTATATGGGCACGGAAGATATGGAACGCCAAGCCCTCAATGTGTTTCGTATGCGTTTGCTCGGCTCAAAAGTGACGGGCGTGAATGCCGGCAGTCGCACATTGAAAGATGCCATCAGCGAAGCCATGCGGGATTGGACAACCAATGTGGCCACGACCCATTATCTTTTAGGGTCGGTGCTTGGGGCCCATCCCTACCCCATGATGATTCGTGACTTTCAATCGGTCATTGGTCGAGAAGCGAAGAAACAGATTATGACGCAAACCGGCAAACTCCCTCATTGTCTGGTAGCTTGCGTTGGTGGAGGAAGCAATAGCATAGGGCTCTTTTATCCTTTCGTGAAAGATAAAAAGGTGAAAATGGTTGGTGTGGAAGCTGGGGGGCATGGCATCAAAAGTGGCAAACATGCTGCTCGTTTTTCTGGAGGAAGGCCAGGCGTCCTACATGGAACAATGACCTATCTCCTTCAAGATCAAGATGGGCAAGTGAATCTCACACATTCTGTATCCGCAGGCTTGGATTATCCTGCTGTGGGACCAGAGCATAGCTTCTATCATGACTCAGGTCGCATTCAATATACCTCCGTGACCGATAAAGAAGCACTTGCCGCCTTTGACTTACTCTCTCAAGAAGAGGGCATTATACCAGCACTAGAGAGCGCGCATGCTGTGGCAGAAGTAACCAAACTCGCCCCGACCATGAAAAAAAATCAAATTCTCTTAATGAATCTTTCTGGCCGGGGAGACAAAGACGTGCAGCAAATCGCTAGGATGCGCGGCATCCCTCTCTAGGACTTCCTCTCCTTTGTAAGGAGAGGATTGAGGTGAGGTAGAAGCCTTAATACTAAACAATTACCATGACAAATCGTATACAACAAACATTTGAATCGTTATCCCTCAAAGGCGACAAAGCTCTTATCCCTTATATCATGGCTGGCGACCCGTCCCTTCCTGTGACTGAATCCCTCGTGCTGACGTTAGCCGAAGGCGGAGCTGACCTCATTGAACTGGGTGTTCCATTTTCTGATCCTATAGCCGACGGCCCTGTCATACAACAAGCCGCCGAACGTGCACTCCAATCTGGAACCACACTCACAAAAATTTTGTCAGCGGTAAAATCTCTTCGAAAAAAAACTCAAGTCCCACTCATTCTCATGGCCTATTACAATACTATTCTGGCCATGGGGTTACAAAAATTTTGTGCAGCAGCCGTGAAGGTAAAAGTCGACGGCATAATTATCCCAGATCTTCCCCCAGAAGAATCTGATGCGCTCTATCAGGCCACCATGAAAGCGGGTGGCCCCATTATCATTTTTCTCTTAGCTCCAACCAGCACACCTCAACGACGCAAAGACGTGATCACTCGAACGCATGGGTTTATTTATTATGTCTCGTTAACAGGCATTACCGGTGCACAAATTTCGGATTTCAGCCAAGTCAAAAAAAATGTGCAAGCCATCCAAAAAATGGCCAAAAAACCTGTCGCCGTGGGGTTCGGAATTTCCACACCTGAACAAGCATACAATGCCTCTCAATTTGCAGATGGCGTGATCATCGGCAGCGCCCTTGTCCGCACTATCGCTGCCCAGCACAACAATCCTTCTTTCCTCCAGCATATCAATAAGACTATTTGCAATCTCAAATCTGCAATTTTGGCACGAAAATAAAACAGCTTAGCCTTACGTTCGTCGTATCTCGCCACCCAGACCAAGACTCTGGAGTGCTCTCCATTTGTCAAGCGGCCACAAACTGAGTCTGGTGGTTAGATTGATAAGCATGTTTAAACTGTCTTGGCGTCTTATAGCCTAACAATTATTTTTTCACTATTTGTCACTTTCAAGAGAGACAAGAAAGCTAAAATTTCAGCAATATTCCAAGGAAATAAGAAGTTCGGCTTCTTCTACTTTTAACCTTCAATTTTTTCCGGCCTCCAGGTAGACCTTGCCGAGTACATCCCGCGCCTACAAAGAGCCTATTAAAACTCTTTTGTTTTCAATGATTTTTAAAATATTCCATTCCAGGAATTGGTGGCACAATTCTTGGTTATTCTTTCCTTACAGACCATACGCCTTATCTAATTACCCAGGGGAAGTTCATGAATGATGCCGATTACCTAGATCCCGAAGACCAGGAAAAAGCCGTAGAAATTCGTATAGAGGACGTCATTTACCGATCCGATGAAAGTCCAGCCGTCGTATTAGCCATCAAACGCACCTGCTCCCTTAGCGGAGAATGTAAAACGGGCCATGTCACTTTAGGACATGAAAATACCCTCCGCCTTTACCTCGAAACCTAGTCTCCATTTTTCTCCTCCAACGTTCCCAATTAACAGGAAGAATCATCAAGCTCAATACTTGAAAGTTCCCGAATAATTCCCGCAAGATGAGGTCACAACCCGTTATCGAAAACCTCTATAAAATATACACTTAACAAGAGGAATCTGAATGTCCTAGTCGTAAAATCTCCCTTGATCTTTTTGCAGAAAGTCAAGACAATAGGAACAGGTTAACAAGGGCATAAACGACCCTATGCAATTAGTGCTGTTCTTAACGTGCCATAGATTATTCTTGCATTTGAAAAATGGAGACTTCATGAGTATTACCCTTCACAAAATATATTTTGTATTGCTCGTACATATAATTTTTCTTGGTGGCTGCGTACAGGAAGGGGCATTTATTTCAACCGACGAATTCATGTCGGCCCAAGCAGAGGAAATAACTATTGAAGATGCAAGTATGGTCATACAAACCCTAGAACCTGCCCCGAAAGAACAAATTAGCCAATCTCCATCAAATCTGAAAAAGCCTATGTCTCCATCCCCTAGTGCATATGAGAGTGCCCAATCGCCTCTTTCTCAATCTATTGAGACCAATACCTCGTTGGCCACCTCCGAAGGAGGAGACATAACACCCGCACAATTGACGGGAAAAATATTTGGAGAATTTACTGGGATCAAAACACAATGGGAGGAAAAGAAGCAGCACTTAGCCGCTCAGCTGCATGAACAGAAACGAAAAAAAGAAGAGCTGGAACTACAGTTTCGACTCATCGAACAAATCGCGGAAAATGTGAGCTTTATGACGAAAGCCTACGTCGTCCAATCAAATTATTTTCTTATGGAATTCTCTATTGAGAACCGTTCCTCCTATGCAATAAAAGACTTTTCCATTACCTGCGAGCAAGTTGCTCCAACAGGTACCATTATTCAATCGCACACCGAAACTATATACGCAATTCTTCAGCCTGCAACTCGATCTACCTATCTCCCAATTCCCTATGGAAATAAACACAGACAGACACAAGCCGTTCAATGCCAAATCACAAATTTCACCATTGATCAGTCAAGATCAACAACAGACTGAGGATTTGCTATTCAAGCCCTTTCAAAAGCTTGAGAAGGGGAGAAAAGGACTAATTCTTTTCAAGCGTCTCCTTGAAATCTGAGGCTTTTTGACTGCTGGTAAAGAGGGAAATAGTAGCCCCAGATTCGCCTGCAATAATTTCTACACCCCGAGTGCCGCCCAAATTTTTGGGCTGAACAGATAAACCCTTCTCTAGAGATTTACGATAGGATTGGCTCTCACTCACTGCCCCCTCGGGCACCAGTGCTTCTGAAAAAGGTTCCGTACTGGCAACCGCTTTAATCACCTCATTGCCAAAAGGCTCACGAATAATGAAGCGTTCAGGGGAATCTTCTCCACCAAACACATAGGTCTTCCCTTTTTCTACAAAAGCCTGGGCACGAAACAAATTTGGCACTAAATGAACCACCTTGCCATCGGCTTGAAAATAATCCAATTTCAAATAGACATCCTGATCGACTTCCACATGAATAATTAACTGATCACCTTCCACAAAACGCCCATCCGGCTTGTTCAACCAAAGCCGTACCCCAATGGCTGGCTCAGGCTTCAAAGAGTCTGAGATCATCTCTTTTTCACTCGTTTGGGGGTTCTGTCTTCTCGATCCTTCCATACCAAACGTATCCGAGATGATTGCAGCAGAAATTTGCATGCAGATCTTTCGCCTATTCCATTCCTCATAATCAAGAGAAGTCTTAGGCAATGTCCCCACACGAATTATCGGAATGCTCTCTACTGGTATGGTGAAATCTTTTAGTTGCGATGAGGATTCCACACAAATCTGTTTGTGACGTACAACCTGTTCCCAATCAAACAATTCAACTTTTTTTTTGGCTACCTTGTGAGTTTCTTCATCCTCAAACGCAGAGTTGACAGAGTTGCGAACAATGTCACGAGAAGACGGTCTCTCTGCAAAAGCAGGCAGGCCATAAAACAAAACCAGGCAACTGAGCACAAAAGAGATTACACCAGATTTCATATGTCCTTCTCGCATCATGTTCAAAGTTAGCATATCACAAACAGCATCCAATACCCCCATCTGGAAAGAGTGGTTCTCGGCAACCTTCATACGTGGCTTCAAACAAATCCCAAAACGTATCTAAAAAGATATTTTCTGTATTGAAAAAGATACGATTCTGCATGCTAGAGAAAAGAAAAATCCAAAATTCTTGGATTTTTGTCTTTTTTTGTTGAAGTTATTGAAAATAAAAATTATGCTTTTCTATCTTACCTATACCTATTAAAGAGAACAGGGGAATAAAGAATCATAATTTCTCGCTGTCAGACAATAAAAATTGTATTTATGACAAAACATCGACAAAAATAACACAGTAATCACCGCAATCCTTTTATCGAAGAACCTCATTGACGCTTAAATACTAGGAAGCGTTGAAGGGAACAGGCATAAATGAGAATTTTTTCCACAATTTTCAGTATTCTTTCATCACCTTTTCTTCGCCTAACAATCGCAATAATCTTCTTTGTCTTCAGTTGTGGCCAAAGTGTTATCTTGGCGCAAGTGACTAATCTTAAACCGGACTCAACTTTACCCACAAATTCGCTGGTCTCAGGATCTGTGAACCAAAACTCACAACCGAATGGGACGACTTTTAATATTATTGGTGGAACACCTGTACGTGGTGTATTAGGAATAGATGGCAATCTTTTCCATAGCTTTGCCGATTTTCAATTAAAAAAAGGCCACACCGCTAATTTCCTTAGTCAGGGTGCCTCAAACATTCTCAGTCGTGTGACAGGGAACAAAGTATCCAAATTATTTGGAACAATTGGTGTGGATATTGGCGTCCCTTCACCCTCCGACGCCAACCTGTTTTTCATGAATCCTAATGGAATTATATTTGGCCCAGGTGCTTCTCTAGACCTGAATGGGGCATTTTATGCCACCACGGCAGACTCAATTCAGTTAGGAAACAGCATTTTTGCTCAAGAGTTTACCCAAGACACAACACCAAATAACATTTTATTTTCCTTTCCCCCTAGCGCTTTCGGATTTCTAGGCGCTACTCCGACTTTTCCTTTTGGCTCAACTGGCGCCCTAACCGTCAAAGAATTCACAGGGAATGCAAGCCCTATCATATTGGTTGGTCGGGATGGCACGACTGTACCTGGAGTAGAGATTCGTGAAGGCATACTTCAAAATTCAGAGGGCATCGTTTCTATTGCAAGTGTGGGATCAGAAGGCAGCGTCCCATTCACGCCAGGATTACCCATAAACACTAACCCTCTTAATTGGGGGTTAAACGCCTTGGGAGAGATAAAAATTCACAACAGTGGGATTGTCAACGTCAATGGAGATCCAGGGGGTTCAGTCTATATTCGTGGCGGTAAACTAACCCTTAAAGAAACAAGAAATAATCCTCCTGACGGGGCGACAGTACATGAAATTCGGGCTGAAACCACGGGAGATACAAATCATCCTGGAATTGCCATTGATATTCATGTGGAAGAAGTAGATGCAGGACGATTGTCAGACATTGGTAAGAGAGCAGGTTTTTACGCAAGTTCTTCTCCAGATTCAGCAGGAAATGCAGGAGATATTTTCATAAGAGCAGAGGAAAAAGTCACGTTTAAAAATACCTCCATAGAAAATAAAGTAGCCGGTGAAGGCATTGGGGGTGATGTCTTTATTGACACAAAAGAATTTATTATGAGTGATTTTTCTTTAATTCAAACGGATGTTTCAAATAGTGGGGATGCTGGGTCCATTGATATTATTGCTGATACTTTTAGCATAGAAGATAGTTTATCAAGGATATTTTCTAGAGTAGCAAACACAGGTCCGGATAACATAGGTCCAGATGCCCGTACGCCTACAGGAAATGGAGGGGAAATAAATTTAACAATTAAAGAAAAAATAAGTATTAAAAACGGTAGCCTCGATACTATTTCCGCAGGAGGATCGAGGGGGGGGAACATTACTGTCAAAACAGCAAACTTGGAAATTAAAAATGGAAAAATTATCTCAGATTCTGAAGCATTAGGGAACGGAGGAAACATCGATATTACTTCTGAAGAAATTTCAATATCAGGTGGTGGTGGTGAAATATCAGCAAGAACCAGGGGTTCAGGTAAGGGAGGAGGCATTGGAATTTCTGCCACACATATCGAATTGAGTAATAGCGGAAAAATTACGGCAGAAACTTCTAGCCCGATTTTTGGTGCAAATGCAGGAGAAATTAAGATTTCAGTTAAGGAAAATCCCAAGAATAAATTTGGCCGAAAAGAAAACAATCAGACTCCCCTTAATCTCGGTAAACCTCAAACAGTTTTGGAAAATGGAGTTTTTCTGTCTTCCGGTGCATCTATTGTAGCTAATAGTGTGAAAGGAAACAGAACGCAGTCCCCTGCTGGACATGCCGGAGATATTGAAATTACCACCCCAACGCTTTCGTTAGTAGGCGCAGATACACACATTGCTTCATTGACAGAAGGTAGTGGAAATGCTGGAAACATTACCCTAAATGTCAATTCTCTAACTGTGGAGACAGGAACGTCTATCACAAGCAATAGCACTCGATCATTGAATTCGGCTTCGGATGAATATATTGGGGACTTCACTGATCTTAGTGTGCTGGTGGATATTGCAGATCCGGGGCCGTCAAAGCTTAATGGGGCATTAATAAGTCCACAGGGTACACGAGTCAAAATCTTTTCAGTCGGCGATAATAATGGGAAAAGCGGTGCTGATCTTAAAAAAAATTCGGAGATAGTCGGACTTTTTCACGGAACCCGCTTCAATGATGCAGCCACGTTTTTTGAGGATGATGAAATAGCCAAAAGGCCATTAACTGAATGTTTTCCTAAATGTAACTTTTTCCTAAATTCAACTTTTTCCCCTGGGGAAGCGCTAACTACCTTTAAAGGAGAGCCTTTATCTGGGGAGTGGAAGTTAGAAATTGAAAATACTGATAATACTGGAGGAACATTTTCTAATTGGGCTTTAGGGACTAAGGAACTAAGTTTGCCGACAGAATTTCCTAATTATGATACGGGACTTCAGGCTTGGGTTGGGAAGACCTTCATAACAAGCCAAACAATAGATCTAGGCCCCAATGCTACTGTTCAACAGGTATCTCCTGGAAATGCGGGCAATATTCGCATTCAGGGGATGACTAACGGGTCTTCTGCTCAAGTCGTGCAACTAACAGATACCTCGCTAAGTTCTACCACGCTTGATGGACAAGGCGGGAGTATTCAGATTTTAGCCAATACCATTAATTTGTTCGGCGGTGATACAGGAGTCGAACATCCCCTTCTTGATACTTCTACCCTTGGGAGTGGAAATGCCGGACCAATTTCCATTCAAACGAACACCCTCACGGCCAACGTACAAGTCGATGATTTGGGAAATCCAAACTTTTCTGAAGATGTCAATGCAGGACTATTAGTCCCTCTAAATGATAGTGAGCAAAAGCCTGTTATTATAAGCAGCAATGCCGCAATTATTAGTAGTAATGACACTTTGGAGTCAATTGAGGGAAGCGCTGGGACAATTACCGTGGAAGGATGGAACGATTCCAATCCGGCCAACAAGGTGGCCCTTCATAATACGCAGCTTAATATTCTTGGCAGCAATGGCAATGAACGGGGAAGTATAGACATTTTATCGAAGAATCTTTTTCTCGATACCGTAGGGATTGACGCTGTAACCATCGGGACAGTGTCAGCGGGGGACATTTCGATTTCTTCCGATACAATTCTAGGCCAAGACGTGAGTATCGCAGCTCGCTCACTTATTTCTGACCCTGAAGAAACGGGAAACACTATAACAACCTTTCAAACTCCTACCCTATTATCTCCTTCCCCAATAAATAACAATTTTCTGCTTCTGAGTACACCGACATTTTCCTCTACATCCTTTTTCCTTCAACGCTTCAATCCAGATTTTCAATTTGTTGTCAGAGCCCTACCAGCACAAGTGGATGGAAATGCCGGGACGATTACTATGAATGATTTGGGAATCTCAAACAATCCACAAGTCCATCTCCAAAACGCAGAGTTTAAGACAGACGCCGTAGGGAATGGAGAAGGAGGACGGATTAACCTATTATCCCCTGGCCCAATCACTTTATTAGATACTTCCTTAGTGGCCAATGTGCATAAGGTACCAACTGATGCCGACAACGCCCAACCAACTGGCAACATTACGATTACTACCCAAAAGCTCCTAAATATCAATGACAGTGTAATTACCGCTGAGACTAGTGAGTCACGTATTGGAGGAGATATAAAATTACAGGCCCAAACAGTTCAGACCACGGACTCTCTAATTTCGAGTAATAGTACCCTAGATCAGGCTAACGCAGGGGCTGCCGGGAGTGTCAGGATTCAAGGAGTGGACAGTGCAGCCAAAAAAATTACGCTAAATAATTCGACAGTTCAAACTTCTATACTGGGTGGGGACACAGACACCACTCGTGCCAATATCATTATTTCGGCTGAGGACTTGGCCATAAATAATGGCTCTCAAGTTCTGGCCACCACAAAAGGGGATGCACCCGCAGGAGAAATTACTTTTAACATTGGAAAAATGACAACTAATGTTGAACGCTGTCCGTCTGGGAATACGAAATGTTCAGGCCCAATTGAACGTGTCCAAATTTCTAGCAGCAGTCTCGGCACCACCACCTCCGGCGCAGCAGGCAGCATCAATATTCTGTTACAAAATGGGGAAAGTGCAACACAAGGCCCTATTCAATTAGCCAACAGTGATATCTCTACACGTTCGGATGGAACTGGAGCAAGTGGAGATATCGAGATTATTGGCGAGACAACTCTGATGCTCACTGACACTGCCATATCCGCCAATGTTAACGAAGTAGGAGCTGATGAGGCAGGGGGCTTTATTGGACTCAGAGTGCCTGATCTACAAATCCAGGGCGGCAGTATTACCGCCGAGACTATCGGTTCCCGGGATGCGGGTGATGTGGTGTTGAAGGTAGCCTCGTTGACTACCCAAGGCGGCACCGAAATCTCTAGTAGTAGTTTGGGCTCCACTACAACCGGCAAGGCCGGCAGCATTAGTATTGAGGGCCCAGAGAGCACCGTAGAGAACCCCCTGCCCGTCCCTGGGCACATTCAGCTCACCGACACCGCCGTTCGCACTACCTCGGAAGGATTCGGGGACAGCGGCTCCATCAGCCTAGCGGCCGAAGACGGCATTGCCCTGGTAAATACGCCACTCTCAGGTGACGTAAATAAAGCAAGTAGTACTGGGGATACAAAAGGCGCCTCCATTGAAGTCACCACTTCTGACTTGGAGCTCACCGGGAGTGGCATTACTGCCCAGACGACGGGTTCCCGGGATGCGGGTGATGTGGTGTTGAAGGTAGCCTCGTTGACTACCCAAGGCGGCACTGAAATCTCTAGTAGTAGTTTGGGCTCCACTACAACCGGCAAGGCCGGCAGCATTAGTATTGAGGGCCCAGAGAGCACCGTAGAGAACCCCCTGCCCGTCCCTGGGCACATTCAGCTCACCGACACCGCCGTTCGCACTACCTCGGAAGGATTCGGGGACAGCGGCTCCATCAGCCTAGCGGCCGAAGACGGCATTGCCCTGGTAAATACGCCACTCTCAGGTGACGTAAATAAAGCAAGTAGTACTGGGGATACAAAAGGCGCCTCCATTGAAGTCACCACTTCTGACTTGGAGCTCACCGGGAGTGGCATTACTGCCCAGACGACGGGTTCCCGGGATGCGGGTGATGTGGTGTTGAAGGTAGCCTCGTTGACTACCCAAGGCGGCACTGAAATCTCTAGTAGTAGTTTGGGCTCCACTACAACCGGCAAGGCCGGCAGCATTAGTATTGAGGGCCCAGAGAGCACCGTAGAGAACCCCCTGCCCGTCCCTGGGCACATTCAGTTGACTGATACTGCCATCAGCACCAGCTCAGAAGGGACAGGAGCAGGCGGAAGTATTAATGTCGATTCTACAACCGATGTAAGCTTATCCCATACCACGGTAGTTGCAACTGTGAATAATGTTCAGAAGTCAAATGACTCAGGCGATCGTGCAGATATTTTCTTAACTACCACCGAAACATTAGAAATAACCAGCGGTGGCATCCTTGCTGAAACAGATGGTTCACGAGATGCTGGAAACGTTTTTATTGACGTCAGAAATTTGGTAACCGCAAAGGGACAAAAAGAGGTTAAAGTTGCAGATCTTCTTACAAAACGAGTTCAAATCAGTAGTAGTAGTACTGGGAAAACGACGCAAGGGGATCAGGATGGCAAAGCTGGGAGTGTTCTTATTTTTGCAGCCAATGCTCCATCAAGGGTTGCCACCCCTACAAGTGGAATCTTACATTTCCAAGACACTGATATTCGGACCGATGCCCAAGGCACCGGGGCGGGTGGGCTCCTTCTGTTGTCTGCCACAGGGGATGTCTTGCTTTCGAATAGTACCCTCTCGACAAGTGTCAACAATATTGCTACGGGAGGCATGGACACCGCTCCAGCCGCAATTACGATTTTAACCCCAGATGACCTAACCATTACGAGTGGGAGTATTACGGCTCAAACGACTGGTTCGCGAGAGGCCGGAAATATTAACTTTCAGGTAGGAGGTTTAACTACCCAAGAAGCCACAACGGCGTTAAATAACAGCAACGCTGGTTCTTCACGAGCTCTGATTCAAGCAAGCAGCACGGGAGCTCTAACTACGGGAGGACAAGATGGTGCTGCGGGAAGTGTTATTTTTCAAGTATTTGATCAGGATGGTCGTAATTTAGGGGGCAATAAAGGAGTTATTAGTTTAAAAGACACAGATATTCGAACCAATGCAGCCAAAGATGGTCAAGGAGGGACCATTGGTATAACCAGCCAGAAAAGCCTTTCATTGGAAAATACGACGGTGTCTTCCGATGTGGCTAATCTTGGGTCACTTGCTAATGATCCTACGGTGGAAGCATCCGTGACGTTAATTTCTCCAGAAGTTTCCATAATTGGGGGTGGAATCACAGCTCAATCTTCAGGATCTCGTCCTGCAGGAAATATCAATTTCTTTGCGAAAACGCTTAATACGGAAGCAGGATCGAAATTGGTGCCAATAGGCGATGAATCCAGGAAACGTGTCCTCATCAGGAGTACGAGTACAGGAAAAGAGACGATCGGTCCCTTGGATGGCAAGGCCGGCAATGTCACAGTATTAGGAGCTCTTACTCCCGTTCTAGGACTTCCCGTCCCAAGCTCTGGGCCCGTTTCCTTGCATGATACTGATGTACAAACAGAGGCAGAAGGTAATGGGCAAGGTGGCATTATAAGTATGAACACACTCGACACTCTTTCTCTTGACCATAGTACTTTGTCGGTGGATGTGAACCAGAGCCTTGATACTCCAGAGAATGCGGCTTTTATTAACCTCATTACGCCTAAGTTAGATATGACCGGTGGAGGACTTACGGCTCAGGCACGAGGCAATCGGAATGCAGGAAGTATTTTATTGCAAGTGGATACGATGAAAACTCAAGGGAGTACCAGGCCTGTGGTCATCAATGGGCAGGAACAACAGCCTAGCGTCGTGAATGGGCAGAGCCTTTTTCCAGTTGAAATTCGTAGTAGCAGCACGGGGGAGAATGGATCATTGGTAGATCCCGTTAACCCGAACAATGGTGTTGTCGATGGAAAAGCAGGGAACATTTTTATCGTGGGGCGAGAAACTACAGCGGATACGACGATTCCCGTTCCTAGACCATTAGATTTTGAACACACGACATTCAATACAGCCTCACTGGGCACAGGGCAAGGTGGCAGTATTAAGCTGAAGGGAGCCAACCGTGTTCGTTTGGATCAGACCACTCTTTCCGCTAACATCAATAATGGATTCGACTCCCAAGGACAAGGGGCTCAAATTGAAGTTGAAGGCTCAGAACTATTGGTGAACAATGGCGGGATTACCGCTCAAAGCACTGGTACTCGCAATAGTGGAAGTATCCAAATTTCTGCTCCGCAAGCCGTAACCCTCCAAAACACTGAGGTCTCCGCGACGGCTACCCAGAGCGGCAATGCAGGAACCGTTAGTCTTAAAACAGCTGGCCGTTTCACCAGTACACAAAGTGAGATTTCGACCAAAGCCAATACTGGCCAAGGAGGAAGCATTAATTTAGATGGAGGGGAAAAGCTAGTCTTGGACGCCACCTCTATTACTGCCGAGGTAGAAGCTGGCGCCCTACCGGGTGGCAATATTGATGTGAAAGCCGGGACCTTTAATCCCAAAGATCCCCATTTTGGCAAGGAACAAATTCTGATTCAGAATGGGTCTGCCTTTTCGGCCCGCAGTTCTGGGGACGGGGATGCCGGTAGAATCGATCTCACTACGCCGGGTACCTTACGGATCCAGGATAGCTTCATTACTTCGGAGGCAACTGAGGCTTCGGGAGGCAATATTAAGTTGAAAGCTGATTTCATGGTGCATGTGATGGACAGCACCCTGAATGCATCGGTGGGAGGAGGAGAGGGAGGCAACATTGATATCGACCCAGAATTTGTCTTAGTGCAAAACAGCATTCTGAAAGCAGAAGCTGGAACGGGAAATGGCGGGAGCATCAACATTGTGGGCGATGTGGTACTTATTGATTCCTTTAGCCGACAAAATATTTCCGTCTCGTCACAATTTGGCCAGAGCGGCACCATCACGATCGACTCCCCCATTCAAAACCTGAGCCAGGCCATTGCGCCTCTCCCAGAAGGTCTCGTCGAAGTTGCCGCCCTCTATAATGCAAAATGTGCCGGACAAAAAGGTGGCCAATTCAGTAGTTTCACACAACAAGGCCGGGATCGGATTCCTTTGGAACCTGGTGAATTGTTGCCAAGTCCCTTCTTTCTTTCTCAGGTCGCTCATCAACAGTCACACATGGCGGAGCCATTATCTTCACCTATGACCGAACGATTACAACTGCCAGGATCTGGCCTAGAGGCAGCCTTGGCCCATGCTACTGAAGTATTTCGATTCCCAGGAGACTGTCAATCCTAATATATTCGTTCGCAGCATGTTCGGACATTGTTCTTTTCCCGCAGCCTTACTACAAGCCGCCTGATGATTCCATTACACATCTATCTTATTGCAGGTCCTGACTGTGGCTTCATCCAAAGGAGTGTTTATGTCTGTGTTAGTCTCGCAATCTTCTTCATCCCCTCAGGATTGTTTGCTATCCCAGCAAGACTTTTTCCTACGGAGGATTTTCGATTTTTTTAGCGCTGTTCATCGACTCACTCGCTTTCCCTTTTTCATCCTCACTATTCTTTCTTTGCCGGCCCTCCCCTTTCCTGCAACCGTATTTGGCCAGAACATGTCTCCCACTACAGATCCCACTGGACGATTTGGGCACCCACCCCCCATTACCGATCAAATTCCCAAAAGAGATCCCTCATACGAAATATTGCCGCCCCTTGAACCTGGAGGGTCACCTCAAACTGACTCTTCCATGCTCAAGGTCGTGGTTAAGGAAATTCGTCTAGCAGGGAATACTGTGATCCCTGAGGAACAACTGACCAAAACGGCTGCCCCATTCCTCAATCGGGAATTGACGACCGAAGATTTAGAAGAACTTCGTCAAAAAATTACGCTGTTATATGTTGAGCAAGGGTACGTCTCGTCTGGTGCCATCATTCCGGATCAGGATCTTTCAGACGGCATCTTAACGGTGGCTGTAATTGAAAGTGCCTTGACGGATATTCAAGTACAAGGGACCAAATACTTTTGGCCTTGGTATTTTACGAGCCGGTTAAATCGGGCAGCTGGGCCTCCGGTCAACCTCAACAATCTTCGTGATCGGCTACAATTATTCCTTCAAGATCCTCGCATTAATCGTATGAATGCGGAATTACAACCAGGCACACAACCTGGAGAAGGCATTCTTGCCGTTAACGTGGAAGAAGCCAACCCGTGGAAAGCATGGTTGGATTTTAATAACCACCAATCTCCGACGGTCGGAGCCAGACGAATATTGGGCACAATCTCCCATTTAAATCTCTTGGGCTTAGGAGATACGGTGAGTTTAACCTATGGTCGATCAAAGGGGGTGGACCCCCTCCTAGACATCAGTTATGCCTTGCCCTTCACTCCCTGGGATACCACACTCACATTTCAATATCGACGTAATGATTTTGAAGTGGTGGAATCCCCATTTCGACCACTAGATATTACTAGTGAGTCGGATATCTACTCCCTATCGCTGCGCCAGCCAATCTATCGCTCGCCTAAACAAGAAATTGCGTTAACCTTCACAGGGGAACATCTTCGCAATAAAAACTTCTTACTGGGTATTCCCTTTGCGTTTACCCCTGGCTCAACCGCCCAAGGACAAGTCAACATTTCTGCGCTCCGGTTTGGACAAGAATGGATATATCGACTCCCCAACCAAGTGCTTTCTGCACGCTCACGGTTTAGTCTGGGCATTGATGTCCTGAATGCCACGATTTCTAGCTCATCCGCAGTTCCTGACGGGCATTTTTTTTCCTGGTTAGGGCAGGTTCAGGGTGCCCGACGCTTAGAAACCTTTGATATCCAGATTATCGGTCGCATGGATCTACAACTCGCCAATGATCACTTATTCCCACTGGAACAATATGCCATGGGCGGGCGGTTTACGGTTCGTGGATATCGTGAAAATACGCTTGTACGGGACAATGCCTTTTTATTCTCTGCCGAATCCCGAGTGCCCATATGGCCCTCTCTCTTCGGAGACGAAACCGTTCAATTTGCTCCGTTTGTAGATGTAGGCCGATCATGGAATGCAAAAGGCACGACACTGGACCCGAAAACACTTGCCAGCATAGGGGCTGGCCTTCGTTTCACATTACGGCAAGATGGTTTCCCATTGTTCCAAAATACCTATGCCAATATCTATTGGGGCCAGCAACTCAATCATGTGCCAGACCGTAATGAAAATCTACAAGATTATGGCATACACTTCCAAATATCAGTCGAGGTACTGTAGGGAAAAAGAGGAGGGAGAGAAGTTACTCTAAGAGTAGATCTTTAAAAACTGCCTCGTCTAATGTGTTTTACGGTATCGGATTGAATGTAACTCCGGCCACATGAATTTCTTGAAGGAACAGTGGATGTTCTTCAAATAAAACCTTTCGTTGAACATTTCGAATGGGAAGTTTTAACCCAAGTATACACCCTGCATGTGACTCACGAATCGCTAAGAATCTAAATGTTGTCCGTAGCTGTCTTGCATGTTGACATCCATCTGAAGCACTCGTACATGCTCCTACCCCTTTCCCGTAATTCGTAAGTTCAACATCTAATGGATGCTCAGCTAAATTTTTTAAATACGCTTTTACTCGTTTCCCCCAACGATGCCCCAAAATAAAGCTATAGGCAAGCGACTCTCGATCATCACAATGACACTCTACTTGTATGGGATCACCAACTTGTTGCGTTTCTAGGTTTATCGATTGATCAAAAATTTCGATAATCTCTTCTTCGAATTTTCGATGCTGTCGATCTACATAAATTTGTAGGGTGAGGAATTCTTTCTGAATTGGAGAGAAGGATGCCTTTACAAAATGCTGTAAAGACTGAGGTCCCAAAGCCCACTCCTCCTGATGAAGTTCTTCTACTAACAAGGGTTGTGACAGGCAATCAGTCTTCTGTCGATTATTGCACACAATGGGATTGATGGAAGGTTCGGAATTGTTGTTTTGTGCCTCCGTTACAATTTTTCCATACTTGTTTATTGAAATAAGTCTTTGTTCCTGAGCATGCGCCACCGGTAGGGAGAAAACACCGATCCATCCCCCTATCATTATGCCCAAACAATAAAGTAAGATTAGGAACGTTTCGATGAACTCGTTGATTCGCATGAGAGACCCACATCACTTTTTTCCTCCTTTTTCTCGGCTGTCCATACGGACAACTTGATCACTGATGACAGGTTTCATCATTTCCCTCTCATTCTTTTACTTAACTAGGCCACGGAAGATTGTAAAAAGCAGCGAGCAAACCAGGAAGAACGAAACCCTTGTTCGATCTCACCTTCCAAGCACAAAGCCTTTTGTCGACAGTCATTCCTATTAAGGTCCATATGCTCAAACAATGTCCTCGAGCGAGGTATGCAGTGTACGTTTTGTCACCGTTTCATAAGCATGGCAAAGTCCTCTTCAATGGAATTGAAGTCCGGGTAATACGTGGCCAGAAAGAGTAACTTATCCCTTACCTGCTCGGAGTCAAGCCCAAAGTTAGTTGGAATGCGTCACGGCTCCCAGGTTAATATTATGCGACCTTCCGAGTCGTGGTCATCTCCAAGCGCAGTTCCCGTTTCAGTGCCTCGCGTAACTGCGGCAGATGTTGATAGCCTTTCACTTTGCGCAGTCGTGGCTCGATATCTAACAGCGCAGTGGCCAACCATCGCTGCCGTTGATTTGAGTTCGTCCAGCGATCGACCTTCGCACACCGCTCTTCCACCAAGGCATTGATCGACTCCAGGCAATTCGTCGTTTTGAAGGAGAGGCCGAGGCATGCAAACATGCCCAACCGATGCACGGTCAACGTTTCCTCCAACCCTTCGGCCAAGCTCCGCGCCGCGGATTGGTTCCGAGTCTCGAGTTCCTGCTGCAGGCGACCGAGCGCGGTCTTGGCTTCCGTATACGTTGGACGCTGATACGCGCGTTGAAGCCGTCGTCGCCAGGCCACCTGTTCGCCTTTGGGTAGATGGCGCACAACATTCTCGCGCTTATGCCACTGACAGCGTTGCACTAAGGCGGTCGAGCCCCACGCTTGGCGTACGGCCGCGCGCAACCCTTTGCCGCCATCAATGATCACCAAGAGACCCTGGGAATCGTCGAGGCCCCGTTCCTCCAAGGAGCGGAGGAACGGCGTCAAAACGGTCTCGTTTTCTGTCCCCGTTTCCACAAACCCCAGCACGTGTTTCTCCCCCGTGAGGGTAATCCCCACGGCAATGCCCATCGTCATGTCGGCAAACATCTTGCCATCGAGAAAGACGGCCACTAGATCTAGCTCACGGAGATCACGCTCTTGCAACGCCTTCAGTTGCTTGGCACTCGCCTGCACAAAGGTTCTCGATACGGTCGAACTGGACAGGCCAATCGCGCCGGGGACCGCTTCGGCTGCGGCTTCATAATTCCGACACGAAATGCCATACAGCACTCGCTTGAGGAGCAAGTCATCCAACTGGCCAGTCCCTTGGTAACGATCAATCGTCTGTAATGAGATCTCCCCACCCTGTTGGTGTTGAACACGAGGGATGCGTAGGCGATGCCGTTGCCCCGCCAGCTGTACGCTCCCCGGATTGCTGCCATGACGCCGGCCAGGAAGATCAGCGGCTTTTCGCGCATAGCGGGCCCCAGCCAAGGCACACACCTCGTTCTCCAAGATCTCGTGCAGATGCATGAGTCCCAAGGGGATCAGGTTCCGAATACATTCCAGCTTACTGTCCACATCAAAGGCTTCATAGTGGTGCGGCCCGAAGACCTGGGCCGTTCCCAACAGTTTCCTCTTCTTGCTTCTGTTCGCAGCGTTCGTAATACTGCTCATGTCGTGGCTCCTTTCATGACGCGCGGACGATGGTTGTTCTTGGTCGAACGCCATCTCAGCACAGTGAAGGGAGCCGCTTCAAATTCCAACTAGACTTAGCACACATTCCGCCCGACGCAGAATGCCTTTATCGAACGATTTAATCGGACGTATCGAAACGAAGTGCTCAATCTCTACCTCTTTCGAAGTTTGGAGGAAGTGCGGGAACTGACCGCGAAGTGGATGACGGTCTATAACGAGCAGCGGCCTCACGAGGCTTTACAAGGCGTCGCCCCTTGCTCGTATCACAAACCAACAGAAAACTCTATTTATGAATTGTCCGCTTGACGGGGAAGCATACAAGAGTAATTCACAATCCGATACACAGTTATATTGACAAGCCCGGTGGAGGAGCTTCCCTTCGCAGCTCTTCAGCCCCCCTTCGATCTCCCGGAGGGAGTGGGCACGTCCCAGTTGGCAAAAGAGCATAGCCACGAACTGACTCCAACTCGACAAGCCTTTGCTCCGGTACTCTGCCCCGGTTTGCTTGACGAGACGTTGAAATTCTACCCGCGGAATGAACTTGAGAATCTGACTGAACATGCTGCAAGATACCGTCACGTTGGGCCTCCTTTGGTCAGGTAACAGTGAGTAGGCAATTCACTGCGACCCTATACCAAACGATGGCCCAACGTCATAATTTGTTTTGGACAAGAGTGAAGCTTACGAAAAAATTTTCGTACCGACAAGATTTTCAGGGAGACTTACTATTTCTACCAAGGTCGGTCGATGTCGGAATCGCCCATCGTAAGATACCAATTGTCCATAGACGAAAGTAGCTCAACCTCCGACTCTTCTATCCCCTCCATTGAGACGGTTAAGAATCGAGTAGCCTCTCTGAAGCGGAAACCAAAGCTTGCCAGTTGTTTCTTTAGTCCAGGGCAGGAGAGATAACAAACAATGGCATCAGCTTCCTCATGGATTGAATGGGCTCGAACAGCATCGAGAATAGCCCAAACCGCCTCGACATCAGAAGGATTCACAATCAAATCAACAAGAAAAACTCTCCGATAGGGGTATGCATCCGATGGTTCTTTAATGGAAACAATCGCCAACGCCAGCACTTCTCCTTCTTTTCGAATTTCAAGTCTTTTAAAGTTTTGTCCTGGTTGATCCACATACTTCCAGTTTAAAAAAGAAGAATCTCGAACAACCGTACACATCAATTCTTTACTGACAGATTTCCACAACTCATCGTATTCGCCCCCAAAATGCTTGATGTATTGGAGCTCTGGCTTCCATTTATAGGAAGGCCGTCCTGCAACCCGTTTCATTCCTGTGATCATGGAAAGTGCCACAGAGGCTACCCAGGATACCGGACCTCTCGGTAGTTTGCCCTGAAGAATATTGTTAGGCCGTAGTGCATAGAAATATACCCCTAAAGGACCAATAATTTTCCATCCAAGCTGGGATTGCATGGTCCGCATGAATTCTTCTTGGCCAAGGGACAAATTAAAAGGGAAATCCTCTTTCGACTTCATCAATACCATCCCCCCCGCCCCTTTGGACCTGTGAGATTCAAGGGTCATTGATTCCACAAACCAAGCGGTATTACGTTCTTTCTCACCTATTTTTATCCTCACTGGGATAGCACCACTATGCGAAACAATTGAATTTGAGTCTCGATAGAGCCAAATCATAGGGTCAAGATTTAATCTTTTGGCGGATTCTAAAAACATCCATCGCCAACGTGGCTCTATCCAATCCGCTCTCCTTTCCGGAAAGGCTTTTCTATGGAACTCAAATGTCTCCGAGGCTAGGTCTGAGCTAAAACCTATAACCCCAGTCTGATGCTTTTTAGCAACGGGTAGCTGCCCTAGAAGATGGGCTGCAAGTGCCTCCAAATGTGGAAGACTAAAATCAGAGGCGGATATTTGAATTCCAAATCGCTTTTTAAGAACATTTGCAAGTTCGACCGCCATAAGAGAATCCATTCCCATTTCGAATAAGCTTCGATCTAAGCGAACTTCTTCCGGATCTTCAAGTCCAAGGGTTTTTGCTACCTCCTTGCGCAATAACTCAAGTAGAATTCTTGTCCTTCCTTCGGAGGGAGTTTTCTGTAATTGTTCTACCCACTTCCACTTAAGCCCATTTCCCTTTACCTCTGTTCCAGAAACACAGCTTTCACCTTTACTTGTCTCACTAGTACTAAGTGCACTATAAAAATCCAACTGATTCAAAAAATGTTCTGACAAGGTGCGCAAATTTGGTTGACTGAAATCAGCGGACGATATTTGTATTCCAAGACATTTATGTATTTGATTGGCAAGCTCAATAGCCATGAGTGAATCCAAACCCATGTCGAATAAACCCTGGTCCAGTCGAATTTCTTCTGGATTTTCAAACCCAAGAGTTTTAGCAACTTCCTTTTGTAAAATTTTCGTAAGCAATTCCAAATGCTGATCAGTCGATTTTTCCCTCAGGAGAGCGATCCACCGTGGATATTTATCTACAAGATCGGAAGCATCCTCATTCGAAGTTTCCTCTAATTCTGAAAACAAGGGACATGCTTTGCGCACCTCAAAAACGGAACGAAATTGGGCCCAATCAATGTCGGCGACGATGCCCTGAGGGTCTGCATTATGATGCAGATTCTCAAGCGCTAACACTGCCGAATCTGGTTCAAGGCCGTGATTACCCATTCTCTCCAAAAGTTGGAGCTGTTCTTCATTGGCCATTCCTCCTCCTTTCCATGGCCCCCAGTTAACACTTAAAGCAGGTAATCCAAGGCTGTGTCTGTAGTATGCAAGTCCGTCAAGGAATGCGTTAGCCGCTCCATAATGAGCGCGTCCACTCGAACCCCAAACGGAGGAAATAGAGGAAAAACAGATAAACATATCAAGATCGGCATCAAGAGTATGTTCGTGCAGTAACCAAGCGCCCTTCATCTTAGGAGCAAGCAAATTCCGAAGGTCGTGCAAACCCATTTCAACAATTGGCACGACAGCATCCGTTCCAGCAGCATGTACTACACCACGCAAGGAAAACTTCGAATTTTTGAGTTCAGCAAAAAGTCTGTTGACGTCTTCCTCACAAGAGATATCAGCGACCATCACCCTAACATTAGCACCTAGTTTCTCCAGTTTAACGAGGGCCTCTTTTGCGTCCGGCACCTCCATTCCACGCCGACTGGTCAAAATTAGATTTTTGGCCCCTTTTTTAATTAACCATCCTGCGACATGAAGGCCCAAGGCCCCTAAACCACCGGTGATTAAATAGCTCCCCTTCTCATCAAGGACAAGATCGCGGAATGGTTTATCCTCGTTCTTTAAGAGCCGAGGAACGAACGGCTTTCCACCTCTCAGGACTAATTGGTCTTCCGTATCCGTATTGGAAAGTGCATTGAAAAGTATTTCCGCCTCCTCAGTGGGTTCCCCATTTGACGAAAGGTCCAGGATTCCTCCCCAGATATCATGGTGTTCCAGCGAAATTGTCCTGGCAAAACCCCAAATAGAGGTCTGGGCAACGGATACAACTTGGTTGGACACATCCTCCCTGATCTTCACAGCATCCCGAGTAATCAACCATATGGCCGGTTTGTTTGATTCCAAACGCTTCGCCAGGGTTTGAACGAGGTGGAGCGCACTTTCAGTAGTAATTTTTTGGCTATGATCAAGAGCCTCCACACTCAATTCAGCTGACTTCGGAGTATCTAGAGTCCAGAGTAGGATGACACCATTGATTGGCTTATCTTGAGCGTCAATAGATTGCCACAATTTTTCATAATCTTCCGCTTGCTGAGGGTCTATAAAGAAATTTCCGTCATCATTTTCTTTAAAATTATGATCCTGCCACACGCAAATGTATGGTGTGCGGTTCTTTGCAAACACCCTTGTCAGTGTGTCGCCGAATCCATTGTGATCCATAAGAATGATCCAAATTCCATCATCATTTTTGGCATTCTCGATTTTTCCCAGTAACTTCTCTTTCCAAACAACCTTATAGAGTTTTGGTCCCCTTGGCACTTCATCTAGCTCCCGTCCTACCTCCATAGATAGAGCTTTGAAAACCTTGGGAAGAACCGTGGCTTCTTGAGGTGAGAGTTGTATGGCATTCCGAACATGATCTGAAAACCCAGATTCATCTTGGCTTTTTAATAATTGATCTAACGTGGAACTTGCGGATAAAGTCTTGTTTATTCCTAAAGTCTGCTCGCTAGGGATATCAATCCAATAGTGTTTGCGCCTGAACGAATAATTAGGAATCGATACAATTTTTCGAGGATAAGGAGTATCAAATTCCTTCCAGTCAATTGAAGCACCGCCCACAAAAAGTTTAGCGAGACTTCCCAGAACGGTTTGCCACTCGTCGACACCCTCCCTGAGCGAAGGTAACCAATCAACTTCTTCATCGGGTAAGCAATGCTTTCCCATTCCTAAAAGCACAGGTTGTGGGCCAACCTCAAGGAATGTCGTGACAGACTGTTCTTGTAACGTCTTCATCCCTTCCGTAAACCTGACCGGGTTACGCACTTGCTGCACCCAATATTCGGAATCTTGTATTTCATCAGTGACCAGGGTACCTTTTACGCAACTGACAAAAGGGATCTTAGGAAGGGAGAAAGAAATTTCCTTAACAACGTCTTTAAACTCATCAATCATGGGATCCATCAAATGCGAATGAAATGCATGGGAAACAGACAGAACTTTGGTTTTGATCCCATCAATTTCTAATTGGGCTATAATTTCGTTAATCGCATCTCCATCTCCTGAAATCACTGTCTGTTCCGGACTGTTCAACCCAGCGATGGACACACGGCCCTCATAGCCTAAAATTGCCTTCTTTACCTCGGCTTCTCCTGCTCGGACAGATGCCATGCCTCCCCCAGAAGGTAAGGCTTGCATAAGTTGGCCCCTTGCTGCCGTTAATTTGAGCCCATCCTCAAGCGAAACTCCGCCCGCAATGCATAGAGCAGCAATTTCACCGACACTGTGTCCTATGACGATCTCCGGGTATATTCCCCAACTTTCCCACAATTTTGATAGGGAATATTCGATCACAAACAAAGCAGGTTGGGTATAGCCAGTCTGGTTGAGAAGGGAGGCATCCGAACTCTCTTTTTCCGCAAACATTACATCAAGAATTGAGCCCTTCATATAGAGCTTCAAAATTTCCACGCTTTGATCTACCGTTTCCCTAAAGACTGGATGGGTATCATATAGTGTTTTTCCCATGTCCAAATATTGCGCCCCCTGCCCAGTGAAAAGGAACGCAACCTTGGATGGCGCAACAGATTGGGACTTCCGTCCCTGCACACAACCAACAGGCTCATCTCCAGCCGTAAAATCCTTGAATAAACTCACTAATCTTGATTGACTGCTGCAAAAAAATGCCAGACGATTCTCAAAGTGCTTTCGCCCAATGTTGGCTGTATAACAAATATCTTCGAGGGTTAGATCTTTATTTGATCCCAGAAATTTTTGAAAACGAAGAATCTGTTTATCCAAGCTTTTTTCGTTGCGAGCGCTAAGGGTGAGAATATGGAAAGGTCGTTCAAAAAGCATATTATCTGATAAAGAATTCTCTGGTGGCTCTTCTAAAATGAGATGCACATTAGCCCCTCCGACCCCAAAGGAACTGAGCCCTGCTCGTCTGGGAAAGGATATTTCTCTATCCTTGAATTCAAAAATCGGTCGGTCCCAGGGTTCTAGATTTTGCTGCACCTTAAACGGGCTGTCTTGAAAAGGAATTTGAGGATTGGTTTTACTTGAATAAAGAGAGGGCACGAGAAATCGGTGTTTGAATTGGAGCATGACCTTAATTAATCCCAATACTCCTGCACCAGCTTCCAAATGGCCAATGTTAGGCTTAATTGAAGCAATTTTATGAGTGTATTCTCCTCTGATTTGATTATCCCAAAGTTTTTTATCCATATAGGCCAAGGTAAGACCGCGAATTTCAATAGGATCTCCCAGTAATGTACCTGTCCCATGGGCTTCTACGTAAGAAATAGTCCGCGGATCAATGGCCGCATTGCACACGCTGCGTCGGATGGCATCCGCCTGAGCCTGTGGATTAGGTGCGGTAAAGCCGACCGTTCCGCTCCCAGTACTCAAAGCAGTGCCTTTGATGGTTCCATATATGCGATCGCCACACCTTTGCGCTTCAGATAAAGACTTGAGGACAACTACGCCTACTCCTTCGCCGATAATTGTTCCGTCAGCTTCGGCTCCGAAGGAACGACATTTACCCGTTGCCGACAAAATTCCCAGGCGATCCAGTTGGACTAGACGATTCGGATCTAAGACAAGATTGACACCTCCGACGATAGCTGTTTTGCACTCCCCTGCGATCAAACCTCTACAAGCTAAATGTATAGCAACACCGGAGGAAGAACAGGCGGTATTAACAGCAAAACTCGGTCCACCAAGGCCAAAAACTTGGGATAATCTATTAGCTAGACTAAAAGTCTCCCAGCAGCGATATGGATTATCTGGTTTATTGGCTAAGGTATTGACTCGGAACACATAATCTTCATACATCGCCCCTATATAAACCCCTGTTTCAGGATCTGGCTGCGGATAACCCGCATCCTCAAGGGCCTCCCACGCAACCTCTAGAATTAATCGAAGCTGAGGATCCATGAATTCCGCCTCTCGCGGAGAAATCCCAAAAAACTCAGCGTCAAAGGCCTCAATACTATCTTTTCTCAAAAGACATGCCCAGTAAGGACAGCTGTTATGGGGGCTACGTTCCGCAGGAACTCGAGCTATGGATGAACCTCCTGAATGTAATAGCTCCCATAGTTCTGTTATCGAGTTAACCCCAGCACACCGAACGCCTAAGCCCACGACGGCAATGTCAGTGATGGTCGCTCCATATCCATCTTCTTGTTCAGAAGAATCCGAGGCCTTTATTCTAAAATCTGCAAGATTCGTTTCGTCGGTATCCTTTTTTAGAAGCGTAGTGATTTCATCAATTATCTCCGATATGGAACGATGCTCGAATAACAGAGTGCTGGGTAACCAGGGAAATTGAGCGGTAAGCGCAACAGTGATTTCTACAATCTTAAATGAACTACACCCCAAAGCTTCAAGCTGATCAACCTTTTTAAGTTCTTCGATGGGTGTGTCCAGAGAATTGGAGAAAGCCAGATAAACTTGTGCGCAAACATCTTCCGGCACATTCTCAGCAACAGAAGGATTAGGGGAAAGTTTGTCAGTGCCACCCTTGCCATCAATAGCAGAAAGAAGACCAGGAATTGTTGATAACTTTAAGGCGGTATTGATAACTTGCCGTTCTCTGATCCGCAAATTATCCCCATCGTTGGTCTTCGTACTAATGGATTCTTCTGACTTCTTTTTTTGATTCGGTTTTTTGTCAGCATGCCCAGAGGGTTCAAAACGTACTGCGGCTAGACTCTCTGCGGTTAATCGGGATTCTAACAAATCTTCACTAGATTTCTTGTTTTTCTCTTCGGCAATAGAGTCTAAGAAATTTCGAGCAGGAGCATTGCGTTTTGTTGCAAACACCTGGAAATGTATATCATTCACCCCAGCTGCCAAAGCTAGACGGCCTATCTCTGCCGCCATATGATGTTCAACACCACGCCCGAGAACCCGGCAACTTAAAAGAAAAGTATCGACAACAAATTCCTGGCCTTCTTTTTGAACAATAAAAAACCCGACGAGCCCGTAGTCGCCAAAACGATCTGATACCCTGATCGTTCTGCATACATATTTTGCATCAGCAAGCAGTTGCTGAAGCTCATTCTCATTGCGGCGGCGAGTTGTAAAATTAAATTGATTGGTTCGCAGAGTTAACTGCGAACTTCGAAGTAGGTCTTCTTGATTGAGCGGGACAATGTCCACTTTCAAATTAAGATTTTCTATGAAGTCTTCAAATGAGAGTGCTTTATCATGGAGCTCCTGTCTTTTAAATTCCTCACGATACAGCTGAGTTCTTTTTTGATCCTCTTGAGTTCCCTCAGCGCGGTCCAGTTCCCATGTATGCTCCAATAACTTTCGTGCTTTTTCAGAACTCTGAGGCCATTCCAGCACAAGAACCTCCGGACAGCCAGCACGTACTTCAGCACATTCCACCGGATTGTCATCTATAAAAATAAAACTCTCTAGACCAAGATTAAGGCGTGAAGCCAGCAACTGAATATTTTGGGACTTAGGGTTCCAATTGATCATCGATGCGACAATTGTCTCTCGCTTCAGTCCAAAATCTTCTCGTTTTTCAAAGACCTCCCAAACGTCGTCTTCTTCATTTTTGCTACACAAGGCAATCAAAATACCATTTTGATTTAAGTCAGTTAAGACACGATGCAACTGATCATGAACAGGGGTAAATTCAATCCCTTGCGCACCGACCTCACCAACAACACCCTTCCAAAGAGTATTATCACAGTCGAGAACTATGACTTTCCGTGGTAAAACCATTTTCCGAAATACTTTGCGGGCAATAATGGTAGATAACACATGGAAGTATCCATCCTGATAAGGGACATGGGCGATTTTATTACGTAAAGGATCTTCGATTTCCCTTTCCTCAACGTCATACTTAGAGTGAAAGCTCTTAGCTGAAATAACCTGCAATCCGGGGATTGCTTTGAGCTCTTTGTACAACTGAGTCTCAACCCGAGAAATCGGATTATCTTTCGCAGTTATCAGCGAATTAAATGAGGGACAAATTACTAAGAAGGTTTCCACAAAAGTGTGTCCTCGATGGGTTCGAATGGCTTGGATAAACTCCTTTGAGAAGTCAGCCAGGTACGATTGGGTCTTTTCACAAGATTGCGTAATCTCAATGGGTAGCTCCCGTAACCAATCTTGAACACAAAGGAGAACAACGCTAATGCCTTTGGAATTTGAAGAAAGCAAGCTGGCCGGATTTAGAAGCTCTTGCAGAACTTGCCCATACGGCGTTGTCTCCACTTTTACCTTTAGTGCCAATTCTGTAAACCAGAATCGTAATCCCGGGAGTAATGGCTCAAGTGTAAAACTCGCTGTTATTACCACGTTTAAATCCGGAGAATTGAACTTCATTTTCTTTTTTTCTAGTGCGTAAGAAATTAACTAACCTCGTAATTAATCGACTAGCTTTTGAGAAAGACTTTGGCAGCAACACCTTCAGTAAAAGTTCATGACGAAAAAAACCTGCAGTGCATACGACTTACGGTGACTGACTTGGTAAAAGCAAACAACTCAATTCATGAAATAACAATAGGATTAGCTTTTCGTGAGGCGCTCATATGTTGCTCAGCACATTGGGTTTTTCTAATTTGGTATCTCTTAGGTGTTGGTTCTCAAAGCGGAATGTTTCCATGTTTTCTTTTTTCATTCACAACATCTTTATTTTGAAGGCTCTCTAATGCTCCGATTAATTTCATTCTGGTATGATTCGGTTCAATGACCTCATCAACAAATCCCATTTCAGCGGCAACATAGGGAGAGGCAAAATTATTTCTGTATTCTTGAATAAATATTTCTTTTTGAGAAGTTGGATCTGCTGCATTTTTCATTTCTTTTTTATAGAGAATATTCATTGCTCCTTCTGGTCCCATGACTGCGAATTCAGCACTTGGCCAGGCGAAGTTAATATCTGCAAACAAGTTTTTACTATTCATGACAATATGAGCGCCACCATATGCTTTTCTTGTCACCACTGTCATTCTTGGTACTGTGGCTTCACAAAATGCATACAACAATTTTGCTCCATTTCTGATTATGCCCGAAGATTCTTGTTGTGTACCGGGAAGAAACCCAGGCACATCTACGAATGCGATGATGGGAATATTGAAGCAATCACAAAAGCGAATAAATCTACTTGCTTTTATAGCTGCGGAATTATCGATTGCTCCTGCATAAAATTTTGGTTGATTCGCAACTATTCCAACAGGATATCCATCTAGCCGACCAAATCCACAGATAATACTCATTGCCCATAACTCATGTACTTCAAAAAAGCTTGCCCTATCTAAAACGTTTTCAATGATTATTTTCATATCATACGGTTTTTTATGATCTTCAGGAACAATGTTATTTAATCCCTTCGACACTCTATTTCTCTTATCATCTATCTTAGTTTTAGATGACTTTTCTTGATTATTTTGAGGGATATACGACAACAATTTTCGTATATTTTTGTAACAGTCCACTTCATTTTCTTCAATAAAATGAGATAATCCACTTTTCTTCCCGTGAATTTCCCAGCCACCAAGATGCTCAATAGTAGTTTCTTCTCCGATTGCAGCTTTGACCACATCAGGTCCGGTGATAAAGAGACTTCCAATATTTTTCACTTGAAAGATGAAATCTGTAATAGCTGGGGAATAAGAGGCTGCACCTGCACAAGGTCCAACTATAGCAGTTATTTGAGGAATAACCCCGGAGCATCGAACATTTCTGTAAAAAATTTCGGCGCAACCTTCTAAGGCAGTAATACCTTCTTGTATCCTCGCTCCACCAGAATCATTTAATCCAATAATTGGAACTTTATTTTTCAAAGCCAAATCCATAATTTTCCCAATTTTTTTTGCAAACATCTCAGCAATCGTACCACCAAATACTGTAAAATCATGTGCATATATATACACTAGTCTACCATGTACCGTTCCGTATCCAGTAATAACACCATCACCAGAAACCCTATTATGTTCCATGCCAAAATAATTACATCTATGGACAACAAATGCGTCTATTTCCGTAAAGCTGTTGTCATCTAATAATAAATCTATTCGCTCTTTTGCCGTAAGTTTTCCTTTTGAATGTTGAAAATTTATCCTGTCCTTCCCGCAATCCAACTTACTTTGCTCCCTTTGTTTCACTAGATTTTTTTTCTGATTCAATTTTTTATCTCCATATTCAGCATTTTAATGTTAGTTGTACAAATGTTAGTTTGACAATTTTCCAGAAGGGAGAATATGGGATCCTTCCTCCCTGCGCTAACACTGGCCTGGAAACCTTATATTATAATGCACTCCTATTTCTCATCTGACCCAATATTGGGTTTGGATCAGATCATTTTCTCTATTAGGTCTGAGATCTACCTCTTGATCAAGGGAATTCCAGCAGCTAACATGGCATTCTAAAGTGGGAAAACCTTATTCTCTTGATCTAAAAATAGGAACTTCTTAGTCCTTGAGTTTCTCCATAGTTTTTCGGTTTTCCTGCCATCTATTCAAACCCACCAAGTGAATACTTGACCTTTTCTCATGAACCGAAAAAAAATTATTCTCGTAGTTGCCCGTCAATATTTAAGCTGCGCCTAAACCCCTGAGACCTTTAAAGCTCCCTTTCGTGGGAAAGGATCTTCAGACCTAAAGAATGAAAATACGTCATTTTCAATATTTAATAGCCACTTCAATCCTCCCCAACCGACATTTTCCCTTTGTATCTTTTTCGGTTCGTCTCAAACCAAAATAAAGCCGTTCCAAGCAGATCATTCCCTATGATGTCCAGCGGCGCGATTCAATCCTTTCCCAAGTCCTAGGCTGTTCAAAGAAAAACCCCTTCACGACCCCAACCGCCATCGCAAGATTAACCAAGCAAAAATACATGGGAAATGCAAGCCAGAAGGACTTCGACTTCAACACATACCCTAGGATTGCATACGCATAAAAAAGAAGTTGAAGGATAAGTGCAGCTTTAAAAATGGGGATATCTATCAAGAGGACTGAAGACAGGAATACCATTCCCATTAAAAATGGGGTAAACCATCTGAGTATTTTATGTGAGACAAGCTGAAACAGGAGAAACGGCTGTGAAAGTTTTGGCCAGAAATCCAAATTTAAAAAGGATTTAATCCCTAACGAGGTAATTCGTATTTTACGATAAAATTCACTTCGCAACGTTCCCTCTGACGATTCCCGACCACGTGCATCTGGGTCAAAGACTACCCGCATCCCATGTAAAGCCGCGCGAAATCCGATATAAAAATCATCATTTACTGATTTTTCTATTTGTTGAGGAAAACAGTCCCTCCGTATAGCATACATCGCTCCATCTACACCTATTTGTGTATGAATCATAGATTCAAGGTAATGGATATTCCATTCGTATCGATAGTACCAACTCTCTGGTTCCCCATGAACAGTTTCCTGGGAAACCAAGATTACTTTACCACTCACGGCACCGACCGACTGATCAGCAAAATTTCTCACTAACTTCTTAATCGCATCCTTATCAAGAAAAGTATTTGCATCTGACAAGACAATAATTTCAGTAGGAATTTTTGGGAAAACTTTTTCAATCACGGCAGACTTCCCTGAACGTTCAAGAAAGCAAGCTGTAAAAATTTGGCCTTGATAGTTCTCTATAATTTCGTTCGTGCCATCAGTTGACCCGTCGGAACACACCAAGATGGACAATTGAGATTTTGGATATTCCAAAGCTAAGCAATTCTCTATTTTTTGTTTTATAACATTCTCTTCATTGTATGCCACAACGAGCAATGTTACGGAAGGAACAATTGATGATTGGGCCCACGGCTTTTTAACCAACCCTGATATAAGAAACAATGAAAGGGGATACCCCACATACACATGAAATAGTAAGAAAATGCTAATCCAAAAACTCCAGATGGGGAAATTCCAGATTGCCAATAAGATGACAATACCTATAATACAAAACGATCGTCTGCTGGTAGGGCTTTTCGATTCGGCACTCACATTTCTACTTGAAGCTCGGATCGGATCCCATACAACAATCGATTGGCCCATTAATTTCTTACTGATCCCCACCGCTGAGGCCGCATTAATTAAGCAAAGATATGTGCAGGCTGAAATCAACCAATGCGCATGCCCAAAATGTTTAAACTTCCAACCAAGCAACCCCAGGCCATACCCCAGGAGCTGAATTCCCACTAAAAGCAAAAAGTAACTGGAGGAAAAAGACAAAGCCAACGAGGAGAAGAAGATAAAAAAAAGGAAAAGAGGAGACAACCATCGCAACACTTTATGCGACCATAACTGAACGGCAAACCACCCATATGATATAGGATTTAATAGATACTTCAATTTCGATAATGCCGTCCAACTTCGATTCACCACACGAACTTTTCGGGAAAATTCTTCAGCCATATGGACTGTACTTTCTTCCTCACAAATAGCTTCCTTTTCGAAAACACATCGTAACCCTTGCCCTACAACGAGTAGTGGCAAAACAAAATCGTTAATATCTTGCACACCCAAAGGCGAATATAAAGACTTTCTAATGGCAAATATGGCTCCATCTGAGCCAACCATTGATCCAAAGTTACTCTCAGCCAACTTTAATTCTCGATCATAATCCCAATAAATTTTCTCATTCGAGCCAGAGCTAGATTCTTTAACAGCAACATATTGGGAATCGCCAGCAACACACCCTATTTGGGGATCTGAGAAATTACGTACTAGCCTTTGAATGGCATCTTGACGAAAAAATGCATTGGCATCTGTAAAAACTAAAATTTCCGTTTGAAGACTAGGAACCACAGCATTGAGACCAACAGTTTTCCCGCCTCGTTGCTCCATTCTGTGAAGTTGCACTCCCTGACTCCTAAACTCAAGAACAATATCATCGGTAGAATCGCTTGAGGCATCCGAAATCACAACAATCTCTAATTTATCCTTGGGATATGACAAGTTCAAAGCGTTTTCTATTTTCTGCTTGATGTCTTGTTCTTCATTATATGCTGAAATGAGAAGGGTTACTGAAGGATAATATTTCTCATCAATATTCCGTGATAAAGGAAAAACCTTTCCAAGAAAAATGGAAATAAGAGGGTAGCCCACAACTACGTAGAAGAACACCAAAACATTCACATAAAAAACCATTTCAAATATTGTGGTGGCGATCGGATTCACGGTTACTGACTCAATTTCTCGATTCTACATTTATTTACTTAACATGGGGGGTCATGTCTTAATTCTTCACGCATTCATAAAGGGGCCTGTTGAAAAAAGCCGCCAGCGGCGTTCTCGCCAGTTTTCCGTGCTCACGTATAGCCAGTACGCTCCGCGCGCAAAACTGGCTGTGGCCTTGCTGGACGGACTTTTTTGAACCGGCCTGAGCCTTCTCGTGTTCACCGTCTTCACAAGGAAATTTGCCCCTTGGTATTCTTATTATTCAACATTCCCTAAAGGAAAACATCCCAATTGATTGCAAAAAATCTCATAACAATTTTCTGACCCCCATGCTTCATGATTAACGACTACAATAAGCTACCAGCATTCTTTTTAGAAGGAGGGAATTAGTTACTGGTGACGTTGACAGGCACAGACTGGAGAACCTAATTGATTGGCACTCCGTGGAGAATTGATTGTCTACTTAAATACTTCTCGCCCAAAACTGTCTTCCAATTTACTAAAATAGGAAAAATCTTCATCTTTTCAAGAAGGTTCATTGCAGAATTCTATAAAGTTGAAAAAAATCTTTCCATCAAAGGCGTGATAAAAGACGGCGACGCTCTAGTTCCTGAACAATATGTATGGCTGCCTCTTCAGCAGTTTCCTGTACCCCATCAATGATAACTTCGGCATCTTCCGGACGTTCATATGGCGAATCAATACCCGTGAAATTTTTAATTTCACCAGCCCTGGCTTTTTTATAGAGGCCCTTGACGTCTCGACGTTCACACTCTTCCAAGGGAGTATCAATAAAGACTTCCAAAAATTCCCCATCTTCAACCATAATACGGGCCATTTCCCGCTCACTTCGAAACGGGGAAATAAACGACACCAGCACAATCATCCCAGCATCAACCATCAATTTTGCCGTTTCCGATACTCGACGAATATTTTCCACTCGATCCGCATCGGTAAACCCCAAGTCCCGATTCAGGCCATGTCGCACATTATCGCCATCCAACAAATAGGTATGCCGTCCCTGTGAATACAGTTTCTTTTCCACCAGGTTGGCGATCGAAGACTTCCCTGCACCCGACAGGCCAGTAAACCAAAGAATAAAAGGTTTTTGCCCCTTCAGGTCTGCGCGCGCGTCCTTGTGGATTGCCACAGATTGCCAATGGATATTCTCTGCCCGTCGCAAGGCAAAATCGATCATTCCCGCAGCAATGGTAGCATTAGTGAAACGATCAATCAGAATAAAGGAACCCGTGCGTCGATTTTCCTGATAGGGGTCGAACGACATGGGATGATCTAGGGAGAAATTGCAGATACCCACATCATTTAGCTCCAACGTTTTCGTGGCAAGATGCTCCAACGTGTTGACATTGACCTTGTATTTCAGGGCACTAACCTGTGCAATTCGCGTCTGAGTGCCCATTTTGATGAGGTATTGACGACCAGGCAAAAGGGGCTCTTCATGCATCCAAATCAGTTTGGCTTCAAACTGATCGGCAGTAGTAGGACGCGCATCCGTGGCACTAAGTAAATCACCACGACTAATGTCAATTTCATCTCGTAACGTCAAAGTGATAGCTTGGCCCGCTACAGCACAGTCAATCTCGCCATCAAATGTCACAATCTGTTCTATGGTGCTGGTTTGCCCAGAGGACGGTACCACCACAGAATCCCCAGACCGCACGGTTCCACTTGCAATGGTTCCAGAAAAGCCACGGAAATCTAGATGGGGACGGTTGACCCATTGAACTGGCATTCGAAAAGGTTTGGTAGTGACATCTCGATTGATCGTTACCGTCTCTAACTGGCCCATGAGCGTTGGCCCGTGGTACCAGGGTGTATTGGCACTCGGATAAAGTAGATTGTCGCCTTTCAGAGCGGACACCGGAATAGCCACCACATCATGAAAACTCAAAGGGCCAGAGAAGGCGGCGTACTGGGTTTTGATGTTGTTAAATTGGTCTTCTGAATAATCAACCAAATCCATTTTATTAATGGCAAGAACCACATGCGTCAGACCCAGTAACGACAGGATGTAACTATGCCGCATCGTCTGAGTCAGCACACCTTTACGAGCATCTATCATAATCACCGCAAGATCGACTGTGGAGGCCCCGGTCGCCATATTGCGTGTATATTGTTCGTGACCAGGGGCATCAGCCACAATGAATTTCCGCTTGTCCGTGGCAAAGTATCGATAGGCCACATCAATGGTAATGCCTTGTTCACGTTCAGCTTGTAGGCCGTCAACTAGTAGGGCGTAATCAATGTCACCATGTTGAGTCCCCACCCGTTTACTTTCCGATTCTAGACTGACTAATTGGTCATCCGAGACCAATTTGGAATCCCAGAGCAATCTCCCAATAAGGGTACTTTTGCCATCATCCACACTCCCACACGTCATGAAGCGTAAAAGACCCTGCCCAACGGAAGTTACACACGTCGACTCCGAATGATGTGGCATTTGGGATGGTAAAGAGCGCATTAGAAATACCCCTCCTGCTTTTTCTTTTCCATCGAACCAATCACATCCCGATCAATCAGGCGTCCTTGACGTTCCGAGTTTCGAGAATGCGCCATCTCGTGAATAATATCCGACAACGTGGCAGCAGTTGACTCAATAGCTCCCGTCAGCGGATAACAACCAAGAGTGCGAAATCGAACAGACCGCATCACAGGCTGCTCATCTTGCATGAGGGGGAGTCGGTCATCATCGACCATTACCAACATACCATCTCGCTCCACGATTGGCCTTTCTTTAGCAAAATAAAGTGGGACAACTGGAATTTCTTCTTGCTGTATATAGTCCCAAACATCAAGCTCGGTCCAGTTGGACAATGGAAACGCCCTCAAGCTTTCTCCCTTCCGGACTCGCGTATTAAATATATTCCATAACTCTGGGCGTTGTTTCTTAGGATCCCAACGATGCGTCGACGTACGAAACGATAACATGCGCTCTTTGGCTCGCGAGGCTTCTTCATCCCGTCGCGCCCCACCAAATGCAGCATCAAATCCATACTTGTCCAAAGCTTGTTTCAGCGCTTCTGTTTTCATGATATCAGTATGCAAGGAAGATCCATGGGTGATGGGACTCACGCCTTGATCAAGACCATTCTGGTTAGTGTAGACAATCAGATTAAGGCCATAGTCCTTAGCAATCTTCCCCCGAAATTCGATCATCTCCCTAAACTTCCAAGTCGTATCCACGTGTAGAACCGGAAAGGGCAATTTGGACGGGTAAAAGGCTTTTCGAGCAAGATGCAGCAAGACAGAGGAATCCTTGCCTATTGAATAGAGCATCACTGGATTTTCACATTCGGCTACCACTTCACGAAAGAGATAGATGCTTTCGGCTTCGAGCTGCTGTAAATGAGAGGACGTGGAAACGTTCATAATAGGTTAAAGGGCCCCTTCTGAAAAATAAATAGCATTATTGAGACAAGACTAAATTAATAGAGGATGCTAAGGCAAAGACATGAATTCACTATAATTTCATTCATTCGGTCGTGAGAAGCCGAAGCTTAAATTTCCGAAGTGAATAATTTCTACAAATGATATCGGCTTCTAAACACAGAAACATTATAACCAAACCTGATGAGATCAGAAAATGTGAAAAATTCTTTTCCACGCTGAATTTGCGTATTCAAGGGATCGGAGAATGCCACCTAGAAGGACTCTGGTTGAAAGGGAAGCACTATTTCCTGGGGAAGAAGAACAACAGGACGAGGCTTCCCCCATTATCATCCAGCCACAAAAACCCAGAAGACATTCTTAAAGCATACTGATCGTGACTCAGGACAGACAACATGGCCCATCCACTCTTTTCGAATAGATTACCATTGAAAATTTATGGGATGGACCGAACAATAGGCGGGCCAAGCAAATTGGCCACTGCCAATGGGAGCTTTTTCCATAATTTTATGGCTAAAGAAAACTTCGCATTGGTTGGACTAATGTTCGGAAGTGGGCAACCATCTATCATCCAATATTCCCAAACGAGAGGGGAGGCCTTGGCTCCCCATTGTGCTTTAAATCTATAGGTCCCTTCCCCAGGCGTACTGCGTCCAAAATCAAACATTTTCATGCCCTGCTGAATCCCAAATTGAATGGCCTCCCAATACAGCAACATATTAGGACATAGAGAACGATATTCGACTAAAGACCCTGCCCACGGCACCTCTATAGTTTCATTGAAAAGGCTGCTCAAACCAGCAGCCACTGGTGTTCCCTGAGATTTCACAACAAAAATTCGGGTATGTGAGGGGAACACCTCAAGAATCGTTTGAAAAAATATTCGTCCATATACCGGGGTGCCAAGATCACGCATATTTCTCGCGAACATGGCATAAAAATCATCAAGGAGTTCTTTGCCACCAATCTGAACAATAAGCCCAGATTTTCCAGCTTTGCGAATTTGATTTCGCACTTTGGCATCAAAATGTTTCCACTGTGTGTCGGCATTTGAGCCCAAGGGCAACAACATTGAAACCTTATGCTGCTTGGGGACCAAGCCTAAGCCATGAGCCACACAATGTCGCAACTCAACCGATCCCGCACCTTCATCGATTGCGAGCTGTGAGGCAGCAGATATTAGATCTTTTTTGGCTTGCTCATCATGAGCTAATAAGCCGCCATAATTCAAAAAAGGTAATGACACCACACTCTTACCGAACAACCAACTTTTCATGATGGCCAAGGGGAGAATCCCAACAACCACTCCATTATTCATCGCCATTAAATAGCGAGTCTGATGGCCAAAACTCCGCTCAATAACCGCCTTCCACCCAACTTGATGATAGTTTGTCGCCTGCGACTGAGACGCCACAAAGTCTTCCCAAAGGGAGAGATTCTGACTTTCATCAAGAACGATAATATCCATCTCTTGGATGCAACCTCACATAATTGGTAGATGGTCCCCTCGAATTGACCTGTTTGATCAATTGCGTCGTCGTGTTCATCATAATTTAAATATCTTTACCGCAGGGCCAGGACGATCCCAATCGTCAGGACGGAACTCCTTTATCAAAGTAGCATGAGAAAAGAGATCAAGGTAAAATTGATGAATAGATGGAAATCGCAACTTATGCTTTTCCCTAAAATACTTTGCATAATCCGAACTACTAGTAATGATATATTCATACCCCTGTTCCTTATAAAAGCGTAACGGCATGACACTCAGCTCTTTGACTGGGTTTCCCATGTCAGCATCGTGGGCTGATTCAAGACGATAGGTTCCCGTTTTGGTTTCTTTAGGAAGCCACCACGGGTGATTAATCATTGTAATATCATACGATACACCAGAAATCGCCGCGAGTTTATAGGTGTAATATTTTCCAAGGTGGACAGTAAAGGGCCCAAGCTTTGAAGTCTGTGATCGCCCCAGCAACTCTTTCAGATTGTCCGCACTCATTTGAAGTTTTGGACCGGTTGCATCTAGAACTAACTTCGTCCCACCAGGGATGCTTTCTTCAATCCATTCCTTTGCAAGAAGTCGCGTATCCTTGTGAAGAACTCGGTAATCATAGGCAATAATTTTTGACAGCCCAGGCAGGACGACAGCACAACAACAAAGAACAATCATCCACCCACGAAATTTGATTCCGAACAATTTTGACAGCAGAAAGAGTAAAGAGTCATAAAAGAGATGGGCTCCACTTAAACACAAAACTGGATACAGCAAACTGATGTGCCGACTCGTTGGATACGATGGGGCAATAATTCCTGCAAGTATGACAAACCCTCCTATGTAGGTGAGGAAGATAAGTAACTTTTTATCGCGGCAACAAACAAGATATCCCCAATACCCCATTCCCAAAAGGCCAATAACCCCTAGGAGCCAACCCATGCTTGGGCTGGTTAATAAGATTGCCCCCATTTCGAATATCGCCTCAAGTGTAATCATTATTTTATCAACAACTCCCTCCGATTCACGGAGGCTAAAGCCCGCTCCACTATCTTGAGGGCCTCTCGCTAAGATCCCTATAAGGACAGATATTAAATTCCTCATATTTCCAGCGGGATCTAAAAATGAATAGGGAGAGGCAAGAAAGAACACACACCAAAAATAACCCAAGGCAACAAATAGCTTCGACCCAATCAGACGTTGAAGCAAGGGCGATTTTCTTTCCTGCGACCGCAGATAATGAGCAATCCACAAACATGGCCACAACAGCAACGGATAAAGTTTCGTCGCGACCCCTAACCCTAAAGAAACCCCCGCAAAGATATAAAAACGGGCATAGCCGAACTCAAAAATCAACATAATAAAATACAAGGCAAGAAGCCCAAAGAAAGCCGAAGGGATATCGGCCTTAACCACGATTGAGCTTTGAAAATTCGCATACGTGCAAGCTAAAAAAAATGCGCTGATTAACCCAATCTTTTCACTGAAATACCGAGCTCCCAGGACATAGGTAAGGTACACCATTCCGCAGCTAAAGAGAGTCGTGGAAAGCCGACCAATCAAGAGGAAATATGTCTGATCCGTAAAATAATATTTCGCGAACTGATCAATGCTGTCGAACCATCCAACGACATAACCAAAAACAAAAAAAAGTCCATACTCAACAAAAAGGAAATACATATAAAAAGCAGGCTTGTGAAACCAATGGGGATTGAAGTCACCAGACCCAAAGGACAACGCGCGCTTAATAAAATGCTCTTCATCCCCATAATAGGAATAGGGAAGGTCATGGAGACTACCCACTGCCCGGAGTAAGAACCCCACAAGGAGTATAGTCCAAACGATTCTAGTAAACTTTGACCTCTTTAACATATTGCCATGTCATCGTTAGCAAAAATTCAAATAATACTCACCATATAACGCTCTTTAATTTCTAACGCTCGACCCCTAAAAGAGCTGGAGATAGAAATCTTTGCCAATTCTGGCTTACACAGAAATGAAAATCCCAGCCGTTCTTTCAATAATGATTCGTTTGACGAGAAAACGATGGGGTAAGATAGAAATATTTCGCTTACGGCACCAACGAATAATGCAATAGGCCAAAAGAGCTTGAGAACTTCCCCCAAAAAGTCCTCGGACTAAATCCCTTTGGCTTGACTCTGCTCTCGATATCGTTTGTGCTCAACTTTTAACGTGAGACAAAACCAAGATGGGTTCATTCGCTCTAGTTTTTTCCCTTAAGAATTGCCTTGACGGCATAATCTTTAACCTTGCGAGCGTGAGTAAATACAATCATCTCACCGAGAAGACCAACAGAACCAACTTGAACACCAAGTACCATCAACACGACACCTAAAATAAGTATTGGTCTATGCGCAAGTCCCGTGAGGCCAAAAATTTTTTGTATGGCTAAAATTGCAGAAATGATGAATCCAGTTACAAATAATCCACTACCGACAAGGCCAAAAAATCGTAATGGTTTTTTGGTGAATTTAAAGAGGAAGATGACCGTCATAACATCCAACACTCTTCGGAGATACACGCCTGGCGCATATACTCGCCGATGATTGTCAGCCGGATGTTGTGGAACCTTTTTTTCAACAATCGTAAAACCTCGTTGATAAGCTAACAATGGAAGAAACCGATGCAAATCTCCATACAAAGACACTTCACGAACCACTTGTTGGCGAATACCTCGAAGGCCGCAACTCATATCATGAAACTGCACCCCAGTAAAAAAATGAATCAATCCATGAAAAATGCGATTTTGCAAACGATTGATCAAAGGGTCATTGCGAGGATAACGCCGAGTGACCACTAGGTCATATCCTTCCTCAAGGGCATTCAAGACCACATGAATTCCCTCGGGGAGTGCTTGGAAATAGGCTGGCACTGTAATGATGGCATCATACTGAATTTGCTGAAACCCGACCATGAGTACCGTCGCTTCTCCGAAATGCCGGTGAAGATGAATAATGCGTATGGGTTCACCTTGAGCAATCAATTCTTTAAGAGACTGGGCAGATGCTGCAAACCCTTCATCCAGAACAAAAAGAAATTCAAAAGTACTGACGGCATCTTTCAGGCAAGCAACATGCGCACGATAAATTTCATCCAATGAATCGCATCGCTCAGTCACAGGAACCACAACAGATAGAGCCTTAAGACTATTTGGGGAAATGGCCTGAGTCGACACCTGAACAGCCTCGGAGATAGAAGACGACATAGTAAATAACTCCACCTAAATGGTTGGAGGTTACATTCATATTAGTGAAAAAACCAGGAATCAAATAAAGTTATCGATCCACATTTTTACATCGTATTGTCATCCTTAACAGGAATAAATTCTCAGAAATAGGATTTTTCTCTCGATCTTAATTGGAGCATGCCAATCCAAAATTACGTTAAAGCACCTTGAAGCATATGCTCTGGACGATAGTCCCCAGAATAAAGGAGCATTTCTGCAAGAATTCCCATGATATAGAGATGTCCGGAAAGCGCCATAAACAATAAAGCTATAGTTGGCCAAACAATTCCTGTTCCCCCTGCGGACACCATCCCGAAAAGACTCAGCAAGCACAACAGCAACGAGATAAGGCTAAATGTGCCAAACCATAAGGCTGGTCTACCCGCAAACCCGGTCATCATTTTCACAACTATTAAGTCTAGAAATACTCGCCAGGACCTCGAGAGCCCGTACTTACTGACCCCAAATATTCTTGGATGGTGCTGCACAACTAATTCAGCAACCTTCGCCCCAGCCAAGGTGGACATTGCGGGAATAAAGCGGTGGAGATCTGAATACAATGCCACACGCTTAATCACATCTGCTCGATACGCTTTCAAGGAACACCCATTATCATGAATGGGAACGCCAGTAATGAAACCAATGAGCCAATTGGCAATTAGGGAAGGAACCCTACGGGAGAGAAAAGCATCTTTTCGATTTTTCCGCCATCCACAGACAACATCATTACCTTCTTTAAGTTTAGCCACCAAATATGGAATATCACTAGGATCATTTTGCATATCCCCATCCATACTTACAATATACTGTCCTTGAGCCATCCGAAAACCAGCAGCCATCGCGGCTGTTTGCCCATAATTTTTCCGAAAACGAATGACAACAATTCTAGGATGTTGTTGATAGAGTATATCAAGAAATTCAAAGGTTCGATCGTCGCTTCCATCATCTACGAACACAATCTCATACGACAGCCCATTCTGTTCACATGCCGCTCGAATCCCATTAAAAAGCAACTGAAGACATTCTTCCTCATTGTAAACAGGAACCACGATAGAGAGCGTTGGTCTTACCATCATAAGTCATACTCCCACAATTCCAATAGACTATCCTCTGTGGTCAAGGCCACTGCTTTTACCACGCTTTTCAACATTGAACGAAACTGCGGAAACTCCTGGGGAATTAAGGATACTTTCCAACCAGAGGGCCTTCATCGCACCACAGAACGCAATATAGTAAGTCATGCAGGCCCACACGGCTCATAGTTAAAGAGAAAGTCTCTATACCATGATCAGCTAAATTATCATTAAAATCAAGCTGATTGCATACACTCTAGTTCGGACCCTGAAGGGTCAAGCTTGAGATTTCACAGATACGGTCGGTTGTCTAGCATGATCTGCTCAGGACACACTAGAAAGCCAAATTCTACAGTGTGCTCAATGGCAACAATGAGATTTGGACTATCTGAAGATTGAAAAAACCCTCCCCATGATCATAGTCATGAGTTTTTCCCAATGACGACCTCCATACCTTCTACCAAGAAGGACTTACGCCCTCAAACAACATGACAGTTCTGCCTCTATGCCCTCATCAATGATTATCGTTACCAATAGCCACTTGGATGGATACTGCGCCCGTAGAATTCCGCATAGGACAAAACCAGGAATTCTTAGCGGTAGGAACAACCAAGATCACATGCTTCAGGAAAGATCGGATGAGAGGCGGAGATATCTAGCAAATCCTACGCTAATGAGGCAACAATTCTTCACAGATCTTTCTGGCTATCAATTTCCCTGCCAGATCATGACCATGTTCATTCCAATGTCCAACTCCAAGATTGGTATTTGGAAACCCATGAAGAGGCCTCTGGTTCTGGTCAGCAAATCTCTGGAAATCATAAAGCAGATTGAGCACGGGAAATCCAACGGCCTCTCCCAGCCTTTTCACCCGCTGCTCAGGATAGTCGAGCGCCTTCACACAGAGTCTGGCCTGAACAAGGTCACGCTGAACTATGTCGATTTGATTTGGACTCGTCGCCGTCACTAACAGAAATTCTGCTCCATGTTCCAAAACTTCTTTGTACATCAAAGTCAGAATAGCTTCCGTAATTTCCCAAGCTTCCTGATGGACAGATGTTTTCGGTGGGGCAAAAACAAAATCTGCGAGATCTGTTTCTGCAAAAGCCTGTCTTCCTCTATCGCGCTGCAGTCGCCTTGTTTCCATCACACGCATAGCCTTGTTCAACAATTCAAGAGTGCGGAAGTTATGAATTCCCCATAGAAGAGCTCGATATTTCAAAACTGCCGGAGTCCAATCTCGAAAGGAAGTATTCAACGTCAATTCATTGCGTTCATTAAAAAAAAAGTAGGGCCGTGGAGTGAATTCGCTCCAATTAGGATTAGCTGGAGGGTAATTGTCTAGCAAATCATTCCCGCTAAAGAACGTGACCAATATCAAGTTCGGATCATACCTCCAAGCCTTATGACGGAGCGTTAATAATTCTTCAGCATTTCCATATCCACTCACCCCTAAATTGAGTACCTCAAATTGAACAACAGAACGAGGCATGCAAGAGTTCAGCATTCCTTCAAGTTTCTTCCAATAGGTGTTTTCTAAGGACACTTGCCTGGCTTCGGCATAAGAGTCTCCCAACACAGCAACTCTGTATGTCCCCTTTGGCTTTTCTTGCACATGTTCTACGTCTCGAAAACCATCTTGGTTGATTTCAATATAAGCTTCACCCTCACTCCGATACCAACCAGACTTCCCAGCCTTCAACGCGCGGCCTCTTTCATAGTCATAATCATGGAAAATAGGGTAGGAAACTCCAAGAATTCTGAGAATCACTTCACTAAAGCTGACAGCAAGAACACCTACGACAAAAAGCAAACCAACATGCAGGAGAATATTTCTGATTAATTTTTGAAACATTGAATCGTCTTTGCTTAGAAGGGGCAATACCTCAATCCTGACTCCGAATAAGAGATGTCAGCCATTTAAATAGATGAGCGAATCTACAAAGACTGAAAGTTTCAGATATTAAAGAGGCTCAACACTACCAGCCTAATTAACTATGCTCTCGACAAGCACGATGCAGTATTTCTTAAAGTGGCTGCCACATGCCACCCTAGCAGAAGGTTTTTAGCACAAATCAATCCTTCATTGTTTAGTGTCGGATTCGTTCAGACTCCATTGTGCACTGCACCGAGGGCTGCCTGTTTCAAAGAGTGGATGTTCGACGTAACAAGTGCTATACGGAGTCCACTCTACTCCACCAAAAAATCGTAACATTTCTCAACAATCGCAATTTCATGGCCTCACGGAACAAGCATCCTGCATTTGAAACATCTCCTGAATCAAGACCACACATAGCGTCACGTGCGAGACACACTGTCACTCTGATCTACTCCAGACCTGAATCGACTAATAGGTTGACGGTGAGCCCCCTCCATAAGATTACAGAATGCCGTCCGCGACCTACAGAATCCCGCACACACCACTCAGGACTCACCGCCATACTCAATCATGCCAGCGAGGCGCACGAGGTGGCCTAGCCAATATACTCCGAGAACCATGAGAGAAACAGCTTGAACATGATGACCCTCTGCTTGTGAAACATTACCTCGACGCTCGCTCAGGAATCTGTCTCAACCGCAGATAGAACATCTAGACAACCATCTAAGATTTCCATACCTCAAGACAGATCAAATTGCTCATTAAGTGTTTCATTAGCCTTGAGTTGAATACATCTTCTGCCTTCGACCCACGCAAAAAGGTACAGAGCGTCATTCCTCATAGGCTCAGAGATTACACGCTACTCTCAATAGCAAAGTATTGTGGAGGGAACTAGCTCTTAATACCGTTTACTGATCCAAATAGCAGAAATTCTGTAGTCGCCATTACGAAAGGGAGATAAACACTATGGTGTAGGAAGAAAGAACGGAATGATGTCAGGGATGTGAAACCTGCTTTCCACAAGCACGTCTATTCACTTACTTCTGGCCGTACATACCCCTCCAAGATGACTTGCTTTCGAAAATTGAAAGGAGGCTGATATCCCTATTCAAATTCCTAATACTTTCCCCATCACTATAAACAAGAACAATTTCTGAATATTCTAATTTAGGCTGTGATATTACACTCGTAGCCGCGCAATTCAAGAATTGAGAGAAATTGCCGAAACAGTATAGGGAGCCTATACGTTAATCAATATCGGCCTTACCCAAGTTCTATCGCACCATTGGAGCATCCCTTCAGTATCGCCAATCTTCAGAACACACATCAGCATAATGGATGCTTGTTGGGCGTACATCCACGACAGGTAACACTCCATTCATGAAAAAACAGAACCCGCCCCCAAAAGTCTTCATTCTGGGGTCTTTGATTATTTTTATTTCTATTTTTCTGCTATCAGAAACTATCAGTTCATACACAATCCATAATATTCCCAGAGCATCGAAGCTCTTCTATTCCCCTCCTCATATTGCCCAGCAGCAATTTAGTACGTACCTGAAGGTTCGCGAGCCCTTGTTAGGTTGGCCGCGTATTGATGGCAAAGGTCCATTTCAATTCGATTCCCTCGGAGCGAGACCAGATCCAACCTTCCCAGATGAAAAGAATCCGTGTATCTCCGTCTATGGCGATTCGTTCACGTATGGTGAAGAAGTGAATCATGAGGAAGCGTGGGCGCATCATCTGTCGCAACAGTTGTCTTGTCGTATCGCCAATTACGGAGTCCCTGGATACGGCACAGACCAAGCCTATTTGAGATTTACGAAAAACACTCATGATACGGCACCAATTATCATTTTGGGGATCTACCAAGAAAATATCCTTCGAATCGTGAACCAGTATCGGTATTTATTAAGTAAAGGCGATATCTTTTCTTTTAAGCCCAGATTCATATTAGCCACCGACGAATTAAAGCTGATTTCCATTCCAGTAACGGCTAAATCCAATGTACAAAAGGTGGCTGAACACCCAGAGAAGACTTTTACACATGAGTGGTTTTTACCTGGCTCAGAGAGTGGACCAGCCTGGATCCAATTTCCATACTCAATATCCATGGTCCAATCACTACTCTCCCAGCGTGTGCAGAACGGTTTGTTGGGCAAACCAAATTGGCTAGAGTTTTATTCTGAATCACATCCCTCTGGAGCATTTCCTCTTCTGGTAAAAATTGTTTCCTCCTTTTCAAAAGAGGCGCATCGAAGACATAGCGACTTCAAAGTTATCATCTTTCCAAGCACGGCAGGATACCAATACAGACAGCGGACAGGGGAAAATCCCACAAAAAATCTTTCTGATACACTTGCGCACATGGGTATTGATTTTATTGATCTCTCCTCAGAATTTTCATCTCGTCTCGGAGAAAATTCCTACTGCGACTTACTCACAAATCAGGGTCGAAACTGTAGTGGCCACTACAATGCCGCTGGGAATCGACTTGTGAGCGAGATTATCGAAAAATGGTTGAGGCCAAAAATAGAGCCCGTCAGAAAATTAGTCGTGAAACATGCTCCCCTTACTCCAAACAGAACCTCTAGTCGCTGATTATTCCCACCACTCGATACGTGACTCATGCCTCCTGCAGTGAAGCTACTTAGAGTGCCCACCAAAAATTAAGCTCAGATGAACGAGGCCTGAGCAGACAGAGTCCAATACGAATCTGGGATATTGTTAGTCTCTAGACAGAGAGCTCGACCCAATCGAATTCCTGCCGTCAGTTTATCAACACACCAGCAGACTCCTTCTGAATTGGCCTCCGCCACTATTCAACAAAGACTTGAGGGAGGGGGAGGCAAACTAATTATCCTCACACGATTCATACTATTCACTTATTCATTGGATAGGAGAACATCATAAGTCGCATCAAGGCAAGATAGCCATATCTTGAGACGATAAGCTAGCCTTGACCAACACCCGCCAGTACCGGACCACTATGGCCATACATGGCACATCCAAAGCCCACATGTCATTGACGCAAATGCTTGCCAAGTTGCTGACCAAACCATGAAGCATCCCGTTCCTCTCTCTAAAGGTTAAACCAGCCTTTGTGGGAAGAATCTGCTAAAGTAGGATGCACGAGTGAGAATACATGGAACTCGTGAATAAGTTGAGGATCTTGGTAAACTTCTTAGCCCAACCACAGCTTTTCCGAGAACCCATAGGATGTGACTTCAGGACAAGCCGGCTTGAAAAACATGGCGATACAACTACTAGCCCAAAGAACATAGTATCCATTCGTGCTGCAGCAAAACCGGCCAAGGGTCCTCATGAATATAGGACATTTAATACACCATAAACTCGTCTAGCTTGCCCACCTAATGTTCCACGCATTCTAAGTTAAGCTTTGAAAGACTCCGCGAACCACGAATTACATTGGCGTCATTTTCAGCATCAAGTATAGGCACCCAAGGGCAATCACACGCAAAAGGATAGGCTCCTCGTACGACTTAAGCTCGAGCAATCATATACCGAAAGGAGGTGGCTATTCCTGCGCCAATTTCAGCAACCTAAAAGGCAAAGAATGAAGCTCAATCCGCCAATAGCAATGAACAAATTGCCTCATAGCCACTAGCCAAATTATGAACAACCTAGACATGAGACTAAAATCTAACTCTTCAACTGGTACAGCAAACCCTTATGAAAACAGCAGCAAGAAGCAGAGCACTCATCATAAAGAGAATATGGCTAACAAGCCCAATCTTATTCATTCGATATCTCATGAACTTTTGAAGATGGCCTAGAGCCCAACCATGCGAAAAACGCTAGGCAAATAATGCATCGAGTACTAAAAGACGTCTCTCGAACAAAATACGATCTACTCATTATTGGTGGTGGGATTTACGGGGCGTGTGTTGCACGTGATGCCGCTTTTCGTGGATTGCGAGTTATCCTGTTAGAACAAGGTGACTTTGGTCATGCTACGTCGAGCAATAGTCACAAAATCATTCATGGAGGCCTACGTTATTTGCAGCATGCAGACTTCACTCGAATGAGAGAGTCGATAAGAGAGAGAAGCACTCTCGTCCGAATCGCCCCTCATCTTGTGAAGCCCATGCCGTTTTTGATTCCTACCTACCAACATATTGGGGCTAAAAAGTCTCTGCTACGAATGGCGCTAACAATTAACGATCTCATCGCATTTGACCGAAATCATACATTACCGCAAGCAACACACTTTCCTTCCAGCCGCATGCTATCGAACAAGCAATCCTCGGAATATTGCCCGGTCATTGATCAATCAAGATTGACTGGTGGAGCGTATTATTATGATGCGCAAGTTCATAATTCTGAACGCCTGTTGTTATCGATACTACTGTCAGCTCATGACCGAGGAGCAGAAGTACTCAACTACATAAAAGTGACCAAACTTCTTTCGGCTCATGGATCAATTATCGGAGTAAAAGCAAAGGATCTCCTGAATCAAGATCTCATGGAAATTCAGGCAAAGTGTGTCGTTAACTGCAGTGGCCCATGGGTCGATCAACTCATGCCATCGGTAGATGGGTCAGCTTCCTCGGTTCGGGTTCCCTTACTGAAGGCTATCGTCCTCGTGACCAAGTCCATTGTTGATGATGTGAGTCTTGGCGTGCCAAGTCAATATTCATACGTTGACTCTGATGCACTCATCAAAACAGGAAGTCGGTATTTCTTTATTACCCCTTGGCAGAATCGTTCGTTGGTCGGGACATTTCAGACACACTACGATGGAAACCCAGATGATTCTTGTGTGACTGACGAGGATATCGATACACAGCTTGAAGAGGTCAATGCCAGCCTTCCCAAAGCGGGGCTCACGCGCAACGATGTTCATTTAGTCAATTGGGGTCTTTTGCCTCGACGTGATGCAGCGAGTCCGACCAACCATCCTCAATTAGCCAAGCATTCAATGATTTACGATCATGAAAAGATGACCGGCATTAAAGGAATGATCTCAGTGAGTGGCGTAAAATTCACGACCGCGAGAGCAGTTGCAGAAAAGACCATTGATCTCGTACTCCTCAAATTCAGGAGTAAAGCAATCCCATGCACGACTGGGACCGTGCCGGTTTATGGCGGAGATATGGCTTGTCTAGATGACGTGTTACGGCAAGCGATGAAACAGAAACCCAGCGGGCTGTCTTCAGAAACTGTTCAACATATCGTCACCACCTACGGCTCTCGGTTTTCAGAAATTTTTCAGTATAGTAAAGAAGATCACAATTTGGGATCTCGAGTGGTGGCTCATATGCCCGTCATTCAAGCGGAAGTCATACATGGTGTAAGAAAAGAAATGGCTCAGACACTCAGTGATATCGTATTCCGTCGTACAGCTCTTGGTACAATTGGACATCCCGGAAAAGAATGTCTCCAAACATGTGCCATGCTCATGGCCAAAGAAATGAAATGGGATGAACCAAAAATTCAACATGAATTGGGTGAGACAAATACTGCATACCGCCGGCGAGGAGTAAGGTAATGCACCAGGATTTACCCCACAACCGTGTTCTTGTCATTGCCCCCACGCCATTTTTTTCGGATCGTGGGTGCCATGTTCGGATTCTGGGAGAGATCAAGGCTTTGAAGAATCAAGGGTATGATGTGTTGCTCTGCACCTATCACTTGGGGCGAGACATCGACACGATTGCCACCATTCGCACTCTGAAAATTCCTTGGTACCAAAAACTGTCAGCTGGCCCTTCCATTCATAAGTTTTATATTGACGTCCTACTGTTATGGAAAGTCTTACAGGCATGTCAATCTTTTCGTCCCACTATTCTTCATGCGCATTTACATGAGGGGATTGTGATCGGAAAACTAGTTGCCATGTGGCACAGAATTCCTATGGTAGCTGATCTGCAGGGCAGTTTGACTGAAGAAGTACTTGATCACGGCTTCCTTCCTCGTTGGGAATGGCTCGCAAATATTGTTCGATGGATAGAAAAAAAGGTCAATGAAATGCCGGCTCATTTGATTGCCAGTGCGACTCGTACCACCCAGCAGGTAACGGAGACTTTTGGCGTAACGAATGTCTCAACAATTGGGGACGGTGTTGATCTAGAGGTTTTCTACCCTCGACCTGAAGACAGTGAATTAAAACAACATCTTGGCATTAGCTCAGACGATAAAGTCGTAGTATTTATCGGTGTCCTGACCGCCTACCAAGGTATTGATTTATTGTTGGATGCAGCGAGACTCGTATTGAAAGATATTCCTACAGTAAAATTTTTAATTATCGGTTTCCCAGAAGAAGCGTATCGGAAGAAAGCCAAGGAAATGGGGCTTGAGGCACATATCATGTTTACAGGAAAGATTGAATATGCTGATGCCCCTCGATATCTCTCATTGGGACAGGTTGCCGTCTCACCAAAAGTTTCATCGTCCGAAGCCAACCTGAAACTATTTACGTACATGGCTATGAGCCTTCCCACAGTAGTCTTCGACAATCCAGTGAATCGAGAAATCTTAGAAGACCTCGGTGTCTATGCCACAAACGGCGCACTGGTCCCGTTTGCCAATTCTATCGTGGAACTACTACAAAATCCTGAGCGTGCCCGGCAACTAGGAAAGGACTGCTTCCAGAAAGCAGTTTCCGAATATTCCTGGGAAGCCGTGGGAAACCGATTGCAAGAAGTCTATGAGAAACACACAGGTAAGAGGAACGTGCTTGTAAATGGAGGGTAACAACAATGGCTGAAACAGTACTCGTCACTGGAGGTGCAGGGTTTATTGGTTCTCATGTCGCTGATGAGCTCATTCATCGTGGCTTAGACGTTGTCGTGTTAGATGATTTGAGTGGAGGTTTTCGTGAGAATGTACCGACAAAAGCCGAATTCATTGAAGGAAGCATTGTTGACACTCAATTGATTAACACATTATTCACGAAGCATCATTTCTCCTATGTGTATCATTTAGCCGCCTATGCAGCAGAAGGATTGAGTCACTTTATTAGAAGGTTTAATTATGAGAACAACCTAATTGGGAGCATGAATCTCATTAATGCGTCAGTCAACCATGGCATTAAATGCTTTGTGTTCACGTCATCTATAGCAGTGTACGGAAAAAATCAATTGCCAATGACCGAAGACATGGTCCCGATCCCGGAAGATCCGTACGGGATCGCTAAATTGGCTGTCGAGCAAGATTTGCGCGCGAGCCATGAAATGTTTGGACTCGACTATGTCGTGTTTCGCCCGCACAATGTGTATGGCGAACGCCAAAATATTGGAGATCGTTATAGGAATGTGGTGGGCATCTTTATGAATCAACTGATGCAAGGGCAGCCCATGACGATATTTGGCGATGGGCAACAGAGTCGAGCATTTTCATATATCCAGGATGTCGCCCCGATTATTGCAGATTCTCCCTTCAATCCTCAGGCATTGAACAAGGTGTTCAATATCGGAGCTGAAACACCGCACACCGTCAATGAGTTAGCTAAAATCGTGGCTAAGGCGATGGGATGCAAAGAAGATATTTCGTACTTAGAGGCTCGAAATGAAGTGCTCCATGCATTTTCTAGCCACAAGAAATTACAGGAAATTTTTGGAGAGACCGCTAACATTTCCTTGGAAGACGGTGTGAATCGTATGGCCTCATGGGCGAAAGAGGTTGGGGCAAAACGTGGGAAGACATTCGAGGGAGTAGAGATCATGAAGAATATGCCAAAGAGCTGGGAAAACGAATTAGCGCAGGTCTCTAGTCATTCCTAGTTGCATTGTGAAGTTCAGGAACGCACTAGATAAAGAGTCTTATAGGAACTAACATCGTGAAAGCTCTTGTAACCGGAGGGACCGGATTTACCGGCAGTCATTTGTGTGAAGCATTGGTCAGACAAGGCTATCAAGTTCGAGCCCTGGTCCGTGAGAACAGTAATGTGGCTGCATTGAACAAACTCAATATTGAGCTTGTGAGGGGTAATCTTTGTGAGCCTCATTCTTTTGACAATGCGGTGGAGGGAATTGACATTGTCTTTCACATCGCGGCGTTGTTTCGGCAACAGGGTGTCGATCCCGACATATTTCGAAAGGTGAATGCTGAGAGTGTGGAACATCTGCTAAATGCATCGACTAGAAGCGGAGTATCACGATTCATTCATTGCAGCACTGTTGGAGTACATGGCCATGTAGCCCACTCCCCAGCGAATGAGGAATCTCCATTTGGGCCTGGGGATCTCTATCAAGAAACCAAATTGCAGGGAGAGGAAATTGCACGTCGTTATATGGATGGAGGAAGGCTGGCCGTTACGATCGTTCGACCAGCTGGAATTTACGGACCAGGGGATCTACGGTTCCTGAAGCTTTTTAAAGCCATCGCTCATCGTCGTTTTGTCATGATTGGAGCTGGTACGGTGAACTACCATTTTACCTATATCGATGATCTCGTGAATGGGATCATTTTGTGTAGTAGATCAGAACAGGCAATCGGCAAAACGTATATATTGGCTGGAGAAGAATATATACCGCTCAATCAATTGGTGACAATGATTGCAGATGAATTACACGTCAAACAACCACGATTACGAATTCCCATGTGGCCTGTCTATGCAGCAGGCTTTGCTTGTGAAGTGATTTGTAAACCTTTGGGGCTTGAGCCACCGTTATATCGGAGACGTATAGATTTTTTCAAAAAGAATAGAGCGTTTGATATTACCAAGGCTAAGAAAGAGTTAGGCTTTGAGCCAAAAGTTTCCTTAGAAGAAGGCATACGTCGAACAGCATCCTGGTATAAAGAAAATGGCCATCTCTAAAGGTTATTGACACGCAGTAATTCTACAGCCCGTACTAACAATCAATTCTAAAACCTATCAGTATCCACTAGCTAAAGATCGGATACCACACCTTGGAACGATCTGTTTCATGTGCCACATTATTACCAAGAAAACAACGAGAGCAACTGAGGGTACCGCAAACCATCTGGCGCATGTTTGAATAACCAGCACAGCGAGGGCGTTACTAGCTTTTTGGAGTTTTCCGTCATCTCCTTTCCCATAGGGATTAGGCGTACTGCCAGTACGGTTAGCTAAAGACAGAAACCATTTTTTCGGACAATGATGGAAAAACTGCAGCAAATTGGGAAATATCTGTTTATTGTCCTGACTCTATTTGTGGTCGCACACTTTCTTGACTTAGACCAATTTCTAGAGTTGATAAACAATATCTCCTGGCCTTATTTTTTACTCGTGATATGTATTGTTATTTTTGATCAGGGATTTATGGGGCTAAAATGGAATATTTTGCTTAGATTATTTCAGGTAATGGTGCCGTTATGGGTACCTGTTTTGACTACTCTCAGAGGACGGATATTTACGCTTCTGGCTCCTTCGAGCTTAGGGCTCGATGCCTACAAAGCCTATACGATACAGAAGTACCACAGTAATACTTCATCCATAGTCTCGTCGATTATAATCGAACGTGGATTTGGGATGCTTTCTTCAATAGCTATTGTACTTTTATTGCTACCATTCAGTGTTGGCATTTTCAATTTTCCTCTTCAAGAATATGCAAGCTGGATTTGCTTGAGTGGCTTTATCTGTTTATGCATATGTCTTCATATAATACAAACTAAAGCGGAAATTATTTCAAAAATTCGATTTCCTAAATTTTTCCCTGAAAAATTGCATAGAATTCTGAATAAACTAGTCGAAAATTTAGCGAAGATAAAGCACGGACGTCGAAGAATCTGGCTATATTTTTTTCTTTCTATCATTGAAAAGACTTCCTATGGTTTGGCCGTTTACTTCTCCTGTTTAGCACTAGATTTAATTCAGGTCGATTTGCTCTATATATTGGCCGTAACGCCAGTAGTGGCGTTATTAGAAAGGTTGCCAATCTCCGTATCGTCCATCGGACTTCGAGAAGGGATGTTAGTGGTTTTATTACTACCATTTTATCAAGACCCTACAGTCCCAATAACGGTTAGCTTGTTGCTAAGAACAGCAGAAATGATACAAATACTTGTTTTTTCTTTAACCTGGTTTGGCGGAGATCATTATCCAGGAAAGTGACCTGGTTTACTGGATCGGGACAGCTCAGTTAAGAGAATAGGGACTTAACTAGGGAAGGACGAAGTGGCAACACGAAAGAAATATTCCAAAGAATTCAAATTGGATGCAGTCAGTCTGATCACCGAACAACAATATACGCGAGCCGAATCGGCCAGGAGTCTGGGGCTTGTTGCGAACATGCTCAGTCGCTGGGCGAAAGAGTTGCAAAGCCAAGATGGGCAGGCCTTTCGAGGGAATGGCAAGCTGACGGCCGAACAGGAGGAGAACCGGAAATTCAAGGCGCAGGTAAAGCGGTGGGAAATGGAGAAAGATATCTTAAAAAAAGCGACGGTATTCTTTGCAGCCGAAACGACAAGAAGTATTCGTTTATCACCCAGCATAAGAATACCTATTCCATCAGCCTGCAGTGTCAGGTCTTGGGTGTCAATCGTAGCGGGTATTACCACTATCAGACGACAGTGACGAACCAACCCGTCGATTCCGTGCACCAGGAGATGTTGGGACAGGTCAAGATTATCGCCGAGCACTCTCGCAATAGCTACGGCTCTCATCGGATGATGAAAGCCTTAACCTTTCGAGGCTATCCAATGAACCGAGCCAAAGCCAGGAAGCTCATGCGAGAAGCTGGCGTTCAGGTTCGCCACCGGAACACATTCAAGGTCACGACGAAGAATGTGTGCTAAGTCTAGTTGGAATTTGAAGCGGCTCCCTTCACTGTGCTGAGATGGCGTTCGACCAAGAACAACCATCGTCCGCGCGTCATGAAAGGAGCCACGACATGAGCAGTATTACGAACGCTGCGAACAGAAGCAAGAAGAGGAAACTGTTGGGAACGGCCCAGGTCTTCGGGCCGCACCACTATGAAGCCTTTGATGTGGACAGTAAGCTGGAATGTATTCGGAACCTGATCCCCTTGGGACTCATGCATCTGCACGAGATCTTGGAGAACGAGGTGTGTGCCTTGGCTGGGGCCCGCTATGCGCGAAAAGCCGCTGCTCTTCCTGGCCGGCGTCATGGCAGCAATCCGGGGAGCGTACAGCTGGCGGGGCAACGGCATCGCCTACGCATCCCTCGTGTTCAACACCAACAGGGTGGGGAGATCTCATTACAGACGATTGATCGTTACCAAGGGACTGGCCAGTTGGATGACTTGCTCCTCAAGCGAGTGCTGTATGGCATTTCGTGTCGGAATTATGAAGCCGCAGCCGAAGCGGTCCCCGGCGCGATTGGCCTGTCCAGTTCGACCGTATCGAGAACCTTTGTGCAGGCGAGTGCCAAGCAACTGAAGGCGTTGCAAGAGCGTGATCTCCGTGAGCTAGATCTAGTGGCCGTCTTTCTCGATGGCAAGATGTTTGCCGACATGACGATGGGCATTGCCGTGGGGATTACCCTCACGGGGGAGAAACACGTGCTGGGGTTTGTGGAAACGGGGACAGAAAACGAGACCGTTTTGACGCCGTTCCTCGGGCTTGTCAAGTTTTCTGTGTATCTGATTGTGAATTAATCTTGTGTTGGCACCCGGTCTCCTAACAAGATCGCGAATTGGTTGAGGGCCCGTTTCCATTCTGGAATCGGCACCCTCCATTTTTTGGCGATACGCTGCATGCCGAGGTAGAGTACTTTCACGATCGCTTCATCCGTTGGAAATGCTCCGCGCTTTTTCAGGACCTTCCGTAATGAGAAATTCAGGGATTCAATGGCATTCGTGGTATAAATGACTTTTCGTATTTCTGGTGGGTAATCAAAGAACACGGTCAACCGTGCCCAGTCCCGTCGCCAACTGGCACTGATGGTGGGATATTTGGCATCCCAGGTCTGGGCAAACGGCTCTAAGGCCTCTTCGGCTTCTTCCAACGTTGAGGTGCCATAGATGGCCCGGAGATCGCGGGCTACGGCACGGCGCTCTTTCCAGACCACATAGCGCAAGGCCTGCCGAACCTTATGGACAATGCAGAGTTGGACTTGCGTCTGGGGAAAGATGGTCTCCAGGGCTTCCGGTAACCCGGCCAGCCCATCGACACAGGCCACGAAGCAATCTTTGACGCCTCGCTGCTTGAGTTCGGTAAAGACGGCCAACCACAATTTCGCGCCTTCGGTTTCACTCACCCAGAGCCCAAGCAGTTCTTTTTCCCCAGCCAGAGTTACCCCCAGGGCCACGTAGACGGCTTTGGTTTTGACGGCCCCTTCATGCCGAGATTTCACAAACAGACAATCAAAATAGAGAATCGGATAGACCGTCTCTAGGGGCCGGCTCTGCCATAACCGCACATCCTCAAGAACGGTATCCGTAATGGTCGAAATCAGCGTGGGCGAGACGGCCGTCCCATAGAGTTCTTCCAGATGGTTTTGAATCTCTCGAGTGGTCAGCCCATGCGCATAGAGGGCTAAGACTTTGTCATCAAAGCCTTCCAGCCGTCGTTGCCGTTTCTTCACGACCGTCGGGTCAAATGTGCGAGCTCGATCGCGAGGGACAGCCAACTCAACCGGGCCTTGGTCTGTCTCCACAGTTTTGGCACTCGTGCCATGGCGGGCATTGCCCCTCTTGACCTCCTGCCGAACGTGAGGGGCATAGCCCAGATGGTCGGTTAATTCGGCCTGCAACGCTCGTTCGACCAGTCGTTTGGTTAACCCTTTGAGCACCCCATGTTCACCGAGAATCTCTTCGGGGGAGTCACAGTCCTGTAATAAGTCATCTAAGAGCGCATCGGTTTTCGTGTTGAACTTGGTCATCATTTTCCTCCTTATGAAAGAAAACCAGCATGATAACCAGTTACACAGTTCATCTTACAGGCCCCGTTCCTCCGCTCCTTGGAGGAACGGGGCCTCGACGATTCCCAGGGTCTCTTGGTGATCATTGATGGCGGCAAAGGGTTGCGCGCGGCCGTACGCCAAGCGTGGGGCTCGACCGCCTTAGTGCAACGCTGTCAGTGGCATAAGCGCGAGAATGTTGTGCGCCATCTACCCAAAGGCGAACAGGTGGCCTGGCGACGACGGCTTCAACGCGCGTATCAGCGTCCAACGTATACGGAAGCCAAGACCGCGCTCGGTCGCCTGCAGCAGGAACTCGAGACTCGGAACCAATCCGCGGCGCGGAGCTTGGCCGAAGGGTTGGAGGAAACGTTGACCGTGCATCGGTTGGGCATGTTTGCATGCCTCGGCCTCTCCTTCAAAACGACGAATTGCCTGGAGTCGATCAATGCCTTGGTGGAAGAGCGGTGTGCGAAGGTCGATCGCTGGACGAACTCAAATCAACGGCAGCGATGGTTGGCCACTGCGCTGTTAGATATCGAGCCACGACTGCGCAAAGTGAAAGGCTATCAACATCTGCCGCAGTTACGCGAGGCACTGAAACGGGAACTGCGCTTGGAGATGACCACGACTCGGAAGGTCGCATAATATTAACCTGGGAGCCGTGACGCATTCCAACTAACTTTGGGCTTGACTCCTTTAAAATCTCCATAAATGTAAAAGATTGACAGAAAATTTGGCTACACCGCCACTTCTGATAAAGATGGTCGGCTAGTACCGGCAATTTCACATATTAACTTCATTTATGCCATAACCGATAAGATGAGAGAAGTGTAAAGGAGTCTCGGCTATCATGAAGTCATAGGACTAATTGTCCTTCATATTGTCATTCGTCATCAATCAGTTACACAAAATTTTTCACAGCATATGAGATTCTCGCATCACCACACTTTCTTTGCTCTTTTCTTTATCTCTTTCCCCCATTATCTAGAAAAATCCTTGGCTTTCATAATGTGTTGGGCACTTCTGAGCACACCCCCCTCTTTTGCCCAGCATGCATCGTCTCCTTCAATTATCACAGTTACCACAGAGAAGGATATTTTCGACGGTGATATTCATTCCCCTGAAACACTCAACCAATTTCCTGGAAAAGACCAAGCAATTTCTCTACGAGAAGCTATTGAAGCGGCTAACCAAATTCATGAACCTGTTACAATTTTGTTTGAGTCACCGAACGAGGCCATGATCTTGACCGTCAATTCTCCCCTACCATCTATTCAAACGTCTCTTATTATTGATGGCGCGGCCTCCCATTCACCACAGGTGGAATTACGAGGGAACAAGAACACAGCTCAGCCTTCTATTGATGGCATCACCATTGCGAGCGATGATTCCATCATTCGTGGCCTTACCATCACTAATTTTTCAGGCAATGGAATTGTAATACAAGGTAATAATAACCACCTTGAAAACAATTACATCGGAACAGACCCATTCGGGACACCGGGTAAAGGAAATAGTCTGAATGGGGTAGTAATATTTGGAGAAAGCAATCAGATCGGAGGGACATCTTCCCAAACCCGTAATGTCATATCTGGAAACGGGGGGCACGGGATTGTCCTTCAAAAAGGATCAAAGAATCACATCAAAGGCAATCTCATCGGAGAGCATCCAACAAGGGATGCTGCGCTTCCTAATGCCAAGGACGGGATCTTGATCGCAGGCACACACAATATCATTGGCGGGACAAACCACTCAGAAGCCAATATTATTTCCGGCAATGGTAAAAGTGGGATACATCTGCTTACTTCTGCCAACCATACGCGCATTCAAGGAAATATTGTGGGGATTCATTCGTCACTCCAACACCCCTTGCCAAATAAGGAAGATGGAATTTTCATAAAATCTCGTGCAAATCTTATTGGAGGGAGGCAACCTGGTGCAGGCAATATCATTGGCGGAAATGGACAAAGCGGCATTGAAATTCATCAGGGCAACAACAATCTCATTCAAGGAAATTTCATTGGCACAGATAAAAAAGGCAAGGCCAACTGGGGAAATGAATTGGAAGGCATTATCATCTTTGCAGACAAAACTCTAGTGGGAGGAAAAGAACCTTACACCTTTAACCATATCGCCTTCAATAAACGAGGCGGCGTTGCCATCCCCTTTGGCCAAGAGAATACTATTCGAGGGAACGCAATTTATCAAAATGAGAGTTTAGCGATTAACTTACTACAGGATCACCTCACACCAAATGACGCACTAGATAGTGATCAGGGACCAAATGGATTACAAAATTTTCCAGTCTTATCCCTCGCTACGGCACGTTCTCCAAAAGATTTATTTGTCATTGGAGAATTCCATAGCCAACCAACACAGACTTATCAATTAGACTTTTATGCCGGCAGACCAGAAGGCCCACTTCGCTACCAAGAGGCCTTCATGTATCTAGGCTCTCATGCCGTCACCACTGACGCAAAAGGAGACACCCATTTTTCGTTTCACCTTCCAACAGGAGCACCTTCAGGCAGATACCTGACCGCAACCGCAACTAATAAGCAAGGCAATACTTCAGAATTAGCGCATAGTATTCTTGTGAATCGGCCTAATCCGCAGATTACATGGGAAGAAGCTACCCCCTCAGCAAATACGTTAGCTTTATTCCAGACATTCTATTCAGAAGGCATGGCTCCCATCCGAATACTGCCATCAACCATACGCATCATCGATGTGGATAGTCAGCAATTAACACAACTCACTGTGGCGATTAACAACCCACTTGATGGAGAGATGGAAGTTCTCTCAGCTAACCAGTTACCTCCAACACTTTCACAATCGTATATCCATGGAAAATTGACCATTACAGGCAAAGCGCCGCTGACAAGGTATGAAGAAGCGCTACACTCACTGACCTACCAAAACCGTTCTGCTGCCCCAACCGCAGCTCCCCGTCTTCTCACTGTCGTCGTGTCAGATGGAGACTATACCAGTCAGCCCTTTACCACCAAGATCAAAATTGGCGGAGTGAATACACCACCCATGTTCACATGGCAACCAACATCTTCTGCCCGCACTGCAACCTACGCCACAACCTTTGCGGAAGGGAACACCCCAATTTCTATCGCACCAGGAACCCTCACCTTGACTGATGAAGATAGCCCTCAACTCACACAGCTCACAGCGACTTTAGATAATCGACTAGATGGACATGACGAAATCATACAAGCCACGTTCACGTCTCCCTCTCTCCAACACACCTTCCAGAATGGGGTCCTCACGATTTCTGGGAAAGCCCCTATTGAGATGTACCAGAAAGTTGTACAGTCATTGACATATGAGAACCGCTCCCCGTCACCAACGGTTACTCCCCGTTTCGTCAGGCTCCTCACATCTGATGGCCAACTCACTAGTCAACCATTTACCACCAGAATAACGATTGATGGAGTCAACACCCCACCAATGTTACACTGGCAACATACTTCAGCAACCACAATCCCCAGAACATATACCACTTCATATAAAGAAGGGGCTGATCCAATCCCTCTCTTGCCGGATACTACAATCCTTACGGATCTGGATAACACAACACTCCAACAGCTGACCGTAACCCTGAAAAATCCACTGGATGGCAATCAAGAAACCTTGAACGTGAATGTGACTGACCCGTCACTTACCAAAAATTTTAGAAACGGTGTCTTCACGATTTCTGGCTCAGCTCCGCTAGAGACCTATGAAACCCTTGTACGTTCGGTGACCTATCAGAATCGCTCAGTGGCTCCCACGCCCACGCCCCGAATCTTTATGATTGAGGTATCGGATGGAACAAGCACGAGTTTGGCACACACAACACAAGTTAACGTGACTTCACTTAACACACCACCATCCCTTTTGGTTGGTGGGCCAAATTCTGAAGCTCCACTTACGTTTACGGAAGGAGATGCCTCACTCGGACTCGTCTCCACACAAAGTCATATTGAAGATCTGGACAGCTCCACATTTATCGAGCTAAAGGCAACTCTAAGCAATCCCTTAGATAGTGACCAAGAAATTTTGAGTGCCCAACTGTCCAATGCAGCATTAACCCAACGATATAACCAAGGTACGCTTACGATCACCGGAAAAGCTTCAAAAGCCGATTATGAATCTGTTCTTCGATCATTGACCTATCTCAACAACCAGGCTCAACCACAGGAAGGCAATCGAGATATCCTGATCAACATTCAAGATAGCCAAGGCAGTGTTAGCCAAGCACACATAGTTCAGATTGCAGTGAAAGCCAAACCCACTATTCCACCAGCGTTTACTCAACCCTTCATAGCTTCGCTGGATACCGTAGCTGAAAATGTTGAAGCCGTAGCTCAGCAAGAACAGAGCGCCAAGCAATTAGTCGTCAAAACCGTCACAGGATCAGGACTCATGGTCACCGCAGGAATTTTTATATGGGTGTTGCGGGGCACATCACTCCTGGCCAGCATGTGGGCAACCATTCCAGCTTGGAACAGTATTGACCCCTTGCCGATTCTAGGGATGACTCAAGAAGAGCGCTGGAATGAGCTCATTACGACACAACAAGTTGAAGACCAAGAACAAGAAGAATTTCCTCAATTTAAAGAAATATTTTCTAAGGAACAGCCAGCCCCATTGACAGAAAAGGACTCTTCGCTTTCATGAAACGCTGGAAAACTCTTGCACTGATTAGTCTGGGATTAACGACGTTAACCATCAGTTTTTTGTTAATTGGCACATGGGTTTGGAATATGTTTCCACAGGAATCCCAACACACGTTTCATTATCGAAAAATGCTCGTAGAAAATATGGCCGCCCAATATTCGAAATTAGCCGAAAAAGACGATATTGGGACTATTCAGGCAGCAATAGACTTTCTTCTCACACGCAACTCGGATATCCAGTCGATTGCGTTGGTCGATCAGGCACACAAGCCTTTAGCCACCGCTGGCTCACACCAGCAGCATTGGACCAAAGCTGCAAGCGATCATTCCACTTTAACTCATATGGAAGTCGAAATTTATAACGGCTCAGAGCCTTGGGGAAGCCTCCAAGTGGCTTTTCAACCAGCCGTTGAACATCAAGGATGGTGGGCAACCATAAGCCATGATCCCCTCTATCGATTTTTGGCCTACATTGCAGTTGTAGGGTTACCTGGATTTTACTTCTTTATGGCACGCGTCCTACGACAATTAGATCCGTCAAGTATTGTTCCTAAACGTGTCAAGACTGTCCTAGATACCCTCGTCGAAGGTGTCGTTCTCTTGGACCCAAAAGGAACTATCGTGCTCGCCAATGCCGAATTTATGTCTATCACGGAAACAACACTTCAAAATCTTTTAGGGAAATCCTTGAATAATTTTCCCTGGAAAGACCCAATCAATCATGAACAGGCCCCCTCATCTTTACCATGGCAAGACGTCGAACGCACAAATGCAAGCAATACCGGCACTTCGCTGACATATGTCTTATCAGAAAAAGACGTCAAAGAATTCATTGTCAATAGTACTCCCATTCTTGATGAGCACAATCAATTGCGTGGCATTCTTGTCTCGTTCAGTGATGTAACCGAATTAGCCCGTGCCAATCAGCATCTCTTTACAACCTTAGAAGAATTACATGTCTCTCAAGCCAACATTGAACATCAAAATGAGAAACTCCAGTGGCTGGCCACCCGTGATCCCTTAACAGGCGCCATGAACCGCCATGCCTTTTTTGAAACCCTAGAAACCACTCTCAAAGAAGCCCAGAAAGAACGCCGAGTTGTCGGCTGTCTCATGTTAGATATGGACAATTTTAAGCACATTAATGACCGTCACGGACATACCGCCGGTGACCGTGTCCTCAAAATGCTAGCCGAATCCGTGGCTAGCTTAATCCGCCCAGAGGACTTTTTCGGACGATATGGCGGAGAGGAATTTTGTGTGATCCTTCCAGGGATGACGGAATCTGAAACGGCACAGATGGGAGAACGCATCCGTCAATATATTGAAGAACATGGGCCACAGAGTATTCGTGCTACATCAGAACTCTTCATTACCACCAGTATTGGCGCTACTTCGCTCGTCCCCGATACTGCAGAATCCATCAAGCTTATCGAACAAGCCGACGAAGCATTATATGCAGCAAAACATAACGGGAAAAATCAAGTTTACTGCTATTCCAATCTTTCGACACTTTCTCCTTCGACGGCACATAAACTGGTGAAAACATAATCGCCACATCAGACTTCCCGTAGCCCTGCCCTTCAAACCATTACAGTCTGTTCAGATTTTTCCTCCCTGAGTCTCGTTTTCCAATAAGCACGTTTCACAAAACATAATGACCCAGAAAGTCTCTTTACCCTCATTTTTCTTGACAGCCTACAAGCCAATATGTAACCATTGGATACATGACGCCCGATTCTTTTCGCCAAATTCGCCAGCGCCTAGGATTGACGCAATCACAACTGGCTGAACGTCTTCGCACAACCCGCATGACGATTACCCGTTACGAATGCGGGACGCGCCGAATCCCTGGCGTAGTAGAGGCTATTCTTTTACAACTCGATACTCCTTCTCAGATTCCGATGGTAGGGGTCGTGGCTGCCGGGACCCCCATTGAACCCATACTTCAAGCTGAACTGGTTGAGGTTCCGCCATCGATGCTGCGGACCGGCGACAATTTCGCACTGCGGGTGAAAGGTGAGTCGATGCAGGATGAGGGGATTCTGCCTGGTGATCTCGTGATCGTCCATAAACAACGGATTGCTAGAAATGGCCAGACAATCGTGGCCTTAGTCAACCACGAGGCCACAATTAAGAAATATTACAAAAAAGCACACCAGGTCGAATTACATCCCGCGAATAAAACAATGGAGCCCATTATGGTCACGCCATCAGATGGGTTTACGATTGAAGGGGTTGTCATCGGCGTCATTCGCCATTGCGGATAAATGGAATATGGAGCGGCAAATTGTGTGCTTTGGAATTCCACGGCTTGCCGTGGCACTTGCCAGACTTGATGACCCAACCTTACGCACACGCCCCGTTGCTGTCGCCTTTGCCACTACGTCTCGCGCCATAATCCATGAAGTCTCGCCTGAAGCCGAAGAAGCAGGCGTCGTCTCAGGCCTGCGAGCTGATCAGGCCCAACGGCGCTGCCCTTCGCTAAAACTTGTTCTGCCCAACCCTCCTCGTGTTGCCCAAGCTCATCATGCTCTCATGGCGTTCATTACCCCGATTGCACCCATTTGGGAATCGTTTCGACCAGGGCATTTTTATTTGGATTTAACCGGCACCACCCGACTCTTTGGCTCAACCTGCGACACAACGATGCGCTTAGAACGCGCTGTGACATCTGAGCTTGGACTGCCAGCCGTTGCCGGAATCGGGACCAATAAGCTTGTCGCGCATATAGCCAGCTCTCTCCTCACACCGCCTCAATTGTGTGATGTTCTCGCAGGCTCAGAACAGCAATTTTTATCGCCTTTACCCATCTCAGCACTTCCTGGGCTACAAGACCCTGGAGGGGCTGCACTCCAGACACGCTTAGCCGATTTAAACCTACAGACCATTGGCGATGTACGCGCTATAAGCTTGGACGCCTTAGAAACCGTCTGCGGTCGATGGGGTCATCGACTATACCAATGGGCAAGAGGGATTGATTGCTTGCCGGTCATAGCTCCTAAAACCTCATTGTCGTTGACCCATTCCTATCTCTTTGAGCCAGATACGATCGACCACGATCGGCTCATTGGAGTCCTGTCATATCTTCTAAATGCTCTCTGTCATGATCTCCGTCGTCAGCATCGTCTATGTCATCGTCTCAAGCTAACACTACTCTATAGTGATCAGCTCACAGTCCATCGCTCATCTGTTTTATCCATACCCACACATTGGGAGGTTGATATGTTTCCATCCGCTCAGACCTTATTCCGCCGCTGTTTCCAGCGTCGCGTTCGTATACGTTCACTCATTATTCGGAGCAATAGCTTTGCGCCTTCTCCGGAGCAGCTCTCACTCTTTCCTCAACATGACTCAAATGAACATCAGACTCAACCTCGTCCCCATCGATTGGCATTGGCTCTGGATCGTCTGCATACCCGATTTGGCAAGAAAATCATTCAATGGGGACATTCTAACCAAGCTACTCATTCAGACCAAATAGTCAATGATTAATAGTGATTTCTCATTTTAAAAAAAACAAAAATTAAGGTAATAATTTAGAAATTTAAGTTATCAACAGGCGGAAAAACTCAAGCGATTTATCTATCCACAGGTTATCATATTCTCAAAAAAATGATGCCTTGCTTTAACGAGTGAGCAGGCAAAATTGCATTTTCTGTTTTCTTTTATATGCCAGACTTTGTTCACTTACATGTCCATTCAGACTGTTCCCCAATGCAAGGCGTCTCTCCGATCGAGGCCTTATGCCAAACTGCTCGCTCGCAGGGCTCCCCCGCCCTTGCCCTCACCGATACAAATGGACTCTATGGCGCCATTCGCTTTCTCGAAGTGGCAGAGGCCTATGGCTTGCGTCCGATCCTTGGAGCCGAACTTACCCACAGCCAACATCGCGCAGTCCTTCTCGTTAAAGACCCAGATGGCTACGAGAACCTATGTCACCTCCTGTCTCAACGCCACTGCGACGAAGACTTTGACTGCATTGCCGCCGTTCAAGCGCACCGCCGCGGACTGATTATTCTGTCAGACGACTTTCCAGCTCTCACGATCTGGAAACGCCATTCCCCTGCTGACCTCTACGTTGAATTGACTCCTGGGGCACTGATGCACCAGGCCCTGGCCTTTAGCCGGCGCATGAACCTGCCCCCAGTCGCAACCAATCGTGTGCATTTTTTGAGACGAGAAGAATTTCCGCTGCATCAGACACTCAGAGCTATCGACCTCAACACGACGCTTTCTCAATTACCTCCGGATTCATGTTGCGCCCCCCATCACTGGCTCATGCCACTGGACTCATTGCAAGCACATTTCCCGCATGTGCCTCACGCGATAAGCAATATCCTGAAAATTGCACAAGCCTGTTACACGGATTGGTCGTCTCGAAAGAGCATCTTTCCCAACTTTGGACAACTATCCAATACGGATGCGTTCATAAAGCTTCAAGGAAAAACGTATGACGGAGCACAATGGCGCTATAAAGAACCTTCGTCTGCTGTCATCGATCGTATCGAGCATGAATTAGAGGTCATCCGCGATAAAGGTTATGCCCATTATTTTCTGGTTGTTGATGAGATTGTTCGCCAAGCCCCCCGCACCTGTGGGCGAGGTTCGGCCGCAGCTTCGATCGTCTCGTATTGCTTGGGCATCACCCATGTCGATCCTATACGCCACAATTTATTTTTTGAACGTTTTCTTAATCCTGGACGTTATGATCCCCCAGATATTGACATTGATTTTCCTTGGGATGAGCGCGACCGCATCATAGATTTTGTCTTTGCCCGTTATGGCAGTCGACAAGCTGGCATGGTGGCCAATCACAATACATTGGCGTTACGAGCCGCGATTCGCGAAGTAGCAAAAGTCTATGGCATGCCTCCGGCAGAAATACGCCAAGTCAGTCAGCTTTTTGCACGTCAGCCTTCGTCTCTTGCCACTTTACGAAAACCATGGCCTGACATTCTTTCTCGCGCCCGCCAACTTCAGGGCCGCCTGCGACATCTCTCGGTGCATTGTGGTGGGATAGTGATTGTGCCTGATGACCTTCGGCGATATGTGCCGGTTGAAGTCACAGCCAAAGGTATTCCAGTCATTCAATGGGAAAAAGATCAAACCGAAGATGCGGGACTCGTCAAAATTGATCTTTTAGGCAATCGTTCCTTAGCCGTCATCCGTAATGCATTAGCAGCCATTGCGGAGCACACCGGTAGACATATCGACTATGCCAGATGGGATACGCTATCTGATCCTGCAACACAAACTCTCATCCAGCAAGGAAATACCATTGGCTGCTTTTATATTGAATCACCAGCCACTCGCCTACTGCTTAAAAAACTATGGATTGGCATGCCTACTCATCAGCGTGCTCAGGCTGATGTCTTTGAGTATCTGGTCATTGTCTCTTCGCTAGTGCGTCCGGCCGCCAATCGCTTCATTCAACAGTTTGTTCAACGGGCTCATGGCCAAGCTTATCGTCCGCTTCATCCCTTACTGGAAAGCACTCTGGCTGACACACATGGCATTATGGTGTATCAAGAAGACGTGACAAAAGTGGCGATGTGCTTGGCAGGGTTTTCTGCGAAAGAGGGCGATCAACTACGAAAAATCTTAAGCAAGAAACATAAGCACCGGCAGCTACAAGATTATCGACAACAGTTTTTCGACGGAGCCCTTACGCGAGGTGTGGATTCTCACGCCATTCAAACGGTCTGGAGCATGATTATGAGTTTTTCGGGCTATAGTTTTTGCAAGCCCCATTCAGCCAGTTACGCACAAGTATCTTTCAAGTCAGCCTATCTCCGCGCACATTACCCAGCAGAATTTATGGCAGCCGTCATAAGCAATCAGGGTGGATTTTATTCTACTTTTGCCTATCTCTCCGAAGCACGCCGAATGGAATTAACTATTCTTCCCTTAGATATCAACACCAGCGAATGGGCATATCGCGGAATCGAGAGAACTCTCCATCTTGGGTTCATGCAACTGAAAAGGCTGGAACATACTTTCATCACTCGAATCCTCGAAGAACGGAAACATAATGGCCCCTATCAATCATTTCAAGATTTTCTGACTCGCTTGAATCCCGAACTGGCACAAACACGTCTACTCATTCTCGCAGGCTGTTTCGACACAATTGCTGGGGAAGTCACTCGCCCGGGCTTACTCTGGCGCCTCTATGCCAAACACCCAAGCTCCCGCCTTTCTTCAAAACAATCGGACCTAAAAAATGTCATTTCTCTTTTCCCACCTTCTTCAACTCTTCCGATCCCTAATGACTATACGCATGAGCGTCAGATTCAACATGAAATTCAGTTATTTGGCTTCCCACTTCAATGCCATCCTTTAACCCTCTACGCTCAATCTTGGTCGCATTTGAATCTTCTTTCTGCAAGAGAAATGTCTGTGCATATTGGACAACACATCACAATGGTGGGATGGCTGATTACTGAAAAGCCTGCCGTCACAAAACATGGCGAAGCCATGATCTTCCTCACTCTGGAAGATACAACCGGGCTTTACGACGCCACCATGTTCCCGAAGGTCTTTCAACAGTACGGACCATTGCTCTCAAATGAATGCCCTTTACTACTCAAAGGAAAGATCGAAGAAGAGTTTGGAGCTATCACGCTCACCATTACTCAAATGCGAATTATCGAACAAGAGAAAAGACAGGACAGCTTACGATAGCGTAAAAATTTTGGTATTGTTAATTTAACATATATTCTAACTCATCATTCCATTTGGCTATGAAGAGCATAACTGAATAGCGCAATATCGTTTCGCTTTTACTGCAACATTTCGTTTTCCGACGAAAGCGTGCCAGAAAATGCCGCAACAAACTATTATAGCCTTCCACCATAAACGTTTCGGCATTGGACTGCCGGCGTATCTCTGGAGGGACGACATGCTCATATAGCTCCCAATAGTCGGTTATGAAGGCTGTAATCATCGGACTCTTGATCGCTTCCCAGAATCATCGCCCTGTCACAACCCCTCGGGTGCCAGTGTCAGCATGGAAGAAGCGTTTGCCAAGTCGATCAACAGCAAACCAGATCCAGCAGTAGTTTTTATGCCCCACATAGCTATGCAGCTCATCGAGTTCCACGATTTTGGCAGCCAGATATTTAATCTGCGCTACATGTCTCCCAAAGGCTTTCACCCACTGATAGACCACCACATGACTAAACCCCAAGATCCGATCAATAGACCGAAACCCCAAGCCTTCCAGGTACAGAGTCAACACCAAGCGGCGTTGGTCTGGTGTCGCCGTATCGGATTTATGAACCACCGCAAAAAATACTGACACCGTTTGCATTTGTATCGTTTATTGTGGACCCCAATATGCGCTGTTATGGATTATAGAGTATGCACTTGCCTGTCTTGCCCTGTAGCTCTTTCAAGAAAGAAAGATATGAGATGGCATGATTTGATGAATTTGAATTTTTTGGGTACCACATTTTGCTAATCATGTTCAAAAAATGAATGCCCGTCCTCGCATAAACACCAAGCGAAAGTTTGTCATCATTCTGGCCAGTCTGGTGTTTTTCGTGTGTATGGCTATCATTGCAATATTTGAATTTTTACTTGAAATCAAAAGGCCAACAGAGATTCCTTTTTACAATATTATTTATCCTTATGTTGAATTTCGACCTCCTTCAAATATCGTTTGGAATTCTCCGGAGCCTTCACCATCCTCTCGATCAGGAGAATACGCCAAATCCTATACTAATCAAGATTCCTTTCGTATCGCATCTTCAGATTATCGTTTATTGCCGAAAAAACCTAAGGGGCAAATACGGATTGCGGTAATTGGAGGGTCAACAGTCCATGGTGGGACCACTTATGAAGTTACCTTGCCAGGTTCACTCAAGCACATCTTGCGTGCTGAAAACCCTGGCGTTGATATTGAAGTAATTAATGCTGGAATCACATCCGCCATCTCTCGCCAAACACTGGTACATCTCATTACGACGCTTGTCGATTATGATCTTGATTTGCTCGTGGTGTATGATGGCATTAATGATAGTGGCCAGATGCTGTACTACGAGGAACGACCAAACTATCCCTATAACTATCGGGTCAAAGAATTAGCATGGGAGCAATATGTAGGAGGAAAACGAGACTCAATATGGCTGGAAATACTTCGGCGGAGTGCAATTGTTAATCGCTTGTGGCCCAATACTTTTGGTGAGACAACAATTCTGAAAAAAGCCAATGTCCAGAGCATCATAAGGATTCCTGGTGTTCGACGAAAATATGCTGATGCCTATATCAATAATTGGGAGAAAATTCGGAAAGTATGCCTCGCGTATCAGATTGTCCCAACATTTGTCCTGCAACCTACCTCGTTATATACCACGTTTACGAATGATACCTTACCTGAGGAAATGATAAATAGCCCGAAAGCTGCGTTGTATGCCAATTACTTAGTTTATGAGGAAATGAGGAAACAAACGGGAATCTTCTCAAACTCAAACACTGATATCGTTGTCTTGGACCTTTCTTCTTTACTTCCACTTGAAGCTTATTATGATGGTGCACATGTGTATGATGATATCAATACCAAAATTGCTAAGACGCTTGCCATCTCACTTCGTGCCAATCTTAAGCAACTCATCAAAGAAAAACTGCACATGGATACAATGCAGTCAAACTCCTAGCACGGTTTGTTCTAGACGAATGCCATTCTGGAATGTTGGAAAATCCGCTAGCAGCGTTCCCGCCATTATTCCGGACCTTGGGGCTGTGAGCGCTCACGTAGATCAGTAAGCTCTGCGCGGAAAAATGGCTGCGGTCTTGCTGGACGGAATTTTTTAACCATTCCGTCGAATTGAACCCACCATGGCCTGAAGGTCTTTTCATAACTTGATATTAAATCATTCAACAGTCCGTTCTAGATGTGTTTGAGTGTAAGCACTATCCCATCAACCACCGCAAACCTTTTGCGGACAATCATGACATCAATGGCAGAGAAACATTTGCAAAAGACTCATCTGCATTCTTTAGAACCCGGTTCCGAGACGGAACAGAAAAATGTGAAAGTTTTCCTTAAGGTGGTATAGCCTTTCGAACGCGTAGCCGAGTGTCGCATAGAAGGGAAATGGCACTGTGGTTTGTGTGTAAATGAAGTCACCCTTGAATTGAAGGCCGATACGATAGTTGGCAAAATCTCTGAGACCCTCCACAGATCCATCATGGCGTATGGGGACTTCCAGGTTTACTAAGGCGGGTTGAATCGCGCTGCGGTTGCTTGGCAGCCATTGCGCTTGCCGGTCTTCCACTAGTCGATATCCAACAATGAATTCGTTTCTCCATTGGGTATGCGCTTGAGTAGAATCGTCTTTTACTTCACTTTGGTAGTAAGCACTTCGAAATCGTATATCGAATGGATTGAGGGATGGAACGAGATCAATGCGTCTGATAGCAAAGCCGCCAAAAATTTCTTCCTTGTTTACCTCATTTCCCGAAGCGATGAGCGTGGTCTGTTCAGTATATCCGCCAAAGACTTCTCCCTCCCGAATATTATTTCCAAATAGTATCTTTGGTACTGGAAATACGTATGTGGCTTGAGCAACAAGGGCTCGCATATCGTCATTAGTGGGATAAAATCGACTCGGATCGACATCCTGATATACATAGAGACCATTAAGAATCAATCGATGCAGTCCAAAAAGGCGAGACTGATAATTTACCAACCCTTTATATGTATTGATACCTTCCCAATTAAGTCCGGGATCCCAAACCTCATGCGAAAACATGAATTCGCCAACAATTTTCCCTTCCCCTACAAGCCGGGATAGCCCAAGAGCCCCTTCATATCTTTGTGAATCTTCTTTTTTATCATCAAAAAGCTCGGCCGACGTTGTCCGGCGTATCGCTTTGGCTCCCGCCTTGATAAAGGCATCAATTCCTTGTGGAAGCCGAAAGTCGTTGGTAAAGGCAATCCCATATTCATGGCCAACATCGTTAACATTGTTAGTAGGGTCACTAAAATCGGGAATTTTCGCGTCATTAAAGCGAAGATAGCGATACGTCAGATCGATCGACCGCAACTTACCAATTTGAAATCGCAGGCGATTGGATGTCACTACGCTCAGCTTGCTTCGAGCAATCCGCTTTAGTTCAGAACGAGAAAGTAGGCGGTTTAGTTTGATTGAACTTTGAGCGTAGAGCGCTTCAGATGTAAAGGCGCGGCTGTCTACCCATTGATAGTCAAAGGCAACCGTATCATTTCGCGCTTCGGTGATTGTACTGAAAAAAACAAATGGATCTTGGTTGCCAAAAGCCAACCCAATGCCGTTGGCTTGGTTGAGGTAGAAGAGAGCTTTTTTCAAGTCATCTTCGGTTCTTGCATCATTTCTTGCGCCCCAGCGGTCTTGTGCTTTGAGATTTGCAATTTTCTCCTGTGCACGGCGATAATGTTCTTTGGCCTCCACGGCCAATCCCCCCCTGCGGACGCCACGTAACCATTGCAAATAGTCTCCGTAGATGAGTTCAAGCGCGGGCTCTTCCGGATGTAATTTGATGGCTTGCTCGTAATAGAAGGCGGCGCCAGGGTCTCCAGTCCTTTTCATCAGCTCAGCAAGAATACAGCGGCGATAGGGATAGTCATTCGCATCCTCAGCTAAGGTTGTTGACAGGCGACGTTCGATTTCTGCTTGATACTGCTCTGGGAGGATTTGCCCTGCAAACCATGCGCATGCATACGCATCGATCCGCTCAGAAGCTCGAAGGATAGAGGTAGGAGTACATATCCAGATAGCCAAAAAAATCACACCGATTTGGGCCAAAACTCGCTTAGCGCCCTTCTCGGCAGTTAGAACAGCTTTGCCACTTCTATGATTCATCATTGCCACGCCCTATTCCCTTTGCTTGATTCTGAATGAAAGTGTGGTTTTTCACGGTGAATATCGTTGAGAAAATGGGAAATACTTGTAAGACTATATGAGAAAATACACTGTTACTCAAAGAATTTGGTGGGAGAAACGCCGATTTTTCAAGTGCTGAACATGAACGTTCCAGGTCTCTGAGTTCATAGGGTCAAAGGATGGTGTGGTTGCCAATCAAGTTCACGAATGAAAAGCGAGGGATTTTACCCTACCAATGTGACATATTCAATGAGTGCCGAGTGAGATACATCCGCTCCACAGTAGCAATCCTATCAAAGCTAGCGCGGAGGACCACGTGTGAGCCCGTGGGTGAAAGCGCTCCCCGCTGGAAGCGGGGTTTCCTTGCCAAATGAGGGGTTTTAGATGACACTTGCGCATGGCAGTTCGTCTCAGTGCCCATGGTGCGTATCAGCATCAATACCATGTGGTGTGGATCCCCAAGTATCGCCGACGCATCTTGCGAGGGGCAATCAAGCTCTTTGTGCAGGAGCATTTACCTCAGATCCAGCACTATCACCCCGATGTGGAGGTCAAGCAATGGAGTGTGCAAGTTGATCATATTCATGTGGTGCTCGTGATTCCACCGAAATATGCGGTCTCGAGTATTGTGGGCAAGATGAAAGCGAATTTGAGTCGGCAACTTCGGCTCCGCTACCCGGATCTGAAGCGCACCTACTGGGGCGCGGTGTTGTGGTCTCCCGGGTTCTTCTCTTCGACCGTTGGGCTGAATGAGGCGGTGATCCGGCGGTATGTGGAGCATCAAGAACAAGTCGACAAAGGGCACCTGCAGCTTGAGTTTGAATTTTAAGTGCCACGGGCGTGAGCCCGTGGGTATCTACTCTGACTTGGCGGAACCTGCCTTTTATCTTTTGATCAGAATCTTTCTTTAAAAACAAGGCTTTTAGCCGTTGCCATTCTGTTGTCATCCCCTTATTTAGGCCCTTATACTATCTCTTGAGGGAAGAAGGCCCAATCTGTGAATTGCGCCTTTTCTACCTCAAAGAAGTAGGAATACGTCCGTGTAGGGAGAGTTTCGTGTGAGGACAAGTGTCTTGATAGTTTGTCGTATTTTTTACCTATTGATTTTCTGCAGTGTGAGTGGGTGTCTAACTTCTGAGAATTTAGGTAACACTTCTGTAGAAGATTCTACCAATACACGATATGGATGGTGGGTGGGAAAAAAAGGAAAAGATGCGGCTGTCGATATCGGTTTTACGGGAAATGGTCTTCAAATTGAGGTAGTGAGATCGTATAGTAAGAATATTAACAGCCCCGTAGGCTTAGGATGGATACATAATTATCTCATGCATATACGAAATGAATCTGACACAACACTTACGTTGTTCAATTCGGATGGTTCAGAATTACTCTTTACCAAGACAGAACCGGGAATTTTTACCTGCGAGGATGAGGATGGACTAGTCATTCAACAATATGGAGATGGCAAGCTCGTTTTAGAAAGTGAAAGAGGGCCAGCGTTTCGTTTTAATTGGAAAGGTCGCCTTATGGAAATTGAGGGGAAACAATATGCACACATTATTTCACTAGCATATGGCAGCGATGGTTATTTAGATTCCATTCGTGACGCTCAGGGACGTGAGATCATCTTTAATTATGATCCAGAAACTCATCGTGTAGCTTCTATTCGAGATGAAAGTGGCCGTTTCACCTCGTATAACCATAATGACCTTGGGCATCTCATCTCTGTGACTAACGCGGAGGGGATAACTAGTGAGTACACCTATTCTGTGAACAATAGCCTTGAGGCAGTTACGTTTCACTAATATCAACCTACTCGTATTCATAAAATAGCAATGGGAAAAGAGTGCTCATGGCCATTGAAAGAGAGGGCAACGAGCGTTCCAGACAAGACCAGTCTTAGATAGCGAGATGTAACCATGAAAAAGCTTATTTGTTCCATTATTCTTCTCAATGGTCTGTTGTTTTATAACTTAGCTCCAGTATCAGCTCAAATTGTGCCAGCTGAAAAGAGTGAAACGAGTACTCTTGAACGTAACCCCTTCCCCTGTAGTCTTAGCAGGGGCTGCGAGGAGAGTATTATTCAAGCCGAACCCGCCTCGGCAAAGAGGCATGCGGAGAAGGTGGAGGACTCGAGCAATACTATCCCCTGTGAGTTGAATGAGAAATGCGGAGAAACTCCTAGCCAGCCAGATCCTCCCGCCGTGGAGCAGGCCTCTGATGAGCCACAGCACGAGGCGGATTTTCCCTGCGGTCTCAGTGGCGGCTGCGAGGAGAGTATTATTCAAGCCGAACCTGCTTCGACCAAGAGCCGCCCTGACACAACTGAAAGCAATGCCTTTCCTTGTGGGCTGAGCGGTGGTTGTACAGAAGATATTATCAGTGCAGATCCTACTTTTATCCAGAAGTCTCAAGAGCAGGAATCCCCTATTTTTCAAACCCTTGTACCTTCGTCGTCTGCTGGGATCGTGGGAGAACTCCTTATCCCTTATGAAGGAGCTTTGGTTCGGGCAAATGTCCCTATCTTTGGCCGTGCCTATGGAATAAATTTTAAGGAATACCGCATTGAATATGGGGAAGGAAGCGACCCAAGTGAGTGGATCATTGTTGAGACCTCAGATATCCCCCAAACGCAAAATGTGCATCCTGACGAATTTATGTTGTCTGCTGATCTTTCGATTGAAGGCAATCTCGCAACGTGGGATACCGGGCTTAAAAATTACGTCTATCTTCCAACCCATCCGAAGGACCACCCTATCAATCTGAAGGGGACATATACACTACGGCTTGTCGTGACAGCTTTTGACGGACAGACGGTTGAAGATCGAGTCACACTGCATGTGGCCAACGTCATACCCAATGCCTGGGGAGGAAAAGTTCAAAGTCCAGACGGACAAGTGAGTCTTCTCGTCCCTGAGCAAGCCATTATGTCCCCATTTAGACTCATGCTTATTCAATCAACAACCCATGTTCCAAAAATACTAGAGGACGGGAAACAGCTCATTGGTCAAGTGTATGAGGTTAAAGAACCAAACGAGCAATTCGCCAAAAATGCTGTTTTAGAGATGAAGGTTTCGGAGGAGAGTGTCGGCGCGCGGGCTCTCACTCAAATGTCCATCTATGGCTATGACGTCACCAAAGAGGAATGGAGTATTCTTCCTTCTTTTCATCAGGTCAAGCAGCATAGCCTCTTGACACATGTCTCTCAACTCCATGCTTTTTATGCTGTGATGTCCAGCAATCAAATGGAAGAAGGATCTCGGCCGAGTCAACTCGAATCGACCGAACCGCCGGTTCATCAAGTGAAAGCTACACCGATTTCCAGACATTACCTCGTGCAAGATAGCTTTGAAGAAAGTGTTGGACAATGGTCTAACCGTGATGGCAAGCAAGGTGCGACTGTGAGTCTTGACGCCGTCTCTACCTTTGATGGATCAAAGGCGTTAAAGATTGTTAATACAGAGGCCGGTGGCAATTTTGCCGTAAACATACGATCCGAGCCATTTGACGCAAAAGAGTTTTCAATCGTCGAATTCGATTATCGAATGGAGCCAGAGGTCAAAACCAGTATGTATGCAAAAGTATCTGGACGTTGGTACAAAATAGGTCTAACAGATGACCCAACAGAACTCAAAAACAAGAGGGTCAATATTGCAGATTTAGGCCTAGTTCCTGGAATTGTCGCTGATGACGCATGGCATACCGCTCGGTTTAATCTTTATGACATGCTTCGGAACAAAACAGGACATACGAGAGTTGAAGAGCTCATTATGGCCGATTGGGATGTCTCCGGATACATGAAATTGCAATATGGAAACAATCCCAAGAATGCGACCTATTACATTGATAATTTTGCTATTAGTCGAGAACTCTCTGTGGGATTACAACCCAATACTGATCTCATCCTCGTAGACAATTTCAATCAGAAAAAAGATAAAAATAATCTGAAGCAACCCGTCTATACCTTTCAAGATTCCCATACAGATGGTGGTGGGGTCGTCCATGCTTTATTCAACACAGAGGATGCTGCAGGGTACGGTCATTCCTTGGCTCTTTCATACGATGTGTCTGTACCAAAGGCCTATGGGGGATATGTTACGACACTCCCGAATCTCGACCTCCGTGGCTTTCAATCCTTGTCATTTTCCGTAAAAGGCCGAGAAATTGGGCAAGATTTTTTAATTGGAATCCGAGATTCTGTGGGCAATGAATCAAAAATTCCATTAAGCGTCTACCTGCCAGAAAAAATCGATACAGAGTGGAAACAAGTTTTCATTCCATTAATAGCTTTTTCTGACACGTTTGATTGGTCAGGCGTAGAGAATTTGAGTTTTTCTTTTACGCATGACACACAAACGAAAGGCACAATTCTTATAGACAACATTCAATTTCATAAATATGTCCATTCCCTGCACATTGATAGTTTTGAACAATGGCATGGGAAAAATTTACTTGGCAGTCCACATAGAACCTTTGCTAATGGTGCTGCAGCAATCTCGGGAACGTATACCAGAGGATCGCCCAATGGTCTCTATCGACTGTCTTATGGTGGGAATATTGGAAAAATCAACGCCTATGCAAGTGATCTTTTAACCTATGCCGGTTGGGCAACTCGTTTAGGGGGTATTGACTGTTCGCGTTGTGACAAGATCACATTTCGTGTACGAGGTGGACAGGGTGGTGAAAAGCCTAACGTCTATCTTGATGATGGAAACTTTCGCTGGGGTATCGATCTTGAAGATTATATGAGCATGACCACTGAGTGGCAATCTGTCTCTATTCCGTTAAAAGCTTTTTCTGATCATGGAGTGGATGTAACTCATCTTGAGGAGATTCAAATTGTATTTGAGTGGGAGGAAATGTCAAGTACTCTTTATCTTGATGATTTGTGGTTTGGAGTGAACACAACAAGAGAACCGTAGGTTTTCCTCAAACCTTCATGGTTTCCTTGGTACATTACTCTTGGTTTGGCTACGCCCCCTTATTCTGAGCTATGGTTTTATAATGAGAATCTATGAGTATGATTATTCAAAAAAGTATGCAGGGTAATAGGCAAATATAGTAATTCCACATAGAAATTGACTCACCGTGATGGATCCTTATCTTGACTACACACCAGCTTGTTAGCATTTTTTTAACATTCATATTTAAGCTTACAAAATAGCTTTGATTATTCTAAGGTTTCTTTTCAATGAATTGGGATTGTATATCAAGTGGGCTAAAGCGGGTTTCCTTCAACGTGAGCATTATTTTATCTTGCGGACTACTCCTCTACGGTTTAGACGTCAGGGCTTCTCCAGGGGACGACATAATCCAAGCATTCCTCCCACCAGCAGTTGCCTATCAACCTCAGGGGTTTTCTCCAGGTTCTGAATTCAAGGCTTCAGCGCCTTCCCAAATTGTTCAAGAACTCAAACAACTCCATGCGCTTGGGTTTCGCAGTCTAGTGACATACGGTTCCCGAGGTGCTTTAGGCACCATTCCCGAGATGGCCAGAGCTCAAGGGTTTTCTGGAATGGTGATCATGGGAATTTGGGATATTTTTTCCGCAGAGGAATGGAGCAATGCACTAGCCCAGCGTGATTTTGTCGACGGGTATTGTTTAGGTAATGAAGGCCTTTTTTTTTCACGGTATACAATGCAGGCATTGGAAGAGAAAATGTCTAAATTAAGACAGGCCACAGGCAAGCCGGTCACAACAGGAGAACCCATAGACCTTTATCTTACGGGTCCTTATCGCGAATGGCTATGGAACCATTCAGACTGGTTGTTTCCTAATACCCATCCGTTTTGGGGAGGAAAAAAATATTTTCAAGACGCTGTTGATTGGGTATTAGCACGTTCAGATTTTTTAGAGGCCACGACAGGCAAAAAAATCATTCTGAAAGAAACAGGACTTCCATCAAAAACCTCTCACCCTGAAAGTGAGGAAATGCAGAAGGCCTTCTTTGCGACATTGCAATCCACGGGGATTAAATTCGTGTATTTCGAAGCCTTTGACCAACCTTGGAAGCATGAATTATTTGGCCAGCCGGAAGCCGAGGGACATTGGGGGTTATATGATGCCCAGGGGCGCCCTAAAAAAGTTATCGAGTCCAAGGAGCCCTAAAGACTTCTATGCTGCAAAAAAAAATATTTCTCCCATGTTTGTTTACGCTTAGTTGTCTCATGTCGCCTACGCATATAGCCCACGCTACGATGGGAGGCGTTTCTACTATCGGACCTCTCTTGACGCCAGGAGAATCCTCTACGGCAATTCGTGAAGTCATTGACCTTAAAAAGTCTGGTGATTTATTAATTGCGAAGCCCCATCATGGCCTTGTCGCGATGATTGCTCTCTATGCTCCTGGCCTCAACCAAGGACACCTTATTTTACGAGAACTTCTCACTCCAGATGGGCGCCAAACCTTACTGCTTACGGCCCCTGATGCCGTTAAAGCCAAAGTCCACCGGGCAACACTCTATACAAAAGGTTTACCAGATAATATCGTACTGCTTGAAAATATCAATGGAATCTGGCAAGAACGGCTTCCGCAACCATTCCTGACAGATTCGATTCAGGCGGGATCTGAATCAGCACAAGTCATAAAAGCCTTTCCTATAAAAACACTAGGATTTTACTGGCTGCTCGAATCCACTGCAGGTGTAACTGTCTCCGCTCATGCTCCAGAAAAAATATCCGCCACTACTCTAATGGGTGGAAATTTCACTTCTGGAATTTTCCCCTCGGTTATAGGAATTTTGCTATTTATGTTATTTGGAACCGTATCTCGATACATACATAAAACAGAAAAACTTGGTGGATTGTAATATGGCGTGGTCTGCAACTTTAATCTTTTTAACTCAACTCATCTGTCTGCTAGTATTTTTTTCCTTTGCCTTTTTCAATTATTTGTATGCATTTGCTAGTTTTCGAAAATCCTGTATTCCCCGAATTCCACATAGTGGAGAGGAAGTTGCCGTAGTTATCGTTGCCTATAATGAAAAATTTGTCTTGGAGCGAACCATCCAAGGATGTGAGAATCTGGCTTACCCTAATCATTATACGGTGTTGGCTGATGATTCTACTGATCCGGAAATTATTGATCAAATTCGTGAATTCGCTATAAAGCGTGGCTGCAAACAATTGTTGAATCATTCTTTTACCCAAGAAATTACGACAGAATCTGGCGCTATACGCGTTGAACCCATTGAAATTTGGGAATCAAAAGATTTTGTCTTATTCCATCGGCCTTCTAAAGATGGGTTTAAAGGTGGAAGTCTTCAGAAACTCCAGGCATACCTTAAGCAACGTCAAACGAAATACATGTATTTGTTAGATGCTGATTGGAAACCCCAGACTGATGCTTTAGAACGAACCTTAGAAGTCTTGGAAGCACAAAATGATGTTGCCTTTGTTCAAACGAAAAGAGTGGCATTTCCGTATGGAATGAATGTCTTTCAAAAATACATCGCCCTATCGGAGGAAGCTTGCTACTATGTGGATTTTGAAGGACGGCAAGCTCTTGGGCACCCAGCGCTTTTTTCTGGGTGTTGTACCTTGCTTCGGTTAGCCGCTATTGAACATGTTGGTGGCTTTACACCTGGGCATTTAACGGAAGATATTGATCTGAGCAACAAGTTCTGGCTAGCAGGATGGAAGGGTGTCTATCTAGGAAATGTCGTTAATTATGGAGAAGTTCCTTTTTCACATGATCATTTTCGGCGGCAACAGGAGCGATGGTGTGCGGGAACGGCAAGAGCGTTGCGAGAATATTTTTGGCCAATTATTAAATCCAAAAAGCTCTCAGTTGAGGAGAAATTATCTGCGCTTCGGCAAAATGCTTATTACGCCACCCCTCTATTAACAGGGGGCGTGATTATTTTTGGAATGTTCACAGTTTGGTGGCTCGCAACGGGTTGGAATTCATATTCAGTTGAATATTATCTCTATTTATTAAGCTTTGTGAAATTTCCATTCCTACTTGTGATTGGCATGTGTTTATTGGCGAATTTGATTCAGCCGTTTGTCATGGTTGTTTTTAAAAGGCACTCCTACCGTGACCTTGTTCATTTCCCCATGATGCTTTGGTACGGGTGGAGTGTAATTCTCACTTATATTATGGCTAACTTTAAAGGGTTATTTCGAATCAAACTTGATTGGTTTCGCACTCCAAAGTTCTTGCGCTACCAGGTTGGCACTCTTTCAAGTACGGCAATTTCTGTGCGGATGATCAATCTCATGGTCTGTGCGATATTTATCACATTTTATTTTTTTGAAGGATGGGTTTTTGGATGGTTTGATATGTGGGGACTACTTTTAGTTCCAGCCTTCCTCATTGCTTCGAGAAAATAGGATGGTTGTTCTCAGTATAGATTTCGAAGAACTCGACAATTATGATATTTAAAATGATGAGAGTTTTAGCCCAATACAACATAGAATTTCTGCTTAGTTCATAATCCCTTCCGCTCCTGACCGCGAAAATCTCCGCAAGTATCCACGGTTATTTACGAACATTTCATTGTTTGTTTGAGTAATTCTTCTCTCACAAGTGTTCTCCTCCCTGTGCCACTTCCAAAATGATGAACCTATCAAAGGCTCCTCCGGTGTTAATAATGTCTATAGAGACCATGAGTCGCAATGGCTTGCGTTTTCTTTCTACGAATGATGTGTAAAAGAAAGTTGATACGGTCAAATTCTATCCTTAGTCACCACACAATACGATTGAGAGGCTTCATATGTGATGATCACAAGGCCGCTTCATTTCTCCTGTTGATTGTCCGAAAAGTGTACGGAGAGGCCGTGACATTTTTTGAACAGGAGCATGAACATGAATCGGCTATTTTCATTGCTACTGGTAGTTCTCTTAGTCACTCAGGGAATGTCCCTATCTTTGAGCAACCTTGCGACTGCAAGTCCAAATTCCGAAAATGAGATCCATTCGTTTTTTTCATATTTAACCAATAACCAAAAGCCTCCAGCTCTCATTGACTATTCGCCTTCAGATTTCGACCCACGTCACGGAAAACATTTTCATTTACCCTCTGCATTGTCAATTGAAAAAGATCTACGAAAACTCCGGCAAGCTTTTAATGGGATCATTGTATACAGCTATCATCCTAAGGTAACACCGATCATTCTTAAAAAAGCAAAAGACCTTCATTACCGTGCGGTGGTGTTAGGAGTTTGGGATGCACGATCAGCAACAGAAATTAATGGAGTTCTCAAGTTAATTCATCAATATGCTGATGACGTGGCTCTTGCTCTGTGCCTAGGAAATGAAGGGTTGTATTTTCACCGGTATTCAATGCAGGACTTAGTTAAAGCTCAGGATATGATCCAAGACGTTCTAGGACCAGACTTTCGTATTCCTATCACGACAAGTGAGCCATGGGAAAGCTATCGAGACTCAGCATTGTTTTCTGTTGGAGACTTTTTGGCACCTAACATACACCCTGTATGGGTAAAGCCGGCGTTGCCAGCAAAAGATGCGGTATTCTGGGTCCGCACACAAGCTATCGCATTAATGAAAAAATCTCAAAAGCCTGTTCTCGTGAAGGAGACAGGCTTTCCCCATTCAGGGGAGAGACACTTTACCCCTCAGGCACAAAAAAAATTTTGGGATATGTATGTAAGAGAAAAGCGCCTCGTGTATTCCCCCATCAACCCTCTGGTGTGGACTTCATTTGCTACATCTTTCGAAGCGTTTTCATTGCCGTGGAAAGCGGAACAAAGTGGGGAACCTATTGAGGCAGCATGGGGGCTTCTGACAAGAGACCACGTTCCTTTTCCAGCATTTAACACCTGGAAGCAATCTCAGCTCTCCCCATAATGCAAGACCTTGCTCCGGTCTGTGGGAAAACTACCATACGTGTCAGCTGAGTCCCTTCAACATTGACGAGTCAATCAGTAAAGACACAGTCAACTTTTAGAATATTTCGAAATACGTGAATTGGTCGGGGCGAGAGGATTTGAACCTCCGACATCCTGCTCCCAAAGCAGGCGCGCTACCGGGCTGCGCTACGCCCCGACAGATGGTGAGATAACAAGTCGTCGGGCAAGGAGATCTTTGGCCAATCGCAAAGCTTGGCCTCGATGACTCATCGCATTCTTTTCGGCCAGGGACATTTCAGCTAACGTTTTCTGTGCATTCGGTACATAGAATATAGGATCATACCCGAAACCGTGGTCCCCGTAAAAGGTATTGGCAATTTCACCTAACAGTTCACCTTGCACAATTTCGGTTTGGCCTTTAGGGTCAGAGAGAGCTATCACCGTGAGAAATCGAGCTCCCCGTTGTTCTTGAAGAAGGCCTTCTAGTTCCGTGATCAGCTTCTGGCAATTATCTGCATAGGAGGCAGCTTCCCCAGCATAACGAGCAGCATACACCCCAGGACGACCATCTAAGGCTTCAACTTCTAAACCTGTATCATCCGCTAAGGCCCAACGGCCTGTAGCCACTGCAGTTTCCTTGGCTTTTTTAATTGCATTTTCCTGGCAAGTCGAACCATTCTCAATAATTTCAGGGAAATCGGGAAAATCCTCAAGGGAGAGAAACCTAATAGGCAACTCCTCAAGCAGGGCTCGAATTTCTTGAACTTTGTGCAAATTCCTGGTCGCCAAGACTACAGTCTTCATCTCAGATCCAATTAGTTCAGGTTTCCTATTAATCCTTTTTGGATATTGACTAAATCCTGAATGCCATGCCACCCGAGCGTTACAAATTCATCCATGTCCTCTTTAGAAAATGGCGAATGCTCGGCTGTACCCTGGACCTCCACCATCCGTCCATTGCCTGTCATCACTAGATTCATATCAACGTCAGCTTGTGAATCTTCTTCATAGGCCAAATCTAATCGAATTTCTCCAGCCACTTTGCCAACGCTAATAGCCGCCAAGTAGTCCAGTAAAGGACATTGCTTAATGCGGTTTTTGGTTTGTAACGTGGAAAAGGCATCAGCTAAAGCAATAAAAGAACCCGTAATTGAGGCGGTCCGGGTGCCACCATCTGCCTGAATAACATCACAATCAATCCAGACAGTCCGTTCCCCCATTTGATGCATATCGGTTACTGCACGAAGCGCACGGCCAACCAAACGTTGAATTTCCAGGGTGCGTCCGCCTTGTCTCCCCTTGCTCGCTTCACGAGATATCCGATCATGCGTTGATCGAGGGAGCATGCCATATTCCGCAGTAATCCACCCTTGCCCCTTATCGCGCAAAAAGGGAGGGACTTTTTCTTCAACAGAAGCCGTACAGACGACTTTTGTCTCGCCCATTTCAATCAATACCGAGCCTTCTGCGTATTTGGTAAACGGACGTGTAATTTTGACTGGACGAAGGTCACGTGGCCCTCGATTATCAGTTCTGGCAATATCAGACGGTGACAAGATGAGTCCTTTCACAGAAAATTAGTAAAAAATGGAGATGAATTATAGAGAGCACTTTTCGAAAACACAACATCACATAAATGCCGGTGAGTTTAGGGAACAGGAGCCCTCGTGCTACTTATTTGCACAGGTAGGGAAAACACCGATTGCAGTGAAATAGATGAAGACCATCACCTTGTCTTTTGGCGCTTTTGAATAATTCGCTTGGCAATCATAACTCCCAGAATTAGCAGAACGATGAGAATAATAAATTCGGTTTCATACGGAACATGATACGTCATACCCATGTGCATGAATGAGGCACTCCTAAGAACTCACTGTTATTTATTGACTGCTATGGATGCCCATGATAGATTCGAATTCCTTCCAACGCAACCATGCATGATCCCCGCTTACTCCATGACCAACTAGACTCCCTTAGAGCCCACCTTGGCTTTCGCGGAGTCGATGTTCCATGGGATACGATTCAAACACTTGCAGAAAAACGGCGAATCCTTATTCGGCAAATCGAAGACAAACGTCACCACCTGAATCAAGGTTCTGAGCACATTGCTGCACTGAAACGAAACAAACAGCCAGCCGAAGAACACATGGCAGCTCTTCGGGAAATCCGAGAACAGATCCAGTCTCTGGAAGGAGACCTCCGTACCACGGAAGAACCGCTGCATAATCATGCCCTCAACATCCCTAATCTACCACATGATTCTGTACCCCATGGAAAGAACGAGCAAGAGAATCAGGAAATTCGTCGATGGGGGGAGCCAACCACATTTGCCTTTACTCCCCGATCCCACCATGAACTTGGGGAAACATTAGGCATTTTAGATTTTCCACGTGCCACCAAAATTACTGGAGCTCGTTTTTCCGTTGGCCTAGGCTTAGGCGCCCAACTGGAACGTGCTTTAGCCAACTTTATGCTCGATCTCCATACGCAAGAGCATGGGTACACGGAAGTCTTGCCTCCTGTTATCGTCAATCGCTCTAGTATGACAGGAACCGGACAGTTACCGAAATTTGAGGAAGATGCGTTTCATTTAGCAGCCGAAGATTTCTTTCTCATTCCAACTGCCGAAGTCCCAGTCACCAACCTTTACCGAGACGACATACTTGACAGCACTCAATTGCCTATTCGATATGTTGCCCATTCCTCATGCTTTCGCCGGGAAGCGGGCTCCTATGGAAAAGATACTCAAGGTCTAATTCGAGTTCATCAATTTCAAAAAGTCGAACTGGTAAACTTTGTCCATCCCAACCAGTCATATGAGGAATTAGAACGCTTAACCCAAGCCGCAGAAAACATACTCCAAAAGTTACAATTACCCTATCGCGTTATGGCCCTGTGTACAGGTGACTTAGGATTTTCAGCCACCAAAACCTATGACTTAGAAGTTTGGCTCCCTTCTCAACAACGGTATCGAGAAATCTCGTCCTGTAGTAACTTTGAAGCATTCCAAGCAAGACGAGCCAATGTTCGGTTCCGGGTAAAAAAGGAAAAACCACAATTCTTACATACTCTGAATGGCTCTGGACTAGCCATTGGGCGAACCGTCGTTGCAATTCTTGAAAACTACCAACAAGCCAATGGATCGGTTACAATTCCAGAAGCCCTACAACCCTATCTGCATGGAGTGACGAGTATTCAATCTCCAAGTCCAGCATAAGCCATACAATACCAGCCCAGAATTTCGGAGGGGTGCTAGAGTGGTCGAATAGACCGGTCTTGAAAACCGGCGTGGTGAAAACCACCGTGGGTTCGAATCCCACCCCCTCCGCCATGTTTTAGGAATTCGGCAAACCCTAACTAAAGATCTCAGGGGTTCATAGCCTCTTCAGTCAAAAAATAAGGTCTTGGATAAGATGAAGCGGATAAGGTGCTGTTGAAAACAGAAATGAAATTACCTGTTCTCGATTGGGAAAGCTTTCACATTGGTCCGTTAATTTGACATGAGAGTTTCTTGTACCAGGGCTTGAAGGCCATCTGGCAAATCTGTCATAGCTGTGCTATCCACTAAATCCTTAAATCTCTGAATGTTGGCTTCAGAAAATGGAATATCCCCGGTCCGTGCAGACCGATGAATAATTTCTAATGGCCGATCGACACATTGAGAGAGGTCTTCAATAAGGCTCAACAGACTGTGACTTTTTCCAGTTGCCACGTTACACACTCCGGTCATCTCATGTTGTAAAGCTAGGACATTGGCATTCGCAACATCTTTCACAAAAATGAAATCCCGCGTTTGTGCGCCATCTCCAAACACGCAAAGCGGCTCGCGCTGTTCAATCATAGAAATAAATTTACTGATTACCCCTGCGTAATGTGATTGAGGATCCTGGCGCGGCCCAAATACATTAAAATACCGAAGCCCTAATAGCGATAACTTGAATTCGTGAGCAAACAAGGCAGCATATTGATCATTCACCAATTTCTCCAAACCATATGGTGAACATGGTTGAGTGACGTCTGTTTCAGATAAAGGCAAACGTTGCGGCTGACCATAGACCGCAGCACTTGAGGCATAGACCATGCGCTGGACACGGAAGGAACGGGCGGTTTGCAACACATTCACAAATCCACCAATATTGGTTGAGCTCGATAAGACAGGATTGTCAACAGAGGCCTGAACGGAAACTTGGGCGGCTAAATGCAATACATGAGTAATATCTTCCATGGCTTTCTGAACTGCATGTTCATCCCGAATATCCCCCTCTTGAATTTCTAAAAGCGAATGCGTGGGCAAATTTTGCCGAGATCCGGTAGAAAAATTATCGAAGGCACGAACCCGAATCTCAGACTCAAGCAACTGCTCTACAGAATGCGATCCAATAAAACCCGCTCCACCCGTCACTAAAACATGCATGCGATTTTCCTTTGTAGTGAATGGACGTCAAGCCATCTGCCCATAAAAAGCAAACTTAATGCCATGGCTATTGGAGAGGGGATTTTTTTGTACCCTACATTATGCCTGGTTGTCCACCTCCAAAGACTGCCTTATAATGCTCTGCAGGTTATCAAACGAATTAATCATTTCGAATATCTGTAAGGAGTATGCATCATGGCAACCGATACGAAACAACAGCAAAGTTCTGACGTTCTAGATGACCCAAAGGCCCGAGAACTCCTTGAAACGGCTTTTTCTAAAACCGCACGCTGGCAACCAGACTTCAAAGGATTTCAAGCAGATTTACGTGTAAATGTGAATGGTAAAGAAACGAAGGGCACCGTAACAGTCAAAGGAGCACGAGATGTGACCGTGACGATTGATGATACTGAGACCCAAACCTGGGCTCAAAATCAAATCGGCATGATTGCCGTGCATCGAGGACCCCGTAATTTTCAAGAATCAGACGGAAAACATATTCTGACATTAGGAGGCGAAGAAGAACATCCATTAGGGCGGCGAGTGAATATTCATGGAGACGGCATGGGTTCCTGGTATCGGATTAGAGATAATCGCATTACTCAAATCAACCGAAATATGCCTCAAGCGGCATTTACTATTAATGTGGAGGAGAGTGCGCTGACAGAAGATAAACATCATCTGACTACCCGCTATACAGTCTATTATTTTTCTCCAAAAGACCGGTCATTGAAAAATGTTGATAGTTTTTCAGACACACACATCCGAGTCGGCCATTCAGATCTCCCGGCAACTCGACGGGTTATTTCCTATGAAGACGGGGAAATTATGACGAGAACCGTAACCTTCGAAAACCACACGATGCTGTAAAGGTTGGGAAAAGGGAAAAGAAATTTGGAAGTAAGGTAGAAGAGAATAGACTCTCTACCTCTCGTTCTACTTTTTATGGTGATGCACTTCCCAAGGCTTTTCCCAATGGTTGATAGGATAAAGAATATAAATTAACGTAACCCTTGGCCACCAGTTCCTCCACCAAATCCACCGAAATTTCCCCCAAAGCCTCCTTGGCCTGTTCCCCAAAATTCCCCGCGTTTCCAACGAGGAAAGGGGTGTCGTCTTTCGGGACGAGTAAATCGCCATAATGCATAGATCATGAGAAATATGGCCATGAGATTCATCCAAAATCCGGCTTTTTTGGTAGGACGGATTTTTTCCTTAGGAACCGGATGCTTCCCAGCAATGGATGCCAACGTGAGAACCGAACGATAGACATTCATCCCATAATCCCCGGAATGAAACATAGGTTGTAGTATGTTTACAGAAACTTCATCTAACACTTGAGGTGCGATCGCAGGGATAAGGCTTTTCCCCACAACAACGACAGCTTGCTGCTCTTGCTTCGCGACTAATAATAATAAGCCACGTTCTTGTTGAGCGGTCCCTATTCGCCACTCTTTATACAACCGAGCTGCATAGTCTTGGGCATGCGGAAATGATTGAATCGTATCAATCGTAACCACTAACATCTCTATCGAAGTATTCATTTCCAAATCTTTACAGATTGCTCGTATTTGAGCATACCATTCGTCGTCTAAGACATCGGCATAGTCACTCACATAGCCACGTGGGGTCGGAAATTGAAGATTTTCCGGGGAGGCTCCCCAGGAAATCGAAGAAAAAAACAGAATGTTACTGAGGAAGAGGCCGGTGAGTATGAGGCGCGCAAACATAATCACGAACCTTCTTGGCGAATCTTCTGAACTCGCTCCATCAATTGTTCCAGGCTTTGTAGATAACGCTCGTAGGTCTTTGTCCATTCTAATGAGCCAGGGCTACTGAGTCCTCTTTTGATATTCAACACCTGAATGAAGCGAGAGGAGTCAAATTGCAATACGTCCTGAAACATTTCAAGAATCATTAGATCTTTACTTTGGGTAGTATGCCCCAGGCAATATACCAGCCCACGAAGACAAGACACCACTGTGGTGATAGAAAGGATCAGTACGGCTTGAATGGCCTCATTCCGCCCTTCACCTTCAATAAATCGTTGTCGCACGCGTAAAAGATTCGCCATTAATTCTTGTTCACATTGCCAACTCAATTTCGCTTTGTCCAGATCAACTTCGCCAAATGGATCTTGTCCAGCTAACACTACATAGTGCTGGATCATTTGAAGATATTCTAAAGGAAAAAGTTGTGGCACCCTTTCTAAATCATCTTTTGTCATCAATAACGGAGCCACAATTTGATGCTTCCCCCATTCTTTATGCAATTGTGCAACTTGTTGTAACTGATTAACGGATACATTTTGAACGATGAGAAGTATGTTGATATTCGAGCGGCCCACAATAAAGTCACCTCTCGCAGCGCTACCATAGAGAAGCAGTCCATCCATGTCTTGGTGCCATTGTTGTTCAATCTGACCAACAAAGTGAGCCAGGACATCCTGAACCTCTTCAGGAAGATCTAATGACTGTAAAGGCGGGACAGCCGTCATCGCTAAAAAGCCCTAACCAAATTGGGTATGGGCAGGGACATGATTGGCTCGAGGATCTGGCAGGAAGCCTGCCGCTTGAAAGCGATCAAGCCATCCAAACGGAGGAGTTGTCCGTAAACCTGCTGTTGCAGTAAGGATTTGATATTGCAAGCGAGGATTGGAATCGATAGTTCGAAAGACACGGTCTCGTAACGTCGTCAGGATGGGATTGCCTGTATTCCAAAAAAATACTTCTTCATCTGCTAACCGTTGCAACATGGTGACTTGAGAGCGACGCATTTTTTCAAAAGGCTTAAGGGATTTCGCAGACCAATCCTGTGATCGCTCACAGTTTTCCAAGACATCCGCAAGAGTGATCGCATCCACCATGGCTTGCATTCTTCCCTGGGAAGCATGGGGATTCATGCCATGCGCAGCATCCCCCATAATGACGGCCCGATCCTTGACCCATGTTTTTGCCCGGACACGCCCCGTGCCCATATATGCGGTTTGCTGCCAATCTTCAAAGGCATCAAAGAGCGACCCTAGATTTGGAGCAATCGTTTTCCATTGTTCTCGAAGAGGAGCCACCCCCTGGGCTTTCAACTGTGTCAGGGAATCTGACGAAACCATATACAAGACATAGGCCTTCTGCCCAGGAGCGGGAAACACCCCTAAAATAGTCTGCTGCCCGACAAAATATTGCCCTTCATGCAGGTCTTCGGGCGAGTCCAATGCCGCGACTAGGTAACTATCATGGTAGCGGTGTAAGGAAACAGGTATATTCAAGGCCTCCCGAACTCGAGAGAAAGGTCCATCAGCACCTACTACCACTTGTGAGCCTATTTGAACCGTAACACCATCCATTTCGGCTTGCACACCAACAATCTGTGCGCCATCACGCAACACTGATTGGAATTTGGCATTAAAATGGACCCCTTGAGGATTTTCTTTCTGAAGACAATCAAGAATACTATGATGGACAACATTGGGCCACATCACTAGGGCCCGATTAAAGGGAGGAGACAGCATATCATAATCAATACTACATAGACGCTGCCCTCCACTTTTAAGAAAATGGAAAAATCTCACCGGCTTCGAGGCTTCTACGGGTAAGGTATCCAGCAAGCCAAGATTATGAAGCAAGGCTTGGCCATTGGGTTGAAGAATTTCTCCCCGAAGACCTTGTGGAGGTCCAGCCGCTTGCTCCAATACGATATTGGAAATACCTTTTCTAGCTAAGGCGATTCCTAGAACGGCGCCGCCTCCACCCCCACCAACAATTAGCACATTTGTCGTCAGATCCATATTACATAACTCAGCTTGGGTGAAGAGTCACAACAATAATCATTTCTCAGGCACCTCAATTGAGCAGAATACATAGAACATGATAAAAAAGTGCGGGATATTAGTCAGAAAAAATAGATTGAAATTGTTCTTCGGCTTCTTGCCAAGCAAGTGGATAGGATGTTGATAGCCAACCGCGAAGATATTGTTTCTGTTGAGGAGACAACATATTTTTTATTTGATGGGTCCGCCCTTGCAGCGGTTGAAGAAAGCCAACTTTTTTCACAGGGTCTAATGTGGCCGTGCGAACATATACATTGGTATAGATGGTAGGAGCTTGTTCATCCCCATCACCTTGAAGCCATACAGAAAGGTATGTGTCCATTTCCAACCCTGAGCTATCCAAAGCTGGGTCGGTATCGTGAAACAACTCATTTTCGGTTTGCTCTAAAGGAACAGCTTCATTGGCCCTAAAGAGAAAATTCCTTTTCCACATAAGCAAATATCTTTCATTTATGAAATGAGAAATAAAGGAGAGGATACTGTCAAGGGATTTAGAAGAAAGTCAAGGGATAGACAACTTCCTAGATGCAGTACGACTTTGATATTTAAATTGACTCCCCTTTTAGGTTAGAATATTCAAGAGCTTATGGTCTTTATCCGTTTTTGAAATCTCCCTCTCATTTATGAGAATGTTTCTACGTTGATGTCAACATCGCCTTTTCCATCTCAATGTACGGAGGATCAATTGGTGAAGAAACCATCCCTTTGCATGCGACTCATTCTGAGCATTGTTGGCACGCTTCTCTTGGCCGGATGTCAAGGTACGGGGCACACCATCAATTTCGAACCGCACGCTCTGGCGGTAGACCCCACAGGCGAAGAACAGGATTTGACAATCCTGGTCGAACCTTTTAAAGATGCCAGACCAGAAAAAACTCGCCTTGGCGCTCGGACACATTTTTGGGGAGGAGTTACTCATTTCAATGCCTGGGATGGAGACATTTCTGAAGGAATGGCTAACCTTGCCGTCAAATACCTGCAACAACGACCTTGGCAGGCTTCTCGCACAGACAGTGGTTCAAGCGACGTTACCCTCACAGGAACCGTATTATCCCTGAAAGCCAATGCCAAGAGCGGATTTGGGTTTACGGATATTATCGTTGACATGAGGGTTCGATTTGAAGCACTCAATGCTATTGATGAAAGTACCGTGAGAATGGTCTTAGGAGCAAAAGGGTCGGATCGTGTGGTGACTTTTGACCCACAAGATGTGGATCGGCTCATCAATCTTGTTGCGAAAGATTTGTATCAACAACTTTTTCAAGATCTTGAGGTCAAAAATAAAGCGTTTCAATTGCGGCCGGGTATCCGTCCATAGCTTTTTCAGAGACAAATATGCCACAATTAGCGTTGTTAGCTCATAGTAGATTATTTTCACAAGGAGGTTAACTTTGGCTAATCAGACGTAATCTTTAAAGTATAGACACTTCTCCTAAAATTTCCAGAACAGGTATTTCTTTTTCTCTCTTGAATGATTGCTTTTTTATCCGTCTTCATGAGGTGCCATAACTGGAAAAGGGCGTAGTGAATGAATAAAGAGCTTGCAGACTCTTCTGTCCCTCAGTCAAATGTTTTAATCGTTGAAGATGAGCAAGGTCCGCGAGAGGCCTTAAAACTCGTTCTTTCCCCCTATTTTAATCTCTATACTGTTGATCGAGCCGAAGTCGCAGAGCAAATCCTTGCGACGCATCCCATTGACCTTGTCACACTCGACCTGAAACTTCCAGACCAACCCGGCACAGATCTTCTCGCCAAAATCAGGGAAAATGGACACGATGTCGATGTCGTGATTATTACTGGTTATGGCACATTGCAATCAGCCATTGACGCCATCCGTCACGGCGTAGCCGCCTATATTCTCAAACCCTTTAATGTTTCAGAATTATTAGAAATAATCAAAAAAGCACTGGAGCGGCGGAAACGACTCTCTTCCCTTCAAGATGCTCTTCAAGCCTTAGGCAATCTCTGGGTCTCAGGCATTGATGTCAAAACGGCCATGGCCAATATTGAAACGCTCTTAGGGGCGAAGCATCCTGAATTAGTCCAACATGCAAGCCGTGTGAATTTTTATGCTTCGTTATTGACTGAACATCTCCAATTAAGCAAAGAAGATCGTGATGCCATCAACCTTGGAGCTTATTTGCATGATATTGGAAAGATTGGGATTCATGATCGTCTCATAGCTGGAAACCATTCTCTATCTGACCAAGAGCAAGAAATGATGACATGTCATCCGACAATCGGCGCACAGTTTATTCGAAGCATTCCCTTTCACCCTTCCGTAGAACAAATTATTCTCTCCCATCACGAAAAATTTGATGGCTCAGGATTTCCTGATGGACTTGCTGGCGACAACATTCCTCTTCCCGCTCGAATCGTTTGTCTAGCCAATACCTTTGATAATTTAGTTACCAGCAGAGATAGCCCCAAGGTGATGCCGGTGCCAGAAGCCCGAGAGACAATCCGTCAGGAAGCAGGGAAAAGCCTTGATCCTGAACTCGCCGAGCTTTTTGCCAACGTGGTTTGGTAACAACATCATAAAGATTAAACGTCAATGTGGACTCTCTTTTTTTATGAATAAGACCCTCCCTCATATGGCTCCATTTACTCATTCGGAAACCACCGAGAAATGGGAGCAAGCCTTTGATGCGTTAACGGATCATGTCATGATCTTAGATCAGACCGGACTGATTGTTTGGGCCAATCGAGCGATTCGGGATCAGGTCGAATCTCACATAGGCCCCATCATCGGCCAGCATTATAGCTTTCCCTATTACGGCACCAAACTTCCTCAAAGTCCTCCACCTTGGGAAACCGTTTTAGCCGGAGCACTATCGGCTATTGTCGAAACGTCTTTTCCGTTAATGCAAGGGCACTACCTCGTGTCTTGCTATCCCTTATTTGATTCTCGAGGCATTCAGTGGGGTGCCATATCGGTGGTCAAAGATATTACCGATCAAAAACGGATTGAAGAAGCCCTACGAAAAATTGCACAAAGTGACCCAACACCTGGAAGTATTGCCTTTTTACGAGCTCTCCTAAAAGATCTCTCCCAAGCAATCAATACTCCCTATGTGATTCTTGCAGACCTTGATCACTCCACCTCGCCCCAGGCACAAACTGTGGGGGTTTTGGCAAATGGCAGTTTTCTTGAAAATTTTATATGGTCTCCGCCCCCCCTACTTTTGAATGAGTTGAGCAGCGTAAAAGGTTGTACATGGAATAATATTTCCTTCCCCCTCTTTCCTTCAACCTCAGAACTATCTTCATGGCAGGTGACAAGTTATATGGGAAATGCCCTTCGTGGACAGGCCGGCCATATCATCGGCTTATTATTAGTCTTGAGCCAGAAACCAATTGGCAATCCTCATGTCGCCAAATCTATTGTACAAATCTTTGCAGCCAGGGCCGCCAGTGAGCTCCAACGAAAAAAGACGGAAGAGGCGTTACGAGATAGTGAACAACGCTACCGGGCCATCGTAGAGAATGCCTATGACTTAATCATTGAAATCAGCAATCAGGGAGTATGTCACTATATCAGCCCCAATTGTTCTGCTGTTCTTGGCTACAGTTCTACTGATATGTTGGGGAAGAGCTTTTTTGACTTCGTGTATCCTGAAGAAAGACAACTGCTCACCGAATCATTTTATACGCATATCCGATCACTCCAAGAAATTGATTTGACTTGTCGACTGCAAGCCAAACAGGGGGAATGGCGTTGGTTTGAAAGTCATATCCATCCATTTCGAACCAGCACAGGCACGATTAAGGGTGTCATTGTGACACGAGATATCACAGAACAAAAGCGCTTAGAAGAAGAACGCTTACGGGCCACAAAACTTGAATCGGTTGGTCTTTTGGCCGGAGGCATCGCGCATGACTTCAATAATATTTTAACCTCAGTTTTTGCCAATATTGGATTAGCCAAAATGATCACGGGCAAAGCCCCCTCCCCTAACAAGTCCGTTGTTGAACGATTGAGTGCAGCTGAAAAGGCATGCCTCCGCGCTCGTGATTTGACAAAACAACTTTTAACGTTTGCGAAGGGGGGAGCTCCAGTTAAAAGCACGACATCAATCTCTTCAATTATTGGCGATACCGTGGAATTCGCATTGCGAGGCTCAAGTGTGCGTTGTTGTCTGCAGATTCCCGAACAGGTTTGGCCCGTTGTAGTCGATGAAGGGCAAATTAGCCAGGTATTGCAAAATCTGGTCATTAATGCGGAGCAGGCGATGCCCGAAGGCGGTGTGATTGATGTCACTGTGGCGAATGATTCAATCGAGTCATCATCAGAACTTCCACTCAAGGAAGGCAACTATGTTCGAGTTTCTGTCACCGATCAAGGCATCGGTATTCCTCAAGATCATCTCTCCAAAATTTTTGACCCCTACTTTACAACGAAACAAAAAGGAAGTGGACTGGGATTAGCGACAACCTATTCAATTGTTAAACGGCACGAGGGACATATTACGGTCTCATCGTCACTTGGCCAAGGGGCTTGTTTTACGCTCTACCTCCCTGCCTCATCTACAAAAGAAACTTCACGGGATGAGGCCCCACGAGAATTGGTCTACGGCAAAGGACATATCCTTGTCATGGATGATGAAGAAGAAATCAGAGAGGTCCTTGGGCAAATGCTCCAGCATCTTGGCTTTGAGGTCGATTTTGCTAGCGATGGAGAACAAGCGTTCAGTGACTACAGTCAGGCCTTTCAAGAAGGCAAGCCCTATGTAGCGACAATCCTAGATCTCACGATTCCAGGTGGCATGGGAGGGAAAGAAACGCTTAGACAAATTAAAGCGTTACACCCTGAAGCAGCAGTCATTGTCTCAAGTGGCTATTCTAATGATCCAGTGATGGCGCGTTTTGAGAAATTTGGATTTTCTGGTGTTATAGCAAAACCCTATAATATTTTAGATCTCTCGAAAGTCCTCAGCCAAATTCTTTAAACTCGGACCGCACGAGTTTGTGCGGCGTAATCTGGGTTGGCAATTCATGAGGAGACAAAATCCCGCGCTCAGTAATAATTCCTGCAATTAAATTTGCAGGAGTCACATCAAAAGCTGGATTCCATACGGAAACTCCATCCGGTGCAATTGTTCGACTCCCATGTATCTGAGTCACTTCAGAAGAATGCCGTTCTTCAATGGGAATAGCATCTCCATCAACCGTGGCCAAATCTATCGTCGAAAGTGGCGCTGCGACATAAAAAGGAATATTGTGAGCTTTTGCTAATACGGCAACAGAATACGTCCCAATTTTATTCGCCACATCACCATTTGCTGCAATACGGTCAGCGCCAACGACACAACATTGAATCTGCTGCTTTTGCATCAGGGCTCCAGCCATATTATCGGTTATCACTGTTACGGGAATACCATCTTGTTGGAGTTCCCAAGCCGTTAATCGAGCACCTTGAAGCACTGGGCGAGTTTCATCTGCAAATACGTGAAGGTGTTTACCTTCCTCCCATGCAGCCCGTACAACCCCTAACGCTGTCCCATAGCCAGCAGTGGCCAAGGCCCCGGCATTACAATGAGTGAGTATAGCATCACCATCTCGTATGCATGCTGCACCATATTTCCCCAACGTCTGATTGATACGAACATCCTCTTCAAGGATGGATAAGGCTTCATTTATTAATAGCTGTTGGCATTCTTCAACACAGCGAGATTTCGTGGAACTCAATACTTGTTTCATTCGATCCACTGCCCAAAAAAGATTGACAGCCGTGGGCCGTGTTGCAGCTAGTGTTTCACAAACAGTATTCATATGCTGTTCAAACGCGGCAAAACTCGACTCTGTGTATTGTCTGGCCCCTAGGGCAATTCCCAATGCCGCAGTCACTCCAATGGCAGGCGCGCCACGCACACTCAAGTCGCGAATTGCTTCAGCTACGCATTCATAATCGTCACAAGCAAGGAAACGGACCTCGCCTGGCAACCTACGTTGATCTAAGATCCGAACCTGAGCCTCTTTCCATTCAACTGTAGGAACCATCACAGTGACCTTTCATGACCGATTGCCATATCAAGGAATTGCACATTGACCTGTACTCTTTTCTATACAAGATCTGTTCAAGGTCTCCTTATTCGATTTTTTCTTTTTACTTTGTTCCATGGTTTCTTTCTGGTTTGCCTAAGTTTGGCGGCAGCGAGCCTGAGGACTCGGGTATAGTCACTCCCTGCACCTTATTCACCCCATCCAAGACCTTAACAGGCGCAAGAACTGTATTTTTTAAAACATCAAAAGCTAGTTGGGCAAGTCCCGTCAACCCATTCTTTAAAGATTCCTTTGGCATATACGTTACCAGGGGGTCTTTCAAGGGCCCAATCAAGCTAAACATGGCTGTGGCAATCCCTTTCCGATCACCAGAAAAAATTGTTCCAAACAGGGGGATTGACTGTAAGATGTTGGAGTAGGCCCCAAATGGACTGACGGCTGCTATACCGTCCAGGTGATCTCTTTTATAATCATAGGCTCCAGCGATCGTAGCCTTCATTACTGGACTTTGCAAAAGAAAATCTTTTGTTGAGAAATTCCCTCTTTCTACCTTTAATGTTGCGTCAACGGAATCATAGGGAAATCCAGTTTTTTTAAAGCTCACCTTTCCTCTAAGTATGTGGGGAAGATTAAGAATTTTCAGTATTTTTGGGAAGACCGTTCCTTGCCGAACATAGCCATCTCGTAAGGAAAGCTCAGCTCCCCCGTGCAAAGTGGGTATGATCCCTCTTTTATCACGTCCATGTCCTTGAATCTTTCCACGAATATTGAAGGTGCCTGAAACCACATTCTGATCATCACCCATGACAGCTAAGATTTTTTCAAATGGGAGTGCCTTGCCGTCAAATGAAACACGCACGGCTGCTGGCTTACCAGGAGGAAGATGGACAAAAACTCGGCCCTTTATATTCCCATTTTTTTCCACCATGCTCTGAATATTATCAATGGACACCAGGTTGTCATGAACCTTGACGACAGCAGATAAGGACTTGCCGGAAAAAGAGGAATACTTAGGGCGCTCTATAAATAAAGATCCTTCTAGCTTTCCATGGGTAGCTAACCATTCAACACCATCACGTAGCACAGACCGTTCATTTTTTGGAATCAACAAATCAAGGTCAAATCGTGGAGCATTCCATAAGACACTCACCTGAGGGGTCGTCTGCCATTGTTTTACAAATCCTGTCACCACCGCCTTACTGTCCTTGATATGAAACTCCATTCGCTTTAACTCTAATAGCTCCTTATCAAGGCGTAACCGAACAAAGATATTTTCAACTGATTCTTGAATGCCAGGGATAGCCATGACTCCATCCGTTAAAGCCACCCATCCCTTCATATTCCATTTGTTCAAATCTTGCCCCACACCATTTCCGTCTAATTGGATCTCTAAAATTCCCGACTGAATGGCATTGCCCAACAACTGGACCTTTTCCGGAAGGACGCCCATTGAGATGGGACCAGAATCAAGACGTCCTTTCCAACTCCAGGCTGCCCCCACTCTTCCCACGCCTTGTCCGCGAAAACGAAGCGGCAACATGGCTAATTCAATTCGTTCAAATCGAACAAGCCCTTTTCTATGAAAATCTCCTTCAATTTCTAGAATGCTGGCTTGTCCTACTTCTTTTCGCAAAAGAGCAGGAATACTGATTCTTGCGTCTCCTCCATCGATCTTGCCTTTGAAATTAAAATGGCTCACTGGTCCCCGCAATGTCATTGAAGCATGAAGAGGCCCCATTACCTGAAGCTTAGATTCAGATGAGGGAGGCAGGAGTTCCTTCCCATCTATTCCTGCAGTGATAACTAATGGCTCTAAACGAAGAATATTCTGATGGACAATTGTCCCATTCAGGGTAAAGGGATATAGACCCATACGTCCTTCCACTCCTTCGAATACCGTACTGTCAGGAGAAAATGCAATTTTTCCATGAGCATTCGAAAGAGGATAAGACAGACCTGGAATGTGAAAGACAACATTCGCGGGTTCATAATCCCCATGCTGAAAGTCCAAACCTGACCCGTCCAAGACCTCTCCGGAAAAAGCGAGACGAAGACGGCCTGTTCCTTGAGAGACATTCCAACGTTGCCAATCAGAGGTCTCCGAAGAGGATGGTAATTTGCGAATGAAACTCCAGACCTTTTCAGCAGGAACCGGCCCCTCGATTTCAATATCACCCCACATACCTGGATCTTTTAATAAAAACACCCCTTTGGTCACATCCACAGGAATCCCATCATATGTCCCTTTAGTATCGGTAAGATGTATTCGATCTGGGTCAACCACTACCGTACCTCGAACGTGATCAATCATTGGCCAGTTCGGAATGGACACAAATCCTTCATTGAGTTGAAACGTTCCTGTTACGGATGTGCCAACATCGGTTCGAGTTGAACTAGTCACTCGCGCATCTGCTACGGTCAATTTCCCTCCCCATTCACCTTGTTCCCAAAGATGACGAAGGGGATCAGGTAACCATTTTTCAGAGATGGCCTTTCGAACAATATCAAGGTCGAGGCTTGAGGAACGCAACGACACTGATGTCATGTGGTTCCCATCTTTAAGACCTTCAATCGTGGCATTACCCGCTAGAGTAATGGCCGGATTGGTCAAAACAATATTAGAAAAACGAAGTTGGGAAGTTGTGTCTTTCTTTATCCATGTAATCTGGGATTTCGCCCCAAGTCTTCCAGGAAATTTTGCAAAAGGATCTCCATTGGAAACGAGTTCAGTCAATTGATTCATATCAATATTGTCTGTGCTCATATTCCCAGTAAATGCCAACTTTTCAAAAACCAGATTCTGGTAATTCTTAGAGGCCAGGGGCATATTTGAGGTTGCGTCAAAGGTACCTGCCAGCTGAAACAATGCAAAATTTCGAGTCTGTCGAAGCTTGCCAGATACTGTGAGTGCTGAAACTACTGCCATATCGTCGTAAGAGGTTTCTGACATATATGCCACATTTTCCAATACCACGCCTCGCACGGTCTCTGATGGTGATTCATCAATCACAATGATCTTTCCATTCGTGATTTCAATCTTTCCTAATATAAGGAATGAAGCCAGAGAGCTTAAAGCCGAACCTTCATGAGAATGCGATAAAAACCGCCAGACACCAAACTCATCACGACGAATCTCAATTTCTGGATGATCAAGTACAAGCTCTCGGACTTCGAGTTTTTTCTGAAATAATTGCGCAACTCCTAGTTCAAGATTCATGGATTTGGCTCGAAATACAGCATGTGAGGCTACTTCTTCTTTCACCACAATATCGGAAATAAAAATATGTGGGGATGGGAACAAAGCCAACGAAGTTCGACCCACTTGAACATGAGATCCTAAGGCTTGTCGAATTTGCTGTAGCGCTACATTCTGTAAATAATCAGGATTGATAAACCACGGAAGGATAATGAGCGTTCCAATGATAGCGAACGCTCCAAGACTCCCCCACAGGATTATCTTTTTTATTGAATAGTGCACGAAAGAACACTCATAAAAAGTCTATCACTCATCTCAGTTTGAAATGCATGATTTCCAATACGACCTTACGATAGTGGAAATCTTCAAAATGTCATGAGCAATAGAAGAAACGGCGAAACTTTCTTCGATCGCAAATTCACCTAGAACCATTGTACAAGAAGCAGGGCAAGAGTAAACGGACTCGTCCAAAATGTCTTTATCTGACCCTTGATCTTTCTTGACCCTTTCAAGATCGATAAGATATTCTGAGTAAAATGACTTCCTGAGCCATATTCCTATCCCAAACACATATTTTCCTATTTTACCTCTTCTTGTTCTCAGCTACTGTTTTGAAACGATCACACACTTTTCTTACAAGACTTCAAGTTGCATCCCTCCTAAAATTTTATGATGTTCCACATCCAGTGCTCCCCGAAAGAACGCTCTCGGGCTATGACAAAGCCCATGCCCATCGCACTGCACGGATGTGTGTCCCTGTTGCCGAATCATTAGGCCATCCTCTTCCTCGTCTTAAACAATTTGAAGTTGCTTGTTTACTGCATGACATGGGGCGAGCGGGCCTGGACTCGAAACTCTTTGGCAGAATTTGGTCATGGGCAAAAAACAAGAACATCCCTACGAGACCACGGGAATGGCGTGCCAAATTTCCCCAAACACCATATGGCCGAGAATCCCAAGCTTTTATTACACGATATAAAGATGAACTTCAAAAAGAGGGGCTCTCACTGACCGCAGTTGTCAAAGACCACATTGAGATGCGATTAGGGTTTGCTAAACGCCTCAAAAGATATCTCCGTCTGGTAAAAACCACCTTGCCAGACATAGGAATCACATGGGCGCCTTGGATGGAAAGAGTCATGTTGTATTATTATTATCCAGAAAAATTGGACACAGCCCCCGCCTGGATGCACCAATTGGGAGAAATCTTAGTCGCGTGCGAACAGCTTGAAGCCTATAGCAATCATAGACGTGGCAAAGATTATTATGTCCGTTCAGAGGAAAGTTTTCAGGCAGCGTTTGCATATCTCCGCCAACTCACCAAACAAAAAATTGTCACTCGAGAGGTCTTGACGACCATATGCCGGCTAACTCGTGAAGGGTGTTTTACCAATATATTGCGACAAGCCCGCGGCGGAAAACTTTCGACTGCTGAACGAAGCTACCTGATCTCGGTAAAGGCCTAATCTATTATGACGGTCTCGACACACATGCAACAAGTTTCAATGACAGGGGGTTCTCGTATAGAAAATCTGACCGCGTCTGTGAATAATATCCTGAGTAAATCCGGGGTTTCCAATGGAACATTGACATTGTTTGTGAAACATACGACTGCTAGCGTCATGATCATCGAAGACGAACCTGGCATCCGAGCAGACACGAAAAACTTTTGGGATGGCCTTATTCCTCCCAAACACGAATGGCAACATAATGTCAGGAACCATGGCGAAGATAATGGGCATTCTCATTTGCGCGGACAATTACAAGGTCCTTCCCTAACCATACCTATTGTACAAGGAACTCTAACATTGGGCACCTGGCAACAGATCGTCTTAATTGATTTTGATACTCGTGCACGAACCCGTGAACTCGTTGTGCAAGTTATGGGCGAATGATCAAAAAAAGTCAATACACATCATCAATGAATGAAACCATCCCTTGCACTGCACTTTCTAATACGACTCCAAACATGATATCTCGCACTTCTTTATGGTACATGTTTATGCTCCTCATTGTAGTCCTTCTTTATTCCCTTAGCCCGCCTGTCGATGCTCAGGTAGCTTCGGGTATAGGTCAAACACGTTCCTCTTTCTTGTACTTAACGACTAATCAATCGCTAAGTGCGGAAGAACTCAAAACCATCAACGTATTTGAAAAGGCTGCCAAATCCGTAGTCTATATCACCAATACGGCTGTCCGCCGCGACTTCTGGTCACTCAATACTTTTGAAGTACCACAAGGTTCTGGGTCAGGCTTTATCTGGAATACCCAAGGGCACATTGTCACCAATTTTCATGTGATATATGGAGCCCATTCGATTCAAGTCATCTTGGACGACCAATCTACCCATGACGCTCAAGTAGTTGGTGTGGACCCTGATCACGACTTAGCCGTCCTACAAATCAAGTCCGCAAAAAACCAACTCTACCCCCTTGAGATCGGCAATTCAAAAAACCTTCGAGTCGGGCAACATGTTTTGGCCATTGGCAATCCATTTGGGCTCGATCATACACTCACAACGGGAGTCGTCAGCGCATTAGGTCGATCAATAAAATCAATCAATGACCGCACTATTGAAGGGGCCATTCAAACAGATGCCGCTATCAATCCAGGCAATTCCGGAGGTCCGCTCTTAAACAGTTCCGGAAAACTCATTGGCGTCAACACCCAAATCATGAGTCCGAGTGGTGCATTTTCTGGTGTTGGTTTTGCCGTGCCAGTCGGCATTGTCAAACGTGTCGTGCCACAATTGATTCAATACGGGAAAGTCATTCGTCCTGGACTTGGCATTTCCCTCATTCCTGATTCTATTGCCAATCGTTGGGGTATCAAGGGCATTGTCATCGCCCGTGTGCAGGGGGGTAGCGCTGCGGAAAAAGCGGGCTTACAAAGTCTTCAAGAGCTGCGCTCAGGAAAAATTCGCTTAGGTGACATCATTACTTCAATAGACGGCGACTCAGTTCAAAACTTTGATGACCTCGCGACAATCTTAGACCGTCACAATGTTGGCGACCGCATCACCGTCGGTTTTCGTCGCAACAACAAGGAACGCACCGTAAAAATCACCCTCCAAGCCGTCCAATAACCAGCCGCATTTGGGAACAGTTGCTTTCCCACAGTTACACTCGATATTTTTATCGGGCATCCATCTTATTCTTCTTCAAGCAATTATTATTAGGGCAATAGCTCGTCGCACACGTTGAATAAAGTTAAACGGCTAAGAGCATATTGAAATTGCCGGGATGCCAGCATTGGCAGGAAAAGAGATAACGGAGAAGATGGATTCTAGTTAAAAAATGTCGAGAGTAATGGCGGAGAGGCTTTTTTAACCGGCCTTACACGGTTTGTAATAGGCATTCAGCTCGGTATGACGACATCTTGAAGAGAGAAGGAACAGGGAAAAAGAAAGGCTTTCCCTCATTCATTTTGAGAAAAATTATGCCTCAACTGTTTCTTTGGCGGACAGCACAAACTTGCCGTCGACAACATCACCTACAATTGTTTGTCCATCCACCGCTTTACCCTGAATAATCAATCTGGACAGGGGCGTTTCAATTTCTTGTTGGATGAGTCGTTTCAACGGCCTGGCCCCATAAACCGGGTCATAGCCCCGAGATGCCAATTCGGTTACCGCTTCCGGAGTCAGCTCCAGCGTCATCTGTCGATCAGCCAACCTGGCGCGTAGGCGTCCCAATTGAATTTCTACAATTGGTCCGAGTTCAGCCTGGGTCAATGGATGGAAGACTACCACTTCATCGACCCTGTTCAAAAATTCCGGACGAAAATGTTGTTGAATTTCTCGAAGAACCACAGACCGAATACCTTCATAGTCCATGTTCTGTTGTTGGGCTTCTAGAATTTCTTGACTCCCTAAGTTGGATGTCATGATCAGCACGGTATTTTTAAAGTCTACCGTTCGACCTTGAGAATCTGTCAAACGCCCATCATCCAAAACTTGAAGCAAAACATTAAATACGTCATTGTGCGCTTTTTCAATTTCATCAAACAAAATGACTGAGAAGGGTTTGCGCCTCACCGCTTCTGTCAGCTGTCCGCCTTCTTCATAGCCTACATATCCTGGAGGTGCGCCGATCAACCTAGCCACGGTATGTTTTTCCATATATTCGGACATATCAATACGCACTAAATTGGATTCATCATCAAAGAGAGTATGAGCCAAGGCTCGCGCTAATTCAGTCTTCCCCACACCAGTCGGCCCCAGGAACAAGAAGGAACCAATGGGGCGATTAGGATCTTTGATTCCAGATCTTGCTCGCAGCACAGCATCAGCTACAGCTCTGACAGCTTCATCTTGTCCAATCACACGTTTATGCAAATGGTCGTCTAAATGTAAAAGTTTTTCCATTTCACCTTGCATCAGACGGCTCACAGGAATGCCCGTCCAACGGCTGACCACTTCAGCAATATCTTCTTCATCCACTTCTTCTTTTAACAAGCGGCTCTCCTGACTTTTATTTGTCAGGCGTTCTTCTTCTTCTTGCATATCTTTTTCTAAACGAGGTAAAGACCCATAGCGCAACTCTGCCACCTTATTAAGATCATACTGTCGTTCAGCTTGCTCAATATCCTGTTTGACACTTTCAATTGATTGACGCAATTCTTGCAGTTTCCCTACTGATGACTTTTCAGCATCCCACTGGGCTTTTAGGTCAGCTAACGTTTGTTGTTTTACTTCTAGTTCTTGTTCCAGATTAACCAATCGTGTTTGGCTCCCTGGATCGGTTTCTTTTTTTAATGCCTCCCTTTCAATTTCTAGCTGCAATACTTTCCTGGAGATCTCATCCATTTCGGCTGGCATACTATCGATTTCGGTACGCAGTCTGGCAGCCGATTCATCAATCAAATCAATGGCCTTATCTGGTAAAAAGCGGTCTCCAATATAACGATGCGACAATCTTGCGGCCGCGACGAGTGCGGAATCTTTTATCCTGACACCATGATGCACTTCGTACCGTTCTCGAAGTCCACGTAGAATGGAAATCGTATCTTCAACCGATGGCTGATCAACCACAACTGGTTGAAAACGTCGCTCTAAAGCGGCGTCTTTTTCAATATGTTTGCGATATTCATCCAGGGTGGTGGCACCAATGAGATGCATTTCTCCACGAGCCAACATAGGTTTCAGTAAATTGGCGGCATCCATGGCCCCTTCCGCCGCCCCAGCTCCAACGACCGTATGCAATTCATCGATAAACAACAAAATTTGGCCTTGCGAAGCTTGGACTTCTTTTAAGACAGCTTTCAACCGTTCCTCAAATTCTCCACGAAATTTCGCTCCAGCAACCAATGCCCCCATATCTAGTACGACAAGTCGCTTTTGCTTCAACCCTTCAGGGACATCTCCTTTAATAATTCGCTGGGCCAGTCCCTCTACAATAGCCGTTTTCCCTACGCCGGGTTCCCCAATGAGCACCGGATTATTTTTGGTTCGTCTAGATAAAATTTGGACGACTCGCCGAATCTCTTCATCCCGACCAATCACCGGATCCAATTTACCCTGACTTGCAAATCGTGTTAGGTCTCGGCCATATTTCTCCAAGGATTGGTAGGTCCCCTCAGGGACTTGGCTTGTCACTCGTTGATTCCCTCGTACATGTTGGAGCCCCTCGAACACCTTTTCCCGTTTTAAGCCCAAGGGCCCAAAGACCCCTCCTTCTTCCACCATAGCCAGCAATACATGCTCCACACTCAGAAATTCGTCTCGAAGCTCTTTCATTTCAGTTTCAGCTTGATTGAAAACTTTCCCTAATCGTGGTGTGAGATGTACTTGGCCGGGAGCGGAACCGCTCACCTGAACTTGGGGAATTTTTTGAAGCGCTTGCTCTGCTGCATTGCTTACGGACTTTGGAGACACACCGGCCTGCTCCAGAATAGGTATTGTCGATCCATCGGGCTGTTCCATTAAAGCAATCAATAAATGTTCGACATCGATGCCCTGATGGTTACGTCGCATGGCCAAACCTGAAGCAGTTTGTAAGGCTTCTTGCAGTTTTATGGTCATTTCATTGGGATTCATCAGCACACCTCTTTTTGTCTCTGCATTCTTATGAATATCATCAGAATCACAAGAAGGTTATTATATTAAAAATTCCGTCGATTGTTCTTGATCTTCAACAAAGATAATCATAGATTCATTAATTTCAAGCCCTTCATGACATTTTTCCTAAACGCTCTAAAAAAGACTAGCGACAAAGCAAAGAAGTCCACGTCTATTAGACATGAACAACTCCGTTTGAGTCTTCACCCCCATCCCTATCCCTGAAAGGGCGAAGGAGTAAAAAACTTAGAGAGAATGTTTAAATTACGAACGTAGTCGAAAGACGTTGATTGTTGGAACAGGTTGTTCAAAGCGATGCCATAGGGAGGTACTTTGGAGATATTCATTTTGTCCGATACACAAAAAGCCTTGCCGAACTAAACTCTTGACGAACAATGAGCCCACTTGATGTTGCAGCTCCTGATTGAAATAAATGAGGACATTTCGACATAAAATAAGATTCATATCGCCAAAGACCCCATCACCATTCAAATTATGCTTCGAAATAGTAAGGGCCTTTCGGAATTCTGACTGAATGATTCCTTGTGTCCCGTCTTGGGTGAAATATTCTAACCATTTCTTTTTGCCACCGGCCTGCTCATAGTTCGCTGCCGCCCCATGAATTTTTTCCATTCGATATGCGCCGGCCTGTGTATTGGCTAAGACGGAAGGATTCACATCAGTACAGTAAATATGCGTGCGCTCAAGCAATCCCTCTTCATAGAGCAAAACGGCCAGGGAATAGGGTTCTTCTCCCGTTGCGCACCCAGCAATCCACACATTCAAAAAAGGAAAGGTGCGCAAATGTGGGATCACCTGTTCTCGTAACGTTAAAAAGAAAGTTGGATCTCGAAAAAACTCCGTATAGGGAACTGAGATATGTGAGACAAATTCCCAAAAGAGGGTCTGGTCATGCAAAATCGACGGCAATAACGCGGTCGGAGAGGAGCAATTCTGTTGCTGCAAAAAACTCCCAATCCGTCGCCCCAACGATCCTCCTGAATACTCCTGATAGTGATAGCCATATCGTCGCGACAACGCATCTAACAACAATTCTACTTCCAATTCATGGACTTGTGCGGCGTTCATTATGCTCCAATGGGATCCATCATCTGACTGAAGAAGAAAAATCCGCCAACAACGGCGTCAGGAAGGAGACGATGGGACAGATATCCATTTTTCCAAGATCGCCTGCAATTCTTCAATTTTCAGCGGCTTGGCGAGAAAATCATCCATGCCCGAGGCTAAACATTTCTCTCTATCTTCGTCAAAGGCATTGGCAGTCACCGCAATAATAGGAATCCTGGTGGCAGGAGAAACCTTCGTGGCGTCAACTCCTTCGCTGCTTGCCTCTTCCTTTGAGCGGATCAAGCTGGTGGCTTCATACCCATCCATTTCTGGCATCATGCAATCCATGAGAATCGCACAATAGGATATTGTGCCTGCCCATGCATCCACGGCTTCTTGCCCATCACCAGCAACATCAACTTGGTAGCCCAACTTCTTCAACATCCGAACCGCCACTTTTTGATTCACCAGATTATCTTCCGCTAAGAGTAGACGAGGCTGACTCTCGTGTTCCTGCTCTGCAATCGTATGGCGCGTCACTAACGAGGACATGGATACATCGGTTTGAGGCGCATGCTGATCCATCACTAAACAAAGCGCCTGATATAATTGTTCTTGTTTAATAGGTTTGGTGAGATACGCTGCCGCACCAAGTTCACGGGCCAATTTCCCATCGCCAGGCTTTCCTAAAGCCGTGACGATAATGACTCGAAGAGCGGTAAGGCTCCCGGCTTGCCTCAGGTGTTGAAAAAATGGCTTGCCGAAGCGCTCAAAATCTGCCACTTCGATAATGAGCAGGTCATACGGACGGTTTTCTTGAGCAGCTAATTGCAGAGCAGGAATCACGTCGCATTCCATCCCGATAGATTGCACCTGGCTTCCCCACCCCTGAAGATGTTTCCCCACGTCTTCTGCCACCTTAGGATGTTGCATGACCACCGCAGCACGAATCGGCGGCAAAGACGAAAGGGGGACGCCTGGCTGCGGTACCGACAGCCGCAAGGGCACGGTAAACCAAATTTTGGTTCCCTGGTTCTCCTGACTCTCACAGTCAATTTCCCCATTCATTGTCTTGACGAGTTTTTGGCAAATGGACAAACCCAAACCTGTACCGCCAAATTTTCTAGCCGTGGAATCATCGCCCTGTGAAAACGGTGTAAATAACCGCGTTTGAATTTCTGGTGTCATTCCCAGACCCGTATCCGCCACCTCAAATTGAATGTGGATATTTTCGGAATCTTGGCTCACGGCACTCACATGTAACGCAATCTCACCTTCCTCCGTAAACTTCACACTATTCCCAAGTAAATTGATGAGAATTTGCCGCAACCGCCCTGGATCACCTTCCACCATCATCGGCACCTGTCCATGTATCAGCGCCATGACTTCTAGACCCTTGGGATGAGCTTGAATCGCGATAAGATCAACCACTCCTTCAACAACTTTTTGTAAGGAAAAGGCAATGGTTTCTAGGCTTAACTTTCCAGCGTCAATTTTGGAAAAGTCTAAGATGTCATTGATCAGATTCAGCAATGATTCGCCAGAAACTTTTAAGGTTTCGGCATAGTCGCGTTGTTCATCCGTCAATTCTGAATCCAGCAAAAATCCGGCCATCCCAATCACCCCATTCATGGGCGTGCGAATTTCATGGCTCATCGTGGCCAAGAATGCCGCTTTGGCTTTCATACCTTCCAGAGCAAGGTCGCGAGCCTTCGCTAACTCCTCTGCATTCTGCTTCTGTTGAGATATATCTTGTGCCAAGCAAACAAAGCCCCACGGGTCACCATCCGCCCTATGCATATTCGCACTAGAAAAGAGCACGGGAATCGTTGAGCCATCTTTTCGACGATAGAGCAATTCTTGATTTCGCACCATTGGCACCTCTGAAAAAAACTGGTGCCAATTGTTTACAAACGCGCCGTCAGCGATGACCTGACTGACTGATTGTCCTAACAATTCTCTCTCGGCATACCCTAGCAACGCATTCGTGGCAGGATTGATAGCTTGAATTGTCAACGATTCATCCACGACGATGAGCGATTCAGCCATGGAGCCAATAATCTTATCAACATAGGCTTTGGCCTGGTGGACCTCCTGGTAACTCTGCTGCAACTGCTCTTGCGTCTGTTCTAAGTCGGCTGTGACTTGCCGAAGGCGAATTTTCTCACGATACATGTCCAAAAATCCGCGAACTTTTCCTCGTAAAATATCTGGATCGACTGGTTTAAAGACATAATCAATCGCACCTAATTCATACCCTTTTTGTACATACATCTGATCTTTATTGATCGCGGTGACAAAGATCAGCGGCACCTGTTGCGCCGGCTCATATTCTCTGATCAATCCTGCGGTTTCAAATCCATCCATTTCTGACATCTGCACATCCATGAGAATCAGCGCGAATTCATGTCGAAGGATTTCAGAAAGGGCTTGCGCGCCGGATGTCACCATGACCAATTCAGCATCCAGTTTTTTCAAGATGACTTTCATGGCGACCAGATTTTCCGAACGATCATCAACCACAAGAATTTTTGGTTGTACTGAGCCCTGGCTCTTCACAGTTGAAGGCTTCACTACTGAAGAGTGTGGGAATCCTGTATCCGCTGCACTCATCGGGTCGCACCAGCCTTCGTGTTCATACTGGATTCCATGATCGAAAAGAGTTGTGCGAAGTCCACGGGTTTACTCAAGTAGCCATTGGCGCCGGCTGCTCGGCATTTCTCTTCTTCATCTCGCATGTTTTTCGCCGTCAGCATGATAATTGGAAGATCCTGATATTCCGCATGCTCCCGAATACGTTGAGTCGTCTCATAGCCATCCATTTCAGGCATCATGATGTCCATCAGCACCACATCAATGCAGGAGATGACTTCAAGTTTTTCTAAAGCTAACGCCCCGGTATCGGCAATCGTCACGATCGCGCCGGCTTGTTTTAAAACCTTCGATAAGGCAAAGACATTGCGAAAATCGTCATCAACTAACAACACGTGGCGGTCTTTTACACAAGCCGTATGGACTTCAGCCTGCTCCCCCGCCATTCGAGATAATTGCTGCTGTGCAGGCTGAGGATCCGTTTGATGAAAAAACGTCCCAACTTCTCCTAACAGTCGTTCGGCAGCCAACCCGCCTTTCAGCACAACAGAACTCGCGTATTCCATCAGTTCCTGATGCTCTTCACGAGACAGATCCTTGGCTGTATAGACGATCACAGGGGGGATCTCGCTCTCCGGATCCGCTTTGATGGTTCGCAGCAGCTCCAAGCCAGACATATCTGGTAAGCGTAAGTCCGTAATCAATAAATCACATCCGTCTTGTTTCAAAGACACCAAGGCCTTTTCCGCCGTCTCAACGACCACGACCTGGGCTCCTTGCTGCTCAAGCATGGTTTGTGTCGCCTGTTGGACAACAAGGTCATCTTCCACGAGAAGCACCTGTGGGAGGTCCTTGCCACCTTGGCAGGGAATCATTCGGTCAAACGTTTCTCGCAAGACCTCACTATCCACAGGTTTGGTGAGATAGCCGGCCGCCCCCTTGGTCAGCAACTCGCCAAGATTCTCTCGGCCAGAGATCACATGAACGGGAATATGTTGAGTCTGCGGATTCTTCTTGAGTGCGTCTAAGACGGCTTCTCCACTTACATCGGGCAAGGTCATATCTAAGAGGATCGCTGAAGGGTTTTGTGACAATGCCACTTGCAAACCTTCTTGGCCAGAGCAAGTCCAGGTACACAAATACCCTTGTTTGCTTCCATAGTTTTCTAAAATACAGCCAAATGTCGGATCATCTTCAATTATCAGCAGGGTCTTGGGTCGAGCCTCGTCAATTGGAGTGGCCGCCTCATTTCGCAGGATTGATGACGTCGCTCCTCTTGATTCAACCGTCTTAACAGGAGGCTCAGGTTTGGCACCCACCAGGTCTCGACTGTCCAGTGGCAAATATAACGAGAAGGTACTCCCTGTTCCGACTTCACTCACCAGCTGAATTTCCCCCCCCAACATCAGTGCTAATTCCCGAGAAATACTCAATCCTAACCCCGTGCCCCCATGCTTACGGCTGGTGGAGCCATCCGCCTGTTGAAAGGCTTCAAAGATAGCGGCTTGCTTCTCCGACGGAATGCCCATGCCCGTATCTACCACCGAAAAGACGATGGAGGATTCGGCTTCCAACTGCGCATGCTGTAATCTTGTGTCACTGTCCATCAGATGAATGTGCAAGGTCACATTTCCCCCGGAGGTAAACTTCAGGGCGTTTGAAAGAAGATTCTTGAGGATCTGTTCGACGCGTAGTTGGTCGGTGACTAGCGTGGCCGGGAGGTTGGACGCTCGATCAATCGTCCAGGTATTCCCCTTCTCTTTGGCCAATGGCGCAAATTGCCCAGCCAGGCGTTGGCAGATGTCCTCTAGGCTCACGGTTTCTAATTGGACCGATAACTTCCCGGCTTCCACTTTGGATAAGTCCAAAATATCATTGATGAGTTTTAATAAGTCTTTCCCACTCGAATGAATGACGCGAGCCGATTCGATTTGTTCCTCGAGTAAATTGCCGTCTTCATTATCCACAAGAGTTTTGGCCAAAATAAGCAAGCTATTCAGAGGCGTTCGCAATTCATGCGACATATTGGCTAAAAATTCCGATTTGTATTTACTGGCTTGAGCCAGCTCACGAGCCTTTTTCTCAACATCTATGTTCGCTTGCTCGATTCGTCGGCTATTCTCTTCGATCTCAAGCTTTTGTTTGACCAGAGTCTCTCCTTTTTTCTTGAGTTCTTCGTTCGTCGCCCGAAGCTCCTCACTCTGCACCTGAAGCTCCATTTCAGAATTCCTCAGAGCATCGGTTTGCTTCTGTAGTTCTTCATTCTGTGTCACCATTTCCTCTTGCTGACGTTGGAGGGCCTGGGATTGGTCTTGTGCGGTCTTTAAGGCCTCCGTTAACTGCTCGCGGTTCTGAGCCAAGTTGATCGCAATACCCAAGCTCTCACAGATTCGGTCAAGAAGCTCCTTATGGTTGTCAGAAAAAGACTTCAACGAAGCCAACTCAAGCACGCCATTGACTGTACCCTGAAACATGATCGGTACCACAATGAGGCTACAGGGAGGAGAACTACCAAGACCCGTATCGATCCTGATGTGGTCGTCGGGGACTTCTTCCAGAATGAACCCCTTTTTTTCTTTGGCAGCCTGCCCCACAATTCCCTGACCCAGAACAATGGTACTGTTCAGACGTTTACGACGGTCAAATGCGTAAGTGCCGCATAGCCTCAATTCCTCAGAACCTCGTTCCCTAACATAGAACACGCCTGCCTGTGCGTCTAGGTAAGGAGCCAATGTCGACAGAGATCTGTCCGTAAGCTCCTCAACGGATAATTCGCCTCGCATGGCATTCCCGAGAAGAGTTTGGCCTTCTTTGAGCCAATTTTCTCTTCTGGTAATTTCTTTAGTCTCGCTAAGGTTTTGACTCATCAGATTGATAGAATTACCAAGAACGTCCTGGGGTCCCTTGACTTCTACTCTTGTTGAAAAATCACCCCGCACAATGGACTCAGCAACGGTTGTGACCTGACCTAATGTTCTGGTCAAATCTAACAACGCCTGGCCAATTTCATCCTGGTCGCCTGTCGCAGAAAATTCGGCGGAGTACTCCCCTCGACTAAGAGTCGCAATTTGGGCTCGATAGCTGTCATTGCGTATTTTCTGCTCGGTGATATTGGTGGCGTATTTGACAATTTTAAAGACGGTGCCGTTGGGGTCCTTGATGGGTGTATACGTCGCTTGCAGCCACACACTTTTACCGTCTTTGCGGAGGCGGTGAAACTCCCCCCCATTGTCCTTTCCCGCCGCAAGGTCTTGCCAGAACTCCTGGTAGCTAGCGGTGTTCCTCACCTCCTCCGGGACAAACATGCGGTGGTGTTGGTTGCGGATTTCCTCCATGGTGTACCCCATCACGTCAAGGAAGATCGGGTTCGCGGAGAGGATCGTGCCGTCTGGCAGAAACTGGATGACGCTCTGCGAGTTGTTGATACCCTCGATCTGGCCCTGAAAGTCCGCGTTGTGCAGTTTCTGCTCGGTGATATTGGTGGCGTATTTGACAATTTTAAAGACGGTGCCGTTGGGGTCCTTGATCGGTGTATACGTCGCTTGCAGCCACACACTTTTACCGTCTTTGCGGAGGCGGTGAAACTCCCCCCCATTGTCCTTTCCCGCCGCAAGGTCTTGCCAGAACTCCTGGTAGCTAGCGGTGTTCCTCACCTCCTCCGGGACAAACATGCGGTGGTGTTGGTTGCGGATTTCCTCCATGGTGTACCCCATCACGTCAAGGAAGATCGGGTTCGCGGAGAGGATCGTGCCGTCTGGCAGAAACTGGATGACGCTCTGCGAGTTGTTGATACCCTCGATCTGATGCTGAAAGTCCAGGAGTTGTGCCTGGGTACTCCTCAAGAATTCCGTTCGTTCCTGCAATACTTCAATGTTTTCCTGCAAGGTCTCAGCCATATGATTCAAGGTCGTTGCCACATTATCTGTTGAAGTCGTTGACGTCTCTTGAAATTCTATTCGTGCAGAGAATGTCCCTTGGGCGATATCTTGGGACAGGGCGATTAACGCCGAGGGGTCAGCCCCCAATTGCCCCATGAGTTTTCGCCTCATGACTATCATCGCCCCTCCCCCTAAGACAAAAGCTAGCATGGACCCGAATAACGCGATATTTTTCGCCGCGTTACCCGTGGCTGTACTCTCCTTAGTTCGCGTTTCCATTAAAGCGTTCTCGACCATAATAAATTCATCCAGTATCATCCGGATCTCGTCCATTATTTCTTTGCCACTTTTTTTACCATCGGGTTGAGGTATCCCATCGATGGTTTTTCCTTGGAGTACGTGAACCAAGGCCTCTGGTGGCACCGTGCCAAAGTCGATCTGCCGCTTCAGATTAATTTCGTATTCTCCGGCAGATGTCAACCAGTGCTCCTTGAGTTGACGAATCGACTCAAGCCGTTTCACCTGTGGTGGATTGTCAGCAACCAAGTCCATGGTTTTCTCTATTGTTTGTACAAATGCCATTTTTCCATCAACAAACGGTTCCAGAAAATTCTCATTGCCAGTGAGCATGAACCCCCGTTGTCCGGTTTCCATATCGACCATGGTCTTGCCAAGCGCATTGGCATGACTAATGACGGTGGACGTGTGAGTCACCCACCCGGTGTTTTCAATTAGGCCGGTCGTCGCACGATACATTACCACTGCGATCACACAGAGGAAGGCCAGGAGCAACACGTTGACGGCAATTAGCTGTGTTTTGAATTTCATAGGCTGACGTCTCCGTAAGAAAGGAGGAGCCGATGATCAGATAATAGCCATTTCAGATTGATGCTTATAGCCACGAATGAATCTCTCATGTTTGTTGTGTTCATTTCAGAACCCAAGGGCGGCCTTTCTAATACTCCCGTAGAGAGGCACAATATGACCTATCTTGGTAGCCTGGTTATACCATCTTTCTGTATATCGGCCGCTAGAAGAGTACCCTTTAGTTCATGATGATCTTTGGAGTTTTTATTGAATCGTGAGCGTCAGGAGACGTTAATGGGGAGGCGAAAACGAGAACAGTCAAACGTGAAAAGACGAGAAGGCGTTTGGTGAAAATCTAGAGAGAGAGCAACACATTACATCGCCCTAGCCATTACGGCGAGGGTCTATTGAAAAAAGCAACCAGCGGCGTTCTCGCCATTGTTCCGTGCTCACGTCGTGCCAGTACGCTCCGCGCGCAAAAATAGCTGTGGCCTTCCCTTCGAGAAGCCTCAGGACAGGACCGGACGGACTTTTTTGAACAGCCCCGAGGTTGTTGATTGCCAAGGGCTTCCTGGCGAAATATGGCTGTTGATATCTTTATTATTCAACACTCCCAGCGAATATTCCAAAACAGGGGAAAACCTTGGATTCTTGTTTTCACGTGACTGTCTGTATGGATGCCAGACTCCTTATTCTATTCAACTAGGTAGCTGATTCAAGGATTTGTTTGTAGAGCTGGTGGACTTGGGAAGTATGGTAACGATAATCGGCAAGTAAATTTTCAGCAGTGTGTTTTGTGCTTTCTTCCATTGGATATCCCATTCGAATGGCGCATTTGGCAATTTCTTCAATTTTTAGAGGGAGGAGGTGGGTTTGTAACTCATGAACCATTTGAATTTTTGTCTCAAGATTTCGCAAAAAAATATAAGATTCCTTCAATTGCTGAAAGACCTCCGTTTTCAATTTTCCAACCTTTACCAATTTCAATAAACTTTTGAGCGTTTGCCTATCACGAATACTGGTATACCGATAGCCCCACCGCAACTGAAGACTTTGCGCGATGAACTCAATTTCACGAATGCCCCCCGTGCCTAACTTTACATTGCGTTGCAGCTCTCCTTTACGGGTCATTTTGGACACCATCTGAGAACGAAGAGCACGAATCTCTGAGAAGACTTGAGGAGCGGTGTCTGGCCCTCCGTACACAAATTTCCCCAATTTTCGGATAAGGGATTGCCCCATTCGAATATCCCCCGCAATAGGCTTGGCCTTTAAGAATGCTAAACGCTCCCAAGTTCGTCCCCGTGTTTGATAATAATGACAGGCATCTTCTACCGAACAGGCTAATGCCCCGACCTGCCCTTCCGGACGCAAACGCATATCTACTCGAAACAGGGCTCCTTCGGCCGTTGAAGCAGACAACACATTCGTAAGTTCTCTTGCTACAGTATGAAAATAATCTGAACCCAAGAGAGCCTGCTGCCGTATTCCTGCGTTCGTATTGCGTTCTGGAGCCTGATAGACATAAATCAGATCAACATCTGAACTATAATTTAATTCCCATCCACCAAGCTTTCCCATAGCCAGCACAGAAAAACCTATTCGTTTTTTCCCCTTCAGAGAAGCTTGCCCCCCCCAGTTCCCATGCTGCCGCTGGAGCTCTTGCTCCACAAGTTCATACGCGGCCTGAATCACCCCTGCAGCTAAATCAGACAGCACCGTATAGGTTTCAATAGGCGTGGCAAGTCCTAGGAGATCACGAATACCAAGACGGAGCATTTCACGTCGCTTGAATCGACGCAAGGCTTCACACTTTATCTCAAAGCTCCTTACACCTTCCAGCATGGTTTGTAGGGCAACCAACAACTTAGCTTTGGACCGACGTTGTACCAGCACTCGATCATCTTCAATCCAATAGACTAACAAAGGATCTCGAATCAGTGTCTGTGCCATCGCCTGGCTATTACCAAAGACCATTCCTAACACCTCAATAACATGTGGAACTTGTTGTAGATATTGAAACAATTGCAAACGATGAATACCCGAATCCACATACCGTTCCCATTCATTTAACGCCTGATCAGGATCGGCAGTCTGAGACAGACTCGCAAGAAGAACCGAAAGAATTTCTGCTAAGGCTTCTCGGGTATTTGGGTCCCCTGCCATGGCCTGAAGGTTGTGGTCGGCTTGTTTCCAATCTTGAATGCCATATGCTTGGAGCAGGCGCGCGACTTCAGCCGGGGCCAAATCTTTCGCCAGGAGAATGGGGCTGGGATCGGAAAATTGAGAAGAGGTTACCTTTTTTCTGATCATGGGTTTTTGAGAGACGTATTTGGGCGTGGATTTCATGGAGACGGGAAATTATACGAGACCCTTACAGACCTTACAATGCACAAAAATTTCAGTATACTCCCACACCATGAATTCTTCCGACTTGCTTGAACACATTCTTCAGCGCTCCCCACATCTTTCTCGCGCACTCGTTCAAGATTTCTTCTCACAGATGGATCCAGATTATTTCGAAGAATTCCCTATCGATACCATTCTCCAACATCTTGAACTGACTTCACAGCTCACATTTGAATCTCCTTGTGCTCTGGCGATTCAACCCCTTTCATCCCGACAATATCAGATCCATCTCATAGCCTACGATTACTTTTCCGAATTTGCCACCTTCTGCGGGGTTTTTGCTTCGTTTGGTCTGGATATTCGCGAGGCTAGAATTTTCACGTCTCGCGAGGCTTCTTCACTAGCGCGGCGTCCTATCCAGACTTCGCAAAAACTGAACCCATGGAGACGTGCTCCCCTAAGACGCCCATCACAACGCTTATCTCGAAAAATTGCTGTGGATGTATTTCGTGTCCAAGCCCTGAAAGGATTTTCATTCGACTCATCAACCCAACAAGAATTTCAACGAGAACTCCACTCCTTGCTCCATCTACTCCAAAAAAATCATGTCCGCCAAGCTCGACGGCAGGTCAATCGCCGTCTTATAGAAAATTTAGGGAAAACAAAAAAAAAGACAGGAGATATTCTCCATCCCGTTCACATTACATTTTCCAATCCGGCTTCTGCACAAGAAACCGTCTTGGATATTCGGTCAACTGACACCCCGGCCTTTCTCTATGCCTTTGCCAATGCGTTGGCTATGCGTGGCATTTACCTCGTCAAAGCCAAAATTGAAGTGAAGGATCATCAAGTTTTAAACCGGCTATATGTGCGTGGACGACATGGCAATACACTCCAAAGCCAATCCGAGCAACAGGAGTTACGGACTGCGGCAGCCCTGCTGAAAGAGTTTACGTATTACCTAAGTTGGGCTCCGGATCCGGGGAAAGCTCTTGATCATTTTGACCTATTTCTTGATCAGCTCTTAGAGCAGCCACAGCGTGCGTCAACATTGAACACATTAAGCCAAGGTTCCACAATGGAACAGCTTGCACAATTGTTTGGTACCAGCGATTATCTCTGGGAGGATTTACTTCGTCGCCAACATGACAATCTATTACCCATGATGCGTCAATACAAGAAAGGCCCTCTGATTCGTTCGAAAGCTGTGTTGACCAAAAACCTTGAGAAACGCTTGCAACAGACGAAAACAATCCTTCAAAGAAAGCAAAAACTGAACCAGTTCAAAGATGAGGAACTCTTCCGAATTGATATGCGACATCTTCTGGAAAACAGCTATCTTCCAGACTTTTCTCAAGCATTAACGAATGTCGCAGATGTCATTTTAGGGCAAGCTCTCATGCAATCATATCGGGCCATACGCCCAACCGCCTCAAAAACGAACATGCCTCCAATGGCCATCTTTGGTTTAGGAAAATTAGGAGGGGGAGAATTAGGTTATGCTTCGGACATAGAAATTCTCTTTGTCTATGAACATCTGCAGCTATCGAAAACACAGACATCAGCAAGATTGACAGCTGATTTTTATGAACGGTGGGCACAGGAACTTCTTCAATGGATTGAATCCAAGCATGAAGGTATTTTTCATGTGGACACACGGCTCAGGCCGTACGGTGACAAAGGCACTTTAGCGAGCTCTCGTGAAGAAATCCAGGAGTATTATCGAATTGATGGTGCATCAGCACCTTTTGAGCGGCAAGCCTTGATTAAGCTTCGATTCGTGGCAGGCAATCGTGCAGTAGGGAAGGCCATTGAATCCTATCGGGACCAGTATGTTTATGATTCCACTCCATGGGATTTGTCCACGGCCTTGCACCTACGTCAACGGCAAATGACCGAACTTGTTCAACCTGGGACAATACATGTTAAATACGGACCCGGAGGCTTACTGGATGTAGAATATCTGGTGCAATATCTTCAACTTATCCATGGGCATCAACACCCCACCCTGCGTACCCCTAATACTCTTGAGGCCATGGAACAATTATGCCATGCCTCTATTCTCTCTCTGAATGAGAGAGAAACAATATACAATGATTATCTGTTTTTGCGGCAATTAATCGATAGCCTACGAATCGTGCGAGGCAATGCCAAAGACTTAATTTTGCCTCCGTCAGAATCAGACGAAATGGTTTTTTTGGCTCGAAGACTGGGAATGGGTTCAACGGATTGGCAAAAAAGTGCTGAAACCTTTGAACGCACGACTCTTGAGCAAATGGCAAAAATTCACAAACGTTTTCAAAAACGATTTTCAAGTAAAAAATACACCGCGGGAGAGAAAGTACAGAAGGAGTAAGGAGAACTCAGAATGACTCCTTACTCCTTCCTGAGATTTATACGTCGTAATACATAAAGAATTCATGTGGATGGGGCCGAAGTCGCATCGGATCGACTTCATTATCTCGTTTATAGCTAATCCATGCTTCCACTAAATCCTCGCTGAAGACTCCACCTTTCAACAGAAATTCATAATCATTCGCAAGGTTGTCTAGAGCATCTTCTAAATTCGAAGGCAAGGTTTGAATATTGCCCAATTCCTCTGGCTCTAAATCATAAAGATTCTTATCCATGGCTTCGCCCGGATGAATTTTATTTTGAATGCCATCTAACCCTGCCATCAACATCGCGCTAAACGCTAAATACATATTGCAAGAAGGATCTGGGAACCGTACTTCGATCCGTTTGGCCTTCGGACTTGGGGAATACATGGGAATTCGAATGCCCGCTGAACGATTACGGCTCGAATAGGCCAACATCACAGGAGCTTCAAAACCTGGCACTAACCGTTTATAAGAATTCGTGGTTGGATTCGTTAACGCCGCTAAGGCTGGACCATGTTTGAGAATGCCACCAATGTAATATAAGCATTGTTGGGATACACCAGCATAATCTTTTCCGGCAAAATTCGGTTTTCCACCTTTCCAAATACTTTGGTGCGTATGCATGCCTGTGCCATTATCCCCGAAGACGGGTTTCGGCATAAAGGTAGCCGTTTTCCCATGACGCCGAGCCACGTTGCGGACAATGTATTTATACATCATCATCTGATCCGCCATTTTGAGGAGCGTATCAAAGCGGAGATCAATTTCTCCTTGACCCGCAGTGGCTACTTCATGATGATGTTTTTCAACGCGAATACCCGCCTTTTCCATTTCCCGACACATTTCTGAACGAATATCCTGTTGAGAATCCACAGGGGAAACAGGGAAATACCCTTCCTTGTGCCGAGGTCGCGCCCCCAGGTTTTCTCCATCCTTTCCTGAATTCCAAATTCCTTCTTCCGAATCCACAAAGTAATAACCAGAATGACTATTTTGTTCAAAACTCACATGGTCAAAAATGAAAAATTCGGCCTCAGGCCCCCAGTAGGAGGTATCACCAATCTTGGTACTCTTGAGATATTGTTCGGCCCGCATAGCTACCCCGCGGGGATCGCGTTCATAGATCGTACGAGTAATGGGATCTTGAACATTTCCCACCATGCTGAGTGTAGGAATCTCCGTAAAAGGATCAAGCCGAGCCGTATTAGGATCAGGCACCATTAACATGTCGCTGTTTTGAATCGCCTTCCACCCACGAATAGATGATCCATCAAATCCGGAACCTTCTTTAAATAAATCCAAAGATAATTCTGAGGTCGGAATGGAAAAATGTTGCCAGGTCCCAACCAAATCAATAAATTTTAGGTCGACCATTTCGACCTTGTTCTTCTTTGCAAAGTCCAACACTTCTTTCGGGGTCATTCAAGTACCTCCTTCATCTGAAACAGTCATTTATAAAAACTCAACTCGAATTTACCGTTTGTTATCAGAAATATGCTCTTCTCATTAAGAATAGGCTCGCTCACTGTGTTGACTGAGATCCAAGCCCATTTCTTCATCCTGCGGGGAAATACGAAGACCGATTGTGAGATCAACAATTTTCAGAATAATATAAGTGCCGATAACTGAAAAAGCTAAGGTTACCAAAGCCAGAAAGACTTGTATACCAAACAATCCGGCATTCCCAAAAAACAACCCAGTGGCTCCCACTGAGGCAAAAAGTCCAGTGGCTAAGATTCCCATAAACCCTCCAACACCATGAATGCCCACTACATCTAAGGAGTCGTCATAGCCTAACTTCATTTTCCACACGACTGCGATATAACACATGCTTCCCGCAGCAAGACCAATCAAGATGGCAGACATGGGTCCCACAAATCCAGCTGCTGGAGTAATGGTGGCTAATCCAGCAATAATTCCACTGGCAATCCCGAGAACAGTGGGTTTGCCTCGGTGCACCCATTCAGCACCCATCCAGCTTAATCCTCCAGCCGCTGCGGCAATGTGGGTGGCCACGAAGGCAATTCCGGCTCCGCCATTTGCACCTAAGGCGCTGCCTCCATTAAATCCAAACCATCCAAACCACAATAAGCCAGTTCCCAGGACAGTCATCGGCAAATTATGTGGTGGCATCGGCTCTTTCCCAAACCCCTTGCGCGGACCAACCATCAGGGCACCAACCAAGGCACCGAACCCGGAACTAATGTGCACGACTGCACCTCCTGCAAAATCCAATGCCCCCATTTGTTGTAACCACCCTCCACCCCACACCCAATGGGCCAATGGCGAATAAATGCATAGAGACCAAATTAAAGAAAATGCAAGTAATGCTTTAAAATTCATGCGTTCCGCAAAACTACCTGTCATTAATGCAACTGTGATTGCAGCAAACATTAACTGAAACACCATAAACACTTGATGGGGAATGGTAGAAGCATAATCTGGGCTAGGTTCTGGACCAACTCCTTGTAAGCCAATCCACTCCAAACTCCCAATCACTCCACCAACATCAGGGCCGAAGGCTAAACTATATCCACAAACCACCCAGACAACGGTCAACAAACAAAGAATAACGGCCGTATGCATAATGGTCCCCAACACATTTTTACCACGAACTAAACCGCCATAAAATAACGCCAACCCCGGAAGCATCATACATAAGACTAATGCTGAAGAAATTAAAATCCATGCAGTGTCACCAGTATTAATTTTCGGGGCGCTCCCTTCCTCTGCCAACACCACAGACCACTCCCCCATGCCAAAGAGTAGCGCTAGCAGCACGCTTATCTTTATGAATACGCTACCTATCTTCATGATGTCTCCTTTAAGCAATCACACTCAATGATAATTTGCCGATAAACAATTACACGGCTCCTTCACCCATCTCACCTGTCCGAATACGAATAATGCTTTGCAACTCTGACACAAAAATCTTGCCATCCCCGATACTCCCTGTTTTCGCTGCTCGCGTAATGGCTTCCAATGCCTCATTCACTCGATTGTCAGCTACGGCAATTTCCAGTTTAATTTTTGGGACAAATTCTATTTGATATTCCGTTCCACGATATGTCTCTTTGTGCCCTTTTTGGCGACCAAATCCTTTGACTTCTGTCACCGTCATGCCTTGAATGCCTAATTCAATCAGGGCTTCTTTTACCTCATCCAGTTTAAAGGGTTTAATAATGGCTTGAATAAGTTTCATCGGGATAAGCCCTCCATGTGATGAACACACAATAAAATGGCTAGAATGCGTTGACAAAAAACATATGGTAATGCCCTCTTAAAAAGGATACACTCATCCTGTGTTTCAAAAGAGCACAAAAATTTCCACTTGAATCTCTTCAGATACTAGAAGAGGAAAATTACTTCCGTCGCAAGGGTCTCTTGATTATTAGCTGCCCGAGTCCCGTATTGAAAGCTATTCTTATTTGATTTGTCATATCGAAATTCCAAACGCGTAATTAAAGAAGGAACGGGTTTATATTGCGCAGTGATGGTTCCTTCCCAGAGTTTTTGATCAACTCCTGTCAGAAAGCCATCGGCATCTTTAAACCATTCGGTTCGAAGGCGTACTCCCCATTGATCGTCAAAATCATGGATCACATAGCCGGCGATGCCGTGCCATTGGGCATCTCTTCCTGCCACCCCATTTTCTTGTTCAGCAAAGTAGCCTTCAAGAACCAAAGAGGTTTGCTGTGCTACTTGAGCAGTAATAATCCCGCCAGTCTGATAAAGATCCATATTCTTCGCACCCACCGTACCCTCTGGCCCCCAGAATCCAAAGAGTGACATACTCAACCAATCCATCGGGGTCAATCCTAAGAGTGCTTCTATTGATTTGCTTCGATTGGAGTCTGACGTTGCCCCATTCCAAGAATTAATCACACCAACCGAAAGGGCAACCATGTCATTAAATGCATACGAAGCCCGAAGACCTGTCGTGGTAAATGGTTCGCCTAAACCAAAAAGCCAAGAGCGAGAAAAGTTTGGGTTCAATGGACTTTCTATGACTTCATAGCCAATTAACGTATTCATCCGACCAATACGCAGATCTAACCCATTCCCAATTGGCGCAATATACTGGGCATAGGCTTCCTGATAATCAAAATCACCTGAAAAATTTCCCCCTGTAAAATTAGCATCTTCCCCAAAATTCAATTTAATGCGAAACCCTGCACGATCGGCATTCGTCGTGCCATCGGACTTGGCTTCTTTCTCAAACACAAGTTGTGCCATATGGGGACGAAACGAATTGGCATCCACATCAAAAATACGAAGAGCATTCGTTTGAGAGCTAGGGTTATTGAAATTGTGCGTATAAGACGCTTCCACGTAGCCATAAAGATTGAAGTCTTCTTCCGTCAGCACTGCGGCATGGCTTACGGTGACAAAAGTCGTCAACAGCAATCCTATGCTCACGACAAACGCACAATAATTTCTCAGTTTGTTCATCATGGTTCGACGAGCTTCTGAAACAACGAATGCCATAGGATTACTATTCTTCATTCAACCCTCCCTGGTTGTCACAGGCCTTTTTATAATGGCCGCTTGAATGGTTTAAATGTGTGACCTCATACTGTCTGGTTATCCTGCCTTCTTGCACCTTTCCTCAAACTACAGAGCAAGCAAATATTGCTATGTATGTAAGAGGCAAAAAAAAAGCCCTCATCCAGATTTTCTTCTGGTTGAGGACTTCATCGTCCGGATTCTTTGATCCGATGAGCGAAACGTCGTTGTTTCACTTCATCGACTGTGAGTATTTTTGTACCACCCATTATTTTGTTTGTCAAGAAAAACTTTATACCAGTAGCAGCTTGTCTCCTTTCATGCATATGGATCAAGGAACGCTCCTCCTGAAATGTTCCAATGCGAGCACGCTGATAGCCAATTACTGGATGACATACTTGGCATTGGCACTCACCCTTGTAAGAATAACAAAGAAACAAGTCTTGACAAGATGAACCAATTGCAAAATTCTAGAACGATCAAGAAAAGGAGTACTGCCAATGGATCAATTTTTCGTTGACCAACTCACTCCATTCCTGGCTCAAAAATCTACGGCAATTCTGGAATCGAGTTTTCGCATCCTATTAATTGGGACCATCGCGTATTTGGCTATTCGAGCGTTTCGATTTGGATTACTCAAACTTGAACAAGGCTTGCTGGCGTGGCGTGAGCATGAGGATAAGGAACGTATTGCCAATGAAAAGCGAATCAAAACGTTAATTGGGTTGGTCCGCACCATTTGCTTGACCCTCGTATGGGTGATTGCCGTCGTCATGAGTTTAGAGCAGATGGGTTTGGCAATTGCCCCAATTTTAGCAGGAGCGGGTATCGTAGGATTGGCGGTAGGGTTTGGCGCCCAAAACTTAGTACGCGATGTCATTAATGGCTTTTTTATGATCTTGGAAAATCAAGTCCGAGTCGGTGACGTGGCGGTGGTGAACGGCACAGGCGGCTTAGTGGAAGCGATCAGTTTTCGCACAATTACATTGAGAGATTTATCTGGCACCGTGCATATTTTTCCGAATGGCACCGTAACGACTTTAGCCAATATGACCAAAAACTGGTCGGCCTATGTGATGGATATCGGCGTGGCATACAAAGAAGATACCGACCGCGTCACTGAAGTGATGCGAACAGTCGGGAACGAGTTACAAGAAGATCAACAATGGGAAGATAAGATCTTGGAACCCATTGAGATCTTCGGTGTGGATGCTTTCGGGGAATCGGAAGTTGTGATTAAAGCTCGAATAAAAACCTTGCCCATCGAGCAATGGGCTGTCGGACGGGAATATCGGCGACGTCTGAAAAAAGCCTTTGAGCAGGAAAAAATTGAAATCCCATTCCCACACCGAACCCTCTATATGGGTGAAGCCGGTTCGCCATGGACGATCCAAAACATTTCTGTCCCTACAGCATCTTAAGGGGAAGCTAGAATGAGCTAGTTAAGAATAGGGTTGGGAATCAGGATGACGTGCACAAGTCCAATATCCGTAACCCAAGAAACTCCAGCCGACAAGGAAGGCTAGGCCACCAAATGGCGTAAGAATACCTAACGTGCGAATTTCAGAGAGTGCTAGGGTATAGAGACTTCCCGAAAAAACGAAGATCCCAATGCAAAAACTCCAGCCCGCGTTCATAAAGATTCTATGCTTGAACCAATGAGCGCTTAATCCTGCAATGAGCATTGCCAGTGCATGCACCAAATGATAGCGCACTCCCGTTTCAAAGACCGCCATCATTTTTTCTGACAAGATTGGGCGTAGGCCATGGGCTCCAAGGGCACCGGCAGCTACACCGATCCCCGCCAATATTGCTCCAATAAAGAGAATGCGATTTGCCTGCTTCATTTTCAGGACTTTCTTTTCATTTTTTATGGAGAACTTGTAGGAGGGATGTTCCTTCCCCACGATACTGTTTGCCACACACGTTCATGCCCCCAAAATAGACCAACTTTTATAAGGGAATCAGCGAACCCTGCGTACAATGCCATGGAAACCTCATCAGAAATTATCCATACCACAATCGTGGTGACCAAGACTGCAATAACGCGCCAACTTAGCCCCTTTACCACACTCCGTAAATGCGTTTCCATATCTTCCCTCTTACTTGGTGTTTAAATAGGCACTAGTAGGAAGAACTCTCAGCCAAGGTACTCCCAGGTATATGTTTCATGACATACGTCTTTTGGCAGTTGGCTTTCGGGCAAACACTTTCTCGCCCCCACGCTATTGTTTGCCACACACGTTCATGGCCCCAAAAAAGGCCAATTTTTATCAGTGAATCACACAATCCTGCAAATAACGCCATAGACACTTCACCTGAAATAAGCCAGACAACGCTCGTTGTTACTAAGGTCGCAATGACTCGCCAACTCATCCCCTTCATCAAACTGCGTAAATGTGTTTCCATATGTCTTTCCTTTCCTGGCTTTCCTTCATCGTGGGCACATGTATTGGCAGACCCTTTTTTTAGAGACCAGAATTCTGGCCTTTTGTTTCTCGTTTTTTCCTGCTTCCCTTAAAATGTTTGTGGGAATGAACGAAATCTTCCAAAGAATAATCATCAAGCACTGATGCTATCGCATTTCGAACATCTAGCATGATGCCTTGAATAGGACAGAGAGGTGTTTCAGCGTGAGGACAATCCTCACACTTGTGATAAGCGGTCTGACTCACACATGCAATTGGTGCAAGGGGTCCATCTAAAATACGAATAATTTTTCCAAGGGTGATTTCATTTGGTGGTTTTATTAAATACACTCCACCATTTAAACCTCGGCGACTTCCGATAAGCCCTGAATGTTTTAGGGCCAAAAGAATAGTTTCCAGAAATCCCAGCGGGATCTTTTGTCTATTAGCCAAAACCTTCCGCTGCACCATTCCATGCCCATATTCCCGGGTTAATTCGATCATAGCTCTTAGGCCATATTCACTTTTTTTTGAGAAGCGCATAAAACACCATAAAGTTAATAAAGTATATTAACAATACTAACATACCTCAGAAGTTTTTCTATACCTCTAAAGTGGCATTCGAAGTCTTCTCCTAAAAAAATGTCCAGAAAATTCAGGATTTCTTTAGAACCGCTATTAAAAGAACAGAATTTTGGGATAACAGATTTCAGACAGAGTGACCCTCAGCCTTGAAATGTGAAAAACTACAAGGTCTTTAACGTCAAAAATCTCTTATGGAATAGGTCGCGCATTGAACGCACAAGGCCGATAAGTGGGTTCTAAAGAGTTACAAATTCGGCCATCAACTTTGGGCTGAATAGGCCCTTTATGGGCAACAAGGACTTTTTTAATCCGATTCTTTAATGATGGCTCAACGGACACCCATTTGAGGGACTTCAACATATCATAGCCATCTCCCCCTTCAATCAGAAATTTATTCGTGACCAGCTGTAAGGGACGATCTGGCAAGGACTGCAATTGTCCATTTTGGAATAGTTGCACATTGTCAACTCGATGGCCTTCTGATTTTTGCGGATCATGTTTGAAAGCCAAACCACTCACTTGCAACCAATGCCCTTGCCCTACCCACTCTTTTGCCGCATGCTCCAATATCGCATCCAATTGGTCTGCAGGCAGCTCAGCAACAACTAGCTCGCTGTCATACTGGAACAGTTCTTCTAATTGACGCCGCGTAATTGGACCAACTGGAATGGTTTGATTCACCCGCAACGCACCGGAATTGAGAAAAGCAATATCAGTATGAGGGATGACCGCACGCATTTGGTCAGCCACCCAATTTCCCAGATTCGTTTCGTATCTCCGGATATCTAGTTCTTCACCATTCAGTGGAACAGCCGTCTGCCCCACGCTGTGCTGAAAACATCCATCTTTCTCATTATGCTTCGAACAATACCATGCTTCATGTTCAGCTAAGATCCGGTCCACCTTTTCCTGCATAAAAGGATCTGGGGCAAGGTCTCGGCTACTGAGGAAACGATAGCCAAAAGAAACAAATGGCTTCGCCCCAAGCATTCGTATACACACTACCGTTGCAGTCCGAGCATCGGCGTCTGCCTTCAAAATCCATCGTCCATCTACTTCAACATGGTGCCGCTGATGTTCGTGTCCTCCGATGATAAGATCTGGCCCTAACTCCCCTAATTCTTCAAGCATTTCTTTATCTTTTTCAAGAGGAAGATGGGTTAACGCGATCACCACTTCTGCCCCTTGTTCACGCAATTGCTCGGTCTGTTCCCGTGCCATTCCAACTGGATCAATAAATTCATTCACATAGGCAATTTCTTTTGCGGGCTTCTTATCAGTCGTCAGGCCAAATATTCCAATACGAATTCCTCCACTTTCAAGAATCCTTGAAGCATGCAACTTATCCGACGCAATCAATGCGCTATCTTCTTTTTGCACAAACTGTATATTGGCGTTTAACCACTGAAACTCTGACTGGTCTATGCGCGCTTGAAGAAGATTAGCATCAGGCCAGGTTGTTTTTTCAAATTCATGATTGCCAAAACCCACAAACATGTGCGAATCGAAAACCCCTGGCGCACCATCCAGCGCATTCATTGCCTCAATCATATGTGCTCCATTATCCCATTCCGAAAGTAGCGAAGGAAATAAAAAATCCCCAGCATGAAGCAACAGAACATTTGAATTTTGTTGTTCAAGTTGACGGCGAAGTGTTCGAAGCAGACTAATTCCTCCTCGCTGCCCATTATCCAAGCCTTGAATACGGTACACATCATTTATAGCTACGATCACCATTTCACGGCTAGTTTGCCCGTGACCCCAGGTCTGAAACGGAAACAGAAGACAGAGAAAAACCAACAAGATGAACAATACGAGTCTTTCACCTAATGTTCTGGCTATCAAACACATAAACACCTATTCTCCATTTTTTTTAAATTCTAACAAACAGAATCCAATTATTCTGTTCCCTCGTGGAGCTATTGTTCCGCCGGGAATCATCTATTAGGAGTATCGCTAACAATTATGAGAAGCCACGAATCAAACAAAAAAAATGATTCTATCGGCTGAAACGAAAGGGCAACAACCAATCAAAAAACTATCTGATAAATGGTGCAAAACCCATTGTGGACCAAGAAAGAAAAGGCAGGTGAATCTGTAAGTAGCTAAGTTGATTGAAATGAGGAAAATGGTGGAGGGCAAGGGAGAACCTTGGAACCATTTATTCCAGATTTTAGAGGAATGGAACAGCATTCTCCAAGGTGCCTCAGTCGATCTTAGTATATCCCTTTAAAAAACACTTGAAATACGTACGGTTTTACCGTACATTATAAATAGATGATCATTCGTTCCGTTCGCCACCGAGGCTTAAAGCGCCTCATTGAAGACAATCAGATCAAGGGCCTTCGGTCCGATTTGGTGAACAGGATACGAAATATTATCACAGCGCTCATCCTGGCTGATAATATGGTAGCGTTTCGCAACCCTGCTCAACCAGGATGGCGCGTTCATCAACTTTCGGGAGACCGCAAAGATACTTGGAGTGTTTCAACATCCGGTAACTGGCGGATCACCTTTATAGAAGAAGATGGATTTATCGATCTATTGGATTTGGAGGATTATCACTGATGAAGAAAAAACCAATTAAAGTTGGCATGAAGCCATCTCATCCAGGCGCGTTCATCAAAACAGAAATACTGGATGAACTTGGTCTCAGCATCACCAAGGCAGCGGACGTTCTAGGTGTGCGCCGCGCCACTCTGTCTGACTTGCTGCACGAAAAATCTACACTCTCACCGGAAATGGCATTACGACTAGAAAAAGCATTTAGCCTCGATATGGATATGCTCTTGCGAATGCAAGCCTGGCATGATTCCAGTGAAATGCGCCAGCAGTCTAGAAAGATAAAAGTTGCGCCTTATGTGCATGCCGAAGCGTAGACGTTATTCTAAGAAAACGTCTTCCAAGAAGCATTTTGCTGCCATTAAAATAAGCATATTTACGTAGTTGGTGGAGGGCACGGGAGTCGAACCCGCGACCTCAACGTTGCGAACGTTGCGCTCTCCCAACTGAGCTAGCCCCCCACGCTTGAGAAGGTTGGGATCTGAAGTACCTCGTGTACCCTTGGAATTATAACGAAGCTTGTGCGATCGTGCTATCTATTTGGTCCTCTCAATTGCTTTTTCTTCTAATCAGTAATTCTACCTCCCCTCCCCCTCCATACAAAGGCTAACTACCCCAACTTACATTATTGAAAGATTTTCACAGCTCGTCCTGTAACCTGAAGCCTTTTTTGGGCGAGCAATTGCAGTGCTTGGGGATAGAGTTGATGCTCTTGCTCTAAGATGCGAGCGGATAAGGTTTCCACCGTATCATCTTCATTAATCACAACTGCCTTTTGACAAATGATAGGCCCTTCATCCACGCCCTCTGTGACAAAATGGACTGAGCAGCCACTGACTTTAGCCCCCCACTCCAACGCCTGTTTTTGAGCATTCAGCCCTGGAAATGCCGGGAGTAGAGATGGGTGAATATTCAGCATTTTATAAGGAAACATCCGAATCAATGCAGGGGTCACGATACGCATATAGCCTGCTAGCACCACTCCTTCAACGTCATGTTCCCGAAGAATTTTCCCTACCTCCAAATCATAGGCTTCACGAGGCTGACTCTCTTGAGCAAAGGACTTGGGATCAAGGAAGACTGTTGGAATCCCTCGACTCTTGGCGAATTCCAAGCCTGGTGCCGCCACCTTATTACTCACGACGACATTGACCGTGGCATCCAATCTGCCATCTTCAATTGCCTCAAGAATGGCTAAAAGATTTGAGCCACGTCCTGAAATTAACACGCCAAGTGCCAAGGACATCATTTCCACCTTCTAGGATGAATAGGTGAGTTGAGATTGAGAAGAACGCAAAGGACAAATTTCTCCCATTACCCACCCCGCTATCCCCTGCTCTTGAATCGTTTTCAAGATCATGTCGACTTGATTAGAAGGAGCAACCACGATAAGACCTACCCCCATATTGAAAACCTTAAACATTTCTTCTTGATCTATTTTCCCCGCTTGCTGAATCACCTTGAAAAGCGACAAGGGTTGCCAACTTGCTCGATCAATCACGACCGCACAATCATCTGGAAGGATACGAGGTAAGTTACCTGTAATCCCTCCACCAGTAATATGAGCCAACCCATGCAAGTGACCGTTGGCCAATAATGCTTTCACCAACTTCACGTAAATCGTGGTAGGTCGAAGAAGAGCCTCTCCCAGCAACTCAGATAAGTCGGCCACCTGTTTTTCAGGGGTCCACCCTTGTTCTTCAAACAACACTTTCCGTGCCAAAGAATATCCATTACTATGAATACCGCTGGACGCCACTCCTATCACCACGTCCCCTTGTTGAATTTTTCCCTTTCCCAGCATTTCCGACCGTTCCACGACACCAACCGCAAACCCAGCCAGATCATATTCACCATCAGAATAACAAGAGGGCATTTCTGCCGTTTCTCCACCAATTAACGCGCATTCGGCTTGTTGACAACCTTCGGCAATGCCTTGAACCAACGCTTCGGCAACATCAAGCTCCAAATGTCCTGTGGCTAAGTAATCTAAGAAAAATAGCGGTTCTGCGCCGCTTACAAGAATATCGTTCACGCACATTGCAACCAGATCAATTCCGACCGTCTCATGACGATTCATGGCCTGAGCCAGTTTAACCTTAGTCCCCACCCCATCGGTTCCAGACACTAAAATGGGCTCACGATAGCGATCCGAGGGAAATCGGAATAAACCTCCAAACCCGCCTACATCCCCGACGACTTCTGGACGAAATGTCGAACGCACGAGTGGGCCAATTCGTTTAACAAATTCATCACCCCGTTGAATATCTACACCTGCATCGCGATAGGTCGTCATGAATTACTCTCGTTCATTATTTTCTATCATTAGGTCGAAGGGACCTTTAGTTCTACTAACGTTTCCAGATGTGCAGTTTGAGGAAACATATCAAACGGTTGTATGCGTTGAATTGTATAGCCTTTTTCACATAAGGACTTGATATCCCTAGCTAATGTCGGAACATCACAAGATAAATAGAGCAATGTTGGCGTTTGCAACACTCCCAACTGGTCAAGAATTTTTGGAGTAAGCCCTGCGCGCGGAGGATCCAGAAGAATAACATCGTAGGCATCAGATTGTACGGTACGGAGATAGGATTCAACTGAGCTGATCTTCACACGGCAGCCAGCTATCTTATTGACACGTATCGAATCACGAGCATCATGGATGGCTAAAGGATTACCTTCTACACAGGTAACCAGCGCCCCTTGCTTTGCCAGCCCTAACCCTAACGGGCATACTCCAGCATATAACTCCAAAATTCGTCTACCTTTCAACGTTCCCAACCACTCCTTCACCATTTCCCCCAGCAACTGAAAGACTCTCCAGTTCGCTTGCATAAATGATCGATACCCTATTTTAAGACGCAACCCTCCAAAGTCTTCCCAGAGATGATCGACCCCTCGCACAATAGGCTTGGACCGCAACTGATGTCGCGAGTTATGCTCTGTAGAATCCACTTGTTCGTAAATACATCCCTTAACATGAGGTATTTCAAAACAGACGTTAAGTAGATAATTCACAACCTCTTTTTCCTGAGTTCGACCACGGAATATCAACAACCCGTCTTCATCTTGCTCAGACCACCGAATTTCTACGCTTTCTAGAGCTACCCTTTCCACCACCAAAGTACGAAGCCTTGTCCTCACAGCAGCAAGGATCGACTGCAACTCATTATTCACCAAAAAGCAGGTCTCTATAGGCAATAAATGTTGAGTCCCTGACTCAAAAAATCCCAGAAAGATGCCGTCCGGGCCCTTGCCAATTCCCATCCGTAGCACGTGGCGATACCCGTATGGCTTGGGAGAAGGGATGACCGACGGAATCGTTAGGTCAGGTACTTTCCCAATTCTTTGAAGCGCATCTTCTAGAATAAATCGTTTTTGAGATAATTGCTCTTCGTACTTCACATGTTGAAGCTGACATCCACCGCATCTTTCCATAACAGGACATTCTGGAACTACCCGGCTGGAGGAAGCCTCCTGAACTGTAAGAAATTTTCCCTGCATGACGCCTTTCCGTCGATTGAGAATTTCAACTTCAACGGCTTCACCAGGAATGCCTCCCTCACATAAAATCACTTGGCCATTCACTCGCCCAAGGCTGAACCCGCCAGCCACCAACTTTTCAATGTGAAGAAGTTTGATTGATCCAGGCAATAAAGATTCAGAAGAACAAAAAGTCTTGGGGAGCTTAATGTTCAGGTCGGAGTTCAACATTGAGAAGTTTGATCTTTCGGTGTAAATGGCTGCGTTCAATTTTCAATTCATCAGCAGTTTTCGAAACGTTCCAATTATTTTCTCTCAATTTTTGAGAAATCACTTCTCGCTCAAATACATTTCTGGCTTCTCGAAGAGAATCAAAGTTGGTGCCCACAGAGAGTGCTGGCACACCACTGGGCGCTCGACCTTGCAAAAACATTTCTACGTCTGGGGCATCAATCACCGGCTTGGGCACCATGATCAATAAGCGTTCAATGAGATTGCGAAGCTCACGAATATTGCCGGGCCAATCATGCCGAGCTAAGGCTTCAAGGCCTTGGGCATTAAATTCTTTGGGTTTCATGCCCTGTTCTTCAGAATGCATTTTCAAAAAGTGCTGGGCGAGTTCAGGAATATCATCACGCCGTTCTTTTAACGGCGGCACCACAATGGGCAGCACATTGAGCCGATAGTATAAATCTTCTCGAAAATTCCCTTTGCCAATTTCTTCGGCCAAATCTTTATTTGATGCAGCAATTACCCGCACCTGAACATTCAATAATTTGGTCCCACCTACACGTGTAAATTGCTGCTCTTGCAACACCCTCAGCACTTTGGCTTGAGTGGCTAAACTCATATCACCTATTTCATCCAAAAATAAGGTGCCGCCATCGGCCAATTCAAATTTCCCTCGTTTCATAGAGGTGGCCCCGCTGAAGGCCCCTTTCTCATGTCCGAACAATTCACTTTCAATTAACGTTTCTGGAATGGCGGCGCAATTGATCTCCACAAATGGCCGATTATGCCGTGGACTTTGTAAGTGAATCGCCCGAGCAACCAACTCTTTCCCGGTCCCGTTGGAACCCGAAATGAGCACTCGACTATTGGCAGGAGCTGCCATGGCAATCATGTCCCGAAGCCGTTGCATCACAGAAGACGATCCTACCAGTTCAAACCTTCGCTCAACTTTGATTTTTAAGTTAAGATTTTCTTCCTCCAGTTTTCGTTGGTGCAAAGCATTTCGCACCAAGATCGTCACTTTTTCCAAATCCAACGGTTTTTCTAAATAATCATAGGCTCCTAATTTTGTGGATTTTACTGCGGTTTCAATAGATCCATGGCCGGACATCATCACAACCAGAATACCTGGAAACTGCGCGCGCAATCGCTTGAGAGTCTCTAGGCCATCCATTTCTGGCATCCAAATATCTAAGATGACCAAATCAGGTGCCTCGCTTCGAACGACCTTCAAACCCTCAACGCCACTTTTAGCGACAACAACTTGGTACCCTTCATCTTCAAGAATACTACTCAGGGTATTTAAAATGGCTGGTTCATCATCGACGATGCAAATAGTCTCTGCCACAAGTCCTCCTCCACCAAGGATGTAACGATTCCCTGTTCATCTATAGTTTAACGGATCAACAAATTTCTTACACACAACCGTTCAGCCCTAGACAGTTCTGTATATTAGAGAGGTAAGTCGAACCGAAATACCGCACCTTGTGGATGATTATTCTCTGCATGAATGGTCCCATTGTGATCGGAAATAATCCGATGCACAATGGCTAATCCCAACCCTGTTCCTGTTCGTTTCTTGGAAAAATATGGCACAAACAATTTCTTTTGATCTTCTGGTTGAATCCCAATACCATCATCAGCCACGCGCACCACCGCTCGATGACGTTTCCAATCGGCTTCCGTCGTTACCCAGATGGTTCCTCGATCATTGATAGCCTGAATGGCATTATCAAAGAGATTCACAAATACTCGATGCATTTGCTCTGGATCACAATTCAGCTCAGGTAGGCCTTCATCAAGTTGCAGGATAAATTCGACATCGCGATGAGCTCCTGTATACAGAGAAAGAACTTTTTGAATAATATCATGAAGCGACTGTCGTGACACCTTGGGCAATGGCATACGAGCATATTTTGAAAACTCATCTACCATCCCTTTTAAACCGGTAACTTCGTGAATGATCACGCCAGTGGCCTGATCGAATATTTCTTCGAAGTCCACAGATTTTTCAAAGAACTTTTTACGGAGTCGTTGTGCCGATAATTGAATCGGAGTCAGTGGGTTTTTGATTTCATGGGCAATGCGTTGGGCGACTTCCTGCCAGGCCGCCGTTTTTTGGGCCTTAATAAATTCGGTTCGGTCTTCAAATACAAACACAAACCCTAAATCATCTCCTGCCTCATTTTGCATTCTGGAAATACTCAGGCCTAGGGTCAAGAGCCGTCCATTCGGTGTTTCCATCTGCCCTTCCATCGACAAACTGTCCGTTTGCTCTACCAGCATTTCATCATACGCTTTTTGAAACAAAAGGAGGCTAAACTCTTTAAAGGCATCATAGACAGGCCGACCGCGCAATTCCTCCCCTTTAACTCCGAGGATACGCTCCCCCGATGGATTGAATCTCGTCACCACTCCGGCCATATCGACGGACAACACGCCAGCCGCAATGGTTTCAACGACGGCTTCTGTATAAGCTCGCCGTTGATCAATTTCCACATTGGATTGAATCAGTGACATATTCATTTCTTCTAACTGAGATTTATGTGTACGTAAATCGGTCGTCATTCGGTTAAAGGATTGCACTAAGGTCCCGATTTCATCTGTCGCCTTCACATCAATATTAATATCCAAATTGCCTTTGGCAATGGCCTCGGTTCCTTCGGCTAACCGTTGAATTGGCACGGTAATACCCCGCGCTACATAAAACCCAAACCAGGTGGCCCCGAATAAAATAAGTAGAGTCACGACAGCGACAAAAAGATAGGCTCCTCCCTTAATTGGGGTTTTCAGAGATTTGATCTGACGATATTCATCAAATTGCTTAGTAATAGTATCCATTTTTCGCAATAAGGATTCAGGCACATAGGATGATACGACAACCACGCCTCGCACATGGGCAGTTTTTCCATTACCCATGATTGGAGCCGCGGCCCGAATTAACCTTCCTACTGGCGCTTCCTGTGCTGAAGATTGCGCTTTAGCCTGGTCTAGCACTTGGAGTACCAATTGGCCCACAGGGAGGCTAAGTACAGCATCAGACAACTGTGGGTCCATCATCCGAGCCAAGGTTTCCATTTTTGGAGAAAAGACTTCGACGCCAGCTAAATGATATTCTTGTTGCATCCGTGCCAACATCGATTTGAGTAATTCCCGATGTTCGGGTTTTAAAATATCTTCTCGAAAAATTTCCCGGCTGATCACTCGCGCTGTATCCGAAGCCAAGACTTCTCGTTCCTTCTGATACAAATGGGCGACATCTTCTGAATCACGCAAGACATGCATCACTTGGTCACTGAACCAGACATCAATAACCTCACTGATCACACCACTGGCAACCAATGCCAAAAGCACGGTAGGGATGAGCGCAAACCCAATAAACGCCGCCACAAGTTTTGAGCGAAACCCTGACCCCAGCAACCGATTCCGTTTTTCAAAAAATGCCCTGATTAAATTACGCGAGAGCAGCAGTGTAAGCGCCACCAAACCGACGCTATCCAAATACACTAAAAACAGGACAAGAGCATAACTAGGGCTGGGAAGAATGGAATCAGGGAGGAGTGGGCCGGAAAGACCATATCTTGCGTAATACATCGTTAAAGCCAAGCAAGGAAGCAGCAAAATTAGAAGAATCCAAACCGGGGTATAGTGACGCCGTCTGCGGGTAAGCGCCGCTTCCGTTTGACTTGCTGCTTTGTGCGAGGATTCAGCAGGAACCGAAACGCGAGAAAATTTCCGCGATTCCGGTAGATGTTCAGATATGAGATTTACAGGTCTTGGCATATATCAGGTTTCGTCTATTAGCCAGACTGTTTCATTATGTATAGAAAACTGTAGACTTCGCATGGCAAAAAGAATATCGTGGCAATTCCTCTCGCCAAAATGACTAGAGAAGCAAGGGAAGAAGAAATGAAGAAAAATTTGAACGATCTCGTTCAATACTACGAGGATGCCCCTGAAGTGGCATTAACATATTTCATCCGTAGGGTATATAACATATCCCCAATGACGGATGCTTCTTCAGAAGACAGGTTCCCCTTCGTTTTTTCCTCAAGCATTGAGAGAATATCAATAATTTCTTTGGCTTGAGGCAAATTCACAGGTGGAGATGGTTGTTGGGGATCCAAGGATTCACCCATTAACATAAGAGACGAAGTGCCTAGTGAAAATACAAACGAGGAGAACGTAAGAGGTGGCGCAGGTGGCGAGGATTCAGAAGGGGCAGATGAGGCTGGAGGTTCCGGTTGCACTGAGGGTTTAGCCTGCGGAGCTTCGGATTCTTGAGAAGCCGAACGTCCTCGCTTATCACGAACGACAAATCCCTGTTCTTCTTCACCCATTCTGCCTCCTTCTTTAAAAGAAAAACACTATCATTATCAGAGGGGATCGATCAAGAATTAAGAGATTACATGCAGGGGAAAAACCAGTATAATAACACGCCCCGAGCTTTGGAGGATCTTTCATTTTTCTGCCATGAATAAACAGCCGACCAACTGTCCATCTCCTCCTTCACCAGAAAATCCTGCTTTTAATCTCGTAGACATTATGGCCACGTTACGAGGGCCTCAGGGCTGTCCCTGGGATCGGGAACAAACCACCGAGTCGTTAAAACCCTATCTGCTGGAAGAAGTCTATGAAGTCTTAGAAGCGATAGATGCTAAAGACCCAGCGTCATTAAAAGAAGAATTAGGCGATCTTTTGCTTCAAATACTTTTTCATAGTCAAATTGCTTTAGAAAATGGACATTTTTCTTATCGGGAGGTAGAGGAAGCATTAGGCAATAAACTGATTCGTCGCCATCCCCATGTCTTCAAACAAGAAGACGGATCGGCCCCAGCAAACTCGAGAGAGGTATTACAGCAATGGGAACAATTAAAACAACAGGAAAAAACCTCTCAAAAGACGACATCATCCATATTGTCCTCGATACCGAAAACATCTCCCGCCCTACTAAAAGCTCTCCAAGTTCAAAAACGTGCCTCTCGTGTAGGTTTTGATTGGAAAACGATCGAGCCCGTTCTTCAGAAATTTAAGGAAGAACTGGATGAATTGTATGCGGCTACCGCCGACACTGCAAAGGCGCACCATTCCCCCCAAGAGATTTTTTCATCAGACAAATTAGATCCGGCCATTGAAGAAGAGTTGGGGGATGCCTTATTTTCTCTTGTTAACATCTCACGTTTCCTTCGAATTAACCCTGAAGAAGCGCTCAGAAAATCCACCAATAAATTCATTTCCCGCTTTCAGTATGTCGAATCCCAGGCCATAGTGCAGGGCAAACAGGTCAATGACTTCCCTCTGAAAATCCTCGAGCAATGGTGGAAAGAAGCCAAAAGTCATGAACGTGCCTCATCAGGCATAGCCCCAAGCATCAATACAGAAACATCATGAGTGGCGAAGAACCCTCAGAAGGCCGTCGTGTCGGCATTCATCCCATTATTGTCGTCTTTGGTGTAATTTTTGGATTGTGGTTATTCATCAGCTTGATTATTCCTAAATCCAAGAATATCAAGCATGGCCCAGGATCAACATCCAATGCCATTACTCCTCTACCCGCGATGGTTTCCAGTGACCTCATTCCCAGTTTTGATGTTACAGGAACAGTTAGCGGGATGAATGCCATCACCGTATCGGTGCCCTCAGCCACAACTGACAGCCAGATTATTGCCCTACTTCAATCTTTTCAAAAGTCACGACTTGAACACTCACTCGAAAACATGCTTCCTCCCACAACGCCGAATGATAAATTGGGAGCCTTTGCAATTGCCGATATTTATATTTTTTCAGAAAAAGAATTTGCTACTCCAGAATCTGCAAAATCGTTAGGTCGTGGAGCCCATGCCCCCGGTGAATTTTATCCAAACTCGATCCCCTATGAAGTTGCTATGGAAAAAGTTCGGGGACATTATTCAATTGACTTATACAACAAAACTCAACCGGAATATGCGTCGATTGGATTTGGCGAAGATGCTACAGGCGTGTATTCGAAACGTTACCAGCGAGTTTTTTGATTTTTTAAATTCCAATCTGCTCCTTAAGCATTTGTCGTAAAGTCTGTTTTTCAGTCTGCATCCATTCAGCGAGTAAGGCAAAGAGGTGGTGGTGCGTATCACCCACAAAGGGCTCTACCATCACATCTAACCGTTCAGCTAATTGCCCATCATTATCGACTAGGTCTAATTTCTTATCGGCAATGGCCCGAACTAATAATTGATTGCATCGCAGTTGTTGGCCAACTGATCCTCCAGCAAATTCTAAAATCGTGTTTTTGAGATAGTCCAATTCATGTTCAATGGACACCTTAACTCTCACACCCTGTGGTGTTGCCCAATCTGGCCGCTGGACAGAATAATCATACGAAAAAACTGGCTCTTTGGGCTCTCTGTACGGGCCCATGACATTAAGGATGATTAAATCGGAGGGCATAATTCTTGGCAAGCTCCAATTCTCATACAATCATGATGAATGGAAGGACGTCGACAACATCGCACCCACCTGACTTGGTTGTTTAACTTTCGAGGCTATTTGGATTAGCTCTCCAGGATCGTTTCCTTCCGTGGGCCCAGACCAGCCTTGCAAGCCATCTTTGATGTGATACACATGACCAAAGCCTTGGCGGCTCAGAAAATCACAGGCTAATCGGCTTCGATCTCCACTAGCACAATACACCATAATTTTTGAAATTGTCTGGGGAAATTTTGTCTGGTAACGTCCTTCTAAATCTTCTACAGGTATTAACATGGCACCAGAAATATGGCGCTTTGAAAATTCAGCACCTGTGCGCACATCTAGCCACAAGACTCGTTCGGATGGTAAATCATGGGTTAGAAATTTCTCGGCTTCTTTGGCTGTAATTTCATGGTACAAACGGCCGGCTTGAATGAGCTCATTAGAGACAGATTTCCCATCAGCCAGGAGTGCCACCTGAATACGCAACGGTTCAACAGATGTTTTAATGAGGGGAGCCACTGATTTCACTTTCTGCTCAAGATAAAACTGGTCTCTTTTCATTATCCTGACCTCTTTACGCGCGCTCCGCACCATCCCCAGGGATAAGAGAGCAACAAACAAGCTACTAATACTGATAAGAAGTCCAAAACCATTCATATTTAATCAACTTAAGAGATGAAAACGCACAGAAAAGAGCAACGATGTAGCGGAAAGGTAAATTGGTCGGGGCGAGAGGATTTGAACCTCCGACCCCCGCGTCCCGAACGCGGTGCGCTACCGGTCTGCGCTACGCCCCGATCATGACTAACTTCTTAAAACAAATTTGACGACTTCACCGCCAGGCCATGGGCCTTACCTACAGTCTGGCAGGTCAATTGGCCCTTGAACACACTCACACCTCTTCGCAAACCAGGGTTAACTCGCATGGTTTTTTCAACGCCTTCATCAACCAGCTGGACTATAAAAGGTAGCGTAGCATTGGTCAAGGCATACGTAGCAGTAGCCGGGACAATTCCGGGAATATTTGACACGCCGTAATGCAGAACTTCATCAACCCTATGGATAGGGTTGGCGTGGGTAGTTAGACGCGTGGTTTCAGCGCACCCACCCTGATCAACAGAAACATCGATAATGACCGAACCTGCTTTCATTTCAGACACCATCTCTCGGGTAATCACACGGGGCGTACGTGCTGCTGGCAAGTACACAGCCCCGATCACTAGATCTGCTCGTTTCAGATGTTCTTGAATCATTGTTTTGTTGGAAGCTAATGTCACAATACGGTTGTGATAATAGTCGTCTAAGAATCGCAACTGTCCTAAGTCCAGGCTCAAAATGGTAACTTTGGCCCCCATACCTACCGCAATCTTTACTGCCGAAGCTCCTACCACGCCTGAGCCAAGGATGACCACTTCCCCTGGTGCTACCCCGGGAACACCTCCTAGCATGACTCCCGAGCCTCCTTGCAATTTCTCTAAAAAATGCGCGCCAATTTGTACAGACATTCGACCAGCAATTTCGCTCATGGGACGGAGGAGCGGATATTGTCCTTGGCTATCTTCCGTGGTTTCATAGGCAATGGCGGTACACCCGCTTTTCAAAAGCCCTTCAGTCAAAGACTTCGACGCCGCTAAATGCAGATAGGCAAACAACACATGATCATTCCTTAACAACTCCAATTCTGCAGGTTGGGGCTCCTTCACTTTCACAATAAATTGGGACTCTTCAAAGACCTCGGGGGCCGTTGGAAGCACAACCGCGCCTGCCTGGCGATAGGCCTGGTCGTCAAATCCACTCCCTTCTCCAGCCCCTTCCTGGACACAGACTCGATGGCCGCGCCCACATAATTCCTTAGCCCCACTGGGGGTTAACGCTACGCGAAACTCCTGATCTTTGATTTCTTGGGGAACCCCAATTACCATAGCCATACTCCTTCATTCTTGAGTAGAGAGATTACACATATTCTTCTATATTATTGACTCTAACCATCCCTACATCTCCCTGGACAGCTTTAAGAATCCTCAGGTAAGATTGCCACATTCTTCAGTGGAGTTTCTCTTGAGATAAATCCATAAACAGGCCTCATGATGAGTAAATTCACCCATCATATTTTTGTGTGTATTAATGAGCGTCCCAAAGGAGATCCCCGTGGATGCTGCGCTGCATTGGGCTCAGTAGACCTCCATGTCTTTTTCAAAAAAGAAGTTGACCGCTTAGGATTAAAAGGAATTGTTCGAGCAAATAAAGCCGGCTGTTTAGACCAATGTGAATATGGGCCCAGTGTCGTCATTTACCCAGAAGGAGTTTGGTATTGGATTGGGAAGGAAGCCGATGTCACTGAAATTATGGAACGGCACATTGTCAAAGGAGAAATTGTGCAACACCTCCTCATGCCTGGGAAAAATGGCTCTCTTCCTATGATTCATTCCTAACATTACATTTTACTGACTGACGCCCATTACGCTCCCCCAACCGTAGTTCACCATAGATTACTAATAAAATACGGCTTTGATAATATGAGCAACGAAGCAAAATGGCAGGCAAACCTAGAAAAGGTGGCTTTTTTAAGAAAATTTCCAGGATGGCTATCGGAATGGAATCAGGGTATCGGATCCATTGTTGAAAAGATTATTCCTATACCCGATCAGACTGCTCATACGGTACTTCTCCTCTCTGAGGGAAAATTTATTGTGACCCCTCAAGCCCATACAGAGCCACAGATAGTCACAGCTGGACTCCAAGCCGTGCGACCACACCTGGAAGCCACTTATACTGAAGCTTTTCATGAATATGACCGCCTTACCCAAGTTGACCAAGAAGCTGGTCGAACTGCCCGTTTAGAAAATATTTTGAATGCGATAGATAATAATATAGAACGAATCCCTGAACTCAAATCCCACATTCGAAAATTGGTTAGTAAATGGGATAACGAAAGTCCTCACATATCATGAACATGTTAGAAATGTTTTCTGGAGCCCTTTTTGAAGGAGTAAGTCCTATGATGGTAAGAAGAGATCATTTAATTAGAAATCCAGACCGTTGCACACATAACGCTATTTGTGTCCCCATCTGTCCAACCGGCTCCTGGCTTTCAACCCCTCCCTATAAATTTGATTCTTCTCGTTGTCTAGAATCCTGTCGACTTTGTCTGGATGCCTGTCCCACGCAAGCTATTTACGGAGTCTTCCGTAAAGGCGAAAAACTTCTCGAACCCAAGCAAGAGTGAGTCTAGATAATACGTTTGCGCCAATATCCCCAATAGGCTGTCCCCACCAAGCTCGATCCAGCAGTCAGCCCTGTTGCGCCGACAATGCCATAAATGTCCCGCCTGGAAATTTTGACTGACCGATCAGGTTGTAATACTTGCTGGGAAACCGATAGCTCTTGCAAAGTCTTTATCCCGATTAACAGTGGCCACATGCAGGCTAATCGCAAACGAACTTGTAGCCGCGGAATGGCCATCGTATATCGCCAGCCTTGATCTAGATGATCTCTGGCTTCTTGGATAAGTTGACGAAACAATGGCCGAAAGGCCTTGGCTGATGCTGGATTCAACAGTTGTTTAGGTGAAAGTTCTATCTGTTCGAGTGACTTTTCAGGAATATAACAGCGCCGATTTTTTAGGTCTTGGGGTAAATCCCGTAGAATATTGATCATCTGTAACCCTTTGCCAAATCGAATCCCAAGTGGAATCATGGTCGATTGATCCCATCGCCGCATTCCAGGAAGATGGGCACAGATCATCTTTGTCCAGAACTCTCCCACGCAACCAGCGACCGCATAGGTGTAATACTCAAAATCTGAAATATCCTGTAATGCACAAACGGGTTGCTCGTTCTTTTGAGGAAATTGTTGAAGATCAAATTCCATTCCACCAATGAGAATGGAAACAACTTGAGCAATATGAACACGATCAAACTGGTTGAACTGGAGAAAAATTCGAAAACATTGGTCAAGCTTCTCCAACAATCGCCGTTCATCAGGATTGGATTGCTTTGTGATAACTTGAGCTTGAATTTTCTGAATATGTCTCCACTCAGGTTTTGCTTGGCCTATTTGCCGCTTCAACTCCTGTAAACACCAAGAACGAACAGCGTCATCCAAATCCCCAGTATCGGCAATCGTATCTGCTGCACGAGCAAATAAATAGGCAAGACCAATTTGAGAACGAACGGCTTGCGGCAATATCGCAAGGGTCAGATAAAATGACCGGGAAACGTTCCTCAGAACATCTCTCAAGAGCACCCGATCAGATTCAAAAAGAGACATACCTTACTGAACGAGGAGACGGCCCTCCATCTCTTCTTCTCGATGGTTAGGGGAAAAAAGTAATTGTTTATCACAATAGAATGAATACATTCCTGTTTCCCTCAAGGTCAGCATATGAGCCTGACTCTCTTCATTGGAAATATCAGCATCTAAAACACGGATGCCATAAGGGTCATCGAACAAAAAATTATCAGGAACCTGCAAGGACTGATTGTGCAGCACCAACCACACCCACGTTTTTTGAACGGTAAATTCTGAAGGAGTCAACACATAACTTTCCATATCAATCACAATTTCAAATGTACGTGATTCAGCACTTTCTGGAACAGGTTTTTGAGCTTACGCATGACCGCTGAATTCTAGAATAAAATGGGCAAGCCAATTCTACGAAAAAGAATCGGGTACAATAAAAGGAAGCTCGCATCAAATGAGATTATGATAAAAATTATAGAGCTATCATAACGATTCCACAGACAATGGTCACCTTATTCAAATTCTTGACTTTCATTTTTTCATGATTATCTTTATATATGAATGAAAGTTAAAATAAACAACCACTATTCATTTATTTTGGTTATTATGGTAAATAATCAAACACCGTTGATTACCTATGCGTTTAATCAATCCAGAGGAGATTGTCTATGAAAAAGCTTAAAGGGATTGGACTATTAATCCTTTCCGCCAGTCTCATTTATCTTACGCTTGCTATCACCATACCAATATTAGTGGAACTAGTATTACCGGCACTCGGAATTAATCTTGGATTCTCTCTTAGCCAGTTTGACCTTTTATGGGCATTTGTTTTTGGATTTGGTGGATCTTTCATTAGCTTGGCCTTCTCAAAACAAATTGCCCGTCGAATGATACAAGGCCAGCAGATTACACAGCCTAAGACAAAAGCTGAAACGCTCATCTACGAAACCGTCAAAGGAATTGCCGATAAACTGCAAATTGCCACGCCTGAAGTTTGGATTTATGATTCCCCAGACCCCAATGCTTTTGCAACCGGACCCACCCGAAACAACTCCATGGTGGCCGTTTCTACAGGATTGATCAATAATCTTAACGAAGGGGAAGTGCGTGCAGTTGTAGCACACGAAATGGGTCACGTTTATAATGGAGACATGTTCACAACTACTATCTTACAAGGTCTCATGTATACGTTCGTTTATCTTATTAGCAGTTGGATTTCAAGACATATAGCTGAACGTAATGCTGCTCTGGGGTTTGCTTCCTATTTTTTCTTGCAAATTGTCCTCTCTGTTTTAGCGATGATTCCAATTAGTTGGTGGTCTCGCAGACGAGAATTTTCAGCGGATCGGTTTGCCGCAAACACAGTCGGGGAAGAATATATGATTGGAGCATTACAGGGCATTGACCGATGGGTGCAACGAGCACAGTTTGAATATAGCTCTCAGGATGCATTAGCTACCATGAAAATTTCAGGACAATCTCGTAGCTTCATGCAACTCTTTTCAACGCATCCTCCCATCGAAGATCGAATTGAGGCTTTACGTAGACTCTAGCCCCCTCACACATATCTATACTAATTAAAAAGGGACTTGATTCGACCAAGTCCCTTTTTTATTGCCAAAATTTTTGACTTCTTCTTGTGAAACGACTGAGAAAAGAGATTAATGTAGGTTAATGATCGATTCTCCTTGTAGGAACACTTGAGGGATGTCGGGTAAACCATGTTCCTTCAAGACTGGGAGGAGGGAAGCCGGAGGTCGTACCAATGCTACAGGAATGCTGAGTTGTTGAAAATGATGCAGGCCATACCCACAAAATACAAGTCCTAATTCATCAACAGACTCAACATCAGAAAAATCCAGCACAATTTGTCGCTTATTAAACTTTGTAGATCGTTCGGTAACTTGCTCAAACATTTCACTTGAACATTGATCAACTACGCCATAGATTCGAACAATGATGCCACGAGGTAACACTTGAAAACTCCACCGCATATTCTGTGTGCTATTCGGCATTTTGTAATTTCCTATGAAAAAAGGAGCCACCTGAATAGTGCTATTCAAGCAGCCCCCATGTATATATATAAGGGTATAAAAGAAATATATGCTCAGAGCATATTCCTCACCAACATTCTTTCCAACCCACCGTTATGACTATTACCGTGATAAAAAATATTTGCATTCTTGCAAATAACAGCTGCTGAGCAAGACCGGGGGTGTCAAGTTTTCTGTGTAACTGATCGTGAATTACTCTCTTGTCGGCACGCGGTCTCCTAACAAGATCGAAAATTGGTTGAGTGCCCGTTTCCGTGAAGATACTCATCGCTGCTAAAATAATGATATCTAGCCAAAAAAAAATGGCCAAGGGCCGATTGATAAAAATCAATCTTCCCTTGGCCACACACAGGAGGATGTGCGTTCAAATCCTAGACTAGACTTTCGTGTCCCCCTTCGCTACCCGCCAAAAGAGGTACCGCGATAGGAAAAGCGATGAAGCTTTCCGCACTTCAACGTTTGTAATATTGCCTGCAATGAATCTTGGGAAGAAAAAGGTGTTTTCCTGAGAAGAATGAAAAAATTGGAGCGGGCGATGGGATTTGAACCCACGACAACTTGCTTGGGAAGCAAGGACTCTACCACTGAGCTACGCCCGCTCATTTTGTTCGGATGGGCATTCTAGGTAGGATCTAAGGGTTAGTCAAGGAGCATACCAGCATAGGACAAAGTGCCTTGTAACTATCCTGTTAATTCAATCACAGCAAATTTACGTTTGCCAATTTTCATAGGAATCTTTTGTGGTGGGTTAAAATGGATCACACCATTAATATCATCAATTTTCTCTCCATCCACTTGAATGGCTTTCTGAGATATCAGCCGTCGCGCTTCACCCTTGCTCGAGACTAATCCCGTGCGCATTAAAATATCGACTAGAGATAATGCGGGGGCTTGGGGATCATTAAAGTCTTCTGTCTTGAAAACAATATGTGCATCTGGTTCATCTGGAAAATCCCGTTTTTGAAATCGTTGCTGAAAATCTGACTTGGCTTCCTCAGCCCCAACATCACCATGGTATTGCCTCACTAACTGTTCAGCCAACGCTTTTTTGGCTTCCATGGGATGCTGCTGCTTAACCTCCTCTAGATTCGAAACAGTCAGCAATTCATAATATCGCATCATTAGCTCGTCACTAATAGACATTAATTTCCCAAACATGTCGGCTGGACGATCTTCTAAGGCAATAACATTACCAAAGCTCTTGCTCATTTTTCGGATACCATCCGTTCCCTCTAATAATGGCATGGTCAGAACCACTTGAGGCTTTTGCCCATAATCACGCTGCAAATCCCGCCCCACCAATAAATTGAATTTCTGATCAGTCCCACCTAGCTCTACATCAGCTTCCAAGGCAACCGAATCATAGCCTTGCACAAGCGGGTAGAGAAATTCATGAATGCTAATGGGCTTCTGCTCTCGATAACGTTTGGCAAAATCATCACGTTCCAACATCCGAGCCACGCTGTAATGCGAACAGATGTCCACCATGATCTCAGTAGGCATGGCACTCATCCAACGACTATTAAATTCAATTCGCGTTTTTTCAGGGTCTAACGTCTTAAATATTTGTTGTTCATAGGTCTTTGCATTGGCCAAAACTTGATCCTTTGTGAGGGCTTTACGCGTTTCAGAAACACCGCTAGGATCTCCAATCATCCCGGTAAAATCTCCGATGAGGAAAATTACCTGATGTCCCAAATCTTGAAAATGTTTCAACTTTTGAATAAGGACCGTATGTCCCAAGTGAAGATCTGGGGCGGTCGGATCAAACCCGGCCTTAATATTGAGTGGACGTTGTGCTTTCAAAGATCCGATTAATTTGGTTTTCAACTCATCAAGCTGAATCACTTCAACGGTACCGCGAAGAATGAGTTCTAATTGTTGATCAAGTTCTAGCACCACGTTCGTCACTTTCTATTTCAAGAATAAACAATCTGTCAACTTTCAAACTTCTGGCTCGCAGCTTCAATTTTCACAAATGGCTGAAGGCGTTGCAGACGTATAGTACCAATTCCTTGAACATTCACCAATTCCGCTATTTGTTGAAAATTCCCATTGGTCAAACGATAGGTCACGATCCGATCAGCCAATACTGGGCCAATCCCAGGTAGCATTTCTAATTCCTTTTGAGAACTGGTATTGAGGTCCACCAGCATTACAGTAGAAGACACTGGACGTTTTTGCTCTTGAAAGTTTTTCGATGTATGTTCAAGAACTCGTTCTGGAGAAAGGGATATAGCAGGAGACGGATCAACAGAAATGTTTGATCGTACAACAGAGGGGAAAACCTGATTTATTTCGTTTTTTTGAGAGGGAGGCCAGCCAATCCACAAAACAATGACTATCCCTATTCCCAATACGCCACTTTTCAAGAGCAGTGATTTTTGCCAAGAATCGTTACTAAAAAATTCTTCCCAACTTGTCACACGTTTTTCCATCATTTGGTTTTCGAGTGTTTTTTTGTTCCACTTATCAAAAACCAACCCAAGATTTCTATCTCCCTTAGCTCCCAACTACAAACCAAAAATTCAATCGCCTATGAGCGTTTTCTAGCTTGGTGAATGGCGAGGCCTTCTAAATCTTCGGCGGCTTCCATCAGACCTTCTGAAAAGGTGGGATGGGCGTGAATCATATCGGCTAAAATCGACAAGGGCAATCCAGCTTGCATCGCCAATGCGCCTTCATGAATCAGGTCGGCTGCATGAGTACCAACAATATGTGTTCCAAGAATTTTCTGTGTTTGTTCATTAGCAATGATTTTAAACTGTCCTGCTATTTCTCCCACAGCTTGAGCTTTACCCAGTCCCCCATAACGAAATCGCCCAACTGTATATGGAATGCCTTGTTCACGGACCTGTTGCTCCGTGAGCCCAACACGCCCAATTTCTGGGAGCGTGAAAATTCCCGCAGGAATCACATCATAGTTGATGGCCTGATCGCTACCCATAGCATGAGAGACAGCAACTTTTCCTTGAGCAGAAGCCACATGCGCCAGCATTGATTTGCCAGTCACATCCCCAATAGCATATACACCCAGCACTGATGTCTCCATATGATCATTAACCAAAATCTCTTCTCGGCCTCCAGTTTTCACGCCCACCGTTTCTAAGCCCAACCGATCTGAATTCATACGGCGCCCTACCGAAATTAGCATTTTATCGGCATGTATCGACTCTCCTGAACTGAGCGTGGCGTGAATCCCATTTTCTGTAGATAGCCAATCGTGAATCGTGACATTCGTGTATGTTTGGACTTTACGTTTCTTGAATTCCCTTGTGAGGATAGCTACCGTATCTTCATCTTCCGTTGGCAAGAGAGTCGGCATCATTTCGACCAATGTCACTTGACTTCCCAACCCACTCAATAAACACGCAAACTCACAACCTTCTACACCCCCACCTATGATAATGACACTTCGAGGAATCTCCGTAAGGTCCAGAGCATCTTTGCTTGAAATTATGCTCTTACCATCAATCGGAAATCGTGCAAGTTGAGGCCAAGAAGAGCCTGTAGCCAGCACAATGGCCTCGGCATCCAGGACGCTGATTGTTCCATCAACATTAGTGACCCGAACCTGCCGATCGCCGATCAGTTCTCCTCGACCAGACACATGCTGAATCTTCCATTGCTTGAATAATGTCGTAATGCCTTTCACTAAAGACCGTACGACCTCATTCTTTCGAGAAACCATCCGATTGAGATCAAACTCAATCGGCCCCTCAAAAGTGAGCCCCCATGCTTCAGCATGTCGAGTGCGCTCCCCAAGATCCACAAGATTCAATAGGGTCTTGCTGGGGATGCAGCCCCAATTCAGACAGACACCCCCCACAGCCTGTTCCTCAACTACTGTCACCTGTGCTCCCAATTGGGCCGCACGAATGGCCGCCACATACCCACCAGGTCCCGCACCAATAATAATAATACGTTTGGGAGAAGACATTATTCCTCAGATTTCAAAAAATCGTCATATTGCTCAGCCGTCATGAGCGTCTCAATCTCACTTGAATTCGATAATTCCACCACAGCAATCCAACCTCGACCATAAGGGTCTTGATTCAGCAATTCTGGATGTTCTTCCAATTCTTGATTCACTTCAATCACAGAACCGGTTACTGGAGAAAAAATAGTCGACGTTGCCTTCGTAGATTCCACTTCTCCAAGTTCAGCCTCTGCGGCAAATTTAGCTCCCACATCAGGGAGATCAATAAACACGACATCTCCCAAAGCATCTTGGGCAAAATTGCTAATTCCTAATGTCGCTTTGTTTCCCTCCACTCGAACCCATTCGTGTTCTTTGTGATAACGCAAATCTTGTGGTTCCATCCCTACCCCCTTTAGCACAAAATCATAATTGGCCCTTTAGATATTTATATGTTCAGTAATGGCATGTCTTTCCCCCGAAGACGCTTGAGTTCCGCGAGAGCCATAACTTAGGAAAAAGCTCGAAGATCGTGAACGATGCCAATGCCAGAAGGGAAGGCTTGTAGAGGAGAAGCCTCACTTCCTAACGTCTGAGAACGAAGACGCTGTCCACTTGTAGCTGGCATACTGACCCACACCCGCCGTGGGTCATCAACAACAGGTAGTAATCGGTCAAGCACAGCTTTCGTAGAAATTCGGCGCAACTTGGCAATGACCGTTTGCTCGGTAAACGCTGACCGTCGATCAATCTCAGGCCGAACAAAGAAAAACGAGAAAGAGCGACTAGCAGCATCCATCGCATCTTCCGCGTATGTCACCAACGCTTCAACAGGGTCAGTTAATCCATGCGGATGCAACTCTAATCCAAAATGAATGGTCGGATACTCTGAACGAAGTCGGTTGACCAGAGATTCAAAAATCATCAAACGTTCATGCGCTTTCCAACCAGCCCATCGCCAAAACACAGCCGCCTTGGATCGTGATACCTCTGCATTTCTCCCCCCTTCCCCCAAGGGATCAAAGCCTGGATAGAACACTTTAGAAGGACGAAAAGGCTGGCCAAATTGTTTTTCAAATCGCTTCAAACCTATTTGGGTTATACCCTCAAAGAGGCCGAGTGGATAGTCATTCAAAAAGACCACCCCATCAACTTCTTCTTTGCACAACCGCGCTAGAAATCTGGCCAAGAACTCTTGATAGGCTGGGTGAAACAGATCAAATTGTTTGGTGATACTCAAGCGACCGGTGTTAACTTGATAGCTTCGGTCACGCCATCCCTGGTGCTGCGTTGGCGCCCAATTGCCTACACAACGAAGATTGACTCCCACATAGAGCAATAACCCAACACGATGAGTTCGTTCGGTATACAATCGCAATAAACCTTGGAGTTGTTCAATATCTGGTAAATTTCCACTTTTGGAAGACAATGGCTTTAACTGTGCTCTCTGGCACCCCAAATCAATCAGCAAGGTGGTCACTCCATCTTGCCTCATTTTTTTTATGCCTTGCTCAAATCCCTCGGCACCCGGCAATTGGTTCAATGCAAAACGTATGGCTTGGGTATCGCTTGGTGGAGACTTTAATTCTTTAAGTATAGCTTGAATTTCTTTTAGGCGCCGAGATGAATGAGCTTGGTAATACTCCCCATGAGGTGCAGAACCCAGGAAGCTATACTCACGTTGAGCAGATTCCCAATCTTTCACCTCATCATATGCTTGTCCAAGCCACCAATGCCCGTCTCTCTCAAGATCAGCTTTGGGATTCAATGCCAATAAACGTCGTAACTCTCGAATGGCTTTGGTGAAATCCCTCTGGTAAAAATACTTCTGCGCTTCTTCAAAAAGCCTTTTATGTATTCGACTAATATTACGAGTTTGTAGAGTCTGGGGTAAGAGTTCCCTTGGGCTGGAGTTGTCCTGGGTGACAGGAGGAAGGCCATCAGCACCCGGCGGTGGCTGAATTGGACGCGTACGCCCACATGCAAGCAACATTGTTACACACATGAAACCTAGAACGAGCAGTTGCAAAATTCTCTGTGCCCTGTTAATCATCACTGTCATTGGACCGAATCGACTCCTAGCTTAATTCAGATTCCGCAAAAAAATACCGTATTTCAATATTGGCGTTCTCAACTGAATCTGACCCATGAACGGCATTGGCTTCAATGGACGCCCCATGGTCTGCGCGAATCGTTCCAGCATCTGCTTTTTTCGGGTCTGTGGATCCCATCAAGTCACGATTTTTTTTCACGGCTCCTTCCCCTTCCAACACTAATACGACGACTGGTCCTGAACACATATACGTCGTCAAATCATTGAAAAACGGACGTTCCCGGTGCACTGCATAAAAACCCTCAGCGCAAGCTTTGGATAACTGCATCATCCGTATGCCCACAGGATACAAGCCGGCATCCTCATATCGTCGAGTAATATCGCCAATGACATGCTTGGCGACCGCATCAGGTTTAATAATTGCTAACGTTCGCTCTGCCATACCAGTCAATCCTTTCAGATAATGAATAAAGAAGTAAGTGGAAAGGGGTCATTTTACGGTGCCTCTGATAAACTTGCAATCAGAAAGCCAGATAAAAAGACCTTAAAAATCAGAAGGTTAATGCGAAACAGGCTAAGGAGATGTTGTAAAGATACAACAATTTCTGAATGGCAGACTAGAAGAATTCAACAAATAATTCAACGAAAATTTCGTTAGAAAGAACCTCCAGTGGCATAGAGAGAAAAACTTCAAAAATACGTATAAAGATGTGTAATTTGAAGAAACGCAAAGTGTAGGACAAAGTCTGAAATAGATCAAACAGCGTAAGATGAAGGAAGGCAAGACCGAAGCATGAAATTCGGGGGCAACTCGAGGATGACATTCTACACCGACGTTCAGCTAAAATTGGATTGGGCCTGCTAAATTAAATCACCGCTACCCTTATCCTAGGCTACCAATTCAATGGTCAGGCAACCTCCTACCTGATAGGCCAAAGATTCAACGGAGAAGCTTTATAAAAAATTTATAAAGTTTAATGAAATTTTATAGGCTTTTTATGAGAAGCCAACACTTGAAGGTTCTCCAATTACCTGTCCTCTGCACATGCCTCAAGGGGACGAGTATCTTGATTAGGGCCTCGTGAAAACACAATCCGTCCAACCTGCTTTACATTGGCGCATAGATCGCCTAACCCTGGGGTCACGAGTCGAAATGGCCCTCCTCTCTCAATAGGAAAGTCCCCCGCATCTTGCTCATACAGCAAAATACCAAATTTGCGAGCCTGTTCAAGTGTGACGCAAGCCGAATAGTTCTGGTCCACTGAATGGAAGGTGACATGATCAACTCCGGTTTCTAGAGTAACGACCTCAAAAAGGGCTTGCATTTTTACGCCTGTTCCACGCATATTTGGCATGACGGTTTCAATATCTGGGATTTGAAAATTCTGAGCTAACTTTCGAAGATTCCTTCGCGAAAAACGCAGCATCTGTTGAACAGCTCCATCCAACACCACAACCGGCTCATCGGACCTTTCTCTCATCGTCATACCTTTAATGACAGCCGTCAACATTTCATTCATGGGGATAGGTACGCCCAATTCTTTCCCGCGCTTCACAATATAGCCATTTAACTCATCAATTTCAGTGGGTCGTCTAGCCTGCCAATCATCATACATTGATGTATGAATATCCCGAAGTTCTTGCGACCACTTCACCACCTTCTCAGGCATTTGGACATCCAAGGGGACTCGATGTGCAGCCATCGCCACAGCAGCTACTTCTCGTACAATCGTCGCGATGACCGGTTGTAATTCAGGCGCATCCAAGGCTTTGGCCACATGATCATTCAGTACAACAGTGAGCGGATTAAACACACAATTCCAACACATTTTCTCCCATTTAGCCTTACGAATGTCGTCCGTCAGAAAACAGGGAATCCCGGCCTCTTTAAAAAGCTCTTGTATTTGTAGAAGTCGTGGCGATTCGATCCCCATCAATTCACCAATCGTCACCATCCCCTTTTTAAAATGATCGATTACTCCAGGCTCAGCGATTTTTGAATAAATAAACGCCACGCCACCAACTACTCGCTCCGGCGCAAATCGCATTTTTAATGTATCTTCAATCGTGACTCCATTTTGTAAAGTCAAAATAGTCGTGTTTGGCTTCAACACCGGCTCAAGTTGATCCATCACTTCGGATAAGTCATAGGCCTTCACACCTAAAATGATCAAATCTGCTTGCGGCAAATTCTGCGGGTTGGAACTCGACTGAGGATATACGGTAAAACTCTCGCCAATCGCACTACGAACCGAAACACCTTTACTCGACACGACTTCTTGAGTTTTGGGGCGCAACAAAAAAGACACATTCGAATGTTTCCGTGCTAAATGCGCCCCGAAATATCCCCCAACCGATCCTGCTCCTACTACCATAATTTCTTTCATCACCTTGGGGTCTCCATTTTCACCCAAAAAAGATATGATTTAGTTTGATAGTATACCCGAAGGATCATTCAAGGGGAAAATTTACAAGCAGGCAAAGATCCTAACACGTGCAAATCAAGAGAGGGCTGATTCTATTAGCTAGCTAGACCGGTCTCATCAGGCAGATGAATCAGGTGTGGAAAATCTTGAAAAGTTTCCTGTCAGAATTTCAGGATATTTCTTTATGACATTCGCATACAAACAAAGGATTTTCTCATGCTCCTCTTGGCCCCATTGCCGATAATCTTCATCCATTTCTCTCCTATCATAGATGTTCTCTTTCACAACTCTGGCAATGTACCGTTTTCTTTTTGGCTCAAGTCTGGATAAATGAGCAGCATAGAGATTTTCCATATTCCTTTCCGTGTCCAAAACAGCTAGATGACAGACAGCATCTGTGCTCCCTCCTTCTTGACGAATACACGCATGAGGAAGTGTCCCTATTTCAAAGGTTATTCGAATTTCAACGTACGGATTCTTATAGACCGTAGAGTACTCCCTGGAATGCCAGGAAGAGGAAGGTAAGGAAATTCCAAATTCTTTCCTTAAAAATGAGAAGTAGGTTTCTATGAATAGGTTGTGATTCGAAAATTCTAGAGACTGATTAACCGGGACTTGTTCTCCAACAAAAATCGGTTCTTTAGGCTTTCTCAAGTTGTGCGCTAAACTTTTGAGCCACTTCATCCAACTTCTCAAATGCCCCATCCTTGTCTATATATTTCTTTAATTCATCCCTTTTAGACAATCGTATACGATTCATTGTTAGCAACATTGGATCATGGACATAATTTGCCGAGAGATCGAACAATAGCAAGAAACTTAGGGGTGGACAGGAAGGAACTTAGAAACAGATTATCAGAAAACACACTTTTGGAGAACGTTTCAATTAGCAGGTACATGCTTAACTGAAATGACTTGGGCATCGAGGTAGAGTTCTAAGCCTGCACCTTCTGCAGGATGATCAAACCCTTGATTCAATTTTTGGCCAATTGCCGTAAGCTGAAAATATTTTCCCCAATTATTTACCTGTTCAGGAATCGTCACCGTTTCTTTGACCGTCATTAGAAGATCATCTTTACCATCTTCCCCTAACTGCGAATTGGCTGAATCTCTATCAATAAAAGTAAAATGTATTTTGATCACAATTTTCTCATTAGAAGGATTGTTCCATTGGGTCCAGATCTCAAATGTTTTTAAATCATTGTTATGAAACTTTCCAATGTCTGTAAGCCCAAGCTGTAAGGGATAGGTTTGGCGATTCAAAAACGTCGGATTCGCGAAAAGATCTGTAGAAACCGAGCTCAAAAAAAGAAAACACCCAAGAAAAACAAGAATTTTTCGCAATCGGGACACCACAGGCGTTCTCCACTTAATGATGAGTCTCGTGTATTATCTTTTCTTTTCGGCAGTTCCCCCAATTTCCTTGCTTGAGGCACATGAGACATTTTGAGAAATAAGCATTCCTGAATTTTGAAAGGAAGCGAGAACAGCGATTTCAAGAAAAGGGGGGAAAAGGGAAGAGAAAAAGCTCTAAACTAAGATAGGAAGGAATATGCCCTCTATAAACAACACGCACACAACTTCACATTGAAGGAAAGTCCTATTCTTTCCAATCAAACCCGGTGGCTGCTGCTAAAGACTTAGGGGGTTGCAAGCCTGTGAGACGGCGTTCTCCAATGATCCATGTAGGATAGCTTTTGATTTTCTCTGCGGCACAGGCTTTGGTCAATGCACTCCCTCGACCTCCCGAGCTACATTCAACATAAGGCAAACGTTCCGCTGAGGCCTCAAAGACCGCTTTTTGCTCTTGGCAACGGGGACACCAATACGCTCCATAAAATTTCACGCCCTCGTCTGCCAAATGAATAGCCAGAGCCTGAAGTTGAGGGTCCTCCGGCCCAGCAGCCGCATCAAACACACCGCTATAGTGCAAATGTAAGCCGCCAACAAGTAGCACAGCAATGACGAAAGCTTCCTTCAAGGATGTTGTCCAATCAGGAGGCTGCCGAACCAGCGTCAGAATCATGCTCATGGTCATGATCGCAAATGATGCGAGACAATAGGGGCAGGTCGCTTCAATATCCACCACGGAGACAATGGTGAGATAGGCACTTACAGCAAATCCACACACCACAACGAACAGAACCAAGGTCCAGTGTCCAGGCTTCCATTTAGCTTGCCAAATACCATAGGTCAGAACTATATACGTCAACCATCCCCAGAATGCCATAGGCATCCCAAGAAACGTGGCCCACCGACTGGCCTGTACAAGACCACAACCTGAGCCCTCACTGCAAAAAGCTGGATGAGTTTCAAACCAGGCAACATAGGTTAAATATGTGGTTAAGCAAATTCCAACAACTGCAAGAACCAGGAGAGTTACATCCAAAACAGGTGTCGTTTTGACCAAACCAGCGGAAGTCGAATGCGACAAATTCGGCTTGAGATCTGAGCCTCCTTTTTGTTGACGCTTTTGTCGCTTACCCATACCTTCGCTCCCTCTCACCCTCAATTGGGTTAATGTTAGTCATCGTGTATCATTGCCTCTCGAACAGCAATATCAAAACGTCAAAGAGAATGCAATGCGCGCAGTCTAAGAGGACTGAGTCAATTGGGCATGATATTATGAAAGTAACTGAAACAAGAGAAAGTTCTCACAAGCAATAACTGAACAACAAAGATATGAAGAGCCAGCTCAACATTATTGCAGGGGAAAATATTCCCTATGTCAAAGAGGCCTTCGAAGGCTTAGGTAATTTATCAATTGTACCAGGTCGGAAAATGGCATCTGCAGATTTACAACATACTCACATATTACTCATTCGATCCATTACTCAAGTCAAGGAAGCATTACTGCAGGGAACTCCAGTAGAATTTGTAGGAACAGCTTCCGCAGGTACGAACCATATGGATACAGCGTATCTCCATTCAAAAAAAATACGATTTGCATCGGCTGGAGGATCGAATGCCAATTCGGTGGCTGAATACGTCATGGCGGCCTTACTGCTTCTTGGCAAACAACAGGGAATTTCATTAAAGGATAAAACCATTGGTATTGTGGGCGTGGGAAATATTGGCAGGCTAGTCAAACATAAAGCAGAAGCTCTCGGTATGCATCCGGTTCTCAACGATCCTCCATTAGCAGAACGTGGAACAATCAATCATCGTCCCTTGAAGGAAGCTCTGGGTTGTGATGTAGTTACCCTTCATACACCGCTGACTACAGATGAGCCTCATCCGACATATCATTTACTCAACAAAGAGACCTTCAAATGGGTTAGGCCCTCAACTATTTTCATCAATGCCTCACGTGGGGAAGTTGTCGATACATCAGCATTACTGAAGACCATTACCCATAAACATATTGGGCCAACGATTATCGATGTCTGGGAAAATGAGCCTGAGATCAATTGGGATCTCTTTAAGGCGGTGACTCTGGGCACCCCTCACATTGCCGGTCATTCTTTAGATGGCAAAGCCAATGGCACCTTCATGATCTATGCTGCACTTTGCTCTCATCTAGGCATTGTCCCAACGTGGCATCCTGCCCAAACACTTCCACCACCACGCACTCCTCTTCTAGAGACAAGCGTCTCAACACAGGGAACCCAAAAGGAAATACAAGAGATCATCACGAAACTCTATGACATCGAGGCGGATTTTCATTACATGCAACATTTACATGCTATGCCCTCTAAAGAACGGGCGACACAGTTTGATGCATTCCGTAAAAATTATCCAATCCGCCGCGAGTTCCAGCAAACTAGGGTTAAGATCACTAACACCAATTTCGAGCTTCGGAAGATATTAGAAGGGCTGGGCTTTCCTACAGTCAGTTGCTAGATGATAAGAGAAATCTTATTCACTTAAAACGAACCGTGATTTCAATTAGGACATGTAACGAATAATAAGAGGGAAATTAAAGACTCAGAGTCTTTAGTTATAGAACATGCCGTTGTTCAGTTGATCGAAGACGAATTTTAAAAATGACTCGACGACTTTTTTCGCGATTCACTTGGGTACCAAAATCGTAAATTAACTCTTGTCGGCCACGACCAGAGGCCGACGTCATTTCCTGAAAACATTGGTAAGCAGATGGCACTGTCGTTTGAATGACTTCCAGGCCTTTTACCATAACGGCTAATGATCGTTCTTGACTCAATCGCAAATTATAGGCATCTCCACCACGATCATCTGTATGGCCTTGAATGGCAAGGGAATCGATCTTGTTTCGTAAAGAACCGCAAACAGCTCTCACATAAAAGGGCATAGCTTCTTCTAAAAATCTCTCCGCTTGCAAAGAGAGTCGACTCTTCCCAAACTCAAATGTGAGCAGATTTTCCGGAACTACGATCATGAGGGTAAGAGGATCGCGAGGATCGGCCTCTAAAGAAAGACCTAACTGCCTAAGATGATCCGCTAACACTGCCTGAACGTCTTCTTTGTGTGCTTGAAGGGTCGATTGCGCCTGGGATGTCGCCTGAGTCATGAAGGCCACAAAAAGCAGAATGAACACCATGACAAGCGAAGTCATTAGGTCAGTAACCCCGTTTGTAGTGAAAGAAGAGTCTGACTTGTGGTCCATAGATCTGCCTACCCAGTACGTCGGTGTGTCGTAAACCGTGGCCATCGCGGCCAAATTTTGGTATTACCGGAAGCATTATCTTCAGGAGGTGCCTGCGATCCAGGAGCTGCGGCCCACAGAAACGGACGAGAATATTGCACTGAACCTCTGGAAGACTGATGTTGCGCTAGATCAGTTAACACCATCGTAAGATCATGAATCACTTTATGTAACTCACGAACCGCGCTTTGAATTTCTTCCCTCATGGCACCCGGAAAATCAGCCTTCATCTGTTGTATTTCTACTTGCGCCGTTTCCTGAAATTTCGCAAAAGACTGAATACTCGATGTCAAACTAGACATTGCCTGAGTTAGCCCAGACATTCCGTATTCACCACCTGAAGGAAGGCTTACCTGATTCGGCGTCACAGACTCATGTTGTTGTTGACTGTTAACGACTGTCAACTGCTCTAACATCTGTTCCACTGTTTTTCGAGGAAAGAGTTGGTCCACAAACTCTAAAAAAGACTGATGTACAAGTTTCAATCGAGACATTATGGGTTTTTCAATAAGCGTAAACACTGTAGCGAGTATCAACCCTACAATAGAGGTCAAAAATTTCCCAGCCAACCCATTTATCAATCCTTGAATCCCAATAATCTCACTCCCTTCGGCATGCAATTTACCAAGGCCGACAAACAACGCAAGAAATGTCAAGAGTAATCCAATCCCCGTAATTAATGAAGGAAAGTGCTGATAAAAAGCAAAATTGATATGACTCCCCATAAGGCCTTCCTGCGTTAACACATCCTTCGCTGGTCTGGTACTAAATATACGTGGTTCCATAAACCACGGCACCTGTTCTACAATCAGTGTCCTGCGATATTGCGCCCAAGGCGCACGAAACATGGGGATTTTTTCGATTTCTCCATCTAACCGTTGTAAGTCGTCACGGTCACGACACTGCCGGCGATCGGCTTCTCTACCAACTGGATGACTTAATGGCTTTTCAGTCTGTTGAGTGAATCGATCATATTCAACATCTCCTCGCTCATGAACAAGAGCTCCTAATATCGACTGTATTTCCTCGAACTCACCTTGAACACACCTGACTTCTCGCCTGAGCTTAAAAACCTGCCATACGAAAAAGAAAATAATTCCAAAGACTCCTATCCAACTCAGCAAGGGACTAGACGGTCCTCCCAAAAAGGCGACGTCACGACTGAGGAATTCCCATAGGCTTACGGTGCTTGTCATTCTGGTATCTCTCTATTCACCAATTCTCTCGCGTTCATCTCAAAAGTCTGCGTAAACACTCTCAAGTTTTGTGCCGGAAGCATTCAAGGAGAAAACAATCAAAAGAGAGGAGATTATGTCAGAACAGAAAAGATTGATGGAGCTAGTAGGCAAAGAATACCCAGCACATGGGCAACTACATCTGAAGAACAGGTCGAGGATAAACCATGGCTGCGCTTACTCAGGAAATGGGATCGTGCGCAATAATCATGATTATTGCGCACCGGAAAATTGATGTTGTCTCCAGGCTTCATACACGACGACCGCAACAGCATTGCTTAAGTTGAGGCTACGACAGTTTGGTTGCATAGGAATCCTCAAACATTGAGAGGAAGGCAGAGTCTCTAAAAGATATGAAGGGAGACCTCGTGTTTCTGGACCAAAGAGTAGAGCATCCCCTTCCTGGAAGTCGATATCATGATAGAGCGTTTGGCCTTTTGTGGTAATTGCAAAAACGCGTGGAGGCTTGTGAGTATTTAGATAGTCATGAAGGGTGGGGTAATCTTTCATATGCGCCAACTCATGATAGTCTAACCCTGCGCGGCGCGCACGTTTATCATTTAACTCAAATCCCAAGGGATGGATCAAATGGAGCCCAAACCCCGTATTGGCGCAAAGGCGAATTATATTCCCCGTATTAGGCGGAATTTCGGGTTCATAGAGCACAACATCTAGCATGATGTGTAAGATTTAGATTGATACGAGCCCAAAGAAACAAGCCCTAAGAAGAAGAGAATAACCACCGATTTGTGATGCAATCACCTTATAGCAGGAAATAATTTTCAATGATTAAAATATGATTGTCCCGTCTTTTTACCTTTTAGACGGATGCCGTATGGTCCAAGCTAATAAAAGCAGAAGCCCTAACAGGACAAGAGGGATTGGGAAGGCGCTCATTTCATGCGCCTTTAAGTGTGTCAGAGCAGCGCCAACCATCGTAATACTCAGAACAACGATCCCATAGAATTGTGTTTTTGGTATAAAGAGGCAAATACCTCCCGCAACTTCTATCAATCCAGTCACATACAAAAACCAACTTGGGTAACCCCATAGGGCGAAATGTTCAACCTGCGAATGCTCGCCCATGAGCTTAGCGCCTCCAGCCACGATAAACATGGCACCCAACACAATCCACAGCGAAGTTTTGATAACTTTTTTCATATATTTCCCAATAGAGTCACAAATGATGGAGTAAACGTTTTTCCAAGGTTGCAATTATATCCTGATTATATCCATGACTCTACTCAAAGCAGATTGAACAGCCTTCAATTCCTTGCAAAAACAAGTTCGACGAATTATGTTGAGAGGATAGGTGTTTCAGAACCGCTTATTTTAAAGTCATGCCAAACCAGTTGACCATATTTGATGTACGCGACCGCATACAGCAGGCGCAGTCGGTCACAGTGCTAACGGGCGCTGGCATTTCTGCCGATAGTGGGGTGCCGACATTTCGAGGACCAGAAGGCCTTTGGAAAAACTTTCGACCAGAGGAACTCGCGTCACCTGAGGCGTTTGCTCGAGATCCGAAATTGGTGTGGGAGTGGTATAACTGGCGACGTGAGTTACTCGCTACAAAGCAGCCCAATGCGGCCCATGAGGCACTTGTGCAACTCGAGACACTAATTCCAAATTTTTGGATCATTACACAAAATGTGGATGGCCTCCATGCCGCAGCTGGCACTCAACATCTTTCAGAAATTCATGGAAATATTTGGAAAGTTCGTTGCACAAATTGTCACCGCATTACTTCAAACCATGATGTTCCCTTACCATATCCACCGAACTGCGAGACATGCCGTGGCCTACTACGGCCACACATCGTCTGGTTTGGGGAATCGTTAGCAGCAGAAGACCTCGAACAAAGCTATGCAGCCCTAGAGCGTTGTGAGATCTTGTTAATTATCGGCACATCTGGTGTCGTCTATCCCGCCGCCTCGTTTGCTCCGGTGGCCAAAGACCATGGAGCCTTCATGGTGGAACTCAACTTAGAGACCACCCCTAACTCCTCTGCAGTTGACGTCGCCTTTCAGGGTCGGGCTAAAGAGTTGGTCCCTCTGCTAGTTTCAAGTTAACACCCGGGCCATTTTCTTGACTCGCTTTGTACGTGTTTGTTACGTTTTTTTGTCTAGGGGCCTATCCAAGATAAGACAGATCTACTACGGTCGCACTGGATTTGGCCAGATCTTTCGATCCTTTTCGTTCAATAGTCCCACTATTCGCCTCAAACGATCGAATAATCTGACTCAAACCAGCACAACCTCGTGACGATCTCGTATCTCGGACAGACTTCCGGGAGTTTCCCAGTATTTATGTTGGAGTAAGCCATGCAATTAAGCATAAATGGTAAGGTTGAAAACCTAGATGTTTCTACGGTTATGGATGTTCTCAAAGCCAAGGACATTGACCCGCAACTGGTAGCAATTGAAGTCAATACTGAAATGATCGATCAAGAAAATCTTGCCACGACATCTCTTAAGGAAAATGACAAACTGGAGTTTTTGTTTTTTATGGGCGGTGGCGCATGAACCCCCAGTTATTACAGGGCATCACCGACGGCATTGGCGGCACCCCACTCGTTCGACTCAATCGCCTCTCCCCTCCTGATGGAGCCACGATCTATGGCAAAGCTGAATTTTATAATCCCGGAGGTAGCGTCAAAGACCGTATTTGCCTGAATATGATTGAGGAGGCCGAAAAGCAGGGCCTCTTGAAACCAGGCAGTACCATCGTTGAGCCCACTAGTGGAAATACAGGCATTGGATTAGCCCTTGTATGCGCAGTTCGAGGATATAAACTCATCCTTGTCATGCCCGAAGGCATGAGCTTGGAACGGGCCAGTTTGCTCTCATCCTATGGCGCGCAATTGGTACTGACTCCTGCCAGAGAAGGTATGCGGGGCTCCATTAAGGAAGCAGAAAGTATCTTGGAGCAAAACCCCGAATATTTTATGCCCAATCAATTTTCTAATCCCGCAAATCCCGCCATGCACCGGAAAACCACCGCCTTGGAAATTTGTGATGTTTTGGATGGTAAGATAGATGCCTTTGTCGCTGCGGTAGGAACCGGCGGCACAATCACCGGCTGCGGGGAAGTGTTTAAAGAGAAAAATCCAAACGTGAAAATCGTCGCCGTAGAACCCTCAGGCTCACCCGTATTATCCGGGGGAGAAGCTGGTCCACATAAAATTCAAGGTATTGGCGCTGGCTTTGTCCCGAAAGTCTTGAATCGCTCATTACTTGATCAAATAATGACGGTGACGGATGAAGAAGCCTATCAAACGACCAAGCAGCTTGCGAAGAAAGAAGGGCTGCTCGTAGGCATTTCTGCTGGAGCCAATGTCTTTGCTGCACAAAAAATTGCTGAATCGCTTGAACCAGGGAAAAACGTGGTTACTATTCTTTGTGACACTGGCGAGCGCTATCTCAGCATTGAAAAATACTTCAACATTTAATCGTTGCTTCGCAACACCTAAACAATCATGAATTTTACTGAAGACCAAATCACCCGTTATAGCCGTCATATTCTCCTACCTGAAGTTGGGGGGAAAGGGCAGAAAAAACTCGCGCAGGCCAAAGTCTTTGTGGTAGGCGCAGGAGGTCTGGGCTGTCCTGTCGCTTATTATTTAGGAGCGGCAGGCATTGGCACCATTGGCTTGATTGATAGCGATGTCGTAGATCTTTCCAATCTGCAACGGCAAGTCTTACACCACACACCTGACGTCGGCCGCTCCAAGACACAGTCGGCCAAAGAAAAAATTCAGGCATTGAATCCCGACGTTCAGGTCACCACCTATGACGAACGGCTGACAGCTGAAAATGCCCGAGAGATCATTAGTCAATATGATGTAGTCATTGATGGCGTGGATAATTTTCCAGCAAAGTTTTTGATTAACGATGCCTGTTATCTGGAGAACAAGCCGCTTATCCATGGAGGTATCCTGCGCTTTGAAGGCCGGGTCATGACCATCGTCCCGAATCAATCGGCCTGCTATCGTTGTATTTTTAAAAACCCACCTCCACCTGGTGTGGTGCCGACTTGCCAGGAAGCTGGTATTATCGGTGTGGTCGCCGGAATTATTGGAACCCTTCAGGCCACAGAAGCGGTCAAGCTGATCCTCAAGATTGGACAACCATTGACGAATCGCCTACTCGACTTTGACTCCAGAACCACGTCCTTTCGAGAAATTCGCGTCAAACAAAATCCATCATGTGCTCTCTGTGGACCGCACGCATCCATTACCGAACTCATGAATTACGACGAGCCAGAAACCTGCGCTATTTAAATATCATCTATTCATACGGAGTATTCTAACCATCTCTATGGTGTTGAAGACGAGGTTTCTATCATGACAAAGAAAATGCAATCACTCGTTTGCCGGGAATGCGGGAAAGAATACCCCACGCAAGATATCCATGTGTGCGAACTCTGTTTTGGGCCTTTAGAAGTGAAATATGATTATGCCGCCATTAAACAAGCGATCTCGCGAGAGAAAATTCTAGCAGGGCCGAAAAGCCTCTGGCGATATATAGACCTGCTTCCTGTTGAAGGCACAAATTTCATTGGTAAACATGCCGGATTTACTCCACTGGTGCATGCCAAAAACCTTGGTGCCTTTTTAGGTTTGGACAATTTATATATTAAAAACGATTGCGTGAATCACCCAACCTTGTCGTTTAAAGATCGCGTCGTCGCTATCGCTTTAACTCGCGCACGGGAATTAGGGTTTGAAACAGTGGCCTGTGCTTCAACCGGGAATTTGGCTAATTCTGTTTCTGCCCATGCCGCATCCGCTGGAATGAAATGTTATGTCTTTATTCCTGGTGACCTTGAAGCGGCCAAAGTGTTGGGCAATCTTATTTATCGCCCAAATGTGATTGAAATTGAAGGCAACTATGATGATGTCAACCGCCTATGTAGCGAAATCGCAGGAGAGCGGCATTGGGCCTTTGTGAATATCAACGTTCGTCCCTACTATGCAGAAGGGTCCAAGAGTCTCGCGTTTGAAACAGCGGAGCAATTAGGATGGCGAGCGCCAGACCAAGTCGTGGTGCCAATGGCTTCGGGTTCACTTTTGACCAAAATCTGGAAAGGGTTAAACGAATTTAAAAAAGTGGGGCTGCTTGATTCGGTGCAGACAAAAGTCAATGGAGCTCAAGCTGAAGGATGCTCACCTATCGCCACAGCCTTTCGGAATGGTCGCGACTTTTTTAAACCCGTGAAGCCCGACACCATTGCCAAGTCGTTGGCCATTGGAAATCCAGCAGATGGCTATTATGCGCTGAAAACTGCTGCCGAAAGCCATGGGGCGATGGACGCCGTTACAGATGATGAGATCGTGGAAAGCATTAAACTCTTGGCACAAACTGAGGGAATTTTTGCCGAGACCGCTGGGGGCGTCACAATAGGCGTATTACGAAAATTATGCAAGCAAGGATTGATTCGAAAAGACGAAGTCACCGTGGCTTACATCACAGGTAACGGGCTAAAAACACAGGAGGCCGTGGTTGATTCAGTGGGACGGCCAACTCGCATTCAACCCAGCCTGAAGCATTTCACACAGACTTTTGGCATTGAGGAGTCAACATGATTAAAGTACGTATCCCCACTCCCCTGCGTCCCATGACGGGTGGGAAAAATGAAGTGGAAATTGCCGGAAATTCCGTGGGGGAAATTTTGGAAAATTTAGCAACCGCGCATCCTGGGATTAAAGAGCGTATTTGCGACGAACAGGGCGAAGTACGGCGTTTCATCAATATCTATGTCAACGAAGAGGATATTCGGTTTTTAACAGGCAAAGAGACTCCCCTCAAGGAAGGAGACGAAATGTCAATCATTCCCGCCATTGCAGGAGGTATGTAAATGGCCAAACTTCGTTTCCACATTCGATACCCTGAAGAACGCATTCCCGATCCAATTTTGTATGAAATTGGAAAGGAGTTTCAGGTCGTGACCAGTATCCGACGGGCCGATGTCCGAGAAACGACGGGCTGGCTCGACGTAGAGTTCACTGGAGAAGCCGACGAGATTGAACGTGCCATCACAGGGCTTCGTGAAAAAGGGTGTGTGGTCGATCCGATCGAACTCAACGTCGTGGAATAAGAAAGCCGTTACGCCATGCAATTCACTGAATCACAAATCAATCGGTATAGCCGCCAGATGATCTTAAGTGAGGTAGGCGGCAAAGGCCAAAAAAAACTGCAGGATGCCAAGGTTTTGGTCATTGGTGCCGGCGGGCTGGGTTCTCCGGCTGCCCTCTATCTCGCTGCGGCGGGAATTGGCACAGTTGGCCTCACCGATGGCGATGTCGTTGACCTCTCTAACTTACAGCGGCAAATTCTTCATACGACTGATCGCATTGGTGTGCCTAAGGTTGAGTCCGGAGGGCAATTACTCTCAGCTTTAAATCCCGAAATCACACTTCAGCTCTATCCTGAACATGTCAGTAAAGACAACATCATGGCTTTACTTGAACAATATGACATCATTCTTGATGGTTCAGATAATTTCTCGACACGCTTTTTAATCAATGACGCCTGTTTCTTTGCCAAGAAAACGTTAATTTCAGGCAGCATCTTTCGATTCGAAGGACAACTGGCCACGATTAAACCACATGAAGGCTTTCCGTGCTATCGCTGCTTATACCCGGAGCCACCGCCTGCGGGTTTAGTGCCTAATTGTCAGGAAGCTGGCGTATTGGGTGTCTTAGCCGGAACTATTGGGGTGTTACAAGCCAATGAAGCCATTAAAGAAATTCTTGGCCTTGGAGAAACTCTCGCTAACAAGCTACTCCTCTATGACGCACTAGATATGAGCTTTAGAAAAGTTGGCCGACCCAAATCCCCAGATTGTCCTCTCTGTGGACCTCATCCCAGCATTACAGAATTGGGTGAGGACTATGAGGTTGCCTGTTCTCTGTAACCTCTATGCTCCAGATTCCTTCGGGTATCATTCAAGATATGATTGCTCATGCGCGAGAACTGGCTCCGCATGAATGCTGCGGCATTCTTTCAGGCGAGAACGGCATCGTAGCCGAAAGTTATCGCATTACGAATATTTTAGCCACGATGTCGGAACAGGAGTTATCACGATTTGAAGGCGCCAAACTTTCGGATCTCAAACAACTCTCCCCAGAGGAACGGGCCGATATCGCTTTTCAAATGGATGCACGGGAAATGGCGATGGCACAACGCGATATTCGCTCGAAAGAGAATGACCTTTTAGGGTTTTACCATTCCCATACATTTAGCCCCGCGCGACCTTCCCAAACAGATATCACCATAGCCATGGAATTTGAAAGCTATCGTCAAAAGCTCAATCTCCCCCAGCCCCTCCACCTCATCGTCTCTATTGAACATCCAGAGAATCCTGCAATCCGGGCCTACCATATACAAGACTCCCAAGCCACTGAAGTCGCTATCGAACAGATTTCTGTCTAAGGATTTACACTTCTTCTTCTATAGGCTCATTTTTGCCCCTACCACCATAGACAGCGTTCCTATTCTCTTGTAATAATGAGACGCTTTCTCAATTATTTTAGTAGGAGTCTCTGATGTCCCCCAAATACCCTCTGTGCAATTTAGTCGCTCTAATTTCACTTTTCATCCTCAGCACTTTTGTCTTCGCTGAAACTGCCGCACCGCTTAAAAGTTATTACAGTCCCATTGTTCGCTTGGAAGCCGATAAGGGGTATTTTCTCATTACGACGAACTCTGGAATCCAATGGATTCAAGTTGAAGAACCAGGGAAAGAGCACCTCAAAACATTAGAAGTTGGCGATATGATTGATGTGGTTGTCGAGATCCGACCGGACCCCATCCCTCCCCTTCTTAAGTCCTGGAAACTTGCTCGAAGTTCATCTCCATGCATCATCTTTAATGGTCAAACATGCAGCCAGGAATAATCAGTCTTTTCTCACATTTTGTCTAGCAGACTTTCCTTCCCTGCTCTTTTCCTTATTGCTTTTTCCAGCCTCTTCCTTTTGGTTTTATGGAAAACGAATTCTCGGCATCTTTTCCTGAGGTACATCGAATGCACTCGAAAAAACCAAAAATATAAAAACTTTAAATTGACTTTATGACAATTTAAAATTACAATTTTCCTGGACCTTTAAGATACAGACGCCTCACTGCTAGAAAACCGAATATTGCACATTGCTCTCAAACACTAAATATTTCATATTGAAAAGTTACTAATGGGATCCATTCTGGATTTAAGCCCGCTCTGGCTCACCCTACAACTGGCAGGCGCCACGGTCATCGTCTTGCTACTCGTAGGTACACCCATTGCCTGGTGGCTGGCTTTCACATCATCTCGCTTACGGGCCTTCGTAGAAGCGATCGTCGCCCTTCCCATCGTCTTACCCCCAACCGTCCTAGGCTTCTATCTCCTCATCGCTCTTGGGCCACATGGACTGCTTGGAAGCCCCTGGAAGGATCTGACAGGGTCAGCCCTATCCTTTACTTTCACCGGACTTGTGATTGCCTCCACATTCTATTCGCTGCCTTTTGTCGTACAACCACTTCACGGTGCATTTGAAGGCATTGGCAAAAAACCGTTAGAGGCAGCCTGGGCTCTTGGCGCTTCCAAGATGGATGCATTTTTGACCGTCGCATCGCCTATGGCGATACGGGGATACCTCACGGCCATTGTTTTGGGGTTCGCACATACGCTGGGAGAATTTGGAGTCGTCCTCATGGTAGGCGGGAACATTCCTGGACAAACCAAAGTGCTGTCCATTGCTATTTACGATCATGTGGAAACACTTGAATATGCTCAAGCCCACATGCTTTCAATGGGCTTACTACTCTTTTCCTTTTTGGTCCTTCTCGCAGTATACACCGCCAACCGCCGACTCCCACTTCATGTCGCATGAGTCAATTATCCGCCCACTTTGATGTGAATTTTTCTGCATTTCATTTACAAGTCACGATAAATATTCCAGCGGAAGGAATTATCGCGGTCTTCGGTCCATCAGGCTGCGGCAAGACTACCTTATTACGCTGTCTTGCTGGATTAGAACGAGCGCCAACAGGCTCTATGATTCTGGACACCAATATTTGGCAAGATGAAAGCCAAGAGATTTTTATCCCGCTTTCCCAACGACCGATTGGCTATGTCTTTCAAGAGTCGCGGCTCTTTCCTCATTTAACAGTCCGCGCTAATTTACTCTATGGGTGGAAACGTACACCCGAATCCGGACGCATCATTACATTCGATCAAGTCGTCCAAGTCTTAGACATTGAACCACTCCTCGAACGCCGTCCTTCAAATTTATCGGGAGGAGAACAACAACGAATCGCCATTGGACGAACCTTATTAACCAGCCCAAAACTCTTACTGATGGATGAACCATTCAGCTCTCTTGATGCCCAGCGAAAACGAGAAATTCTCCCGTTTATTCAACGACTCAATGCTGAATTCAATATCCCGATTGTCTACGTGAGTCATGATTTACATGAAATTGTGGAACTGGCGAAAACCGTGATTGTACTCAAGGGAGGAATCATCGCAGGAAGCGGACCAATTGAGGAAGTATTTTCGCAAATGAATCTTCGACATTTCATCCCAGAAAATTATCTGGGAGCACTTGTGAACACAACTATTGCAGAACAAGACCAAACATTCGGCCTTACCAAGCTCGCCTTCTCTGGTGGACATCTGACTGTCCCTTACCAAGCTCGCCAGATCGGAGAGTCTCTACGGGTGCAAATCTTGGCAAAAGATGTAAGCATCATTTCCAGTCCACCCGCATTTCAAACAAGTGTGTTGAATCTCTTGGAAGCAACAGTCATTGAAATTGGAAAGGTCAATACACAACACCCATTTGTGGACGTGAAACTTGATATTGGCTGTTCCCTTCTTGCCACTATCACCCGCAAATCATTGGCAACCCTTGACCTTCGTCCCGGACAACAGGTTTATGCCCAAATCAAAGCCGTCGCACTCACCTCAGAAATCTCAAAATAATCACCATACCCCACCCCCCTTAAGACCCCGTTGCTAGACGCGGCCAAAGTCGAGCCAGCACCATCAAGCCCCCCATCTCAATACCCGGAAAAAACACCATGTCCCCAGTCCCTTCACGACATGCACCCGTACCTTCGGGGATATCTCATCAATTGGCTGAGAAAATAGTCGCATGCATTCAGGATGAGCGACAAAAAACTCCAGAGCTCATAGTTAGAGATGTGCACCATGCGTTGAAGCTAGCCCAAAATTTCAGTGCCTCAATTTTTGGAATGCCTGCACAAACCCTAAGATATTGTCTCTTGGGGGTGGCGATTATAGGAGGGCTTATAGCGTTCAGCCTAAGCTTCTTCATAATTTTTCGCTAAAAAAATAGAGTACGCCAAAAGCGGTCCCCTAATAAACCGCATTGTCTCTCACACCCCACCTATCGACTGCCCCCCATACCAACCACAGGCCTTACTTTGAATACCTCAATAGCCTGAGTCGCATTTTTGAAATTGACTGAGGTGGAGGGGTCTGTTACCTTTTCACTCAACCTCAATTTCTACCCCAAACTCAGAAAAGAAGGAGTCGTGTGTGACCACTATTGGAGCCACCCAATTATCAGAACAGCTTCGTCAAAAAGCCGATCAACTTCGCATTCATAGTATTCGTGCAACCACTCAAGCTGGAAACGGGCATCCCACGAGCTGCTGTTCGGCTGCGGATATCGTCGCCACCCTCTTTTTTGCAGTCATGCGGTACGATCCAAAAAATCCGCGGAATCCCGACAATGATCGATTTGTGTTATCTAAAGGTCATGCTGCTCCATTACTCTACGCGGCATGGGCTGAAGCCGGCCTTTTTGATCCTAAAGAATTACTTAAACTTCGCACACTAGAGTCAGATCTTGAGGGCCACCCTACGCCACGTCTTTCATTCGTAGATATGGCCACAGGCTCATTGGGACAAGGCCTGTCTGTCGGCATTGGGATTGCTCTAAACAATAAATATCTGGACAAAACTCCAGCTCGAACGTATGTGGTTTTGGGAGATGGGGAATCAGTGGAAGGTTCTATCTGGGAAGCCGCCGATGTGGCCCGTCAAGCGCAACTAGATAATCTCTGCGCGATTATCGACATCAACCGACTTGGACAATCAGACCCAACAATGTTGCAACATAACCTGGAGGCGTACAAGGCACGCTGGGAAGGCTTTGGCTGGAAAACACTCTGTGTGGATGGACATAACCATGCCGAATTACTTCAAGCTTTCGCGACAGCAGAACAGACTGTTCAGCAACCCACAATGATTTTAGCCAAAACCTTCAAAGGCAAAGGCATTGCATTTGCTGAAGATCACCCGAGCTGGCATGGCAAACCGCTGAACACCGAACAAGCCGAAGAAGCTATCAGCGTCTTAAGTCAAAACCTGTCATCTCCGGCACCAGCTCTCGACATTGCCCAACCCACAACCGTGCAGCGGACAAACGGGGCTGCCTTAGCGCTCCCCACCCCTCCCTACAAACCGACGGATTCAGTCGCGACACGCGAGGCCTTTGGCCAAGCCTTGACAGAATTAGGTGATGTGAACCCTCAGGTCGTTGCCTTAGATGCAGACGTCAAAAATTCAACGTACACGGATAAATTTGGCAAACGATTTCCTGAACGGTTCTTTGAAAATTTTATAGCTGAACAAAATATGATTGGCTCAGCCGCTGGACTAGCTGCCTGTGGAAAAATTCCGTTTGCCGCCACCTTTGCTGCCTTTTTTACGCGAGCTTACGACTTCATTCGCATGGCCGCCATCAGCCAATCCAATATTAAATTGATGGGCTCTCATGTGGGTGTCAGTATCGGTGAAGATGGTCCCTCGCAAATGGGCCTGGAAGATCTCGCCATGATGGCCGCCCAGCCTGGGATCGTGGTCCTGTACCCCTCAGACGCCATGTGCGCGTATCGGCTGGTGGAAACCATGGCCAACCATAAAGGCATGGTCTACATGCGAACAGGACGACCAAAAACGCCAATCCTGTATGACACCAATGAAACCTTCACGATCGGGGGCTCTAACGTCCTCCGTCAAAGCGACAAGGACCAACTCACGATCGTCACAGCTGGGGTTACCCTCTTTGAAGCATTGAAAGCCTATGATGAATTGCTCAAGGCCAGGATCGCTGTTCGAGTGATTGACTTGTACAGTATCGTCCCCATCGACCGCGCGACACTCAAAGAAGCGGCGAAAGTCACCAATAATCTGATCCTGACCATTGAAGATCATTATATTCATGGCGGGCTTGGCGACGCCGTGTTCAGCGCCTTGTCTGAAGATGGCGTGCGTCTTCATAAAATGGGAATCACCGAAATTGCTCATAGTGGAAAACCTGCTCAACTTCTTGATCATTACGGCCTAAGCGCACGCGCGATCATTGAAAAAGTTAAACTATTAGTTTAATTATGCCCTTCAATGGCCTCACAATCCAGCATTGATTCCCTTCCGTTGTTTGCCTGCCTGTCCGAATCGGATAGACGCGTATTAGCCGAACAGGCCATCGAAGTGCCCATGCTAAAGGGCCAGTTCATCTTCCGCGAAGGTGATGCAGCCGATTGGTTTCATATTGTCCAACAGGGCAATGTGAAATGCGTCAAATCCAATGCAAACGGACGTGAAGTCACCCTCAAAGTGCTTATGCCTGGCGATCTATTTTGTTGCGAAGCCTCGGCCTTTTCCGGAGATGCCCATCCAGGCTGCGCCCAATCCATGGGCGACGGAACCGTCATCAAAATTCATCGCAAAGCCATGCTTGATGTCATCCAACGCAATCCCGAGGCCGCCGTCAGCATTATCAACTATTTAAGTCAACGCCTTCGCGAATCACAGGATAACGCCAAAGCCTTTGCCTTAGACCGCGCCGAGCAACGCATTGCGGCACTTCTGGTCAACCTAGCTGAACGGTCTGGCATTCAAGAACAAGACGGCATTCGTATTTCTGTTCGGTTGACTCATCAAGACCTCGCCGACATGGCCGGACTTACGAAAGAAACCACCAGTCGTATTCTGAGTCGCTTCAAAAAAGAGCACCTCATCACTGGGCATGGGAAACAACTCGTTATTCGTAATCTGTCACACCTTCAAGCAATGGCCCCTCACGCCCTACCCCAGCACGAACAGCATAAAACTCACCGTGAACCAATAAACTTATCCTCGTGAACTGATAGCTCTCAGCAATAGGACCAACACCCTTACAAGCGGCAACTTGTTTGCTGTTGCCTCAGACGCCAGGCCGCAAGAGCGGCGAGGCCGGTGCCAAATAACACCATCGTGCTCGGTTCGGGCACGGGCGGCATGCCACGATCTTCAATCGTCACCTGTCCCATCTCAAGGGCCACCTTCTCATACACGGACCCCAAGGCATCGCCCAGGAGGGCCTGGGAAAAGGTAAGGGCACTCGTGCCGAGCCCAATGGTATCAAACGCCAGGGTCCCCAACGTAAAACTCGCGGGCTGGCTCGAGAAATCCAGTAAGAACGAGAGCTCCGAGAAATCCACGACCCCAGCGCCGGAGAGATCCAGGTCTTGCAACGACGTGAAGATCCCATCCCCCAAGTCCCCTCCAAAGGTGACCCCGGTGGCCGTTAACACACTCGGATCATAGAGCACATCTAGATCAAACGTCCCCAGCGAAGGATCCCCGCCCCCTGCCATTGGGAAATCACCACATCCACCAACAGCGGATCACCCAGCAGCGCCGTCTGCGTGATCGGCGCAAACGATAGTAACGGGGCCGTCACGACCGGCTCGTCGACCGTCACGCTGCCCGTCCCAGACGTGTGATTCAAATCGCCCCCGAACGCATCACCCAAGAGACTTTGGGTGAACGAGAAGGCACTCGTGCCAGAGGCGACCGCATCAAAAGCTAAGGTCGCCAAGGTAAAACTATCGAGTTGACTCGAGAAATCCGACAGGAAGGAGAGTTCTGCAAAATCCACCAGCCCGGCCCCCGTCAGATCCACACCTTGGAAGGATGTCAAAAACCCATCGCCCAACGCCCCTCCAAAGGTCACACCCGTGGCCGTCAACACACTCGGATCATAGGCCACCTCAAAATCAAAGGAGCTCACCGACGGCGCGCTGCCCGCGACCAAATCTGACACCACGACATCCACCAGTACCGTCTCATCCTGTTCCACGGTCTGACTCACAGGATTGAACGTCACCGACACCGCCCCAGCCAGGGAGGGGCCAAGCAACACGCCTCCCACCAACACCCAACACCAGCACAGTCGTTGATATAAGCTATCCATATGCTTCACCTCCGAACTCGTTGTCTATGAAATCGTCGACCCTCCCTAGCCTTTCCGAGCCGCGCGGCTCCACCCCGCAGCCATCAGCCCCACTCCATCCGCAGCACCCGCTACGGGGCGCAACTGGGGTTCGTACAGAGCAGCACACATTGCCGCCCATCCAGCACCGTAATCGTGCCATCCCCATCATGATCCCGCAGATCATCCGGCCCCGAGGCCGGCGTATTGCGAGCCGCAAAAATCAATTGAATATCGCTGCGATCGACTTGCAAATCGGCATTCACATCACACGCGAGCGGCCCAATACCACCACCCGGCCAAGAGGTCGTCACCCCATAACTCACACTGCCCGACTGGTTGCGGAAACTGATCCAGCCAGTGTTTTCGCTCCAAGCCCGTCCGCTAAACTGCCCCGTGGTCGGATCAATCCACACGCCATAATTGCGTGTCGCACAGGTATCGGGCTCATTGGCACACGAAAAACTCATCCACCCCGTATTCTCCGCCCAAGCATAGCCGGCGAGATTCCCATTCCCATCATTCGTCACGCGATAATCGCGCGTCCCACAGGTGGAATTATTTAAGCAGGATAAACTCACCCAGCCCGTCGTCTCCGACCACAAATACCCACTCACCCCATCATCCTCCACGAAGACGCCCGGGCCACCATCGCCCCCCGGTTCGGCATTCAGCCAGCCCGTATGTTCGCCCCAGGCGAACTGCGCCCCTCTTCCGGTGGGATCAATATTGTCCATGGCCAGCGCTAAGGTACCCGACAGGCTCACCATCACCACAACCACCCACACACTCATGATTAAGTTTCTATAGTGCAACATCTTGTCTCCTTCTGTGTTCTCGTTGAAGATCATGAGGAACGCTCACCGAGGAGCGTCCCTCTCCGTACAACCACATCGTCTAACGTCGTTTTCCTTGTCACGTTTCACGCCTGACGCCTCACGTTTTCCTAACTCCAAACACCCTCGGATCACGACGCGCCAGAGATAACGGCACGCCGCACAAGGCTGCCACGGACCATTAGTACACGGATAACGGGCCGCCACCGCGGACGCACCAGACTAGGGAAAGCCTCGACTTTTCGCTGTCCGCCACCCGAGCGAAAGGGCCAACGAAGTTCACTGACCACATACGATCAGGAAAACCAGCCAATTCCGTCGCCGACTGATAGAGATCTGACGTAATGATGTTACTAAAGGGATGGCCTGTCGGAAGAGCAGGGGAAGCATTAGTCACCAGCAAGCTGGCCAACTCATGCACCGAGGGTAACCGCCAACCTTTTTTCGCTCCAATGGTTCGACTGTCTAGGCACTCACGTCTGGCATTTACCCAAGTATGCGTAGTCGTCTGCGGTGCCCGCTCCCACACCAGGCCGGTTTCTCTATCTAAGACGGCTTCCCCACCCAACACGAGCTTGAAGCGTTCATTCGCGGGTAAATTTTGATCCCACGAGGGCTGCGTCTGCGTGGTGGCCACCGGGTCGCCACTCCCATTCACCGCTGACCCTGGCGGCTCCAAACTCCCACTCTGCGCCTGCACCTCTAGCACTCCTATGCCCAAACTCAGACTCACCATTACACTCATCATGACTGTTGATTGCTTCCACATCATCGCTCTCTCCTCTGGTTCAATGTATTCCAAAAAAAAATGGCTCTTTTCCAATGATGAAGACCGTGATAGCTATGTTCTCTCTGACTGCTCTCGCCTCTCCCTGTGCCATTAATGGCATTACCTCTTTCGTGAACGCGCGACATCTTGATGGTCGCGTCCGCGTCACTAGTATTCGGATAACGTCCCCCCACCACGGACACACCAAAAGGGGGTGGAGACCCCCTTACCGAGGACCGTCACGCCAATAAGGCTGAAATCCACCGTCCAAGCCTGCAAAGCATCACCAACAGACGTTGTCCCAGACCAATAATTGAACGCCCGAACGTTGCTAAATGGATGGCCGATCGGGAGATCGGGATTGCCATCAGGGTTCGTGGGATCGAGCAGGCTGGCCAACTCATGCATCGACGGCAACCGCCAACCATGCCTCCCCCCAACAGTGCGCTTGGCGCAGTCGAATCGTGCCTTAACCCAATTTCCCTCTGTGGTTGACGGCGACTGCTCCCACACCAGCCCAGTTTCCTTATCCAACACCGCCTCCCCACCCAACACCAGCTTGAAGCGTTCATTCGCCGACAAGTTCTGATCCCACGAGGGCTGGGTCTGCGTCGTCGCCACCGGCTCGCCACTGCCATTCACCGCCGACCCCGGCGGCTCCAAACTCCCACTCTGCGCCTGCACCCCCGTCGCCCCGATACCCAAACTCATAGTGACCATCAAGCTAAGAATGGCTGTTGCTTGCCTCCACATCATGACTCCCTCCTTTGGATTCCTACCGTTGTTGGTAATAAAAAATAATGATGATAATTGTCCTGATCGCTTACCTGTGAAATTTCTCTCTCTTATCTCTATAGACGAGGAACTCGAGCAAAAGACGCAAGATGCGAGATTTTTTTTGACCTCGATCTGTTCCCCTCGACCATCAGGGGGGAAGGATGGCGTGCAGCCCTCACGACAAGGGCGTGTGGAATCGTGAGGATATTGAGGGGCAATGATGCAGAGGAACATCTTGGGTCTCAGAGGTCTCGAGGACGACAGCTTTATTAGGGGAGTGTTCGTGCGGGTGGGAATATTAAGGGGGTCAGACACGAATTAAATATTTCGCGTCTAGACCCTTATAGGGCTGCATTACCGTTCTACGTCTAGGTGTCCCGTCAGACTACAAATTACCGTCTTCTTGGCAGCAGACTTTTCCGTCCTTGGAAGGCTTTGGCGTATAGTCGATGATGTTGCCGCGACGGTCTTGCTCAAACGAGCAACAGTCATCGAATAGCACTTTTAATTGGGTCCGGCCCCGCTGTACCCGTGATTTGGCCCCCGAGAGGGACAAGCCCAGGGAATCGGCGATGGCTTGTTGTGGCCTCCCGTGAAGCTCGTACTGTTTGATGGCTTCCTGATAATCCTCAGGAAGCCGACCGATCATCGGCAAGAGCCAGCTTTCGGCCTGCACGTTCAAATTGGTGGAGGCCCCATTGGTGGATTCATCGATCAGTGTGTCAATCTCCTCCAACATCGTGGCTTCGTGATCATGACCTTTCCTACGGTAATGATCGATCACCAAATTCCTGGCGATTTGATAGACCCAGGCGGTGCGCCGCTGATCATTCTCAAGATCGTCCACCCTTGTATGAATGCGTAGAAAGGTTTCCTGCAGCAGATCTTCCGCTACTTCTGGATCGGAGACGCGTTGGACCAAGAAGCTGCGCAATTTGCCACTGAGCTGTTCCCACAGATGTTCGGTTGTTGTCGACACCTTGCTCATCTCGTGTGTCCTTTCTGACTTCTCTCACGCCTTTGCCCTGTCATTGTCACAACAGGCGGAAGATGGTGATTGGGCGACAGTAGGAGCACAACACTGCGATCCTAGCGCCGTCCTCGCCTCAGCATCCGCCTGCAAAACCACGAAGACCTCCCATCGATTACCTTCGGGATCAGCCACCCACACCTTATCCTGGACAGCATAGCAACATGCGGTTTGTTCTTCTACCTCTGTCGTGAGTCCCGCCTGGGAAAACCTGGTTATCGCCTCCTGGACGGCTTGCGGTGATTTGACTTGAATCCCGTAGTGCCTGGTTGAGTTGTCCACCCGCTCGGCATCCTGGACTTCATGTAAGGTCAGATTGACGGACGGGTCCTCCGATTCGAACTTGATGTAGCCAGGTCGCTCTTTTGTTGGGTATATCCCTAACAAGGTTTTGTAAAATGCTCGCGACCGCGCCAAATCCGATACCGCGAGTCCAATATGGACGCGACTTGCCCCTGGAAATTTGATCGCTGATTGTGTGGTCATCATCATACCTCCCTGTGTGATTCAATTTGGCTTTCATCTCTATAGACGATGAACCCACGAAAAAGACGCAAGCCAGGAGGCACCCACCCAAGGACTCGGAACCTTTCACCCCCTAAAACTTCCCTAGACTATTTTGACAACTATTCCGATGAGACTCTCATTATGAATTGGGGAAGTCTCGTCCTAGTCACACAACCTGTACTTCTGCAAGAATGTACAAACAATTTTCACGCTTCAATTGCACCTTTCTGATCCTATTTGGATGCGACTATCTCGGCCTGCAACTTCCTACCATCATCTTTCGGCCCTAAATAGTGATCTAGATCATTGCATTTTCAGGAGTATCGTATATCTTCTTCCTAAACTGACTCGGACAATTTCTTACCTACCATTGAAGGAGAATATATTTGATGCAACCTGTATGTATGCTCAGAAGAAGTCAACGGTTCTTTGCCAAAAGACTAGTCGTCGCTTTGATATTTGTGCTGACACCAGTCGCAACATGGGCGGCAAACATGCCAACCATTGAAGCCACCCTCACCACATTGCCGACCGTCCCACCGCCTGTCACACGAAAGAACGCGGGAAAAGTCATCGTCAATGTCGAAGCCAAAGAATATGTCGGGACCCTAGCCGATGGAGTAAAGTATAAATTCTGGAGTTTTAACGGGACGGTGCCTGGACCAATGATTCGTGTCCGCGAAGGGGATACTGTCGAACTGCACTTGAAGAACCATGCTTCCAGTCAATTTCCTCATAATATGGACCTTCACGCAGTGAATGGCCCTGGCGGAGGTGCCGGCGCCAACTTAGCCGCTCCTGGACAAGAAGGCGTCTTTTCTTTCAAAGCCTTAAATCCTGGTTTGTATATTTACCACTGCGCCTCACCTGTCCCGAATATCCCAGCCCATATTGCCAATGGCATGTATGGGTTGATTCTTGTGGATCCCAAAAGCGGGTTACCAAAAGTTGATCGCGAGTATGCCGTATTTGAAAGTGAGTTTTTTACCCAGGCCAGCGCTGAAAAAGGCGTAATGGAACTGTCCATGGAAAAAGGATTGGCCGAGCATCCGGATCATGTGGTGTTTAATGGCAAAGCTGGGGCGCTGATGGGCGAAGAGCTCCAAGCAAAAACTGGCGAGACGGTGCGACTCTTTGTGGGCAATATCGGACCCAATGGCACGTCATCATTTCACATCATTGGTGAAATTTTTGACAAAGTGTATGTGGAAGGTGCAATTGGCGGAACCGTGAATGAAAATGTGCAAACCACGCTGATTCCGTCTGCCGGCGCCGCCATTGTAGAATTCAAAGTGGATGTGCCAGGAGCGTATCTTTTAGTCGATCATAGTATTTTCCGCGTGGCCAAAGGCGCCGTGGGTATTCTCACCGTCACCGGAGACGAGGATGCTTCAACCTTCAATGCGATGAATCCTGAATAACACGACCTTCCTGAAGCGGGCGGCAAAGCTCAATGTCTTGCCGCCCGTTTTCATCCCCCCCAGATAGTCTTCCTACATAATCACCCCTTACTCAGGGTTTGGTGCCATAAACACTAACACTCTCAGCCGTAGTTCCGTATGATTCACCACCCCATGCTCTTCACCTGCGGGAGCCATCGTTCCCTGTCCTTCTCCAAGAATTTGACTTTGAGCCCCGACTTGGAACGTCCCTTGCCCTTCTAATACAAAGTACAGCTTATCCTGATCGCCATGCGCATGGACTTTTTGCACTTGTCCAGGCTCAAAACAATAGACATCACAAAAAAATCTAGGTGTTTCGAAGACATTTAACTTTTTCATTTTCTCATCAGAAAACGTTTGGAAATCCTTCAAACTAACAATTTTCATTCAACTCCCTCCATGACGTGAAAATTCAACACATTTCAAAAAAACACTAAAAATCAAGAAAAAATGATCGCAATATGACTTGGCATCAGATTTCATCTTGAACCCGCCTAGGCATGGTCTGATATGATGAGAAGTTATCATTTCTAACTATAGATCAAGGATAGTACCGCATTCACTATCTTTGATTCGAGGACTATAGCTTCAGAAAATGGATCTGACGAAAGGATTTCCATGAACACACTCACGCGCATAGCATTGCTAATACATATCACATTATTTCTCGCTTTGTTTTCTGCCATCCCTCCCGCATTCAGCGCTCTAGAAGGCGAATACGAAATGATTGAAGGCGAACAGTCGCTACATGAGCCAGGCAAGGTCATTTTGCTTGAATTTGCGGATTTCTATTGTCCACATTGTCACATGTTTGAACGAGTGGTCGTTACTAAACTTCAAAAGGAGTTCGGTGATAAATTTGAAGCCCGCATGATTGGCTTCCCCGTAATGCCTGGGAAATTACCGACTGCCTTTGAAATGTATAATCAAGCCGTGACGATGGGGAAGGGACAGAAAATGAAGGAAGTTCTTTTTCAATCGATCCACGACAAAGATATTCAAAATTTTGATAAAACAATTCGTACGTTAGTCGTCAAAGAAGTGGGATTGGACTCTGCAGAATTTGAAGCAGGACTCTCCAGTGGAAAGCCTTTTCAAACCTTGGGGAAAGGGAAAGCCTGGGGAGAACGCATAAATGTGACCCATACTCCGACCGTTGTCTTGGACGGCAATATTCGTATTAAAAACCTGACGTATGAGAACCTCAAACTAGTGATTCAAAGTATTTTAGACCAAGAAAGTAATTCTTAAACTTTTACTTTAGCTTTTAATTTTATCCTAACAAGGAGACTGTTCATGGGACGCAAGAACGATGATGGTGAATTTTTTCCTGAAATGAGTGAAATTTTAGAAGGGATGCAAGAACTCATGTGCGATGAAGATGGCAAACCCTTGTCCCCTGATCACCCGCAATACAAAAAATTTACGGGTCTCATGGAAAATATCGCCGACCGCGCAAAACGACGAGAACAGGGAGATACGCCTCTCTCAGGCCCACAGGGTACTGCATAAATTATTCTCCTGTTTTTCAATATTCACCCACAATGATTGAAGGTCATTTTTTATGGGCATGGATCCGAATAGCCTCGAAAGAATCAAAACCTTTATGACATTTCTTCAGCAGGCAAAAAAAGATAAGATTACATGCCTATCAGGAAAGTGCACAAAACGTGACTGGCGGGGCCAATAAGCACGCCACCACTGCTCGATGAAACAAGCGCGGGACATCATGGCGGCGGTTGAACCGATAGGTAAACTCCCCCAAGTACCGACCCAGATGTTTCGCTCGTACTCCATGATGCGTGCCATTGACCCAAGCTTTCGCATTAGAAATAAATGTATGGACCCAAGGCAGCCACCGTTCACACGCTTCCTTATCTCCAGAGACGACTTGATAATCCACATCAACACCTTGCACATGGCGCAAGCTCGGACTCCCATCAGTATTCACCATGGCACCAGCCCGAACTCCTGTGTTCACGAGTTGTTGCGCCTGCGCTTTGGTTTCTTTTCCGACCAGCACCTTGGCAAACCCGGCTCGACTGCAGGCTCGGCCTTTCGCATCCACCCACGCCTTGGTCTCAATGGCCACCAGCACATCACATTGATTGCCGCTCACCCGACGGCCAAACGTCCCGGCATCCAACTCCAACACGCCATCGCCCACCTGGTAACTCGCATCCCGATGACGCAAGGCGGTGCGAATCTTTTGTAGCATCCCCCAGACGCGGCCATACGACTTCACCCCCAAATGCCGTTGGAGTTCCTGCGCGGACATCCCTCGTTTGCCCTGCATGACATAAAACACCGCCTTCACCCAGAGAAGCAGAGAGGTCTTAGATGCCTCGAAGATGGTCCCTACCCGCAACCGCACTTGTCGAAGACACATTCGGCACGTGCGGACTTCAGGCCGCGTTTGGATGGCATAAAAGGCCTCTGCCTGACAGGTCGGGCATTGAAACTCTTTGCCCTGAAAGCGACTGCGCCACAGCAACCTCCGGGCCTCGGCTTCAGTGGTAATCTCGGAAAAGAACCGCTCAGCGGTAAACGATTCATAAACCATCTCGCACCTCCTCCATGAGGGATAATCGGCAAACAGGAAGCGACGTTATACCACGAAACGATGTCTTGTGCACTTTCCTGATAGGCATGTAAGATTAACTTGTCTTTTGTTAGTACCCCTACTGAACATGGAGACAATATTAATGTCATGGCCACGGTCAATGGGGAACGAGTGAGCCATGGGCTGCTCTTTTGGGATTTGAATCTTCTTCAAGAACATGGATTGGTGGATACACTAGATGAAGAAGATAAAGCTCTGGGATTAAATCTTACCGCTAGTATGGTGGAAGATGCCGACAAGCTCCTTGCCTTCGCTGAAGCAGAAATGCTCAAAGGGTAACGGCAACAACAACCACCTATTTTCTACTTTTAGACCTCGCTCTGGTGCACATCTTGAAAATATTGACTTTCTCAGGCTCTTTCTTGCACAGTTACCCCACCTCCTCAATTTTCTTTCCTTTCAATCTTCCCTCTTAAGGAGATGCTATATGCGATACATTTTGCCACTTGTCTTAACCAGTGCCTATGTATTTGGAATGAGTGCCATATCATTTGCCGGCCCAGATACCATCGGAAACCATGGAGTCCAGCATAAAGATGATGCCCGCGATACGATGCAAGAATTAGAACGAAGAGGCCAAGAAAAAGTTGATCAGGCCAAAGGGGAATCCTCTAAGCCAATACAGATTGAGGAAATTCAAACGCGCAGCAAAGAAGATATCAACAACAAGATTGATGCTATGAAAGAAGGGGTGATGGGCAACAGATAGTCGAAGCCATGACATTGAACAATCCCGTCTGTATCAAGAAAAGCCTATGTTGGGATTAACCTGACATAGGCCTTTCTTTTTCTCTCCATCCATTACCTAGCCCATGACCAAAGGATTCTGTTTCCCATATAAGAAGGAACATTTTTACTCTCTGAAATTCCCTGTATGAAACTCTTGAGATAGACTACTCCTTTCACGTATAACTAACAGATTTGCTAAAATCACCAATATGCAGGAGTGTTTGTTTGTCATACTCTAAAAGCAAGTCAAGAAATCAGAACAATATAGCTCATTGAATTCACACACGAAAATGTTTGCGGAGAGGTGGCCGAGTGGCCGAAGGCAACGGTTTGCTAAACCGTCGTAGGGTCACACCTACCATGAGTTCGAATCTCATCCTCTCCGCCATATTTTTTCATCGATGTATGGCATTGATAAACATGCCGTTCACTCCATCCAAGAACACTCCAAGAAATAAGAGACTATTGGAATACCTCAAATAAATATTACTTCTAGTGCCTCAAAGAGACACTTTCTTTTCACCTATTTTTTCTTTCAACTCCCCTTTCATCAGATTTCTAGAGCTTACTAACCATGCGTGAACATCGCTGGGAATCTGTGTCGCCTCTTTCATTTGATGAGATCGTGTCAGTTGCCAAGATGCTAGGCCAAGCTGGCCTGACCGCAATGCATCCGGAAAAGGAGATGATTACCTATATCGAAGAATGGGAGGTCAACGATCCTAACGAAATTCACATATTAGAAGCATGGCCAACAGAAGATGTCACACTACTACATGTCTTAGACCAATGGGCAGGCGACTTTTTTTTACTCGTGGGCGGTTATCATACGGTATTTCAGCAACACCAGTCGGTGAATACATATTGCTCGATAGCGCATCCTTGGCGTATCGGACATCCCTTAGCCACGATACAGCCATTAGCCTGGCTTTGGGTGGGCTTTCGCCATACACATGGGTTCATTCGTGTGCGCGTTCATACAACGGAAATTATCGCACCTGGAGAATCTGTAGATCCGCCGCGAGAACAATTTTGGCTTAAGGATCGCCAAGAAGCCTTTCAAGCGGGCATCAAAGTTCTTGATATACCCATTGAGGTCAAGGTTGAAAGGGACAAGGTTTCTCTGCACACATCACGCAATGACACCCCTTTGTTTTGTTCCTGGCCCGATGCTTTTGGCCCTTGCCAATTCGAGTTAAATTCTCCGGACCCGTTTGAATTTCTGGTACCTGCCAGCCAACTCACCTCAACGCTCTCAACACATGCTGAAGAAGTCCGCGTCTATCTAACAGGATTTCCAACGCAGGCTTTGCGTGATTTTACGGAACTTACCGAAAAGGTTCGATTTCTGTATCGCTGCTCGCTTCATTGTCAATTCAACGAAATACCTAAAATTTTTTCGTTACTTCATTCGCGGGGTCGAATGTATGGCAGCTTGGCAGAATTTCAAACGTCGGCCGCTCTACCAGAAGGCACCGATGCCGCCGCAATTATTGGACTGGTGGGATCAGACGGCCAGTTTCGACTAGAAATTCGCCTCAACCAACATCCACTATCTCATCAAGAAACCAAACAATGGCTTGAACAATTAGTGAGGCATGATCTCATGTATGCTCCACTCCCAGTATTTCCATGATCAAGTGAAAAATATAAAGTAAGAAGCAAGATGACAGAAAACCAGCACCTTATAGCCTAACTCGTTCTCCCTGGAATTACTCCTTACACCGAAACTTTTCAGTCATTACTCCACACCAAGATATTGGCTTATTTTTTGAGGGATGGCAGAAGAGATTCGGCAGCTTGGCAGACTTCTTCAACAGAAATTTGGCGCATACAGCTTTCTTCGCCACGGGAGCAACCAGGATAAAAGCAAGCTCGACAATCTAATCCCTTGTATATCACCTGAACCTGATGACCTCGTGGTCCCCACACTGCTGGGTCTGTGGGACCAAATAGCGCCAACACCGGACACCCAGCTGCGGCGGCTATATGCATGGGACCAGCATCATTACCAATAAATAACTGGCATTGCTTCATCAGCCCAGTTAATTGCGAAAGAGACGTAGCTCCCATGAGAAGCCTGGGCTTGTGCAGAGAAAGATTCACTATTTGTTGCCCAAGGGATCTTTCTGCGTGGTTCCCAATCAATCCGACGCTTACCCCTCGCTCACCTAACCAATCGACTAACGCAGCAAAGCGTTCAGTGGGCCAGGCCTTGAAAGCATATCTTGCTGTGGGATGTATCAGAGCAAAAGGATGCTCATGTGAAAAGTCTACGTCAGATTTCTCATGATCAACTATTTGCGAATGCGCCTCAACGTCAGTGTAAAGTTCTGGATCTCCCAATGACTCTGTTATTCCCAATGCCACTAAGGCTTGCTGGTGATACTCCACCATATGCATCATGCCATACGCCGATGGCAAGACTTGAGAATATAATTTTCCACGCCAACGATGATCTCGATTAAAACCTAAGCGAACAGGTGCCCCTGTTATCCAGGAAAGAAATGCCGAACGATCTCCATCGGTCAAGTCAATGACCATATCAAATTTAACCGCTCGTAGACGCTGCAGAAAGTGAAGCTGTTGCCACCAAGATTGGCGCGGTATCACCCAAACATCATCAAGATGGGGATTATTCTCCAAGACTTCTGCTGTTCCAGGATTTACAAGAAAGGTGATCTTTGTCTCAGGGAATTGTTGACGTAGTGGAGGGAGCAACGGGGTGCAAAGTACAACATCTCCAAGATATCGAAGTTTAATCAATAACAGATTTTTCATCACAAGTGATCTTTAGAACCATTTTGATAGCGAGACGACGAACCAGGAAGCTTACATCTAAGCGCCGCAGAATGATGCTTCGTTAATTATACCTCGGCGTACAATGATTCAATCAGGTACGGCCAAAGAGAGACGAGAGAAAAGACGGCTAATGCCATTTCCAAGAACTCTTCAATAAGCATCAGCGTGATTTGACCTGACTCACCCACTCCCATAAATGGAAGGACATAGGCTCCAATTTTATCGAGTGTTAAACATACAACCAATAGAGTGAAGACCACTGCTAAATGGCTTAACCAGTATGCCCCTGCGCTCCATGCTGAGCCAATTGACTGCCATAACCGCCAACTTAGAATGGCTCCAACGATAAGACAGGGCAAGACCATGAAGCCCAAAACAATTTGTTTTTCAACCAAGGGGAATTCTGGGTTCCAGTAATTGGCCAATTTATCCAAATTCCACCCAGTTGCCCACCTATGGGCATCCAATTCTCGTAATCCGAACAACAGCAGACATATTGCCACCAGTAACCAATCGACTCGCAATACCTTATCACACCAGGAGGCCATGAGTGCCCAGGCAAATCCCATAAGCCATACCGCTGCACTTATTCGCTCAACCGGCCCATTCTCTGCAGCAATCACTGCTCCCCATTCTGGAAATTCCGTCCCCCACTTGGCTAATACGACAACCAAAGCACAAAACCCTATGGTTTGGAAAAAGTTCCGCCACAATCGAAATTGCTGAGAAATCGATCTCTTCTTTTTCTGATCCAGAATATCCCTCCTAGTAAAAAATAGCCCTTTAGCCACCACAACACGGCACCAGAAGAGTGAAATCCATAAGTTTTTTGTAACACCAGATCAACCCCATCCCAACGCCAAGCGGGATGGCTCCCATGCTTATCACGTGACGTGACTGAAGAGAATCTGATTTCCAATACATTCCGCTTATCACAAGACCTTGTATGCCAAGACTTATAAAACCAACGGACCAATACAACAGGACCAACGCAATTCCCCCTAGGTCATATCCATAGGGCATCCATTCTTGGTAATGAGGCGCACGAGGAATTCCCCAGATCGCTGCACTCACCACAAAAAATACTGGACCTACCCAAGACTTCAAAGTACGTTCCATTAGATACTGCCATTCTAGGTTCAGCACAGTTCTTGATAGACGGCTAAGGTTTTTCTAGCTGCCCGTTCCCAGGTAAATTGCTTAACTCGTTCCAAGCCCTTCTGGCGCAAGTGTTCCTGCAGACTTGAATCTTCAACCAATTTCTCTAATACTGCTCCCAGTTGTTCGACATTCTGAACATTGACATACAATGCCGCGTCTCCAGCCACTTCAGGCATGGCCGTCTGCTCTCCCGTGACAATAGGCGTCCCACAAGCCATAGCTTCAATTAACGGAATTCCAAAACCTTCATAGAGAGAAGGGAACACCAACGCGATGGCATTGGAATACACAAGCCGAAGATCGTCTGTTGAGAGAGATCCTAGGCATTGCACAATATGTGATAAGCCTAACTCCTTAGCGTCTTGATTCAAACTTGTCCCTCTCACTGTCTCATCCCCAATCATGATTATTGAACAGTCTCGGGTGAGGCGCGAAGATTGAGCCATTGCCCCAAAGAGTATGCGATGATTTTTACGGGGTTCGGCACCACCCATGAACATAAGATAAGGACGATGAGGCAAACCCAATCGAGCACATGCGTTGCGCCATTTGTTCCCATCGCGATCGGGAAACATGTCTCCCGAACATCCATGATGAATCACCACAATTTTTTCAGAGGGAATCGAAAATACATCTTGAATTTCTTCCTTAGAAAACTGGGAGACCGTAATAATTTTGTCAGCTCGCAAAGCGCCGTGACGCGTTTTCCAGGAAGATAAACCTTGGCCGAAGAGCTTCCTTGAATAAACCGGATATCGATCAAGCCATAAATCATGAATAGTCAATATGGTCTTTTTTTGACCACATTGAAGGGGTCTGAAGTTCGTTCCATGAAAAATATCCAATTGTTCTCCAGATTGGCACACCCATTTAGGAGACCACCGGCGCGGAATGGGTTGCCTCGTCACTCGATCCATTTGTCCATCAAACATTAAAGCGGAAATGGCTTCAGTAGAGGCAAAAGCCACCCAGTCAATTGTTGGATTGACACGAGACATATACGGAAAGAGCTGACGGACATACTGCCCAATACCACTATATGCTGAATGTGCTGGACTTGCATCAAAACCAATGCGAAGGGAGGCAGCCATGAATATGAAGTGGAAACTCCTAGAAATAGTGAACGCTCAGATTTCACCCATTTGGATTTTGGTCTGATTATCAGAATTCAAACCTTGACCAGTATTACGATTATCGTGCATTACCTCAGTAATGAAGACCCGCATTGCTTCAACGTTGTCCAATTTTTTCATATAAACTCAACGTTGCTTTTGCTGTTTTTTCCCATGAAAACTTTTGAGCTTGTATACTTCCTTTGGTACTCATCGCACGTGCGACATCCCTATCCATCAACACATGAACCATCGCTTCAATTATTTCTTCTTCATTAACTGGATCCACAAGTAAACCCGCCTCTTCTACAACTTCAGGCAAAGAAGATCTATTTGATGTAATAACGGGACAGCCACAGGCCATGGCCTCCAAAACCGGAAGACCAAATCCCTCATAGAGAGAAGGAAACACCAAAACAGATGCATGTCGATATAACCCAACCAATTCTGAATCGGATATGATTCCCGTAAAAATCGTTTGAAGACCAATGCCCTGCTCTTGTACGAATTGCTGCAATTCATAATTTTGCCTGACATCACCTACCAAGACCAGATGATATTGGTCTCGAATGTCTTGAGGAAGCTTAGAAAACGCTGAAATAAGGCCTTTTATATTTTTTGTCGGATCTGTACCTGCGACGCTCAGCACGTAGGGAACAAAGTTAAATTCTGGAATAGTCGAATTTGTCGAAGGGGAAAATATTTTCAAATCAACCCCTTGGGGAATAACTGAAATATTGTCTTCGGAAATTCCCATGTGTTCAATCAGATCTCTTCGAGAACATTCCGATACCGTAATGACATGATCTATTTTCTCCAGAGGATGCGGCATAATAATTTTTTTGAGCAACTGTTTCCAACCATCTCGATCGGACAATTGAGAGAATAGATAGGGTTTTGCATCATGTAAAGTCACCACAAATTTCCCACGTTTCAGACTAATACAGGAATCATATGGAAAATGGAGAAGATCATATTTGCCAACAACCATTGGAGCATACTGCTCCCACATCCGTCGTTTAAAAAACGGCACACGAACACATCGAAAACGAACATTCGGCCATGACTGAAAATCTGAAATGGTATCAGGAATCAAAATTTCATATTGATTCGTGCGATCTACTTGCCCAAGATTTTCGATAAGGTGATACGTGTATCTTCCGATACCGACATTTCTATTTGTTAAGTGCCAACCTGAAATGAGAATCTTCACAGCACCACTAAAGCGAATCTTTGAGGGTTTCTCATTCTCTTATTCATCTCTAATAAAGAACCCCACCGCAAGCAGCGAGGAATATCCCCGCAAGGGATTTAACTTTCCTCAGGATCAACAACGCTCCATAGCTCATAGAGCTTTGCGTATTTCCCAAATGTATACATACTCGCAAACCCAGCAAAAATCACTCCTCGAATACCATCTCTGAACCCCTGCTTCAGGCAATATTTTTTGATAAATGTGCTCAACGGATTCAAAAGGAGATGCCACCAATGCACCGAAGTACTGGATTTTATTTTCTCTTTCGCCGCAAGAGAAATGTACAAGGAAAATTTTCGAAAATGATCTGAAATGCGTCTCTCCGTGTAATGCTCAAGATAGCCTTCCAAATTTCCAATCAATCCTGTGACAACTAAATTTTCATGAATCTCAACGTCATTGTAGACAGCTTTGCCGTTTTGAAAAAGCCGAACTTGTACATCAGGAAACGCGCCACCCCACTGCACCCATTCTCCGTAAAAATAATTTCGGCGAGGAATAGAATATGCCACAGGATCAGTCGCACTCCAAGTTGTGACTTGCTCCTGAATATCTGTTGCTAATTTAGAAGACACTCGCTCATCAGCGTCAAGAATCAGAATCCACTCACCAGTAGCCTGTTGAATGCCAAAATTTTTTTGTGGGCCATACCCCTCCCAAGGTCGCACAAAAATATGAGGAGTATAGTGACGGGCCAATTCTACGGTCCGATCTGTACTTTCGGCATCAACCACGATGATCTGATCAACCCAACTCACTGACTGAAGGCATTCATCAATATTCCGTTCTTCATTTTTAGTAATAATCACAGCTGACAATGACAAAGAATTCATAGGCTATCGACTCTTTTTTACATCAATTTCTGAAATCCAACTACTTTGAAAGGGCTGTAAAAAACGGCATAATTCTTCAAACCCGACCATGCCATCGGCGACTTCCATGCAAAGAGGATGTGCTAATATTGTGGCGATTCCTTCAGCACCCACAATCGCTTCCACTTCCTTTCTTACCTGTATCACCCATGTGTTGATTGAAACGCGTCCTATAAGTTTGGAAGGCTTTGATTTACCCACTTGATATTTTCCGTGTAAGAGATGTTCGTGATCAGGCTGAACATTTATCGGCAATGATCGAATATCTTGACCCAGGCGTTCCCAAGAATGTTTTGCACTATTCACTTCGTCTGAAACCCATTGAATCTTGGCAGCTTCTAATAAGCGAGGGGTATCTGCCGTCTGAATATAACTGTGATTCCGCCATACAGAAATTCGTTTTCCCGTGACGTGTTGAATGCTCTCGATAGTTTTGAGAATATCCCGAACCTGATGTGACTCATTCCCCCACGGAGTTTTGAACAATATCCGGTTCATTCGAGACCACGGATCTCGAAATGCAGCAAATGTATGTCCTCCAATTTCGCAATGTTCCATCTGTGAAAGATTTGTGACCAAAGTTGGTTCTTCAAGACAAGCCTTACCGGTCAAAAACAGGGTAATACGGAGGCCATAGCGTGCAGCGATAGTGGCATATTTTGTGGCTAATTCAACTTCAGATTGTCTAGAAAATGGGGTGTCGGTTCCACGATAGGATCGTTGGTGAACATCTCCTGTTAAACAAATCATAGAGAATATTTCAAGCAGCCACTGTCTTTTGTTGTTCCCAGAGAGTAGCATAGAGTTCTTCGGTTTTTGTCAGCATGGACTCCACCGAATGGCTTTGGACAATAAGATTCCGTCCAGCCTTTCCCATCGTCTTCCCATGATTTGGTCGACTCAACAACCATTCAACCTGGTGAGCCAGAGCCACAGGGTCACCAGGAGGAACCAACAATCCTGTGTGCTGATGTCGAATCACTTCTGGGACTCCTCCAACTGCTGAAGCCACTACAGGTCGCTCCATAGCTAAGGCTTGAAGGAGGGACTGGGGTAAGCCCTCTTCCAATGATGGCAAAACAAAGACATTCATAATTCCTAATACCTCAGGAATGTCTTCCCGAAATCCAGCCAATATTACGGCATTCTCTAATTGTCGCTCAGAAATCTTCTCAAGAAGCTGTTGCCGTTCCTGTCCCGTTCCCACAATAAGACAACAGACTTGAGGAAAAACTTTTTTCACTAGACCTATTGACTCAATTAACACATCCATCCCTTTTTCAGGGCGAAGAAAAGAAACGGTCCCTACAACTGGCTGACTCAATCCAATCCCTAATGCCCGCTTGAGACTCACATCTTCAGAGCTAGCTTGAAACCGCTGTACGTCTACCCCTGTAGGGATGGAGTAGACCATTTTAGCATTGAGGTGATTCTGGGCAATAAACTGACGACGAACGACTTCTCCGGTTGTGGCCACGGCATGAGGTAACATTCGATACAACAAGGCATGTCGCAATGAGTCGGAAACAGGGATGCTTTTGTGCCGGGTTCTCACAATTATCGGCTGGCGAGATGAAAGCCGGCCAGCGATGGCGGCCATCCAACTATCTTGTGAGCCATGAGTATGAACAATTTGAATTTGATGTTTCTGGATTATCTTGAGAAACCTCGGCAGTAAATATCCCCATCCGGTTATTCCTACCTGTATCGTCTCATAACAAATTCCTTCCTGCCTTGCTAAACGAACTAGTTGACTCGTCTCTGGAGCTGCAAGCACAACATGATGACTGCGCAACCCCATAGCTTTGGCTTCTGATAACACACGATATTCCTGTCCACCTAATCCATAGGAAGACTCGGTATGTAATATACGAAAGAGTGACATGCCCTTGATTTTTAATTGCTAAATTTAATGAATCCAGGGTTGGTCAATCCACTAGAAAATAATCCCATTCAGGCCTTCTTTTGAAGCTCCCATAACTTGGCATATTTTACAAAAGTATAATAGGCATATAGGACTGAAAGAATTAAGCCGGGCTTTCGATCCAACATGCCACCACGAAATACAAACATTTTGATAAATGTAAAGACGGGATGGGAAAATAACTGATGGGCGAAGAAACGGCGCCCTTGCCGATGCATCACTTCCGCCCGCAACGAAGAATATCGTTCCATTTTGGCAAGGTATTGATCAAGCGTTCGAAAAGGCATTTGTTCTACGTGCGAATTCAGAACTCCGGTTACACCTGTCACATCAAACCCTTCATGCACCAAATCCTCTCGATAGCGCATATGGGCTTTGTGAAACAATTGCGGTTGTCTGTAATCGGGATACCACCCACAATGCTTTATCCAGCGGCCCAAGAAATAATTCCGACGTGGAACAAAATACGCCTGTTCGGAAGGATCTTCCATTAGGAGATGTGAAATTTCTTCTTGTATTTCCCGTGATGCCCATTCATCGGTATCCAAACTAAAAATCCAATCATGAGTCGCATGCCTGATCGCCTGATTTCGCAATGCGCCGAATCCTTCAAAAGCATACTGAAAAACCTTGTCCGTATAATCCAAACAGATCTCGGTCGTGCCATCGGTACTATGCGAATCCACCACAACAATTTCATCTACCCAATCCAAACTGTCTAAACATCGGCGCATATTTGGCGCATCGTTATAGGCAATAACCACAGCCGATATTTTATGTCTCGCATTGGAAGTAGGCATGATATGCATCACTTATGTTGACTATCACTACTCACAAGTCATTTCAAAAATTTCCCAAATTATGAAAGGTGAGAAGCTAAAGATTTCTGGACAGAATCCAAGAGAGAACTCACAGAAATAGATTCCAAACATTCTAAATGCTGAGGGTTGGAACAGGTTCGTTGCCCGCAAGGGCTACATCCCAGCTCGATTCGTTGCACTACATGTTGCTTTAAGGGATAAGGGCCCGTGGCTTTTGGCGTTGTTGAACCAAAAATTGCAACCACCTTTGTGCCAACCCCAGCAGCAAGATGAATAATGAATGAATCATTGCCCACGACAAGTTTCATATGTTTTAGGAATCCGGGCAATTGTCGAAGGGAGAACTTCCCAACCACATTGACCAATCCCTGTGATTCTAATAGATGAAACTCTCCGGCTGACTGGCTATTAGCAGGACCGCCTACAACCATCACACGAACCCGAGGCAAGCACAGAAGCTTCTCAGCTAACTGTACAAAACGATGCAAAGGCCAAGATTTTAGAACAGAACGACTCCAAGGGGCTAAGGCAATGATTGTATCAGACGTCTCAATTCTTGCCTTCGTCAAAATTTCACGAATATACGCATGATCTTCTGGCTGTTCAGGAAAATGAAAGACGGGACAAGAAATATCACTACCAAGAAATTGCGCAACGGCCAAATTGCGATCGACAGCATGTATCCCTAAAAGCCGCCACGGGGATACTTCATCGCCTGGCAAGGAGACGTGGTGCGAATACATCCATGCAGCCCCTTCTCTGGCTTGAGCAAACCCTACTCGCCTACGCGCACCGGAGAGAAGCCCGAGAAGGCCAGAACGAAAAAGCCCTTGGAAATCTACAACAAGATCGAACTGCCTTTGTCTTATCTCCTGAATCAGTTTAGGCCAATTTGTCCAAGACACATCAACAGGCCATACTTCACTAACATCAGGATTGCCATCTAATATCGAGGCCCATTGGGACTTCACAAGCCAACAGATATGAGCTGAAACAAAACGTTGCCGAAGTGCTGCAACAGCAGGAAGCGCGTGAACAATATCACCTAACGAACTGAGTTTAATGACCAACATTCGTTGAGGAGAAATGTCCATGTATCTGCTACCCTCTTAATCTTTGTAATAGAGAAGTCTGCGAGCACCAGGTTAAGTGCCTAACCGCTACAGATCAGGAAAACTGCGCTATAAGGTCTCGCTCTATCCAATCAACTGCCTCTACCAATGATGGGGTTTCATGGGCAATAGGAAATTGACCACGCTTGCTAGCCCTGATAGCCGCTTCGCTATATTCACTCGTCATCACCAAGACACCTTTTACTCCGGCTCTATAGGCAGCCTCTAAATCACTGTCCTTATCACCTACGAAATAACATTGAGAAACATCAAGAGAAAAATCTTTGATCGCCTGCTGAATCATTGCAACACCAGGCTTGCGACAGAGACACCCATCACTTGGGTGATGAGGACAGTAATAAACCGCATCAAGTTTCCCTCCATCAGCCTTAAGAAGATTCTCAAGTTTTTGATGAATCCGCCGCAAATCCTCCGCTGTCATGAATCCACGCCCAATGGCTGATTGATTAGTCACGAGAATCACGCTGACTCCTAATTGATTGAGACGCGCCAAAGCTTTGGAAACTCCAGGAAATAGCTCGAGCTGTTCAGGAACTGTGATATACCCATCGTCTTTATTTAGCGTGCCATCACGATCCAAAAATACTGCGATAGATGGCAACATGAAATGGCTCATACTTCAAGAAGCCTCCTCGTGCGCTGAACAACCAGAAAACGCTCAATATTTTCCATCACCACCTTGACCACACGGTCTGTTGAAATTTGAGTCATGCAACGATGATCAATTGGACACGATCGTAACAAACATGGAGCACAGCGGACCTGTTCATGAATAATGCAAGATTCCTCCCCTGCTGGCCCTGTTGCTTCAAGATTGGTTGGCCCAAAGAGAGCCACAACCGGAATTCCCAAGGCTTGAGCCAAATGCATTGGACCCGTATCATTTGTGACTAACAAGGCAAACCGTTGCAGCACGGCCAGCAACTCTTGAATCGTGGTCTTGCCGGACAATACAATCGGCTGAGTTCGCATTCGGTTGGCAATGGCTAAGCCAAGAACATCTTCTCCTTTTCCACCAATAAGCACACAGCGAACCGAGGATAATTCTGGGAACTTCGCCTGGATATGCTGAACAAGCTGGTCCCCTAATTCTGAAAACCGTTCAGGCAACCAACGTTTGGCTGAGCCATAAATAGAGCCGGGATTAATCCCTATCAACAAGGTCTTAGATGAAGAAAAAATATCAGGAAACCGTTGTTCTAAATCAGTCTGATTCTGTCTAGGGACAGATAACGTGGGAGTGGAGTTTCCCGAAGAGATGTGTGTCATGGTCTCGACGAGTTGTTGGTAATAGCGTGTATGATGCAAAGATGGTTGTACTGGAGGCGGAATGGCCTGAGTTAACAGCCAGCCTCTCCCGTCAGTCGCATAGCCAATTCGCGTGGGAATTCCAGAGAGTACCGCAAGCACAGCCGCTTCAAAGGCATTTTGAAAAAGTACCGCTGCATCAAACGCTCTATTCCGAATCACCTGACTCAACCGTAATAGGCCGAAAACCCCCTGATGCTCTTCGTTATGATCATAAACGATGACGTCCGTGATACCACCCTGCGCACCTAATAAACCTGCAATAGCAGGTCTGGCAACCACTGTAATCTCCGAGTTTTCAAAACACTCACGCAAATCTTTTAGTGCCGGTAGACACATAACAGCATCCCCAATCCAATTTGGTACACGGACAAGAATATTCTTTGATAGGGAAAGAGCAGGCATCTTCACATATTGAAACCTAGGATCATCATCAACTCGCAAGCAACCTATTCAGGCCAACCCTACTCGACCCAAAAGCTCAGTGAGCTGATCTTCACCAGCAATAAATTCTACATCAATAGAAACAAACCAAATCGGATCGTCCTTTGCAAACCATTCACGCAGCTTCACCGCATCCTTTTCTGTCGTCACAACCATTCCATAAATGGATCTTTCAATTTTTTTCCGGATGAGGTCGACTTCAACTTGTCCATAGGAGCAATGATCAGGGAACACCATTTCTTCCCTTATTTCCGCTCCACATCTTGTGAGCATGTCACGGAACATTCGTGGATTCCCTATTCCACTAACAACCAAAAGTGAGGTTCCCCGCAAAGAGAGCAACGGTCTCACTTTTCCAGTTTTTACATGCTGGATCTGCTTGGGGACAGTGTTCACCACAATAGGATTGATAGATTCCCCAACCACCCGTTCAATACAGACCTGAACAGGACGAATAGATGAAAGAGATTCTGCTCGAGTCATGACAATAGCCCCTGCCTCTTTCACCGCCTCTAACGGTTCTCGCAATCGCCCAGCTGGCAAAAGACTGCCAAGCCCATCAAGATCAGTGACATCACATAACACCATATCCAAATCACGATATAAGGACACATGCTGAAAGCCATCATCTAACAAGAAACAATCACAAGTGGCCTGCCCTAACATCCATTGCCCAAGACTAAATCGATCAACTCCCACTGCAACAAGAGCCCACGGACACCGTTGCGCAATCATGGCAGGTTCATCACCCGACACTTGCCATTCTTTCATATGCCCTTTCCCATCAGACACTAGAACATTTTTGGATACATCCTGCCGTCCATATCCCCGACTTAAAATAGCCACCCGCTTTCCTTTACTATGTAATTGGTGCGCTAACCATATAACAAAGGGGGTTTTCCCAGTTCCACCAACAGTGATATTTCCGATACTCACGACCGGTTTTGGTAAATGGTTCGCCTTCAGCCAGCCATGTTGGTATGCCATTCGACGAATTTTTCCCACCTTACCATAGACCACTGCCAGCCCACGCAACACCCATGGGCAATATTGTTGAAACCAATCCCACATGCGCAGCTGAAAGGAAAGAGGAGAAGGCGAGAAGGTATTCACCAAGAACAACGATAACAGATCACGACGCACAAGAGAACTAGGAAGAACCTATTGATGAAAAATCGCAACAACTTTCTTTGCGAGAAGAATGTTGCACGGAATCATCCGTCCTAGCTTGAGGCAAACCCATTGCCGTGGGATCACTCTCTAGCAATTGACGAATCATCCCGTGATTCTTCTCAACAACACCACGATTTCGTCGAATGACCGACAAAGCATGCCGGCCCATTTGGTCTGCTTCCATTGGATGTGTCAACAGACGTAAAAACGATTCTCGGACTACTTCAGGCTGAGAGACTTGGAGTGCTCCTCCAGATTCCAATAATTGATGAGCGATGTCTAGACAATGGTCTACGTAGGGTCCGAAAAGAACAGGGCGCCCCCAATGCGCTGGTTCTAATAGATTATGGCCACCCACAGGTACCAATGTACCTCCGACAAATCCAAAGATTCCCAATCCGTAAACATAGGGCAACTCTCCGCGAGTATCTAAAAGAATTACTCGAGGTGTAACATAATTATCCACCAGAGACTTCTTGCACATCACACTCCTTCGAACACAGATCAATCCATATGATGTAATCGCTTTTTCTAATTCAGAAGCTCGTTCAATATGTCTGGGAGCTAAAATCAAGACCAAATGTTGCTGTGTGGCACTTACCATCTTATATGCTTCTAACAAATGCTCTTCCTCACCGGGATGAGTACTGCCAGCTACAATAACCCGTTCTTTGCCAGTGATACCCATTGATATTCGCAAATCCGTGGGTGAATCACCCTTTCTCCGCCTCTCAAGTGAGTGATCAAATTTCATATTTCCCGTCACATACACACTATTGGCCTGCGCACCTAGTTCTCTGATGCGCTCCGCATCACAATCTGTTTGCATTAAGGCCAGATCAATAGAGGCCCAGACTGTTTTCATCAGCCTATTGACCAACCGGTATCGAGAAAAAGAAGTTGAGGAAATTCGACCATTAACCAAACAGACAGGCACCTTGTGTTCTTGAAGACTCGTAAGTAAATTGGGCCAAAACTCTGATTCCACCAGGAGGAAGAGGCATGGTTGAAGAACGCGAACATACCGAGTGACGGCCCACCACATGTCTATTGGAGCATAACAATGTGTGGCAATACCCTGTAATCGCGTCAACACCATCTCACGACCAGTCTCCGTCACAGTAGACACTATTAATTCATGTCTCGGATCTGCTTCTTTGATAATTTTCAGTAACGGAACAACAGCTGTCACCTCCCCTAGTGAGGCAGCATGAATCCAAACGACCGGACCAGAAAGTTTTTTTAACCTAGCAGGGACTTTCCCCAACCTAGCCAATATGCCTCGTTGAGAGCGTTTTTTAGACAAAAGCAAACTGATAATGACGGGAAATCCCAGGAGCAGCAATGTATTATAAAATAACCAAAACATGTTGAATTATTGAGTAGAAGAAGACACGTCACGCTTGATCGTGTGAAGAAAATAGGTAGCAGGGTCAGAGTGTCGAACAGCACATTCGGCCTGTTCGGTCAAAGTCTTCAGAACATGCTGTAATGCCAAACCATCCCTAACCCTTTCATTTTTTGTGCTATTGGGCGCCACCATGATGGGCTCACCCCACACAAACAATCCTTTAGACCAAGGAAACGGAATTTGAAACTGATCCCAACTCGCAAAGGCTTTTTTTTTGAGCAGGCAAAAGTCAGGGGCAGAATAGGAAACCCTGTAAGCTTCGCCAAAGAAATGATACCCATCTGTACTTGACAGGCTGGACCGCGTGGACCATCAGGAGTAATGACTAAATCTTGTCCTTTCGCTCCAAGGTGTATAAGTTCGCGAAGAGCTTTCATACCTCCGCGTGTACTGGACCCTCGAACTGCGCCAAAACCAAATTTCTGCATAATGTTAGCAATCATTTCCCCATCCCGATGTTGGCTAATCAAAATTGAGGCAGAGCCTCCCCGGTACGCCAAAGGCATCATAAGTTGTCGACCGTGCCAAAACGCAATGATAATAGGATTCTTTTTTTGAATGAAAGCATCAACTATTTCCCCACCAACCGTGGATAGACTCATACTTTTGCCTAATCCCCTTATCCCCCACGAAGCAAGAACAGGTACGGCACGTAGCTTTACCCACATCAACATATGAGATGTACTTTCATGCATTCATCAATTAGTCGAAAGAGGTTCCAGTTGCGTCAATTGAAATTGCGTTTGGTAGAGTCGGGTATACAATCCACCCTTTTGCAATAACTCCGTATGTGTCCCAATTTCCTCAATCCGGCCTTTATTCATTACCACTATACGATCAGCATGTTGCACAGTTGACAACCGATGAGCAATCACTAAGGTTGTTCGACCTTTCATGAGATTAGCTAGTGCTTGTTGTACAAGCTTTTCAGACTCAGAATCTAATGCGGAAGTAGCCTCATCCAAAATAAGAATGGGAGGATCCCGCAAAATAGCTCGGGCAATAGCCAATCGCTGACGTTGCCCCCCAGACAATTTCAGACCGTTTTCGCCAACAAATGTATCAAGCCCCTGAGGCAAGTGCTCAATATACTCCCAGGCATAAGCTGCACGTGCGGCCTCAATTATCTGCTCTTCTGTGGCATCCGGCCGCCCATAGGCAATATTATTGCGAATCAAATCATCAAACAATACCGTTTCTTGAGACACAATACCAATTTGTCGGCGTAACGAGGATCGATCAGCTAAACGAATGTCTATTCCATCAATCTTCACCTGCCCTTCGGTTGGACGATAGAATCGCGGCACCAGACTCACCAACGTTGTCTTGCCGCTTCCACTAGCTCCCACTAAAGCCACAACTTCACCAACTCGCACTGAAAGATTGACTCGATCCAAAGAACGATCCTTTGCCCCTTCATATAAAAAACTTATATTTGAAAATTCTAGTTGATGAGTAATACGAGGAAGGATTTCCTTACCTTCATCTTTTGACAATTCACTATCAAGATCTAAAACAGAAAACACGCGTTTCCCACCGGCCAGAGCACGCTGAATCGAGGCATTAGCCCCTGACAATTTTCGTATCGGCGCATACGCCATAAATAACGCTGCCAAAAATGAAAAGAATTCCCCTGACTTCATTTCTCCATCAATCACAAGCCCACCACCATACCAAATAATAAATGCCACTCCACAGGCTCCAATAATTTCCAGCATGGGAGAAGAAATAGCAGAAGCTTGAGAAGACTTCACTTGATCTCTTCGAAAGGCTTTATTCATGAGTGAAAATCGTTGCCCTTCTTTTTCTTCCTGGCCATAGGCTTTCACAATTTTGATTCCAGAAAATGCTTCTTTGAGAACAGACGCCATACTGCCGATAGATTCTTGCCCTCGAGTCGAAAGTTTGCGAATGCGTTTCCCTATTCGAATCAAGACATAAGATGACAAAGGCATCAATACAAGGATGACCGATGCTAATTCCCAGTTTCGATAAAATGCGACACTGATTAACGCGACAAAGGTCAAACCCTGTTGAAACATATCCTTGAGAACGCTCGGGATAGCATTGGCCATTTCATTCACATCACTGATCACGCGTGCTATCAGCCGCCCTGATGTATTGGCATCATGAAAACGAATAGGGAGACGAACGATATGAATGAATAGTTGTTGCCGAACATCAGCAATAAGCCATTGACCAACATATCCCATTAGATAGGATTGGCCATAAGAAAATAGCGCTTTCACAATTGTGACGCCTAATAGGATAAGGGGCAAGAGCACCACGAGATCTGGATTGCGATCAATGAAAATTTCCTGTAACACCGGACCCACAAGCCAGGCTGTCACGGCCTGCAATGCCGCCACGCCTCCAGAGCAGAAGAAGGCTATGACCAATCTCAAGCGATAGGGCTTGAGGTACTCAACGATACGCCATAAAGTATTCATGAGTGGATTTCAGAGAGGATGATTTTCGCAGCTCGTTTGGATGCCCCAGGTTGCCCCAACATGTTTCGAAGCGATTGAAAACCTTCATTCATTAATTGCTGGCGAACAGGATTACCCAATATCGCCAGAATCTCCCGGGCAATATTGTCCCCCGTTACATGTTCCTGAAGAATTTCAGGCACCAGCTCTTTTTCAGCCAGAATATTTACGAGCCCTATATAAGGAATTGTAACCAGACGTTTCCCTATTTCATAGGTAAGTGGTGATGTCCGATACACAATAACCATAGGTCTCCCAATTAACGCTGTCTGAAGCGTCGCAGTACCAGAAGCGACAAGCACAAAATCAGAAGCCGCAATAACCTCGTTCGGCCTTCCTTTAATGACTTTGATGGAAATTGTCCTGGAAAGCTGCTGCTTTATAAGAGAATCTGAAAGTGATTCCGCCTGAGCTAAGACAAATTTCGAATTTGGATACTGTCTTTGAATAATATGGCATGCGTCAAAAAAAATCGGCAGAAGTTCTTGGACTTCCTTTGCTCGACTCCCAGGCAACAATGCAAGAACCATCTCATCAGACTCGACGCCTAAAGTCTCTCGCATGGCCTTCACATCATAGACGTCCTTTACTTCATCTAAAAGCGGATGCCCTACATAGTCACAGACAATACCTTCTTGACGAAAATAATTTTCTTCAAACGGCAAAATCGCTAAGACTCGTGTAATAACTTTACGAATCAGATAGATTCGACGTCGTCCCCAAGCCCAAACCTGTGGGGCAATATAATAAATAATCGTCTGAGACGCCTTTGCCGCAACCTTAGCAAGGCGGAGGTTGAGGCCAGGACTATCAATCAACACAATCGCATCGAAGTGGGTGTGTTGCACTAATCTGGAAAGCCTGCGCAGCGTATTCCAGCCTTTCCATAATTGCCGAATACCTGGAACCCCCATGGCATCAACTCTGGCAATATCAGGCAGCAACCGCACCCCGGCTTGAGCCATATGATTTCCCCCCACCCCAGTGAGATCAATATCAGGCTCTAATTCTCGAAGCGCAACAGCCAACTTTGCTCCATGAAGATCTCCCGAAGCTTCCCCTGTTACGAGCAAAATTTTAGACATGTACTAATAGAATACATCAAGATGCGCTTAATCACATACTGCACGTTCTGAGGATACGGATGGCACCATTGAGGAATGAATCAAGGATACGATGTGACTGGCCATTCTCAACGCTTCGACCCCCTCTTGACCAGAAACGCCCTTATTAGTCGTAGCACCAAGAATTGACTGGATAAAACACTCTAGCTCACTGGTTAAGGCATCTCCTGTCGAGGCTGAGAGCGATTGAGACTGTACTTCCCTAGGCTCTGTGCCTAATATTTGGCAAGTATTCACCACCGCATTCTTCGCACCCAAATCCAGTGAAATATAGCAATTAGATTGGTAAATTCTCATTTTTCGTAGTCGGCCCGTGGAGATTCGACTAGCAGTTAAATTCACCAAACAGCCTGATTCAAACATGATCCTGACAGTGGCAATATCAGGGTGCTCAGTAAATACCGACATACCTCGAGCTTCAATATTGCATCTTGAGCCAAGATTCAACGACAAAATTAAATCTAGATCATGAATCATTAAATCTCGGACCACATCAACATCTGTCCCGCGTAGCTGAAAGGGACTTAGTCGATGACACTCAATAAAACCCGGCTGTTGAATAATGGGACGAATCTGTTTGATAATCGGATTGAATCGTTCAACGTGTCCAACCTGAAGAATTTTTCCTTTTTCTTTGGCCAAGCTGACGAGCTCTTCCCCTTCTTGTTCATTGCTAGCAATTGGCTTTTCAACTAACACATGACAATTCTCTTTCAAACACGACTGTACTACAGAGAAATGAGAAGAGGTTGGAACCGCCACACTTACTGCGTCAACATGGGACAATAATTCGTCGAGAGTTGCAAAGAAGGAAATATTGAATTCATTTGCAATAGCATGTCCTCGTACCGTATCTGTATCCGTAACCCCCACTATTGTCACAGAAGGAAACGTCGAATAAATGCGAACATGATGTCGGCCTAAATGGCCCACACCAACGACTCCAATTCGTAATGACTGTGTCATAGAGTCAGGTTAATTTGAGGGATAGAATTTTTTCTCAACAACAATGAGAAGAAGGCTTAACAAAAAATAACGGAGAGGTCAGTGCTTAGGAATAAATTGGAACAGTTTTGCCTACAATAGCAATTCCAGCATCATTGGCCAAAGAAAGGATCTCTTCACGATCAAGAACAACAGTTCTTCCCGCTTCAATTGCTAGCACAGACGCCTGAGCAGCTATCATAATACGAAGAGTTTGAGGCCCAATAGCCGGTAAATCAAATCGTAAATCCTGATGTGGCTTTGTTCGTTTGACCACCACACCACCTTTACCTGCAAGCTTCCCACCACGAGTAATGGCCTCATCCGTCCCCTCAACGGCTTCAACAGCGACAATCACACGATTTTTAACCACCACACATTGACCAATATCAAGACTCCCTAACGTCTCAAGCGTTTCCCACCCAAACTGAATATCTGCTTCTTCATCCGAACTAGGTTGCTTTCTGGTCAGCACTCCTTCATCTGCTAAAATACCTTCCAGCCCAAACGTCGACTCACAAATCTCAATGCCTTCTTTTTCCAATTCACCAGCCACCTCACGCAAAATGGCATCATCTTTCCAATGTTTCAACCGGCTAAAAATCGCTAAAGCTCTGAGGTCTGGACGAAGCGTGGTAAACACATTGGCTTTTTTAATCCCACCTAACATGACCGCTTGACGAATCCCATCTTTTTTTAACGCGGCAAGCGCTTTACTAAACTGGCCAATTTTAAGCCAATGAATATGTTCTACGTGAGATTCAAGCTCAGGAAGGGTAGCCCCAAGATGGGCTATTGCAGAGACGGTAAAACCTAGACGACGGACATTTTCAGCAAAAATAATGGGGAAGCGCCCATCCCCGGCGATTAATCCTATACGTTTGTCATCCTCAGGCGGGTTCACAACAGGTTCTCATAACGACTACACAATTCTTATTCTTCATCTTCATCCAACTCTCGAGAAGAGATCTGGCATATACCACGACTCGTGCTTTCGAGAAAGGTAAGCAGACTCAGTACATCAGTACTTTCACCATAGTCATTTCGGGCTAACTTAATGGCTTCCTGAAGTCGATGGCCCTGTCGAAATAACAAGTCAAACGCTGCCTTCAGCGTCGTCATTCGCACAGCCGAAAATCCATGCCGCCGCAACGCAATTGTGTTCAACCCAAACATTTGTGCCCGATAACCCCCTGCTGCTCGAACAAAGGGCGGAACATCTCGGCCCAACGCCGAACATCCACCAACCATGGCATATTCCCCAATACGAACATATTGATGCACGCCCACTAATCCTCCAATAACCACTGAGTTCCCCACTGAAACATGCCCGGCTAAATTCGCTGCATTGGCCATCACAATATGATTGCCCAACTCACAATCATGAGCGACATGAGTATAAGCCATTAAAAAATTATGGTGTCCAATCCGCGTCGTCCCGTTTCCAAATACGGTACCTCGATTGACGGTGACATTTTCTCTAATAATATTATGGTCACCAATACAGACCTTCGTGGGTTCATCTTTATATTGTAAATGCTGAGGTGGTGTTCCAATAGAGACAAAGGGAGAAATTCGGCAACATCGCCCAATCTCCGTATGCCCTTCAATGCACACATGAGAAGCCAATTCCGTTTGATCGCCAATCGTGACATGTTCATCAATCACGCAATAGGGACCAATACTGACGTCCTGCCCCACATTGGCTTTGGGATGAACTATCGCTGTGGGATGAATATTCATGACACACTCATTATAGAAGTGAATAATTAGAGAAGGCTAGAAATTAAGACCTTTTAATAGGAGGAGAATAGGCCATCATCACCCTGATTGCTCCTCTTCGTCTTTTACCATAGCTGTCATTTCCCCTTCACAGACTAAGGCCGAATCAACCGTAATACGGCCAGCCATTTTCCAGAAGGGAGTTTTTCTCCTCAACACGTCCACTTCGATTCGCAATTGGTCCCCTGGAACAACTGGGCGACGGAATTTAGCTTTTTCAATACCGGTGAGAAAGACCGTTGGCCTGCCCTTCCCTTCAGCCGTTTTTCGAGCCAACACACCACCAACCTGCGCCATCACTTCAAGAAGGAGTACGCCCGGCATGACTGGTTGACCAGGAAAGTGCCCTTGAAAAAATTGTTCATTGGCGGTGACATTTTTTATCCCAACAATCCGTTTAGCCGGTTCTATCTCAATAATCCGGTCCACTAATAAAAATGGATATCGGTGGGGCAGTAAGGCTTGGATGGAGAGGATATCTAATTCCTCCGGCATACAGGATCCTCCATATTGTTCGCGACAGCATGCATTGTATGACTCTCAAGAACACATCGACGAGAAAACCTTTTATGGTGTTTTCAGAACTTCATCACTTTCTTCATTTAATACCTGAATCACCTCAGTAGAAATATCCCAACTCTCTTGATGATACAAGGTTCCAGAATTGGGTCCGTCCTCAATGACTAAACCCAAATCTCGATCCTTCGCGATCTGAGAAACCACCTCTCCCACTTCACGCCGAAACTCATTTTGCAATTCTTGCTGCTTGTCTTGAACCTCACGATTCAAAGTCGCAATCTTTTCTTGATAGGCACCCATTTTTTGGCGGAATTGCTCTTCCTTCAATTCTCTGGCTGATTGACTCAGTACCGTTCGTTGGGCACGCAATTCCTCCTCCAAGTCACGAAGCTCTTTTTGTTCCAACTCAATAAGAAGCTGACGATCTTTCATAAATGCATTGAGATTATCGGAAAGACGCTGTCCCTTTACTGTCTCCTCCAAAATCCGTTGTGGGTCCACCACACCAACTATCAAACTAGTACGTGACGCACCATCGCCCCCTGCACAACTGGAAAATAGCAGCCAAACACATACCATTTTCATGGCTTGTCCACTCAGCGTCCGTAAGCAGCCAATCACACAACCTCTTGCACTCTCAATCTGTCCCATGGCTCCCCTATTCTATGGTTCTCACACCTAAAAAACTGTTCCAATGGAAAATTCAAATACCCCTTGTTTTTCACCTGATTTACGATCAAGATTAAATCCGTAGGCGGCACGAAGAGGGCCAAATGGCGAAATCCATCGTACCTCAAACCCTGCCGCTTTTCGAAGGTCGAAGTCTAGTTTTTCACCTTTCGCAAAACCTTTGCCGTAATCAAAAAAGAGCACCCCATTTAATTTGGCATCAGGCAACACGGGGAAAATAAGATCATTATTAAAGATTAATTGTTTATTCCCTCCTTCAGGGTCGTTTCCGGACGTCACTGGTCCTGCGCGGCCAAATTTGAATCCTCGCACAGTATTAATCCCCCCAACGAAAAAGAACTCAGGAATCGGGAGTTCTTCTCCACTAAATCCAGCACCATATCCAATTCGTCCTCGAATGGAATGCCGAAAATCCCAAAAAGGAAGGGGTGTAAATTTCAAGATATCAAACGTCCCGCTATAGAAATTATTTGACCCGCCAAGGCGATCGGTCCCAAGACTTGTACGAAAGCCAACTCGTGTCCCTTTTCGAGGATCTAAGTAAAAGTCCCGTGAATCTCGAAACAAACTTGCGCGAAATCCTGTTGTCGACTGCTTGCCCTCCTGATCTTTAATGATGTCAGGAGCATCTGAATCGACATCTCGAATATTGATGTGTTCTGCAACAAACGTAAAGGTCCCAGTAATATATTCGGAAAACGCCCGTCCAAATGTCAGATTCGCGCCAGTCTTTGTTTCATCGTATGTTAAAAAATTGGTACGAGTACGAAATCCATCAATTTGCGCGGACGTTAACGAATCAAAAATAGCCGGATTTCTGAACGTGAGAATCCCCAGGGTTCGACGTCCACCTAATTGTCCTCGAATCTTCGCTAAATATCCGCGACCTAAAAAATTCCCCTCGGTAATATCCGCAATCAAAGTAAACTGATCCAAGGTACTAAACCCCCCACCAATGCTGAAGGACCCTGTAGGCTTTTCTTTGACTTTCACATCTAAGTCAACTTCCCCTGGAGTTGTTTGTTTGGGTAAAATTTCGACCGTTTCAAAAAAATTCAAGTTATTGAGCCGCTCAAAGCTTCGTTTAATAGCGGGCGAATCAATCATATCTCGTTCCGCCACCCGTAATTCCCGCCGAATAACATTGTCACGGGTTTTCGTATTCCCGGTAATGCGAATATCTTTGATCCGCACCATCTCACCTTCCTCGATGGTAAAACCGATACGGGCAGTGCGAGTAATCGGATCAGGCTCAACGGACGGGGTGACATCAGTAAAGGCATAGCCACGGCTCCCATACAAATCAGTTACACGAGTTACTTCATCACGAAGCTGCACTCGCTGAAACACATCCCCCGGTTTCATAGAGAGCCCTTCTTTTAACTCACTTTCAGGGAAAACAGTATTCCCTTGATATTGAATTTGGCTCAGGACATATGGTTCTCCCTCAACAATAGGAAACACAATAGTAAACCATTCCTGGGTTTCATCTAAATCAATTCGAGGCATGCCCACTTGAACATCCAAGTATCCTTTGTTCATGTAGACTTCCTTAATTCGTTCAATATCATTAGGGACTTCATCTCGTCGTAAAATACCGGAATCAGAAAAAATCGACCAGGGCCAAGAATATTCTTGGTTAGCCATAAATGCAAAGAGTTGTTTTTTCTTAAGAACATTACGGCCCTCAAATTCAATGGATTGAATATGAGCTTGCTCTCCCTCATCAATATAATAGGTCAAACGGGCTTGTCCTTCTTCAATCATATCCACAATAGGAACAATCTGGGCATGAAAGTACCCTTTTTCGTGGTAGAGCTTCCGAAACTCCTCAACCGAAACTTTCACCTGTTCTTGATCCAGAAAAGTTTGATTTCTTATAGTATTTTTCTCACCAAGCTTCTCATCGGATAATTCATCGTTTCCGTCATACACCACCTCAACAGTAAAAGGTTTTTCTTTCACCTGGAATACCACAAGGACCTCATCCCCAAGGAATTTAGTCGAGACATCTACTTCTTCAAAAAACCCCATGCTGTAGATCGTTTGAATTTGCTCACGGACTTGCTCTTGTGAAAAGGGAATGCCTGGTTGAATCGACAACTTCCCCACGATCGCCTCGCGATCAATATGACGATTCCCCTCAATCAGAATTTGTTGAATGCGATTCTCTAAACTCTGAGCCCATAACGTCCCCACGATGGTCAACAGAATCAACACCACAGGAGAAAATACATGGGATACCCACCAAAAATAATAGCAATAAACACAACGAAGTCCTGGGGTCATCACACAGGAAGATTCCATTCCTGAGAACTTCGCAGCAAACCAACAACTCTTATAAAATTGGGGAACACGCAAAAAGATTATCCAGAAGGAAATACCCGAATTCCAAGCGACCTGATAATTTTCTTGAACGGGTTCCCTAACCTAAAATGGTAATGATTGACATTAATGCGGGGAGAAACTCCAACGAAAAGGTGTTGGATATTCCATGACAGATAGATGGGTGATTATATTCAGTGAGCAGATTCCTTGTAAAGCAACTCAGGAAAAATGAATGGACAAAGAACATTCACCTCCAGGAAACCTCTCCATCTATAAACCTTAAAAAACCTTGACAACTTTTTTCGCCTTCTCCTACTATCGAAAACTGCACACCAATTTTGGCATGGCATTCTATCGGCTATCTTCCCTTTCTACTTCCATCACTATGGAAACGTGGCAATGACCGAAGACGCGTCTAAATTTACACCGCCCTCCATTGAACATATTCCTGATACGTTACCACTTCTTCCCGTTCGGGATATCGTGATCTTTCCCTACATGGTTCTTCCGTTATTTGTTGGACGAGACCTTTCTATTAAAGCGATTGAAGCTGCCCTGGAATCCGACCGCTTAATCTTTCTTACGACACAAAAAAATCAAGAAACTGAAAAACCTATATCAGATGACCTTTACCGTATTGGAACAGTTGGCGTCATTATGCGCATGCTCAAGCTTCCAGATGAGCGCATCAAAATTCTGGTTCAAGGCTTAGCCAAAGCTCGCATCCAAGAAATCACACAATCCAGTCCGTTTTTTTCTGCCCAGATCAAGACCATCGAAGAAATCCCCACCACCATTTCCTCCTTAAAACACGAAGCCATTATTCGCTCTGCTCGGGAAGGCTTAGAAAAATTGCTGGGACTCGGAAAGGTCATTATGCCTGATGTTCTTACGGTCATTGAAAACCTGGATGAGCCAGGACGCTTGGCCGATATTATTGCCTCTAATCTCGGGCTCAAGGTCGAGGCCACTCAAGAAGTCTTAGAAATTGAGGACCCTCTCGCGCGATTGCAACGCGTTAACGATATGCTTACTGGCGAACAAGAAGTCCTGGCTATGCAGCAAAAAATTCAAGCCGATGCCAAGGGCGAAATGGATAAGACACAACGAGAATATTTTCTCCGCGAGCAACTTAAGGCGATTCAAAAAGAACTGGGAGAGCAGGATGACCGTACGGAAGAAGTGGCTGAATTTCGTCAAAAAATTGAAGAAGCCAATATGCCAGAAAAGGTGTTAAAGGAAGCCAAGAAACAACTTAAGCGCCTTGAGAAAATGCACCAAGACTCCGCCGAATCAGGCACAATCCGCACCTATTTGGAATGGCTTGTAGAAGTGCCATGGAGCCAGCAATCAACCGACAACTTGGATTTAGCCCAAGCGTCCAAGGTTTTGCATGAAGATCATTATGATCTCGAACGAGTCAAAGAACGAATTTTAGAATATTTGGCCGTTCGCAAACTTAAGGAAAAGATGAAAGGGCCGATCTTATGCTTCGCTGGTCCTCCGGGAGTTGGAAAAACGTCCTTAGGAAAATCTATCGCACGAGCTCTCGGACGAGAATTTGTACGCATCAGCCTTGGAGGAACCCGTGACGAAGCAGAAATCCGTGGGCATCGCCGCACCTATGTTGGCGCTTTACCTGGACGGATCATTCAAGGGCTCAAACAAGCCGGGACCATAAACCCTGTGTTCATGCTGGATGAAGTAGATAAAATCGGCGCAGACTTTCGTGGAGATCCCTCGGCAGCGTTGTTGGAAGTCTTAGATCCTGAACAAAATAATGCATTCGTTGATCATTATCTTGGTCTTCCAGTTGATTTAAGCAATGTGATGTTTATCACTACGGCCAATCTCACAGACCCTATTCTCTCCGCCTTGCGAGACCGCATGGAAATCATTGACATCCCAGGCTACTCTGAAGAAGAAAAGCATGGGATTGCAAAACGCTATCTTATCCCTCGGCAACTCGAGGAACATGGCATCACCGAACAACATCTCCATCTTACCGACGCCTGCGTCACACAAGTCATTTCCCAATATACGAAAGAAGCTGGGGTTCGCAATTTAGAACGGGAACTAGCGAAGGTAATGCGGAAAATTGCCAAACGCATTGCTGACGGGAAAATTAAGCAATACCAGGTCTCACCCCGTAATATCCACATATTTTTAGGTGTCCCAAAGTTTATTCCAGAGCAAGAACAAGACAAAGATGAAATTGGTGTCTCAACAGGCCTGGCCTGGACAGAAGCAGGTGGAGATGTCCTGTATGTGGAAGCTTCTTCAAGTAAGGGCAAAGGGCAATTGACCTTAACAGGGCACCTAGGAGAAGTGATGAAAGAATCGGCTCAGGCCGCACTAAGTTATATCCGGTCAAAGGCTCAACAATTACATATAGATCCAAGCATCTTTGCTAAACAGGATCTCCACATACACGTTCCAGCAGGGGCAATTCCCAAAGATGGACCCTCGGCCGGCATTACCATAGCTACCGCCTTAGCCTCCTGTCTGAGTCAAATACCTGTCAAACGAGATATTGCCATGACCGGCGAGGTCACCTTGCGCGGTCGGATTCTCCCTATCGGAGGATTAAAGGAAAAAGTGCTCGCGGCTAAACGAGCACACCTACAAACCATCATTATTCCCAAACGCAATCAGAAAGATCTGGATGATATTCCAAAACACCTTGTCCGAGGATTGGAATTTATTGCTGTTGATTCTATGTCGGAAGTATTGAAAGCCGCCCTCCGCATCAAATCACGACCCAAGCTTAAATCGGCAACTATCCCTTCTCAATCCACCTCTGGACGTCGGAAGAAAGTGGCGTCTGCCACCACACGGACCCCAGTCCGTACAAGGTAACGTTGACCTCCTGAACTACCTATTATGTCCCCGAACCGCCGATCGGCGCGCCTAACAAAACTTGGGGAATTTCAACTCATTCAATCTCTTCCTCGTCAATTTATAACCCAAGGGATTCATCCTATTATCGGAACTGGAGATGACGCGGCCGTCCTATCTTCCATTCCTGAACAGCATGTAGTTATTTCAACAGACCTGCTTGTTGAAAACGTCCACTTCACACAAAAAACAGCAACCCTGTATGACATCGGGTATAAGGCTGCAACAGCCAATCTGAGTGACATAGCTGCCATGGGGGCAACCCCAACCGGCATATTTGTCGCCATCGCCTTACCCCCTTCTCTCACCAGCCAAGATTGGCAAGCCTTCTACCGAGGCTTACTGACACCCTGTAAACCCTACAAAGTCACTTTACTAGGAGGAGATACTTCCTCATCACCCACATCCCTCTTTATCGCCATCACGATCATTGGAAAAGCACAACCGAAACATGTTCTCACTCGGGCAGGAGCAAAGGTTGGCGATCTTATCTATGTGAGTGGGACACTAGGTGACTCGGCGGCGGGACTGGAATCTCTCAAGAAATATACACGGCCTCCTCGACCCTCTACCCTTTCAAAATCGATGCAGTATTTACTACAACGTCACTTACAACCTACCGCCCGCATTGTTCTCGGGCAACTGCTGGCCTCACAACCCTATGCTTCAGCGGCCATTGATCTTTCTGATGGGTTATCCAGTGATCTTGGACATCTATGCCAACACAGTCGCGTGGGAGCATTAATCAAAAGTGATCAAATCCCTCTCTCGCAGCAGATGCAACATTATGCTAAACGAATTCGTGCTATACCATTGAATTGGGCTCTACACGGAGGAGAAGATTACGAGTTACTCTTCACGATTCCCCCAAAATGGCAAACTGAGCTTGAAAAAATCACAAAAAAACGACGAATATCTATTGCACACATTGGCGTCATTCAACCTAAACGGTTTGGCATCCGAATAGAACAGCGTGATGCCTCTCAGAAAAATTTACTCCCACATGGTTATGAACATTTCTCTCAATAGTGCCCTTGAGTCAATGCCTTCATGCTAAACATTGAGACTCTTCGTCAACAGCTCATACAGGTTCTCCATCTCCAAGAAACACCTCATCGAACAGCCTTAGCCTTTGCTACAGGAGTCTTTATCGCCTTCGCTCCTCATTATTTTTTTCACACCGCAAGTGCGGTCTTCTGTGCCTGGGCATTTCGACTTAATTTCTTGGCCGTTATGTTGGGGTCGCTCCTGAATAACCCCTGGACTCTTATTCCCATTTTAGCCGCCAGTCTGTATACCGGAATTTTTTTAACAGGTGGCGCGTCACATACCCCCATTGAGTGGGATCAGCTAACCATGGATAATCTCTTTGATGTATTCGCGCCCTATCTCATTCCCTTTCTGGTAGGGGCTTGTACCCTTGCTATCATTGGGTCGCTCTTGGCCTACCCAATTATGAGATGGACCATTATCCAATACCAAGGCATACGGCACCGCAAATCATCAAATATTAGCGAATAAGACCGAACTAATTCATAGAATCTTCAACCAGAGCTCTGCTACTCATGTCATCCTCTGAACCATCCTCTTCTCCATTTGACGGCGTCTCTCTTATAGCCGACCCTATACATGGCTACATTTCATTCACTGTTCCCTACCCTCACAGCTCTAAAGTCGAACAGACAGAAAAAGATCTCATTGATTCCCCATGGGTCCAACGACTTCGCTATATCCTCCAACTTCAAAGCGCACATTGGGTTTATCCTACAGCCGAGCACACTCGGTTTCAACATTCCTTAGGCACCATGCATTTGGCGGGGCGTTTTATCACTCACCTTTATCCTTCCTTAAACAAAATGATTTCGGATCTTCCCTCCTTTCCCTTCCTTGAAGAATTTGTCCGCATTACAGCCTTACTGCATGATATTGGTCATGGCCCCTTCTGCCATTTCTTCGACCATCACTTTCTTCATCAATATCAGTTAACCCATGAATTGCTGGGTCAGCACATCATTCGAGATCATTTAGGAACAATCATCCGACACATTCGACGGAGTCCCTCTGGACCGTTTGCCAAAGGAGAATATCTTAATCCCGAGCACATTGCTTTTCTTATTCTGAAAAATCCTCATCAATCAACAAAAGATTTGCCCCCATGGGTCATCGCGTTACGCCCTTTATTAGGTGGAATTTTCACACCAGATAATTGTGACTATGTCTTGAGAGATTCATACATGTGCGGCGTAGCCATAGGGCCTGTCGATATTGAGCGCCTCCTGCATTATACTTTTTTCTCCCCCCATGGCCTCACGATACACCAATCTGGACTTTCCGCACTCCAAATGTTTCTACATGCCAGGCTCTATCTCTATGCGAATGTCTATTACCATCGTACAACTCGCGCCATAGATCTTCATCTCCAGGAAATTTTTCAGCCCACCATGGACATTCTCTTTCCTAAAAATCCTCTCAAAACCTTATCCCAATATGTACATTTTACGGACTGGTACGTCATGGAAACCGTTCGTTCTTGGTCAAGATCCCGTCATCCTGAAAAACGACGACTCGGCCACGAATGGGCACAAATCATGGGCAGACATGTAAAATGGAAAACCGCTTTTAGTCTCTTAGTTCAAACCCCTCAAGGATCTTCATCATTTCAAGCACAAATCTTTTTAACTCGAATGCGTCAAGCCCTTCCGCGAAAATTTCGACAGATTGATATGCGAGTGGATTTTGCTTATAAGGATCCGCGACCAATCAACTTATTGCAAATGGGAGGATTTCAAATTTTTGTCTGGAATCCCGCGACGGGCAACATTGACAAGGAAAGCCTGCACACATATCTGCAACATCTACCTGCCCGAATGATCACGTTACGGGTATTCAGTCAAGATCATTCGCAGGATATTCTGTTATCTGAGGCAGCGGAAAAGACGTTGAGGAAGCATTGGCCAGAACTGTTACATTCCCCCTAAATAATAAAAGATGGCTCTATGGTTGACTCCGGTGGACTAGCTCGTCAAGAGTTAATGGCGCTTTATTCGCTGAGATTCCAAGGAGGGTCTGCAACGCGGCCATCGGCGTTTTGCGGCGGTTGAAGCGGAACACAAACTCATCAAGATAGCTCTGGAGATACTTTGGCTCCACTCCATGATGCGTGCCAATGAGCCACGTTTTGAGATTACTGAAGACCCGGTGGATATGGGGCGCCACTTTGTGCGCTCGCTCCGGGGTGCGAACCATTCGCACACGATGCTTGTACCCGACCAACGCTGCATCAGAATACCCGCGCCACCCATCCGTTCGGAGTGTGGAGTTGGCCTCAATATTTGCCCTCAAAAACCCACGAATGCTGAGCTCGCCTGCATCCTTCAGGATTGAAAGACGCAATCGACCTGTCCGTTCAGATCGTTTCCCTTTTTTGTCGGTATAGGGGAGAACCTCCACGGCCCCGATTATCAAGCTCTTGTGCTTGGCTGTCGTCGCTCCCCGACCTGGCCTGCCTTTGGCTGAGCCGCCGAGGATTGCCTCATCGGCCTCAATCAAGCCGGAGAGCTGGCTTCGGTTTGTGTTGACCATTCCTTGACGCAACCGATGCAGCATATGCCAAGCTGTGGTGGCACTCGAAAGGCCAAGCTGGCGTGCAAGCTGAACGGCACTGATTCCTGGCGTATGAGTCGTCACAAGATACGCAGCCCAGAACCACTCCTGGACGGGCACGTGAGAACGGTGCATGAGTGTGCCGGCCATCGGCGAAGTCTGACGCCCACACGCCCGACACTCGAACACGTAGCGCTTGGAGTTGAGCTAGGCCGACTTCCCCCTGCACTTGGGACAAACAAACCCATCGGGCCAGCGACTCTGCACCAAATATTCAAGACAAGCCTGCCGTGTAGTGAAGCGTTGACGAAATTCCCGCATGTCCTTCGGATACGTTGGGCGCCCCACACTTGAATAGTCACAAGTCCTTCAACCGGAGTCAACCGTAGAGCCATTTAATAAAATATTCCACAAGTAAATGAGCAGAACTTCTATAACGCTTTCATGAACAGAGGGCTTTTACCTCACCCTTTAGAAGAAATTTTAAGAGCCCCCTATAGAATATTAAAATACTTCGTGCGTTTAGTGCGGTCGAGAACCAAAACGAAATGCATGAAAATCTTGCAGCAAACTCAATTGCAATCGAATGGTTTGAAACATGGGATTGGGAGAATTTGTACTACCATTTTGGCACGTGATACAAAACCCTAAGAGATTGGCTTTCAATGTTTCAAGACTACGAGACAACAAGGTGCCATGGGGAAGCATGAGAAATCGGACGTCTGTAATTTTTCCCGCTTGAACTTGTAAGAGGGCCGAGACATTGCGTTTGTTAGAGGGTAGATATCCTTCCACGGGTACGGTCTCGGTAATGGGAGGAGTCCATTTTGTTTCAATCCATTTTTTTAATGGCAAAAGCATGGCATCATCTTCAAAATGTGACCAATCAATACCTTGCCCCTCCGATTCAAATGGCCTAATAGGCTCAAGCACAACTTGAATCTTTTCATCTGGGATGGGAGCTATAACCATATCAAATGTTACATGTCCATTCCCTCGCTCAACCCATGCCAGGGGGAATTCGGCCTTCCCACTCACAAATGGTTGCGGCCATAAAGGGAAAACTATGCGTTCCAAATTGGAACCCTGAAGAATGTCTTCTGTTTTCCAAGACCACTTTGAATACACAGCCAGAAGTTCGCCCTGCTCATTGAAAGCCTGCACAAAGAGTCTGCGAGGTTCTTTTATATGACCGAAAAATAAGAGGCTAGCTCCAGACTCATCATTTTCACTATGAGAAAATCCATCGAATTCCAAATGAATCATCTGAGAAGACCCTTTACCATTTACACTCTTTACGATCCTGGCAACTTTGCTTTGCTGCATAAAGGCAGCAATGGGAACAACAAGAAACGGGAGAGAAGGGGTATGGGCGTCAGATGACTCCCATACCTTATACTGAGGCCGGCCAATCTCTGCGCTCCATCCCTTATGCCAAAAGGCTTCTGCAATCTGATAGGCATTCGTTCGTTGTTGCATAAGGCGTTCTAAGGAGAGCCGTAACTCTATTTGATGCAGTGAATGAGGGCCAAATGCGTCAACCAATTTCTCATGAATATCTGACTTTATGTCTTTTGCATTTGATGGAAGCCCTTCCGGTCTTTCTTTTCCACTATGATCCAAAGACACCGGTTCACTTAATTCAGAGCGAGCACCAAAAAGATTGAGCAGTTGAATAACAAGATCATACTCAATCTGTGGAAGATCTTCTTCTAGGCCTTGGGCACTTAATGCACTTACAAAAATTCCCGTTTCAACATCGACAACTTGCAAATCAACCTTCAATGTACCTTTGTCTGAATGAAAACCTCCACGCACCAAATACCGCACACCTTGAATCTGCCCCAAATTGACTGGCGGGATTGCAGAAGAAAAGCCTTGGTACTGGAGCCACTGTTCTCGAAGAATTGGCCCCAGAGCTTCACGGGCAACAACGGAAAGTGCAGGCCATTGGATTAAATCATGGGCTATCATTTCTGATAGGCTTTGCCCTAACCAATGAAGTCTGGGATCAGGACTTAAATTGTCGAAACGTAGGATCGCAAGTGAATAAGGAGGAGGAAGAGGACGGGCCGAAACTGTTTTAATACGGATGTCGTCAAACGAATTCGTGGGCAATTGAGTTGAATCGTGGGGAGTTCTCTGACAACCAAACAATTCGAGCACACACAATACGAATAACCAAATTTGGATATTATTCAATGACGGAACCAGCAGTATTTTGCTGGCGAAGACGTTGGAGAGTCGCTTGAGATCGTAAAACATGACGGATGATGGCTTCCCGATCGTCTGGCGCTATTTGGGTAAATTCTACGGCAATCTCAAAACCAAGTTCTTCCCCCGACTGAATAGGGTCATTTCTAATTACCTTTCCAACAACCTGCATGGGAATAAAAGGCCTTAAGATTAAACGCAATACCAAATACGAATCTACCGGAAACTCTTGCTCCGAGAAAAAACGAATGCCCGATCCACTGAGATTCACCTTCGCTAATTCCGGAATAGCCTGTTTGAGATTTTTATCTTTCCCCAATGTCCTGAGAATAGAAGTCAGCATCCAATCAATGCGTGTGACCATTTGTAACAATAATGGGTCTCGAATCGAGAGGTCATTCTCTTCAACCATGGCTTTTACGAGATCCGGGGATACGGCAAGCTCTTCCCATTGCCATTGATTGAACGCGGCCGCATCAAGTTCGATAGGCTCATAAGAAAACGCAAGCGGTAACTCTACCCAGAGACATATGGGTACATCAGCTCGACAGTCCTGACGTCGCTCTTCAGATCCAATGATCCCATTATCCATATTTTTTCACCTTTATACCTGAAATATATTCACGTTGGATTTTCATCACATATTATTTAGGGGTCCGTCTTGCCTTGCAGAGCCCGAATTTGCGTAAGAAGGTCACGCGCCTGCTCGGCAGCACCATGAATTTTCTCTAATTGTGGTTTAAGTTGGGTATCTTCACAACGACGAAGAGCTAGTTCGGAAAATACCACAATAGGCAATAATTTATTAGAAAGAGAATGAATCAACCCTCCAAGCGAAGGGGCTTCACTCGTAGCCTTAAATTCTGGACTTTGGCTTGGAAAGGTCTGCGGTGTTGTCATTTGCTCGTTCAGTGATCAACCCAATGAAATCGATTGAAACAAACAACTAATGCTCTCACGGAATCACTGACAATCTATTTCGCAATTCTTATACCTAAAATGCATAACTAGTGACCTTTGTGAATTGCTCAAAAGAATCAATTCGAAATCGCAAAACATTGCTAAGAAAAACGTCTTTTCCCCTGACAAGATTTAAGCGACTTGTCAATTGTTTGACAGAAGATCACTTAAAATACGGTTTGAGGAAATTTCAGGAAAGGCGAGAATGATGGCAGAAGATATGCTAAGTATGCACTTTAGGTAACTGAATGGAATAGAAAAGATCAAATACTGAGACGATGCTGAATTGGTCCGGTTTGATGAGCTACCCACTGTCGTTTGAGACCATCAAGCTTACGGCGATGGTCTTGAACGGCTCCAAGGTTTTGTTGTGTCAGAGCTTGCACTTCTCGTATACGAGTCATCATCCATTTATCATTTGTGACAAGTTCTTTTGCCACCTTTGGGGAAACATCCTTAAGAAAACCCGAAGCCCCACGTTGAGTATAATAGTCAATCACCAGATCCCACTGGCCAGTAACGGCAGCCTCTCTGGCTTTGCAAGTTAAATCGACAAGTGTTTGTTCTTCTTCTGTGACTACGATCATGTATGTTACATACCCACTGCTTTGGATTTCGTTTCTTGGATAGCCAACTCTTGCCATGCTTCTCGAATCTCACTCATGCATTTGATGGGGGCCTCTAAACGTCCAGGCTCGTTTTTCAAATTGGCTTGCGTTAATTCAAATTGAATATACTCATAGACACGTTGCAAATTCGTCGCAACGACACCGCCTTCTTCCATATTCAGTGAGGCAGACAATTCCCCAACTACCCGCAAGGCTCGGTCAAGAAACCGCGCTTTATCCTGAAAGTTCAAAGCCACAATACCTTCTTGTGCGAGTTTCATTGAAGAAATCGCTCCATCGTATAATAAAACAACTACTTGTACCGAAGATGCTGTCGAGATCTGCGTTTTTGCATACGCCTGCGCACCTAACATCATGCGAATACCCCTTTTGCTGTGGAGTTATAAGTTTGATTGCAACGTGGCTAAGGAATCTAATTGGCCTTGTAAGCTCGATAACAGTCCATCCAAATTGGCAAACTTTATTCGTTGTTGCTCTTCATATCGACCAAGAGCAGCCTCTTGCACGGAAATTTGTTCAGCAAAGGTATCAATTTGGCTGGTCAAGGCATTTTGTCTGAGGGTCAGCGCTCCAGTCTCAACATCATCCAATGCATCGACCGCATCAACAATTAGCTCGGCAATACCCTCGGTTCCAGTAGTGGGATTTTGAATAAATAGATCTCGAACCGCCGAATAATTTTCACTTAATGCCGCATCGAGCGTCGTCTCATTCAGCTTAATCGTCCCATCAGACGTTTGAGTTTCGAACCCAATTTGAGAAGCACTGGTAAAAGTCGACAATCCACTGATTTGAGAAAAAGTTGACTGGCGAATCCGATCAATAACTGTACGAGCTAGGGAGTCCCCGACAAAAATTCCTCGCTCCCCTGTTTCAACATTGAAATTCGTTCGCTCCTTAACAAAAGACACCACATCGTTGTAAGCATTCACAAAATTTTTAATGCCGTCCTTCACAGCGGTGTTGTCTTGGCTGACAGAAATCGTCACAGGGTTCCCTACATCAGCTGCTTGAAGATTAAGCGTCAGACCGGAAATAACATCAGTGACATTATTTCCAGATCGAGTAATAGTCACAGCCTCGGCACCCTTACCTAAGACAATCTCAGAGTCTTGAGCAGCCTGAAACGTATTCACTCCGCTTGTCACGGTATCTAACGTCGTATCATCTGCAGATATGGTAATGGCATTACTAGAACCCGTATCATTCGCCGATAACACCAAGCGGAACGAGGGGGCGCTCTCTGTGCCAGTATTCAATATCGAGGCACTCACTCCAGCCCCAAGATCATTAATACCATCCCGCAAATCTTCTAAGCTCCCATCCGCCTCTAAGTTCACTGTTTGTGTCGCTCCTCCACCAACGGCAAAGGAAAAAGTCCCGGATGCCCCACTCACAATATCGGCATCAATCGTGGAAACAGCTGTTGAGGCTTTTGAAACCAATTGGTGAGCAGAAGCCAATTTATTGACTGTAACGGTATGCGTACCGGCACCGGCCGTAGAAGAAGCGGTCGCCGTTAAGAGAGTTTGGGAACTGGCAGAGGTCACATTGACTTGATTTTTATCAAATCCTACTCTTGATCGAAAACTACTGGCAGCACCCTGGAGTGCAAGCAATTTTCCCCCTAACAAACCAAAATCGGTTTGCTTGGACTGTAAACTCAGCTTGCGTTGATTGATTCGATCAATCGGGATCCCTTTTGTCTGAACAAGAAGATCTACGATTGGCCCAAAATCGATATTATTTCCAAGCCCGCCAAAACTTATCATATCTTACTCCCTTGGCAGTTTCGAATTTTCACCCCCTACAGAGATTGACAACAACACAAAGGAATTCTGTAGAGAAAAGGGTGGCTTTCGTAGAGAAACCCTCAAACAGATATAAGGCTAAATTTCTTCTTCAACCAACAGCCCGGACTTATCAGCAAAAAATCGGTCTAACTCTAAGACTTCTTCAGAAGGTATTTGCTTGATAAGATCGCCGGACTCTTTATCAAAAAGACGAAAAATCACTTGTCCTAATTCATCATCAACCGATAACTCAATTCGGGATTCGACGTGTTTTAATGAGTCCCGTAATTTACTGAGAACTTCTTCAATCTGCTCTGGCTCAAGCTTTGTTTTTTTCGCCTCATCAATCGTTGTGGGTTCTTTCCCGTCAGCATCTTTTCCCTTTGTTGCACGAGGGGCTTCGATGTTTCCATCTTTTTGGCTGTCCCGCACGCGCACGTCCTGCCCCACGGAGACAGCAATAAATGGAGCATTTGGTGATATGGCAGAAATCATAATGGATGACTTCCTTTAAAAGGCGGAGGCCAGGTTTATAAGCCTGGCCTCTTTGCCTTTCCCTCTTACTGCAGCAAGGACAGAGCCTGCTGGGGTAACGTATTGGCCTGAGCCAAGATTGACGTACCGGCCGATACCAAAATTTGATTTCTGGTGAATTTTGCCGTTTCAAACGCAATATCGGCATCACGAATTCGTGATTCAGCTGCCGACACGTTTTCATTGGCCACTTCCAAATTGAGGACTGCCGCATCAATTCTGTTTTGCAATGAACCAATATTGGCTCGGGCGGAAGCCACAGCGCTAATCGCACTATCAATATTCCCTAACGCGCTTAACGCATTAGCTGAAGTCGACACATTGACAGACGACAAGGTTAATCGGCTGGTGTCGAGATCCTTGAGCGAAAGTGTCAGGGTATCATTGGCTGAACTACGGAAACCAATTTGAATGGACAAGGAGTCATTCTCAGTCCCACTTAGCAGCTTTACACCATTGAATTCGGTGACCGCTGAGATTCGATCAATTTCAGATCGAAGAGCCACGAATTCTTGATCCAAGAATGAACGTTCGTTGGAGCCTAAGATACCACTGGCTGATTGTTCCGCTAACTCCCGAAGGCGGGCTAAAATCCCCCCAATATTGCCAGCGCCACCGTCAGCAATTTGGAGCAAACTGATTCCGTCGTTGGAATTCCGAACGGCCTGATTGATACTACGAATTTGGGCTCGTAAGGTTTCGGAAATACCCAAACCGGCTGCATCGTCAGCAGCTCGAGTAATTCGTAATCCTGAAGAAAGACGGGCAACTGACCCTTGTAACTGGGCAGTGGAAATGCCCAAGTTCCGTTGGGCATTGATGGACGCAATGTTGTTGTTAACGATAAGTGCCATAGATTCCTCCTTGATGGCTAAACCTCAAAGGATCCATCCTTTGAGGAGTATGGTAAATTAAGTAAGCCGACTGGCCTCCATTGAGATTGGTGAAAATGACCAATTCCGTTATCTGGACCTACTTATCGACCATCAAGAGAAAAACTTGAGGAGTTCATCCAATCCAAATCTTCTTTTTTATCGCAGTGAAACGAACGACCCATAACCGGGGAAAACACATGGTTAGGTTGAGGGAGGACGCACCTAATTATTCGGGCAATCGTGGGATTACTTCATACTCCAACATGTCAATCATTCGAACCTCATCCAATGCTTGCCGAGCATTCATTAACTCATTCACCCAATATGAAAGTCCCTGCTCCTCTTTTTGTTGTAACCCACTGATCGCTCGCTGAATTTGGGCCCATTCTAAATAATCCGCCATTTTCCCAAACCATTGATCTAATTTCTGCATGACCGACTTTCCTTGCCTCAAATCCTCGACTAACTGTTGTGCGTCTACTCGTATTTGTTGTCCGAATTTTTTCCCGGTTTCTTCAGAATGTTGTACGATACTATCCATATTTTTACTTTTAGCAGCAATCGTTCCAAAAGAACTAGCCACCTTCGCTAAAGTTAGAGGCACAAGCTCACGATCAGTCATTGGCTGGTTCCCAACAAACAGTTCCGTCACTAGCCGCCCTTGTGCTTCAGCACGGTCATTTAAATTCGCTAACACTTCTTCCAATGGAACAGTATCGCTTACTTCCCATGTTTCTTCATCCAATTGCACCAGCATATAAATTCCTCCTTGATGATTCGGGTGAGTACTGAGAGAGCTGCCCAATCATCAGCCGCCCTCGAATTCGCAAGAGTTGATAGGCTGCGGCATATTCCTCCGCCATACCAACAAGCGTGTTTTCTTCTAGATTAAACGTTTCTCTGATAGATGCGACAGCTAGAGGTCCAAAGGCCAATGAAGGTCTGACGAGTTCTTTCATAGCCAGCGTTCCGTACTTTAATTGCTCTTGAACCTCCTTCAATTCTCCAACAGGCACAGGTTGTTGCTGACAAATCTGAAGCACCTTCTCGGCTTGATCACATAACACGTTTAGTTGTGGAGCTAATTGCTCCCATACCTGAATGGCCTCACCAAGATCGTAAGGCGGCTCAGAAGAAATCGGCTGTGAACTGTGCTGGCCTGTAAACCATTCATACCAATGCCGCTTCCAATAGGCACCATACCAAGCCGTGAGCGGTGACTCGTGGCCGGCACGCAACACAAATGTACCTAAATGATCCTCATTAACCCCTCCTTCATAGACTCGCATCTTTGAAAGAAAAGGAGGAAGATCACCCCGACCTAAGATATATAGACAAAGTTTGCCAATTTCTTCAGGAATGATTTGATCTTTGCAAGCATGATGCGGACACACTTTATCGAATCCGCAGGGACCACACACAATGTCGGGTTGCACCACCCAATGCCCTGGCCCAAACGGTCCTGTTTCCCAGAAATCAACATGTCCCACAGACACATTAACAACTGGGACATTGACCCCAACAGCCATGTGCATAGGCCCTGTATCATTGGTCACCATTAAGTGACACTGCTCCAAAAGCGCAAAGAGTTCTGGAACGGACGTTTTTCCCACTGCTTCGCAAAGATGTCTCTGCCCACCAGCCTGACGATATACCTGAACAGCCTCATGGACGACAGGTTCTTCTTTTTTAGTGCCGATTAGAACAAATCCAATATTTTCCTCTTTACTCAGAGAGGCCATCATTTGCCCAAAATATTCTGGGCGCCAAGCCTTCATGGGATCACTCGCCCCAACCTGTACCGCAACCCACCGATCTGGTGTTCCAGACTGACACAGAAATCTTTTGGCCCATTCACGCAACTCCTTTGGCACCACCACACGAATGGGATGAAAACTCCCCGGCCCACTCCCTCCAAGAGCAAATAAATCAACGATGTTGAATCGATTAACCTGTCGATACACATGAAAGTCCAAGAAATACTTCATCCAAGGATTCTTGACCAAAAAACTTCCATCCTGGGCCGTCGTCATGCCACGCTCATCATCACAACCAAAGAACTTCACCAGAAAAGCACTTCGCCGATTAAAGGTTAAATTGATTACACGATCATAACCCACCTGCACCAGAGAGTTAGTCCATGAGGAAAGGTTCTGATAGAGAGTCACCACATCCCGAGCGCAGACTCGACTATCATCCATCAACTCTTGAAAATCATAGGCAAAAACATGCCGTAGACCAGGGATCAACATAGCCACATGGACAAATTCTTTGTCTACAATCAGATCAATGGCGACTCCCGGCCATTCCTCATCCAATCGAGAGAGCAAGGGTATCATTTGAATCAAATCACCCATTCGGGTGATATTTATAATGAGAACTTGTTTCATAAGAAATCGCGTTTTTCTTGTCGATATTCGTCCATCATTAGAATAAGTAATTCTTCTCGACTGAGTTTGGCTTCTGGCCCTTTTTGGCGAACAATCTGTGCAACATCTTCTAACTCCACGCGATCGGTCTTGGGAAAACACTTCAAGATTGATTGGATTTCAGTACCATCACTACTACGAGCCAGTAAGGCTTCGGCCTGACGCTCTCCTTGTAAGATGGACCCAATTCGATCGGGTGAGGCAAGACCGATGGTGCTCAATAACACTTCCATTCGATGTGCATAAGTATGGGAAGTCATCACACATTTTCGCGAACAAGTGGCCATTTCTCTTCTCGCCTCTGGCTCATGAAGATACTTTCGCACGGTAGGGGTTAATTCTTCTGGTGCCTTCACAACACCCATCATGGTTTTGTCGAATAACTCGGGCAATAAGGTTCGCTGATCGATTACTTGAAAAGCTTCACAACTCGCCAGTTCGAACGTCCGTGGATTTACGCTATCCCCATGAGGATCAAAACCCTCTCCAGTATAGGAATGCAAATTGACGTTGACAGTTGTGGCATTAAAGATTTTTACGCTGGTTTGCGTATCAATCCGTGCGCCATTTCTTTGAAGAACCGTCTCGAGCACTCCCGCCTGATCCCATTCATTGCCCCACAATTTAAAACCCCATTCTTGGCCCAACAACGCTTGTAAGATCACTCGACGATTGCGATATCCCGCACCCAGAAAAGACACATCCGCACCCAACTCTTCTTGTTCTTCTGAGGTGAGCTTCATAGGTTGATGAATTGTTGGGTCAGCCGCCAGCGGCAAATAGGACACCTGCGAAGCTCCAGCCTTCTTAAAGGCTTCCAAACACTCAGCCTTCTGCATCACAAACCAAAAATCATAGCCCCCGATCATTTGCTGCCAATACGTTAAGTGGCGAAAATTTTCCATAAACCACATGGCCGTCAAAACTTTTTTTCGACGCATTTGTTCCAACACCGCCATAGACATGGGTGCCTGAGACATTGCCACAACTAAATCGGGAGGATCTTCCGCCACATGCGCTAAACTAATAACCCCTAATGTATCACTGAAACGTTGCTGTACCGTTAACCGGAGCCGGTCATCATGGATAGTTTCCAAATTTTTATACCCGGGGTAATGGAGGCTATGGTCAATCCAGCTCACTCGATGCCCTAAGGATTCCAAAGCCCTTACGACGTAGCCTCCAATTGGGAGGGAGCCTCCATAAATGGGACCCACGACTATAATATGTAAGGTGCCACTCGCACGTTTGGTCATCAACTCTCGAAGCTGCGATCGAAATGCTTCATACACAACATGATTCACGCCTAACGCCGGTTCGTAAGACAGTAGTCGAATGCGTTTGCCCTGCTGAATCACCTCAGAGGCCATGCGCTCGGGATTTCCCCACACCCATTTCACTCGTTGGCCCCAACCCTCTAAGGATCGAACAGACAATCCATCAAGCAATTCTGAAAGATTTGGAACAATAGCGATGATTGGCACATCATGGGGCAGCATCGTACGCAACGCTTCCACGTGATAGAGCAACCCAATTCCTAACACGACTAGCATTTCACCTTCTTGCCAACCCTGAACTTGATGACGAGCCCACTGCTCAGCTTCACGCCATGGATCATAGGCACTGTGAATCTGTCGCCCAGAGATAGCAGCGGAAGGCAACCCATTTTTGGCTTGCTTGATAGAGAGTATCCCACCACATGTTTCTTGCAGTAAGACGACCAACCCTGGCTCATACTTCTGCAGTAATTCAAGATTCTTTTGTAACAAGCTCATCGCACCTCAGTAGTTACACATGTCAATTCTCATCGTGAAGGAAGAGACAAAAGGAGTCATATTATCAGCAGCAATCTTTTCCCACCCCACACCATGAGAACCTAAGCCCTTCGTACATATGGGGGCAATGATCTGAATTTATCCCGAATAGCCGATAGATCTCGAAATAGTATAGAATTTGGCGAGACGCAGAATGTCTGAGAATCATATAAGGCTGATACGTATTCGTAGACCCGTGTTAATAAATAGCGGATTTCTTCTAACTTCGCTTTTCGTTGCTGAATCTTCTCTTGAGAGTTTTCTGCAAGAAAATCAGAGAGAATGGTTTGGGCACGATGCAGATAGGTATGTTTTTCTCGCACTTCTTTTTGTCCAGCCAAAGCAATGGCCTCTCGTTCCTTATCATGCTGCGAATAGTACCTCGCCAGATCTACAACCTGATTTACATTCCCTTTTTCATACAACACCAAATGGACACCATCCTGAAATAATTCTAGTAACCCATTGCCCACATGCTCCATCAACAAAAGGCTGCCACAGGCCATCGCCTCGAATGTACGAAAGTTTACGTCATTACCGGCGCATTGGTTTAAGACTATTTTTGATTTTGTAAAAATGGAGACAAATTCTCCACTAGCCACATGAAGAGGATACTGTGCTTGAACGGCGTCAATAAACACCCGACGATCTGGATTAAAAGGCGAGTCCAATTTCCCCACGAAGCTTAAATCATAACTATTAGGAAAGGGGGCTTCTGTCCGAGTAAAAGGAAACGTACACAGCGGAAGCCACTTGACGCTTTGTCTTTCTGGATCACATTCATAGTTGGGCACATAATCCCGTTGGGCCACAAAGATATAATCAAAGATTGCGGCAAAGGCTCGATGCCACCCGTGATGAATATGAGAATCAATGGCATACCAGCCGAGAGGCAACTCAACCTCTTCCAGACCCCAAAACATGGGATACGTACTGTCATCCGTTAATAGAATACAATCTGGGTTCCAATTTTGTGGCAGATGCCGCAACACAGATTCAATCGAAGTAGGAAATTCCTGAACATCTATATTCCCAGTCCCATCGGTGGTACATGTCACCACACCATGACCCAGTTCTTTAAACCCTGGCGCTAAGACAGAAGCACCCAGCAACAAAATGTTCATTGGATTCCCGCTTTACCTAATTGAAAAACCCAAACTCACCTCTTCTTAGACTTGCGTACTCATTTGTAAATTGGAGATCCCCAACACCCTCCTAGTAGTATTCCAATCTCTTGTCGTCTCATCTGCCAACTGACGCCATACCTGCTCACGGCTCACGCTCGAAATAATCGGATTGCCTTTTTCAGAATAAGACACACCCAAATGATCTCGATGACTATTCCACAGACTCCACCCTTCATAACTCATCTGGCAATTCCTATTTACCATGATATCCACACTTCCCTTCACTGGCCATTGGGTAGGACTGACCCCAAGATTGTCTTCCTGAGTTATCCCTGATTCTCCGAGGTCGCTTTCGGCTTGCCATACCCAATGGCCTTCTCCATAAGGACCAGTTTCATGAACCCGAGCGCGAGAAAAATACCATCCGATCGCCTGAGCCCCACACATCACCCCGAGATGCAATGGGCCAGTATCCGATCCCACCACCCATTGGCAGTGACTAAATAGCGAGGCAAGTTGTGGCAGATTTGTCCGGCCACAACAATTGATGACCTGATTCCTTGCTTGATCAGAAAGATTCTGTTCTAAAACCAAAGATGCCTCACGTTCTCCAGAGCCGCCAATTAAGAGCAGCCGACAGTTGGGAATACGTTTCGTACAGGATTGAATAAACTCATGCCACACAGAAACAGGAACCCTGCGGTCGGCATCTCCAGCCCCAAGCACAATGCCAATTTGTACGACGGAGATATCTTCTTTTACCAGGCATTCAAGGCTCCGAGGAACAACCACGCCCTTGGCTTCAAGAACAGGAGTAACCCTTGGGGGTGGTACCCCACATATTCCACAAAACGCGTCGGCTAAATGAATGCGATTTTGGCCACGCTCATGGGCCACATACCGTAAATACGCCACCCAAGGTGGTAGACTTGGATTTAACGGTCCTCTCTCCCCTGCACCAATCACACATGCGCTCAACAAATGTGCCGCTAAAATGCTACGAGGATGATTATTCAAATTGTAGGCCAAGGAATATTCGGGATAGGCACAATCGTTTAGGTACTCCAAAGCCGCTCGTAGGCAGTGCTGACCTTCTAAAGTTGGCATGGCACTCAACTTATGCCATTGCTCCCCTTTCCAGGAGTAAACTCTCTGAATTCCAGGAAAAATCTGTCCTAATGGTACCAATGGCTCCGCACACAACAGATCTAATTCTTGATGTGGGTAACGAGTTTGAAGAGAAGAAATAACTGGCAGGGACTGAATGAGATCACCCAGTCGCGCAAATTGTATCAGTATAGTTCGGGACATCGCCTGTTATGACTCGGCAATATTTTCCTCCTAAAGCGCCGACACCGTTTGCTCTTGGAGCTGAGCACGATTCAACGCATTGGCTAAATCGTCTAATCCTTCGTAATCTGGTTTGATGAGTTGAAACCATGAGAGCTGTTCTCTCGCCTTATCTGAATGACCAGCACGAATCTCTACTCCAGCCAAGACAAACCGAATTTCACAATCAGCCGGGTTACGCTCTACAAACTTCCTAAGAAAATTTGCAAGAGCTTCCCATCTCTCCAAAACTGTCCCAACTTGTATCAAGCAACGCAACCCCTCAAGGCTGTCAGGATTCTCGGAAATCTCTGCAACGAAAAGACACCATGCTTCAACGTTCTCAGCAAGCCCCATGCACGCCATTCCCATTCCCAGACAAGCTTTTCTATTTTTTGAGTCAATAGATAAAGCTTGTCCAAATGATTTTTTCGCTTCTAAAAATTTATGTTCTTGTATCGCAAGAACACCTTGCAAAATCCAACCCTCTATCTTGATAGCAAAAGTACTTTTTAATACATCGATATGCTTTTGGGCCTCTCCTAAATTGCTGGTTTTTATAAGTAGCCGCGCCAAACCAACCCTAGCCTGATAAGATTCGTTCAAAGTCAATACACGTTTCCAGAAACCTTGAGCCTCTCGATCGCACCCTAGGGTTTCAGATACCTCTCCACCCCATTCCAACGCGCCAACATCAGCAGGCCATAAATCATGCTCTCTCAACAAGGCAGAAATTCTTGCACTATCGTCCAACTGGTAAACTTTGCATTTTTTCTTTCCTAACAATATTTTTTGGGTTTGCACTAAGCGCCCCCATTGCATTTTTTCATTATTATCTTGAAAATAATCTAACGTGAGTGTAACCTTCGAGTCCTTTATAGATGTCCGAATCAGCAGATTCTCGTCGAACACCAAAATATCTTCATCCGTCAACCATAGCGTATCCCATCGGGCTAAGAACCTGTTAGCATTTGCAAGGTCATGGTCTTTTCGTCCTGAAGTTTGACTTTCTAAATGATACAAACAACTCTTGGGTTGATATACAACTTTTTCATTCATTTGACGAATTTTCAGACATAAGTCGACATCTTCGAATCCGTTTACAAAATCCTCATCAAATCCTCCAACCTTATCGAAACTCTCCTTTCGCACTAGCATACATGCTGCGGTCACTGCCTGATATTCTTTTCGCCTATTCACTGGGGTAAAACTTTTAGATGAACCACAAAACATATGATACGGGGTCCTGTAATGCCTCGAAACGACCACGCCTGCATGTTGAATCGTTTCATCAGGATAGAGCAGCTTACTTCCTACCACTCCAACCTTTTCATGACTCTCGACCTCTTCCACTAATGCTGAAAGCCAACCAGCAAGGGGTATCGTGTCGTTATTCAAAAATACAAGATACTTTCCGTTTGCTGCACGAGCCCCCTGATTACAAGCCTGGGCGAAACCAAGATTTTCTTCGTTTGTTATTACTTGAACATCACCACTTAACGATGATAAGAATTCGGAAGTACCATCCGTTGAGGCATTATTTACAAGAAGAACTTCATAGGAAATGTCTTTTGTCACTTCAGCTAGTTGCACTAAACATTGCTTCGTCAATTCAACTTTATTAAAAACTGGGATGATGATGGAACAATCACATATTTTCTCTTGGATATTTTGAGGTAAGACGTACTTCTGCTGTGCAACAGAGTCATTTTGGCACCTTACTGAAGTTGTCAACCCATAACGGTCATGAATTCTTGCTTTGGTCGAAATAAAGTCTTCTTGCTGACTACTAGTTGTCGTCGTTCCATCCATCCGCCATGAGAACTCAGCAGTCGTTTTTTTAATATGATGAAATGGTGCTCTCTCTGACAACCTGATCCATAAGTCCCAATCCTCATGAGTATGTAAACTTTCATCAAATAACCCTACGTCATCAAAACACGATCGTGAATGCATCACACATAAAATTGGAATAAAATTTTCGTAAAGAAGATTTTCTCGAGAAAATTCACACGAATAGGGCACATCTCGTCCGGTTTCAACATATCGCCCATGCTGTTTTTCATGAATGACACGAAACGCATCGGTATAGGCCACTTCATATTCTGAACTTTCCAAACATGTAACAAGTGTTTCTAAATGGTCAGGAAGAAATTGGTCATCATCATCCAAATACGCAATATATTTCCCCTTCGCTAACTGAATGCCCATATTTCTTGCATACGACCGCTCCAAATTTTTTGGTAGACGGACATAAACAATTCTATCTCCAGCAAACACTGTAGAAAGAATATTTTCTACATCTTCACCACCATCATTCACAACGATAACTTCCCAATTCTTATAAGTCTGATTGACGACACTTTCTAAAGCTAGCAGTAGCATCTGAGGCCTATTAAACGTAGGCATAATAATTGAGACTAATGGCTCATACCTTGAACTCATTCCCAACTCCGCCTTTTCAGAATTTTTCACAAAAAAGCTCACATTCGGTTGAGGGCGAATACCCCATTCAGGTGGCCAATATCGCTCTCTGGCAATTTCAGACTCTTTATGTGAGAGGCTTTCGTTTTCATGTTCCACCCCTCTTGCTGACAGCAAGTATAGGCCAAGTATTTCAGGAAGATGAGCAAATGTTTCAGCTTTACAAATCCTCAACCAGAACTCATAGTCTCCCGCTGACTTCAACCTTGAATCAAAGTATCCATAACGTTCATGTAGTGTTTGTCGCCACATAGGTTGAGGACCGACATAGCACACTTGAAACAATAATTGAGGATTGTAGGCTGGCCATCGAAACTCTCCACTTTTTAGCGCTGATTCTAAAATTTCGTTTTCCTTTTCCGTTACAGCAACATCTGCATACACCAAGGCTACAAAAGGATTTTCATCTAAAATTTTGACCATTTGCTCGAATGCGTCAGGCCGATGACGATCATCTGCATTAGCATTCGTGATGTACTGACCTCTTGCTAAACTAACGCCTAAATTCCAAGCCTCGTAAATACCAACTCGAGTACCTGTGCGTACGTATTGTATATTCGTATTCCGTAACTGGTATTCTTCAATAATGTCTTTTTCATTCTCATCCGATGCAGCATCAACAATCACAATTTCTAATTCAGAAGCTATGGTCTGCCTTTCGAGGTCTTCCAGAAGACCTTGCATGAAACGTTCGGCACGAAAAACCGAAACTATTGCCGTCACTTTATAGCTATATTGTAAAACACCAGGTTCACACGCTACATAAGAGCCATTCTGTTTTTCCAAAATTTACGCTCCCTTTCTCAAAATACAGTCACTTTCCATGTGGCCTTAAGATGGAAATCCTTACATATCCTACTTAACACTAAATTTTCATTACAAATGTAGATACACCGCTGCAACCCAGAACCAAAAAGTTCTTCAGTATTTTATTGCCTACCAACTTCCTATATCTGACATAAATCAACTTCAAGCAATATAACCTGTACAATAAGTATGCCAGCAGAAATATGACTTTATTTTCTACTGCTACTCAGGCTGTTATGTTGAAGGTATCTATGATTTTTTTGAATCAAGCTTGTTAACACTCTGGCCATCTAGTAAACGAAAAAATGCTTACCGTGTACTATTGAACTAATAAGCGTAAACCCTTTCACACTGGGAATTTTTTTCCTACCTCACTAGGCATTCCTGTCTTACTTTATTATGTTTCCTGATATTTTTTCACTGTTATTCTAATATACTTCTGTAGTGACCTCTCAGAGATGGCCCCAAGGATCTGAACAACGAGCTAAGTGGATACGCTCTGCCAAAGGTGGCATGATGCTGCCAATCAAGAAAGGAGCGTATCATGAGCAGACGACCTCGACGGAACCATTCTCCCGCCTTTAAGTCGAAATAAAGTGGACCCCATTGTCAAGACCACTGATGGGCAAAAATAAGTAAGATTGGAGTTCATGGTGTTTACGTATTATTTGGTCGTTTGGATCTTGTTGAAATACACGGTTTCGGGGGTATGATCGCCCAATGCTTGAAGAGGGCGTTCGGTGTTGTAAAACCGAAAGTAGGTGGTTAATCCCCGCTCCACCTCCGCGCCATCGCGATGATCCGTCAGATACCAATATTCATACTTAACCGTGCACCACAGCCGTTCGATAAAGATATTGTCGAAGACCCGCCCCCGCCCATCCATGCTAATCTGCACACCAGCCTGTTTGAGCCGTTCAGTAAACACCGTACTCGTGAATTGACACCCCTGATCACTATTGAAGATCTCTGGGCATCCTTGCGTGAAGGCCTGCTCAAGCGCCTCTAAACAAAAGGCGGTATCCTGCGTATTCGACACCATCCACGCTAAGACATACCGGCTATACCAATCGAGAATCGCCACCAGAAACAAGAAGCCCCGGGACATAGGCAGGTATGTCACATCCGTGCACCACACGTGATTCGGCCGATCAATCACCAGATCGCGGAGTAAATAGGGATACACCGTGTGCGGCGGGTGCGGCCGACTCGTCTGAGGCCCAGGAGCGACACCCGCCAAGCCCATGTTGGCCATCAGGCGTTGAATGCGCTTGCGATTGACCCGATAGCCCAGGCGGTGCAGATAGACGGTCATCCGCCGACTGCCATAAAACGGTGTACAGGTATATTGGCGATCAATCATTTGCCTGCATATGCACTTGACGTGATCTAAGCCCAGGCAGCAGGATGGCACGGTGGAGCCCCCAACGAATTACCGAGAGCTGATTACCCGCTTCTCCACTGAAGATGCCTGCTTTGATTACCTGGCTGCCATTCGCTGGCCGGATGGTTTTGTGCGCCGAAACTGCGGAGGCAAGAAATATTGGAAATCTCGTCAGAGGCAGTGGATTTGCCGGACTTGTCGAACGAAGGCCAGGGTATTGGCCGGAACACTTTTGCAGGACACCAAGCTTCCACTGAATCTGTGGTTTCAAATGATCTGGTGGTTTGTTGGCCCCAAAAACGGAGCCAGCGCGTTGGCTCTGATGCAGAACTTTGGCATAGGCAGCTATCGCACCTCCTGGAAGCTGTTGAGTAAATTACGCTCTTGCACCGTGTTGCCCTTACGACAGCCGTTGAGTGGTGAAGTTGAGGTCGACGAGGCGTTCCTGGGAGGCAAAAATAATAAGGAAATCCTAGCCGTTGCTGCCGAGAAACGAGGGCGAGCCACGGGCAGAATCCGTCTTCAACATATCAAGAGTCGGAAAGGAGCCGAGCTCCAGAAATTTATAGCCGAAACCATTTCTCCTGGAGCCAAGATCATCTCCGATCGACACAAAAGCTATCCGGCTATCGTCAAACGAGGCTATCTTCACGATCCTCAGAAAACACCCTATTCCTGGGAAGAAGTCGATGGTGATGATGACCGACTACTGCCACGAGTCCATAGAGCCGTTTCCCTGCTGAAACGTTGGTATTATGGGACTTACCAAGGGCGCATCGCTAAGCGGACTCTGCAATCCTACTTAGACGAATTTGTCTTCCGCTTTAATCGGCGGACGGCAGGAAGCCGGGGGTTACTCTTTCACAGCATGGCGGAGGCCGCGGTCTATTCCAAGCCAAAACCCCACTAGGTCACGTCAAGTGCATATGCAGGATCATTTGCATCAATTCCCGGTCTTCTGCGGAAACGGGAGTAGGTTGATAGTACCAACTGCCTCGTCCCAGTCCCAGTAACACACACTGCTGCCGAATACTGAGGTGAGCATGGCCAGGCTGGATCCATTGGCGTTTCGTCTCAACCGAGGCCGGCAGTTTTTTTACCCAGTCCAATTCCATTTTGAGGCGACCCACTTCCTCATACAATTTGGCCTGTGTAGTTTCGGCATCTTGCCCGTGACGAGCCGCGGACCCAAAAAGCTCTTTGGCCTTCGCGGTCACTTGGCGCTTCCATTGACTGATTTGGGTCGGATGCACCTGATACTGGGTGGCGAGTTCATTAACCGGTTTCAAACCTTTCAACGCCTCCAAGGCGACCGTGGCCTTAAAGTCCGCACTAGGACGAATCCGCTTCTGCCCCATGCTGTCCCTCCATTTAGATCACCGCCAAATCTTACTTATACCGTGGTCTAAATTTTGGGGTGCACTATAATCACCATGGACGTCCAGTTCTGCCTTGAGGCTGTTGAGGACGCCATTGCTCGCTATGGGAGCCCAGACATCATGAATACGGACCAAGGCAGTCAATTGACGAGTCAGGCCTTTACCGGACTCCTCAAGGGGCAAGGGATGCGCCTGAGTATGGATGGGCGAGGTGCCTGGCGCGATAACATCTTTGTGGAACGCCTCTGGCGATCGGTGCAATACAAAGAAGTGTCCTTACAAGCTTATGAGTCAGTTGCCGCGGCACGAGCGGGACTCGCTCGCTATTTCCAGTTGTACAATAATCGACGTCCACATTCGAGTGTGGGAGGGCAAACTCCCAATCAAGTATATGTTCAACAACCGCCGCAGCCTCGAGCGGCTTAACTCAACCAGGAGCGACCGACTTATCCAAGACCATTGCGTTGTGCAAAGAAACGGGTCCACCTCTCATTCCTAAAATTTTCCAGCAATTTGGTCGAGAAGGAAAGATCGACACCAAAAATATGGGGCAATAGAAACTTAAAGATGAAAGGAAGTGAGAAAAAGAAACTCCCGGTGGCTTGAGAAAATATTGAAAAGGTTTCTCTTTTAAAAATGCGGTCTTTGTCGAGAACCGACAATAAACGGTGTCGAGCACTCCACACTCATATAAGCTCTAGAAAGTCCATCGAGAAATGCTGGCAAAAACGATGAGTGAACACAAAATAAATCCGTCTGAAAAAACCCTACTTCCTTCTGTATTTTTTTCATAAAATCACAGAGCCCTAAAAAATCTGGTGGACGACTTGGAATAAACCCTTCCATTGCAATCTTACCAGTTGACAAATGAAGGTGTTCATACTCAAGCATTCCAAAAGTTTCGGGAACTACGTTCCCGACTTGCGGAATTAATAAATATTTTGTATCAAAAATTACATAACCTAAATCTCGAATGTGTTCTAAGACCTTAAGATCTCCAGAAAACTCTATATAAATGATACTAATTCCATAATCTTTTATTGTTTGATTAGCACCTTGAAGCACTTCAAATTCAGCCCCTTGGACATCCATTTTCATGAACAAAACAGGGTCCGACACATAATCATCAATTCGACACACATCTACTATACTTGCATCACAAGAATTATAGTTTTCTACTTCTTCAAGGGGGACTAAATGTCCGATTGACGAGTAACCGGCTAGTCCTTGCCAGTTTTCTTCGGTTCCCACAACTCTCGATGACACATAAAAGCCGCCTTTTCCAGAAAAATTGGAGACGGCCTTTGCAACAAGCTTCCAGCCATGTACTTCACCTAGCACGTTTTTCAAGTGTGGCCAATTCCCTTTGAACGGCTCAAAAGCTATTACCTTGCACTCAGGGTTCGCGGATAATATCTGCTTCGTGGTAAAACCTGCCGCAGCCCCCACGTCCAAGCAGAGCCCTTGCAGAAACCATTTTAGAATTTTATAAGGAAGCAAATCATAGATTTTTGGGAAATGCGAAATCAGACAATTAACAAGACTTGAGTCATTACATTGACTTCTTTGAATGTGTTTACTGGCTTGCTGATCTTGATAAATACCTATGCGTCCACTATCAATTGCCCCAAGATCCTGCTGCTCTTGATTACCCATCTGGACTTGATTTTCCAGGACACCAAGAATTCTTTGGACCTCGGCCATCTTATCATTTAAAAGCACAATCATCTCTTCTCGACTCAGATTCAGATCATCTCTTTTCCCTCGCTCTTCGTCTCTGAACTGATTTTTTTTCTCTTCATAAAGCGGCACCTGGCCCTGAAAACTCAAATAGTCCACTATGCTATACCAGAAAAGGTTGGGATTAAAATCATTCCGTAGGGCAATAAAGTTCCCCCATGCATTCTCGGTTTCCAATGAGCCAGGATACATAAAACATCGATTCCAATCATGTTCGATACCGTACCTGACAATTGGTTTCCATTCAGAAACAAAAACGGAATACCCTTGATTCATTAAGTAATGACCCATATCTTCATAACAATATCCCAGGGAAATAGTTTTTTTATTTTCAAATTCACTCATAATAACTTTCGGTCTGATCTTCTTCCATGGAAATCCTTTCAAAACAAAAAGATCATGACCTTCAGTGTCTATTTTCAATAGATCAATATCTTCAATCGAATTTTTCAGACAGTAGTCTGCCAGGGTAATGACATCCACAAGTGATCCTTCAAAATGATTTTCAGTAAACGAATTTAAGCTGCTTATACCTGTAGATTCATGACTTTTGAAAAACTTGGCCCCCATTTGAGGTTTATCGGCAACCGCATTAGAGCTGATCTGGATCCCAGAAAATTGATGTGCCCAGACTTCGAATTTCGCTCTATTTTCAGGGTCAGGTTCAAAAGCATGTACTTGCCAGCCCTCTCGAGCAAACGGTTGCGAAAAAGTTCCAAAATGAGCACCCACGTCAAACAACATTTTTCTTTTAATGTTGAGATTTTTGAGAAGAGATTGTATAAATTTCAACTCATCCACTAACTACTCCATTTTTCTTGAGTGTGTTTCTGGAAAACAACTTCTGCGGACACAATGAAGCATACATCCTTCCACTCCACCAATCTAAGGTAAATATTTGGATTAGAAGCAGAAGACAGCAAATAGGTATTCAATATCATCACCTACAAAGATAATAGACCATGATTTGAAATCGGATAGAATCTTTATTAGTAGGAGGGTATCCGTCATTTATCATTTTCAGTTGTTCAATTCGGCTCATACAGACACCCACCTATTCCGCCATCTAATGGTATTGTGGCACCATTCATGAACGGCAGCTCTGCACCTGCTAACAAAGTTGCTAATCGCCCTACCTCTTCCGGTTTACCGATATCTTGTGTCGGATGGCACTGCTTCAATCGAGCAAGTCTATCGGACTTACCTTGAAACCCCATTTTTAACATCTCAGTGTCAATAGCGGCTGGCTCAATCGCATTCACCCGAATACGATCTCCCACCTCCAGCGCAAGAGCACGAGTCAATCCGCTTAAAGCCGCTTTGCTGGTGGCATAGGCTGTAAAGTCTTGTTTGGTGAGACGGGCATGTATACTACTAATATTGATAACACAGCCTCTGGCCCTCTCTAGATCCGACAGTAACGCTTGCACCAAAAAAAAGGGGACGAGAAGGTTGATGTCAAGGGTATCTTGCCAATCTTTCCGAGTGAGAGCTTCTACTTTGCACAGGGTTTGAATCGCAGCATTATTTACCAATACCTTGAGAGTGCCATGGTTAAGTAGTTTTCTGACGTCATCCAACAACTCCTCCGCGTAGGTCTCATCAATTATCATTCGTTGCAAGTTAGCTTTAATAAATTCCTTGCAGGGAAGATTAGGAGAAGGAGGCGATAAATCAATGCCAATGACAGTATAGCCTGCAAGATCGAAGGCACGTACTAAGGCCTGTCCAATTCCTCCATTTGCACCCGTAATTAAAGCCCAGTGGCTTTGATTAGTTTCCATTTAAAAATTCCGCCAATTTCCGCATGGCTTCAGTAGTAGCTTTTCGAACAGCTTCTTTGGTGTTAGAACCATTGTGCGAACCAAAGATACATTGAGGCATATCTCGAAGAGGGGAATCTTCATGCAATGGCTCGTGTTCAAACACATCAAGCGCTACAGCTGAAATATGCCCCGATTGCAAAGCTCTGATTAATGCCGTTTCATCTATTAGGGGTCCTCTGGCCACATTGATTATGTTGATACCGGGTTTCAACTGAGAGATTGTTTCAGCATTGAGCATATGAACATTGTGCTTATTGAGCTCACACGTGAAAATCAAAAAATCCAGCTCTTCAAGACCATCCGGAAAGTTTTTTTGCTCCACAAAATCAAAGCCATGATTGCCCGACTTTCCTGGATCATAAACCGTAACATGTACATCAAAGCCGCGTAATCGCTTAATCGTGTGTTGACCAATATTCCCAAATCCAACAACACCAACACGTTTACCCTCCATACTCATTCCAGCTGGTTTAGGCCAACCATAGCTACGAATTTCTCGATCAATCAAAAACGTTTGCCGAGCCAAACCAAGCAAATAGGCAATCGCGATATCAGCCACTTCACCACCAAACATGTTGGGGGTATTCGAAATGGGTATTCCCAATTCCTGACAGGCAACAAAATCAATATTGTCAACACCAATGCCCCATTTAACAGCAGCCTTTAAACGTCCTTTTCCCCCAGCAACGAATACCTGTTTTGTGGCAGGATCATCACCGATGATCCAGCCGTCATATTCAGGGAGGACGTTGATCAACCTCTCTTCAGTCATTACTTGTGTCACATTGGCTCGCACCAACTCTAACCCAAGTTGCCTGCCGGATTCTAAAAATTCATCAAGCATGCCCAACATGGGAGGACAGGTAACGAGTACCTTATACACTCAAATATCCTTGTTCGGTTAAGTACCGGCCAACAACAACAGCCATTTCCCAATCATCATGATCATCAATATCGATGGATTCAAACTTAGGACTCATATAGAGATATGGATTTTCACCAATTCGTGCGTGTGTTTTCCTAAAACTCTCTTTGTTAAAGAGGTAGAGAGTTGAATTTTCTTGAAACCATGGCTCCAAATCCTGGGTCCTTACTAAGTTTTTAGAATCGTGATTCACCGGCGTACCATCTTCACGGTAAAACCGCGTCTGAATTTTATTCACAGTAAAGACCGAATCAGCGTTCCCGTCTTGCGTTCTTTCAACAAACGTATCAATACAGCTTCGAATAGTCCTAACACTCAAAAATGGATTGGTCGTATGGGTCATCAAATAAATATCCGCATCCGTATTTTCAAGATCATCAGCGATAATTCTATTCATACTCACCATATCACCGCATAAATTCGACGAACGATCACGAATAATGATTCTATCTGATTCAAAAATCCTGTCTTTCTCTAGAATGTTTCGTGCATCAGTATTAATGACCACTTGTTCAATTTCTTCCATAGACAGCAATGTATCCAGTATCCAACGAAATAAAGGTTTACCGTTTAACTCTCGAAAATTTTTACCCTTAACACGCTCACTATTTGCTTTCATTGGCAACAAGGCAAGAATTTTTTTTCTGCTCATAGGCGCTTTGCTCCAAATCTTTTGGATAAAAATAATTTAATTTCCGTTCTGCTGAGAGTTTTCTATGCTCATGGTTTCCTTTATACGTTCCCCAATAATGCATCAATCGAAACAAAAGAATTTCTGGAATTTTTTCTAAAAATACTTTTTCACGAATTGCTGCCAATGAATCAGAAACCGTACTAGACAAGTAAAAGCGAAAAAAATCCACTAAATTGAAATGCACTTCTGGTAATATTCGTCGTAAAGCAAATGCTTCTCGTTCATAGCGAATTCGAACTTGTCGCCATGTTTCATCATGAATATGGTACACAGAAGCGGACGGAACATAGCCAATGTTTTTACCAGCTTCTACTAGCTGTTTAGCAAGATACATGTCTTCCAACCCTGTTAGTTCTTCATGGAAACCGTATCTTTCCCATACTTTTCTTGTTATGGCCGCATTCGCGTTGTTACAGAAGAATCCATCTTGAGGCAGCTTGGGATACGGTGGAAAACATTTTTCGAGATGTCTGGACTCTGAAAACTTTGTGGTTTCCCAACCTTTTTGTTTACCATAGACATAACTCACAGCGCCTTCGATCAAGGGCTTCAATAATTCATCAAGCCAATGCACACTTGTCGGAATACAGTGCCCACTGACAAATACAAGAAATGCACCTCGGGCCTCTTCACAGCCAACATTCAACGAACGGCCAAATGTAAAGTCTGCTTTACTGATATATACAATCCGACAATCATACTTTTTGGCTATATCCAACGTTTTGTCCGTAGATCCTGAGTCAACTATCACAGTTTCAACATTCACTAACGCACAAACCTGTTCAAAGATAGCATTAAGCAGCACATCCAGATATTTTTCCTCGTTGTAGGTCCGTATGACGATGCTAGCTAACATACTATCTGTGCAGAAAAAATGGCTTCACTTCTGCTCCTGGGGTTGTAAGTTCGGCGACAAATACCCCACCTGATGTCGGGAAACATCCAATTTCCTGTTCATTCAACCCTTTCCATGCAGATGTAACAAAAAGATGACGTCTGCTTGGACCACCGATACAACAGCTTGTTGGTTGAGGTACAGGCATGTTAATTTTTTGCAGGAACTGCCCAGTTGAATCATAACAAGATACCCGAGCTCCACCCCATTGCACATTCCACATATTCCCAACCACATCCATTGCACCACCGTCGGGAGTTGCTGTGTCTCCAGTCAGGTCAATATGGACTTTTTCAGAAGATTCAACGAGCACTCCTTGATCAACCATATAAGAGAATGTTTGTTGCCGAATTGAGTCACTTAAATAAATGGTGCTAGCATCGGTTGACCAACAAAAGGTATTGGGAATTCCAATGTCATCCAACTGTTTCGTTAGATTACCCTCAGGTGATATAGAGAAAACTTGCCCTCTTCGACCAGTAGGAATTTCTTCCATTGTTCCAAACCAGAAAGATCCATCAGGAGCCGTCCCACCATCATTGGACCTATAGCCTCTTGAAATTGGCAAGGTAATAACAGGAGCATACTCACCTGTTGTCAGACAAAATTTGCCAAAGCTATTTGCCGTTACTAACCATAGAAAGTCATCTGTTTCGTCACTAATGGCAAGAGCGGAAGTTATATCTGGCAGATCCCACTTTGCATCAAAATACTTACTACAGCTTGAAAACAATTTCTCATACAAACACTTCTTTGAAATATCAACCCAAAATAAGGATTGACGTCTGGCATGCCAAACCGGGCCTTCACCTAGCTCACACTTTTCTTTAGAAAATATTTCCACTTTTGTGGTCCCGCTTGCGACCATCATAACGCTCTATTTTCGTTCCATCACTAATCCATCACTCGGAACAACTTCATGGCAAAACTTTCTACGTAATCACCTAATGTATGTTTTGCTGCTACCACGTGGCGGTGCCGAAAGTGAGTGGGATGTAAAAATTTCTACTTGTCATGGAAGAGATGTCATATCAACATTAAATATCCTGAGACAAACAATAAAGATGCCTATGTCTTCGCGGTCACAGGCAACGAAATGCGTGTGGGTCAATGGGATAAAGCTCAAGAACACGCTCTAGTCGACCAAAGTCATTCTAGAGGCCCAACGTACCTGTTACTGTATTTCTATTCGCACCTAGGTTAGTTCCTAAAACCAAATTCCATACAGCAACTAAAAAAAGACAAGTCTCTCACTAAATTTCATGATTCCACTTTCTATATAACCCGAGGCATCAAGTTAGGCCGAACAGTTGTCTATAGTCCACTTTATCAAAAACCTGACAACGTCCATTAACAGTTACATCTAGAATGCGACGTCCCTCCTCCTCAAAAACACATTTCGCAATTTTATAAGATTCTTCAGAATGCTCTAAGTCGGGATTATCCCATTTTTGACCGTTACCGAAGTAACTCCCGCAAAAATGGTTTTGATCTTCGCCGTGTAAGACTTTTTCTTCGTTTGGCTTGCCAGAAAATGTGAAATTATGATCCATGCCAATAATGACTACTTCTAAAAAACCAAGGTAGTAAGCAATTTGCAGGGCAGCATATGTAACTGTCCATCCTTCATGTAGACCCACTGCAATATCTTTACAGAAACGAAATGGTGGATTTTTGGTATTGAGAAGATAGGTTGATGAGTTTTCAGAGATAAAACCATTCGCACCCTGATCCCCAAGGAATTTCACACAGTTGAGCTTTCGAATTTCAGATACCGACTGCTCAATTACTTTCGGGTTAACGGCAACATAGTATTTCGGATAAAACCTAAACTTCTGAAAACCCAAATATATTTTATTCAATCCAATGACACATTCTCTTTTTAAAAATGATAAATCCATATTATTGAGTGATGGTCCATTACAAACAATAACGACTCGTTCCCCTCTATGTTTATTTTTGAGCAATTCTATCATTTCTTGTTGCTACAATTTTCCTTATCCTTGGCTGGCACCAAGAACATTTATCAAACCGGGACAGCTCTCAAGCGACGTACAGGCCATGATTTCTGGCCCCATATCAAAGTGCTCCTGCAGATTATTCTTTTGATCAGTAAGCAACAGCAACCCATACTCTGTAGCCTCCAATAGTTTCATGTTTTTCGCAGAATGTTCGACGTCGCTACATGACAATTCGAAGTCATGACTGACTCTTGAAGGACTGTAAAACATCTCCCTTCCGCATGTTCCTCTCTGATACTACCATTGCGTTCAAGAGCTATTCGTGAGTGCATGAATTGGCTACCCCACACAATCAGTTGAAACTCTGTTTTAAGCTGTATCAGACACTTCATGCGTCGCCCATGATCTGTTGATAGGATTTCATCAAGAGTGGTTTCGTATTTCTTGCAATTGGGTTTCTATTCACAAAGAACACGGGATCACTAATATACATTCCTCATGTTTCACTTCAGTCTATTTCCTCCTGCTGAAACAATTAAAGATTGCTACTCAACAATCCCTAAAAACTGCCTAGGTTCAGTCAGAATAGAATCTTCAGAATGCGCCATCAAATAGTTGGTCCCATATAAACGCGTCGCTTCTTCTTTCAGATCTGCCTTCACCATTATTCGAATCAATTCCTGAAAAGAAATTTTCGGTTGCCAGCCCAATTGGGATCGAGCTTTCTGACTATCCCCAACTAATAAATCTACTTCGGCAGGTCTACAATATCGTGGGTCTAGCTTCACATAATCTCCCCAATCCAACCCTACTTCTTTGAATGCAACATCCAATAAATCCTTGACTGAGTAATCTATTCCCGTAGCTACGACATAATCATTCGGCTTTTCTTGTTGAAGCATTAGCCACATGGCCTCTACATAGTCTCCGGCAAAACCCCAATCTCGCCGAGCCTCCAAATTCCCCAGAAACAATTCATGTTGAACGCCCAACTTGATGCGCGCAGCAGCCTTCGTAATTTTCCTGGAAACAAAGGTTTCTCCTCGTCGCGGCGATTCATGGTTGAAGAGAATCCCATTGCAAGCAAATAAGCCATACGATTCACGATAGTTCACTGTCATCCAATACGCATACACCTTCGCTACGCCATATGGACTGCGAGGATAAAATGGGGTTTTTTCGTTTTGAGGAATAGTTTGGACTTTGCCAAACATCTCGCTTGAGGATGCCTGATAAAACTTACATCGAATTTCGGAATCACGGATAGCTTCAAGCAAACGCAAAGTCCCTACACCTGTAATTTCGGTTGTATATTCTGGTATATCGAAACTCACGCGCACATGGCTTTGCGCACCGAGGTTATAGATCTCGTCAGGTTGCACTGAACGTAGTACTTTGTTCAGGGAACTGGCGTCATTGAGATCGCCATAGACCAATTGCAGGTGAGGATTCGGATGATGGGGATCTTCATATATGTGATCAATCCTTCCAGTATTAAAGGAACTAGACCGTCGCATTAGACCACAAACCCGATACCCTTTATTCAAAAGGAATTCGGCGAGATATGATCCATCTTGCCCTGTTATTCCAGTAATAAGAGCAATCCGCTGATCATACGGCTTTGGCGGGTTCGCAGGTTTTAGACGCTTCATTTTTTGAGGTCCTTTAAGTCGTACACCCCATACAGACTGAGACCAAATGGCACGACTCTTTCAAACTCCAAAAACGACGATTCAGCTATCTTTCTTTACGAAAAAATCTCAACTCCTGCTCATTGTCAGCTCAGGTGATCATCCCAAGTTTGACTAGGTCAACTTCCCTAATGACATTCCACCCGTAACACTCCCTGCTTTATGATTTAACAAGATTTTTCAGCGTACGAACTGGTCAGAGAATGTTTTTCATACCATTGAATCGTCCTCATAAGACCATCTTTGAGAGAAACTGATGGCGTAAAATCTAAGAGCGTTTCCATCGCACTAACATCCAAACACCGTCTGGGTTGGCCATCCGGCATATCGTGGTCCCATTTCACTTCTCCGTCATACCCAATTTGCTGTTTAATAATCTCCCATAGATCCTTAACCTGTATGTCTTTTCCCGTCCCCAGATTGAGTGGATGGGAATCCTGGTATTTTTCGGTGGCCAGGACAATAGCCTTCGCGGCATCAGTGACATAGAGAAACTCGCGAGTTGCTTCACCCGTTCCCCAAAAAGTGATGCATTTCATGTTATTTCTGCGAGCCTGAAAACATTTACGAATTAAAGCCGGGATAACATGCGACGTTTGTTCATCAAAATTGTCACGCGGGCCATATAAATTTGCGGGAAGAAGAAAAATCGAGTTAAATTTATACTGTGCTCGATAGGCCTGCGATTGAACAGCCAGCATTTTTTTTGCCAACCCATAAGGAGCATTGGTCTCTTCGGGATATCCATTCCAAAAATCATCTTCCTGAAAAGGTAGCCTTGTGAATTTTGGGTAAGAACAAACCGTTCCTACTGCCACAAACTTTTCAATGTTTTGCTGCCGACCGACTTCCATCATTTGGACACCCATCATCAAGTTTTCATAAAAAAATGACCCGGGGGATGCCATATTAGCCCCAATACCTCCAACGGCGGCTGCTAAATGAATGACCACATCTGGTCGGGCCTCTTTATAGACACGTTGGACATCCTTCATCTGAACAAGATCGTACTCGTTTTTTCTGGGAACAATAATTTGTTGACAAGATTCACGTTGTAACAATTCAACTACGGCGCGGCCTAAAAACCCCGCTCCCCCTGTGACCATCACACGTTTATTATGAAAATATGCCAAGGACAACAGCCTTTGTATGTAAGAACAGACCTACAACCATTGCATAAACAATATTGCGTTGTTATGAAAATTTTCTTTCTGGATTCTTCGTTCTTCCCTTTTCTCCTATGATCTATCAAGTTACATGCCAAAGCGAAGGTTCAGTCTGTATTCTTCAAATATGGACTGTCTACAATGTGTTCCACGCTCGTACAAACGACTAACAGGATACAATACACGATGCCTGAAACGTTGAATGGGCTCAAAGGTTCTTGGGAGGGACGCTAGGACGAAGAGGCAAGGCTTTCAGTTGCGAGGGGTCAGCCGATGATGCCTTGAGGTTTTCTTGGCGTACGGCTTCGTAGAGTTCTTCTCGGAGGACACGCATGTCGGATGGGCAATCAATGCCGAGGCGAACTTGCCCACCTTTGATTTGCACCAGCACTATTCGTATGTCTTCACCAAGACGGATGGCTTCATCTTTTTTTCTTGTAAGTATCAGCATAATGCCTTCCTTGGCTGAAACATCGAAAGCTCTTGAACGACCTTAGATTAAAGGATGATGACTTCAGCATAATTTGCATCGTACCTCTGCGACTTGAATCAAAAACTGTTACACTGATGCTGTCTCTGTCACCTTCACATTCGTTTCTGTTTGAACTGTCTCTTCCTTAGGCATGAGAGGAAACTGTAAAGGAATTGATTCATGCAAGATGAGTTGCTTGCCTTTTCTCGTACGTAAATTCACCACCAAGGGTGCGCGGAGATTCGCAGTAGCCTGCTCTGGTTCTCCAGATGGAATTGTCACCACAGCCAAAATCAACACGGGATCGTTTTCAGTGATACCTAATTCCGCTAATCCTTCATCTGAGACTTGGGCATGAAATTCTGCATCGATTAAATGAACATCAATGATGACCAAAGCTAAGTCAGGTTCTTGGATCGCTTGTAACCATTGATAATGACAATCCTCTGCCACATCTAGCACCACAAATTGTTGAATCGTTGGGAACCCTACAAGACCTGAGGGAAACGTCAATAACGTATCTTCAGATATCTCAAGTTCACCAAATCGACTGGTTTGAATCGTCATCATGTTATATTCTCCTTGATGTTCTACTCATTGCCCACATAGGGCCGTCAAATCACCTCACCTGTTTTCTTCTAGACCTGACTCCCAGATACACATACCTCCGTTGAGACAGATTTCTGTAAAGCCTCGTTACAGACCTGAGATAATTCATCCAGATCATATGGTTTTTGAATGAATCCCACGACCCCTTGATTAAGCAATTCTTGTACCGCATGATTGCGGTCATATCCGGTACATAATAATATTTTACTATCTGGGCGTAGGCGCCGTATTTCACTAAAGCAATCAGGGCCACTCATATCCGGCATGACCATATCTAATAAGACCAAATCCACATGATGCGTCGAATCTTGAAGAAACGCCACCGCTTCTTTCCCGCTATACCGCACAATAGTGTCATATCCCAAATATTCTAATATCGCTTGAGCGGCCTCAGCGACTTCTTTCTCATCGTCAATGATCAACACGGCACCTGTACCTGATGAATGAGCCTCAGCAGCAGGTGCAACAGTAGGCTGTGGTTTCTCACACAAAACTGACGGGAGATAGACCCGCATCGTCGTTCCAACCCCTTGCGTACTGGTTACCCCAATGTAGCCATGATGATTTTTGACAATTCCATACACCATAGCCAATCCCATCCCAGACCCCTGGCCTTTTTCTTTTGTGGTAAAAAATGGTTCAAAGATTTGTGTCTGCACTTCCTGGGACATCCCCTCACCCGTATCAGTGACACGTACAACGAGATAATCTCCAGGAGCTAATCCAGGAATCGTTGACGCCTGTTCAGGAGACACGCGTTCATTGCTTGTGCGAAAAATCAGTTCGCCTTTCTGTGACATGGCATCTGAGGCATTCACCGCCAGATTCATCAAGACTTGATATAACTGATTCTGGTCGCCTACGACCCATGACTCATCAGCCATGAGATCTACTTGTAACGCAATCGCCTTATCCACGGTCCGCCCTAACAGTCCCGTGACCTCTTGAATCACATGGTGAATATCAACAGGAGCATGATGATGTTTTCCTTGCCGAGCAAACCCTAATAATTGAGATGTCAGCTCTTTACCTCGACGCACAGCTTTTTCAATAACATCCCCTGCCTTCCAAGATGGATTAGAGTCATCGAATTGCGCTTTCATCAAACTTGAATGTGCAAGAATAGCCGTCAGGATATTATTCATGTCGTGAGCGACGCCCGAAGCCAACCTTCCGACAGCTTCCATTTTTTGCACCTGGCGCAATTGTTGCTCAAGTGTGGCATTTTCTTGCGCCATGTGCTGACGCACCGTCATATCACGTGCAACATACAGGGTCTGCTGCTTTCCTTGAAATCGCACCACTCGCTCCATCACTTCAATGGGCAGATCTGTGCCATCCTTCCGTCGGAGCAGGGCTTCAGACCACTGGGATAGTCGATCTTGCCCGCCAGCATCTTGTGAAAGTGCAGTGACATTCAACATCGGTGATTGAATGACAACAAGCAACGTTCCAATGAGTTCATCTGAGGCATACCCCAACTGTTGGGCTCCACTGGCATTAATATGTTGAATGATACCCTGATCGTCATAAATCACCAGAATATCTGGAAGCATTTCGAATAAACCTCGGAATTGGGCTTCTGATTCTTTTAAATCTCCCGTTCGTACTTCAAGAAGATGTTCAACACGTGTTAAGGCACGCTCCCAACGCCATTTCTCACAAAGAGTCAGGAGAATATGTGGATCACATCCCTTGGGCAAACATCTATCAGCCTTACCAAATAACGCCACGGATTCACCGTCTTGCCCACCAACACCTATCACAATACCCATTGCATGAGGATACGTTTCTTTACACCACGCAACAAATTCTCTGGTCTCCATATCTGTGATTGGATGTTCAACAATAACAATGTCTGGAGCCACACCTGCGACTGAAGCTTGCACAAGATGCCCACTCTCCCACTCCTGAACTTGCCAACCTCGCTCCACCAAGGCAGGACGAATACGTTCTATTTCTGAAGTATGTGGGGACACCAGCCAAACCTGAAACCCTTTAGGCTCTCCTGGCTTTTCAAGAAGCAATCGAACCTGTTGCCGAATCATTGCCGGTTCCGCAGGTAAAGGCAAAAATCCAGATGCCCCAATATCTGCCACCAACCCTTCCACATCGATTCCTGAATAGGTTGCTGAGACGACGAGAATGGGGGGCACGTCATGATCTGTTGGACCTTGAGTATGCAGTAATTCGCAGAAACGCCAACCGTTGATGCCCGGCATGTGCAAATCTAAGACGATCCCGTCAGGAATGTGCCCTTCTTGCAACCATTCCCACGCAGATGTTGAACAGGTAAAACGAACGACCTGTTCATAATCTTGCTCTAGTAAACTTGCAAGGAGATGTAGTTGTATTGGGTCGTCATTAATAACAAGGAGAGTAGTCATGCTTACGACTTAAAAAAAACGGGTGAGATAAAATTTTCTGCGAATGCTTCAGCTGATGTGTTGGTAAACGGCACATGTTCCACGCCATTTCGCCCATTATGTTTCACGCTATACAATGCCCCATCAACGGTCTGTATCAACCGTTCAATTGGAATTGGTTTAGGTTCCATCCAGGTCGTCACGCCTTGACTGACGGTAACGGTCAAATCGACTTGATGAGAGCGAAAGGGCTCAGATGCAATCTCTTCTTGAATACGATCAGCCAACTGAGTAGCCTGCAAATCATCACTATTGGGAAGCACGACTAAAAACTCCTCTCCCCCATAACGGCCGATTGAATCGTAGGACCGCAAACAATGGCGCATACGCCGAGCAACTTCAATCAACACTTGATCGCCTACAACATGGCCATACGTATCATTGACATTTTTAAAAGCATCCAGGTCAGCCAAAATTAAGCTCAACGGTTGGATTTCGCGCTGGGCTCGATTCATTTCACCCATAAGAACTTCCAGAATCGCCCCATGGTTAAGGATTTGCGTCAGAGGGTCTTGCATGGCTTGGATACGAAGAGTTTCTTGAGCAGAAATCAACTCATTCTGCAAATCAACAATACGCTTTCCTGCACGCAATCTGGCCTCTAACTCACCTAAATGAAAGGGCTTCGTCAAATAATCATCGGCCCCTGAATCTAATCCAACAATTCGATCCTCTGGGTTATTTCTTCCCGTCAATAAGACAACATAGACATAGGGGCAGTCAGTTTTAGAGCGGATTTTCTGACAAAGATCCGGTCCATTTAGGCCGGGCATCATCCAATCTAAAATGGCCACATTGGGAACCATACCTTCTTCAATGAGCTTCCAGGCAGAAGCTCCATCGGTACACGAAATCACTTCATGCCCCCATTGACGCAGACGATACACCACCATATGCAGGGTTAATGGATCATCATCAACAACAAAGATTTTCATCTCACCCCTAACATTTGGATGTGTGTAGAATGGCTCACGAATCCGTATAGAGAATATTGGAAAGAGATCTACCGAATAAAATTCAACAAGCTCGTATCAAATTGGCGAGTCAACGTAGCCATGGATGCCTCTAACGTGCCTTGAAGAGACGTGAGCTCGGAGGCAACCTTTGCAAAATCAGCATCTTCAAAGGTGGAACGAAGCGTTTGGGTATTCACGCTTAACAAATCCAAACTGTCTTTCACCGTTTCTAAGCGGTTCACTCGAGCGCCGATGGATGCTCTAGCATCGGTTACTTGTGGCAAGGCTTCATCCAACTGCCCGATAGCTGCCGCAATTCCGTTAACATCATTCGTCACTAAGGCTTGATGAAAGTCTTGAAGATTCTGAAACAAATCAACATTAGGACCCGAAAACACTTGATTTCCTGCCACATTTGAGGTCACCGTTTGTCCATCTCCGATTTCCAAGTCAATAGCAGCGCCATCGCCTTGATAAACATACCCAACTCGCACCACAAATGTGTCTCCGCTGACAGGAGCCCCCCCACCATTTGCAAGGGTGACATCGACACCATCAAACGAAAAAGGTGTCCCACTGGAATAGGTCTGTCCGGTTAGCACCGTTTGTCCACTGGTCAGATTTAACACATCAAAATTTGAGGCAGAGGTAAATTGGATTTCATAGGCATCTGGCTGCAAAACAGCAGGTGTACTCACCGCAGCTGCAATGGTAGCTCCCCCTGTATTACTCGTGTGCCCAGCACTCGTTACTGATCCTGGAATATACGGGGCTGTGTGGGTTTGACTCCCAGCAAAAATAAACCGACCATTAAGTTCAGTGTTACCTGTCCCAGCCAATCCCTCAAGCAGCTGCTGAACTTCTTGCGCAGCATTTCGACGCTCAACTTCAGAATTCGTGTCATTCCGCATCCGAATGGCTAGCTCTTGTGTCCGCTGAATCGTCAGTCCTGCACGATCTAAAACGCTATCTGATAAATTTAACCGGCCAACACCCTCATTAACCGAGCCTAATCGACGTTCCGTCGTTCGGAGCACATTTTTAAATTGGTTAATCCGTTCAGCAGCGGCTGGATCGTCTGATGGACGATTCACACGCTTTCCTGAGGCAATTTGTTCCGTTCGGTCAAATATATTCGATCGCAAACTCTGTAGAGCCGTTACTAACGAATCAACTTGCTGTCGTTCTGTCACTCGCATAATATCCTCCTCTCCCCAGGAACAATGTGGGGAATCAACGAGTTAGGAAAGTCTTCCCAACGAAGCCACTGACTCATTCTGCTATCGGCCCATATTTAGGACAGTTTGGAATAATTCATCGGCCACGGTAATCATCCGGGCCGATGCCTCAAATGACCGCTGAAAACTCAAAAGATTCGTGAGCTCTTCATCCAAAGAGACTCCAGACACACTTTCTCGTAAGCCTTTTAATTGATCCATTTCCACCGATACGGTATTCAACGTCAATTCAGCTTCTCTTGCCGCACTACCCACATTTCCCAACGAAATGGTTTGATAATCATTGAACGTCAAGTTCCCCAACACATTCAGCCTCGAGGTATGTAAACCTACCAAGGCCAAGCCATTCGTATTATCACCGGGAACTTTTGGGCCAGTCAGAGCGGTCGAAGGTTGGGAAGCTGCGGCAATTTGGTCCGTATTGGTAATGGCGACACCGAATTGTATAGCTGCTCCCTTATGAGCACTGACATGAAACACATCATCCACCGCTGGAGTCCCTGTCAAAACTACATCTAAGCCATCAAAACTAAATGCACTGCCAGAGGTATAGGCTCCACCAGCAATTACGGTAGCACCCGTATCGATGTTTACAACATCAAATGTAGCGGGTCCGGAAAATCGCACTTCATAATTTTGAAAGGTTTGTAAAGGCGGCCCTGTTACAGGAGTGATTGTGACGGATGTTCCAACAGCCGTTCCCCTATTTTGATCATCAGCTAACGGAGCTTGTGGAGTGAGAGCAGAAAAAAAGAGCTGGCCCGTAGAGTCATCTAGTCCATACCCTAAAATATGCTGTTCATTAAATTCGTTCACCAATGTGGCAGCTAATCGATCTTGACGATCTTGAAACGCCACAACATCTGTATCTCGGCTCGTCAAGAGTCCTCCAATTTTCCCACCTTGAATGAGATGAGTAATGGGATACGCATTTCCATCACTGCGGATATATGCCACATCTTCAAATGGGGGATTATCAGCATCGGGAATCGTCGAAAGAGCGTTGGCGTGGTTCCCACCCACCAACAATTGCCCGCCCACATTAATACCGATCCCATCACGCAATTGCACCTGTTCGATATCAACGAGTTCGGCCAAATTGTTAATTAATACCGCTCGCTGATCTCGCAAATCTGGAGCTTCTCGCCCACTTGATTCACCTTTAAAAATTTCATCATTCAAAGAAGCAATGCGTCCGGCCAAGCCATTAATGGTTTCCACATGTCTTCGAATTTCTTGATTGGCGTCCAAGCGGATTTGATTAAAGGCTTGGGCTTGATCCACCAATACTTGCCTTAAAGATTGGGCTTTGGCTAACACCACAGTTCGTTGAATCGGACTTTCTGGATTAGTAGCGACATCTCGAAGGGCATTAAAAAATTCCGTGATACCATGCGACAGGCCGGAATTTTCTGTTTCAGTCACGATCCCATCTGCTTGAGACAAGAAGGTTGCACGTGTCTCAATATAGCCTAGGTCCTCATTCCCAGCTGTAAGTTGATTTTCTAAAAAAATATCGACCGTCCGTCGGACATGGGCTACCTGCACACCACTCCCGATAACCCCTTCAGCCGGGCGATTCGTTTCTAAGACGACTTCTTGGCGCGAGAAGCCGTTTGTATCGATATTGGCAATATTATGGGAGGTGGTGGCTAATCCTTGCTGATGAGCCTGAATCCCAGAACGTGCAATGTTGAAGATGTGACTAATGCCCGCCATATGTTTCCTATCCGTGGAGATGGACTGAGCTCAACACTGAAGGCGCTTGCAACGTGCCAGACCCTTGATAAACCGGACCATTTCCTAGGCCGGTGTATATGAGATTGATCGCTTCCCCTACAACATGTTGCGTACGTCGGATGATTGCTTCATTCTTTTTTCCTTGCGCTTGGATCTTGTGAGCCACCCCCATTAGTTCATGGAGTCGCTCGTTAACTAATACGGCTTGTGGTTCATGGACATTCTTTAACCATTGCCCAATCGCTTCAAGATTTTCAGGACCCGCAAGATCTTCAAGCACGGACATCACTTGTTGTTCGTATCGGCACATCGCATCTAAAACTTGCTCTTTCCTCTCTGTCACACCAGCGATTTGTTGCCGGTCCATCTTAAGAAGCAGTTGCTCTTCTTCACATAGCAAAGCCAGAAATTCTTGAAAGATTTCCTGCAACGTATCTATGAGGTCTAACAGAGAATCCCACGTTTCATGTGAACGGTTTAGCAATAATTTTCTCCTTCGGTCGGCATTGATTATGAACCTAAGGCATTCAGAATCGTTTCTCGAGCAATAGCGGCAACCAATTGTTCCGACGTCGCCAATTCAATGCCTTTGTCCAATGCCTGCTGAATGTGTTCAATGCGGTCCGCGCGAAGATCTGGTAGCTCAGATGCCCGAGCTGAATATGTACGGATATCCCGCGCCAACCTTGAAAGATCCACAGGATCCACGGATCTCTGAGGAAGGGCATTAGGCTGCCGAACATCCTTTTCTTCGCTGGATTTGGATTGGATTTGAAAGAAGAGTCGTCCCAACTCTCCACTGGGATCAAGACCCGGTATTGTCATGGCATCATGCCTCCTTATCTTTCTCTATCGGAGACAACACCATAAAACTTTACTGAACTGATTAAGATTTCACAGAATTTGTAGGTAGGAGGGATGAACGAGCCACATTTTCATTGCGGGCAACAGCAGCCAAAACATAGTCTGAAAGCCCCAGGCCTCCAGCCTCAGCCGCTTGTTTTCCGATTTCTTGATCATAGAATGAATAGAACATTTCTCCCATTTTGTTCGCCGTGAGTTCCCCTCGAGGGACGGTTTCACGCATAACCTTTAACAAATAGGTGACAAAATAGGATTCAAATGCTTGGCTAGCCTTAAGCAAATCCCCACGTTGAGCCAATTGCTCCACCTGATCTACTTTGGTTCCAGCCAAAGCCCTGGTGACCCGTGAGGTTTCCAAACTCCCTAGTCCATCAAGCATGAATTATCCTTCTTGAATTCATTCAGGAAACACGATTAAATCAGCTCCAAATCAGCTTGCAAGGCACCCGCTGCTTTTGCAGCAGTTAAGACGGCGACCAAATCCCGTGGGGTCACCCCAACCGCATTTAACGCGTTCACCAAATCGCCAAGTGTCACAGACCCGTCGACTTGGATAACACGTTTTTTGTCTTCTTCAACATCAACTTCGACATCAGGAGTCACCACTGTTTCACCAGCCGCAGACCCAATCAGTCCAGGCGCTTCCGGTTGCGAAACATTGAAGTCAGTTTGAATTTTAATTGTCAAACTGCCGTGAGAAATGGCCATGCTGGCTAGGCGCACATGCTCGCCCATCACAATGGTGCCAGTACGTTCGTTCACAACAACCTTGGCACTGACATCCACTTTGACATCAAGCCCTTCCACAGCCGCGATCATCTGCACAATTTTACCTTGAAAGCGTCCTGGGACCGCGACTTGAATTTGTCCTGAACTCACCGCAGATGCGATTCCTTTTCCTAGGTGGGTATTAATTACTTCAGAGACACGCAAGGCCGTAGTAAAGTCAGCTTGGTGCATGGTTAAGGAAAATGAATCCCATGCATTCATATCCAAATTAATAGCTCGCTCCACAATCGCCCCACCTGGAACAATCCCACCCGATTGTTGATTTTTGACCACTGAAGTTCCTCCGCCCGCGGCTTCAAATCCAGATGTCGAAATGGGCCCCTGTGCCACCGCATAGACTTGTTGGTTGGCAGCTTTCAGAGGTGTGAGCAACAAAGTGCCACCACGCAAACTCTTCGCATTCGCCAATGATGACACTTGCACATCTAACCGCATTCCTGGCCTAGCAAAGGGGGGCAATTTCGCCGTAACCATCACTGACGCAGTATTCTTGGTAAGTAACTGAATGGGATCGACTTTAAGATTAATCCCCATCGTATTTAACATGGAAATGATAGCCTGTGCCGTAAATTGTCCACCAACTACCGAATCTCCGGTTCGATCCAGTCCGACAATTAACCCATATCCAATTAATTGATTGTCACGTACGCCTTCAATAGAGGCAATATCTTTAATGCGAGCAGCTTCGGAGAAAGTAGGGGCACCAAGGTTCAACCCTAACGGGAAGAACCAGGAAATAGTGACAAAAGAAACAACAAGCCAACAGACAGATTTTTTGCCTTGGGTTTGTCTTTGGCCCCATGCTATTCCTATTCGAACGCATTCTAATTTTGGACTATTCACATTTCACCGTCTTACCTTTAAAAAGGCGTGATCCAGTTGAACACTCGAAGGGCCCACCCTGGCGTTTGCACATCATCCACAGCTCCTAGGCCCGTATAAGATATGTTGGCATTCGCCACAGCAGATGAAAGCACTGTATTTTGTGTATCCAAGTCTATTCGACGTACGATGCCTTTAATCGTCATCGTTTGCTTTTCACTATTCACAGTCACTTGTCGCTTTCCTTGAATACGCAAATCTCCATTGGGTAAAACAGCCACAACTTGAGCGGCAATTGTCCCTGTCAAGCTATCCTCCCGGCTCGTTGAACCGTCTCCCTCAAACGCATTAGATGAAGAAACATCAGCATTAAAAAGATTGCGAAAATCCCCTAATAAGTCAGTAAGGTCAAAAAATCCTCCACTAGCACCGGCACCAAGACTGGTGCTCCTATCCGACGTAGTATTGGCCGTCTTGGACCCACTATGTTGTTCCACGATTTGAACAACCACGATATCCCCAACACGACTCGCCCGTCGATCCTCAAACATAAAAGCCCGCCCATTGTCAGGTTCCCAAAGCGACCCTAATGACGATTCTTGTTGCTCAGGAATTTCAATGGATTCCATTTTCATCTCCGGAGGTCGTTTAAGCTCATTACACCCCATCAATCCGCTTCCGAACAGTATTCCCATCGCACACCCCGTAAGACAGGCCCAATGAATGAATTGTTGCATTAAAATCCAACCTCAACTAAACCTGCACTCATTATCGTGCCAACCACTTCTCGCCCAGAGGTTTTATTTTGCACAGGTATGGTTTCTCCTGATTTTCCTGAAGCTTTTGCAACACCGATAGTTTGCACCAATAATCCACTGCGTCTGACTTCCAACATGACTCGATCACCTTTATGAACAATAGGTGCATCATCTACGAGAATTTTTCGAATAGGCTGGCGAGGAGGAAGAGGCCGAAGTACCTGCTTGCCAACCACATCATTCTGATTCAAAATAAAATCATGCGTTAGAGAAGGTACATCTACCGTCATCACCGTTATATCTTCAGCCGCGACCACTTCCTTTGGCTTTATCCACCGGATTGGGGTGGTAACTGTAGCTTGAGCTTTTACTACACCTACTACATTCATAGTCTTAAGATATTGACCATTGATAAAGAGACCAACACGAAAGGGCCGACGCCCCATACGAGCCCCTCCCGACAACTTCTCAACTTCTAAATGCAGTTTTCCAATTGGAGCATTCACGGGTTCTTTCGGAAAGATGATACGCACACTCATATCATGGTGAGGCCGACCATATTGCCGAGTAAGAGCCGAATAAATGGCACGTTCAAAGGCCGTCACTGCCACAGATTGCTGCGCGGCATGATCCGTTTGAGATTTGCCCGCCCACACGCTTCCTGTATCGGCCCACCAGCCACCCACCACAAACAAGAATCCCACCAGCAAGATATGTTTCATTGTTTACCTTTTCAGTGTGTTGACCGTTTGCATCATGTCATCTGAAGCCTGAATGGCTTTAGCATTCAGTTCATAGGCGCGTTGAGCAATGATCATATTGACCATTTCATCAGCAATGTTAACGTTTGATATTTCTAAAAACCCTTGCTGAATCAATCCAAAACCGGTTGAAAATCCCGGTGTGCCTTGTTGCGCAGGCCCTGAGGCCGAACTCTCGGTAAACAAATTGTTGCCTTGCGCAATTAACCCTGCAGGATTATCAAACCGCACCAACTGAATTTGGCCTACTTGGGTTGCCTGAGAAACCCCGGCCAAACGCGCAGAGACCGTGCCATCTTGCCCAATAATCACATCTAACGCTCCAGAGGGGATCGTAATACTTGGAATAAGGGGATCACCATCTCCCGTCACCACATTACCTGTACTATCGCTTTTAAAGGAGCCAGCCCTGGTATACATAGTCGTTCCATCAGGCCGGGTTACTTGAAAAAACCCAGCTCCTTCTATCGCAATATCCAACTCATTAAACGTTTGCTTGAGACTCCCTTGTATGTATTCTTTAGCAACGGTCACAGGCCGTACACCTAATCCCACTTGTGTCCCGACAGGAAACACCCCAACATTTGAAGCACTTGCGCCAGGCAGCCGGGAGATTTGATACAACAGGTCGGCAAATTCCGCGCGGCTTCGTTTAAATCCTGTGGTATTCACATTGGCTAAATTGTGAGCAATCGTATCAATATTCAGTTGTTGAGCAGACATGCCTGTTGAGGCCGTATGCATTGCTCGAATCATAGCTGGCGTTCTCCCTTTCTTCTTACAACCCACTCCCGATTCATGCATGTATGCGTCTTACTTTTCACGCCTTATTTCTCACTTTTACCCCTGAACTCGGCCTGCTTGAATTGCTTGACTGGCCATTTCGTCCATAGCCTGAATAGCTTTTTGCATTTGTTCAAATTCTCTAGTGACCTTAATCAGCTCCACCATATCTAATGAAGGATTGACATTGGACTTTTCAAGCATGCCTTGATACACCATGGTCTCTCCTCTCGCTGGAGTAGGCTTTTCAGGAATCGTCCAATATAAATCTCCAACCTTTTCCACCTGTTCTTCCTTGGCAACCTTATCGAGTCGCAACGTTCCCACCTGCACATTATTCACACTAATGTTTCCACCGTTATCAATAGCCATTTCCCCAGGCGGGACTTTTATTGGACTGTTTTTCCCCATTAGAGGATCCCCAAGGGGCGTCAATAAATTTCCATTCGCATTGCGTGCAAGTTTTCCTCCACGAAAATAACGAAGTCCATCTGCGGTTTTGGCGACAAGAAAACCCTCTCCTTGTAACGCCACATCAAAGCTATCTCCCGTATGGGCAAGAACACCTTGGGAACGATCCGGTGGTAAAGCATGAATCATAGGAAACAAATCAATCCCAGCAACGGCTTGCCTGGAGGCTTGCCCAAGAATCGTAGCAAACACCGGTTTATCTTTCTTAAACCCAGTCGTTGCAACATTGCCGATATTATGAGAGAGGACCTCCAGACGACGTTCTAAGGTAATGGCCCCTGCAAGGGGTGGATAGATACCACGATTCATAATTGCCTCCGAATTACACGTTCACGCTGATTTGTGCAACGCATGTGCCAAGGCCCCCTATTTAGCATGCGCACTCAAGCACGAACTTAGGGCAGGATATAACGGAACATATATTCCTTTTTCCGCGTACAAATTGAATAAAGCGGACCTAATCCGGAAAATTTTGCCTAGAAAGATTATATACTTAGAAAGGAGATGAAGTTAAAGATTGATCTTACGGATAGGCGCTTATCGGCAGAACTTTCCACTCAGCAGAAACCTGCCTAGCTACACAGTAAAATACAGATTACCCTTAACTCTTTACTGAGTTATGGGAGAAATGGATGAGATTCTGAAGCGCGAGGGGTTGTATCCCGCAAAACAACTAACTCTACCCGACGATTGGAAGCTTGGCCTTCCGCGGAGGAGTTGGATGCAATAGGACGGGTGCCAGCGAACCCAGTTGAGGAAAACCGGTCAGACCGCAACTGATGATATTCAGTAAAATATCGAACTAATGTATTGGCTCTACCCGTAGAAAGATCCCAATTGGAAGGAAATTCGGCTGTTCTAATGGGTTGATTATCCGTATGCCCTTCCACCGTGATAAGATTGGGCAAATCTCTGACTAAGCCTGCAATGAGATCTAAAAACTCTGTGATCTGAGGATTCAGATTCGCACTCCCACTATCAAATAACGCATCGTCTGAAATTCGAATATTTAATCCTCGGTCAGTAGAAGAAATTTTCACGCCTTTCGGCACCTTAGCTGTAGTAATAGCATTAGCAACCTTGAGATAGGCGCGAGCATTACTTTTAGAATTTTGGCGTTCCTGTACTACAATCTGCCTGCTTTTTGAAACAGGAAGGTCCATAATGGTGAGCTTACCAACTGGTTTCGTATTAGAGAATGAACTTGAAAGGGAATTACTTAAAACCTTATATTTCCCTTCATTCACCGAGGACACCGCATACATGACGACAAAGAACGCAAAAAGCAGGGTAATAAAGTCAGCATAGGAGACCAACCATCGCTCATGATTTTCATGCTCTTCGTGTTTTTTTTTCATCTATTCAACGGAACCGAGCTAATTAGATAGATTACGAACTACTTCTTCTCCGAACTCGGCAAAAACCCACCCAGCTTTTCTTCAATCATGCGCGGATTCTCTCCCTGCGCTACACTCAGCAACCCTTCGACCACCATCAGTTTCCCAGCAATAAGATCCTTGGCTTTAATCTTGATTTTATTTCCCATTGGCAAAAAAATCAGGTTGGCCAGTCCCACCCCATACACCGTCGCCACAAACGCTACGGCAATCCCACCCCCTAACGCTGATGGATCCGCCAGGTTTTCCATGACATGAATCAGTCCTAGCACGGCTCCAATAATTCCCACACAGGGTGCGTAACCTCCAAACGCTTCGTATACTTTCGCATAGGAGGTATATTCGTCCTCCAGCACTCCAAGTTCAACTTCTAGAATTTCTCTGATCTTAGGCGGCTCAGTTCCATCCACAACTAACTGAACCCCTTTAGCCATAAAAGGATCTTTTATATTCTTCATTTGACCTTCCAATGCAAGCAGGCCCTGTTTGCGACTCACATTGGAGAGCTCCACAATCTGGGTGATGACGCCTTTCATATCCACATGGACATTGCCAAACACCATTCCGGCAGCTCCAAGCGACTTCAAGAAAATATTGAGGGGGAATTGAAGCATAACGGCCCCAATCGTTCCACCGAAGACGATAAGAAACGCCGTAAATTGGAGAATGGAACTTAAGTGCCCACCCTCTAAATGTTGTCCACCAACTATGGCACCAAGAGCTACAATAATGCCTACGACTGATAGAATATCCATCTTGTTAAATGCTCCTTAACAGACGGCCTCAATCCCAAACAGTAATTCTAAATTCAACAAAATTAATAACCGTCCTTCCACACGCCCGACCCCTTTATGATACTCTTCGGTCCCTCCACGACTAGCAGATGGAGGCGGCTCAATTGCCTCTTCAGGAAGTCTCAAGACCTCCTCAACTGAATCTACGATAAATCCTAAGATTAAATGTCCAACCTCAACCACCACAATGCGCGTATCTTTTGTATGTTCCGCAGGCGCCAAACCTAAACGGGAACGAAGATTAATAATGGGAATGACCTTTCCACGAAGATTCACCACCCCTTCCACATAATGTGGAGCATTCGGCACATGTGTGATCTCAACCATACGAATAATTTCTTGAACTCCCAAAATATCAATGGCGTATTCTTCAGGCCCAAGCTGAAAACTCACCAGCTGTAGCACTTCGCCATTACTCTCCAACAACTCATTATCGGACGCAGTACTCGGTATAGCATTCATAGTGAATTACTCCTCCCACTTCGGTCATGACCAATAAGATTTCCTGGGTTAACTCCCGCTGTTCCATGATCTGGAGCTCGATGTTTCCCAACAGAAATACTATGTAGCCTCATTCGAATCAGTTGCTGACATTCACGCATTTTGATACATCAACTTTTATGAATATTCGACGAATATCATATAAATGGGCAGCAATATCACCTAATCACAAAAACTATCTATCAACTTCACATATTAGAATCTTGTGGCCTTCATCTTCACTCTGATAGGGTTAACATATCATTCATTTATTCTATATTTCATAAAGGATTCGTCTGATGGATAGACCAGCCAGCACCCAAGCCGAGCGCCTGATGCTCGATGCAAAAAAAGCCATCCTTCAAGAACAACATCAACGTTTTCAAGACCTTCAGCGTGAGGAACGTTGGGATGATGCCTGGAAACAACTTCATGTCACATTGACGTGCGCCGCGGATTTATTGAAAGATTCCGTTGGGTTGTTAGAAAAGGCCGTGAACAAAAAAAAACAACTACCACCGCCTGCATCAACTCCCACTGATAATTCACCCTCTGCATGAAACCTTGTTCATAAGATCTACTACTCGGCGAAGTTCAAAAAAATAAACTCCACGCATGGGATAAGGAAAGACCTTGTCCCGTTATACTTTGAATGCACCAACGGTTCTTTGAAGATCCCCTGCTAAAGTCGTCAATTCATGACACGCCTGAGCCGAAGTGGCAATCCCACTTGAAGTTTCTCGAGTCGTTTGGGTCATAGCCTCAAGATCACTCGCAATTTGTCGCGTTGCATTGGATTGTTCTTCCGCCGCACTCGCAATTTGCTGAATCATGCCAGCAGTTGAATTAATCATCGAGTGAATTTTCGACAGAGCATCTCCAGTCTTATTGGCCAGCTCAACACCTTGTCCAACCTGATTGGTCCCTTGATCCATCGAGGCTACCGCACTTTTTGTGTCATCTTGAATTTGCCGAATCATATCTCCAATTTCTTTCGTGGCCTTAGTGGTTCGCTCAGCCAGTTTCCTGACCTCATCAGCAACCACGGCAAAACCGCGTCCCTGCTCTCCTGCTCGAGCAGCCTCAATAGCCGCATTGAGGGCCAACAGGTTTGTTTGATCCGCAATATCTTCGATGACACGAACAATTTCTCCAATTTGGTCTGACGAACGTCCTAACGTCGTAATAATATTCGCCGCTTGAACCACTGCCTCCGACACTTGCTGCATTCCCGTCACCGTTTGGGCCATCACTTCTTGTCCACTTCGAGCTGTCTCTGCTGTCTCTTGCGCAATACGTGCTGCTTCAGTCGAATTGCGAGCAACTTCACCAGCCGTCGTGGTCATTTCTTCCACCGCTGAAGCAGATTGCACAGCCCGTGACTCCTGTCCTTCTGCAACTTGCACCACATTATCCGCTGTAGAAGAGAGTTCAATAGAAGATGTGGCTAATCGATTCGTTGCCTGATTCACTAATGAAACCGCGCCATGCATTTTTTGGATAAATAGGTTGAAGTCTCGAGCCAAACTAGAGATTTCATCCGAGCCGTTACTCACTGGAACTCGTTTTGTTAAGTCGCCCTCCCCAAGCGCAATATCGTGAGAAATTGCCATCAATGTATGAAGTGGTTTCAAAATAAACAGATGTATGAGCCAATACACTGCAACCAAAAATATTCCAATTATTCCAATCATCCAAAGCCCTGAATGAATGACAGAATTCTCCATAGAGGCCTGTGCATCGGTCATGGGAATCGCAATAGACAACATGCCAATCACATCCCCAATCTTTTTTCCAGCATGACAGTTTACACAAGCCTCCACTGAAGCCCTATCAGCGCTGGCACGGAGGAATGTCGGCACTCCATTGATCACCTGAGTATCACTAAAACTGTCGGCTCCATTATTAATTAATTCCATCGCATGAGCTTCAAAAGCATCTTTGGGAGCATTGGTAGGATTCATAGGATGATCACTGACCAAACGCGCTTGATAGACACCCCGTTCCGCCAGCTCCCGTCCGATTTCTTGGGTTGCTGTCGCAGGAAATGGAATGGCCACTGGATCTCGCCCATATTCCCTGGCTACATGAAGTTCCGAACCAAAAGGAGATTTTTTCATCTTTCCGACATAATTCTTTGCAATGTAGGCTCGAGTGACTTCAATTTGAGATTGAATGACTTTGGCTTCTTCTTCCAAAAACATTCGTAATCTGTTCTCTTCCTGCTGATAAATTCCCCAAAGCCCACAAACCAGTAAGACCGTCGCTAATACAGCCAAGGATACAATAAGTTTTGGCCCAATCTTCAGATTATTCATATGGACTCCCTGCTAAAAATTCCTTGCAACTCACAAACAATTTATCCTTTTAACCTAAACCGACTTAACGAGGTCTGGAGATCGGCTGCTAAGCCAGCAAAATGTTGTGTTGCACTGGCAACACCTTGGACATGGCCTTCATTTTCTTGGCTCAACTGCGCCACCTGATGAATACTGGAAGACAATTGAACTGACACATCCGATTGTTGCTGCGTCGAATCAGCAAAATGTTGAATCATTCCCACCACCCGTTGAACTCCATTCACAATTTCGGTGAGTCGAACGCCAGCTTCCTGTGCCAACGCCATTCCAGAATGTGCTTCCTTCGTCCCTGCTTCCATTGAATTGACCGCCTCATTGGTCCCCTGTTGTACGGATTCAATGACCGTGGCTATTTCTTTTGTTGCCTTTCCTGTCCGCTCAGCTAATTTTCGAACCTCATCAGCAACAACCGCAAACCCTCGACCTTGATCTCCAGCACGCGCAGCCTCAATCGCTGCATTCAATGCAAGAAGATTCGTCTGTTCCGCAATATCTTCGATAACGCCAATGATATCTCCAATCTCCTGGGAACGTTGGCCTAACGTTTGAATGCGACTCGCCGATTCCTGCATACGACTAGAAACTGACTCCATTCCCTGAATGGAAGAAGAGACAATTTCACCACCACGCACCGCTGATTCATTTACCTCATGAGCAGTGGCAGCCAAGCCTTGAGTGTTCCGAGCCATTTCACCAGCGGTTGAAGCTACTTCCTCAACGGATGAGGCTACTTGAGTAGCTTGATTGACCTGCGACTGACTCACTTGGACCACTTGATGCCCAACATCAGACAATTGGTCAGAGGCCTGCGACAAAGAATGTGCAACGTTTTGTGTTTGAAGAAGCATGGTATTTAATTGGTCTAACAAATGATTGAGCGCTCCTCCCATTTGGCCCAATTCATCTTGCGTCGTAATAGAGACGCGGGGAGTTAAATCACCCTCGGAAGCTTTTGCTGCAACTTCCCAAAATGGTTTTAGACGACCAATAACCTTCCGGCCCATAAAGATTCCAATAGGAATAACAATGATCAATCCCAATAACATTTCTAAAAGAGTTTTATTAGTAATGTCTCCAATCTGTTTCAGTGCTTCTTTTTCAGGAATTTGGACAAGGATAGACCAATGCAATCCCTGAAATCCTTTTCCTTCGTTCAGGTGGCTAAAGCCAATCACTTGAGTTACTTGTTTGCCAGGATGAAAATCTCGTGAAAATCCGGATTTTCCTTGTACCGCCGACTGAGCGGCATCCAAACCAAGTTGAGCAAGATTGGTTCGGAACAACACATTCTCAAGGTCATGTACCACCGCTTCGTTTTGATGGACAGTTGGAGCATATTCTAATATTGTAAACCCTTGGCCATTTTGAAGGGTCAATTCTGCACTAGGGAAGCCGGACTTTTTCAGACCACGGTAGGCTTGTTGAATAATCTCTTCTACCTTGGAATAGTTCAAACGTTGCGTCCAAAAGCCAACAACTGTCCCTTGATCATAGAGAGGAACTGACAAACCAATGGTTAAACCATTCCCATTGGGAAATATGGCTTTCACATCATGATCCACCGCCACATCCTCCACAAACAGATTTGAATCACTTGAAGAAGAGGCACTAGACAAAGGGGAACTCCCCACCTGTTGTTGAAGGGCCTGAAACCAGACAGTTGATCGATAATTTTTGCCGTACAGTTGCTCTGTGGGAATATGCTGCCCTTGACTATCCCGATTATTCACCGCAATAAGTTGCCCTTCACGATCAACAACCTGTATCAAGGAATAGGCACCAGAGGATTGAACATACTCGTTCAAAACCTGCACCATTTCATTGGGTGCGTTACCCGGCTGATACCATAAAGTACGATCCCTGAAAATCCGATTCCGACTCATTGTCTGTGCATCATGGCCTCTCTCATCCAGATATTGTTCAAGACTATGAGCAAGGCCATCCGCCGCAGCCTGATATTGCACGCCTACGCCATCCTCTAAAATACCTACTGTCTCATAGAGCGAGTAGACTTGAACGCTCAAAGGTATAAGCGAGAAGAACACAAGAATTGAAACTAGTTTGCTTGTAATACCGATGTTCTGAAAATATTTCATAGTGATTCCTGGTGTTTCCGTCTGGTTGTAATAGTAGGATGTGGTCTTTTCACCAAATAACAAAGTCGATAGATGGTTAGGTTTGTGGTGTTAATTTTCACTATGCCTTCCCAACATGTTCAAACTGAGAGCGCCCAAGATGTTTGATCAATTTGTCCCGCAGTTCCGCGGGTTGAAATTTCGTCACATAGTCAGTCACTCCCATGGATTTTCCTCTCTCGATATTGCAATCCCCAGAAAGCGATGAATGCATTAATATCGGCAGACCTTGTAACCGCGCGTCTTCCCGAATATGTTTGGTCAAGGAAAATCCATCCATTTCAGGCATTTCAATGTCGGTGATAACACCAGAAAAAAAATCATAAATGGATTGCCCACCGTCTTCTGCTATTTCCGCACAATGTCGCAATCGAGTGAGTGCCTCTTTGCCTGTTTGAGTTTCTTCCCACTTCATCCCTAATCGCTCTAGAGTTTTCACGATTTGTTTTCGGGCCACAACCGAGTCATCTGCAATCAGCACACGCCGCCCAGCTAACTCATTCACCATTTCGATACCAACCAGGACTTCATCATCAGCTCGCGGATGTAATTCTGCCAAAACTTTCTCGACATCTAGAATAAGAACCATTCGTCCATCTTCCAATTTCGTTACAGCTGTAACAGCACCTTGACGGCTTGATTGGATCATCGGCGGAGGAACTTGAATACGTTCCCAAGACATGCGGATGATCCTGTCAACTCCTCCTACGAGAAAGCCCTGCTTATTATCGTTATATTCCGCAATAATTAACTTAGCTCCTTGGATGGACATTGGTCCCAACCCAATAGCCTGCGCCAAATCAATGAGCGCAACATTTTCTCCTCGCAAATTCACCAGCCCTAAAATTCTTGGATCGGAATCTGGGATTTTCGTCACCGGTGGCATTTGCATCACTTCACGAATCTTAAAGACATTAATGCCATAAATCTCTTCAGTCCCAAGATGGAACATCAACAGCTCCATTTTATTGGCCCCAGCTAAACTTGTCCGCTGATCAATTTCTGCCATCCATTTTGCCATTAGAGACTCCCTTTATCAGTGAGAAGTAAGGAGTAAACAGAAAGGAACAAAAAACAGCTCAACTTTCTTCTTTTTTCTTCTCTCATACTTTTCACTTTCCACCTTTTATTTCTCATGCAAAATTCCATAATCACATTGAAGAAAATGAAGACCCAGGCACATTTTTTACTAAATCTGCCATGTCTAAAATCAACACCACTTTTCCATCTCCTGTAATCGTGGCCCCAGCCACACCTTGAACATTTGCCAAAAATTCCCCCAAGGATTTAATCACCACTTCTTCTTGTGCTCGCAATCGATCCACCACGACACCAAACCGTTGGGCGCCAATGGCCACCACGACGACATAACATTCGTCATTGGTCCGTTCATTAGGTATTTGAAATGTTTGCGCTAAATTCAGTAAGGGAAGAATTCGCTCTCGAAGGTTTAACACGGCTTGTCCATTCACACTTTTAATATCCTCTTTCGTGACTTTCACCGCTTCCACCACTGAAGCTAATGGGACAGCAAAAGTAGCATTCCCTACTTCAACCAGAAGCGCCTGAATAATGGCAACGGTTAAGGGAAGTTTAATCGTCACCTGGCTCCCCCGACCTGGCTCAGAATCTAATTCCAAGCTTCCATTCATTCGACTAATATTAGTGCGAACAACATCCATCCCCACACCACGCCCAGACAAATCACTCACTTGATCGGCTGTGCTAAAACCAGGCAGAAAAATAAGCTTCATGATGTCCTTAGGACTCATTGACGACAGCTCGGACTCACTGACTAACCCTTTGTCCATTGCACTTTTCGCAATTTTATCCACCTGAAGCCCTCGACCATCATCTTCAATGCGGATAACAATGCTATTGCCTTCGTGAAAAGCCGCCAATCGAACAGAACCTTCTGGAGTTTTTCCCGAATGTTTTCGTTCTTCCACTGACTCCAAACCATGGTCCATAGAATTCCGTACCAGATGGACCAAGGGATCGCTCAATTCATCTGCCACCGATTTATCAACTTCTGTATCTTCTCCAACCAAATCCAGTCGAACCTGCTTACCTAATTTATTCGATAAATCTCTTACTAAACGAGGGAATCGTGAAAATACTTTTCTGATAGGCACCATGCGGGTCTTCATCACCGCCAATTGCAAATCAGATGTCACTAAATTGAGCTGTGCAAACGCGGCTCCAAGTTCACGCACAATTGGATTATTCTCATATTGTTCTTCAAGTCCATATCCCAATTTCATGAGTCGGTTTCGACCAAGCACTAACTCTCCGACTAAATTCATGACATGATCCAGCCGTTTGGTTTCGACACGGACCGTGACATCCTCTTCTTTTCCAGCGGGTTTTGAAGGGGCGGCAGCCGTCGCTTTGGCCGTGCGCGAGGCCGCCTCCTGCATTTTACTCAAAACTTCAGAAAGTGCCGGCGCATTTTCAGGTGTTGAGGTAGAAGCTTCGTCAGGCTGAGTTGGATCGGCTTGAACATCTGATGTTTCTGCTATTGTTTCGGGTTGTTCTGTGACAGGTTCCTGGCTTTCGGTCTGATCAGCCTTATCCTCGCTTGTTGTGGCAAGAGGTTTTTCTGGCGCGACCTCAGCAGCAGGAGGACTGGAGACGGCAGGAGCAGCTGGCATAATATCCTTAAGGTCCTCTGCACTATCCATCGTCAGCGTCAATTTATTCACAATCAATGCGGTGTCGACATGCGTATCCTCTCCCGTCTCTCGAATATCTGCCTGCAAAAGTTTGACCGCATCAACCGCTTCTAGAATAATATCGATAATAAACGGAGAAACACTCATTTCCCCTTGCCGCAACTTATTCAACAAACTTTCCCCTTGATGGGCGACCTCCACCAAATGAGTAAACCCAAGGAACCCTGCAGACCCCTTCATACTGTGCATACACCGAAAAATTTCGTTCAAGAGGTCAGCATTCGTCGGCTCAGCTTCTAGCTTGACAAAATGTTGGTCAAGCGCTTCCAACATTTCGGAACTTTCTGCTAGAAAGTCATTCAATATCTCTTGCATTTCATCGTTCATAGATCATCCTCTTCAATACCACAGGTATTATATTCTCCTATAGGTATGAGATTGTTCGTTCACGAACAGCCGAACTCAGACAAGATATCATCCACGAGGTCTTGTTCAAGCGCAGTCGTTTTGGACGCCTCCAATTGGCGAAGCATTTCATCTCCGCGCCCGCCATCTTTTGCTCCTGCTCCATCTTTCTTTTTCTTAATACCAAATACCACAACCAGCTTGAGCAATTTATGTTGAACTTCGTTTAAAATCGTGACAAGTTTGGCTACACGTTGCGCCACAAGATCTTGAAATGATAAAGCCACATGAATATCTAAAAGACGCCGTTCATCTGCATTGACGAGTTCTAACAAACTCTCACAATCGGCCGCATATTCGTTCCCAATCTTTTTCTGCAATTGCTCAACGGCTGCTTTTAAAGATCCACGATTGGTTTCCATTTCTTCAGTAATAGCGAGAACACGATGAGTCCCCTCTTCAGTTAACTTTGCCAAATCTTGCAGATGGTCCGTCGCCTGAGGAAGCTGATCCGACGTCGTCGTCACGGGTGACTCCATATCCCGGATCGTATGAGTAATCATCTCCACATATTTGGTGAGTTCGGACAATTCATCGTTGATTGACCCATCTTCTTCTGGTGTATCCATTTCTTCCGTTTCAATATCACGATCCACCAACATAGAATTCTCCTTTTTTCGGATAAAGTTTTATGAAAGAAGTTGAAATATTCTAAGCCTTGGCAGGCTGAGATTTGGCAAAAATCTTTTCTAATTTTCCCTGAAGGGCTTCTGCTGTAAAGGGTTTCACGACATAATTACTGACTCCAGCTTGCACCGCTTCAATAATATTTTCTTTTTGTGCTTCAGCCGTCACCATCAAAAACGGAAGATGTTTCAAATCAGGGTCCGCTCGAACTGCCCGCAACAGTTCAATGCCTTGCATAACAGGCATATTCCAATCTGATACAACTAACCCAAAGCCTCCGGCTTTCAATTTTGTCAAGGCATCTTGTCCATTCTCTGCCTCTGTCAGATCCGAAAACCCAATTTGCTTTAAGACATTTTTCACGATTCGCCGCATTGTGGACATATCATCCACTACGAGCACTTTCAGGCTGGTATCAATCATGCTGAACTCCTTACCACTTGGGGCTATACCCCTCTGTAAAATGTTACTTAAAAATAATAAACAGATGTTCTATTAACGACTCATAAATCAACAGTAATGAACACATGCGGTAAGATGAAATTCGGTCAATTGCTAGCCATTCTTTAGAGGTAGGCTCATTTTTTATTCCAGGGAACTCTGCAGTGTTTCACGAAAGGTATAGAGGCGTGGGATTTAAAGGGGGAAAAAAGATGGAGAACGGGCCTTCGCTGAGACATGCGGCCTTCAACTAAAGAAGGCCCCTAGTTGAGCTCATCCCCAAACTCAAATACCAGGGAAAACCTGAACAGGAGAGAGCGTGTCTTGAAGAGGGGAATCGGGAATGATTGAAACAATCAGTTACCCATTCTAAGGCATCCTCTCCTCAGAATGGGACCGAGAATAATAGGTTCTTGGAGTAGAACCCCACCTGTTTATGAAGCCAATAAGAACAGATGCTGAGGGATAGGCCCATTAATTCAAACTAAACCGATCACGGCTACCATTGCCAGTTGCCGCCCCAACCATCGACTCTTCTGCCCCCGCATTTTGAACCCATGCCTCAATTTCTTCTCGTACAAATCGCCAATGTTTACCAACTTTATGACCTGGCAATCGGCGTTCACGAGCCAATTTGTAAATGGTTGACTTCGGAACTTTTAAGAATGTGGACACTTCACTTAGCGTTAGCAAATCTTTCATCGTAATACCCTCGTTAGAGTTTAGCCAATAATGTTTCTCGTATCGGACTGATATTTGGGAAACTTGAGACTTTTTTGCAGATACTAGGAATTTTGTTCACCCTACCCCCCAAAATCCTTCCTCAAGGTAATACAAAAACATGAAAAGCGAACAGGCAGAACTAAAGGATTTCTCAACATTCTTTTTCCTGTTATTTTGAGGGCCCTCTCATGATTATTCGCTCTAGACTCCTTTCTTTTTTTCAAACAATATCTTTCTAAATAAATCTATTAAAGCATTCATTTCGTTTTCCATCGCTTCAAACATACTAGCTATTTCTGAAAATGGGGCCTTAACGGCTTCCACTTCTAGCTGTGCAGCTTGAAGAGCCTGTTGGCCAGCATGAAGAGCAAATAAGGCACCTTTCGCCTGGTGCGCATAACCTTGCAAACTCACCCGATCCTGCTGAGCAATCGCTTCTCTCATACTCATCGCCAAGACGGGCCAGGTTTCAAGAAAAATTCCAAAAAGTGAATGTAATAATTCTTCGTTATCCTCCATGCTTTCCAAGGTTAAGGAATACTGATATTTCTCAGAAAGATTCTGAGAGTCGGACATGGAGATCACTTTCTCAAAAGACCCGGAACTGTTACCAGATGGCAAATTATCTGGAGCAAGGTTATGGCTTTGTGAAGCATGCTGACCCTGAGGTGGCCTATCTATCCTAACCCAACGGTCTAGGACAGATGCCAAATCCTGCAGATGAATGGGCTTGGCTAAACAATCATCCATCACATATGCCCAACGAGATGGATGTCGATTTGAGTGCCCATGAGCTGTCATCCCTACAATAGGAAGATGTGAACATGGCGCAGTATTATCTCCAGTGATATTTACATGCTTTGAATGTTGTACATAGGGACTAGTCGGCTTGAGACCGTTTGCCTGTTCCAGTTCTCGAATAGCCTGAGCGACTTCAAAGCCATCCATTCCAGGCAATTCCCAATCCATCATCACCACATCAATATGATAATCTTGCACAAAGCTCAGAGCTTGCTCCCCAGATTCTGCCACATACACCTGACATCCCAGCTTTTCGAACAAACCAGCTGCCACTTTTTGATTGATAGGATTATCTTCAACAATTAACACTGAAGGACGAAGCCCATGTTGTTCTTTTTTTTTGTTTCCTTCAATTGCAGGAAAATGGCTTGGGGATATTTCATAATTCTGGTCCGTTGTCTCGTAAGTTTCCATTTCTTTCTGCAGGCGTTCCACCTCTAAGCCACCAGTCTGGCCAAACACGCAGCCATACAATTGGTCTCTATGCAGCGGAAGAGTAATAATGCCATCACAGACCCTGATGGAATCATCATGTCCCTTGCGCATCCAAAAGGGGGTGAGTTGCCATACTTTGATGGCTTGTTGAGAATTCTGCTGAATCGCAGTCACCCAGGAGCTCCAATCTTCAGATATTGCGTCTCTTCCCATGATTATTCCAAATATCTTTGAAAGGTCTACCGCTGAATTTTCAATGCCACCCATGGCGTCCTGAGCTTGTTCTGCTCGACGCACATTAATGCCTTTCACATGTAAATAACGGGACAAAACATCGGTAGTGGCACCTACCGCAGCACACACAAGAATTTCTTTATCTTGAGTCCCTTTTGTTTCGACAAACCCTTTTGGCAACTCCTCTGAGACTAATTGCTGAAAGCGAAACGGAAGATCACACCAAAATGTCGACCCCATCCCCACCTGACTTTCAACCCCAACGGTTCCGTTCATCAGTTCAGCTAGTTGTTTGCAAATGGCCAGGCCTAGACCTGAACCACCAAACTTTCGGCTCATGGAACTATCCGCTTGTGTAAAGACTTGAAAGATTTTTTCTGGAATTCCCTGAGGCATCCCAATCCCAGTGTCTTTTACTGCAAAACGCACAGTACCCATTATCCCGGTCAATATGTCCTTGGAACTGGGTGATTGGTTTGAGTCCTTACCCATTCCGTCGGAAAGCCATGTAGCTTCAATTAAGACAGATCCATGAGTCGTAAATTTAAGCGCATTGGAAATAAAGTTACATAAAATTTGTCGCAACCGATGGGGATCTCCTAATAGATATCCAGGAATATCTGGATCAACATATGCCGCGATGTCCAATTTTTTATGGTACGCCCGTTCAGAAAACAAATCGACCACTTCTTCAATTAAGACCAACGGATTAAATCCAATGGTTTCCAACACCATATGGCCAGACTCGATTTTTGAAAAATCTAAAATGTCATTGATAATTTGAAGTAACCCTTCCCCCGACTTTCGAATAATTTTCAAACATTCTTGATGCTCCATATCCAAGGTAGAATTCAATAGTAACTCGGCCATGCCAATCACACCGTTAAGGGGCGTCCGAATTTCATGACTCATAGTGGCCAAAAATGCCGCTTTGGCACGAGTCGCCGCTTCCGCTTTTACCAAGGCCTGATCCAGTTCCTGATTTTTTGTTTCAAGGGTTTCCGCAAATGTCGCTAATTCCTCTGATGCTCGTTTTGAATCTGTAATATCCATCCCGTACCCACGAAGTCGCCCTAATTCCGGATGAGAAGAAAAAGACCAGGCATAGTGTTTCTCACCTACCTGCACCTCAATATTGGACTCAAGATGCCCTTGGGAAAAACACCGAGCGGCAAGCTCGGGAAATTGCTGAGGCAACGCCGTCGTAAATCCATCATGACCAATTTGTGCCTCTTCCATGAGACTGACCATAGAAGGATTGGCATAGAGCAGATGTCCTTCCTCATCAACTTCAATAATGGGAAAAGGACTTTCTTCAGGAATGGAGGCGAGCCGGCTATATTCTTCTGCTAATCGAGTTTCTGAGCTTAAATCTCGAAACATAAAAAGGAATTGCGAACATTCCTCCTCTTCTATTACGACACCTTTCATTTCAACCCAACACCAAGTTTCTTGACGACATCGCGCCCGAATGCGAGGAAACCAGCCAATCTTTTTGTCTTTAATCATGGATAATATGGACTGAGGAGAGGATTGATCTCCCTCATCAGACTCCCATCGCTCAATCACATCATATATCGAGAGATCGGTGGGGCAGACAGCTCCCCAACCCAACAAACGGGAAGCCGCAACATTCATCTGGATGATCGTACCTTCCTCATTAACCAAACAGACCCCAACGCTTAACGCATCCCATAAATGTTGGGTAAGTGAAGGCTGTGCCCCAAGCGACATCAGAGATACTCCTTGGGATCAATGGCACACTCAGCTGGCTCTAAGACCTTCACGATGCTCACATCAGGCCCATGATGAGAGTCTTTCACTAAATCACATAACCAGGGCCTATTAATGATTGTTCCATCAGAGTCCCGAAAGATCTTGACCTGAGGTTTCAAGCCACTTTCCAGATTTTGTTTTACGACCACTGCCTGCTCACCAATTGATAGTTGCACTGGTGTCCCAACCGGAAACACGCCAAAGGTTCGAATCATAGCCTCAATGCACCGTGTTGAGAATTTCCCCTTCTGCGCTTCTTGGTACATCCTTCGTATAGCCAATGCAGCAGGCAAAGATCCCGTTGTTCCTCCTACTGTTAACAGCTCATCAAAATAATCCATGACCCCTAATAATTGTCCAAACTCTGAAAGTTCATCCTTCAACTGGCTCTTTGCATAGCCAGAACCATCCTGATACGCATGATGTTCCGCCACCATGCGCACAATATCTTTAGAAAATTGTTCCTGCCGTTGAATAAGAGTCTCTCCAATGACAACATGTTGTTGCAGCAAACGGAAATCGTTACCACAATTCCAATAAGCTTTCACAACGTTCTGCGGCAACCGCATATACCCTACGTCATGCAATAAGGCCCCTACACCAAGTTTTTCTAAGGCCTCTTGCTCCCACCCCAGCTGCAAGCCAACCAGGATCGAATATACGGCCGTATCAACCACATGAGCATAGAGTGTCTTATCGAAGTGTTTCAGCGCATCAACTAATAAAATTTCTGCCAAAAGAGTTGGATGCATCAGGGCTTTTTGGACTAAGACTTGCGACGCAGCATGCAAGGCAGGTTGAGAGATTGGTTGCCCGGTCTTCACCCCATCAAACATGCCTTCGACTGCCGCCAACACATCGTCACGCACTAGTGCGAGCTCTTCTCGATTCTTGGCCTCGTCTTCAATTTTCGTTTCAGTAGAAGATTCAATTGATTCTGTTGCCAATTCATCAGGAGTCAACGTATTCAATTCAGAATCGGTATGCGATGCATCTGTCAATTCTCCTGAGACCACTTCAGGATACGCATCTACGTTGGACGATACGCTGACTCCTAAGGAGGTATCTATTTCCACTTCTTTGATCCCAGAACTGAGTAATTGTTGAATCTCGGCAGGTGATTTCAACAACCTTCGATGAGTAAAGAAGGGTGATTTCCACCAAGAATCAAGAACCCGGACTAAAAACATTCCTTGGCGTAATTGACTTGTGGGAATACGCTGAAGGGTACTGGTGGATGAAACCTCGGTGGTCCTGGAAAAACTAGACATACGGCCTCTCCAGTGAATGGGATTGAGTAGGGAGCAAAAACAACCCTCCTGACTGAAGAGAGAGAGAAAAAAAGAAAACCTGAGAGGAAACGGGGCGCAACATATCACGTAAGGTGAAGACAGCCACCGTCCATGGCAAGAAAATTAGGCTGGCGCACCAGGAGAAACGAGGCGGTTTTTAGGAACCTCCTCCAGAGTCTGGTACGTAGGAATCATTTTCCCAATATTGGCCAAATCTAACACCTGCTTCACATAGGTTTGCGGATTCACCAAAAAGAATGGGATATTTTTATTTTTAAGATTTTGATGGGAAATGACTAATAACCCTAAGGCGGAACTATCCACAAAGGTCACCTTCTCTAAATCTAATACAACAGGATTTCCAGATTCTACTGAACGATCAATGACCTCTTTAAATGTTTTTCTTGCGCCAAAATCAAACCGTCCTTCTAAAGACGCAACGGTTTTCCCATCAATGACATTTTCTGTAATGACCATAGTCCTCTCCTTTCATCGCCAACAGAATTCTCCGCAGCCTCCGCAATGTCTTACCTATGCTTAACCATAAAAATCTACATCTTTCATATCGGTTTTTCGCTCACAAGAATGAAGGATTTCCAGAAATACTAAAGACAAAATATGAAATCCTTGCTCAGCAATGTTGTCCTTCGGCCCGTACACCTTACTGCGAACGTTCCCCTACGATTTGGCATGCAGTCCTATATGTGACTCAAACTCCGCCTCGACTTGATTCGCCTGTGTACCACTGTTATACAACACTAAATTTCTGAGATGTTGCACACTCTCATTTCCAACAATCTCATTAAACTGTACAGCCAACTTATTCATTTCCGTTCGCGTCACCACTCCTTGGGCTTCAATGGTTGGTCCGCCTTGCCCACCGTCTAAATGAACGAACACCATGCAGGGAGTGTGTTCGGGTAAGAGAGTGTCACTACAAAGGAGTAATCCATTCAAACTCACATTATCTAATTGTCCTTGGATCACAACATTCCCACCAACCCGCAATTCCGCGTGAAGGGCCACTTTCACTCGAGTAAACTCTCGATGATTAGTCTCAACAGTCATACATTACCTTTCTGTTCAACGAAGCAAGGAATAAAAATGAATAAGAGACGTGACATTATTTTGAAAACGCCCAACTCCTTTTTCGTCCATTTTTTTCTTCTCACTTGGCATCACGTACTTTGCACTTTTTCCTCTATCATTGTTGTTGCCAGACAGAAACAAAGAGGGGCTGATCCTGGCAATCAAACACCAGCTCACTCACACGCTCCAGCCCAGACATCTGCATATGTTTATCAGTTGTTTGTTCCACACAAGGGATAGAAAGCTGGCAAGGCTCAGGAAGCAAGGATTTAATATTGCCACCAATAATATTTGTCAGCTCATACATCGCATCCATAGAATCCTGCTCAGAGCCACCACCAGATTCATGGGAAAAAATCACCGAAGCGGCGGCAGCTGCCAATTCCCGCGAGCCATGCAACAAAACCGCTCCAGTCCAAGCCCCTGAAATTTCTACTTTCCCTGTTAAATATCCCTCTACCGGACCCATAGACGCTGGCAATGCACGAGGACGAATATCCAAACCAAGAATCGACTGCCACGTGGCTTCCGTAATCTCTAAAATTTCCTCTTCAAGAAATTGCATGCGGGTTCCTCCTATCCCTTCTTTAATCGATACAATGAAGTCCCACTCACAGCGACTCGCTCATATTGATCATCAAGATTGATTGTCGTTTCTGATCCTCCTAAAAACAAATAGCCTTGAGGATCAAGAAATTTTCGAATATTGCCTAAAATTTTCTTTTTCGTTTGGACATCAAAATAAATCATGACGTTTCGCAAAAACACAATATCCATTGTGGGAAATGGCAACCAAGGCCCAACCAAGTTCATAGATTGAAAAACAATTTTTTCTCGAATATCATCTTGCACCTGCCAACTCATGCCCTTTTTAGTAAAAAACTTCGTTAGTGAAGCAGCAGGCAATCCGCGATTCACTTCTAATTGACTATATTTGCCTTTACGACATTTTTCGAGCATTTCCTCTGACAGATCTGTTGCAAAAAATTGCAGGTGCCAATTTCTGAGTTCAGGAAAGTGCTCCCAAATCGTGAACATCACCGAATAGGGTTCCTGCCCACTGGAACTGGCTCCACACCACATATTCAACCGCTTGGTTGGAATTTTTCTGGCAATAATGTCTGGAAGCACATGCTCTCGCAAAGCCTGGAACGGAGTCAGATCCCGAAAAAAACTGGTTTCATTCGTGGTCATGGCTTCAACCACTTTTTTGTGCATCGCGCCATAGGGCACTTTCTTTAACTTGGCCACCAATTCCCCTATGGAAGCCAACCCCTCACTTTTCGCAACAGGCTCTATCCGAGATTGAACCAAATAGGCCTTTTCCGGTTCCAATACGATCGCTGCACGAGTCCGCACCATCTCGCGGATATAGTCTAAATCTTCTGGACACAAGGCTGATTCCGCCATTATTTTCCTTTCAGCTAAACGGTCACAGGCTGTGCCTGTCCGATTCGCACTTTCCTCATGATTTCAGTTGCCATCTGCGAGAGAGGCAATACCGCATGCGCCAAGCCCGCCTGAACTACTGCTCCTGGCATGCCCCATACCACACTCGAGGCTTCATCTTGGGCCAACACCACCCCCCCAGCTTCACGAATGACTTCAGCCCCCCGCATCCCATCTTGTCCCATGCCTGTTAACACGGCACATAAGACATTCGCGTGATACACTTTGGCTACCGACCGGAACATCACATCCACAGCGGGGCGGCAAGAATTTTCAGGTGGATCTTGATTCATAGCTAACACAATCTGTGTGCCTTTTCGTTCCACGCCCATATGGTAGTCTCCAGGCGCAATCCATGCCTGCCCAGCTGACAGCACATCACCAGGCTGCCCTTCGTGAATCGGAATGTTGGCCTTGATGGACAAACGTTCGGCCAAACATTTGGTAAAGACTGGCGGCATATGCTGAACAATGAGAATCGGCACCGGACAATCTTTCGGAATATGAGGAATCACCTCGGCTAAAGCATTCGGCCCTCCAGTCGAGACGCCGATCGCAACAACATCCACAGACTGATCTTTCTTCCCCGCTGAGGGCGTGGACTTTTGGGAGACGACTGGTTTAGAAACAGGACGAACAGGTTTTTGAGGCTCTGTTGTTGACTGTCCTGCCAAAGCTTTAATTTTTGGAAGAAGTTCATCTCGAACACGTTGCATGGCCAATGCCGCACTCCCCACATTCGCCGGCTTGGTGACATAATCATTGGCTCCACGAGACAGGGCTTCCAGAGTTTCTTTGGCAGCTCGTTGGCTCAATGTGCTGAACATGATAATCGGAAGTTTGGGATGAGTTTTCCGAATTTCGCTCACCGCCGTCAGTCCATCCATTTCTGGCATTTCAATGTCCATCGTGACCACATCAGGCGGAGTTTGCTGGATTTTGGCCAAGGCAATTTTCCCTGTGGCGGCAGTCCCCACCACGTCGATATCAGGGTCTTTCTTTAATTCGTCCGTGAGAAGTCGTCGGATCACCACGGAATCATCAACAATCAACACACGAATCTTTGGCATCGTAATAACTCCAGTAATTTAGGGAGAAGTACGAAGTGAGAAGAATGAAAAAAGAATTGGAATAAGCCTTACTCTTTTCTTCTCTCCCTACTCTTGCTTTTCACTTCTTACTTCTAACTTCTCACTTCCAACTTCTCCCTTATTTGATTCCCAGAATTTTCAGCTTTTCTTGAATGACGTCCTTCGTAAACGGCTTCATGACATATTCGTTGGCTCCTGCCGCTAATGCCTTACCCATCTGCGAGGATTCCGTTTCGGTCGTGACCATCATCACCGGCAATTGCCGATAGGTGGGATTGGCACGAACAGCTCGAACAAAATCTAAGCCATTCATTACCGGCATATTCCAGTCCACCAGAACAAGATCGGCGGTCCCCATAGACTTCAACTTATCCAGACCTTCCTGGCCATTACCCGCTTCTTCTACAGTCCCACCAACAGACTGCAAAATCTGCTTTAAAATTATTCGCATGGCTTTTGAATCATCTATTACTAAAGCACGCATACTTCCTCCTTTACCAAGTAAAATGTAAGAAGTGAAAAGTTAGAAGCAAGAGTAAAGAAGAACTCATATTCACCTCTTTCTCTGCTCATACCTTTCATATCCATATTCTTCATCTTTTCGTTTTTCCTTCTCACTTCTTACTTCTGACTTTTTACGTCAGCGTGGTCACAACTGTTTGCAGGTCAGCAGCCATCCTGGCTAATTCAGCCGCAGCCTGTTGTGTTTGCGTCGCGCCTTCCGTTGTGTTCTTGGCCGCTTCGGCAACATTTACGATATTACTCGAGATTTCCATGCTGCCTTTGGATGCTTCCGTTACGTTTCTAGCCATCTCATTGGTGGTCACGGTTTGTTCTTCCACCGCACTGGCAATCGTGTTCATATAGTCATTGACTTGTTTAATAATAGTCGTGATTTGCGCAATGGCATCGACCGACCCTTTGGTATCGCCTTGAATCGTTTCGATCATGCGACTGATACTTTCCGTGGCTTTGGTGGTTTCTTTGGCCAACTCCTTCACCTCATTAGCGACCACGGCAAACCCTTTTCCAGCCTCTCCAGCCCGCGCCGCCTCAATGGTGGCATTCAGGGCTAGCAAGTTTGTCTGCTGCGCAATTGAATTAATCACTTTAATGATGCTGCCGATTTCAGCACTGCTCTGTCCGAGTTTGCCAACCGTATCATTCGTCACCTCAGCCACACTTACGGCTTGGGCCGCAACTTTAGCGGCTTCCGTCGTATTCTGCGCAATCTCCTGAATGGCTGCGGTCATTTCTTCAGAGCCGGTGGACACCGACTGCACATTCGTGCTGACTTCTTCAGAGGCCGCCGCCACCACATTGGCTTGGCTGGAGGTTTCTTCTGCCGTGGCACCCATCTGCGCACTCACCGACGTCAGTTCTTCAGAAGCTCCGGCCAAGTTACTGCCTATTTGGGCTATCTCCTCCACGCCCGCTTTCAATTTTTCCTGTTGTTCTCGTTCCCGTTCCGCAGCTTCTTTGATTTGCCGCTCTTGCTCGAGCTTCTTCGTAATGACTTCCCATGTCGCCATAGCTCCGATGTAGTTACCATCCTTGTCATAAATCGCGTTCACAAGGAGATCCAAAGTTTCTTCGCCCAGTTGAATATGCCCCTGATAAGGAAGATTTTTGGGATCCGACAAGATCTGTCGCTGATGAGCTGGATTCTTATGGAAGACATCGATACAAGTCCCCATCATTTGATCAACTTTCACCGGCAACAGATGTTCTAATGTCCTCAATGTATCCTTTGATTTTGGATTCATATACGTGAGGACTAAATCCCTATCCACATACATCACATTTGTCGGCATATTTTCCATCATATTTTTGACCTGCGTTGCGGCCAATTCATTTTGCTTCGCCTCCGTAATATCCGTCGCAAATTTGACCACCTTCAACACCTGACCATTAGAATTCACGATGGGATTGTACGAGGCTTGAATCCAGACTTCCTTGCCGCCTTTGCCGATACGCTTATAGGCTCCCGCATCAAATTCCCCTCGATTCAATTTTGCCCAAAAGGCTGCGTATTCGGGACTAGCGGCATAGGTTGGATCGCAGAACATGCGATGATGCTTACCTTTGATTTCATCCAACGTATACCCAACCGTTACGCAAAAATTCTCATTGGCATCGAGAATGATGCCGTCCGGCGTAAAATCAATAACAGCATTACCATTCCCCACCGCCGTATTTCTGGCTTCATATTCTTCATTCAGCTTTTTAAATTCGGTAATGTCTGTAGCATATTTGACCACCTTATAAGCCACGCCATCAGCATTAAAGACCGGATTATAGGAAGCCTGAATCCAGATTTCTTTGCCACCTTTTCCAAGACGTTTATACACCCCCACATCGAATTCGCCTTTATTCAATTTTTCCCAAAAGGCCGCATATTCAGAACTGGCCGCATAGGCCGGCACTGCAAACATACGATGATGCTTACCTTGAATCTCTGGCAGGGAGTAACCCACTGTCATGAGGAAATTTTCATTTGCTGTGATAATCGTACCGTCCAGGTTAAATTCAATAACAGCTTGAGCTTTATTGATCGCATCCATCTTACTTTCAAGCTCTGCGGACCGTTTTTTTGAGTCCGTGATATCCATGGCAAACTTTACAACCTTATAGGGCTTACCTTGTTCATCTAAAACCGGGTTATAGGAAGCTTGGATCCAGATCTCTTTGCCACCTTTGCCGATACGCTTATATCTCCCTGAGTCAAACTCGCCACGGTTGAGCTTCGCCCAAAAGGCGGCATATTCAGGACTTTCAGCCACACCTGGCGGTGCGAACATCCGATGATGTTGTCCTTGAATTTCCGGGAGGGTGTATCCCATTGTTTGCAAGAAATTGTCATTAGCCGTAATAATCGTGCCATCCAGATGAAATTCAATGACGGCTTGTGACCGATCGATCGCTGCCACCTTCCCTTCTAAATCCATCATATCTGCTGGTGCTTCCATCGTGGCCGCCCCTCCATTTTTTTGTGATCCATTCTGTCCCATTCGCTGCTCCTTCCGTTTTTTCTTTTTAGACTGCGTTGTTGAAATAGTTTCTGTTTGTACGGCAATTGCGGTATTTACGATTTCGGCAGCCAACGGTCCAACCGTCTGCACCACCGTCTCAATGTGTTCTGGAGCCACACCGAGAAATTGCAGCGTGGACACCAAATGATGAGCTACGCGATCAAAATGACGTTGTTCAATAACCATGTTTGCATGAACTGTTTTCATATCTGGGCCTCGATAGATATTCGGCCCTCCTAAGGCTTGGCTAAAAAAATCGACCTGCTGGCGTTTCAACATGGCCATATCAATGTCTTCAAAAAATGGTTGAAGCAGAGGGTCCCCAAGCACTCGTTGATAAAAGGTTTCCACAGTAACTAGAATCGCTGCTTCTCCGCCGATTTGATCATACACTGACATGCGTTGCTCAGCTTCTGGCATCGTTACGCCCCCTTGATTTGTGGCACGAGTACTACTTTTTCCAGGTCTAAAAGCAATAACAATTGCTCATCAAGTTTGTGGACGCCGGTAATCAGCTCTCGCGCGACGCCTTTGATGGTTGGCGGAGGCGGTTCATAGGTATCATCCAAAACGTCTAAGACATCTCCAATATCATCAACCAGCAAACTCACAGGACCATCATCAGTCCGCACCACCACGTTCATGGGCGGGAGATTTTCGTCTCTGTCGTCCAACTCCAATCGTCGTCTCAGATCAATAGCTGTCACAATTTGGCCTCGAAGATTAATCAACCCACTCACCACATTCGAGGCCAACGGCACATGAGTCATGGGTTGAAATTTAATGACTTCCTGAACATTCAACACATTTACACCAAAAACTAATTCGTCCAATAAAAACGTACAATATTGCTTGGGTTCGCTCATGTCTTAGACTCCTACCAATTCGCCCATGGGTTCTTCCATTGGATGGCCGGAATAATCTGCAATGAGTTGCTGCACATCCAAAACATCTGTCACATATTCCTGAATCACTGCCGAACAGAGAATAGCGGGCTTATTGGCCGCTCGTTCTGCCTGCAAATGTTCATCAACAATATCCACAATGCGATCCACGACCAACCCAATCCGTCTCTGTTCATGGGAAATGACCACCATCTGAAGTGCCTCGGCCATACTGGCTTCAGAAGATTCAGGCATTCCGAGTACTTGCGACAGGCGAATAATGGGAAGAATATCCCCGCGATATTGAATAACTTCCTGCCCACTGGCTTGCTCCAAAGAAGAGGTTTTAATTTCTTCCAGCCGAGCCACCATTTTAAGAGGAATAGCCATTTGGCCCTCTTCACCCACTTTGACAATTAAGAGGGTTTCGCGATGCCCGTTTCCACCAACACCGCTCCCAACTTGATCCACACGAATGCCTTCGCCCTCTGCATGTGGAGTGGCCATACCTTCGCGATTGACCAAACCCAACACATCTAAAATGAGCGCGACCCTCCCATCTCCCATAATCGTGGCCCCCGCAAAGACAGGCACACCCTTCAATTGTTTACTCAAGGGTTTCACCACAATTTCTTCGGTATCATTAATTTCATCAACCACGAGGCCAAACCGTTGAGAATCAGCTTGCAACACCACAATATTCACGACATCCTCGCTCTCACCATCTTCTGCATGTTCCTCTTGTTGTGGTTCGAGGCCCACCATTTCATTCAAGTACAAGAGCGGCAATAATGTACCCCGAAGACGGCACACTGACGCGCCATGCACGGTATCGATAAATTTCTTAATTTGTTCGCCTTCTAAGCGAACCAGTTCCAGGAGACTCACTTGCGGAATCGCAAACCGTTCTTGACCCGTGGTGATAATCAGCGCCGGGATAATGGCCAAGGTCAACGGCACCTTCAGCTTAAACGTGGTGCCTTTGCCTAAATTTGTCTGGATATCAATGGTCCCACCAATTTTTTCAATATTGGTTTTCACCACATCCATCCCTACACCTCGGCCCGAGACATTGGTAACTTTTTCTGCCGTGGAAAATCCTGGCATGAAAATGAGGTTCAACAATTCACGTTCGCTCATACGAGAGATTTGCTCTTGAGACACTACTCCTCGCTTGACCGCCGTTTCAGCTACGCGCTCTGTATGAATTCCTCCACCATCGTCCGTAATTTCAATATTGACTTGCCCGCCTTCATGGTAAGCGCGAAGCAGCAAAATCCCTTCCGGAGATTTTCCGTTCTTCTGACGGTCTTCTGGCTTTTCAATGCCATGATCTACTGAATTCCGTACAAGATGAGTCAATGGATCTTTAATGGCTTCCACAAGGGTTTTATCCAATTCCGTTTCCTTGCCTTCCATCTCGATGCGTATTTGTTTCCCGCAATTCATAGCCAGATCTCGGACCACACGAGGAAACTTTCCAAAAATATTGCCTATCGGTTGCATGCGGGTTTTCATGATGCCTTCTTGTAGTTCAGAAGTAATCAGGCTGAGTCGTTGAGAGGAAGTTTGTAAGGAGGTGTCATCTTGAATAACCGGACATTGCAAAATTTGATTGCGCGTAAGAACGAGTTCACCCACCATATTCATCAATTTGTCCAACAGTCCCACATCTACTCGAATGCTGGAATCCACCACCGATTGCGACTTTCCCTCTCCAGGAGGTGCGGCCTTTTCTTGTTTCTCCGAATTGCCTATTCCTCCAGCAGAAACCCCTCCACCAACTTCTATTGCAGGGGCTGAGGCTGCACAGACCTCAGGCTCCGCTTGGACTTCGATAGAGGTACCTTCATCTCCAGTTGGAATGGGATCAAGTTCTTCCCCAGTGGATTCGGCAGTAACCGTCGTTGCCGCATCTGAGCTAGACGAGGCGTCCCCCCCTTTTTGTAGTTCAGTCAGAAGCGCTTTCAATTCACGATATTCTTCTTCACCATCGTTACCGCTTTCCTGTATGCAGGTCAGCATTTGCCGAATCGCATCAATCATTTTAAGTAGCGCTGACGCAATATCAGGGGTCAACGAAATATCCCCGTCTCTCAGCAAACTGAGTAGCGTTTCACCAGTGTGAGCTAAACTTTCTAGCTTGGAATATCCTAGGAAAGAACAGGTTCCTTTAACGGTATGAATGGCTCGAAAAATGTTGGCCAGAATATCTGGTCCATCTGGATGTGTTTCAAGTTCCAACAAGTCACGCTCGACTTGACTCAAGTTTTCATCACTTTCTACTAAAAACTCTTGTATGGCTTCATCCATTTCACTCATGTATCATTCCCTTTCGATCAATCGGTAGCATTGGCTTCACCGCTAGACACACATTCAGGCATTTCAATCGTTGTGGCCTTCCATACCTGAACTTGGTCACGAAGGCTTCCCAATTGTTGTACGACTTTTTCCAATCGTTGCCGTGAGATATCTTGAAATTGCATGGACATCACAATGTCCGTCACCTGATTGGCATGCTTTTGAGCCGATTCCGTGGCATGCAAAACCCCAGCTTGTAATGTCTCACTCTTTTCTTCTAAAATTTTCGTGATATCTGCAATACGTTCTCGTGTGGTCAGAGCACCGGTAAGATCAATTGAGGCAAATCCTTGAAGAGCCGTGATGGCTTTGTCCGTACTCCCGTTTACTTCCGACACAACGCTTTGAATATTGGCTGCCGCCACTCGAGAGCGATTGGCCAATTTGGCCACTTCTTCGGCAACCACGGCAAAACCCCTTCCATGCTCTTTGGCCCTGGCCGCTTCAATCGCCGCATTAAGCGCCAAGAGGCGAGTTTGATCCGCGATAAACTCGATTTCTTCCAGCAACGGGGTAATGCGTTGAGTGCTTCCTTCAACTTCTTCCACCACCATCGCGACATCCATCCCTAATTGGGACGATTCCACTACGCTTTGCGCAAACGTCCCAATAATTAGATTGGTTTCATCTAGTAGCGAGGCATCATTTTGACCATCATCACTCGACGAAGATTGAAACTGAGCAGCGGTCACATTGGCTTCTTGAATGGCTCCATCCGTAATTTCCTGAAATCGGCAAATCAACTCAATCACGGCTTCTTCAACGATATTGACCACCTCTTGGATTTGCGCCATGGCATCGTCAATAACCGGATTCAACATCGCAGCATCCTGTTGATGCGTTTGAGTCCGCACCCGGTCTTCGGTTTCTTGTACTAATGCCTTTTCTCGTTCAGGCCAGACCTTTTGATAAAGCCAATACTTCGTTCCCCACGCTCCTAGCGCCATACCTATGAAGAGGAAAATAAATTCCATCATCATGCGATCTCCAAAAATCTCAATTTCATCGCTCCGAAGGGAATTTGAAAATTTTTGATTTCAATTTTTTCACGTACATAGACAAATCTTGGCTGTCACATCACACCAAGTTCTTGAATTTCTCGGCTTTTGTCATACAGATCTTTACCGATGAGAAAGAATATTAAGATGGGCAAGAATTGCCGAAGGAATATCCGTCAATGGCAGAATTTTATCGACTCCGCCAGCTTTGATCGCCTCTTTTGGCATTCCAAATACCACACAGGAAGCTTCATCTTGTGCAAGATTAAATGCGCCTGCTTTTTTCATTTCTAACATGCCAGCCGCCCCATCATTTCCCATGCCTGTTAATATCACGCCAACACTGTTCGCCCCGGCAAATTTGGCCACGGATTGAAACATCGGATCTACAGCCGGCCGATGCCGATTCACAGGAGGTTCTTGATTCAACGTCACATAATAGCGGGCGCCACTGCGCCGTAATTCCATATGATAGTTTCCAGGAGCCAATAGAGCTTGGCCTGGTAGCACGCTGTCCCCTTCTTCTGCTTCCTTGACTCCAATTTGACATAATTCGTTCAATCGATCTGCAAAGGTTTTCGTAAAACGCTCTGGCATATGTTGCGTCATGAGAATCGGCGGCGTATTTGGTGGCAACACTTCCAACAATTCGCGAAGCGCTTCCGTCCCACCGGTTGAAGAGCCAATTGCAATGATGGTGTCAGTGGTTTTAATCATGGCTGACTGGGCCGCTAAGGTTTTAATACGTTCAGAACAATCTGCCTGGGGCGTTCGCTTTTTTACCATCACGCGGGCCGCGGCTTTGACTTTACTCGTAATTTGCCGAGCCAAATCTTCTAGTCCATGTTGGATGTCCACGGTGGGCTTGGTTACAAAGTCTACGGCTCCCGTTTCCAAAGCTTGCATCGTCGTGGCCGCACCTTTATCAGTCAGCGAACTGACCATCACCACAGGCATGGGCCGCGCAGCCATGAGTTTTTGAAGAAAGGTCAACCCATCCATCTTGGGCATTTCTACATCTAGAGTCAGAACATCCGGAGCTAAAGTTTTAATCTTATCGCGTGCAACATAAGGATCAGGTGCTGCACCAACAACTTCTATCGCAGGATCTTCTGAAAGAATTTCCGTCATCACGCCACGAATAAGTGCAGAATCATCAACAATCAAGACTCGAATCTTCCCGTCACTCATATCCCCTCCCTGAATAGTAAAAAGTAGGAAGGGAGAAGTAAGAAGAAAAGAGATCCGGACTCTTTGCTTCTCTCCTACTTCTCACTTCTCACTTTGACCTTATCTCTTAAAAAAGAGTTACCTCGGACTGCGCAGGAGCTTGTTGCAGTTTTGCTCGGTACTGCCCCTCCTCCTCCGCAATCGTTTTCGCCACAACCCGATCTAACTTCTTCAACAATACTTTTCCGGAGTCTGTAAAAAAATAGACTTTCCTTGGACACACATCCCCCACATTAGCTTTCATGAGGGGAACACCTTCCTGCTCAAGAAACGCTAAGGCCCATGCCGCATTTTTCGCCCCAATATCGATGGTCCCATCATAAATTTTCCCTCCTCCAAAGACTTTGGCTTCTAATCGTTCCTTCTTCCCACCTCGCTTGAGAATTTCATTGATCAACATTTCCATAGCAAAACTTCCATACCGTCCAGACTCTGCCCAATTATCATGGCTTTCTGTTTTGGAGGGTGCGGCTAACATGAAATGATTCATGCCGCCAACGTTAACCAAAGGATCTCGCAGGCACACCGAAATGCAGGAACCTAAGACGGTATAGACGACTTTTGGCTCTTCACTGACAAAATACTCTCCAGGCAAAATCACCGCTACCTCATAGGGAAAACGGGTATCGTGTATTCGGCGAATATGCCCAAATTCCATGTTAGTGGCTAACATAAGTTCTTACAGTTAGGAATGAAGAGTAAGGGGTAAGGAGCAAGAGGTAAGAGACGAATCGTTCAAGTTTTTACTCCTCACTTCTAACTCCTGACTGCTTACTCCTTACGGCTCTCTCATTATTCAAAGGGCTTTTGATAAATTGTAGGTTTCACATAGTCAAACTGATGCTCAATCCATTGCAGGCTTTCTGAATGCCCAATAAAGAGATAGCCTCCAGGACGTAAATAACGATAAAACTTCCCCATCAAGGTAGCTTGAGTAGGACGATCAAAATAAATCATGACATTGCGACAAAAGATCACATCCAACGGGGTGCGAATGGGAAAGGCCGGAGCCATCAAATTAATCCGGCGAAATGCAATCATCTCCGACAACTGTTTACGAACTTTTAACTTTCCTACCTGCTCTCCCTTCCCCCGAAGAAAATGCCGACGAACAATATCTTTTGGCAATTGTGAGACTCGCTCCTCCTCATAAATTCCTGAGGCCGCTTTGGCTAATACACGCGTAGAAATATCGGAAGCTAAGACTTTTACGTCCCAGCTTGTGAGGTCTGGCAAAGCATCAAACAGTGTCATCGCAATCGTATAGGGTTCTTCTCCTGAAGATGAGGCAGAGGACCAGATCCGAATGGTACGCGTTGATTCCAGTTGAGGAAGGACTTGTTCGCAAAGAAAGTCAAAATGCACTGGTTCACGAAAAAAGTCTGTTTTGTTAGTAGAGACCAGATCCACTAAACGGATCAATTCTTCTTCCCCGCCTTTGCTACTGACACGATCAAAGTAGGCTTGATACGAGGATAGCTCCAACTCCCGTAAACGTTTCCCAAGACGTGAGGTCAACAAACTTTTTTTGGGGGCATCTAAGGTAATACCCACGTGCTCATAAATCAGTGTTTGAAACTGCTGAAATTCTCGATCAGTTAAAGTTGCGCTCATAAATACATCCTATGAATGTGAGAAGTAGGAAGTGAGAAGGAAGATGGAAAAAGTAAGAAGTCGGGGATACCTATCTCTATCGTCTATCATACGTGCTTGCGCCATATCGCTTCTCACTTCTACCTTTTCCCTTCTCCTCATTCTGCGGGGAACCAAGAAAACAACATGAGATACACGAAGTACGCTGTCACAATTGTTCCCCCAAACGTCCATTCCATGATGTGCCCTAACTTGCGATGCAAAGACACTCCCGCCACCATAGCTCCTACCCCAATTCCATGCCGAAGACGACGTAACCCAATCACCATATTGGTACCGCCAAGACCAATCGTGATAAGGGCCAGCCCCGTATGCACGACAAGCAAGGGCATATACAACATCCAATATTCTTCTGGTGTCCCGCCAAAATGATCTCTCCCAAACATCAGTTGTTTCGTGACATAGGCGACGAGCCAAATACCGACCAACACACAGGACACTGTCATCCATTTTCTGTGAGAGGTTACATCATGACGTTTAGCCGCCCGAACACCGATTAATGCCATGCCAAAGGCTACGGTCATGCCCACTAATACCAGCCCCCACAGCAGATCAATGATTCCCATTCACATACCTCTAACAACACGCATCTCTCGTGGATGTATTGGGGACAGACTACTCATGTTCTGATATCTATCGGCACAAAACCCAACAAAAATAAGTAGGCTTTTTCAGTATTTTTGAGACTGAGAAGGGACGGAGAGCGAGTTGAATAAAGAAGTAGACAAAAAAATGGCGTGGACGGCTCTGACACCATCCACGCCATAACATAAGGCGGTTGCCTGAGAAATGAAGGTTATTTCATTCGGACAACTATCGCGCCCATGAAATCCCCTTTTTTCCAATCTTTTTTTGTAGTCTTGGGATGCTCATTGTGACAAGAAGCGCAGCTATCAACGATCGCAAAGTCTGCGGACATACCGATCGTCTTCCCACCATCTTCACCTGTAATGACCTTTGCTTTCCCACCGGCTAATGCAGCCAGCATTTCTTTTTCTTTAGGACTTTTTGCCGCATTTGAAGCATATAATGGGTCCGTTCCAAGAAGACCGATCTCAAAATCCCGAACTTCTTTCCCAATTTCTTTGACAAATTGTGCAGGGAGCATGATGCCATGATCATCCTTCACCCAATCTTCATTAGGCTTCACTCCGCCTTTTTTCGCATCAGCAATGACTCCCTTTACGAAAACCGTTCTTGCAGCTTTCACTGCAGCTAATACGTACTCGGCTGCTTTGCCCTTCGATATGTCCGCAGCTTGTCCAGCGGGCAACACCAAGAGTAACCCCAACACACATACCCCAAACATCATTGAGATTGTTGCTCCTCGTCTCATAGCTCCTCCCTCCGATAAATGTTGGACGACATTATGTAAACGTTACCATCCGTAGTAATTGGGGGAGGTGAAGGGTACATGACAATACCTGGAACAGTCAACTTGCAGGACTAGGAAAGGGAGTAGATAGAAGGAAGAAGCAAAAAGAAGGATACAGACGTTTCTTCCCCCTTCTTACTTCTCCCTTCTCACTTATTTAGAATTCTTCAAAAAAATCATCATCAACCGAACTCGCCTTATGGCCATTACTGCTCCCCACCGATACGGGCTTAGAACTCACTACCGTTGATGGTTTTGGAGCCGCCTGTGCGGCAGTTGGGGAATGGTCCGCGGCCAAAGTATGGCTTTGATCATGACTGGAGTTATTTTGATTCCCTCCTATTTTTCCCCCAGTCCTCACAGAATGTTGGTCATCGGTTTTAAAGAAAGCCACTTGGTCTAACAAGGACTTGGCCTGCTGCTTCATCGACTGTGATGCCGAGGTGGCCTGTTCCACGAGCGCCGCATTTTGTTGGGTCCCTTGATCCATCTGCATCACCGCCTTATTCACCTGATCAATCCCACTGGCTTGCTCCTGCGAGGCCGCACTGATCTCGGCAATAATATCCGTCACCCGTTTGACTGAATTCACTATCTCTTGTAAGGTTTGGCCCGACTGATTCACGAGGTCACTTCCATCGCCCACCTTTTGTACGGATTCGTTGATCAACGACTTAATCTCCTTGGCCGCCGTTGCCGAACGTTGCGCCAGATTCCGCACCTCTGAGGCCACGACCGCAAAGCCCCGGCCCTGCTCCCCGGCTCGCGCGGCTTCCACCGCGGCATTGAGCGCTAAGAGATTCGTTTGGAACGCAATCTCATCAATCACGTTGATGATATCCGCAATCTTCTTACTACTCTTATTAATCTCATCCATCGCATTGACGGCTTTCTCCGTCACCGCCCCACCCTTTTCGGCGACTTCGCGGGCTGTCACCGCGAGCTGATTGGCTTGCTTCGCGTTATCTGCGTTTTGCTTGATGGTCGAGGTCATCTCTTCCATCGAGGCGCTGGTCTCTTCTAAGGCCCCCGCCTGCGCTGAGGTTCGTTGTGATAGATCTTCATTCCCTTTGGTAATTTCGGCCGAGGCGGTGCTGACATGATCCGCGCCTTCCCGCACCGACTGCACAATGCCGGTCAGGTTCGTAATGGCCGCGTTGAGACTGGTTTGAATCTCTGCATATTGCCCTTCATACTGTCCCGTCATCTGGTGACTCAGGTCTCCGTCAGCCACCGCCGACAACACGGTCCGAGCTTCCTTCAGCGGCATCTCCACCGCAGTGAGTAACTGATTGAACCCTTCCGTTAACTCTTTGGATGAGCCCTCAAACTGCTCGGTCGCAATACGATCTTCCAACTGCCCTCGCAACGCCGCTTCAATGAGCCGCTCGACTTCATTCTGCGCCTGCTTCTGCCCCGTGATATCCGTGGCAAACTTCACCACCTTACACGGCTTGTTATTGGCATCCAGGATGGGATTGTAGGAGGCTTGGATCCACACTTCTTTACCTCCTTTACCTAGTCGTCGATACACCCCCGCATCAAATTCCCCTCGATTGAGTTTGGCCCAGAACGCCGCATACTCGGGCGAGGAGGCATAGCTGGGTTCCGCAAACATCCGATGATGTTGCCCCTGGATCTCCTCCAACCGATAGCCCAGGGTCTGACAAAAGTTCTCATTGGCTGTCAGGATAGTCCCGTCCATCTGAAATTCAATGACCGCTTGCGCCTTACTAATGGCTTCCATCTTGCCCTGAAATTCCTTACCCTGGGCAATATTGCCTTCGATCTCTTGGGCCATCGTATTGAAGGCGTTCCCTAACTGCCCAATCTCGTCTTGGGTTGTGACTTCAGCTCGAGCGTCTAAATTTCCTTTGCTCACATCTGTGGCGACCACTTGCAAGTCTTGGAGTGGTTTCCCGACTAGCCGAGAGATCGTCAAATACAACAGTCCGACCATCAGTAACCCAACCGCGAAAATACCCCAATACATATTTTGTAAATTCGAGTTTAATTGAGCCATCGGGATATCCATAGGAATTTGGACAGACACGGCTCCCAACATATCCCCAATTTGTTTGCCTTCATGACAACCAACACAGGCTTGAACGCTGGCCAAATCTGCTGTGGCCCGGCGATACATCAATTGTCCATTTACCAATTCCGTTGTCGTGTATTCTTCACTTCCGTTACTTAGAGCCGATACCGCATCTTTTTCAAATTGATCTTGAGGGGCATTACGAGGATTTAAGGGGGTTTCACTAATGACACGTGCGTTGTACACTCCCTCCTTTGCTAAAGCTTCCGAGGTTTCCCGAGTAAAGGTAGCTGGAAAAGGAATCGTATCAGGAGCCTCATGGTCCATGCTGACCTTCATGCCAGCCCCTTTGGCTTTTACCACAAATTGCTTTGCCACATAAGCGCGAGTGACCCGAATTTGCTTTTCCACTATTTCCGCTTGTGTGGCTAAAACTCGATTCAGATCCCCCGCTAGTTGTTGACCTATGAAGTAGGCTCCACTTACTAACAGTCCCGCCAAGACAATTAATGTCGTTATGATAACTTTTGTCCCTACTCCTAGTTGGTTCCACACCTTACTCATTCCATCCTCCTCAATAGGTTCGTCTCATTAAGAAACATTGACGATGTGTGAGACAAACAAAGAATCGTTCGCCTCATAGTCGCCGTGTTTCCGCTTAAAATGCTTCGAAAAAATCATCCTCTTCTTTCGAGGCCTTGTGGCCATTACTACTACCAACCGCCGCGGGTTGGGGCACCGGGCGGACGGACGTTTCCGCAGGACTGACTGCTTTCGGTAGCGCCATCGATTGTTTAGTCGGCTGTGCTGAAGCCTCACCGTCCACCGCTTGTCCGTTAGTCACTTTGAAAAACGCTACCTGACGCGTGAGTTCTCTGGCCTGCTGCTTCATCGACTGTGATGCCGAGGTGGCCTGTTCCACGAGCGCCGCATTTTGTTGGGTCCCTTGATCCATCTGCATCACCGCCTTATTCACCTGATCAATCCCACTGGCTTGCTCCTGCGAGGCCGCACTGATCTCGGCAATAATATCCGTCACCCGTTTGACTGAATTCACTATCTCTTGTAAGGTTTGGCCCGACTGATTCACGAGGTCACTTCCATCGCCCACCTTTTGTACGGATTCGTTGATCAACGACTTAATCTCCTTGGCCGCCGTTGCCGAACGTTGCGCCAGATTCCGCACCTCTGAGGCCACGACCGCAAAGCCCCGGCCCTGCTCCCCGGCTCGCGCGGCTTCCACCGCGGCATTGAGCGCTAAGAGATTCGTTTGGAACGCAATCTCATCAATCACGTTGATGATATCCGCAATCTTCTTACTACTCTTATTAATCTCATCCATCGCATTGACGGCTTTCTCCGTCACCGCCCCACCCTTTTCGGCGACTTCGCGGGCTGTCACCGCGAGCTGATTGGCTTGCTTCGCGTTATCTGCGTTTTGCTTGATGGTCGAGGTCATCTCTTCCATCGAGGCGCTGGTCTCTTCTAAGGCCCCCGCCTGCGCTGAGGTTCGTTGTGATAGATCTTCATTCCCTTTGGTAATTTCGGCCGAGGCGGTGCTGACATGATCCGCGCCTTCCCGCACCGACTGCACAATGCCGGTCAGGTTCGTAATGGCCGCGTTGAGACTGGTTTGAATCTCTGCATATTGCCCTTCATACTGTCCCGTCATCTGGTGACTCAGGTCTCCGTCAGCCACCGCCGACAACACGGTCCGGGCTTCCTTCAGCGGGGTCTCCACTGCGGTGAGCAATTGATTGAAGCTGTCGGTCAAATCTTTCGAGGACCCCTCAAACCGCGCTGTCTCGATGCGGTCCTCCAATTGTCCTTTAGCCGCCGCCGCAATGAGCCGCTCCACTTCATTCTGCGCTTGCTTCTGCCCCGTGATATCCGTGGCAAACTTCACGACTTTCACCGGCTTGTTATTCACATCGAAAATAGGATTGTAGGAGGCTTGGATCCACACTTCTTTGCCCCCTTTACCTAGCCGTCGATACACCCCCGCATCAAATTCCCCTCGATTGAGTTTGGCCCAGAACGCCGCATACTCGGGCGAGGAGGCATAGCTGGGTTCCGCAAACATCCGATGATGTTGCCCCTGGACCTCCTCCAACCGATAGCCCAGGGTCTGACAAAAGTTCTCATTGGCTGTCAGGATAGTCCCGTCCATCTGAAATTCAATGACCGCTTGCGCCTTACTGATGGCGTCCATCTTGCCCTGAAATTCCTTCCCCTGCGCAATATTGCCTTCGATCTCTTGGGCCATCGTGTTAAACGCCGTCCCTAACTGCCCAATCTCGTCGTGAGTGTTGACGGCCACCCGGGTGGCATACTCTCCCTGAGCCATTTGGTCGGCAGCTTCCTGAATCATGCGTACTTGCGTCGCCCCTTTGCGGCCAATCCACCAGCCCAAGGGCATGAGCAACGCCAAGCAGATAAGGCCCATCATGAGGACTTTGTTCTGGATGGCAAGGGCTTCGGCTACCGCTTCTTCTTCAGGTACCCGCACCAACACTGACCAGTTCATACCCGGAAAACCTAAGGCGCCTTGCAAATGGGTATAGCCACCAACTTGGGTGATCCCTTTCCGCGCATGGTGGGCAAACGCAAACCCTGATTCCCCTCGCACCGCCGCTTGGGCCACTTCCACACCTTTTTCGGCCAAGTTTAACTTCATCAGCACATCGAAATTTCGAACCACATCCAGAGTGCCGGTCTTGCCAGGATCATAGTCCACCAGCACGCGGCCTTGGCCATCTAAGACGGTTAACTCAGCGTTCGGAAACCCCTGTTCTTTCAAATTGACATACACATCGGCAAACATTTGCTCGATCACACTAAAGTTCGTACGATTGGTCCAATAGGCCACGACCCTGCCATTTTCATCATAGACGGGCGCCGAGAAGCCCATGACCAACCCATCATTTCCTAACACCTGCTTCACATCCGTATCAATATGTACATCTTCGATAAACGTGCCGGAGGAAATGTCATTGCCCGGCGCCGTAAAGGGCATCTTGGTCGTAAATTCGCCTGCTTCCAAAGCTTTGAACCAGGCCGTCTCCTTGAAGTTTTTCTCAAACAAAAATTTGGAGTCGATCGGCTCTCCTTGCGCGTTCTGAAAGTTCACCGCAATGAGTTGACCCGCCGGATCAACAAGCATGGCCAAGTCATAAATACCATACGCCGCCACATATTTATTCATGACTTGACTGACCACGTTATATTCCGTGGGGTCATACCACTGTGACGTACGCGTGATCGCATCGTTATAACCAAAGGCTTGCACGTCACCATAGCGCTCAAAGAGATTGCGATCAATTTTTTCGGCTAGCCCCTTGGCTTCTGACTGAAACCGGGCGCCGGCCTTGGCTTTCATGTCTTCGGCAGTCCCGAAGGCAATGAGGCCCACCGCAGTCATGGGAATGGCTCCGAAAATGACGAACAAGACGACTAACTTCCCTGTGATACCTAAACTGAAGACACTTTTTTTTGTACTGTTCATGACTTTTTCATCCTTGGCTTTAAGTTTGCCGCTCATCATCAATCCTCTCTCCGAACGACCCTATTGAGTTGTATATCTTCTGTTCCTTTCTGCACTCTCTCTTCACGTCAAAACTATGCCGTCTCATGAATGCTCTCGGGATCAGTAGGAATATCTTCTACCGTTTTGACTTCTTCATCCGTTAAGACCCGATCAATATCCAGTAATGTCACAAGGTGATCATTCGAGTTGCCAATACCTGCGACAAATGTGGTGTCAACGGAACTTCCTAATTCCGGAGGAGGCTGAATATCTTTGGCATTCATATCCAAGACATCTGACACCGCATCCACCAAAAATCCCATGACACGGTTACGGACATTCACAACGACGACCACCGTAAACGAGGTGGGTTCGGTTACTCCCATGCCAAATTTCAGCCGAAGGTCCACAATCGGCACGATTGTACCTCGCAAGTTTAAGACCCCTTTGAGATACTCCGGGGTATTCGGGATTTTTGTGACATTGGTATAGCCTTTAATTTCTTGAACTTTTAATATGTCTACGCCATAAAATTCATCTGCCAGATTAAAGGTCAAGTACTGTTGTCCATCACTGGAATAGGTCGTTCGAATATCTTGTTGCTCGCTCGGTTCAATGGTTGCCGTGGACATAGTTTTCCTCCTTCATGATCAATGTCGACCTGATCACATTTTTTATAGATGTGTTCCCATAATTGCTTCTGTGTGAATAAGTGAAATGTGAGAAGGGAGATGTACGAAGCAACAAGAAGGGATATCCAGACTCATCAATTCTTCTCTTCTCTCTTGCATCTCCCTTCGATCTTCTCCCTTCTCTCTTCTTACTTTTCACTTCTTCGTTATGCCGCTGCGGTATGGCCTGATCGAGCCAGCTTCGCTAATCCTGGGACATCTAAAATGAGAGCGACTTGCCCATCACCAAGTATGGTTGCCCCGGATATCGCATCAATTCGCCGGTAATTTTCTTCTAGGCTCTTAATGACGACCTGTTGCTGTCCAGTGAGCTCATCCACTAAAACCGCCACTCGCTTGCCTTCGGCTTCCACAATCACAAGCAAAGCTTTAGAAGGATCAGTCACATCTGGCGTAGTATTGAATGCTTCATAAAGCCGTACCATTGGCACCCATTCTCCTCGCAACTGAACGACTTCCCCTTTGCCGGTTATCCGTTGCAACTCACTGGGCTTGGGACGAATCGATTCCGTGACTGTGATGAGTGGGATAATATAATTCTCCTGTCCCACCCGCACCGTCATCCCATCGATAATCGCCAAAGTTAACGGCAACTTGAGCGTCAGCTTCGAACCTTTTCCTGGCTTGCTCTCAATGCCAACTGATCCTCCGAGACCTTCAATATTTCGTTTGACAACATCCATCCCCACGCCACGACCGGATACGTCGGTAATGGTGTCCGCCGTGGAGAAGCCGGCTCGGAAAATCAATTGATACACATCTTCATCACTCATGTTGACACCATCGGCAATCAACCCACGCTCCACCGCTTTCTTGACAATTTTCTCGCGATTGAGCCCGCGTCCATCATCTTCTACTGCAATACAAATATTGCCCCCGTCATGGTAGGCATGCAGCCGAACCGTCCCGCGTTCAGGTTTGCCAGCCGCAAGTCGTTCCTCTGGTCCTTCCAACCCGTGATCAGCCGAATTCCGAACCAAATGCGTCAGTGGATCACCAATGGCTTCAATCAAGGTTTTATCTAATTCGGTTTCCTCACCCGACATCACTAATTGAATCTGCTTGCCACTCTTCCCAGACAGATCTCGAACCAAACGCGGGAATCGATGAAACGCCGACCCAATGGGCATCATTCGAATTGACATCACCCGCTCTTGCAGCTCCCGAGTATTGCGCTCAAGCTGCACAATCCGTTCTTGCAGAACAGGCAATTGTTCAATGGTAAACTTTTCGCCAAGATCCGTGATCATGGACTGCGTAATCACCAGCTCACCAACCAAGTTGATCAGCTTGTCAATCTTTTCGGTATCCACTCGAATAGAAGCCACCTCACCTTTTTTCAATTGTTTCTGCTTTTGCAAGGCTTTATCCACTTGTTGTGGCGTCGCCTTTTTTTCCTCGACTAAAATTTCTCCCAAGGGTTTTTGCTTGGCCAAACCATCGGATATTTCTCCTGGAGTGACGACGCCTTCTTCAAGCAAGATTTCTCCTACACGTTTATAGGGTTCGGCTTGTTTCGGTGCACAGTCCATAATCGTCAATTCACTCCCGTCTCGTACAAAATCAAATACTGTGTCGACCTCACTTACCGGAGCATCAGACTCCAGTTCAATCGCCCAGCTGAGATAACATTGCTCAGGATCCATAGCCTCTAAGGGTGGAATTTTATCAGTTCGGACTTGTAGGACTTTGATCGATCCTAAGTCATGGAGTTCTTTAAAAATTTGTGCAGGGTCCAAACCACGCTGAAAGAGTTCAGGCAACGGTACCCAATCAATTTTTATTAAGCGCCAAGGATTGACTGAGGATGCGCTCTCCCCTGACCTTTCTTGAAGTGGAGTGGCCACCTGCTCCTCTTGCGGACCATCTTGACAAGCCTGCAATTCTTGCTCAACCCCTTGAATTGCAGCTTCATCAGCCTCAGCACCACCTTGCGCAGCATCCAACAGGCTTTTCAAGCCATCTAAGGCCCGCAACAAGACATCGATGACCTGAGGAGTCACAGGCATTTGCTCATTGCGGAGAAGATCCAACACATTTTCCATTTTGTGGGTCAGGCCTCCAATGGCCGCAAAATTGAACATCCCCGCATTGCCTTTGATCGAGTGCGCCGCCCGAAAGATACGGTTCAGTAAATCTAAGTCTTGCGGACGCTGTTCCAGCTCTAGGAGCCCTGACTCAATGGTTTCCACATGCTCAGCAGACTCCGTAAAAAACGATTCTTGAAATTGCGATAAATCAACAGCCATGCTTTGCCTCGCGAGATGTGAGATGTGAGATGTGAGATGTGGGAGGATGCCAGATTAATGGATCGATCACTTTTGCTTTCCTTTCTGGTGGCGAATGAGTCCACTGATCATTTTGTCAATATTCACCATATCTTCATCAATAGCTTTCCATATCGTTTCAGGGAAATAGCCCAACCGGTTGGCTACTTCCAGTTGAGTGTCTAATTCGTTTAATGAGCCTTTGGCTACATACAAGAACTGCATGAATTCTTTTTTACTTCGACGACTGGCTCCTTCTGCGATGTTACTGGGAACACTCACCGCTGCCCTTCGAATTTGATTGGTTAAGACATACTTTTCATCAACCGGAAATTCCCCTGTGACTTTATACACGTTCATCACCAAATCCATCGCCTTCTGCCATACGTTCAATTTCTTATGCAGTTTCTCCACAGGAATAGCCAGAAGTTAGATATGAGAAGGGAGGAGCAAGAAGAAGAGATTCACTAACTCTTGATTTCTTCTCAGCTCCCATCCAACAATGTAGGCTTTTTCCATCTCCAATCTCACGTTCTGAGCTTCTGCCTTCTACCTTCTCCCATCTCATTTTCTTCTTCTCGCTTCTCCCTTCTACCTTCTTCCATCTAACTTTCTTATCCCGGAAGAACCTTTTTGATGGTGGCCAACATTTGTTCAGGATTAAATGGTTTCACTACCCACCCAGTGGCTCCCGCGCTTTGGCCTTCTTTCTTTTTGTCATCAGAAGATTCTGTGGTGAGCATGAGGATTGGGGTAAATTTATGAGGGCCCATCCCTCTAATTGCTTTAATCAAAGAAATGCCGTCCATGTTGGGCATATTTAAATCAGTAATCACCAAATTGGGCTTGGCCCCGCCATTTAATTTATCGACGGCTTCTTTTCCATCTCCAGCCTCAACAACCTCATAGCCAGCACCGGTGAGGGTAAAACTCACCATTTGCCGCATGGAAACGGAATCATCAACTACGAGTACGGTCTTGCCCATGATTGTCCCTCTCTGTTATCGGGTTACTTTGATATCGTCTCACGTCATTCATCTTTGACACTTCGCTCCAATAAGGAGTCAGGCGCAAGAAGAATAATCATTTTTAGTTTTTCCCTCTTCTCAGTTTCCATTCTTCACTCCTTACTACTCACTCCTCACTTTTTTCTTCTCATCGCTATCAGAACAAGGTGACATTGTCCCCCTCTTCAGACTCGCCAGTCGTACCAACCACAACCGCCTCTTCTCCTGCATGTGCGGCTTCTATCGTAAGCCGTTCCGATTCCATGGTGTATCCATGTTCAAATGTGCGAAGTTCTTCCAGGACTTCAGATAACGTATCTGCTCCACCACCATTCTCTACCACCGCATGGAGCGGTGCATAAATACGTTCTAATGGTTCATAGACATGTTCTAATTTTTGTCGGGTAATGTCCTGAAATTGCATGGACATGACGATTTGGCCAATATCATCTCCAAGCTCTTTAGCTCGCCCAGAATTTTGGCCAACACTTTCCTTGAGCGCGGCGTTTTTAGATACCATCACTTCGGTCATTTCCATAATCTTTTTTTGGGCTTGCAATGTTTCTGTTAAATCCAACGACGCCAACACATGAAGTTCTGACATGGCCGACTCCGTTGTCCCTTTTACCGCCGTCGCCAACGTGCGAATTTGTTCTGCTGCCTGTCCGGATCGATTGGCTAACTTGGTAACCTCGTCAGCAACAACAGCAAAGCCGCGTCCATGCTCTCCAGCACGCGCCGCTTCAATCGCTGCATTAAGGGCCAACAGTCGTGTTTGATCAGCAATAAACTCCACTTCTTCCACGACTTCAGCAATTCGTGAGGTGGTGTCAACCGCCTCTTCCATCACACTCACCGTTGAGACCGTCACACTCGAGGTCTGCGTCACTTGATTGACAAACATTTGCATCGTATCTTTTGTCGTATTGAGAATCGTCTCAACAGTCATTTCACCCTCTCCACTCCCTTCCCCCATACTGAGAATGGTTTCGGTTTCAAAGGCAGATTCTCGCGCCTGTTGCGAGATTTTCTGGAAACGCTGAATAAGTCCGGATGCCGCTTGTTCCGTTTCTTGAATGACGGCTTTCAACTGTCCGGCAAAAACAGGAAAAGCTGGTGAGAGACAGGCACAAAATTCTTTCCAATTATGCCGAGTCTGTGCTAATGCATTCGCTGATTCCTGCACTTGTTGTTCGAGACCAGCCACACGTGTTTTCGCGCTTCGACTGCCTAGGATGTATCCCCCTCCACTTCCGACAATCACGAGTGTTCCCCATAGAATCCAATCAATCGACACGCATCACCTCTTCTTATTTTTTGTGCGTTTGTGAAAAATAGATGATGTTCATTCCCACTTTTATGACGTGCTATGCAAGGATGGTAAAAATTGAGCAAATCCTATTTGCTCAAATCGATCTTGTATTTGTTGTGAATATCCCTTTAGCGTCAGACGCCCGGAACGAGTGGCAGCGACGATCAATTGGACACAGGAAGAATCCATTTGATCAATTTCTGACAAATCTAATTCCACCGGACCTTCCTGTTGATGCAGAGCACGAAGGTCTTCATGGAACTGACTCGCTTCAAAAATAGTCAGATCACCAATCGGCTTTAAAATGGAATCTGCTAAAACAACGTCTTCGCATTGTTCTTCTTGCATATTGGTTTCACACTCCTTGTTGCGAATTTTCCTTCATGATTCAAGAAATAGTCCTTTGTAATCGGCATAAGATCATTAGCCACTGAGCTAGAACACCGGAAAGGACTTCGATACAGGAAAATATCGGGTAACTGATTTACAGACTTGAGAGAGATTATTGACGTTTTTTGGAATCCCCTTCCTGCCATTTCCCAACACAAAAATTGCTCTCATCGAATGTCCGCATAGGCAGATTTTGCCTTGCAGGAAACCACTAGGAATGATGAGAAAAGTTTAGGAAGAAAATACACTACCTGCGGAGAAGTGATGATGTTTTTTAAGGCAGAAGCAAATCAATTGGCCTTTGAATATCCACGTCAAACATCAGAAAATTAGGAGTCTATTCCGACAATATCCTGGCGCGAACCCTGCTGCACACCAACAGGCTCATTTAGATATACCTGACACACCACCTGATTCCCAGTTCCCAGATATTCCATATGATCAAAACTCAGAGCTTTCGCCATGGCAATCCCCCGCCCATGACTTTCCAATAGCCTCTCGGCTTTAATTTCTTCATAATCTCTCCAATCAAATCCACAACCTTGATCGGTGACCGTTATCTGAATCCTATCGGAATGGCGTTCAAACAAGATTTCCACAAATTTGTGCGCATATTGAGGGGACTTCTGACGACGCCTAATTTCGTCCTCCCATTTATCCTGTTCTTGTAGCTTGGTCTTCTCATCATAACCAATTTCCAAATTACCATGTTCAAGACCATTCATAATCAATTCGTTTAACCCGAACGCAACTTTATCTGGATTCGGATAGGCCTGCGCGATTAAAAGAGCAAGATTAAAAGCCTCATCCATGGTATGAATTTCAAAACGCCCTTGGTGCAAACATCCGAGAGTTTGCACCTGCACTTGCAAGTGACGTGCAATTGTTCCCCATTTCATCCCTTCCTCAACAGCGGTCCTCACCATCCGTCGAAGGGTTTCTGGAGCATAGGGTTTCGTGAGGTAGAAAAAGACGCCCGCCTCCATCCCTTCGCACATTTCGCTAGGTGAGGCAGCAGAGGTTTGCATTACAACAGGGATCCATTTAAAGTTTTCATCAGCCTTTAATTCGGTCATGACTTCCAGACCACTCATTTCTGGCATCATCCGATCCAACACCATCGCCACAAACCCACCAGGATCATGGCGAAGAAGATCTAAGGCCTCAATGCCACTATGAGCCTGAATCAATTCATAGGGCTCATGCCTGAGGCATTCAACCAGGACCTCCAGATTCAGCTCATCGTCGTCCACAAGCAAGATGCGAGGGTGAGCATGACTCATGATTGTTCTTGCCTCACTTCCCCATTAAATTCCACCCCAAGTAAGGCCACATCATCACCAAATACACCATCTACCTGCCAGGAGCGACCGGCATGGATAACACTCTTAAGGCCCAATCTCATTGGACGAGAATACACTTTCTCAAGAGCTTGCTGTAATCGCTCCCTTCCCCAAATCTGATCTTCTGCATCAACCACTTCATAAATCCCATCACTAAATAAGTAAAGTCTGTCTTTATCGGCAAGTGTAATGGATTCGGTCTGATAGCTTTCATTTGGAGAAAACCCGGTTGGCCACGTCTTGTCTCCTAACACCCTTGAGGGAGCATCTTTCCTCACTAATATACCTCCAGGATGCCCTGCTGTTGCATATCGTAGAGTCCGAGTTGACAACTGATACGCGCCTACCCAAATAGTGAAATAGTCCCCCTGATCGGTCATCGGATTCTCTGCATTAAGCTGAGTCACTATCTCACCAGGATCATAGCTGGGAAAGGTCCGCACAATATGTTCACCCTTAAACCACATAGCCAACGAGACCGCTCGCAACGCCGGTCCTGTACCATGGCCGGACATATCCAAAATCATGATTCCCAGGTGATCATCCCCCCACGGGGTTACTTGAAACAAATCTCCCCCCAATTGCGAGGAGGGCAGGAATTCCCATGCTAGCTGAATACCATGCTCCACCTTTCCAGGAGCGGGCAACAACGAGCGGACAAATTCAGACGCGGAATGTAATTCTGAATCAAGCTGTGTTTGCTTTTCTGTAATCAACCGATTGGATTCTTGAAGATTTAAAAATAGTTGCCGGGTACGAAGTCCCGCCGTAACTCGAGCAAGAATTTCTTGATCAGACGCGGATTTGGGCAAAAAATCATCAGCACCTTGACTGAGCCCTTCCGCAATTTGTGATGGCTGATCCAAAGCTGTCATCAAAATAAAATGAGTAGATTTCAACTGATCATCGTTCTTTATCGCTTCACATAAGGCAAGGCCATCCATTTCCGGCATCATCCAGTCAGATAGAACCAGATCTACCCGTTCCTGTTGAAGAATTTCCAACGCTTGTCTGCCATTTTCAGCTTCCAACAACCTGTGATTTAGTATAGTCAACCGACGTTTCGCTACCATCCGGACAAGCTTTTCATCATCAACCAGCAAAATTGTATAGCGAGATGCCAAAGGAGAATGTTCAGCTCCTATTGGCTTCTCTTCCGTTAAACTTTCAGACAGGTTCATCAAGCAACTCTCCCATCATATTTTCCAACCACTTTTTCCTTTTTCAATTTCTTTCTTCTTCGGTTCCATTTTCTCCTTACTCAAGTCGAAACAATGTATGAATCTCAAGTTTGCAAAACCTCTCTTCTCAAGCCTGATCCTTTTCCTACCGAAAACATACTATTTATTATTGAAGGATTGCAGGAACAAGAAACACATTGGCATTGGATAAGAAGGACACAACCCCTCTCACTCGTAAGGACAAACAATGACGGCTCTCTCTACCCCAGACGAAAAAACAGTTGAAGTACTCTTAATGGTGGTGATGGAGAAGTTGGCTAAGCAAGACTTTGACTTGCCACCGCTCCCCCAAATTGCCAATCAAGTGCTCGCCCTTGCCACTGATCCAAAGGCGGGTGCCTCCAAGCTTACGGCGGTGATTGAACAGGATCCCATTCTCACCGCCAAACTTTTCCAAACCTCGAATTCTGTAGTCCAGGGCACCACCCGCCAAATCGAGTCATTACAGCAAGCCATTGCATGGCTCGGACTCAATACCGTAGCAGGCACTGCGTTCACCTTGTCTATACAGTCCGGGACCTTCAAGGTTCATGGGTATGACCGTGAGGTCAAAGGCTTATGGAGACATATGGTGACGACGGCCTTTTACGCAAAATCTATTGCTGAGCTTATTGGCTGTAAGTCTGAGACGGCTTTTCTTAGCGGATTACTCTGTGCCATAGGCAAGCCACTCATTATTCATATCGTCAATCAATATCAACAGGATCCGGCTTCACGGATTCCATGGACCACCATTGTGACCCTCATGCAAGAATCATATGTAGAGGTGGGCCGACAATTAGCCGAAGCATGGGGGCTTCCTGATTCCGTGAAAGAAGTCATTAACCTTCATCAAGACCATTCCTATCATTTAGCAACCTCTCCCTCCAAAAGCACTCCGATTATCTGCTTGGCCAATCATTTTGCCACACATGCCTTAGATCCAACCTCTTTCTCTGAAAACGCGATTCGAACCCATCCGGTCATCCAAGCACTCAAAGTACCTGATGATGTCATCGACGCCTTGCTAGAAAGCGCTCCCTCTATGCAGGCTAGAGCAGACGGTATGCTCACCTGAAAAAAGACCAAGAAATAATGAAATAGAAATAGGGTATAACAGTTTAAGGGCGAGGGAGTATCGGGGTGGCTATCTGAACATTGCAATAGAAACACGGTCTAAAAAGAGGGAACGAAAGCTGAGTTTCCCATAAAGCCTTAATCTTTTTTAGGTCCTCCGACTCGTTGCTGTCTACTTTCTTGTTATCGGGCAAGTCTGCTATGGAGAAGGGCTTTGAGCCGAACCATAGACTGTGCATGAAGTTGGCAAATACGTGATTCTGTGACATGAAGAATGACCCCGATTTCCTTCATCGTCAATTCTTCAAAATAATACAAGGTGAGGACTAAGCGCTGTCGTTCGGGCAACCGCTCAATCGCATCAACCAATGCACGGCGAGCATCCTCGGATACCAATGATTCTAAGGGATTGGGCTGATCCCGATCAGCCAGCGCATCTAGGATAGGATGTGAATCTTCGTCATTACTTCCTAGGTCGTCCAAACTCAGAACAACAGCCCCTTTGGCCTGCAGGAGAGTTTCATCTACTTCCTGGGCATCGATACCTAAGGCTTCCGCTAATTCGGCTTCCGTCGGAGGGCGACCTTTTCGTTTTGTCCATTCATTGGCCGCATGATGGATTTTGCCAATCCGTTCCCGCAAGGATCGAGGTACCCAATCCATGGCTCGGATTTCATCCAACATCGCGCCACGAATACGAAATTCTGCATATGTCCTGAATTTAATTTCGCGTGAAGGATCAAACTTGGTTAACGCATCCAGTAATCCCACCATACCGGCACTCATAAGATCTTCCACGTTTAACCCACTGGATACCCGCATGGCTAAACGCATCGCCATGTATTTGATCACTGGCAAGAACTCTTTGATAAGATCCTCACGTTCTTGATTGTTCAACGTCAATTTCGTTGGCAGTGCAGGCTTTGTTGTTTCTGGCTCAGCGGTCACAGCACCACGTTTCATGCATTATCCTTCCGTCATAGTTCGCGTCGCGGCCAAAGCCGATGGTCCAAATAATTGAAGGCCCCCTTGGCAGGAATGGGTTCCTCTCCAATCCTGAAGCGTGGACACCAAGGAAGACAACGCACGGCTCGAAGGTGCGCGAGGGTAGAGTTCACAGACGGCCCGTTGTTGCGCCACCGCCATCGTGAGATATTCATCTGAAGGGATACATCCCAAATAATCTAGGGTGACCGATAAAAATCGATCGGTCACCAAGCTCAATTTACGAAAAACTTCTTTTCCTTCTTGGCTATTTTTGACTTTATTCACCAACAATCGAAATGTCCGAAGATGATGACAGGTCGAAAGAATTTTCATCAGGGCATAGGCATCCGTCATCGACGAAGGATCTGGAGAGACCAACACAACGGTTTCGTGGGCCACGAGGCTAAAGTACAACACATTGGGGGAAATGCCTGCCGCACAATCAATCAGCAGGAGGTCAGGAACACGTGGCAATTCTAAAAAAGCCGTTTGGAGCATTAGTTGTTGCTCATGGGTGAGTTGGGTAAAGGCTTGACCGCCAGAGGTAGCCGGTAACAATTGAATGCCTTCGGGACCTGTGACCAGAACTTCATCCAACCGGCGTCGTCCTGAGAGCACATCTTCTATTGTATATTGCGGTGTCAGCCCTAAAAGAATATCCATATTTCCAAGGGCCAAATCCGCATCCATCACCAACACTTTTCGCCCCTGTCGTGCGGATGCCACGGCCACATTGGCTACGACATTCGTCTTGCCTACGCCGCCTTTTCCTGAACTCACCGCAATCACTTGGACCTGTGGTTGAATGAACAGATCGGTATTCATTGCCGCCCGTAATCCACTGGCCTGATCCAGCCGTCCAGGTTTTTCAGCAACAGATTTCATTGCAGACAAAGATGTAGAAATCGCCATTACTGTGTCGCCTCCACCAACGCCGTCGGCTCGGCTTCCACTGTCGTCGAGTGATCTCCCAATACCAGATCAACCAGACATGACCGCGTAGCCGCATCTAAGTCTTCTGGAACACGCTGTCCGGCCGATAAATAAGATACTGGAACACCAGCCTGCGATAAGACATTGTACAAACTGCCAAATTTTGTAGCTTCATCAAGTTTAGTCATGATTATTTTGTGAATAGGCAGTGTTTGATAGCGACGAATGGTCTCCATTTGTACAGACTCCGCTGCTGGTGCAGCCAGAACAAGATGGGATTCGATTTTAAATGACCCCCGTGTCATAGCCACCAATTCCTCATGCCCAGCGCGATCTTTTGGGCTTCTTCCTGCGGTGTCAATGAGAATGAGATCAGCCTCATGATGTCGCTCTAAACAACTCAAAAAGTCTTGCTGCGACACCGCAACTTCTAATGGCAATTTAAGAATTTTCGCGAACACTCGCAGTTGTTCTACGGCAGCCACCCGATACGTATCCAGCGTCACCAACACAATTTTTTGATGTTCATCTTGTTGCCGGGCTAAGCCAGCAAGCTTGGCAATCGTCGTCGTCTTGCCGACGCCTGTAGGCCCCACCAACATCATGATTTTTTGACCATATTGTCGAGAGACAGAGGCCTTCGAAACGGGAAGATTTCCCTCCATTCGTTCCCGCAACAATTCATTCACGGCTTCCCGATTCTGGAGACCCGCTGTACCTAACGTTTCGACAAGAGAACGCAACAGCTGATGCGCCAATTGAGGATCCACGCCATGGCTCACGAGCACTTGGTAATCATCTAATAAATTACCTGGCAACCCTTCAATGCGTTTTGGCATTTGACGTTCAAGAACTTCCCCCACCACAATCCGCAACCCTTCTAACTCTTGTCGTAACGGACCTAGGGCCTCATCTGGGTCCTTCTGTGATTCTCGAAGACGTTGAATCTCTTCCTTCATATCATGTAAATGTTGGGTAACGGGATCCAAGACCGTGGCCACTTGTAATTTCTCGGAAAACGTCGGTCCTTTGGCATTCTTTGGCGATTCTGGAGAAGCAGAAGCTCGAGGCAGTTGCTTTTTTATTAAGGCTTGCAATGAACGATCTAACGTCACAGCAGGTTGCTGCTCTTCTTCGGTTTGTACGGTTCGATCAACAGCCGCCGTGACTTCAATCACTGACTGACTCAGCAAACCAAACAACCCTCCAGATTTTTGTATCCGGCGGGACGACACGATGACGGCCTCCGGACCCAACTCAGCTTTTACCGCTTGCAGGGCTTCCTGTAAGGACAGAGCTTCAAACCGTTTCAACTTCATTTGGCAACCTCACAACTTCAATTGCTTGAATTTTTGTTTTCGGATCCAACTCATTGGGTGAAAGAACGGCCAAGGCATGAATACCCGGCGACACTAAACGATATAATTGCGATCTTATCGACTGGGAACAAAGCACGATGGGCTGATAACCCTGCCCTACCACTCGTTCCACTGCTTGCCGAACAGCCCCAATCACCTGGTTAAAGAGGCTTGGGGATAACCCTTCCTGACTTCCTCCACTTGGCTTCATCACTTCCGTCAATCGCCGATCCAGTAAGGGGTCAAGACTCACCACATGCACCAATCCATCAGCATTGGCATATTGGGTAGAAATCGTTCTGGATAGATTTTGCCGGGCATATTCGGTCAAGATGTCAGGATCCTTACTCACAGTGGTGTAATCGGCAACAGTCTCAAGAATCGTCCGTAAATCACGTATAGAAACTCGTTCACGCAGTAGATTTCGCAAGATTCTCACTACAACCCCTAGAGATAATTGGGTGGGAATGAGATCATCCACCACCTTTGGATACGTCTTAGCAAGGTTATCCAGCAAATTCTGGGCCTCTTGACGACCCAGCAATTCGTGCCCATTGGTCTTTATGAGTTCCGTTAAATGTGTCGCAATAATGGCTGGGCCATCCACCACCGTATAGCCTTCCATTTGGGCCCGTTCTTTCTCGGTGGGTGCAATCCACACCGCGGGCAAGCCAAAGCAGGGGTCATGCCCTGGCTTTCCCTCTAATCCTTTTCTGGCATGCCCTGGGTTAATGGCCAATAAATGCCGTGGAAGGAGTTCCCCTTTGGCAATTTGAATGCCTTTAAGCAAGATGCCATATTCATGCGGTTTGAGCTGTAAATTATCTCGAATATGTACCGCAGGCACGACAAACCCCATATCTAACGCCGTCTGTTTCCTAATTGCCCGAATGCGCTCCAGCAGCTCGCCGCCCTGAGCATGATCCACAAACGGCACAAGGCCATAGCCCACATGCAATTCCAATAAATCAGGTGGTGTAACGGTATCCACCGATTCAGTTGCTGGCGCTTCGGCTTTTTCGGCCTGCTCTCCCGTACTACTTTTTTGAAGACTGGAAACCGCCACCGCAGCTTGTTCTTTCCGTTGATACAGTACATAAGCAAGTCCGGCCGTCATGGAGCCAAGAAGGATGAAGGCCACATGCGGCAAGCCTGGCAATAGCCCCAAAAAGACTAACATCCCCGCAACCGCCGCAACTAAATGCGGGTTAAAGAAAATTTGTTCCGTTAAATCTCGTCCAAGGCTAGTCTCTGTTGAGACGCGCGTAATTATAATACCGGCGGCCGTGGACATGATGAGGGCCGGGATCTGAGCAATAATGGCATCCCCGACGGTTAACAAAGTATACCGTTTCGCTGCAGCCTCAATTGACATCCCATGATCCATCACGCCAATGGCTAATCCTCCCAAAACATTAATAAAAATTATCATTAATGCAGCAATTGCATCGCCCCGCACAAATTTACTGGCACCATCCATGGAGCCATAAAAATCTGCTTCCTGGGCAATCATTTCACGTCGTTTCCTGGCCTCGGCTTCGTCAATGACCCCGGCATTTAGATCAGCATCGATACTCATCTGGCGACCCGGCATGGCGTCTAAGGTAAACCGGGCCGCGACTTCTGCAATACGAGTGGCCCCCTTGGTAATAACAACAAAATTAATAATGACGAGAATAGAAAACACCACAATGCCAACGGCAAAATTTCCCCCTACTACAAATTCCCCAAAGACACGGATCACTTCTCCTGCTGCCCCTGGGCCTTCATTACCGTGCAGAAGAATCGCACGTGTAGAAGCGATATTGAGCGCTAACCGGAATAGGGTGGTGAGTAACACCACTGAAGGAAACACGGAAAATTCAGCCGGCCGACCTGAATGCATCGTCACAAGCAAAATCAGCATAGCCAGGGTAATGCTAAAAGAAAGGAACAGGTCCAACATAAAGGAGGGAAGGGGGAGAAGCATGAGCAAGAGCAACCCAACAACCCCCATCGGCAACAGAATATCTCCATAATGTGCTGGAGTGAGTTCAACCCTGAGTTTTTCGGTATCAAATGCCATCGCTATCCCTAGCTAGCTTGATCTTGAGGATTTCGCAAACGATACACATAGGCCAACACTTCTGCTGCAGCTTGATACAGAGCCGCTGGAATTTCCTGCCCCACTTTCGTACCTTTAAATAAGCCTCTAGCCAAGCTTCGATTTTCCAAAATAGGCACGCCTGCATGACGTGCGATCTGTTTAATTTTTTCTGCCATGAATCCGGCACCTTTGGCCACCACGACTGGTGCATCCATATTCGCCGTATCGTACCGAATAGCTACGGCCAAATGGGTGGGATTGGTGATGACCACGTCAGCTTGAGGAACCGCTTGTAACATTCGTTGACGTGACCGTTCTCGCTGTAAACTGAGACGGCGGGAGCGTATCTGTGGGTCTCCTTCTACATCTTTTGATTCATCTTTCACTTCTTGTTTGGTCATTTTGAGATCTTCATTGTGCTGCCATTTTTGATAGATGAAATCTGCAATCGCTACAATTAACAGGATCCCACCCACAAACCACACAATGCTTTCGACTAAATCCCAAGTCAGACCCAGCGAATCCATGAGCCCCAATACGGGAAATTGGACAAGATGACGCATGCCTCCGGATAGCACCGTATAGAGAATTCCAGCAATCATGGCCACTTTGGCGAGTGACTTCAAAAGCTCGACCACGCCTTTCCAAGAGAACAAACGTTTGATCCCGTTCATGGGATTCAATTTCGACGGCTTAGGCTGTAAGCCATCCTCAATCCATAAAGGTCCCGTCTGCATTAAGAGTGCTGCCAATGCCAATCCAGCCATCATAAGAGCAAATGGAATTATTGGTACAAACGCCTCATGGACAATGTTCCAGAACAAGGCATATAGGGTATTGTTATCAAGTTGCAATGTGCCCGCCTGTTCCATCCAATTTCTAAAATGCCCAGAAAACTGTCGAAGGATATGGGGAGCCCAGAGAGACATCGCCCCCACCCCGCCTAATAAGACAAATAAGGGAGGCAGCTCGCGAGTCATAGGTACCTGCCCTTTTCGACGTGCATCCGCTAGCTTTTTGCTAGTCGGTTGCTCGGACTTTTCTCCCCCGTCTTTATTCTCAGCCACGCCCTAATCCTTGCAAAAGTTCCCAGAGAATCGCTTCCATACCCAAGACTGATTGTTGAAACACTAACGCAATAAAAGGCAACCCAAGCCCTAGCACAAGCAACCCAATAGAAATTGTAATGGGAAAACTCGTGAGCATTATGTTCATCTGTGGAACCAGTCGTCCCAGTACCCCCATTGTCACATGCACAAGGAAGGTCGTGGCCATTACCGGAAACGCTAGCCGCATCCCAATCTCATAGGTTCGTTGCATCAATCCCGTGACATCGGGAAGAAGCGGCGCGTGCAGATGTGCCCCGAATGGAGGAATGAGCTGAAAGCTACTCCCCAACGCCAAAATCACCAATAGATGTCCGTCTACTTGAAAATACAAGAGAGTCGCGAGCACGGTCATCAATTGCCCAAATACGGGCGTTTGCACTTGCGTTACAGGATCGAGCACATTGGCCATCGCAAAACCCACTTGAAAACCCAGAACATTTCCCGCCAACTCCACTGCGGCCATGACTAATCGCATAGCAAAGCCCAGAACCAACCCCACAAGAATTTCCGCCGCTAAGGCCATCACTAAATTGCCAGGCTGTAACCAATTGTGTGGCAGAGTGAAGTTCACGATTGGAGTCAAAATGACTGAGATTGCCACGGCAAGACCAATTTTGATACGCGTTGGAACTGTTCGGCCACCCAACAATGGTAAGGCTGAAAGGATGACGGCCGTCCGCACCAAAACCACCACAAACTGCCAGACCTGTTGAATTGCCATATCCCATTGCAACACCGGTTACATCATTTCGTTCGGGGAGAAATAATAAGGTGGGAGGCGTAAGGAGAAGAAATCAAAAAAAACATTCGGACAAGTGTTCTTGCCGCTGTTCACTTTTTACTCCTTACGCTTTGCTATTCTTACTGTGCCATTTCCGGAATTTGTGTCCAAACACCAGTCATAAAACCGACGAGTATCTGGAGCATCCACGGAAACATAAATAAAAGCACAAGAAACATGGTGATAATTTTTGGCAAAAAGGTCAGCGTCATTTCATTGATTTGAGTCATGGCTTGAAAGGCACTGACCATCAGGCCCACAATTAAACTTAACCCCAACATCGGACCTGCCACGAAAAGAATGGTTTTAATCGCCTCTTGTCCCACCGCCAGCACACCTTCTGGAGTCATGATTTTCGTCTCCGAAAATAGTTAGAAGTGAAAATGGAGAAGCAAAAATGTTTTCTCATTTTCTTCTTTCTTTTCCCTTTCCTTTCTGATTATTGGAAGCTATTCATGAGCGAGCCGACAACCAGAAACCAACCATCCGCCAAAACGAAGAGCACAAGTTTAAAAGGTAGCGATATCATGATCGGCGGCAACATCATCATCCCCATAGACATCAAGGTACTGGCCACAATCATATCGATGACCAAAAATGGCACATAAATCAAAAAGCCAATTTGAAACGCAGTGCGCAATTCACTGGTAATAAATGCCGGGACTAAAACATGGATAGGTACATCCTTAACGGTCTGAGGATCAGGGATTTTTCCCATACTCATAAACAACCCTAAATCTTTTTCCCGAACTTGCTTCAACATGAACTCGCGAATGGGCTCAATGGCCCGCTGCATCGCGACTTCTTGCGTCACCTGATTTTCCATGAATGGATTTAACGCCTCCGTTCGTACTTTTTCCCAAACCGGCATCATGATAAAGAGAGTCAGAAATAAGGCTAACCCAATCATGACTTGATTGGGAGGTGCATGAAGAGTTCCCAAGGCCTGGCGCAACAGACCAAGTACAATAACGACTCGCGTAAAAGAGGTTACTAGCATCAACAAAGCAGGGGCTAACGTGAGAACCGTCAGCATGAAGAGGATGCGAAGGCCAAAGGTCCATGGTTCTGTTGCGTCCAATCCGGACACTTGCAGACTGATTGTTGGGTCTTTGGTGGCCTGCGCCAAGGCTACGCTGAACCCTCCGAGACCTTGAATGATGACAAGGATAATTAAACAAAGGGCAGGACGCACGCATGTTAATCGTTTTGTCTTTATCGTAAGAGCATTCGTGAACATAGTTATGAACATTCAGTTATCCTTGTCGAAGAAGACTGGGACATACACGAAGCTTTTTGCTTTTCTGAATTCGTGGTTCCCCATTGCCCAAGCCACGTTCCTATACGACCAACAACAGGATTCGCCAAGGAGCGCATTCGGCTGGCTCGCTCTTGATCTGTAATCTTTGTTAACAAGGTCATTTCTCTCGCGGTCGTGCCCAGCACTAGCACCTCTCCAGCAACATCAATAACCATGACTTGTTTGCCAGCTCCGACGCGCAAACCACCCAGCACACGCATCAGGGGTTCTCCTCCAAGACCGGAAGTTTCACCAAAGATTCGACGGACCAATGCCAGTCCCCCTAAAAGAACAAGTACCACCAGGGCTAACGCTCCAGCCATTTTGAGAGCTTCGTGTGTTAGATCCATATAGTTCTCATTTAAAGTGAGGCGTGAATAGTGAACAGTCAGATAAGGGCAAAAACCAATTTACTTCATCAGACATTGTCAGGTTCACTCAAACTCCTTGTTCCTTGCTTATTATTTCTTACTTTTTCAATGAAGTTTTTTCACTCTTTCTGAGGGACTGACCACATCGGTGAGACGAATACCAAATTTTTCATTCACCATCACCACTTCTCCTCGCGCCACAAGACGCTCGTTGATAAGTACCTCCAACGGTTCACCCGCTAATTTGTCTAATTCCACGATCGACCCAGGCCCTAATTGGAGTAAGTCTTTAATTAACATCCGTGTATTACCTAACTGGGCTGAGAGGACTAAGGGGATATCTAAAATTCGTTCAAGGCTTGGATCTTGGGGTGCTGTACTTTCCGGAGCAACAAGAGGCGCTGCAGTTGGTGGAGGCTCTTCTGTTGCCACCGCACCTTCACTCTTCCCTGCCGCTTCTTGGGCAAGAGCCTCCATCATTTCTTTTTCAGCATCAAATTCATCCAGATCTACATTTTCCTCGTCACTCATATGTCATCTCCATCGTTCCTGAAATTTTGTGTATTTCTTATTCGTGAATAGGAAGTCATTCAGGAATGCGCATCAGCTCTTGAATTTGAAATGCTTGCATCCCATTTACAACTCCGGGGAAACCAAAAAATTTTGGCACCCCTTCCACGGTGGCTACCAACGGTTGCGTTGGTGAATGATTAAGCGGAATCACATCTCCTACTTTAAAATTCATTAACTCCTCTACTGACAACTGCTTTTCTCCCAGGGTGACGGAAATGTTGACTGACGCTTCGTTGAGTCGTTGAGAAAAACGCTTGATCCACCCATGGTCTAATTCGTAAAAATCGCTTTGAAAACTCACTTGCAAACGTTCCCGAATCGGTTCCAACATGGCGTAAGGTAGACACAGATGAAGGTCTCCCACAGAATTGCCAAGTTCAATACCTAAGGTCACGACAATCACAACATCCGCCGGCAATACAATTGAGGCAAGTTGCGGATTCATTTCTGAACGAACAGGGTTAATTTTGACCTTTTCCACTGGCTCCCATGCTTTTTGCAAATCTTTCAATCCCATTGCCATCACCGTACGCATGACACGCTGTTCAATCAGCGTAAAGTCCTGTCCCTCTGGCTTCACATGAGTTTGCCCGGCACCCCCAAAAAAATGATCTACAAGGAGGTAGACGGTTGCGGCATCCGTGGCAACCATGGCAGTCCCTCGCAGAGGCTCCATCGAAATGATTTGCAAATAAGCGGGAACAGGAAGACGCTTAGTAAACTCCACAAACTTCTGCACGGTTTGGTTCGTAATAGTGACCTCAACAGTTTTTCGAAGCATGTCACTCAAGGCAACACGAAATAACCTAGAAAACTGTTGATGAATAACATCCAAGGTCGGCATGCGACCTCGGATAACCCACTCTTGGTTTCCCAGATCATACGGGACCGGTCCATCTATGGGTTCCTCCACTTCAGGGGCTTCGGTTTCAACATCACCATCAGAGACCCCTCTGAGTAGAGCATCTACTTCATCTTGGCTGAGTATTTTTTCCATAGATTTTGATCAATAATGAGCAAGAAGGAACTAATAGTAGGGGGCTTTTGCCTTTATGCCCCCGCTCCTTACTTCTAACTTCTACTCTAGACTTTTCATGCCATTATTGAATGATAAAGTCCGTAAAATATACATTGGAAATCTTTCCCTTGCTCATCACGCCATTGACTCGCTTCATAATTTCTTCCCGAACTCGCCGCTTCCCATTCACCGTGCGCAACAATTGAGATTCTTTGCTGCTTAACAACACCAGTAACGTATCTCGAATGGCTGGAACTTTATTTTGATAATCCGTTTTTTCTTCTGGTCTGTCTAATTCTAACTTAATACTCACCTTCAGAAATCGAAGCTCATCACGGTCGGCTAAATTCAAAAGGAAGGGATCCAATTCCACTACCGGACCAGGCTCCACAGCATGCCCCTCTCCATGATCATCTTGGGCATGTTTCCCGCCTTCTTCCTTTTTATCTCCCCCCATAAAAAACCAGGCTGCCCCTCCGCCTCCACCAAGGAGTAAGATACCTACTAGACCTAACACGATCATTTTTTTCCCGGATCCTGCTTTTTGTGGTGGCGCCTCTTGGGCTTCTTCATCAGCCATACCGTAACCTCACATGAAAATGTATTTATTGAGCCCAGACTTCCACATTCAAAGGGAGCAACCTCTATGCCACCAAAAGATTCAATCAACTTGCCCGCGGCTTGCTAAGAAATATCAATGAAAACAATCCCATACATACACTTCATTCCATATTCTTCAACGAAACTCTATGGGAGTGGCCCAGGCCTTTCGTCAGTTTTCTGGCGTTCCGCTCGTTCCTTTGACACTTCACGTTTTTTGGGAAGAACACCCTCACCGTTGAAATAAAAAAGCCCCCAGTAAGCCTAAGCTTACTGAGGGCTTCCCAAGACTTTAGCTCAGATTATTTTTACCGCGCTAAGTTCACCAGTTCACCTAAGAGATCATTCGTGGTGGTAATAATCCGTGAATTGGCTTGAAAGCCCCGTTGCATGGTAATCATATTCACCAACTCATCACCTAAATCCACGTTCGAGGTTTCTAATGTACTGGCTGAAACCTTCCCAAACGAACCTGTTCCCGGCTCACCAACTAGTGGTGTCCCCGAGTCTCCCGATTGGATGTACAAATTTCGGCCAATGGGTTGCAAACCATCGGGATTGATAAAGCGAGTCAGCGCTACCTGCCCTAGATTCTGAGTGGTGCCATTAGAAAACCTTCCTGTTATGACACCATCTTCGCCAATAGAGGTTCCAGTCAGAGTACCATTCGCGAATCCATCTTGCGACAACGTTAAGAGAACGGAGTCTGATCCTTGCTGTAACATCCCATCCGTTCCAAACCCTCCATCCGTAGTAATACTTGTCCCAAAATCGAAAATGATGGTTTGGGGTACGGTAGAACCATTTGTAAATGACATGGTATGCCCAGCAGGATTACTTTCGACGTCCAATAATCCTGTCGTGGTAAAGTTCAACGTTCCTTGAGCTACTAGAGAATTTTCGGTCACAGGATCATTTGCGATAGGTCCCGAGACTTCAGATTCAGGAGCAATCACACTGTAGGTCCATTCGTTGATGGCCGTTTTTGAGAAATACACAGTGAGATCATGTCCTGTTCCTAAAGTATCAAACACTCGAATTCCCGTACTAAATTGAGAATTGGATGAATTAGACGGATCAGCCAACAAACCAGCATTGTTAAACCCAGTCAGAATTGGTTCTGCCGCACTCAAATTTCCACTCATCTCGACTTCAGTCGTATCTACTCCTGTTTGTTGCGTAGTGGTCAAAATGATATCCCCAAGCGTCCCAGTGATACTCCCTGTACCATCCACTTGATACCCTTGGAGCCTCAACCCTGCTGGATTTACAATATTCCCACCTGAATCAATATTAAATTGTCCTGCTCGAGAGTAAAACGTATTTCCTGACACATCTTTGATTTCAAAAAATCCATCCCCATCAATCGCCAGATCTAGTGAATTGGACGTGGTCTGCAGAGAACCTTGGGTAAAACTTGGATCAATCCCTAACACACGTACCCCACGACCTTCGACCAAGGCCGTACTGGTCCCCCCACCACCGATCGTTGCTCCGAACAAATCACCAAAGGAGACCGACCGGCTTTTATAACCAACGGTTTGTGCATTGGCAATATTATTACCGATTTCACTGAGTGCCCGACTCGTTGCATTGATTCCACTGGTAGCTGCAAAAAACGCTGATGTAATGCCCATGGGTAGTTACTCCTTTGTTACGAGCATTTCGGACATCCATGTTCGGCATGCTGCTAGGTTTACTGAATCGAAATGATATCTTCTTGCTTGAGAGTTTTCCCACTTTGAAGGACAATGGGATTCTCGGTTTCAAACGCGATATTCACGACAGGTTCCCGTCCAAAAGTTAGAACGGGGACGGTATTCCCTTTGAGATCTTCGGCTTTAACCCTAAACTGATACGTGCCTTCTGGAACTCGATTCTTATTCTTATCTAGACCATCCCACCGCACTTGATTGGCTCCTGCTTCTTGAAAAACATTCGACTCGATCTTCCCAACAAATTGGCCCTTTTCATCAAGAATATCAATCCTCATAAAACTTGTCTCTTTCCCTAACGCATAGCTCAATAGAGGCTGATCATCTTTACCAACACTCACGGTATCACTCGGAGAAACCACCGTCCGTCCAATTAAATTAACTAGACTCAACTCTGTCCGCTGTGTATCTTGGGTAATTAAATCTTCAAGTAAATCATTTGTATTAGTTGTTTGCTCCAATGTTGAGAACTGCGCCAATTGCGCCACGAAATCCTCATTTTCTACCGGATTAGTAGGATCTTGGGCTTGAAGTTGTGTGACCAGCAGCCGAAGAAACACGTCGGCACCTAATTCCGACACTGCAGCTTGAACATTGTTTTGCTCAGCCGCAGATGTGTTTGCTGCTGCAGCAGCTGCTGCGGTTGCAAAAGAACTTGAGGTTGTGGGATTTAATGGATCCATATTTCTTAACTCCTTAGCAAGCCATGTATCATCATCTCGTTTTCTCTCTCAGGCCACAAAATGCAGGCTTGCTTCTTCTGATAGCCCTAGGGGATTCTGAGTGAGAACAACCTCACTTCTGGAGCCTCTCCCAGATCTCTCCGTTGTTTGATCTTGAGACTTATCAAACATTTGATGTGTCTGTTGTTCACGTTCGTCACGAACTTCTGTTGAAAATTCTTGCAACTCTAAATCAACTTGATTCAATTGATTTTCTAATTGGGGCACAAATTGATTCGCAAGATTTCGTAATACCGAATGATCCACAATCAACCCTGCATACACTTGTCTATGCTGCACACCAACATCAATTTGTACTCGCTGGTTTTCTGTCAGTTGAACATCCATTTGCAATCGTTGAAGAGCCGGAACAGGAAACTCTTGACTACGCTCTTCTAGTGCTCGCAAACCAACTCCTTGGTTGGGATACATCGAGAACTGTTGATAACCAGATTGGGAATGTGAGAATTGGCTCATTCCATTCCCCAACCCTTGTCCTCCACTTGGATCCACACTCAGACTTTTCAGGGATGTCTCGACCATGCTTTGCGCACGATCGCCTTTGCCTAACAAGCCCGTTTCCCCCAATAGGTCAGCAGGCACAGCCCTCTGCTGCTCATTTCCAGCCCTAACTCCTTCCTTCAACTGTGAAAGACCTCCGGGTAACGTTTGCCCGCTTATCTGATTTGCCAATTCAGGGCGAATAAACCCACCACGCCCTTCTGGTTGCACCGCAGTTGGAGGAGGAGTGGAGTTCACTTGCCTCTGATCTGGCCGTGCCAGAGAGGGCAAAACGTTTGAGAGGCTAGACTGTTGTCGAGCCTGGGTATCTGCAATGCTGAAAGTGTCCGCTTGGGGCAATCCGCTTGAAGGAGCTTTTGGAATTGGAGTACTCGTATTTCCTGAAAGAACATTGTCTGTCTTGAGGGGCAAGCTTTCATTCTTGAGAGTTGCTCCCTGCGCAAGAGTTTGTGGAATCACTTCAGGGTCAACCAACTTTCCTATCGAACTCTGCGAATAACTAGATCCGACCTCTGGATGTTTGGGTAACACCACTGTGCTCCCAAGTGTGTTTCCAGATATTTCTGATGTGTGTTTCACAGTCGCTAAAGTGAGATCACCTTCTGTTTGTTGTACCCTAGAACCTTGAAGACTCAGAGCTGCAGAAGATTGAATGCCTTGAACGCCAGATAGCCCATGTATTAGGCCTGCCACAGGTAAAGCACTTTCTCCAATAACATTTCCCTGATTGCGAACAGCTATTGGCTCATGTGGGTCAGCCTCGCTATGTTGATCAGCATAGGTTAGGGTTGGGGAAAGGGCAAACAAGAGCTTTTCAAAGTCTAGAACTCCATCAGCATCCACAAATGACAATAGGATTTCTTCAGAAGTGTCTTCTCTCTGGTCCAGATGGATTTCCTCTAGTACTCTGGAGAGTAATGCGGGATTCTTCAATTCTTTAATGTACGGAACATCCTTTGTGCCCACGGAAAGAGTTGTGTCAGTTCCTTGTTGTAGTTGTAGTTGTAGTTGTGGTTGAGTTTGAGCCAATGATTGCAATTGCTTGAGCAACGCCGTCACATGACCGTGATGTTGAGGCACTTGAGGAAGCGCTTGATCATAGGTTTGAGCAAAGGACTTTGATTGTTCTTTGGTGACTTGCCCTAACGATGCCGTGGTTTCTCCCAGGGCTGTTGCTCCATGAGGGTTGGGGCGAGGATTCAAAAAAATAGAAAGAAGTGAACTCATGGGTTATTTTGCTGTTTTCGTATTCACTTGCCGGCCTAGTTTAATTTCCCGATACTTGCGAAGTCCTTCAGACAATCTCGCCGCTTTTTTTGGTTTCACTCCAGCTAAGATCCCTGCCGCCTTTTTATTTTTTATTCCGGCCAAAATGTCCAATGCCAGACTTTCTTTCATTTGTTCGATTCGCAAAGCCCCTTCTTCCGGATCCATTGACTCATAAATCTTCAGCAAGTGAACCAATGCTGGGTCTTGCTCTAAATACCGCCGTTGTTCTTCACTTAAGGCGGACGCTTCTTGTTCTAGCCGCTTGGCTTCTTTGGCTTGCCGAGCGGCCAAGGCTTCAACATCACGTTGTAATGACAAGACTTGTTCTTCGCGTAGCTGCAAAGCATGTTCCCGCTCCTCAACCTCTTTCAGGCGAGCCTGAAGTTCTTCTAACAAGGTTGCTTCTTCACTACGAAGCTCATCACTGTAATCCTCTTCAACCTGTTGATTTTCATGAGAATCGTCCAATGGCTGTTCTGTCGTTGCTTGTACTGACCACACCGCTGTCGCCCATAGCATTACTACACATAACCACCAGAAAGTTTTACGACGACTAGGCAACATTGTTCTATTGGGTCATTTCTTCAGTGTTGGCATGAATAAACGCATGTGCCGAGATATCTTCTTGGACCCGCTGCTCTTGTTCAGCAATTTTTTTCAAAACAGCCGCTTCTTTTTTGGCAATAACCAGTTCAACAACCCGTCTGGCGTGGTAGGCCTTTTTTAATTTCTCACGAAGACCCGCCAAATTTTCTTCCAATTGCTGAATCTGTTGCATCCGCTCTTCCATTGCCATCCCAAGCCGATCCAGCAACTGATAACGTTCTTCCGCTCGTAAGATATCAATCCCTATTTGTATCTGCTCTTCCATGTCGGCCACGACCTCTTCCATGTCGTGCATTAATTCATGTCGCTTGGAAACCTCTTGACTTTTTTCCCATTCAGCCAGCGCCACCTCTTCCCTGGCCAAATCTTCCACTTGTTTTCGAAATCGCAATAACGTGGTCCAATTCATGGGGCTTGCCTCTTTGCAATAAGAAGACCTCGAATTTTGTCAGTCAAGGTCTCTAGGTTTTGACAACTTTCTTGTACACTTACAGCAGCTTCCCGACGCTGTTGGAGATATTGATCAATCGAATCTTTCATCTGTATGGCCACATCTAAACGTGCATTACTTCCTTGTTGATAAGCTCCCAAATTGATCAAATCTTCGGAATTACGGTATTCTGCCATCATCCGAATAATCGTTTTTGCCGCTTCGGCATGTGCATCAGACACAATATCGGACATGACTCGACTAATACTTTGTAGAACATCAATAGCAGGAAAATGCCCTTGCATAGCTAATTGACGAGTTAAGACAATATGGCCATCTAAAATTGATCTCATTGAATCCGCAATGGGATCGTTTAAATCATCTCCATCTACTAAGACTGTATAGAGGCCCGTAATCGAGCCTTTTTCCAACGGACCGACCCTTTCCAATACCTGTGGGAATAAGGTAAATACGGATGGTGGGTACCCTTTCGTTGTCGGAGGCTCCCCAGCAGCAAGCCCGACTTCTCGTTGAGCATGAGCCAAACGGGTTAAAGAATCCACGAGCAACAATACATGATTACCGAGGTCCCGAAAAAATTCGGCTATCGCCGTCGCGACAAAGACCGCTCGCACACGAACCAAAGGCGACTGATCAGAAGTAGCCACAACCACAACTGTGCGTCGAAGACCTTCTGGCCCTAAATCCCGCTCAAGAAATTCCTTCACTTCACGACCACGCTCTCCTACGAGGGCAATCACATTGACATCTGCTTTGGTATGGCGACACAACATACCCATCAACACGCTTTTTCCAACACCGCTTCCTGCAAAAACACCTAATTTTTGACCCACACCACACGTCAACAAGGCATTAATAGCTTGAATACCTAAATCCATTGGAGTCGAAATCCGTTTCCGTTTTAAAGGAGCTGGCGCCGGAGCATAGAGGGGATAACGTTGACTCCTGGGAAGAGAGCCTTTCTCATCAATAGGCTGACCCAAACCATCAACCACCCGGCCTAGCAGATGCTGGCTAACTAGTAGACGAGGGGAGCTCGGATCGTATCTCACCGAATCTCCAGCACCAATTCCCCGAACAGAACCAAATGGCATCACTACCACCCTTTGCTCTCGAAATCCAATGACCTCTCCTTCTAAAATAGATTGCCGTCTTTGAGAAAAAATATGACACCGCTGTCCCACAGTGGCCCCAGATCCTGTCGCTTCTACTGTCAGACCAACCGCTTTCACGACACGACCCGTCACGGTCGTGGTAGACAATTCCTCCAATCGCTGCTGAATAACACCACAGCTCATGAAGGAGTGGGTTCCAATCCAAATTCGCTGGCCACGGTTTCTAGTTGTTGTTCAAGACGAGCATCCAACTGCAAGCCAGATTGCTCCACGAGACAACCTCCTGGCTGAATACTCTCATCTCCTTCAAGTACGAGATGATCCCCATTCAAAAACTCTGCTTGCAGAGCTTGATGAAGGGGCTGTAAAGTCTGAAGATCCTGTGGATGCACCTTGACCGTTACTAATTTCTTGTCAAGGAGAAGCCCCAAAACTTGTCGAACTTGTCGCACGATCAGCTCTTTGTCTGTTTCTATCTCACGTACAAGAATTTTTTGAGCAATCGCCAGCGCCACTTCCACAATATCGCGATCTTGCTCTTCAAGTGCAGCCACCCGAGCGCGCCCAATCTCATTGGCCAAATGCATTGCCCGTGTCAGTTGCTCATCTACAGTTGCTTGAAGTTGCGCTCGACCTTCTTCGATGCCCGTCAGACGACCTTGATCAAAAGCTTGCTGCTGCAAATCAGAACAATCATGCTGTTGCGCTTCGCTTTCTTGGTCCTTCGCCCCTTTGGGAACCAATTCCGTCATCACAAATTTTGTTACATGCGCCTTTTGGTCCATATTTCCCCTTATACCATCTGCTCTTCCCCTTTTCCTCCAAGAGAAATTCGGCCTTCGCTGGCCAAGCGTTGTGTTGTCTTAATAATATTTTGTTGGGCTGCCTCTACATCACTCAACTTGACCGGACCGCGCGTCTCCATATCCTCTTTCAAAGATTCAGCTGCGCGACTGGACATATTGTTCATAAATTTATCACGCAGCGGACCATCAACCGGTTTCAGGGCTAAGAGCAATTCTTCCTTACTGACTTCGCGCAAGAGTTCCTGCATCCCACGATCATCTACAGATTCCAAATCTTCGAACACAAACATCTTGCCGCGTATTTCTTCGGCCACATCGGGATCCTTGGTTTCCAAGGCCGTGAGAATTTCGCCTTCCACATTTTTTTTGACTGAGTTCAAGATTTCAGCCACCAGCCCAGTTCCCCCAACGGGGATGGCATTTTTCGACGACCCAAGACGCAACTCCTCCTGGAGAACGCCATTTAATTCATCCACCATATTAGGAGACACTTCTTCTGTTGTAGCCAGACGATACACAACGGCATCTCGCTTATGCGCAGGAAGCAAGGACAAGATCGCAGCCGCTTGATCGGATTCTAAATTTGCCAAAATGAGTGCTCCAGTTTGGGGATGCTCAAACGTGAGTAAGTTAGCAATTGAGACCGCATCCAACGATTTCAATGTCTCGAATCCTGCATTTTCTGAAGTATTCAAGGAACTGAGAATACGGCGCGCTTTGTCTTTTCCTAAGGCCGCATTAAGAATTTTAGCTAGATACGCTTTGCCTTCCACGCTTAAACCGGAGGCTCCTGCCAATTCCATATATTCTTTCAACACATACCGATGTTCTTCCTGCCCAACATTGACTAACGCTCCTAAATATGTACCAATTTGACGAATATCTTTTTGGTCCAACACTTTCAAAACTTCTACAGCCGAGCTTTCGCCAATAGCCAAAAGTAAAATGGCAGCTTTTTCATATCCCGATAAATGTTCTCCCACAAACTAGGCCTTTTCTTCTTGCTCTTCTTTTATCCAGGTTCGAATCACTTGAGCCGCAGTCGCGGGATTATCAGCCGCGAGCCTCAACGCCTGCTCTTGTGGCGTCTCAGTAATTTGTTCCTCATATTCAGTCACCGTAGCTGGCAATCCTGCCTGGGGTAACGCCACGGCAGGAGCAGAGGGTTTACTAAGATTCAAAGCCATCGGGCGAATCACAAACCAGAGCACCATCACACCCAAAAGGAAAAACAAGACCGGCTTGAGAAATCCTCCCCATGTTCCTAAGAATGCCTGAACACCAGCCGTGATCCCCTCTTCGCCCTCTTGAACGGTAGGTGTCTCAAAGGGCACATTGACCATTTCTATTTGGTCGCCACGTTCTTCAGAAAATCCTACAGCTTTTTTCACGATTTGAATAAGGCTTTGAATTTCTTGGTCGGATCGCGGCACATATTTTTTGTCGCCGACTCCATTCTCAGCTTGTTCATCAGCCCCATCCACAGGCTCATAGATCCCATCAACCAATACCGCTACACTGAGGCGTTTTATCGCACCGGTTGGTTCAATAATTTTGCTGACTTTCCGATTCACCTCATAATTTAATGTCTCATTCTTCCGTTTTGCTTCTTTAGGACCAGATCCACTGATGGGTTTTAAATCATTGGGGACATTACTCCGAACACCTGGCACACCAGCTTGCGCCCCCTTCTCCGTGACTTTTTCCTGACTGCGATTTTCACTTCGAACAACCTGACTGTTAGGATCAAAGCTCTCTTCCGTAATTTCCACTTGACGAAACTCCAATGGCGCCGTCACACGAATGACTGATTTATCACGGCCCAAAACCTGATCCAACATAGTTTGGACCCGTTGCTCGATATCATGTTCCACTCGACGTTGCGTTTCGATCTGAGTTGCCGTTAATTGCGCCTCGCTATCCATCGAATTTTGACTCAATACTTCACCATGATTATCCACCACGGTTACCTGACTAGGGTCTAATCCTTCGACACTACTCGCCACCAAATGCACAATACCTTTTACTTGTGCCCCACTTAATGGCTTACCGCGTTTCAAGGTCAGCACAACAGCCGCTTGCGCAGGCTTTTGCTCGGAAGAGAACAAGCGTTTTTCAGGAATGACTAAATGCACACGGACGCGATCTACCTGTGAAATTTGACTAATTGTTCGAGCTAATTCCCCCTGGAGAGCACGACGATAATTCATTTGTTGCGTAAAGGGGGTAACACCAATCCCTGTTCGATCAAAAATTTCAAATCCTACGCCTGCCGACTCCGGAAGACCTACGGAAGCTAATTGCAGACGCAATTCATGCACACGCTCAGCCGGAACATGAACAGTATTGCCTCCTTCCCCGACTTCATAGGTCACACCGATTTTTCCGAGTTCTTGGATGATGGCTCGCGTATCTTCAGAATCTAATTGGGAAAATAAGACAACCAATTCCGGTTCCTTCCCCAACATCATCAACAGAGGAATCGTCGCAATCGCCAAAGCCAAGACCACTACGACTCCAATGCGCTGGCCTAATGTTAAGGCCTGAATATTATTCGTGAGACTTTCTGCAAATGTCGCCATAAAGATCCAAAGAATTCGAAAACTGGAAGACGGATTTGTTCGTTAGGCCAAAAACCCAAGAGTCAATGATCAGTCTCACACCTGCATTCGCATGACTTCCTGATACGCATCAATCATCTTATTTCTAACTTGCATCAGTAAGCGGAATGAGAGTCCAGCTTTTTCTCCTGCAATGACAGCTTGATGAATATTCACACTTTCTCCTTTTGCCACGGCATCCTCTAAACGCCCCGCTTCATGCTGCATGGCATTCACCGCTTCCACGGCATTTTTTAGGACATCACCAAACCCTTGTCCTCCTTGAGAACCTGGTTTGACAGGAGGACTGCCAAAAGGCTCTGGAATACCCTCAATACCTTTTATTTGGAGATAATCCATTTGAAAATTCCTTTCCCATTTTGTTGAACAATGAAACGCCGATTCTTCGATTCTCTAGCTTTTCACTTTTCACCCTTTACGCCTCACGAATTTTGGATTTAACGCCCCATTTCCAATGCCCGAAGCGTCATAGTTTTCCCAGTTTCCATCACAGCAATATTGGCCTCATAGGCTCGTGTTGCCGAAATGAGATTCACCATTTCCTCAATAGGGTTCACATTGGGGAGCTGAAGAAAGCCTTTGGCATCGGCATCAGGATGGTCAGGGTCATACACTGTGCGTAATGGTCTCGAATCCTGAATGATGTCACTGATTTGAACTCCTGCAGGCTCTGCTGGGTTGCCAAACGCACTATTAAAGACAGAATGAAAGGATTGATCCGTTGAGACCGTTTGAAATACCACATCTCGCCGGATATAAGGACCACCATTGGGTGAACGTGTGGATTCGGCATTCGCCAAATTTCCAGCAATAATATTGAGCCGTTGTCTTTGCGAGTCTAATGCCGAACCCACTACCGCAAATACTCGATCAAGATTCATATCATTCTCCTTGTACATTCAGTGAGGGGGAACTGAGAAGTAAATGGCAAAACCAGAAAATATTTATTCCCTCCCCCTTACGTTTTGGCCTTTCCTCCTCAGAACATTCATCCACCTCGACCTTCATCAATAGCCCGTTTCCAACCTTCAAATCGCCCATCTAAAAATTGATTGACCGCCATATAGAGAATGGTATTTTCAGCCATTAGAGTCATTTCTTTTTCGAGATTGACAGTGTTTTCGTCAATACCAGCGCCGGCATCTTGCTTAATCGTATGCTGAAAAATTGTGTCGTTACCTGACTGCCCGCCCAAATGTCGTGGATTTGTGAGTGCCGGACTCATTGCCCCTTTTCCTTGCATAACGGCAGAAAATGTTTCTGAAAATGGCAGATGCCTCGCCTTATACCCTGGGGTTTCTTCATTGGCCATATTGGAAGCAATGGTTTCATGAATTCCACTGCGCACATCCAATGCACGTTCAAATAACAGCGTTCCTGGATCCCAGGGAGAGATCATCATCTACCTCCTTGATGTTGGTCTATGACTTGAACCTTCTCAATAAAACAGCAACACCAATGCCACTCACCAGACTTGTCAAGCATTGGACAGAATCAAACATAGATTCATAAGACACCGTCTATTAAGTAATATATTCCCTTCATTTGAAAATAATTCCTATCTTGGGAAAATATTGCCGACTAGTTCTGTGGGGAGCATGCAAAACAGAATCTCTCAACAAGACTCCATCTATATTTCTCACACTCCTAATAGCCCTCCATTGAGCTGCCGGTATTCCCGCAATTTGTTCCGTAATGTTCGAATACTTATCCCTAAGGTCTTAGCGGCATGCGTTCGATTGCCATTATGAGCTTCTAAGGTCCTGAGGATGAGGTCCCGTTCCATTTCCCAAATCGTGCCGGTCGGCGCATGCGTGGCCCCGGATGTTAATGTTGGTTCATCAAATTGAAAATGTTCTATTTGCAAGGTGCCATTATCTGCCAAGAGAACACCCCGCTCGATCACATTCTCTAATTCACGAACATTGCCTCTCCATGGCCGACTCTTTAAATGCATCATGGCTTCATCGGAAATCCCTTTCCAGGGACGATTATTTCTTCGGAACGAGCGAAGGGCAAATTGCTCTGCTAACAACTGAATATCTTCTGGTCTATCCCGTAACGGCGGAAGGGTGAAAGGCATGACACTCAGCCGATAATACACATCTTCTCGGAACCGGCCAGCCTGAACCTCCTGGGCAAGGTTTCTATTGGTCGTCACGATAACTCGCACATCGACAGAAATTGGCTGTCGCGAGCCTAAACGATCAACCTCTCGCTCTTGAAGTACTCTCAATAATTTGGCCTGCAGCCCAAGGCTCATTTCACCGATTTCATCTAACAACAAAGTGCCTTGATGGGCCAACTCGAACTTTCCAGCCCGCCGTGTCAGTGCTCCCGTAAATGCGCCTTTTTCATATCCGAATAATTCACTTTCTAAAAGACCTTCAGGTAATGCTGCACAATTAATGGCCACAAAGGGTTGATGAGCTCGTGTACTCTTTCGATGAATATGCCGTGCGAGGACTTCTTTTCCTGTCCCGCTTTCTCCTTGAATTAAAATGGTTGCCGAACTACTTGCCACCATATCCAACATTTTTAAGGTTTGAAGAACTTTAGGGTCTCGGGTCAAAAACCCTTCTTGTGACTCCCCAAAAGCATTTTTTTCTTGAGGCGCTCTAGGAATTGTCCCCTGTTCATTCCGATCATCGTCTAATTGCTGAATAAGCTTTTCGAGTCGATCAAATGGAAACGGCTTTTGGAGAAAATCCGTAGCCCCGTATTTCAACGCTTCCACCGCCACATCCACTCCCCCATAAGCCGTCATAACTACAACCGGCATATGATAGCCTTGCGTCCGTACCTCTCGTAAAAATTCCATCCCCCCTTTACCAGGCAAGCTCAAGTCTGTCAGCACTAACCAAGGGGCATCTCGTTCAACATGCTCCAACCCTTCATATCCATCTCTTGCTACCGTCACTTCATACCCATGTTGGCTTAAAACTTTACTTAAGGCCGTTTGCAACTGTTCATCATCCTCAACAACGAGGATCCCACGACTTGCCCCACTCTCAGTCTCTAGCATGCCATTCTCCTTTACTGAGGGAAAAAAAGTTCAACCGTCGTCCCTTTCCCTTCTTGGCTATTAATGTCAATCATAGCGTGGTGAATGTGGACAATTTGCTTCACAATAGAAAGACCAAGGCCTGTGCCTCCTTTTCGGTTAGAATAAAATGGGTGGAATATCTGGGAGAGTTCTTCATCAGACATCCCACATCCAAAGTCTCGAATTTTGATAACTACCCCCTGCATACTCTGCTTCTTCCCTTGTTGTTCAACTAATCGCGATGCTTGCTGACAATAAATCTCAATAGTATTATCAGGTGATGAAGCCTGAATGGCGTTCATCAAAAGATTAAGCAGCCCCTGCTGTAATAGGCTTTCATGCCCATGAATAATTATGGGGTGCAGCCCATCTTTCCGCTGATGATGAACCGTTAATCGCTTTGCTCGCAGAGGATAGAGCGCCAAGAGCCCCACATGATCAATGATTGAATAGAGATTGACGGGCTCCCGATCCTTATTTATAGGAGCGCTGAACACCAACATATTAGAAACCAAATGATCTAATGAACGAACGGCTTGAATACAATGGTTTGCCAACTCCTGCCGCTCTTCCTGACTATGGTCCTCACGTCCCAACAAAGTGGCAAACCACTCAATACTCGATAATGGATTCCGAATATCATGGGCCAAACGACTAACCTTTTCTCCAAGGCTTACTAAACGGCGAAGACGTTCTTCCTCTTTCAATCCTATACGTTGAGGAGAATTCGTATCTGCTTTTCTATTTCTAATGCCCACATATAATGACCGGGCACGAGATGAGGGAAGAGAATTAACGGCCATGCTGCTCCCATTTTTCTTGCTGAAGCTTCAAGCCACAACCAGGTAATTCAACTTGCATCCTTAACTCCCCTCACATTGAGTGTATCTTTTAAAGAAAACTCATCCAGCACTGCGACAGCAGCCGCACGGATGGTATTTTCAAACTCTGGAGATTGTGCTTCTAACTGTCCGACTTCCACCAAGAGCTTGTTTGCTTCTGCTGCCTTCCCTTGATATTCCAAAGCCAATGCCTCCCGATACTTTGCCCACGCCTTTAAGGCAACGGGTGCATCCGATGAAAGCACTTGGTCATACAGAGATTCCGCCTCAGTATAGTCACCTTGATCAAAGAGAAAGTCTCCCAACCGCACGACATTCGCCATCTCTAATGGATTAAGAGCAACCACCTTCCGTAAATCTTCAAGTGCCAACTCTCTTTTTCCTGACTCCTGATAAGCAAAAGCCCGGTGGCGAAGAATGTAACGTTCCAGCCCTTTTTCATGCACATATGGCAAGACGTCTGTGAAGAATTGAATCGCTTCTGGATAATTTTTTCGTTCTAATGATTCCATACCCATCGCGGTGGAAACTTTTGCCCGCCACTGGCCTTTCGGAAATTCTTGCACATATTTCGCACCAGCCTTTTGAAGTACTGCACCATGGCCTTGAACTTCAGCCAGGAACACCCGTTGCGCAAAGATTTCCTCACGTAACGGACTTGATGGATGTTCTTTCAATAATTGCTCATACCACTGCATCGCTTTTGAGGGGAGATTCACCTGTTGATACGCCTGAGCCACAGCCTTCACTCGTTCGCGTGATAAAGGAATGAGGTTCAGCGCCTCCTGCTGTTCTTCATGAAATTTAAGCAATGCAACCCAAGCCTTCTGCTTATAGAAAGCTTGAATCTCTTCATTAAGAATCCCACTTAATTGTTGCTGCGCTTCATGTCGCCATGTTTCCGAAGTTGCGCCAATGGCTACATTCATAAAAGACTCAATGGCTGCAGGCGTATCGCCTAGAGCAAGGTATCCCCGGCCCAACCACAATAGACTTTCCTCTACTACATCTTCTTCTGGGGCCTGGCTCAAGATTCGAGCGATTTCCACCACATTGTCCCAGGATACGGATAAGTAGATTTCAAGATCATCCAAACGTTGATACAACCTCACCCATTCTTCCTTCGTATGCTCTTTGGACAAAAAGTCCACAACCCATCGAGTTTGTGCGGCGAGACCTCGACGACCTGGCTCCTTCCCCTCAAATCTGATCTTAGCTTGTTCGGCAAACCATAAAGATAAAAATTCTTGTCTCTCTTTCAAAAGTTTGTCAGAAATACGGAGGAAGGCTCGCCCAGCAATATCCTGCTGAGGATGAAGGTTTATGGTAGTAAGTAATCGAGAAATGGCTTTTTGCGGATCTCCAATAGCCATTTCCGTCAACCCGTAAAAATAAGACGAATGCTCTGATTGTCGAATGAGTTCAGGATTTTCAGCCTCAACCACGCGATACCAATAGTAGGCTTGCTTCCAGGCTTTAGACATGGCAGTTGCATCAGCTAATCCCAGGGCACCAGGGAGTCGATGGCTTTCCCACTTTGGCTCTTCAACAACACGCCGTAAAATCAATGCCGCTTCCAAATATTGCTGTTTCTCTAAATAGCCCAATCCTGCTTCAACCATGACTCCTCCAGCCAAAGGATGCTCTGGGTAGGACGTGAGAAATTCTTCAAAAAACCCATTGGCTTCTGAATGCCACCCAGCATCCCAATACAACTGTCCTATAGAGCATAGGGCCCACGGTGCGTAGACACTGTCCGGATGGTCGGCTTTCATGGCCTGCAAACGTTCAATCTGTTTCAAGAATTTTTTTCCTGGCTCATCTATGACATCTGGAAGCCAAGCCAGCACCCACCGAGTGCCGTCTGCAAAGACCCCTTCATCATGTTCTCGGAGATAGGAAGAAAAATTTTCCTGCGCTTTTAACCAAGCCCCGGCTCTGATCGCCTCCTGACCTTCTTTAACCAGATGTGGCATCACCATATCTCGAGGATAATGCCAGGGAAATTCTGAACATGCGCCACCTATTGCCGTACTAGGCCAAAGGACAGCTACCCCGACCATCCAGAGAAATTTTCTCACGTTCCGTTTGCCCCCTAACGTAAAAGATGTACATCAGCAAAAACTGGACCCGAGAATTTTTTACCTGGATCAAAAAGACCGATCGGAAATTTTGTTGAGAAATGAGGGGTTTTTTCAAAGAAACCCTCGATGGGAAGAAACTGCCGACGTCAATGCGTTGACGGAAGGGTCAAAAACTTAGGCTGATAAATCGAATGACAAAAGCAGCAAAAGAGGAAGGGGAAACAGGTGAACCTGTCAAGCATCAACCAAATTTTCGGGAGGAGAAGCACGTTGTGCCACCACTTCGGCAAGTGATTTCTTTTTCAATTTTTCAATAAGGGTCGTACGGTTGATTTGTAGAAGGCGGGCTGCCTTACTTTTGACCCAATTGGTTCGCTCAAGGGCCTCGAGAATCAACCGATTTTCAAATTCTTCAACAGCTCGCGAAAGATCCAACCCGCCGACTGGAATAGCTGCGGGCATGGTTGGAAGATGATCAGAGGGAAGACGGCGAATTTTTTCAGGTAAATCTTCAGGTTCAATCAAGCCTCGTCGTTTCAAAATCGCAATGCGTTCAACAATATTACCAATTTCTCGAACATTTCCTGGCCATGGATATTCACAAAGTAACGCCATGGCCTGATCCGATACACCTGTCAACTCCGCTTTTCGGCGTTCATTAAACATCTTGATAAAATGCTGTAACAAGAGGGGAATATCCTCTACTCGTTGCCGAAGGGGTGGCACCAGAACAGGCACAACATTCAAACGGTAAAAAAGATCTTCTCTGAATTGTTTAGCTGCCACTAAACTCTCAAGGTCTTGATTCGTGGCAGCAATCACCCTAGCATCCGATTTATAGGTCCGTGACCCACCAACCCGTTCAAATGTACGCTCCTGAAGCACTCGAAGGATTTTGACTTGCAAAGGGGGACTTAAGTCACCGATTTCATCTAAAAAAATCGTTCCGCCTGACGCTAATTCAAAGCGACCGATCCGAGCAGCCACCGCTCCGGTGAACGCCCCTTTTTCATGACCAAAAAGCTCGCTCTCCAAGAGAGCTTCAGGAATAGCCCCACAATTCACCGGAATTAAACTTCCTTGGTGCCTTGTACTATTGGCATGAATCGTTTGCGCAATGAGTTCCTTTCCAGTCCCGCTTTCGCCCAAAATGAGAACCGTACTATCGGTATCGGCCACACACTCAATCAGTTGAAACACTTCCTTCATCACCTGACTCGAGCTCACCAACTTGCCAAGACTAAATTGTCCTTTGACCGTTTGTTTCAGTTCCGAGTTTTCATCCTGAAGCGACTTGACGCGTAAGGCACTGGTCACTGTGGCACTGAGTACATCAACCGAGAAGGGTTTCGACAAAAATTCAAAGGCTCCGGCCTTAATCGCATTAACCGCCATTTCAACAGATCCATACCCCGTCATGACCACCGTCACCGGGGGAGAAGGCCATTGACTCATCTTCTCCACAAGCTCAATACCATTGAGGTCAGGAATCATGACATCGGTTAACACAAGATCGAAGGTGGTCGATTCAGCTAATACCAATGCCTGACTCCCTGATTCCGTCTCTATCACTTCATGCCCTTCATCTTCTAATTGTAACTTTATGGTTTCCCGTATATCCTGTTCATCTTCCACGAGAAGAATTTTGGCTGCTCGCTGTTTTATCGTGGATTCAGTAGACGGCAATGATTCCATGACTTACCTCCCTCATCATTCTCATGATCTAGGATGTTTTGTACAGACATCTTCTATGGACATTGAACGCTCGCAGTCAACATCAATGCCATTGCTACCCCATTTAAGGAAGGAAATCAAGCTTCCACGGAGAATTTCTGACGAAGATGCTCTAAAAAACCTCCCCTAACAAAGCTCCAAACCCCTAACTTTTTCAACACTTTCCTAGATCGTTTTGCACCATACTCCCTTACCGAAGATGATAGATTTAAGGAATTCTTCTCAATGGCCGAAAAGAGAAAAGAGCTCTAGCAGACTGTGACTCAGGGAAACACCTCTATATGGAAACGGCACTACCACCAGAGCCCTCATCTATGCCCATATTTATCCTGTTTGATACACAGACCGGATATCTTTATGGGCATCTCTTTGCGACAGGACCAGAAGACCCCTTCCTTCAAGAAGTCATTCAATGGTGGGGTCGTTATTGTTCCCATGCACCTATCGGCGTCGATTACCCAGGACTCACCAAAGAACCACAACCCGCCTCAAACCTCTCTTCGAATTAACAATCTTGCCAAACTCGTTCTAGCTTTTCCTCTTACTTCCACATCTAACTTCTCAAGTTTTAACTTTTTACTCCTCACTCTTTACTTTTTACTTCTGATCTTTTCCATTTCATTAGCGCAAGTCAGCCCATATTGCTAATCCTGACCGAAACACCAGCTTGCGATCCGAAAGGTGGAGAATCGCGATAGTGTCATTGATCTGAATCTTATACATCTGACTCCTTACTGGTAAATCTTTTGAAAAAAATCCACCGGTTGTCGCAGAAAATGCCACAGCTCGTCTATTCGTAACAAAGAGAGCCACGCGATCTTCAACAGCAGATTCAAGAACCGTCTCTCCAGCGCCCCATACCTCTCGCCGCCAGCGTGCTTGCTCACTCAGAAACCCATAGAGAGCATCGTGTCCCTGCACAACCACCATTCGTGGCATTACGGTCCAGGCGAGAACATGATCACTCGGAGCCATTTGTATTTCTACCCACCGTTGCCGACTTCCTGAAAAACCCAGCAATCGAGTCGAGGTCTGCACAAATCCAGTCACGCCCTTGGCTTTCATTTCAAGAATCTGTTCCCCTGCATCCAACGGCTTCCTGGCAATGCCCTCGCCAGATGTCATCCCAAAAATTTCCCGGTGGTCAGCGGTAATACTCACCTCATCCGCCAACATTTCTTCAGCGACACCTGCTCCGGAGAATACGAGGAAACCCAATATGACAAGCCCCGTCCAGCAAGATGCGGCAACAACCCTATTCACATATTTTTTGATCACTAGCGATAATCCCACGGGACTCCACGCTCCCCTGCCATAATAGGCCCTAACAGGTCTCTCATCAGTTGGGTCACATTCCCTTGTGAGCCCCATAGCCCTGTCAAGCTGACAAGAAAATCAAATTGTTCTCGATCAGGAAATCTCACATAATAGAGACCGAGTGAAAAACATTGACATGGATTTTGATAGAGACCGACTACATCTAACTCTGCAGTTTTCCCCGTACGAAAATCATGGAACCAGCGTGAACCCACCGTGACCCCACCCGGTAGTCGTACTCCGCCTCCAGCAGTCAGAAAGAGAATTTTTTCAGCCGGCGCAAATACTTCATTGAATGAAAGAGGATTCCAAATATCTCCTCGTCGAGTGCGCGATCCAGCCTTCGCATATCGTTGCCCCACTGAAAGATACCATGCACGATGGCCTTGAACGAGCGCATCGGTATTTAATTGCGTCAAATCTTTTTGACGATGATCAACAAAGGTATCAACCCTCAGGTTAAAAGCAGAGAGAAAATAAGGAAAGCCTAAAGGTTGATGAAAATCTCCGCGAGCCCAAACATCAGAAAATTTCGACGCCAATGGAGGAGGATCCCCGATATGATAACTTTGGGCCAACAACAGATCTAACCAAGTATTAGATGATCCCGCCAACCCCGCATGGCTCAGACGATTTTTAAGGGAATAGGTAACCAGGCTTTTATTGATCAAATCATCAACAGCATCAATGGTCACTAACTTGGATTGGCGGGTTTGAGGCACATATTCATAGATGACATTTGGTTTGATCGAATGCCGTATAGAACCAGAATCTCCCAGAGAAAAACGCTTCGTGAGATTTGAGGATGCTTCAGCTCCAAGCCAATAGGTTGCACGAGATTGCCGGGAATTGTCAGTCGCCCCGCGCGAATAGACTACTTCCCGAAATTTTGCCTGAGGTCGAATGCCTAGCACATGCCCAACATGTAACCCCTCAAGAGACATTCCAGGAAGAAAATCCAATCGGCTAACATTAAAACCTTCTTCCCGCCAAAAATGAACAAAGGTGGTATCCGCTGTCATGGAAATCGGACTTCCTAAAACCCCTGGATAAAAAAACCGGTGGCCAATTTCCGGCAATCGTTGAAAAGTCGTATCCCCTCCCTCATTAAGAGGCTGAAGATATTGTCCCCAAAGATATAAGGCTCCATGATCTAAACGTTGTAGCAAAGTAAGATTAGACTCCTGGCTGGGCAATGCCCGCTGCACACCTGAACTACTTAAGTCCTGCAAAAAATCACGATCGGTGGAATAATTCAGATTCGCACGAAAAGAAAGAGTTGGCGTAAACTGTTGAGTGTGGGCACCACGAAACTGAAACCGTTTCTTTTCTTCTTCCGTGTCAAATAATCCCCTCATGAACCATTGGCCTTTTGCCTGGCGACTCCAGATATAGCGATAATTTACGTCACCCCCATAACCCCGATTCGTCAAAATTTGCGGGGAAAGAGTCAGATCTTGGCTAGGATTGATTGCCCAGAAGAAACTTTGTCGATATTTAAATCCAAATGAATTGTCGATACCAATCGTAGGGATCAATAGACCAGATTTACGCTCAGCACCTAAAGGATACTGAAAGGGTGGGAGAGGAATAACCGGCACATCATTCACATTAAACCACACCCCTCGCCCATACAAGCTATCTTCATAATCGAGATCCACATCATCGAATGTGAAGCGCCAAGCTGGTATTTCACCATCCTTCGCATCACAATTCGTAAATGATCCGTCCTGCACGCGATAATGTGTCTCGGAATACCGTTGCAAGCGTTCACCTGTTACAAAAGAATTCTGTTCTTTCCCAAAAATTTGCCCGCTGGTCACCACTCCAGCCTCGGTGTTCATATTGAGTTCGAGTTGTTCCGCCCATACATCAGCATGGCCATCGCGAAGATAAACATGTCCTTCGGCCAACAACCGCCCCGTTAACTTTTGAAGGATGGCATCATCCGCCAACAGTCGAACAGCCCCACGCATCACATCAACGGATCCGATGGCATGGTATTCTTCTCGCAACTGATCATATTCTATGCGATCCGCCTGAATTTCAACAGGAATTCCTCGTGAGGTGGGCGTATTCACCTGCTGCCCTTGAGCATGTTCTTCAGCCCAGATGACCGTATTGGAAAAGCAAAGGTGAACCAACAGCACAAACAAACATGGGGAAATCCTCATCTGCAAACTCGGACCTAATTTCTACTCATAGATGAAGATGGGCGAGACAGATGTTCTAAGATTTCTCCAACCAGGAATAACGAACCCGTGACACAGATGATATCTGAAGGGCAAGCAATCTGCAGCGCCTGGCCGTAAGCTGTCCAAGAATCTGGCATTACAAGAGGTTCCAGGCCCGCCCATGGAACACTCGTTCGAAGCGCATGAACCGTCGCAGCTCGATTCATCTTTGGTTGGGTAAGAATCACGGTATCAATGAGCGGGAGGAGAATCTGAATATACTTCGTATGCTGTTTATCTTCCATCATCCCCAGGACCATAATGACTTTCCGATCAGGGCAATCATGAAGTTGTGATTGAAGAAAGTCAATCAACACGCTCGCGCCCTGTGGGTTGTGTGCCCCATCCATGATGACCATAGGATGATGTTGAACAATCTCAAGACGGCCCCTCCACCGAACCTGTTGCAACCCCAACATCATGGCTTCATTAGAAATAGGAAAGCGCTCAGCCGTGGCCGATTCCAATAAAGCCAATGCACAGGCGGCATTACTCATCTGATGTCGTCCTAACAAATTCGTCTGAAGACCAGATAACTCTCTTGTAATACCATGATAAGAAAATATCGTGTGGCTAACTTCGGAAATGGAAAATTCTTGGTCATAGCGAAATAGCGGAGCAGTACAACGTTCGGCTATTTCCTCAAAGACCGGCCTTACGGAGTGTGACATTGTCCCGAGCACCACTGGTCTATTGGGATGAATAATACCGGCCTTTTCTTTTGCAATCTCAGGAAGACTATGTCCAAGATGAATCTCATGGTCTAACCCAATCCCAGTAATGAGAATACCTAAGGGATCCAACACATTGGTCGCATCATACCGTCCCCCCAAGCCCACTTCGATAACAGCAATATCAACCTGTTGGTCAAGGAAATATTGAAAGGCCATCGCAGTCGTCAACTCAAAGAACGTGAGAGGACTTTCTGCCTCTGCAATCTGCCGAATGTGCGCCGTCAACTCACACACATGCGCTTCAGAAATCTCTTCATCTCGCACACGAATACGCTCACGAAAGTCAATCAAATGCGGTGAAGTATACAAACCGACTCGATAACCTCCAGCTTGTAACATGGCCGCTATCATTGCAGCAGATGAACCTTTTCCATTTGTTCCACCAATATGAAGTGTGGGATATTGCCGCTGTGGATGATCTAAACGTTCAAGAAGATTTGTGATGGCTTCAAGGCCAAGCTTGACGCCAAACCGATGGAGAGCAAAGAGGTAGTCAAGAGTGTCTGGATACGATAACACAGGAATTAACTAAGACTCGGCAAGAAACAAAGAAGGAAGGGAATGATCTACGCGGACATGGCACGTGCTCCGCAATGCGTGAGCAAAGTAGCTAACGTTTCTTTGAGCACTTTTCGTTTTACAATCTGGTCGACCATACCATGATCCAATAAAAATTCAGCACGTTGAAAGCCTTCAGGCAATCGCTGTTTGATCGTTTGCTCGATCACCCGCGGACCAGCAAATCCAACAAGCGCCTTCGGTTCGGCCAGGATAACATCTCCCAACATCGCCACGCTGGCTGTCACCCCGCCAAAGGTCGGATCAGTCAACAACACAACATAGGGCAACCGAGCTTCTTGAAGATTGGCAATAGCCGAGGCCGTTTTCGCCATTTGCATCAAAGACAACGTGCCTTCTTGCATCCGAGCACCACCAGAGGTTGTGACTAACAAAAACGGTAAGTGCTCAGCCACAGCTCGATCTACCGCACGGCAAATTTTTTCTCCCACAACTGACCCCATACTGCCACCCATAAACGAAAAATCAAAAATACCCATCGCAAGGGGAATGGCCCGTATCTGACAGATGCCTGTGAGAATCGCTTCCTGTTTCTTGGTTTTTCGCTGGGCATTTTCAATACGGGTTTGATAAGGAAGTGTATCTTCAAATTCCAATGGATCGTTGGGCACAAGATCCACATCCCACTCCTGAAACGTTCCGTCATCGGCCAACAATTCTACTCGCTCCTCAATAGACATGGGAAAATGATAAGAACATTTTGGACAGACCTTAAGATTTCGCTCAACTTCCCTCTTAAAAATAATCGCACGGCAGACCGTACATTTGATCCACATCCCCTCCATGATATTGACAGCCCCTCCTTTGGCGACCTCCGGCTTACTTCGTTTGAACCATCCCACTAAAAAATATCTCCCTTTTTGTGAATGAACAGGATCACGAGCATGATACAAGAACAGAAAAACCCTGGAAAAATACAGTATCAACTAAAAAAAGAATTATTATCGCAATATACCTTCAAAACTCTAGCACAGGGTCTGGAAACCGGCAAGCAAATCTTGGAAAGTGAAAAGAGGAGGAAAAAAGTGATTACATCAACACAAACAAGAAGAACGATTCGAAGACCTTACCCTCCACGAGCATGCATTTCCAAATGCGGGTCTTGACGTAATCGATCGATCTCGATAAATCGCCCACGGCCTGTGCTTGATTCTAACTCCTTACGCTCCTCCGCACCGCGATCTCTGCGAGTTTCCCAAACCGATTGAATCATCGAAACCAAATCTTCTCGCGTACGGCGGGCCCGAATGGGTTTGCGCAAATCCAACCCCATCTTGGCGTACAAACACAGATACCACATGCCGTCAGCCGTCAAGCGGCTGCGATCACAAGTCGAACAAAAGGGCGTCGTCGTGGAAGGAATAATCCCAAAAATCGTGCCATCAGGAAGACGAAAACGTTGGGCAGGCGCTGAGCTTCTTTCGTACAGCGGCTCAATCATCCCATAATAGTTACTCAAGAGAGCAAGGATCTCTTTACGTGAAAAAACTTTCTCAGGCGACCAGTCATTTGCTCCACCCACATCCATATATTCAATGAAACGGACTTCGCCCTTCACCCGCTTGCCATACTCGATCAACGGAATCAATTCATCGTCGTTATAGCCTTTCATCGCCACCGTATCAAATTTCAAGCCACAAAACCCAACACGCCCCACCGATTCAATCCCTTCAAAGACCTGCTCCAAAGTATCTCGCCGGGTCAAGGCCTTAAAACGTTCGGGCTTTAAAGTATCGAGACTCACAGTGATACGGTGCAAGCCAGCATCAAATAGGTTCTGCGCATGTTCTGCAAGCAACACCCCATTAGTGGTCATGGCAATATCCTGAATACGGGTATTCTTCTGCAGCATCCCAATCAAGGATGCTAGATCTTTCCGGAGAAGCGGTTCACCTCCCGTAATACGAACACGATCCACTCCCTGTTCTGAAAAAAGCTCGGTCAAGAAAACAATCTCCTTAAAAGTCAGCAACGTTTCACGTGGCAACCACACATAGTCTTCTTCTGGCATACAGTACTGACAGCGCAAATTACAGCGGTCGGTAACCGAGACACGAAGCGACCGTAATGGCCGCCCCAAGAAATCTTTCACCGGCTCAGGCAGCACTTGTGGTTCAGTAAATGCCATGATTTATGGATGTTCCTCAACCCAAACTTCACCCTGGGGGGTGTACTCCATTTTCCAGATAGGCGTGATTTTTTTTAGTTCATCAATACACCACTGACAGGCCTTGAAAGCATCCGCACGATGTTCAGCCCCAACAATAATCAACACAATATTTTCGCCAATTTCAATCGGCCCATAGCGGTGTAGAACAAGCGCTTCAAGAATGTCAAAGTCTTGCAACGCACGTTCGCGAATTTCTTTCAACTTCTTTTGAGCCATGCCTTCATAATGTTCAAAGGTCATGGAACTGACCTCATGCCCTTTAGAATGATCACGAGCAGTTCCCAAGAACATGGCAATTCCACCAATTCGTGTCGATCGAGCACGGATCCGTTCTAATTCTTGATCAATGGAAAAGTTTTCTTGCTGAACCCGAACCAGCAGGTCGACTTCTGTCTCAACGTCCATTTTCCACCTTCCTCAGTTTACCGAGTGATCCAAAGGTTTATGCTCCACCAGCAAAAGGCGGCAACAACGCAATTTCATCTGATTTTTCAAGTGCGGTCTCCCAATGAGCAATTTCTTGATTGACCGACACCACCACTTTTTTCTGGTGTAGCAACTGGCCTAAATTCGGATATTGCGTATGAAGAGCCTCAACCAAATCCTTTACCTGCGCCCCATCAGACAAGGGCATATCCAATATGCTTCGGCCCTCCACGAGAGTCTTCAACATACCAAAAAGTTTAACCTGTGCCATGGTCAATATTCGAGCCTTGAAATACCGGAAAATATCGCGATCTTACCCTTTACCCGACACGGAATCACGTTGATACAATCCTGATTTTCCCCCGAACTTCGACACCAGGAAAATCTCGCCGAACTCCATACCTTTATCTACCGCCTTACACATGTCATAAATTGTCAGAGCTGCCACCGAGACCGCTGTCATGGCCTCCATCTCCACGCCTGTATTCCCAGTCGTCTTCACGGTCGCTTCAATGGTAATCGAACAACGTCCAGAGGCATTACAGTCAGAACTTTCCGCAAAATTCACATCTACTCCGGTTAACAGGAGAGGATGGCACATCGGAATCACATCTGGCGTTCGCTTGGCGCCCATAACACCGGCCACCTGAGCAACAGCTAACACATCCCCCTTAGTAATGCGACCTTCTTGAATCTTTTCAAGGGTTTCCGGCAGCATCCAAACTTTTCCCTGCGCCACAGCCACCCGCTCAGTTGCCCGCTTATCGGTCACATCCACCATGCGTGCACGACCGGACTCATTAAAATGTGTCAGTTGACCCATGACCTACCAACTCAACTCTGGGATTGCTCAGACAAAGATGCTCATAAATTGTTAAAAGTATAGAGAGGGGCGAAAACCCTGGTCAAGCAAAAGAAGGATCTCACTCATGCTTGACAAAGACCCTAGGGCACCCTATAAAAAGTTCTCATAGGAACCAGAGCACAACTGTAGGAATTCTTATGGATCTCTCCACCACCCCTAATCCGGTCTTAGCCAATAAAAAGTTAGGCCTCCTGCTTTCCACACACCCAGAAAACTCCAACGCCGAAACCGTCTACCAGCTTTCGAAAACAGCCTTAGCCAATAAGGTGGATACCTACCTGTATTTTATTGATGAAGGAGTCCTTAATCTAAAGAATCCCAAGTTTATAGAATTAGCGAAGGAAGGCTTAAAACTGTTCGTCTGTGCCTACGGCTGCCAACAGCACAACCTCTCAACAGACGGCTATGGCAAAGAAGTCAACTTTTGTGGACTCGTCATCCTCTCCAACATCATCGACGGCTGCGACCGCTTCCTCGCCTTCAACTAATCACAAACACATTATAAATAGAATAGGAGTCAGACTCGAATTAATTAATTCGAGTCTGACCCCTTTATGCCCCCTTTACATAACCCTCGCCTATCGTTGGGCCTCGGGTTTCCAGCTCAGGCCGATATTAAGAATCCGTTGGATGAGCGCTTCATAGGACATGCCTGCGCGTTCCGCTGACTCGGCCAGATCCTCCCCATAGGCTAATTGGGCATTGGGATTGGCTTCAAGAAAATAAAGACGATTTTTGGAGTCCAAACGAAAGTCCATCCGTGCATAGCCGTTGAGGCCTAAAATATGATAGGCCCGCTTGGCGGTTCGTTGAATAGCGCGCACAAGCTTGGGAGGCAATCCTTCGACCTCTCTGGATTGTATGTCATATTTTTTTTGGTATTTCACACTCCATTTCACACGAGCCGTCGCAATGGGTAACGCATCTGCGGGGAGGTTTTTTAAATCTAATTCCCACACGGGCAAGACCTGTAATCGTCGATTACCCAATACGCCCACATAGAGTTCCCGTCCTTCAATATAGCTCTCTGCAATCGCACTGGTCCCTACATTTTGGTGAACGAATTCTACACGTTCCTTTAATTTCTCTTCGTCATAGACAATCGAAGCCTGTGAGATACCCAAGGAAGCTTCTTCGCTAATTGATTTCACAATAACAGGAAAGGGAAACTCACCTACCCACTTAAAAGATCTTCCGATGGGGAACACGGCGAAATCCGGACAGCGAATCCCATGGTAGGCCATAATTTTTTTGGACCATCCTTTATCACGCGTAAGCACCAGCCCCTTAGGATTGCAACCCGTATAGGGTACGCCTAACAATTCCAAATACGAAACCACATTTTGATCAAACTCAGGATTCCCATTGAATTCTTCCAATAAATTAAACGCAATGTGCGGCTTCCAGTCATTCACAATTTGATCAATGACTCGTAAGTCATCACGGACCCCCAAGGCCGTTACCTCATGTCCCAAATCGGTCAAAGTCGTGAGGACATCAAATTCGGTCTTCCAGGGCACCGAAGCAAGGTCCACACCTTCTGGATTATCTGGAGGGACCAAATCTTGGTGCATGAGAACCATGACCCGAAGTTTTCTCATAGCACCATCCGATGCCGGCCTCCATGGAGATAATTCATGGTTTGTACTGTCAATAAAATCGTGAAATCAACTTTGGCCTGATCTTCAGAAATGGCCAACCGTAAGTTTTTTTGGCGACAATGTGTGATCATGTCTTGTAGAACTTGGTCAATCGTATATTGATATTCACCCGTCCATTCGGCCACTTTGCGACGTACCTCTTTTCGAAATTTTCGAATAAATGACGCAGCAGGAGGGTGTTCTGCCTTATCTGGATCACCCGAAAACAATCTTCGCAAATCACGTGCATAGAAATTGGGGTAGTCTAATCCGTAACGCGCTCGTTTACTTTGATAATGCTCTCGTAAGGTTTTTCTCAACCGCTTAATCGGGTCCACACGTTCCTTTTTGATCACGATAGGTGGAACCCCAACGAGCTCCTTCATTAACCCGTCCATATATTCTAACTTTTTCAGAGCGGGCCATCCGGCATACCGCTCACGCCAATGGGATCCAGGAGTTAACCAAACGGCAAAGGTTTCCGCAAAATCTTCGTCCGGGTGACTCTGGGCATACCACATATCCAAATGTAAAACGAAACTTTTGCTGTACGGTTTGGGCAAATAACAATCGGGATACGGCACAGAACTTTTCCCAAACACCTTTTGTCGAGAACGCCGTCGACGGAGATGGTAGGCATTTTCAATAGCATGGCCAGTTTCATGCCGAAGGATACGCATGCATCCCTCAAAAGTCCCACCTTCAACTTCAAGCATCTGATTCATTTCTAGTTTGGCCAAGCGAGGATGCCCCATATAAAACGGGGCAGCTAATCCAGGCACACCATCTGGAGAATACCAATCATCAGACAACCAAATATGTGGACGGAACAGAAGCCCTTGGCTCCGTAACTCTCGAGTTAATTGCCGCACACACTTACTAAGCTCGGTTCCCGGAATCCGCAAATCCAAATCACAGATTCGCAGATCCAAAAGTTGCTCATCAGATAAAGACACCCAATCGGGAACAGAGTCTTTTTCCTGCATGCTACTCAATGACATTGTAAAAAGAACGCCTTAACTGCATCCATCTCTCGTCAAGAATATGTAACCTTCATCTAGCATCACTCATGCTTGGTGTACCATAAATTATCCAATCATATCCCTCATCATCGGTCAATCATTGCTCAAACTTCATCAAGACCTTTCGTAATTCCCTAAACACACCGCCCAGCGACATCTCTCTCAACAAAGAAAGATCATTGAGACCCATTATCCATAGCTTTTTCACTAACGGCTATGATACATTGCGCATCCTCTTTTACAGGGCTTTATTCATTTATGATGTTAAATGTTCTTTTTTATTCTCATTTTTCCACATCGTCGCAGATAGAGCCATGTCGATGTCTGCCACTTTTACTATCCGACAAGCTTGGGATAGAAGAGGCTCCCACTTGATGGAGTCCTTCACAACCGGCGCTCTTTTTGCCAGACGAGGTGCACAGTATGGAGTCTTAATATGTATACGTGTGAAAAATGCCAAGGCAGCATGTTGCTTGATCGCGAAGTGGATATGGAATCAGGCATGTCGCTTCTCGTGCTCGTCTGTATTAACTGTGGCAGAAGAAAACAGGCTGAACGTGCGCCTCTCCCCTTAATCGAGGCTTCCTAAAACTTCACCAGTCGACACATACTTGTTTGTTGTTCAATTTTTTTTGGGAATCGGAGCATAGCTTTTCGCTATACTCTCCTTTCTGCTGATCCAGTTTTCTATATGGCACAAAAAAGTGCTATGCGAAGGTGAAGTGAGGGCTTAGCAGATAAAAAGGAAAGGTGTTCCCAAGATTTTCCAGGATTGAGGATTGAAGAACAATCAAGAGAAAAATGGTGAAATGAAAACTTAGCTACGTCTCTGCATCCAATTCCATATTCCAATAGAGATAATCACGCCAACTTTCCGGGGCGTTGCGGATTCCAATCATCAGGGTTAACCGTGGAGTCCATTTTGGCTTAATGGGAACTTTCAGTAATTTCATCCCTGCTTCCTTGGGAGTTCTTCCGCTTTTCCGATTATTACATCGCCAGCAAGCCGTCACAATGTTTTCCCACGTTTTTCTCCCACCCTTGGCAATCGGAAGGACATGATCAAACGTTAGGTCTTCGGTTGGCACCCGCTTGTAGCAATATTGGCATGTATAACGATCGCGGGTGAAAATATTAATTCGTGAGAACTTGACGGAATGATGTTTAGACCGCAATTTGACAAAATTTAACAACCGCATGACTGAGGGCAACTTGAACGAAATCGAAACCCCTCGGATATCACGGTCATGGAATTCAAGAACTTCGACTTTCCCCTGCCACAACAAATTAATGGCTTTTTGCCAATGCACGACCCGTAAGGGTTCATAGGAAGCATTCAATAATAATGTCATTTCCATAATGTGCCATTCCGGTTCATTGAGAAAAGCGCAAAACTCTCATCCTATATCATTCAAAATAGCGAGAATCAAGAGTCTTCTTTCACCGGTTGTTGACCCAATAAAAAATTGATATATTAAGGGTTTTGCTCCATAAGATTTCCATGTCTTCAGAATTCATTTCCGTGGCCAAGATTTCAGATCTGCCTCCTGGCACTTGCAAAAGTATTGCTACTGAAGAATGGGGCGTAGCCCTCTTTAATATAGATGGACAAATCCATGCACTCGATAATACTTGCCCCCATGCTGGCGGTCCGTTAGGGGAAGGCAGCATTGAAGGAAAGTATGTCGCCTGTCCCTGGCATGGGTGGAAGTTTCATATTCCCAGTGGAACATGCCAGAAGAATCCTACCCCAAGCTTAAATGTTCCATGCTTCGAAGTACAGGTCGTTGACGGGACTATCCAAATTGCCAAGCCATCTCCACCGGCGTAAGCAAAAAGGAAATTTCTTCCTGATGCGGGAGAGGTGGCAAGTTTTCAAAAGGCATTAACTGCTGAGCGGCTAACGAAATCACGCGAATTGACTTCTCCTTCATATCCACCCGCCAAGCAAACTCCCGCTCAATCCACCCCGTTTCCCCCTTCTCTCGAACAATCTTTCTGACCATAAATTTCTGATCTTTTTGAGGTGCGACCTGCCAATCTTCTTCACGATAAGGCACCCCTTTCTTCTGTAATCCATCAACAAACAGTTGGAGTGATTCTTCTAGGGTATAGCCTTCACGGGACAAATGTTGTTGCACCAACTCCAAAGCTTCTCTCGCCACAGGATCCGTATCTTGCAACCGCGCCGCCGTCGGCTGAAGCACAGCATTCATTACCCATAGCCCTACGACGAATAATAATATAAAAACAAGACCCACGAGCGTTCGAGTCTGTGGCATCAGATCTTACGATGCCTCTCTTCTTTGAATGGAATATTCACTCTGGGCCTTCAACAAGTTCGCGACCTCTCCCAAAGAAACTCTGGCTCACCTTGGACCTTGGCCACCCAACGAGCAAGGACGAAAAAGGCATCGCTGAGTCTATTGATAAATTTAATCAAACCTGGGTCAACCTCTTCTTCACGAGATAGCTTCACGCACACACGTTCGGCCCGCCGGCAAATCGTTCGAGCAAGATGAAGATAGGCCGAGATTTCTCCTCCTCCCGGCAAGATAAATTCTTTCAACGGTGCCAAGTCTTTTTGGCATTCATCAATGGTTTTTTCCAAAGACGCTATGTCCAAATCCGCAATCACCGGCATATTAGGGAACGTCTTTCCTGGGACGATTGCCAATATTCCACCGATATCAAATAACTTATGCTGGATCCAGCTGAGCACTTCCTTCAAAACACCAAGGGACTCTGCACAGTCACTTTTATGCAGACTCATTCGAATAATTCCGACTACTGAATTTAATTCATCGACTGTCCCATACGCCTCGACCCGCAAAGAGTCTTTCCAAACTTCTTGCCCTCCCGCCAACCGGGTTTTTCCTTCATCCCCCGTACGAGTATACACTTTAGAAATACGCATGATTCATCTTCTCGAGCGTTAGCACTCCGCAAACAACGACTTCACAGCTGACAAAGATTAATTATACCATCCCCTTTGTAAGCGTGTCCTACAGATTCTCTAAACAAGCAACACTCAATCGTCTTTGTCTTTAAAAAGGAAAACTCTGAAAACGATAATTGACTCCACCGAAAAATCCTATTCCTGGAGCGGGAACGACAAACTGCTGCGTCGCTCCTCCACCAGTAATTCTATTCGCCGCGTAAATCCCAGAAGTAAAATAATTATTATCGAGCAAGTTATTGATGGTTAAGAACCCTTTCAATATTCCACCAGGCACCGCATGTTCATAGGCAATTCGACTGTTGAGGACGAAATATCCCGCTAAACGATCGCGAGTATTGCTTTCATCCCCTTGCAAAAATTGCGTGCTGGCATAAAGGCCGCTGAGCGAAAGACTTAAGCCCTTGATCGGATACACGGTTCCCGTCACAGTGACTCGATTTTTGGGAACAAGCGGAAAACTATCTCCAACATCCACCACACGGATCGATGAGATATTAAATCGACTGCGGAATTGCGCCTCTGTATAGGTATAGTTCACCACACCATCAACAAATTCGTTTGGCTGTAGCTTCAATGTCAGTTCGGCACCACGACGCCTGGATTTCTTGACATTTCGATTTTGACCATCGCCTGGGCTAAAATCACAAGCCAAACACGTAAAGAAAATTTCATCTCGTATATTGGATTGAAATAGCGCAATCGCCAAATGACCCCATGTACTGATTTCGGACTTGACTCCCAACTCAAAATTATGAGATCGAACTGCTTTCAAATTTGGGTTGGAGCCAAATGGTCCCTGAGCAAAGAGTTCATCGTTCGTTGGAACTCGAAATCCCTGAGAGTAACTGAAATACACACTGGAATGAGGGGTCAGAAAATAGGTCAATCCAGCGCGTGGCGTAATCCGGCGAAACACTTTTCGGCCATCATTGGCCGGGGTCAGGAAATCTCGAAAATTTAATTCATTTCGGTCATATCGAAATCCTCCCACGAACACGATATCGGAAAAGAGGTGAAGCGTATCTTGAACAAAGATTGCCGTCACCTCTTCTTCCGATTTCCTGCGAATATTAAAGGGACCAAAATCAGATAGTGACAACAATCTGTTTTTAAAATCATTCCAAGCAACTTCGCCTCCCACTGACAACACATTCCGAACATCACCCAACTCTAATTCATGCGCAAGTTGAAATGTCCCCCCCCACGATTTCGTGTCTACAAAATTGCGACTGGTTGAATTATTGCCCCCAACCGTAAAAGGCTGACTCACCAGGAATGATTCTCGTTGCAAACGGCGATAAAACCCATTTCCTGTGAAAGTGAAGCCACCTGGAATAACCTGTCGGGCAGTAACTCTGACAAAATTGTTTTCACGATCCACAAAGTCTCCAGGTGTAAAATTCGCCTTAGGGTCTTCTCCGGCCAGATTACGAGGAAGAGAACCTGCTTGCTCTAGATTATCTTTGATATAGGTATACGAAGCTGTCAGATCGGTCCCATCAAAAGGGTGATAGCCAATCTTGCCAAACCCTCGCCACAACTTAGCATCTGACCCATCCCGATACCCATCTTCCCGTTCCCTGCTCAAAGACCCGTAATAGTCCAATTTTCCAATAGGCCCACCAGTATTCAAGGTATAGCGCTGGCGTCCAAAACTTCCCCAAGCCGTTTCACCAGTTATCTGACGCTGCGTGGTTCCACGCTTTGTGAGAATATTAATGACACCGCCCATGGCATTTTTCCCATAGATGGCTGAAGCGCTAGGAATAATTTCCATTCGCTCAATGGTTTCTAATGGAATGAGATCAAAATCCACAAAACCGAATTCCGGATCATTAACCCGGACACCATCGACAAAGACACTGGTTGATGAGACAGGGTTTCCATTATACCCGCGAAAATCCACGGTTTGTTCAAAAGCGTTACCGACCTGGTTATACATCACCACTCCAGTTGTTTGAGCAATCGCCTCTTGAACAGTTGTGGCACCAGACTGCTGAATATCTTCAGCAGAAATCACCGTCACCTTAGACGGAACGGCTAAAATATTTTCTTGGATACTGGGAAGTCGTGTATCAGTAACAAGGAGTTCTGGCAATTGTTGGACAGAAGACGGGTTCTCCTCATACACACGTGCCTGCTGCGCATAAGCAGGAATGTGCAACACAGACATGAGAAACACACACACTGGGAAAAGAATAATTACAATAACTTTCGTGGACATGATCCACCTCCCTTTAGCTCGAAGGGGTTTTATGGAAGCAACGACTGTTGGGTTTCCTGACTTGCGGATTCTCGTTCCTCTGCGCCTTCTCATGAGCTGACAGCCCACAATGGCCCGCTGCAGAATCACTCCCCGCTTACAGTGGCGGCACCGTGCTGGATTTCCACCAGCTTCCCCATCACAACCGTCTCAATTCCGTCAAATAACCCTCCTCCTTTGTAAAAATTAATAATGAACACACAACAATGAACTCTAACAATGTACCTTACACAGGTAAGGATACGCGCGGCAGCCCAGACTGTGGATGCTGATCTATCAAAACTGAACAGCCATAGGCAGCTTCAATCACTTCAGGCTGCATGACGCTGTGCGGCGACCCCATAGCTGTTAAGCGTCCTTCATTCAACAGCAAAAGATGATCACAGTACTGACTGGCTAAATTGAGATCATGTGACACCAAGATAACGGTCAGCCGCCGTTCTCGATTTAGTCGCCTAATAATCCGAGCAATATCCAATTGATGATGAAGATCCAAAAAAGCCGTCGGCTCATCCAGCAACAAAATCTGCGGCTCCTGCACAAGCGCACGGGCAATCACCGCCCGTTGGCGCTCGCCCCCAGACACCTCGCTCACTAAACGATTTCCCAGATGTGCCACATCCAGTTCTTCCATGGCTTGCTGGGCCACAGCCCAATCCTGAGCATCTTCCCAATGCCACCCTCCCCACCCCTGATGATGCGGAGACCGTCCCATCAGGATCATTTCTGCAATCGTAAACGGAAAGACCTGTAGGGTTTCTTGCGGTACCAGCGCCACGCGTTTTGCAATGTCTCGCAGAGACAAATCCGATAGTGATTCACCCAAAATGTCAATCGTACCCTGCTTGGGTTCATAGACTCGCGCCAATAATTTCAGCAACGTGCTTTTCCCCGACCCATTCGGACCAAGAATCCCTAACACTCGACCGGAAAGAATGAGACACGAAAGTTCCTGCAAGACGGTATTAGATTCCACGCTAGCTCCTCGTGCATAGAAAAAACTCACATTCTGTAGAGAATACGCTACGCAAGAAGAATCTGTGTCGTTCAACATCGTTGTCACTTCATCTCTAATCGTGATTGGCGATTCGTGAGCAGCCATAAAAAGATCGGACCGCCCACCAAGGCCGTAATCACGCCAACCGGAAATTCACTGGGACTTAATGCGGTACGAGCGACCGTATCAGCCATCATTAAAAACATCCCTCCTACTAACCCTGCGACGGGAAGCAATAAACGATGGTCTGCCGAAACGACTAGTCGCACCGCATGAGGAATGATCAGTCCGACAAAGCCAATGATGCCACTAAAGCTGACCACTGCTCCCGTCAGGAGTGCTGCTGCAAGAAATATCCGTTTTTTCACTCGCTCCACGTCCACGCCTAACGATCGAGCAGTTTCTTCGCCAAGCGTCAGCAAGTTCAGCGACTGCGCATGGATACCAAGGATGAAAAGTCCCACTCCCAAATACAACACGAGCATGCCTAATGTTGGCCAATCTTGACCAGTTAAGGTTCCTATCAACCAGGCATACATGCCAAACGCACGGTTGGGTTCAGCAATACTCGTCAGAAACATGATGAAGGCCGAAAAAATGGCATTCAAGACGACTCCAGCTAATAACAAGGTATAGACAGAAAACCCATATTGCGCAGAAGAAATCCAATACATGATCGTGAGCGCGAACAGAGCCCCGGCAAAGGCACATAGAGGCAGAGCTGAGATACTCAGAACCGATATCCCAACACCAAAAAGGATGGCAATGGCAGCCCCCAAAGCCGCGCCACTGGAAATACCTATCACAAATGGGTCTGCCAGAGGATTGCGTAGCAAGGCCTGCAAGGCGACACCAACCATCGCTAAAGAACTTCCTACAGCACAGGCTAACAACACCCGAGGCATTCTGACTTGCATGAGGATGATGGAACTCGGGTCTCCCATCGACTGATCTGTCGATGCACCTGCTACGGTGCTCATCACTACAGCCAAAATTTTCGAATAGGAAATTGATTCCGTTCCAAATCCCAAACACACCAGGAAGATGCCTATGGTAGAACAACCTACCCCCCCCACCCACAGGATCCATCGCGATCGAGTCAAAGAGGGGAAAGCCTGGACAGCCTTCGATTTTGTACTTGATACCGAACTCAATCCATCTGAAATCGGATCGACAGACTTTTTACTTACCAACGGAATTTCAAGAGTAGGCTTCATGGCAGGACGACCGTCAAACAAATCTGGGCGAACAACAACGAAGTGTTCGGGAATGGCTTCATGCCCATGAGTTATGACAGTTTCTCTTCCAGAGACAGCTCCGGATGCATTATTTTCATTAACTGTCGCAACCCCTCAATCACCCGTGGCCCAGGACGGTTCAGGAGATCACTTTGGACTTGAAACAATTTTCCATCTTGTACCGCACGTAAAGATTTCCAGCGTCGCCATTGATCTTGTTCGGCCTGCGGAATCCCCTCATATTCTCCTACGGGAAACAGCAAAATTTCAGGGTTTTGAATCAATACTTCTTCCATGGTCAGCCGTGGATAGGGAGCTGTCGCTCGCTCTGCGGCATTTCGCCCACCCGCCATTTCAATGACATGATGAATAAAACTCCCTGGCCCCACGGTAATCAACGGTTCTGAATTGAGCACATAGAGCAACGTCGGACGTGAACGACCGTCAACTCGTTTGGTCAGGTCGGCCACTTGCTTCCGCATGGTCGCCGTAAACGCATTAGCCTCTGACGCACGTCCAACCATGCGTCCTACCAATTGGATGTGTCCATAAATACCTTCAACCGTTTTCGACTCAAGCACAAAGGTTGGAATCTTGAGCTGGTCTAACTTGGCGAGTAAGTCTGCACGAAGAAACGAAGGCGGAGCCAGTACAAGCTGCGGTTCAAGCCCCACCAAAACTTCCAGGTTGGGTTGAGAATAGCCAACTTTCGGTTTCTCTAATGCCGCTGGCGGATAATTACAAAAATCCGTCACGCCAACAATTTCATCTTCCGCTCCAATGACGAAGAGGATTTCCGTAATACTGGGTGCTAGCGACACGATACGTTTGGGTGGCTTGGCAAGATACAGCTTCCGATCTAAATCATCCACAAACGTGCGGGGCGCAATATTGGCCATGAATGGCATGCCCGTTAAAATACCTTGTTGCCGGCGTCTCATCGTATCCTTCTCTTCAGCATAAACCCGGGTAGTTGGATAGGAAGTCACAAGAAAGCAATGTACTATAGCAAAGACCAGCAACCAAATAACGCGCCGCCAATCATATCGCATCGACCTATGAGGGTTAGGGTAAGGGTCTAAGCATCGAAAATACTGACCAACTCTATTTCCCCAATTATTTGACAAGTGCCTCAAAATAAAAAATCCCCAAGGCTTCATGAACCTTGAGGATTGCACCCGCTTCTTCATCCTCACCTATTCCCCAGCCCTCGAGGGAATATTCGGTTTTTGATCACATGAGGTATTCTGGCTTCTGGGTACTAACCTACTGCCCGCGCCTTCCCATACAAACCTCAGTAAGGAGTGAAAAGTAAGGAGAGGGTTCTCTTGCCCTAACTCCTCACTACTGACGCCTTACTTCTTTCGAACAGTGGCGTTGCGGGGGTCGTCCCCAGTTACAGCGGCGGGACCACGCGGGACTCACACCCGCTTCCCATCATGCGCTCCGCATATGTCAGCCGTGACAATAGGTAGGCTTAGCACCCTTTGTCAACTAACCACAAAAAATCAAAGGCAACAAACAAAAACCCGTGTCTTTAAAAAAAAACAAAAGCGCCCTAGAGATCTCGGTTTTCCTTTTCCCAGAGTAGAACGAGTCTGTAAAAATATTCGTCTGTTTAGCTACGCTCAGTTCGAACAATATTTTTTCTAACAAGACTATGGTACTTCCTATTCATTCTTGTCAGAGACCTGAGCGCAATTTCTTATCAGCCCTTATTACCAACACCCTTTTCTTTCAGCTCTACCTCATTAAGAAACAATGCTTTTTCTCTTTACTCCATTATAGGTCCAGATTTTGCTTTGCTTAAAAATTATCATTAACCAACAATTTTAAGTAATTTCTCATATGGAGAGAATGTTATGAAAAAAGCACTTTCACTTGGACTACTATTCACCTTAATTTCCGCCCCTGCATTAGCGGCAAATTTCGACTTTCAGGCAATTGCTGATACGGGAGGCAACACAGGGGAATCCGCTTGGATCTCCACATCAGCCCCTGGCGAATTTACTTGGACTGATGATGGCATCACCGTCACGGCCACGGCCAGCCTTCTCTCCACCGGAGAGGAAGTCTATGTCTACATGGACTCCGGAGTTGCAGGTATGGGCGTATGCAAAGATTTAGTTAATGGAGCCACTACTGGGCGTCAACCTGGAGGGACAAATCTTTGTGCACCAAGCTCAGACGACAACATTACCTATGATGAAGTCTTAAAACTTCAATTTAGCAAAGCCGTGACGATTGACCTTTTAGAAATCGTGAATGGTGGCCATGGAACAAATTTTGAGGGCAATTTCGGTGTGCTCGTCGATGGCGCTGACCCCACAATGGTAAGCGATTTCGATACGACCAATGCGCTTACCCATAACTTTGTCAATCCAGGGTTACTGACTGGCACAACGTTTCATTTCATTTCTGGTGCGACTGTTGTCGGTGACGATAATTTTACAAATTTAAATCAAATGTATATTTCCGCGATTTCGGCAAACGCAGTTGCTACACCGGAACCCGCTACATTGGCACTTTTCGGGTCAGGTTTATTGGGACTAGCTGGCATGCGAAAACTTTCAAGCCGTCGATCTGATAAGGAATCTGGCGAAAAATAACAAGCTATAGAAAATAAACTAGGCTGTTCCTATAACAACAAACGGCGTATCTGGGCTTTCCTGGATACGCCGTTTGTTTACCATAGCTATTAATTCTTTCTACTCAATTTTGTTATAGTCTCAACTCCAAACACAAGAGCATCACACATTCATCTTAATGCGCAGAATCCCTTCTGGGTGATGGGAATCGGTTACAAGCATGTAAAGCATTCATGCCTTGTGGATGATAATTGATTCCCAAAGCCAGCACAGTAAATAGGAATTGCATTTTTTATCCCTGACTCCTCACGACTGACATCTTATCGCTTCCTCCAGGGCACTCCAGAGCATCTCCAGTTTCAACCCTGGGAAGACATTTGCGTACCTCACATTCTTCAGGTGTGTGAATTGGCGGACAGAGCATCACCATCAGCCCTCTATCCACTTCAAGAATATCACACAAGACTTTTTCTTCATTCTTCCATTGACCTTAATCTTTATTTCTAATATTGTTCTCATGTTTGCTTCCCCCACCAATACGTTCTTCTTTTACATATTCAGCAAAACACGCCGAACTGAGAATATTATTCAGAAGTCAGTAAACTTTTCAGTAGGTCCACTTTTTTAATAGGAGGATCCAACATGTCACATGTTTTGTTTGCACGAGCAGCCATCATCCTCGGCCTATGGCTCGCTATTTCAACATTCTGCCAGGAGACCGCCTCCCTCTATCCACAATCTTTGGCACATGCTGAAGAATTTAAAGGGTCGGAAGACAATAATTCTGACAGTGATATTAAAGCCCAACCCATCAAATTCCGCGTTATATTATCAGATGGCTCAGAACATACAATGGCTGGAGTATTCTATAGCAACCCAAATCAATGGAAGATCTGCCGCCATAAAAAGACCCCTCGCAAAATTGAAAAATGTTTTTTAAAACTTTCCACACTTCAGGTTCTCGTTCATGGATGGACCTACAATCATACCTACTGGGACCCTTACGATGCCGTCAAGCAAGGCCGTTCTTACGCTCGCTTCATGGCAAAGAAAGGGTATGTCGTTCTCGCTCTGGATTTATTGGGAACTGGGGAATCAAGTGAGCCGAATGGAGAAATGCTCAATTTCACTGAAAACGTAGGAAGTCTCATACAAGTTCTCACTCAAATTCGATCTCAGCAGCATCTTCAAAACCATTCTATTCAGCATATTGCCTTGGTTGGACATTCGGGTGGAACAATTCTCTCTGTCCTTACGGCAGGAACCGTTCCCAATATCGTTGACTTTTTAATTGCCACTGGGTGGTCATATGTACCGCATGAGGTCTTTCCTCAAAAAATCATCGACGCTGCCCTAACACAAACCCCCTATATTCGTTTTCCTAGTGAACTTCGTACTGAACTGTTCTACTACACACCTACTGCAAAACCACGACAGATTGCCTTTGACAACAGTCACTTAGCTGATCAATTTCCTCATGGAGCGTTAGCACAAGGTGTACCAATACTCGAAGCTTTAGAGAACGGAAATATTGAGCTCATCAAAGCATTTTCACTGGTGGACCAAGTCAAGATTCCAGTCTTGGTGCAGCTAGGAGATATGGATATGATTGCCAAACCCGTCTTACCGGAAGCAGAGGAAGAGTTCTATTCGGGTTCGCCAGATGTCACCGTTCAAGTACTGGAAAACATAGGCCATTCGTTAAATCTACATATCAACAGAAAAACTGGTTGGCGAAATATTCATCGTTGGCTTAAAAATCAGCTTTTTAAATGAAGCCATAACCTACATGACTTTCACGGTAAAAATAAATCGGCATTGTTAATTTAATAGATATTCCAGCTCACCATTCCATTTGGCCATTAACAGCATGACCGAATATTTCAACATTGTTTCACTTTTGCTATAACATGTGGATTTGCGGCGTAACCGCGCCAGAAAATGTCGAAACAAACTATTGTAGCCTTCAACCGTGAACGTTTCCGCTTTCGACTGAATGTGTTGTTCGGCTGGCACAAAGTGTTCATAGGGTTCCCAATAGTCCGTCATGACCTGAGTGATAAGTGGGCTCTCGATGGCCTCCCATAATTGTTCGCCGGTCACCACCCCTCGGGTCCCCGTGACAGCATGGAGGAAGCGTTTCCCAAGTCGATCAACAGCAAGCCAGATCCAACAGAAGTTTTTTGATGCCCGACGTAGCTATGCATCTCATCCAGTTCGACGATGTGAGCCGCCGATCGCTTGATTTGAGCGATTTCTTCGCCCAGGGCTTTAATCCACTGATACACCGCCACATGGCTAAATCCCAACACGCGCCCAATTGAGCGAACCCCCAAGCCTTCCAAGTACAAGGTAAGGGCCAGGCGGCGTTGGGCAGCCGTCGAGGTATCAGACTTCTGAGCAACCGTATACAGATACTGACAGGCTTTACACTTGTAGCGTTGGCGGTCGTTGACCAGGCCAGTTTTCACTCGATCAGAGCTGGAACATCGGGGGCAAGTTAACATACGGGGCCTCCTTAGATTAGTAAGAAGGATAGTCTATCATGTATCTATTAAATTAACAATGCCAATAAATGAAACAAAAGGTGTACTTGGGGAAACTTAAGTGCGCTTTTTACGATCAACAGAAATTTCAAAATCTTTGAGGCTGACGTAGATTAGATACAACATATCTTTGAACATGCTTGTCTGGAAGACAATATATACTTCAATTCGAATGTTTTCCGGCACCTAGATACGTAAAAACGGGTTCTAACTTGAGATGCTGCTCAACATGATCCGCCCACCGATCAATTGCGGCATTCAATCTTGCTGATACCGCTCGGGAGATTTCTACATTAAGGGGGACAAGATTTTTTCGCAGACGAACACGATTCAACCAGTGACGACGAAAATCTGGTTGGTCAAAGACCCCATGAATATACGTTCCCCACACCAACTTATCTGAACTCACAGCCCCATCACATTCTTTACGCTCTTTAACGCTAGCGAGAGAGGGCTGCTCGAGTGAATAGCAATTTTCTCTTTGTGAAACGATTTCAAAGCAAGAGAACACACCTTGGCCTCTTTTTGTCACGCCCATATGAATTTCATATCCTTTGACCAATAGCTCCTCATCCGAAAAAACACAAGATGTTAGGGCACAAACCTGCATTGTTTTTTTTTGAGAAAGTAATTCGGTTTCAACTTCTAGGAATTCTAAGCCTTTAACCGCCCCCCCTGTTTCCACATGATGAGGGTCTGCAATCACTTTCCCTAGCATCTGAAACCCCCCACACACACCTATTATCTCTCCACCATGCGCCACATGCTTTTTCAACATCCCGACAAAGTCGGCTTCCCGGATATAATGTAAATCTGCAATCGTCATCTTACTTCCTGGAAGAATAATGACATCCGCCCCATGCAATTCATTGGGAGATGCAATATAACGCAAAGCCACGTCAGGCTCTGCAACAAGTTGGTTAAAATCCGTAAAGTTACTCATATGCGGAAGCAAGACTACCGCCACATTCACTTTCTCCGACCTGAAAGATGTCAGTCGAAACTGATCAACCGTCACGCTATCTTCTTGATCTAGTTCTAAATTCCGCAAATAGGGAAGTACCCCTAAAATTGGTACACCCGTACGTTCCTCGATAATCTTGATCCCATTATCAAACAACGTGAGGTCACCACGAAACTTATTAATGATGACCCCAATTACCCGTTGTCGTTCCTCTGAAGTCAAAAGATCTATGGTGCCAATCACCTGTGCAAAGACACCACCCCGATCAATATCTGCTACAAGTATTACTGCCGCGTCGGCCATCTCTACAACAGGCCAATTCACAATATCACGATCACGAAGGTTTATCTCCGCCGCACTCCCCGCCCCTTCAATCACTATGGCATCATTCATTTTGGCTAACTGATGATAGCTCGACTTCACCACATCCCATAAGATCATCTTATTACTGAAATATTCTTGAGCCTCCTGCTGCTCCCATACTTTCCCTTGGACAATGACTTGGGACTGTCTATCAGCCTCTGGCTTCAGCAGTATGGGGTTCATCAACACGGAAGGAGCAAGAAGACCACATGCCTGCGCCTGTAAGACCTGTGCCCGCCCCATCTCGCCTCCGTCAGGCGTCACAAAAGAATTCAACGACATATTCTGCGCCTTAAACGGGGCAACCTTGATGCCGGCTCGATATAACAACCGACACAACCCCGCTGTGATAAGACTTTTTCCAACATCAGATCCTGTGCCTAAAATAGCTAATGCTATGCTCATTACATAATTAGAATTTATCTCAAATCTACCTTCTGTATTTCCTTGATAGTTAGAAGTTCATTCGTTTTTCAGCAGTTTGTCTATAGGTTGACTAATAAATCTATCGCTATAGAGTCATGAACTAACTTCCACATCAAGTGATTGATGAACAGGTTCGCCCGGTCGCCAACTGAACGACCATGCGTTTAAATTCAGAGGTGGCCCCAACTTTTTGAACAACTCATTGGTCAAAGATAAGTGGATCACTCCTAGTTGAATTAAGCCGCTTGTAACTGCGGCAGTTGTTGAAAATAGACCTGATCCGGCGTCCGCTCTGCGAGGCTCGAATGCGGACGCCGGCTATTATAGAACTGAAAATAGCGATCGATCCCCGTTCGTGCCGCTGACACGGACTCATAGGCATGCAAGTAGACTTCTTCGTATTTCACGGTACGCCACAAGCGTTCGACAAAGATATTATCCCGCCACGCTCCTCGACCGTCCATACTGAGTCGAATCCCCTGGGCCTTGAGCCACTCCGTAAAGCTGTGACTCGTAAACTGACTGCCTTGATCCGTATTGAGAATGTTCGGTTTCCCATACCGGCTGAGGGCCTCCTCAACCGCCTCCAGACAAAACTGGACGTCCATCATGATCGACACGCGCCAAGCCAGCACACGACGCGTAGACCAATCGACCACTGCGACTAGATACACAAACCCTTTGGCCAGCGGAATATAGGTGATATCCATCGCCCAGACCTGATTGGCGCGGGTGATCGTCAGGTCTCGAAGCAGATACGGATAGACCTGATGACTGGGATGGCGCTGTGTGGTGCGAGGCTTGCGATACAGGGTTTCCAGCCCCATGCGGTTCATCAGGGTCCTCACATGCTTACGCCCAACCATACTCCCTTCCTGCCGTAGGAGAGCCCGGAGCATCCGGGCTCCTGCAAATGGGTACTCTAGATGTAACTGGTCAATCCGGTTCATCAGCCGCTGCTCCTCCTCAGAGACCGGCTTCGGTCGATAATACACACTCCCACGACTGATCCCTAAGGCCTTGGCCTGTTGACTCACCGAGAGTTGATGTGTGCGGTTGATCATCGTCTGGCGCTCAGCACGCCCGCTTTGGTGAGCGCACCCTCTAAAAAATCGTTTTCCAACGTCAGTTCCCCAATCTTGGCATGCAGCTGTTTCACATCCACGAGAGGCGGGGCGGGCTCGCCCCCCTCAAACACCGTTGTTGCACGCTCTAAGAGTAAGGTCTTCCATTGCGTGATTTGATTGGGATGCACATCGAAACGTTGGGCCAATTCGGCTACCGTCTGTTCCCCCTTGATCGCGGCCAGCGCCACTTTGGACTTAAAGGCCGGAGAATGATTCCGTCGAGGTCGTCTCTTCATGATTCGCTCCTTTCATTGGTAGCAACATCATGCCACCTTTTGCAGAGCGTATCCACTTAGCCCGTTGTGCAGTTTCCCGGGGCCACCTCTTTCATTAGAAAATTTTCTCCGTTTTCTTATGACATCCCTCTTGGCTCATTATGAACATTTTCACATGTGTCCAATCAGAAGAAGACCATCATGACGTATTTGGATTTTGATGAAAGGTCGCTGTAATTCTTTAATGTTTCTATGGTAAAATAATGATCTTCTATAAATTGCCTCATTTTCTAGCAACAAGGTTAAATAGTTTTTTCTTGATTATATTCCTCTTACTTTAAATCCTTAATCTCTTGTACTAGAAAATAGTTTAAGGTTTCTTAACACTATGATCCTATGGAGCACATTTTGAGTCATTTGACACTCCCCTCAAATAGATTATATCTAAGATGTAAACAGAATTTTACCTTTTTGTGTTTTGTTTTTTTTGTCTGTTTATTGCCCTTAGAATCATGGGCCCAATCATTTTCCAATTCCGGGTCTTTCTCTTTTACTGGTACACACAATCCACTTCGTCGGCCTATTTTTCGTGAATTTCTTCCAGGTGAAGGCTTAAAGGTAGGACCAGTTCAAATCCATCCATTTTTGGGACTAGCTGAAGTCTTTACCGACAATGTGTTTAGGACAAAAACCAACAGAAAGAGTGATTTTCTGACTACTATTGCCCCAGGCATTCAGGCTTATATGCCATTTGGTGGGAGACATTCTTTTCTGCTTGATTATCGTGCTGCGCAATTCTTATACAATAAATTCACAGAAAACAACGTTCTTACACAACATGGCGTAGGCCATTTGGAATTTGATTTTCCAGGGGGGCTCAAAGTAAACATCCAAGGTGGTCATGTGGAAGGATTTGATCGAAGAGGGTCAGCATTGGACATTCAAGATCGGGACATTACGAAATGGCGCACATCATCATTTTTAGGACAAACTAGATGGTATGGTCCCAGGGGGAGCATTCGACTTCGATCACGCTACACTCGTTGGCATTACAAAAACAACGGACAAGACTCTATACGAGATAGAAAAAATACTCGGGCAGATATTACGGGTTTTATTAATGCTACATCTTCTATTTCAGGACTCTTAGGAGCTTCCATAAGTAATAATACCTTTGATGAAAACATACAACTAGATAGTTTTACCTATGGAGTGTTTACGGGGTTTGAAATAGAACCGACCAAAAAGCTTTCAGGTGAGGTAAGGGTCGGGTATTCAATATTAAACTTTGATCGCGCTCCAATATCTTCAGATCAACAACCTCCCGGTTCGGTCTTAAGTCAAGGTGGAGATGCGCGAGAAGCTCTTACCGTGAGAGGTATTCTGATTTGGCGCCCCACCTCTCGGCAATATTTCAATCTCCAGCCATTTCGATTAATTCGGCAATCTGCAGTTTTTAATTCCTCAACATTTATTCAAACGGGATTTTCTCTACTTGGAACCCACAAAATTCTAGATCGTTTGAGTTTAAGAGGAAGAATTTATTACTCAAATGATAAGTTTGAAGAAGATAGACGTGATAATCGCTTTCAATGGCAGGTGGGACTAGACTATCGAACAATTAAATGGCTTGGGTTTCGTTTAAATTATATATTTGACAGGAGAAGTTCCAACCAAAATCGCTTTGATTATTACAGTAATACCATCATGCTTTCTGTCCAAGCTCTTCTCTAGCCTAGTGAGTGAAAGATTCGACTTTAGGCACATTTCTTACCCTAAAAGAATTTGTAGAAAAATTTAGGAATATAAAATTTCCGTTTAGTAAAGACAAGACCAAGGATATTTCCTCCTCGCATACGAATTTGACTTCTCACATCCTGCACAACAGCTGATCGTGTCTTTTCAGCCTCAACAACTAAAACAACACCATCCACTGACTCACAAAGAGATAAACTATCAGTTGAAGAACTAACTGGAGAGGAGTCAATAAGAATAAGAGAAAATTGCTTTCTTGCTGAACTCCAAAAATCTTCAGATTTTTTAAAACTTCTGTCGGTAAGAGATCGCAAAGCCTTATACGAAAGAGTTCCAAGAAAAAGGTTAGTACTATCAACTTGAGAAATAACGCCGTCAAGTGGTTTTCCCTCTTTCAACACATAATCTATAGGGGGTTTGGCATCGATAGAAAACACCTGATTTTGCGATGGTTGCTTAAAATCAGCCTCAACGAGAAGAACAGGCTTACTACTATGTTGGGCTGTGGCCATCGCAAATTCCCGAATAAGAGTAGACGTTCCTTCACCAATTCGAGAACCAATAAATTGAATGACATTTTGCTCTGAGATGGGAAGGCGTGCCGCAATATTTTGGGCTAATGTTAGTAATTCAGATTCACTATAGAGCCGTTTTACAGGAAAAGCTTCTGAAGTCTTCAAATAAGGAACTGGAATTGGAGAGGGTGGCTCATTCAACTCCTTCACCACATCCAATTGCTCTTGATGGGCTATCTGTAACGCATCGTATATTTTACTCATTACAATTGCCCTATTAGTTTTGATATTCAGGCAACACAATATGTTGACCTGGAAGAATGAAGTTTGGGTTAACAATATGGGGATTATGTTTTTTGAGCCATTCAATATACTTGATATCTTGGGAACCGTATATCTCAGAGGCAATGACGCTCAAGTTTTCTCCTGGCTGGATAGTACGCTCGACCTTAGAAACTGACTTAGATTTTGCCTTACTATAAATTGAGTCTTGAATAGGACGTATTTGTGCTTTTTCAAACTCATTAATTTCTGTGTCATCCTTTGACCGAGAAAACCAGTTTTGAGAACTACGTGTTTTTCGTTTTTCCTGGTTTAATTTTTCTGCTGCTTGCCCCTGAGCTCCTTCATTTGTCTGAAGTATTGAAACTTCAACAGGTCGTTGTTTCTCATCAACACCCTCATTTATTTTTCCCCCAATCATACGAGGCGCACTTGGAACCTCAGATGAATCTATCGTTTTAGTTTTTTTTTGTTGAGGCTCCTCTCCTAAAGGCCTTGCTGCATTATTTGTATTCTTTCCAGAATTTTGTCCACCAATCTTATTGACTACGGGCTTAAACCCCACTTCATTAACATGGCTAGGAATTGAATCTAAAAAAAACGCAATTCCGGCTATTAATAAAATTCCGGCAACTGCACCAATTGCCCATTTAAGATAAGGCAAGGAAGGTCTAGTCTCTGTAGAATCAATATCCTTTATCACTTCCTTCACTACGCCAATTGGAACAGGCTTTGTCTGCCGACCAAATCCCGTGATAAGGGCATTATCACAAAGAATATTTAGCCGTCGAGGAATACCTTCCGCTTGTCGAACGATCAGGTTAAGAGCGGACTTTGTAAACAAGATTAAAGGCTGAGAGATTGACGCAAGCTTAATACGATGCTCAATAAAGGCTCGACTTTCTGCTTCAGAAAGCGCAGAAATAGTTGCCCGAAGTGCAATGCGTTGACGAAACTGCCTTAACGCTGGTTGCTCTAACATGGTATTTAATTCCGGTTGCCCTAATAAAATAATCTGGATAAGCTTGTCAGTCGATGATTCCAAATTTGAGATCATACGAAGGTTCTCTAATGTATCCATGGGCATATTTTGTGCTTCATCAATGGCTAACACAACTGTCCCTCCGGCCTGGTATTCTGCAATTAATGCCTCATGAAGCTGATTAACCATTTCAGTGACATCGTCATGACGTGGAATAATTTCTAGATTTCTGAATATCGCTGTTAACAGACCGTGATAGGACAAAACTGGGTTGAAGATATAGACAATTTTTTGTCTTTTAGAGGCTTTGCGTTCAAGATACGCACGGAGAATTGTTGTTTTTCCTACTCCCACCTCCCCAATAATTGCAATAAAGCCTTTTCGCTTTTCAATACCATAGATAATTGCACCGAGAGCTTCCTTATGCTGGGGACTTAAAAATAGAAAACTTGGATCAGGGGTAGTATGGAATGGCTCCTTTTTTAATCCATAATATGCAAGATACATGTAAAACCTTTCATGCCTTGTGACTAAAGGAAGCTAAGACGGGAAGATCCAAATCTTCAGCCGCCTGATCAGGTCTGGTATAGCCACCATGGAAATATTCGAGAACAAAGGCAAAGCCTACACCCATGATAGACGCAAATATTGCCCCAAGAGCTAACTTGATATTCGTAGGACGACCAGCAGGTCTTCGAGGAATTTCTGGTGGTTGAATCACACTAATATTGGACATTTTAAGCCGATCCATCTCTTCTGACACTTTTGCTTCTTCAACCTTTTTTAGATAAAGCTGATAATTCTGCTCATCAGCAGCCCGTTGTCGCTCTAGAACAATGAGTTCTTTATGTAATTCATCAAGTCTTTGGATTTTTTTGTTAAGATCATCGATTTGAAGCTCAATAACATGTCCTCTAGCCTGAAGGGTTGTAGACTCGGATACGGCTTCTAACCGATCTGCTTCAAGTTTGCTATACATTGCTTTTTTCCCACTTGCTACTGTGGTCGCTCGCTCATTTTTCTGTTGAGCCAGAACGAATTTTTCCACCAGATCAATTTCTTTTCGAAGATTTAAAACTGGAAAACTTGTTTCGGTATACTTGGTTAAAAGATTCTGTTCTTCACGTTTTAAAGCAAACAAGTCGGCCTTAGCCTTCTCCAAATTTCCTCCCTCTTCTACTTTGGAAATTGGAATATTCTCAAGAATGGTTTTCATTTGAGTATCAAGTGCTGCGATTTTACCTGTTAACCCCTGCAACTGATTCTTGATTGTCCTATAGGCATCATCCAAGCTGGCCCGCTGATTAAGGAGACGGGTTTGTTCTTCAACCAGAGGAGAAGAAATATCATGCTTACGCTTAAAAGCTTGGAGCGTTTCTTCTGAATGTTCCAGTTGTAGTTGATAGTCATGTAATTGTTTAGTTAAAAATGAAGCTTTTGGGTCACTAAAGACCTGAAGATGTTTTTCCTTCAAATATTCAATTAAAGTAGCTAAAACTGTTGCTGCCATTTCTGGCTCCGGATGGAGAAAGGAAATTTGAATCACATTGGAGTCTTTCACATGCATTGGGAACAACCTGCTCAACAACATTCCCGCAGCAGCCTCCACCGCCCTTTTTTGATTCTTAGGAGGAGATTTCCAAACTTTAGGATAGATCTTGTGAACACCTATTGCCGACACAACCCGTTTTGCGAGATCGCGAGAAGACAAAATACTAAGTTCCGATTGAACGACACTTTCATTATTAAACTTTGAGTATTGAGCATTCCCCACCTCAGGCCGAACAATATGTTCTCGCCCAAATTTTAGCACCAAACTAGCACGGGCTTCATAGAGAGTTTCAGAAAAATAAATCCAACCAGCCACTATAGAAAAAATAGTGATAAATACCATGATGGAGACATGTAATTGCTTAAAGAAAGCAGTTAAGATATCACGAATATTTCCAAAGGGATACGGCAACCCTTCCCTTTCAATCACATTCTCAGTTTCCATTCCCCACTCCGGTATTTATATTCCCCCCCGAGGCCCCCATGGCTTCAGCACGAACATGAGATGTTCTAAGAAGAACAGCAATTTCAGGGTTCTTGAGTTGGCCTGAATAATTCTTGATTAGAATTTCTCTGATCTCTTCTACCGTATGCCCAACAACAGACAATTCACCAACTAATTGCAAAGCAATGCGTCCATCAGGTCTCACCGGAATGGATTCATTTAATTCCGGATTAAAAAAGAATTTAATGTCAAGAAGATCACCGACCTGCACTTGGTAATCCTGAGGTGGAGTCGTCCCAACTTGAGTCAAATAATTTATATAGTTGACTTCATCGGCTTTCACTTGCCGTCTGAGAGCATCAATCCCAGGCTTCAGGCTCCTCATTCTCGCTAATTCTTTGTCAACTTTTTCAATTTGCTGAATAATGACGGACCGTTGCGCATTTGACGACACCAAAGAAGCCCTAGTTTGGAATAGCTGCATTTGCATTTCACGATATAATGGATTCTCCCCTCTTGTAACGCTTCCGGCCTGTGTTTCTTCTTGTTTCTTAATGAAACGTTCAATCAACTGCTTTTCTTCCTGCAATGACCTAAGAAGAGGGCTGGTTTCTGTATATTTGCCTAGTAATTCTTGCTCTTTTAATTGCAAAGCAAGCAATTTACTTTTCGCTGACCCAATAATGCCTTGTTCGCTAACTGTGTTTGTAAGAGGCACTTCTTTTGGAACTTGGCTGATCTGCTTTTCTACCCACGCCAATTTTTCCTTAAAGCCCATGGCTTCATTCTCAGCTTGATTTAAAGAGTCATCTAAGGCTTTCCTCTGTTGCAAAAGATGATTAATCTGAGTTTCTAGTGAAATAATTCCATGCTTATGTTGAAATTCTTCTAGCGCACGTTCTGATTCTTGTAACTTTTCACGATAGCCTCGCAATTGTTCTTGCATAATCAAAAAAGCTTGTTCGGCAGACCGCTCCTTAACCTTCGCCGCGACATCACTCTTTGAAACTTTTTGGGATTTAGCATACACCAATTCTTGGGGTGAAAGAGTAATAGGTAGCAAAAGCAAGACCAGAAGCAAGAATATTGGATTCAAGATGGCGTTGTAATACTGGCCTATAACTCTACACAATAATTGGTAAACGATAACGGACATAAAATAACCTCAATAAAATAGGGTACATGAAGGCCAAAAATAATTTTCGCTATCTTTTCCCTAAGTCCTATACATAATTGTAGTTATAAGTGAGACACCCTTATAATTGAGCTACCAAAATGACCTTTGTACATAGATAAAATCATCTGGGAGAAGTGAAATATTTTGAGATAAGTCTTGCCCAGTGAGAGCCGCATTGATGTCGAGTTTAATAACGAATTGCTTCCCATTCTGATCTCGTCGTATAACCACGACTTCATCCTTTTTCGCCGTGTCAGCTTTAAACCCCCCTGCCAGAGCCACTGCCTGCATAACATTCAGTGAATCTCCGAGCTCGAAAGTTCCTGGACTACCAACTTCTCCATCAACATAAATTTTGGGTTGGTCTCGGACTGCACGAACAATAACTGCAATTTCAGGGTTTTTCAGCTGCCCAGTATATCGTTCGGCCAACACAGTTGTTAACTGAGGTGCAGTGAGATTTGCCGCTTCAACTTCTTTGACAAGCTGCAAGGAAATCCTACCATCAGGTCGAACAATCAAATCCTGTTCGTTCAGTTCTGGATTGAAAAAGAATTTAACGCTTAATTTATCCCCCGGCTTGATAACATATTGTGGATCTTTAATCATTTCATATTTCTTACCTTTTGTTATTCTTTGCTGGGAATATTTTGGGAGACCCGCCTTTCCTAAATCTGAGACTTGAAGTGAATCAACACCGGGTCCCATAGATGTACAGGAAAGTAAAAAACAACCAAGGCTGATAAGGGCGAATATCCGCATGTTAGTACCTTTTAATTTTAGACTGCATAACATTCTTATGCGGTCTAGGTGAAAATAGAACTCTGCTTTGACCGTTCAACTAGCATTCTTACTTTTATATTAACTAGGAAATTCGCGAATACTATTGATGATACTCCACACAAACTGAAGGTTCAAGGCTACTCAATGATGGTTTCAAAACAACATGTTGGTGGTCCATACCTCATTGAAACTAGAAAAGGATCCAAGTTTGTGACTGTGATAAAAACGCCCATACCTGTTATTAGCAAGTAGTATTTATTGGGTGGTTATATCACATGTCATTGTCTGATTCTTGCGGATTCTTAATAAGAATAAAAATGTGCAAACCAATATCTTAAGGTCTAACCAAAAGGACTGGTGATCGACATAATATAAATTATGGACTAATTTCCGTGGCATAATGGTTTTGATGTAATACGCTTCTGGGTTTTCCTGGTGTTCATCAAGTAAGGCTTCATCATGTAAATGCCCTCGAATCACTGCAAGGTCTGTACAACCCGGCCGTACCTCAAGAACTCGTTTCTGCTCTTTAGTATATAAACGAACATATTTTTCTACTTCGGGTCGTGGACCTACGAGACTCATGTCTCCCTTCAATACATTCCAAAATTGTGGAAATTCATCTAACTTGGTCATCCGTAAATAATAGCCAACTGGGGTAATCCGTGGATCTCTTGAGCCAAGGGTAATCTGCGCACTTTGTAAGGTTTTCTTCTCTTGCATCGTTCGAAACTTCCATAGAAAAAACTTTTTACCATTTCTCCCAATACGCTCATGCATAAAAAATACAGGCCCAGGATCAGTCATAACCAATGTGGGAATGATCAAAAGACTAAATGGAAGAAATGCAACTATGGCAGTTAGGCTAATAGTAATATCCATAAAGCGCTTTGCAAAGAAATGGGCCATTTGCTTAAAAGTCCTTTGAATATTGCGCCTTTAATAGTAGTGGACCCCAATTCTTGGACAGGATGCTAAGTGAAACTTCTGCAGGTCATTACGCAGCTTTCTTTGCCATTGGACTTGCCCAATACACGGCATCCGGTGTCTGTCGATTCAAGGACTGGTGGCGGCGTTCGGCGTTATAGAATGTGAAATAGCCCGTCAGCCCAGCCCGCAGTGCGGCGGGCGTCTCATAGGCTCGCAAGTACACGTCCTCGTATTTCACACTGCGCCACAGCCGTTCGACGAACACGTTGTCCACCCACCGCCCTTTGCCATCCATGCTAATTTGTACCCCACGATCTTTAAGTGTCGCGGTAAAGGCTTCACTGGTATATTGGGCACCCTGATCCGTCTTGAAGATCTCTGGCGCCCCATAGCGCAAGAGGGCCTCTTCCAAGGCCTCCACACAAGCCTCCGTTTCCAGGGTATTTGAAACACGCCACGCCAATACCCGACGGGAATACCAGTCGATGATGGCGGTGAGATACATGAACCCCTTCGCCATCGGGATATAACAGATATCACTTGCCCACACTTGGTTCGGACGGTCAATCCTCAGGCCTCTCAGTAAGTAGGGATATATCTTGTGCCCTTTGCCTCGTTGACTGGTTCGCGGCTTCGGGTACATCGCTCGGAGTCCCATCTTGCGCATCAACCGTTGAACGCGCTTACGATTCACCCGATACCCCTGTTGTTGAAGCTCAACACACAGACGACGGCTGCCATAGAACGGCCACTTCAGATAGAGCTCGTCAAGCTGACGCATCAAATCCAGGTCGACGGTTGAAACATCTTGGAGTCGAGCATAGGCACTCGACCGGGGTACCGCCAACAACTGGCACTGGCGGGTCACGGTGAGGCTTTGCTTGGCCTTAATCATCGCTTTGCGCTCAGTCATTGGCCGGAACCGAGCGCGGTGGCTAAAAAATCTTTTTCCATCGTTAACTGCCCAATCTTGGCATGCAATTTCTGCTGCACCTGTTCATGGTCCACAGCCGCAACGAGGCTGGCGCCAAACACATGTTCTGCCTTATTCAGCAACTGCTTCTTCCAGTCTTGAATCTGATTCGGATGGACGTCAAACTGCTCGGCTAATTCTGCCAACGTATGTTCGCCCTTGACCGCGGCCAAGGCCACCTTGGCCTTAAACGCGGGGGAATGGTTTCGTCGTGATCGTCGTGCCATCTTCTGCTCCTTTCGTTAAAAAGAAATATACCGCAGAAGATTTCACTTAGCATCTACATGAGTCTGTCCAATGAATGGGGTCCACTGTTCAAGGCACCCATTAATGCCTGAAGTAGACACCACTCGAGCTGAGATATACTTTCCTAATAATGCTATGGCTGGAAAATTTGGGGGAACCGGAATCAGAAAGCAACTAAAATCAATCTAGATCGTCACGGACTTTCAATAGGTATCGGTTTAATTTCAATAGAGGTTCTCAGCAGGGCATTATCATTAAGAATTCTATCAATAACAGGCAAAATTTCACTGAATTTTCCTGGTTTATCAAAAACAGCACAGGCCCCAGCTTTTAAAGCATTTTCTTTATCCTCATCCTCTAAATTTCCACTCAAAACCATGACATGAGGTTTGCAAGACTGGTTTTTTCGTTTGAGACGCTCTAAAAATTCAGAACCTCCCAACACAGGCATCTTATTATCAGTAATCACTAAGTCAGCATGTTGTGTTTCCAGCCACTCTAAAGCCACTCCCCCATGATCAGCCCCTTCACAGGCGTACCCTTGAGCCTCAAGAAGGGAGCACATAGCATCTCGGACTTTACGATCATCATCGACAAGCAGAATTTTTTTAGGACGATTAGAAACAATTTCAGTCTGCGTATGGTGTCCGTTGGACAAACTATGGAGATACATGGGTTCTGGCGAAATAAATGTGGGAATTAATTGTTGTATTTGTGTGAAGAGCAATTGAGGAGAACTAAAACTAGTATTTTTTACAACCTCTTTAACCTTCTGTAGAAATGATGTATCCAATGAAATTTCTGGATTTATTTTGAGAATTTTCTCAAAAGATGATGGCCGCGCTTCTTCCCCAAAACCCACCAATTCTTCTTGCAATTTTTCTCCAGGCCTAAGCCCCACAAACTGTATAGGTACTTCGTCAGGAAGATGTCCTGAAAGACGAATAAGATTCTTGGCCAGATCTACCAACTTGATTTGCTCTCCCATCTCAAGCAAATATATGGCTCCCTGTTCGCCAAGGGTCGCAGCCTGAAGAACGAGGCCTACCGCTTCAGGTATCGACATGAAATAACGGCGAACTTCCGGATGAGTGACAGTAACAGGACCTCCTGCCTTAATTTGTCTTTGAAAGCGGGGTACCACACTTCCGTTGCTCCCTAACACATTCCCAAAACGTACAGTAAGAAACCGAGTGTGATTTTGCTTCGCCATTGCCTGAATGACTAATTCTGCACCTCGCTTAGTCGCGCCCATGACACTTGATGGGTTAACAGCTTTATCAGTTGAAATTAAGACAAATTGCTCCACCTCATATCGTACAGCGGCTTCAGCAACTAACTGCGTTCCTAATACATTATTCTTGAACGCCTCTCCAGGATTTAGCTCCATTAATGGAACGTGTTTGTGAGCAGCTGCATGAAAAATAATATCAGGACAATATTCACTCATTGTCCAATGCAGACGATCCGTATCAGTGATATCACCCAAGACAGAATACACGTGCCGACCTTGCCCATTATCTGCTAATTCACTCCCAATTGCGTAAAGACTATTTTCATGTCGTTCATAGAGAATCAATGACTTTGGATTAAATCCAACAATTTGACGACAGAGTTCTGAACCAATAGATCCACCTGCCCCGGTGACTAAAACTCGCTTCCCCTTGACCAATCGACTCACAGGCTCAGGGGTTAACCCTACCGATGGCCTTTGGAGTAAATCCTCTATGGCAAGTGGGCGGATTTGATTGATAGCCACTTTGCCGTCCAAGATATCATCAAGCTTCGGAAGTGTTTTAATGGGTAGCTTAAAAGGCTCTAGGGCTGTAGTTATTTCTCTGATAATAGTTGGGCTAGCCGCAGGCAAGGCAACGAGGACTTCCTCTGGAGTGACTGTGCTAAGAATTGCCTTGAGATCATTCCGCGTACCAAGAACTTTTACTCCATGGATTCGTTTTCCGATTTTATTCTGATTATTATCAACAAATCCTATGGGAGAATAAGTACAAGAAGGGTCTGCTTGCATTTCCCTAACAATCTTTGCACCTGCATCACCAGCTCCGATAATCAACACACGTTTCATACGATTCAAAACTTTTCGTTCTCGAAACAACCGTACCGCTATCCTCATCCCAACTAAAAACCCAATGAGAACAATACTATCGATAATAAAAATAGAACGCGGATAACCTGTAACAGCTAGCATCCAAGAAGTCACTCCATAAAACACGATAGTCCCTGCGATTACACCTGCCACAATTTTTTTCACATCCCAAATACTGACATATCGCCATAGACCCTCATTCAGGCTAAACAACATAAATGCAAGACCTCGAATCACAATTAGCCAAGGCAACATATCCGTAAAAAGCTTAAAAGTATCATTAGGAATCTGGCCATCAAACCTCAGCCAAAACGCTATATAATTAGCCAACGCAATAAGACACAAATCAAAAATGACCACTAACATGCGCCGATGCTTCAGAATGAAATTTCGAGCCATGGAGTCTGAACAAAACTCTACTCCCCCTATGCCATGGGAAGGTCTCATTTTTAATAAGAGAGAACGAAAACCAAGTAAATTAAAAAATGTCTGCCCGATTACAGTAGCATCAAACAATAAAGATTTATGCTCAAGATAAAGTTTTGCAAGTCGTATTTTTTCTGGAAGGGTTTCACCAATATACCTAGCTTCTGAGATAGTAGATTTATTCGTATATGTTCCGGCAGGAAATAGACCATCAGAGTAGGTCAGGAAATTAAGATCCATAAGCCCAGGTCGTACGGATAATATTTCTTGGTATTCATCTCGAAACTTGTCCACATAATAAGGCAATTCTGGCCTTGGCCCAACCAAACTCATTTCACCTTTCAAGACATTGAAAAGCTGGGGAAGTTCGTCTAATTTGAACTGACGCAGAATTCGTCCGAATCGAGTAAAGGAATAAAAATCTTGTTTTTCAGAATCAGGTAGCTTCATTTCTAGAGAATTATCGTATACAAATGTGCGAAATTTGTATCTATTAAAAGGACGAAATTTCTGCCCCATTCGTACTTGTTTAAAAAAGACAGGGCCTTTGTTTTCTAATCTAAGAACAATGGCAATAAAAACAAGTAGCGGAGCACACAAAAGCACCAATAAACACGAGAGAAAAATGTCCAGGATTCGTTTCATCATCATCTACTTTTCACTGTGAGATTCGTAAACTCGACTCCTACATCTAATCTACCATGGACTAGGCAGTTTAAAAAAACGGAAGTCGAATCTCTATTACCTTATTGGGGGGACAGCAAAATTCGTGCCGATTTTTTCTCGGCAAAAAATTTACCATTAACGGTAGTTCTCTTTAATTATCTTAATGACGGTTTCACTAACACGCTGAACATCAGAGTCTGTCATTCGAGGATATAGGGGGAGGGAAATTATACGCTTAAATACCTGATTCGCAATAGGAAATGACTCCATCGCATAGAGAGGATTGTTGCAATAATAGGGATGAAGATGCAAGGGGATAAAATGAACACTAGTTCCAATTCCTTGTTCCTTTAAGAGCTCAATAACTTTGTCTCGCCCAATCTGTAATTGCTGTAAATCTAACTGAATGACGTATAAATGCCACGCATGTTCAATGTCAACATCCACATGTGGAATTATAACCCCTGGAACATCCTTAAAAGCTTCAGTGTAAAAATTAGCATATCGATTCCGAATTTTTGCAAAATTTTGACATTTATGTAATTGGGGTATACCTAGCGCTGAAGCTATATCAGTCAAGTTATATTTATAACCAGGCTGACAGATTTCATAATACCACGTGCCCTTAGGGGTATAACGGTTTACCGCCTCACGACTAATGCCATGTAGACTCAAAATTCTCATCTGTTCTGCCCATTCTGCATTCTCCGTTGTAGCCATCCCTCCTTCACCTGTAGTTATTGTTTTCGTGGCATAAAACGAAAAGCAGGTGATGTCGCCAATGGCCCCCACCATTTTCCCTTTATACTTAGCCGGCAAGGCATGAGCGGCATCTTCGATAATTTTTAAATTACGTGCTCTGGCTATCTCTAAAATACGATCCATCTCACAAGGTTGCCCAGCAAAATGCACAGGGATGATCGCTTTGGTTTTTGAAGAAATAGCCCGCTCAAGTGCCTCGACATCAATATTAAACGTATCTCTTCTACAATCAACAAGGATTGGTTTAGCTCCGCAAAAGTTTACAACCTCAGCAGTCGCAGCAAATGTCATTGTGGGCACAATAACCTCGTCTCCTGTTGTAACTCCAATAGCTTCAAGCGCAAGATGCAAGGCTGCTGTACAAGAATTGAGTCCGACCGCATGAGGCGCACCAACCCATTGGGCAAATTCTTTTTCAAATTGTTTTGTTTTCAATCCTGTAGTCAACCAACCAGAACGAAGGGTCTCAACTACCGAGTGAATTTCTTCTTCCCCAATTTCAGGGAGATGGAATGGAATAAAGGGTTTCATGCTTTAAATTCTGTCAGAATCTGTAGGTCTCCCCTTTCAGAATCCCCACGACCAGCACCGCCCGTCGTTTAGCCATCTACCGTTCAATTGGGTCTTCCCCCTGTCCCATAATTCCCCATCTTTAAGATAAGCCTTATAGGTGGTCTCACTTTCAAGGGGAGGATAATTTTAAGGCGTTACCCTCTGTCGTTGAGTACCGTGTGATATAAATCTACTAACCGATCATTCAAATTATTGATTTCATAATTTTGCTCTATATGCTTTCGCCCAGCTTTCCCCATTTCTCCCCATATCTCAGGATGATCAACCATATACCTCATTCTATCTGTTAAAGAATCGACATCTCGCTCCTTCACAAGAAATCCTGACACGCCGTCTTCGACCAGTTCCGGAATACCACTATGCAAAGTGCTAATGACTGGTAGTCCAAGCGCCATGGCCTCCTTAACCACATTAGGAATCCCTTCCTGGTCGCCATTAGAAGCCGTAATACTTGGCGCTACCATTATGTGCATAGTTTGTAATAATTTGGTTACCTCCTGCTGTTTCATCCACCCTAATAATTGGACATGCCTTTCAAGATTAAGCGTTGCAATCAACTCCTCTAAATCACCTCGCAATTCTCCATCCCCTATGACAAAATAATTGACTTTCTTCCCAGATTGGAGAAGTCTTGCGAGCGCCTGAATGGCATACTTTATTCCTTTTTTCTCAACCAGTCTTCCAATTGTGACAACTCTGGTTGCCTCGCCTTCATGAATTATTTTTTCAGCATATGAAAATCTCTCGCAATCAATTCCAGAAGGAAGGACAACAATCTTAGCCTCAGGGCAACCCGCTTGTAGAATTCGATTTCTTATAGATTTGCTTACTGGACAAAAAAGTTCTCCCTTTTCAAATAGCTCATCGTAAACTCCTGGCCGACTTTCCATATATTTTGATGCATCATACCCACGGAAAGAAGTAATAAGCTTTGAACTATCCCCCGTAACATGTTTAATCAGCAAGGCATGAGGCCCCAGCATACCAAACTGACAATGAATGATATCGTATGGTCCTTTTTGCACAAAGGGGATCATTTGATACAGCAAAGTTAATGATAAAGCCTTTCTTCCATATTTAAAAACATTCAAAGAATTGAAAATTGCAATAGGATTTCTCTTGAATAGTTGAAAAATAATACGCAAAGATTGAAATATTCGACGTACAATACTTCGAGGAATTACAAGAGGATAGCTAGCGTGATTTAATAAACAATACCTTTTTACATTCTCATGAGTTTTAGTATTCTCTCCTACCGAATCAGCAAAGATGTCCACATCATGCCCTCGGTCAATTAGCCCAGTAATTTGATTTAGAACAAAGGTTTGGGATAAGGACGGAAATTCATTTACCATAAAGGCAATTTTCATAAAATACTTTAACTTAAATCACCTGGAAATTTCAGTTTTTCCAAACATGGAATGATAGGGACTTACAACCTCACTTCACTACCCACCAGACCAAACAATAAAATTTACATAAAAATGGAACAGAGTGCCCACTGAGAAAAACTTACTGAGAATTCAAAGTTTTATCCAACATTTTTCTTCGAAAAATACTATTAAACCGGCAATTAAACACATTGCATTGGCTGCTACGCCGCGTACCGAATTTTCGGATGATTAAAATAATGGCTTACTCGAGTCGGTGACTGTTGCAACATGCGCATGTGTTCCCGAACATGTTGTTTGAGCGTGGCGGTGTCTCGGGTTGGGGGCTTGGCGTGGACTCCGACCTTCAAAGCACCATTAAGATATTCGTCCGGATTCAATTCAGGCGAGTACGCCGGCAGAAAGAACACTTCGAGCCGCTTGGCGTTGCGTGGGTTCGCTAACCAGGCCTTGACCGGCTTCGCATGATGAACCCGCAGGTTGTCGAGGATCAGAAAGATCTTGTTCTTCGCCCCCTTGAGCAATTGGGTGAAAAACTGAAGCAAGCGAGAAGCCTTCATGCTGCCACTGTATATCATAAACCGCACCTTGCCTTGGTTCGTCACAGTGGAGATCATGTTGGTGGAGGCGCGTTTCGCCGACAAGTGAATCACCGGCGTGTGGCCCCGTGGCGCATAACTGCGGCCATGCTGGCTGTCATTGCGCATCCCGGTCTCATCCCCCCAATGGATCTCGGCCTGTTCCTGCTTCGCTCGGGACGCAATGGCTGGATAGTCTTCGTCGAGCCATTGCCGCACCGCCGCCGGTCGTTGCTCATAGGCACGCTTGAGCGGCTTTTGTGGCGTGAATCCCCACCGCTTGAGATATTCGCCTACCGTGCGGATCGGGATCCGGACCTTCAGCCGGACGGCCATGAGTTCTTGGACCGCCTGCCGCGTCCACAGGGCAAAGGGCAACTTGTACTGATCCGGATTTTTGTCACAAATGAGCCGCTGGATGGTGATTTCCTGCTCGACCAACAGAATGCGTTGAGCCCCGACGCGCCGTCCACGCGGCTGGGCTTTGAGGCCTTTGAGCCCTCCGTGCACATAGCGCTGCCACCATTTGGCGACCGTGTTGCGGTGCACCGCCACGACCTCGGCGATCTCCACAAAACTCATCCCTTGTTGCTTGAGGCGAATGGCTTGTTTTCGGAGCTGCTCTTGGGCAGCGGGCAGTAATGTTCGGGCATCTTGTGTTTCCATGCCTCGAGTCTACAGGAATCCCTTGCCAAAAGCACTCTATTTAATTGCCTGGTTAATAGCAAGTTGAATCCGCTGAAAAAATAACGAAAGTCGCCTGTTTTTCTCTTCTCCCATTTACTCAACATACTTTAAATACTACTTTCCATTCTATTCAGCACTTATGACGGCCAACCAAAGTCTTTCCCTATCACTTCATATAGCCGACGATTATGAGGACGGAAGACCTCTTCCAAAAAAGATTTCACCTTTTGATCCATTTTAGTTTCATACATTCCTACATTCTTAGAAACTGAGCAATCAAAATTAAAGCTAGGCATCTGAAGAAATTCCAATATTTTTTGAATTTCTGAATTGGGATCTGTAAAAAATTCCTCACTACTGCCAACATAAATATCTTCTTTTGGATAATACTGGTACCAACGCTCTAATTGTTCCGCATATAATCCACGGGTAATATAACTTCTGTGAGTACTTTGATAATACAAACTCGCATCATTCATAATCTCATCAGGAAGTGTAATTGCTGATTGAGCAATGGCTTCCTCAAAGGTTAACGGCTCTTTACCAGGAATTTTTCTTCTATGATGATACTGAGAAAAAGCCCTATCAATAGGATTGCGAAGCAATGCAATCATTTTGGCATGAGGAAGGAGTTCATAGACTAATTTTGGGATAAATGGCTGGTTCATATCTGGAGTGGCTTCTCCGGTTATTGGAGAATATCCCAATGCTCTTTTTACTGATTCCCTATAAGAATTGGAGGGAAAATGGCTTCGGTACCAAGCTTCACCTCGTTTTTTATTCTTAGGGTTCCCGAAGTAATGAACTTCCTTTTTTTTTGCTGGCATAATTCCTGGATGCTGAGTTAAGTAGGAATAAAGAGATGTGGTGCCCCCCTTTTGCGCACCAATAATTAGAAAATCAGGGAGGGGGCATTCTTCAAATAACTGAAGATAGCTCTTTACTTGCAACTTCATTTGTGCAAAAAATTTATTCATGGCTTGTCTTCAAAATGGATTATCTTCAACACCATAAGCAAATAAGGATTCAACAGTCCTAAATTCTACGCTCCCTCTTACATATAGTAAGAAGGAACGATCAAGTTGTTTATAAACATACAACTCCCTGTAGTATTTTCTAAGAGGCATGTCTAACTCGCAGCAACTTTTTTTTTACGAATGTTTTGAATTTGTTTTTATTTTTAGAATAAAGGAACATCGGCAATGAATAAGAGAATTTGAATTTTACATAAATATTCAGATAGGCTTTGATCCGTTGAAATAGAGAAGAAATATTACTAGCTCGCCTAAAATTTCTTTCGCAAAAGTACTTCCTCCCCCTATATCGCACAAGGGCTTTCTTTTCAGATGATAGGGTACACATCAAATCCAGGAGATAAAGACTATCTTCACACCAATCATAAACATTAACTACGTTAGTACCCATATTTTTTGAATGCCGCCGAAAGCTCGCCTTTACATCAAAAATATCCACTCTATTATATTTTTTTACCATCTGAACTTCAGTCACAACATCACAATAGGTATGAGTTTTTGAGCGAATACCACCAATTTCTCGCAATCCCTGCGTCAAAAATAAGGTACTACATAGATACAAGGGGAATTTATCTCCAAACCATCCTAAGCAAAAATCTTCCACTGTACTCCCACTACCCTTGTTGGTCGTCTCAACTTGAATCTTTCCTTTTTCATCTATCACCCGAGTTCCGGTTAAAACAATTCCGACCTTACTATGATTTTGGGACACCCGAATACAGCATTCAATAAAATCTTGGTCGATAAGATCATCATCAAATAGTAGCAAAAAATACTCGCCCCGCGCCTTGTCAAGGCAATAGTTCACATTGCGAAGAAATCCAATATTTTCTTTCTGTTTGTAATATTGAATACGACTATCACCATAACCTCCAACAACCGATTCCGTATCATCTTCGGAACAATTATCCGAAACAATTATTTCAAGATTTTCATACGTTTGTTCAACAGCACTACGAAGGGCATATGATAGAAATGCAGAAGCACGGTTGTAGGTTGGGATAGCTATCGTCACTAATGGAAAGGTGGTCACGGGGTCTCCCTTTTCAAAGCTTTTTGGCAATTATTGCACGCAAGCCAATGGCCACTGACACGCAACAGTTTCTGACGCACATTGCAAACATACGTACACGACGGGAGTTTCCTTTCGATGCAGATAGAAAAGCTCTCGTACACGCAATGATTCGTGTTTGACCACACCAGAAAAATTTTTCATTTTGCTATCAAATAACGATTATGCCATAGAATCTCCATTCCTTTTTATGACATTCTGGCCTTTATCCCATTTAAAATTGAACAGTCATGATATTCAGGGCCACCAAAATAATATACGCCAACTCCTGAATGTCTATGACTTTAACATCCTAAATCTGTTACAGGATTGTAGAAATAGAGTTACTGTCAAGTCTGGTGTCTGACGAGTTGCTCACGCGGCGACGGGTTCGTTTGTCATCACTTCCATTCCATCGGTAAATTGCACACCCTTCATAACTTGAGCCAATTGCTTGAAACCGCGTAGCCGTCGCCAGGTTTTCTCCGCACAGCGGCCCAACTTGAACATCATATGTAACATCCCATCTCGCGTCAGACAGCCCTTAGCTCGCTTGGTCCGATGCCGAATGGTGGCAAAGGTTGATTCAATGGGGTTGGTGGTACGCAGACTTTGCCAGTGTGCCGCCGGAAACGCATAGAATGTCAGCAAGGCCTCTCGATCTTTCTCTAGACACGCTGTGGCCTTCGGGTACTTCGTCTCATAGGTCGCCAGAAACACATCAAAGGCGCGGGTTGCAGCGGCTTTGGTCGCCGCTTGCCAGATCTCATGCAACGCCTGTTTCGCCTTGGGCTGCACACTCTTGGGCAAGACATTGAGCACATTCCGGGTCTTGTGCACCCAACACCGTTGCTGCTGCGTGGTGGCATAAATTTCCTCCAAGGCGCCCCAGAAGCCTAAGGCTCCATCGCCAACCGCGACCCTGGGCGCCTTCATGCCACGGGCCTTTAGCTGAAGCAGGACTTCTCGCCAACTCTGCGTCGACTCCCGGACCCCATCTTCGATGGCTAACAGCTGTTTCTCGCCCGTGCTGGTTACTCCAATCACCACGAGGGCACAGAGCCGCTGCTGCTCAGCTCGGAGCCCACTGTAAATCCCATCCACCCAGATATACACCCATTCCTCCTTATCCAGGCGTTGCTGGCGCCACGTATGATACTCGTCTCGCCAGGTCTGCTTGAGCCGTGCGACGGTACTCGCAGAAAGCCCCTTGGCCTCAGAGCCCACTAACGCTTCCAAGGCCGACTGCATCTCCCCCGTCGAAATCCCTTTCAAATAGAGCCACGGAATTGCGGCATCCAGTGTGGCTGATTTCCGGACATACGGTGGGACCAACGCTGAGTGAAAGCTGATTGGTGCCCCCTGACGACTCCGCACCTTCGGAACCTGGACGGCCACTGGGCCAAGGCCGGTTTGAATGTCTCGTTCCGGCTGATGCCCATTGCCGACGACAATCGCTCGCCCCTGCTCATCCTGTTGATCTGCATACTGCGCCAATAATTCGGCTCGCTCGGCCTCCAAGGCCTGGGCCAGGAGCTGCCGAGCCCCGGTTCGGAGCAACTCGGTTAACAGATCCCGGCTCACTGGTTCTTCTGAGTGTGTTTTGCTACGCTCTGGCATCGTGGCGTCTCTCCTTATTGGTGGTTGATTGAAGGATGTCTTGCAACACCCATTTCAACCCGAGACGCCGCGTCTTTTCAACTCATCCAAACACTACTTTCAACTATAACTCGTAGAAATACCGTGGGAGCTGTCTATACTCTACGCTCTTCCTGCCGCGCACTGACTAAGAGATTATACGACCAACCTTGTTGAATTGACCCTTAGTTAGATTCGGCATCTAACTGTCCACAGGAAAGGATGTCTTCCGTAAGAGAACTACTGCCTATGATGTTTAAGGCCAGTTCGTGAAGAAAACAAAGTAGTGCTTGCGAAAGAAAGTTGGATGAATTAACAGAAAGAACCAACGCCTCAGTCGCCAGGCAGCAACTCTCCAGGTACTACATTTAGCAATAACTCAACAAGACTTCCAACGTTTCCTCACATCCTTCTGGGGCAGAGATGCAACACGAAATTTCGCCTAGGTAAGAAAAATGTATAAACAATTAGTTCTCTATCTTCAGTTCTGTCCTTTGATGATCGGCTGAGGTCAGTTCATCCGGTTGTCCATACTGATCATGATTAAAAATATGAGCAAGGAAAACCTTCCTAACCCAGATTTGATCAAAGTGATTTTTTGGCAAAGCCCAAGGCAAGCCATAAATAGGCGAAATTTTTCTCATTTCATGAGATGCATTGAAGTCATGTATTGCCAATCGTTCTCCGGTAAAGTCACATTTCGTCGGGCCCATAATACCATCAAAATAACACCATATTCTGGGAAGCAATAAATCTTGTGTCGCATCAAAAATTTTAAAAGCACCCATGGATGCCGTATAATAATCAAGATCATCGGCTATAAAAGCCACCGGCGCTGGACGAGATCGAATAAAATCTTTCATAGTATCTTCAACTAACCCCCAAATGAGCCGAGCTTTCTGCAAACGTTGTCGTAGCGTATCAACGTCCATTTTATATTGTGATTCGGCATACACATTAGGCAAATCCCGACAACCATCAGGCTTAGGAAGCCCCTTACCAGTATCAAAGCCATAAATATCGACTTCGACATCAAATATAGGTTCCAGCTCCGTGACAATCTCTTCCAGTGCAACTAGACCATTTCCTCCAGCTACACCAAATTCGATAACTGAAACCAGCTTTATACCAAGTGCCCTCGCTACTAAATTGACACCTTGCATGCCCCCCAAGTGTAATAGGTCTCCAGCCTTTACGAAGAGCACTGGGAAACAGTACATGATTTAACCATTGATAACTATATTTCTTAGGAAATGGACCAGTCTGTTTTATAGCTGTGGCACTTTCTTTTTCTAACAATGCTTGGGCTTGGTGGACCACCTTCCAAACGATTTTTTTGACCATCTTCCTCCCCTTCCATGCTACAAGTTCTTTTGGCAATAAAGCCTACTCTTGCCATAAGGATTCCTTACATTTCCCCCGAACTTATCACAAGTATTCATTTTCTAAAGAAGAATCGTTTCTACAATATCTACTAATAGCAAAAACAATTCTCAAAATGCGCACCCTAGCACACAAATGCAGATATTAGTTGGCCGCTCCTTCAAGCTTCTCAATAACTTGAAGATATCTCAAAATATAAGCCTTGACATTCAGTCTATGATCGGTTCTTTCACGTTCTAGCAACCTTGCCAATATTTCTAGATAAAATACCCAACGATATAAAAGAATTGACTGTTTAAAATTATCCAACAATTGTGCATGAGCTTTCCTCAGCACCTCTGAAATATAAACAGGGAGGAGTTGATTAATTTCTGAAATGACTACTTCCACGGGAATTTTCCTAGAAACGGTCCGATAAAAAAAGTATGAAAAAAAATCAAAAAAGGCACTGCGATATCCAGAATCTTCCCAATCAATAATTCTTAAACCAATTGGAGTATTCAGCATATTAGCTGGGCAAAAATCCCCATGAGAAAAAACTAGGACTATTGGATGATCAGATTGGATCCTGGTTTGATTAAGTAGAGAGTTGAGAAGGGCTTTGGCCTTCATTCGAACATCATATTCATATAATCTCTCTTCCATTTGACCCAAAATATTTTCAAAAAGTTCTTCACAATACTCGATGCCATTTATTCTAACGGCCGGCTGAGAAGCAATAATACGGAATAGGTAACATTGAATAACTTTTCGAAATTTATGTAAAACGTCTTTTGTATCAAGGGCCTTTACCGAAGAATCCATTGTTCCTCTTAGCAAGGATTCTTCATACCATCCCTCAGAGATAGATCGTCTTCCAATTGCTGGGGCAATTCCCAAAGAAGCCACACTTTCCAAACGTTCAATTTCATTACGCCTTTCATTTAGGTTCACCTCAGAATCAAAGACTTTTACCACACGCATTTGAGTAACATCGAAAACTTTAAATCCCCTGTGAACCGCAATACAAATTTGCCCAAAGACGGGTAATGATACTGCTGTTTCATTAAATTTGCCATTATATTTAATTTTGGCAAAGGTCTTGAGTATTTTTACATTTTGAATGAGCCATCTCAAGCGACGTTGAAGCCATCTGACAATAACAGCAATTCCAATGTCCTTTACCTCTTCCCTTTTTATTGGGCACAAGAGGTCTTTGTAGGAAAATAAAAATAGAACTAACCCTCCAAGGCTTTGTTCACGACAATAATAACGCCTATCACCACGTTCAATTTGAATATAATGAAATGTTTGGGAAGAACTCGATTGTTTTTTCAAAATACTTTTTCATCCTGTACGCTTCCCCGTACAAAAGTAAGGGACCTATATTTTCATGACGAATGTTTGTGGGAATATCCCAAATCAAACTTCTGAAAAGCATGGCTTTTATCTTCATGCCCCACACAGGGATCTCGGACATAACGTAGTAGAGATAAGCCCGAATGCCAATCGTTGAGGGTTAACAAGAAATTTAGGCTTTCCATATGCAGATATGGACAAAAAAGAACAATGGATTCTGAAGCACATAACCAGAACTACAATTAATGAGAGGAATCAGGTAATTTTGAGAGATTCTTGTCAAATTTATAGAAGAGTGAAGAATTTTTTTAAGCCCAGAACTCTACAAATCAAAGTAAAGAAATAACCTATTTGGGTATCTGGCTTAAAGCAGGATCAGGGAAAGTTATCAGGAAGCAACCTAAATGAATTATCTTGTTCATCAATTAATGAACAGAGGATGCCTTAGTGGCATCATTGGAAGGCTCTAATTCCATTTTGGTCTCCCAATGAAAAAGCGGGCGTATCACTCCAGCAAAGTTCCCAGCCCAATCACCACGAGCTCCATGCCCTTCCATATCATCAATAATGTGCATCGCAACAGCATCGGGCGCTTTTACTCTTCGTATGTTCGGATTCAATGTATAAATTCCAACGGAAATAAAAAATAACCCCTCAGAAAGTAAATTGCCAGGAATCCTTGCTACACTTCGATACCTACCGATTGGTCGAATTTTTCTTCGCCAAGATGGATCGTTTTCGAGGGAAGTAAATACTTTAATCCCCTGATCATTATACAAGTGAAAATAAACCATGAAATCATATCCAGGCTTCAACGCATGGTAGACCATCTCTAAATTTGCTGGTTCCGTGATTTTAACGGCATCAGAAATTTCTCCATCCTTATTTCTAATAGAAACAGAAGATAGTCGAACAATATCGTCACCTGGAGCCTCTTCAAAGCCCCATTGCCTCTCTGACTTTGTGGACTTTTCAGTTTCCAAATAGACACTCACTACACGATGAGACACATCATCAACTTGAACTCTACCGCCATTGAGAAGAATGACTCGCGGGCACAACCTTGTCACAGCAGGCATATTATGTGAAACAAACAATACCGTTCGTCCGTGTTGACTGACTTCATTCATTTTATCCATACATTTTTTTTGAAAACGAGCATCGCCAACGGCCAAGACTTCATCAATAAGTAAAATCTCAGGATCCAAATGAGCCGCGACAGCAAAAGCTAACCTCACCTTCATCCCACTGGAATATCGTTTGACCGGAGTTTCAATAAATTTTTCCATCCCAGAAAATTCTACAATTGTTTCAAATTTAGTATCGATCTCTTTCTTCCTCATCCCCAATATCGTCCCATTCAGATAAATATTTTCCCTCCCCGTGAGTTCAGGATGAAATCCTGTTCCAACCTCAAGAAGACTAGCAATCCTTCCATGAATGGTTGCTCGCCCACTTGTCGGAGCCGTAATTTTCGATAGAATTTTCAGTAAAGTTGATTTTCCTGCACCATTAAACCCAATGATGCCTACCACTTCACCTTTTTGCACTTCAAATGAAACACCTTTTAAGGCCCACAGAATATCAGGCCGTTCTTCATAGGACTCAAGATTAATATCATTAAAATCATACAATGAACGATACTTACGAAAATTCTTTAAAGGACTTTTGATCCAATCAATGACAGTATGTACAAAATTGTCATGCAACCCATCTTTCACGCCTATTCGATAGCATTTGCTTAAATTTTCTACTTTAATAGCAATATTTTTTTCACTCATTCTTTACACCTAACCCAAAGACTGCTTTTCTATACAAAGTCATAGCTTAGCCTAAGAGCATATATATGAAACCTCATAAAATATTCCAACAACGGATTAAATGACATCAACAATAATCCGTTCCATTTTTTTAAAATAAAATGCCCCACTCACAAGAAGAAGGACTGAGGTGAACGTCCCTGGCCAGATATACATCCATGGCATTGGCAGACCCAACAAACTCGCTCTAAATCCTTCAATCACCCCCACAATAGGATTAAGAGAGTAAACCATTCGATACATTTCAGGAATTGACGAGGCAGAATAGACGATTGGCGCACTATACATCAGCATCTGAATAAGAAATGGCATGCCCTGTTGAATGTCACGAAATCGAATAGCGAACGAAGATAACCATAAACCAATACCCAATGGGACCATTATCATTAAACAGACAAACACTGGGAAAAATAGGAGGTTCCACGTAAGAGGAACATCAAAATACACCAATAAACATAAGATGATAAACATCGATATTCCAAAGTCTACCAATTTGGCCAAAACCGGAGTGATTGGGAAAATCAATCTTGGAAAATAGACTTTTCCCAACATCGAAGAACCTTGTATTAAACTTTGGCTAGATTTGGTCGTACTCTGGGAAATATATGACCAAGGGATGACTGCCACGCTTAAAAATAATGTATAAGGAATTCCGTCAGTAGGAACTTTGGCAACCTTTCCAAAAATCACTGTAAAAACAATAATTTGGACAAGTGGATGAAGAATGGCCCAAGAAAGGCCTAAAACAGACTGTGCATATAATCCTTTAATATCTCGCCAAATGAGAAATCCAAATAAATCTCGATATTGCTGCAATTCTCCTAATTGAATACTTCTCCATCCGGAAAGAGATTCAATGACCGTGGTTGGCTGGGCCTCCATATTTTTCATCGAATAGTCACCATTCAACAATTACCTCTTTTTTGAGGAAATGAACCAACTCTCTCCACGATATTCCTAAACAAAACCCCACACAGAGAGAACTCAAGAATCTTTACTCGACTAGAGTCTCTAAAACTTCTACTTTCTTCTCTCAATAAGACCGCAACTTGCTCTGTTTGGGGAAAATAATCTCCAGTTAAAATCCTATCACAATAAATCAAGTCAGCAATGTCTATTAATCAACAGACGCTATTTACACCTAACTTTCTCAATCCATATACTCCACTCTTTTTATTTTAAGCGGTCAATTTTTTTTTGTGCAGCATTTTCGCCGCTAATAAATGCTTGATCGGTCCAATGATACCCCCACTCTCCATATCTCCCACAATAACCAATTTCCAACTCATCAAGATAACCATGGACGATTGAGAGAGCCTTCGCACGATCAAGATCAAAAATAACGTTTGCATAGTGGACCAAACTTGCTTGAGCGAAAAGAACCTCTTCCTCCTCAAATAGGAGACCGCAACGCTGAAGATCCTTAATGACCAAGGGGATAAATTCCTCTGGCTGCTTATCTAATGGCTTATATTTGTTGGAAAAATATAATTCAGCTTGAATACTTCCTTGTCCAGATGGAACATTATGAGGTGAAAGCATGTGTGGAAAGCTTAGCCTGGTTATTAAAAAATCGCGGTCGTAAAAATATGTCCAATGAGCATCAGAAATATCCTGGCGGTTAAGCCCAATATTCACAAGGATACAGGACGTACAAGCCAATCTAGCGACAGCTTCCTTGACCTCAGATGGAACATCAATTATCAAAGCAATCAACTCTGGAAGCGGAAGAGAAGAGAGCACAAAGTCATAGGACATCACCGTTCCATTAGAAAATTCGAGTTCCTTCGCTTTTGAATCCAACCGACAGAGCCTGTGATTTAACCGAAGGTCGGTTTGGGCAAGAAATCCATTAAGATAGGACACAAAACCATTTTTCGACGGATACCGAAAATGACTCACATAATGTACATCCGGTGTATGGGCAGATATCGCCCCACGCAATACCTCTTCAAGCTCGGGCTGATAGAGTCGAGGGCCTAGCCAATCGGTTGTCATATTGCTAGCCTGAGTCGTATGGTACTTCCACCCATATTCCATAGGAAAAACTTCTGCAAAGGTATTCCCATACGTCGACCGAAGCCAATCCTCATAATGATGAATTTCGCCATAAGGCTGTGTTTTCGCCTGTACAAAATCACCAAGAATCTTTACCACTAGTTCCGAAGGTAATCCATAAAGATTGCATTGAGCCGGATGTTTGATCCAAAACTGATCGTTCCAATAATTATTCACTTGAGCATAAATGGTTTCATATTCACTTCCAATGCTTTCTGCGAATAACTGTTGAATACGCTTATCTTGAGTAAAGGAAATATGAGGTCCTTCGTCAAAAATAAAACCAAAATTATTTCTAAAAGATGCCGTATGTCCTCCATGATACGAATTTTTCTCATATATCACAGAAGGCAGCCCCTCTTCATAGAGACGATGTGCAGCACCAAAACCTGCCATTCCACCCCCTAAAATTGCAACCGAGGCCATACTTATTCCTTCGTGTCTGAACCTATGGTATGGCAATGCTGCTGCCACCAATGTCCTGTGTGGACCAAACCTTCATTAAGATTTAGTTTTGGTTGCCAACCCAATTCATCGGTTACCCTTGAAACATCTGCCACCAACAAGGGAGGGTCATGCAGAGGGGAAGGAATGGCATTGAACTCAATTAAATGCTGACGATTCAATTGTCGACCGATTTGTCCAATCAAATCTTTTAGAATGACTGGTCGCCCAGAAGCAAGATTCACTGCTCCACTTACTGAACTATCCAATAAGGCCACAAACCCATCAGCAACATCCTGTACATGCAAGTAGTCTCGCACTTGATTGCCATGTGTACATCTAGCAACTTGCCCTTTTAATAGAGAAAGAAAAACCGAAGAAACTAGACGAGTAGGATTTTCATGAGGACCATAAACATGAAAGACTCTTCCCCATGCGCTATTGCAACCAATTACTTCAGAATACTCTTTTAATAATATCTGCAAAACATTCTTACAGATGCCATAAAATGTATTTGGGATTTTCGGAGTTTGATATTCAGAACAATATCCATAACTCCAATCATATTCAGCACAGGAGCCCGCCATAACCACACGACCACCACCACATTTATAAAAATCTCGAATTAATTGTAGGCCTGCTTGAACCCACAAAAAATTTTCTGGCGAAGCGGGCCATTGCCCTGGGGTAACGTCCCAGGCCAAATGCAATAAATGAGTGGGTTGAATTTTTTCTAGTAGACGTTTTGTCTCAGAATGATTCAGCAGATTCGCTGGGAACCAATGAATGTCCGCAGGTATTTCATGTGGCATTTCTCGGGATGTGGCATAAACTTGATATTTTTTTTTAAGGAGACCCGAAAGGCAATGCCGGCCGATGAACCCCGTAGCTCCAGTAACTAAAACGCGCTTCATGCCCCATGAACGTCCACTAGGAACAAACTCTCACTTTAGGAATGGGAATTAAAAACTCCCCGCCCCACTCACGAATGTAGTCCATTTGCTCCATAATTTCATCTTTAATATTCCATGGCAAAATCAATACATAGTCTGGCTTTGTCGTCTTGATGACATCCGGATCGAGAATAGGAATATGGACTCCTGGCAAATATAAGCCTTGTTTATGCGGGCTTCGATCTACAGTATAATCAACAAAATCAGTTCTCACTCCGCAATAGTTTAAAAGCGTATTCCCTTTTGCCGGAGCACCATACCCTACAATTGTTTTGCCTTGTTCTTTGGCCTCAATGAAAAATGATAGCAGTCGTCTTTTGGTCTGATGAACAACCTGGGAAAATGAAAGATACGATTCTAGGTTGGTGAGGCCAGCCTCAGCCTCTTGCTCTTGCAGATCTCGGACCCTTGCTCCTATAGATTTTGAGTCATCTTCTTCATGACAAGCATATATTCTAAGAGATCCACCATGCGTAGAAAGCTCTTCTACATCGAAAAGAATTAGACCGTGCTGACGAAAAATTTGTTCCACGGCAAAGAACGAGAAGTAGGAAAAGTGCTCGTGATAAATGGTGTCGAACTGGTTTTCAGCCATTAAGCGCATCAAATGAGGAAACTCAATGGTGATAGTTCCCTGGGAAGCAAGCAAGATTTTTAGCCCTCGCACAAAGTCATTTACCTTAGGAACATGAGCTAGAACATTATTGCCTATTATCAAATCGGCTTGAATTCCCTCCTGCACCAGAGATTGAGCATATTGCTCTCCAAAAAAAGAAACACGTGTAGGAACCCCTTTTTTTTGAGCTACTTTTGCAACATTTTCAGCCGGTTCTACACCCAAGACCGGGATATTTTTTTTCATAAAATACTGCAACAAGTATCCATCATTACTGGCAATTTCTATAACTAAGCTGGAAGTATCTAGCTTGGTTCGTTCTGTAATCATATCTGTATATGTAGACGCATGTTGAAGCCAAACATCAGAATATGAAGAAAAGTAAGCATAGTCACTAAAAATTCGATACGGGGTTGAATAATCCTTAAGTTGCACTAAAAGGCAATGGTCGCACACAAAAACATGTAAGGGGAAAAAGGACTCCATTTTCGCTAAGTTTTCCACTTTCACATATGAATTCGCTAAAGGAGATAACCCAAGATCAAGAAAGGTATGCGTTAATAACGTGTCACAAAAACGACATTTTTGAGAAGGTTGCATAATCATATCTTATTTTATATTTTTTCTTTGAGACGCTCGCTTACAATGAATTTTGAAGGCCGTTTGACATTAAACCTCAAGCCCCCCGGAGCAATTGCAGACGATCTTCTTCCTTTTATTGTTTGTCAATTTTTGTCTTTACCAAAAATTCTTTATACCATTCAATCGTTTGAATAAGTCCTTTTTCTAAACTGAACAAAGGTGCCCATTTCAAAAGCCGCTTAGCCTTATTGGAATCAAGATACTGATCTCTGATTTCAGCCGTCGCTTGGTTTAAAATAGTCGGCTGTATATGGTCACATTTCATCAGCCTTTGAATATTCTCAACAATCTCCAGTACCGTCCAAGGTTGCTCACCACTAAAATTAAAGGCTTGCCCGCGAATATCTCGCTCTGGAGTCTTGGATGCAAGAAGAAGGTACGCTTCTACAACATCTTTGACAAAAATGTAATCACGAGTAAATTTTCCATCACTTCGAATGATAGGCTTTTCATCATCTAAAAAGCTTCGAATGGTACCCGGGACAATTCGACTCCAATTGAGGTCACCCCCGCCATAAATGTTCCCGCACCTGGCTATCGTGATGGGCAAATCATATGTTTCGCTATAAGAACGTGCCAGTAAATCAGTACAGCTCTTACTCACATCATAGGGAAATCTCCCTAACGGAGCCATATCTTCTGTATAGGGAAGAGTATCAACATCTCCATAAGCTTTATCACTACTTGCAATCACAATCCGTTGGACTAATTTCTGATGAATTCGGCAAGCTTCCAGCACATTATAAGATCCACGAATATTAGCTTCGAATGTAGGGAGCGGACTTCGAAAGGCCACACCTACTAAAGGCTGAGCACCAAGATGAAAAACCGTATCAACCCCATTCTCACTAATAGCGCGTTCAAGAGCATGAAAATTTTCAAGCTCCCCAGAAATAACTGTCGCCCCTCGAACATCCCCACTACGAATCAATTCACTTTGGGGGTTCCAATCCCGAATAAGGGCGAACACCAGAGCTCCCTCTTGAAGTAATTGCTTAACAAGCGATGACCCGACGATCCCAGTTGCTCCGGTAACGAGCACACGGCTTTCTTTCCAATTCATCATTATTTCCAAACTTTCCAAGGAGGATTACCATCAGCACATAATTTCTCCAAGTGTAATTTATCCCGAAGAGAATCCATTGAATGCCAAAAACCCTTATGTGGGTAAGCAGAAAGCCTCCCTTCAAGTGCCAAGTTTTCCAATGGGCCATGCTCCCAGACCGTAGAATCATCAGTAATATAATCCATCACTCCTGGCTCTAATACAAAAAAACCGCCGTTTATCCATGCATTATCCCCAGGAGGCTTTTCGGTAAATCGCGGAACTCTGGTTTCTCCCGCCTCTAACAGAAACGACCCAAAACGCCCGACGGGTTGAATAGCGGTAACGGTTGCAAGCCTTTTTTGTTCCTTATGAAACTTGACTAATTCTCCGATGTTGACATCACTCACCCCATCACCGTAAGTAAAACAAAAGGTTTCATTGCCAATATATTCTTTTACTCGCTTCAATCGTCCCCCAGTTAATGTCCCCTCCCCCGTATCCACCAACGTCACCTTCCAAGGCTCTGCGCTATTTTGATGAACATGCATCTTGTTATTTTGAATATCAAATGTCATATCAGAGGTATGCAAAAAATAATTAGCAAAAAATTCCTTAATCATATAACTTTTATATCCACAACAAATAATAAATTCATTTACCTGATGTGTAGAATAAATTTTCATGATATGCCAGAGGATTGGCTTTCCACCGATCTCCACCATTGGCTTAGGACGCAATGATGTCTCTTCAGATAATCGAGTGCCTAATCCTCCAGCCAAAATAACTGCTTTCATAATTCACCCTCTCTTCCCAATGTACCATTTCGTTTCATTCTGTAAACTCAAAATCAGGCTGGTATATTCTCAGCAGCCTCTCAAATTTTGCAGTTTTTCAAACGGACAATTGGATGTCAAAGTGGAAGATTATCAAATGTGCAGAATTACGGCTGGGTTAATCGAGAAGAATCTAACGGATTCCAATATTAGCCAAGTCTTATTCACATTCGCTTTAGCCCAAAGTAAATAAAAAAGAGAATAGCAATGGACTGATCTCGAATCTCAAGCGAATAGAAACTTTATTCCTGCAACCGCACGGCACTGCCATACTTGCCTTTGAAGGGACGGCTGCCATCATAACTGACCGTGAGCACAACGACGCCATCGCTGCCCGGATCAATCTGGCTAAACCGCGCCACATACCCCTGGTCATTATCCGCCGGTAACCGCGTCGACGCATCCGTCGGGCCCGTAAACAGGACACCCCCTGCTTCATTGGGATTATCCGTCGCCGTAGAACTGCTATTAATGAATGCATCCTGCCCTGACAGCGTCACTAACGAGGCCCGCTCCCAGGCGTAGTTATTGCGGTGGGCATAATAGGCCAGATCATACTCCTTACTCGGGTCCAACCCCGTAAACGTGAGCACTAGCGAGCTGCCAGCCTGATTAATATACGAGAGTGCCCCCTGCCCACTCACCATGCCATGAAAGAGGCTATGCGCATCGGTACCAGCCGCAGGGTTGGCCCCATGCCCCGCTTGCGCATCTCCAACAAAACTGCCGCCCGTCACCGTGAGGCTCACCGAAGTTGGCTGCCCGGTGGCAAAATCTAGGAGAGCTCCACTGCTGGGCAGCCCCGAGCCCCCATTTGGCGAAGTGATCCTTGTAATATTCGTCGTCAATTGCCCCGGACCCCATGCCAGATCATTGTAGGCCGTGAAGTTTTTAATCGGTTCCTGCACCTTGACCTGCAAAGTGGCTGGTGAGGGATCCACAAGGCCGAGTGAATCCATTACAGTGTACGTCACTGGAAACACTCCCAACGAATTAAAAGTCACCGCTGCAGGATCCTTAGCTGTGGAGTTAGGAATACCTGAGCCTGGTCCGAAATTCCACATATGCGTCAGCGGGAGATTATTGTTGGGATCTACGCCTGTCCCAGAGAAGTTCAAGGACTGCCCAATGGCAAGAACTTGATCTCCAAGAGGAGTATCAATGACTCCATTTGGAGGAACATTTGCTCCAGCGGGAATTTTTTGAATGGAGAAGGTATCTGAAATTGTTTCAGTTGCCCGAAGGTTTTGAACGGTCAGAATACTACCATTGACATCTAGCAAGACCGATCCAAATTGTTCATCCACAGCAACCATGACAGGATGAGCCCCTCCAAAAGTAGAACCTATTGAGTTTCCTCCATGACCCGCTACAATAAAAACTGTCCCGTCATTCGAATTCCCACCAGAGTTTTTCTGATAGGCACCATCACCCAAAGGATCACCATCTCCTGGGTCGAGGATGCGCCCGTTACCAAGGAGCGTGGAATAATTCGGTGTGATAAAGTTGGGGGCCGTGCCAAATCCATATGCTTGATCTAGCAGAAATGATCGCTCATAGATATGGGAATGCCCAGCTAGGACCAGGTCAACGCCTCCAGCCTCTAACACACCAAGAGCTATCTCCCGCATATCCGTCATACGGCCACCGGAATCAACCACATTATCGGAATCATGTGTGCCTTTGGTGTAAGCAGGATGGTGAAAGTAGGCTACCACCCATTCCTGACTCGTTGAACCTAAATCCGCTACCAACCAGTTCAACATGGGGTCGGTCAAACCACGTCCACTACTCATGGAATCAAGCACGATGAAATGGACATTTCCATAATCAAAGCTGTAATACGCCTCAGTTCCTGAAGACCCGGTCGGTAAAACATGAGCCTCATAATAAGGTCCAACTCCAGCTATAGGAGATTCAACAGCTTCATGATTGCCCAAAGTTGGCCAAGATGGAGTATGGCGCATGAGATCTTGGTAGATGCCAAAATGGTTAGATGTAAATTCTCCATCAGTGCCAGTCTCATAGGCAATGTCTCCCATGTGTAAAAAAAGATCTGGAAGAGTGCCCTGATTTAACATAGCCTCCCGCACAGCAATTTGATCGGGACCAGCGTTCCCGGAGTCCCCGATTATCCATGCGCGGAACGAGGTTGCCGTGCCTACCACAGGAGCCGTACGAAAGAAATGATTCACCGTACCACCAGCTTGCTGTCCACTTCCCGCTGTACCAACCGCATAGAAATATGTTGTTGCTGGGGGCAAATCTGTAATCATAACAATGTGATCCGTTACCCCAGAATTGGATGGGGGAATAACGGCTGTCGCTGAAGCCGTAGAAGGCCAAGACCCCCATGTTTGTCCTGAGACAGAGCCATACTGGACTTGACTATTATTGGAAGGTGGTGGACCATTATCATCTGTCCTCCATACGAGAGTCACCGAAGTAGCCGTGATCTGTTGAAGATAGGGCTCTCGCACTATGGCTCCAGATGCGGGAAGAATTGAAGCAAAGAATAACAATATCAGGAGCAGGACCATCACAAGACCCGTGGGGATTTTGAACACTTGGTTGGAGTGCAGAATGTCTTATTTTGCTCGGATGTGAGGTTTCACTGAACCTCTAGTTTTTTCAAGAGGTCGCGGGCTTCTGCAAAACGAGGGGCCGCTTTGACTGCCATTCGAAGGTCCTGTTTTGCCGCTTCGAAATTTCCTAAGGCTTGATAAACCTTTGCCCTCGCCACTCTATGTAAAGCGGTAGGACGTTTAGCAAAAGCACGATTAGCTTCAGCCAGGGCCTGAGTACGGGCGGCCTCCATCGCTTTTGTCTTTCCCATTGCAGCTAAAATCTGGGCACGACGCATATACCATTCCGTTTTGACCGAATTTGAAGGCGGTTCCTTATCCATCAGGGCCAGAGCATCAGGTAGTTTGCCTTGGGTAACCTTAAGCCGGATAAGCTGTTGTCGAAGAATGCTTGCCTGCTGCATACGGCCTAATCCCTCCCGATAACCGTTCGCAGCTGCTTCAAGTTGCCCCAATCCCTCCTGCAGCCTGCCTCGTGCCAAATACAGTTCAACGGTAGGATAGTAATGCAGAGCCTCCGAGAGATCAGCTATGGCCAACTTGGGACGCCCAGTACGCTCATAGAGATGAGCTCGCTCAACAACAGCCATAACTCGAGAAATCCCAGATTCGCCCTGAAGATAATGGTTAAGAGCCGATTCGGCTTCGGCATCATGCCCCAAAGCCAAGAGAGTACGACAATGCTCCAACGCTACTTTTCGATTACTAGGATCCAGCTTCTTCGCTTGTTCAAGATCCTGTAAAGAGTCTTGAAATTTTCCATTAAACCGATAAAGTTGTCCTCGACGAAGCAGATGACCCACGTTATTGGGCTCTTCTAGCAGTTCCAAAGAAACTTCAGCGATTTCCGGGTCTAAATCAGAATGGGCAAGACCATTTTCGGGGAAAAACATCGGACAAATCAAACCAGTTACGACAATAACGAGAAGAAAACATAATAAAGAAGGCACAATTTCATGAAAAATGAATTTGTCCGACGTCTCATCAGATTTCATGTCTTTGTCTATAAATTGAATAGGTAGGTTCATCATTTTTTCGGTCTCCTTAGTGCACCTTGTAAATTACAGGCATCATCAGCTATTTCGATTTTCCATTTTAGAAAATTGCGATTTTACCTTAAACTCAATACATAGAAGCTTCCACTTCCAGCCTTATTCTTCATTATCTCAGGCTTACACTTGGGGAGACAAAAAGTCAACCTCTTATATATCTCCCAAAAAATGTAAAGCTTCCAAGCAATCTGAAGAGGCATCCAGGAGCAGTTTTTTGTGAATGAGGTAGATTGGGAAAAGAGATTTTTCAGGAGAGATGGACCAAAAATCATCATCTTATATTCCAACAGATGAAGATATTCTCTGGCTCGGTGCATCCCTGTAATTATGTGACTTTTCCCTATTCTATATCCAGTCCCTAATGTCACGATGGCTTGACTCTCGCGATGCTAGACACAACCTGGGGCTCCCATAAATATTTGCCTCTTCTCGGGATAGATCTTAACTTCGGCATTGTTAATTTATTTGATATTCAGCAAACTTCATGAAATACCAATAATCATACCAATAAGAGACCAATAGCTTTGGCTTTCTGAGCAGCGGAAGACTGCCACCACACATCAAAGGCTTTGGGTCCCCCAAATGGAAATCCTGCTCGGACATCTTTCACCACAGGATAACGATGCCCTCCTGCTTCTTCATATACAGGCGTAGCCCGCTGAATCAGATTGAGAAACCACTCAGCGACTCCTCGCTTAAGCCTTACCTCTTCATCCATAATTCGATTGGGTAAAATAATTCGATACTGTTCGCTCTTGCCTTTTTCAACATCCGGCTGTCCCCCAATCCACACCATTTTCCGCTCCATGCGAGAATGATCTTCTTCAGACCGAGCCTCTAACACTTTCTTGGCCCACGTTCGTTTGACTTTAGGTTTTGGAGTTCGTTCGGGAAACCATTCACGTACATCCCGCTTGAGTTCCACACCTTCCTTATAATGCCAGAGCGCTACACGCAAGCCCTCTCCCAGCCATTCTGGAATAGAGCTATGTGTATCTTCATGATTGATGTCGTTTTCTGCAAATCCCTCAAACAACGGCCCGATAAGTTGAATACCATAGGCATTAGGATTCAAACCGATCGGGCTGTGGGCCGTTGTCGTAAACCGATGCCAAAAGGCTGACTGAAGAAGACCATGAGAAAATAACTGCCGAACTCGCTCAAGGCTCTCAACAGTTTCACGAAGCGTTTCACTCGGCAGCCCATACATCAGATAAGCATGCACAAGAATTCCCGCCTCTCGACACGCCTTCAATACATGAATTGTTTGATCAACCGTAATACCTTTTTTGACGAGTGCTAAGAGACGATCGCAGGCCGCTTCTAAACCAGCACTGAGCGCGATACATCCTGAAGCCGCCAGCAATCGACATAAATCAGGAGTAAACGCTGATTCAAATCGTATATTCCCCCACCAAGAAATTGTCACACGTCGTTCTAACAAACATAGAGCCAATTGTTTCAAGCCAACAGGAGGCGCGGCTTCATCCACGAAATGGAATCCTCTTCTTCCCGTTTCTAAAATTAAGGCTTCAATACGATCTACTAGGAGTTCTGTAGGTGAAACTTCGTACCGGCCAATATAATCCAACCCGATATCGCAAAAGGTACATTTTTTCCAATAACACCCGTGAGCCACCGTTAACTTATTCCAATGTCCATCGGACCATAAACGATGCATGGGATTTAATGTATCCAACACTGAGACATATTGCTGAAGATTCAATCCATCGTATGTGGGAATTCCGAGTTCTGCTTGAGATACATCCGGTTCTTTCGCATGATTACGCCACACCACCATGTGCCCTGACCTGAGAAATGTCCGACAAAGATCGGTTTCGCGTCTTGTTCCTTGCAGATATTCCAATAAGCACAAAAAAGGCCGCTCGCCATCATCCAAGGTGACATAATCGACTACTTCAAAGAGACGTGGCTCTTGCACTCGTCGCAATTCTGTATTGACGTATCCTCCCCCTAGCACAACTTTAATGTGTGGCTTTCGAAGCCGTAATTGTTGGCCCATTCGCAATGCGCCATAGAGATTTCCCGGAAAGGGTACGGAAAAGCCCACAATGGAAGGCTGGTACCGCTCAACATGCCGCCACATCGCCTCAACCATCCATGTATCAGTGAGGCTCAGGGGTTGAGCCAACGCTTCAGCCAAGGCATCAAACGACGTTGCTTGAATAGTAATGGAGTCAGCATAACGATTGAGGGCAAAATGCGGAGTGATCGTCGCCTGCACAAGATCAGCCAAATCTTCTAAATACAATGTAGCTAGGTGCTTAGCCTGATCAGTTTGATTCTGTAAAACATGTATCGCTTCCTGATGGCTTGAGTCTTTCATTAAAAATCGAGGGCCTTGAGGGAGAAAACTACCTTGACAAATACGTGGAGCTAATGCCGTGTCCTGCCCTTGCAAAAATTGAATCACGGGCTCAATGGTTTCCACATAGGCCTGTGCGACACTCAACATTTGTCGAGCTTCGCCAGGCAAATCATGAATCGGCTTTTCGCGAAGCAATTCAAAAACCTGCTGTAACCCTGCTTGAGAAAACAGAGCTAACACCATTTCAATGCCCACATCAGCCTGATAGACCCGATACCCACATGACCGTAAAAAACCAGTTAAATAGGCTGTCGAAGGATAGGGTGTATTGAGTTGGGTCAAAGGCGGGATAATAAGGAGAACAGAGGGATCAGGCATCGCAGAGAACACCTACCATATCAAACATCACTCTAGCCAGTGTTTGAACTTTTAAACTATGCAATAGATTTGTGCAAAAAATCTTGGAAATTCAGGAACATAGGCGCGTATTCTTGCTGATTTCAAGAATATGGTTTCTACTTTTGACGAGGAAACTCCCTCTGAAGCACAACCTCTTTCTGCAAGAACCTGCAATGTTCAACAATCTCTTCTCTATGCGTAGAATGACCATCTATTACCTTTAATCAAAACCAAATTGGAGTAACATTTTCGACACGCTCTCATAAACCAAACCACCTGCCTGTCCAAGTGTCGATAAAGTTGTCTCACTTCATTTGTTGGTAATAGCAAATTTCTTCCAACGTTGTTAAATAGGTTTGATTGCTAAGCATAATTGTAAAAGGTTGTCGCTGCTATTGACTGTTTAAACGGGCTAGACTGACAACTCACCTATCCAGAAAAACTTAACGAGAAAATTTCTTCGGAAAATCAAATCTTTACGCATACGAGTATGTGCCCATTTATTCATGGCAATCGTTTTGCTTATTTGCAAGGGCTCAACATAACCTCTTTATCGGGAGATTAAATCAGAGCATCAGGTGTTTATTACACAGGAGGAGGAAGAAATGACGTACGCCAACGCCCAGTACATTAATGTGGCTCGTACCAGCGAAATGCAGCATCATGAACACAGGATGGAACAATTACAGGCTAAAATCACCCAACTGACCAAAGCCGTAGCTTGGGAATTGGCACAACATCAGGCCCGTCTCAAGGAACTGCAGCAAGTCGAAAATTCCCTCACTAAACGAGCTGCATCCAAACCAGCACGCACCTATGCGCCAACATTAGACCCACTCCCTTCCTCGAAACGTCGATGGGTGCAATCGAGAAAATATGTCCATCGATCATTGCATAAGCCAGTTGCTCAGCTCGTGGGATAACTGACTTGTTTTCGTTCGAGCCATCTGTACCCACCAAGATGTCCACCCTTCGGTGGGTTCAGATTAGGGCTAAATCACCATCATCATCCATTACAATGAACCGAATCCAATCTCACTCCACCTACCGCCCAAAACAGACAGTCCGGCCATAACGAACATTGAAGTGGGAGTAAAAATAGGCAGGACGACGAAATAATGTGCAGGGTATATCAAAAAGGAGAGAAAGAAACTATTCTTTTAAAGTGATTCGGAGCTGCCCATCCTGAATCCTCAAATCCTCGACACCTTTGGCAAATTGATCCCAAAACCCGCCAGGACCACCAAACTCTTCAACCAAATTAATATGTTTAATATCGCCCCACCATGCGCTGGGTAAGGGAACCCCTCCTAAGCTGATCCCTTCCATAGCCACAACAGGTTTGCCATTGGCATAACTCAGTTCAACCCCAAAGTTCAGCTTCAATGTTTTACCACCTACAAGGGGCACTTCATCATTTACAGGCACAACTAATTTCACGCTGACAAGATTATCAGCAAGATCAACAGCCACATGTTTTGCCATCTCAGTATCTTTCGCAATGAGGGAGTTGACTTCTCGTTCTGTCAACTGAATTTCTCGGGAAGCTCCCGCTTCGGAATAAGGTTCCGGCTCAAGAGGCCCACCGGCAGAAGGGGTTGAAGAAAGCAAGGAAGTGTTTGACCTATCGTACTGCTGTAGCTGAGCCATTTTGTTGTCTAATGCATGCTGCTCTGCCACTGTCAACTGTGTTGGCTCAAAAGTCGCGGCATAGAGATATTGGTTCACCCACCAGGAAGTGATCAAAGCTGTAACCAAGACCGTCAGTCCTATCAAGAGCATCACCTGTGTGCCAGTAAATCGTCTTGGTTCTTTTTCCATGTTGGTAGGTTTGGTTTCCATAGCTTCCCCTCTTGTAAAAAAAATCTGGCAATCCTGATATAGATTGAGATGAATGAGGGGGCTAAGAAGTGTGTTACAAAGGATAACTCACTTCTAGGATTCTTTCTCTCTCTATCCAACCATGTTTAAGATGAATTCTTCAAGTTTATCGTTGCTCCTTTTACACATTGGCATTCAAAAACCAAAAATTGATTGAGAGTCTTTACTAATAGCTTCTTACCAGATATGGTTGTAAGAATGATTCACCCCCCTCATAATCAAAGCACATTTTTAGGAGGTTTCTTATGGGACTATTTGATTTTGTTCGCACAATTGGCGAAAAAATTTTTGGCGGAAGTGACGATCCAGCCACCAAAATTCGTGAGCACCTTGAATCCCGTGCCTTGGGTATCACAGATTTAAAAGTTGATTATCAGGAAGATGACGGAAAAGTCTTTTTATATGGGCAAGCGCCTAGCCCTGAAGCCAAGGAAAAAGCTGTGTTATTAGCGGGAAATGTCAAAGGTGTCGCTGAAGTCTTTGCAGAAAAACTCACCGCACCTGAACAAAAGGCTAAAGTAGAATATTATACCATCCAGTCGGGAGATACCCTTTCAAAAATTGCGAAACAGTATTTAGGCGATGCAATGGCCTATCCAAAAATTTTTGACGCCAATCGTGAAGTCATTCAAGATCCCAACAAGATTTACCCAGGTCAAAAAATTCGTATTCCTCTTGAATAAAAATCACGAGAAACCATTCCTCTTTGTAGCCGCAAGTGAAAGCTTTTCGGAAAAATAATCTGAAAAGCTTTCGCTTTTTTATTCCCCGAGTCAAGCCCAAAGTTAGTTGGAATGCGTCACGGCTCCCAGGTTAATATTATGCGACCTTCCGAGTCGTGGTCATCTCCAAGCGCAGTTCCCGTTTCAGTGCCTCGCGTAACTGCGGCAGATGTTGATAGCCTTTCACTTTGCGCAGTCGTGGCTCGATATCTAACAGCGCAGTGGCCAACCATCGCTGCCGTTGATTTGAGTTCGTCCAGCGATCGACCTTCGCACACCGCTCTTCCACCAAGGCATTGATCGACTCCAGGCAATTCGTCGTTTTGAAGGAGAGGCCGAGGCATGCAAACATGCCCAACCGATGCACGGTCAACGTTTCCTCCAACCCTTCGGCCAAGCTCCGCGCCGCGGATTGGTAGAGGTGGCCCCAACTTTTTGAACAACTCATTGGTCAAAGATAAGTGGATCACTCCTAGTTGAATTAAGCCGCTTGTAACTGCGGCAGTTGTTGAAAATAGACCTGATCCGGCGTCCGCTCTGCGAGGCTCGAATGCGGACGCCGGCTATTATAGAACTGAAAATAGCGATCGATCCCCGTTCGTGCCGCTGACACGGACTCATAGGCATGCAAGTAGACTTCTTCGTATTTCACGGTACGCCACAAGCGTTCGACAAAGATATTATCCCGCCACGCTCCTCGACCGTCCATACTGAGTCGAATCCCCTGGGCCTTGAGCCACTCCGTAAAGCTGTGACTCGTAAACTGACTGCCTTGATCCGTATTGAGAATGTTCGGTTTCCCATACCGGCTGAGGGCCTCCTCAACCGCCTCCAGACAAAACTGGACGTCCATCATGATCGACACGCGCCAAGCCAGCACACGACGCGTAGACCAATCGACCACTGCGACTAGATACACAAACCCTTTGGCCAGCGGAATATAGGTGATATCCATCGCCCAGACCTGATTGGCGCGGGTGATCGTCAGGTCTCGAAGCAGATACGGATAGACCTGATGACTGGGATGGCGCTGTGTGGTGCGAGGCTTGCGATACAGGGTTTCCAGCCCCATGCGGTTCATCAGGGTCCTCACATGCTTACGCCCAACCATACTCCCTTCCTGCCGTAGGAGAGCCCGGAGCATCCGGGCTCCTGCAAATGGGTACTCTAGATGTAACTGGTCAATCCGGTTCATCAGCCGCTGCTCCTCCTCAGAGACCGGCTTCGGTCGATAATACACACTCCCACGACTGATCCCTAAGGCCTTGGCCTGTTGACTCACCGAGAGTTGATGTGTGCGGTTGATCATCGTCTGGCGCTCAGCACGCCCGCTTTGGTGAGCGCACCCTCTAAAAAATCGTTTTCCAACGTCAGTTCCCCAATCTTGGCATGCAGCTGTTTCACATCCACGAGAGGCGGGGCGGGCTCGCCCCCCTCAAACACCGTTGTTGCACGCTCTAAGAGTAAGGTCTTCCATTGCGTGATTTGATTGGGATGCACATCGAAACGTTGGGCCAATTCGGCTACCGTCTGTTCCCCCTTGATCGCGGCCAGCGCCACTTTGGACTTAAAGGCCGGAGAATGATTCCGTCGAGGTCGTCTCTTCATGATTCGCTCCTTTCATTGGTAGCAACATCATGCCACCTTTTGCAGAGCGTATCCACTTAGCCCGTTGTGCAGTTTCCCGGGGCCACCTCTGGTTCCGAGTCTCGAGTTCCTGCTGCAGGCGACCGAGCGCGGTCTTGGCTTCCGTATACGTTGGACGCTGATACGCGCGTTGAAGCCGTCGTCGCCAGGCCACCTGTTCGCCTTTGGGTAGATGGCGCACAACATTCTCGCGCTTATGCCACTGACAGCGTTGCACTAAGGCGGTCGAGCCCCACGCTTGGCGTACGGCCGCGCGCAACCCTTTGCCGCCATCAATGATCACCAAGAGACCCTGGGAATCGTCGAGGCCCCGTTCCTCCAAGGAGCGGAGGAACGGCGTCAAAACGGTCTCGTTTTCTGTCCCCGTTTCCACAAACCCCAGCACGTGTTTCTCCCCCGTGAGGGTAATCCCCACGGCAATGCCCATCGTCATGTCGGCAAACATCTTGCCATCGAGAAAGACGGCCACTAGATCTAGCTCACGGAGATCACGCTCTTGCAACGCCTTCAGTTGCTTGGCACTCGCCTGCACAAAGGTTCTCGATACGGTCGAACTGGACAGGCCAATCGCGCCGGGGACCGCTTCGGCTGCGGCTTCATAATTCCGACACGAAATGCCATACAGCACTCGCTTGAGGAGCAAGTCATCCAACTGGCCAGTCCCTTGGTAACGATCAATCGTCTGTAATGAGATCTCCCCACCCTGTTGGTGTTGAACACGAGGGATGCGTAGGCGATGCCGTTGCCCCGCCAGCTGTACGCTCCCCGGATTGCTGCCATGACGCCGGCCAGGAAGAGCAGCGGCTTTTCGCGCATAGCGGGCCCCAGCCAAGGCACACACCTCGTTCTCCAAGATCTCGTGCAGATGCATGAGTCCCAAGGGGATCAGGTTCCGAATACATTCCAGCTTACTGTCCACATCAAAGGCTTCATAGTGGTGCGGCCCGAAGACCTGGGCCGTTCCCAACAGTTTCCTCTTCTTGCTTCTGTTCGCAGCGTTCGTAATACTGCTCATGTCGTGGCTCCTTTCATGACGCGCGGACGATGGTTGTTCTTGGTCGAACGCCATCTCAGCACAGTGAAGGGAGCCGCTTCAAATTCCAACTAGACTTAGCACACATTCTTTCCCCCCTCTCAGATAACTTTGCTTGCCCTGCTCAATTCAAAGGCCAACTACCATAAGTGTTTTTACGTATAGCCCTTTAGATTTTCATCCAGTAAGCTTTTAATCCCCTCTCGTTCCTGAACATACAGGATTTTTATTTTATTCTTTTTCTCGTGCGAAAGGAGTTTCACCCATGAACCTCTTAGATACCATTCTGAATGCGGGCGGCGGTGCAGTCGTCCAAAACATGTCCAAGTCATTAGGTCTTGGGGAATCACAAACACAAACGGCGCTGGGGCAACTTCTCCCAGCAGTTGCCAGAGCCATTGGCAAAAACAGTTCTTCTGGCGATGGCTTAAGTGCCTTATTAGGAGCTCTAGGAAAAGGCAATCATCAGCGCTATTTGGATGACCCAAGTATGTTAAGCCACGAAGATTGCGCGAGAGAAGGCAATGGCATCTTAGGACATCTCTTTGGCAGTAAAGACGTCAGCCGTGGCATTGCCACCCGCGCCGCAGAAGAAACAGGGGTTGGAGCCGACATTTTGAAAAAAATGTTGCCAATGGTGGCCTCAGTGGCTATGGGAGCCCTCAGCCAAAAAGCCGCCGGGTCAGGCATGCTGGGTGCACAGCAAGCCCAAGCTCAACCATCCGGGTTAGGTGGATTATCCTCTTTCCTAGATTTTGATGGTGATGGATCCATTGCGGACGATTTACTCGGAATTGCCGCTAAGAAGTTTTTTAGCTAATCAGGCGGCGAATGATTCGTTCACTAAATCACTGAGGGATAGGGGCTAAAGAAGATGCGATTAGGCTCGTTTGGACGAGGAGGTAGGACGGGCGGACAACCACGCCGACGCATGAGTTGGAAAGTCCGACTCATTCCTATCGTCCTCTTTGCCATCTATGGCCTCTACTACTACGTGTCCAATCAAGAAACCGTTCCCATCACCGGGCGCTCACAATTGGTGGATATGACACGAGAGCAGGAAATGTCCCTTGGACTCCAGTCATACCAAGAAATTCTGAGCCAATCTCAAGTGTTGCAACAAGGGGAAGCCGTCGATCTGATCAAATCTATCGGCCGGAAATTAGCCAGCGCTGCTGTAGATGTTGACCCAGGCTTTAACTGGGAATTTAATGTTATTAAATCCGAACAGGCCAATGCCTTTGCCTTGCCAGGTGGGAAAACAGCGGTCTATACAGGATTACTTCCAGTTGCTGAAAATGCTAATGGCCTGGCGGTGGTCATGGGTCATGAAATTGCCCATGCCATCGCCCGCCATGGGGCTGAGCGAATGGCCTATCAGAAGTTAGTCCAAATTGGATCAATGGCAGCTAGCGTCGCATTGGGAGATATGGACTATCAGACCCAGCGAGCCGTCATGGGAGCCTTAGGAGTCGGAACTCAATATGGCGTACTACTCCCCTTCTCTCGCGACCATGAATCAGAAGCTGACTATATGGGTTTACTCTTTGTCGCCCGTGCCTGTTTCGATCCCACAGAAGCCCCGAAACTTTGGGAGCGCATGGGACAAATGAGCCAAGGAAACCAACCCTCAGAATTTATGTCCACCCACCCCAGCCACGAAACACGTATTAGGCAGTTCGAGGAATGGATGCCTAAAGCACTAGCGCTTCGCGATCAACATTGCAGCAGCTAGGAGCCTGTGGGACTTAGGGGCACAATCCTGCAACTTTTGACCACCCAACATTCCTTTCCATCAATTCTGATTACGTAACAAAACACTTAGCCTATCTCTACGCATCATTTTTCGACACGACTGGAAGACGGCACATCAACCGAGAGCTTGGATGAATAGAGAACCGTGTGATCAGACTGGTGCCGTGCTTCGCGCAACAGTGTTTCGATAGTAGGCCGCACCACACCGTGAAACGATTGTTCACCATTGGTCTCCACGAGGATCGGTCGAGAGAAATCCACCAGTTCTTGATTGAAAAATAACGTATAACGCCGAACACGGCTAGTCTTCACGGCGATATGATTCGTGGAAACCCGTTCGGCATCGAGTGTGGCGTAAATACGACCGGTAATCCATTCATCCCGACTATCGATCAGATTTTCGGTAAAGGCTGCGATACGGTCGGTCGCATCGATCCGAACCAATGCATCGGACGAAGATGCGTCGCATCACGGACGAGTGACACCTTTTTCGGTAATGTCGTCCGTATTTGCTTATCAAACCATTTCATTAACGTCGGCAGTTCTTGGCGCGGAAAGAAATGCCCCCCAGCATGCGGGTGTGTCCACTCATGCTCACGATAGGTATGAATAATTCCATGATAATCCAATTCTTTCACAAGATCTCGACTCAGTTGAACTGGCATAATGCGATCTTCGGCACCATGAATAATATAGACTGGGGTGTTCTTCAAGTTTTCCACAAACGGAAACAAAACATCGTCGATTCCGCTGGCCATAGGTGCCACACCCGCGAACCGATCAGGATAATGCATCCCAATAATCCACGCCCCAATCCCACCGTTGGACATTCCCGTCAGAAACACACGATCAGGATCGACATGATATTCCGACTGAATAGCGCGCATCGTCGCCAATGTCAGCTCCTCACCAAACCGCGTCCACCAAGCCCCCATGGAAATCGTGGGGCATGCAAGAATATACCGATCTTCCAAACGCGGCACCCACCGTTCTAAATACGACTCCCCAGTAAATCCAGCTCCATGCAAGCACACGATCAGCGGATAGGCATGCTGGGGATCATAGGAAGAAGGCACATACAACGCATACGATACCTTCTTGTCTTTCACCGTAACGATGCGCCGTGGCTGCGCCCCAAGCGGCCCAGCCGTATAGCGAGGGAGAGCACGAATCGCAGCGCTTACCGTTTCCACGGTAGCATTGGGATGTTTCATAATCTGAGCAAACGCGTCCCCCGATGTTTCATGCACAGACTCTTGTATATATGTCTGAACCAAGGAACGAAGAGATTGAGTTTCCTCAGACCGAACAGTCCCCTCAACAAGCTCGCCGGCAACAGCTACCAGACACGTACTCACGATACCGAATAACGCAAAACCGTATAGAACAAGCAATCGCCGCATGACAGTCAGAGCCTCAATTCGGATGACCTATCCTCACCATAGAGGGAAATAACCGATTTATTCTTCTGTTTATACCCGTAATATTCCCAGACATTTTACTCCTCTCATCACTCTCACGAAATTGGTCCTTACACAAATCGGATTAAGGCGTTGCTCTGTCCTCCAAGCCCCTTAAAAGGATTTCATTCATCACCCTGGAAGGCAAAGGCTTTCTAGAATAGACCTTTTGTAAGACAACCTGTTGCTGGTCGATACCCTCCTCGGCTACCCTAAGCCCTCGCTCATCTCGAGAGACAGGTCCTCACCGTGGCTGGGCAAATTGCATTCATGAAGACCATCAGACTTGGGCTCCACATTGTTCTAAACCGAAGGAGTGTATTTATGCGAGACGTCCGGCAATCTATAATCCTTACCATCCTCAGTCTCTTAACAATTGGATTGCCTGCGGAAGGGTTGGCCCAACCTGATGCCCCCAGCTCAGAAGATCTGCCGACCCTTCGCAAGGAGATCCAGACTCTCAAGGATGGACAACAGGCCATTCAAAAGGACCTCAAGGCAATCAAGGAGTTGCTCACTGCTCGTCAGCGCTCCCGCAGTAACGTCCAAGATGTGACGTTCACGGTGAACGTGGCCAAGGATCCCATCAAGGGATCAGCGGATGCGAAGGTCACACTGATTGAGTTCACCGACTACCAATGCCCCTATTGCGCGCGCCATACCAAAACCGTGTTGCCACAGTTAACCAAAATGTTCATCGACACCGGCAAAATTCGGTATGTATTGCGAGACTTCCCCTTGACCTCCATTCACAAGGACGCGGCGAAAGCCCATGAGTCCGCGCACTGCGCGGGGGAGCAAGGCAAATACTGGGAGATGCACGATCAGCTCTTTGCACATCCTAAGGACCTGCAACCCGACAAACTAGCAGGTCACGCGGAGACCGCGGGCGTCACCGATGTGACAGCCTTCCAAGCCTGTGTGGATAGTGGCAAGTACGCCGAACAGGGCAAAGCCAGCGTGGCCGAAGGTACTAAAGTTGGCGTGCGGGGAACCCCGTCATTTCTGCTTGGATTTATACAACCCGATGGAACAGTCAAGGCCACCAAACTCATTCGCGGGGCCCAGCCCTATCCAGTATTTCAACAACAAATCAATGCTCTGCTGGCCTCTCCCAAGCCTAAGAAAAAACCTCAACCTGGCCCCAACAGGTAGTCTACCCTAAATGACTCACATTGAGGAGGATCAGTTAGGATCTCCAGCAGCCTTCGTGCGCAGAAGTGCCTCTAGACCCCACCACACTTGGTGACTCTGTATCGCGACGGGTTAGGAGGTAAAAGCAAGAGCCTCACACTCGAAAGTGTGAGGCTCTCTCTATCATTGCCCAGACTACTTCCAAACCTCAAATAAATGGTTAGGGAGTGAGCCCTGGGTTCACCACTTCTACATCACAGGTGGTGGACCCGACATTGCCATTGCCATCAGACGCTTCCACAATCCAACTAATGGTATCTCCCACACCTCCGGAATCAAGAATGGTGATGGAATCCCCGTTAACGGCAACCTGACAGGATTCTGTCTTATCGATGCGCTTTCCTTTTTTGGTAAATTGAAAGCAATCAAATCCGGTGATGACCGGTGTGATTGGCCCCTGACATTGATCAACCGCAGTAGTCGTGAACGCGATCGGAACGTCCGGCGGCACAATAGTGGCGGGACTGTTACATGCGATCACTGGAGGTAGGGTGTCTTCTACCGTGACCGTAGATGAACATATCCCCTGATTACCGGAATCATCGGTTGCACTACAAGAAACAGACGTCTCCCCAAGGGGAAATTGGCCAGAAGGCGGGATGCAAGTTGTCGGCAATGATCCATCGCAGTTGTCTTCCGCTGTGGCACTCACCGTAGCATTGGTTCCATTCGGGCCCATGCATTCCAGCGTTTGGTCCGCAGAACAAGTCAGAATGGGATCTTCTGCGTCGTTTACTGTAACGACGGCCATGCAGGAATCGGATAGCGCCTCGTCATCTGTGACCGTCAGTGTCACGTTCGTCATGCCTTCTGGATATGGATTTCCCGGATCCTGGGCCAGGGTTAGTGGACCTCCATCCGGATCAAAGGACCCATTATCTACAGATATCCCTGCTGCATTGCAGAGACCTAAGTCAGTATTCACCGTTCTATCTTGACACAGAGCCTCTGGATGAATGATATCCATCTGATCATTGATCCAACCTACATATGTTGAAACTCTCGCATCAACGCTGAATTCGCCGAATGTATCATTCCCATTGGTAGCGTCAATATCAGAGGTGGTTCCATCATTGTTTCTAATGGAGATGGAATATGAATGCACTCCGGTGATTTCGCCGGCCGTATTAAAGGAAGGACCTCCAGAATCACCGCCTGCTTGGTCGACCTCATTGGTTTCTCCCAAATCTGACACTCCAAAGAAGAAGTCAAAACCATCATTGGCCGCCATTCCGTTATCAAAGTCATACGGGAGATGAGAATTTGAGGTAAAATCCACATCTGGAACCAAACCAAAGATAGCTAAGAAGGCATCCCCACCTAATTCATGTCGGTTGCCACCTGTTCGTTTGGTTCCAGAGGCAAGAACGTCACCCGTCGTTCCATTTCCTGATCTTCCGTATCCCGTTAATTCTATAACTTGGTTAATGTCGTCCCCTGCATTCGTATCTAGGTCATATCTTGTGATATCGTTAGATGCCTCAGAAACTAACTCCAAGACCGCGACATCGTTTCCATTTCGGGTAGAGCCATTAAAATTGGGATGGATGGAAACCCAACCAACGTCGATTGCCTCATCCCCTAGATCTCCTTCAAAGGTCACAGTGCCTGAGCCATCTATATAGTCCTGAACTCCAGTTCCATCAGTTAAACAATGGGCTGCAGTTAGAACATGCCTCCCACTTGGTAATAGTGAACCAGTGCATCGAAATCCATTTCCACCCGTTGTATTAAATGTGAAATCTCCAACACCATCAAGTACCCCTCCAGGGTTCACTACAATAGTTGTTGCATCTGTTGCATCGACGATATCAGGTGTTATTACCCCTATCAGTCCATTTCCTCTAATGATCTCTGTTCTATCTGCAAGAACCTGCATGGAAACCTTATCATGCGTCATGGCTTCCATCGCAAAAGTCAAGCTCATCAAAACCGGGCAAGAAATCAGAATGATCGTCATCCATGCGGCTGTAGCTGTTTTTTTCATTCGTGTCCTCCTTTTTTGCCCATTATAACTTTAGTGGCCTTGCTATTTTCTGGTTATTCTTTTTTTGCTTCTTTATCCTCACAAAAAACTGCCCTTTTCCCTTCACTGATTATCTCCTGACAATTCGAGGGCAAGGCTCTATGAGGGGAAAAATCTCGCAAGGAACTCGAGGTAATGACATGGATTGTTAATTCAGAATATCTAAGAAGTAACGCTTTTCCTTCATGTACCGGTTGATCCAAGATATGAGAATTAATCTTGTATGTACCTTCTAGGTCAAAATAATCACTTGCAGTAATTTGAAATTCAAAAATTCCCTCTGTGTTTGAGGTTGTTTGAACAACGGTTTGGACTTCACCATCGGGTTCTAATAGGAGAACTCTTATATTTTGTTCTCCATCTGCCTCGACACCATTAAAGACTATTTTTTCGTGAAGGAAGTATTCATCTTTATTGGTTTCTATGGACAGAATCTTCCCCAGAGCTGGATTCATACTGAATAAGCACCCCATCAGCCCCAAAAAGATTACATGTATTGTCTTGTTCATATGCAACATTTTTTCACTTTAACAATTTGTTTTAATTCTTAAGACCTCTCGACGGACCCTCCAATTATAAAACCACCCTTCAGTGCAGGCCCACCTGGAATGTCAGTGAACGGCTTCCAGGTAGCTGGGGTATTTACAAGGTGCATGTCTGCCAATGGTTCCTACCGTGGAACACCCTCATCATGAGCACACTCACCAAGATAGGTTAAATACATCTGAAGCGAAACATTATAAACCTCCTTTCTTTGTGTAAGACGCTTGGGCCTCCTGGCGTGTCTCGCTGGAGTCAAAAAAAATGCTTTCTCAGAACCCCTAGGTCCGAGAAAGCATGCATACGCACTTCTGTTCTTTTCTTATGGTCGAGACGGTTAGCAACCACCCAAGGTAATTTCGATATCCCGTGTCCATCCTGGCCCACTCCTTTCTAGGAGATTTGAGCCTTCCATGGATCATCTCCTTCCAGGAATCCGTCCCGTCTCCATCTATGGCCTGAAATCACTCGGCTTGTAGCCACCCACGATTTCTCTGCCAGAACAAAACCATATACCAAATTAGGAAAAATGTAAACCTCCTCTTGCCCGGCTCTCACTCCCTTTTTAGGTCGACTTCATGGAGTGTCAACCACCGACCGAATCGGATTGTCTTTGGCTATAAATATGAAGAGATGTCCTTGAGAATAGTAGTACTAGCAGAGTCATGTTGGCTAAGCCGGGCTAATCTTCGCCAAATTTGATGGGTGGCTTCTCCTATCGTGGATTGAAATCATAACAGACTCCTCTGACGTGGGAATTTCCCGCAGTGCGCCTGACCAATCAAAATGAACCGAACCCATCGCACTATGTCCTACGGTTGATATAAGTCTTCTCCATGCGTCGGGTTTTCTCAAGCCACCATGTATTCATGGGTTGCTTGGAGATCCGAGACGGTGAAAGTCTAAAAGCCTTTGGCAGATGCCAGCCGAATTCGTACGCTTTCACAGAGGAGGTCCTGAAAGATATCCAAGGCCCCGTCTGAGAACATGGGGCAACAGATCCAGGATGGTACAGACACTGGCCGTTGTGATGAGACGACCTGGTAGGTCGTCTCTATCACCTGACCTTAAATCACAATGGTCTTTGCAGATTCCATTCCTTGTATCCAAGGTAAAGAAATGAGATAATACTCATTATAGAAACAAGAGTATCATTTCTTTGAATGTGAGAGAGAGCATGGCTCAACGCACGATCAAGGCACTTGGAAAAACTGGTCGGCTTTCCAGAACAAAGGTGTTGTCTCTCCTCAAGACTCTACGCAAGCAAAAGAAACCCAACGGAGCCCATCAATCAAATGGCAAGTTGGCTCAAACCGATACCGCTAGCGGGCAGGGGCCATTCAATTCCGCGCCAATACACTATTTAAGGAACACGTCTCCTCCTCTCACCATCATTGAAACGCTCTCTGGGTGACCCTTCTCCAGTTCGATCGCGCGACTCATGAGACGATCAGGTCCCTCCTTTTCCGACTCGGTCTTCATCAATTGCCCCTTTGATAAACAATATTGGCCCATCTTCGAAGCTATCGTCTTTTGTGTTATTGATTGCAGCTTCACTCCCCGTTCAGCATTGGAAGATGCTGATTCTGGAACCATTCGATTAAATAAGATTGTGAACATCATGAAAGGTTCGCATTATTCTCTGCACGACCTATCCCGGGTCGAACTTGGACAGGACTCGTTTCTGCCACGTTTTAATATGGCATTTGAGTTGGGGCTGGACCTGGGATGTCGAACGTTTGGGCAAGGACGAGTGAAACGCAAACGATGTCTCATTTTGGACGCCGACTCGCATCGCTATCGTGTGTCGCTTTCAGATATCTCAGGGCAAGATATCCAGAGTCATCACAACTCACCGGATGAGGCCATCACCGTGGTTCGGAGATGGCTGCGCACGTCTTCCAGACGTAAGACCATCCCTGGCGGCAAACTTATCAAGGCCCGTTTTACGGCTTTTAGCCAACACCTCCCACGTTTGTGCGATCAATATGGATTGGATCGCTTGGATCTCCAATTTGTGGAATATGTGACGTTTGCTGAAACCTGGTTGAAATTAGAATCGGCTGCAAACCTGTCTGAGCAGGGCAGATTTCGCCGAGTTCTTGGTCCATCGTTCAGCTATGAGCCGGCAAAATCGCCTAAATCTGCCCTGCTCAGTCACGTTTTCGCTCTCGATTCCCTAAATCCGACAGACTCCTAGAAACAGGAAGACATTTCTCTAGAAGAAAAGGAGGAACACCAAGTAAGAGTTAGACGGGATCTTCGTAGAAGATGTAGGAGGTGGAGTAGTCGCTGAATTCGAAATAGACTTTTTGTTCGCCGGGGTCTTTGGTGCCATTAAGGTTAGCATCTAATATACCATAGCCAAATCGGTAAGGGCGTGGCACACCATCAGTCGTTCCTGTCGCTGTTGAAAGTTTATCAATGGACATAAAACGCTTCACAAGTTTTTCGCCGGCGTATATTTCCAAAACTCCATCTGTACCTGTCCAGTTTTGCACAGCCCGACTAAGTTTATTTTGAGATTCTTGTGTACAGGCTGCCAAGAACACAAGTACCACAATCAAAAGGGCATTACGCATTGGCATCACCTTGTCAGTTTCGAGAAGCCAGCTGTTGATAGGTCTCGCGAATAAGCTCTTTGCCATAGATTCGCTCTAATCGACGTACAATAAAATGCCCGCGTGCCATATTTTGAAAATGATCCATAAAAAGCAAATTCACCGTCGCTCCACCAGCAGCTCCCAGGAGTGGAATAGCTTGAGCTGCCGCTTTTTCGGATACTTGAATGCTGTATCGAGAGGCAATTTTGGCCAAAAATCTTACTAAGGCCGGGGCTCCGGTCGTAGCCATCCCGTGCTCAGCCAAATACTTTGCCGCTTCGGTCATCGCTCCGGCTAATGCCGCTCGCACGGCGAAATATCCGGTATCTACTCCATCATCGTCTTGCTTGGCCCCACCAAGAGCAAAAACTTCCAAGCAGGCTAATTTAGTATCCGCCTCAGAAAGCGGCTCGCCTTCGCTCCGGGCAATGTCAGCAATCGACCGCAACATGATCGTCGTTGAGATTGGTAATTCCACCGTCAATGCCATAAGCCCAAACGCTCCGCCAACAGCTCCACTCACCGACGACAAGACTCGATGAGCCCCATCTGCCGATTCGCCTCGATAACGCTCATCTAAAGAGGAAACGGCCAAGTCCATGGCCTTAGAGAGTGCTTTTTGTGTGGATCGCACCAGCTTATCCGATACTCCATCAGGCAACATCGTGATGGCTTTCTCAACTGGCCCCCCTATGAGATTCGTCACTTTCGCGGCAAAAGAAGGGTTTTCTAGAAGAACCACAGCTCGTGCTAATTCTTCATGATCAGTGGCATTAAGTGTTGTCATCATTGTTGTGGCCTCACTTTTTGATTTTCGAGCCGCTTTTCCATCGCATACTTCATCCTAAAAGCCCCTTCCTGGAAATGCCCTAACACGTTTTACGCTTGAGGTTGAACTTTGGCTGTCACCAACCAATCTAAGCCAATTTTTTTTAGCCGTGGATTTATGAGATGCCAGGCTGCTTTGAGCTGGCTGGGAGAAGCCCCACCGATGAGGCCCTTGGCATCTTGCCCCCCTAGTAAGAGAGGAGCTATATAACATCTTACCGCATTAACCACACCTTCTTGAAGGGCCGTGGCATTGAGCGTACTGCCCCCTTCCAGCAGCACTGAGGCTATCCTTTTTTTTCCTAATCTGTTTAAGACCGCTTTTAAAGAGACTTTTCCTGATTTTTGAGGCAACACCCACACTTCGACTCCTTGCGCTTGAAGGGCAAGGATCTTTTTCTGAGTAGCTCGTGCGGTGGTACACACAATAGTGGGTTGCTCATGTATCCACCTGAGAATATTGGCCTTCACAGGAATCCGCAATCGACTATCCAACACAATACGAATTGGCTGCCGCCCCACTCGTCGAGGAACCGTTTGCCCTATCCTTCTCACTGACAAATCAGAGTCGTCGGCTAGCACCGTACCAATCCCTACCATCACAGCATCAACTTGGCTTCGAACTCGATGCACATCCTGTCGAGCCTGTTCGCCTGTAATCCATTGTGATTGCCCTGTCCTGGTGGCTATTTTCCCATCGACAGTCATTGCACCTTTTAATGTCACAAACGGGCGTCCTGTCGTGATCCAATGGCAATAGACCTCATTCAGGTCTTGTGCTTCTTCTTTCAGTATCCCAACAGAAACCTCCAAACCCGCTTGTGTCAACTTCCCAAGGCCTTGTCCATTGACATGCGGATTGGGATCGGCCATCGCCACACAGATTCGAGAAAGACCTGAATTGATTAAAAGGGGAACACAAGGCGGTGTACGTTTACGGTTATGGCAGCAAGGCTCTAACGTCACATAGAGCGTTCCTCCTCTTGCTCGAGTACCCGCTTGATGCAGCACTAAAATTTCTGCATGTGGCTGTCCAGCCTTGTGGTGGTAGGCTTCGGAAATGATTTTTCCCTGATTGACGAGCACTGCGCCAACCATTGGGTTGGGATTGGTTTTTCCCTTTCCCCGAGTGGCAAGGGAAAGGGCTCGTGTCATGTAGTAACGATCGGATGTGACGAAAGTCACCGTCGTTTTGAGGAGGTGGATGTTTTCTTACGAGATGTGGCTTTCAAAGGTGACTTCTTTTTTACTGTCGATCCTTTTGCCACCGTTTTTTTCGCCACAGTCTTCTTTGTCGAGAGACTTTTGGCTACCGATTTCTTAGAGACCCTCTTCTTGGCTTTTGCTGTCCTTGTTGGTTTCATTCGTTTCATTTTTGCAGATGAGGTCCGTTGATTTTCTTTTCGTTCCAGCACAGCCAGCGCCGCTTGGGCTGCAGCCAGCCTGGCAATTGGGACACGATACGGCGAACAACTGACATAATTGAGCCCCAATTCATGACAAAAGGCCACAGAACTGGGCTCACCGCCATGTTCCCCACAAATCCCCAGTTTAATACCAGGGCGGGTTTTACGGCCTCCCTGAATAGCCAGTTTTATCAAACCGCCCACCCCTTCTTGATCCAGGACGGCAAAAGGATCAGCTTCTAAAATATTTTCCGCCTTTTTCTCAATAGTCGCTTTGCACATACGACAGACCATTTTTTTCCAATCCACATTGCTGCGTTGGCACACCGGACACCGATCTTGCCGATCCAAATAAAATCCAATATAGGGACCAGCATCATCCCGTGAAAAACCAAACGTCGTTTGAGTCAAATCATTCGTGCCAAAAGAGAAAAATTCGGCATCTTCCGCGATATGTCCTGCGGTCACTGCAGCACGAGGCAATTCAATCATAGTTCCGATCAGATAATTTAACTTCACGCCGTATTGCCCCATCGTCCGTTGCGCGACCTCGCGAATGAGCTCCTTTTGGGCTTTCATTTCCGATGCCATCCCAACCAATGGAATCATAATCTCCGGAACAATTTTCTTGCCTTCTCGTGCAACTTCACAGGCAGCTTCAAAAATAGCTTGTACTTGCATCCTAGTGATTTCGGGCATTGTTATACCCAACCGACAACCACGAAGTCCTAGCATAGGATTAAACTCATGCAGTTCTTCGACCCGATTTAAAATCTTCTGTTTTTCTTTGATCACATCAGGATCCCCATTCATCACTTCAAGTTTGGCCAGCTCCACGAGTAGATGTTCACGCTTAGGAAGAAATTCATGCAGCGGTGGATCAAGCAGACGAATGGTGACGGGAAAACCTTTCATTTCACGATACAGCCCAATGAAATCTTGTCGCTGCAGAGGGAGCAACTGATCCAAATAGAGTTCGCGTTCCTCCCGTGAAGAAGCCAGAATCATTTGCTGCATAATGGCCACACGATCTTCCGCAAAGAACATGTGCTCTGTTCGACACAAGCCAATACCTTCGGCTCCGAAGCCTCGGGCAATTTGGGCTTGATCCGGCACATCGGCATTGGAGCGAACCCGCAAGACGCGGAACGCGTCAGCCCATTTCAAGATTGTTGAAAAATACCCATATTTCTCGGATTTTTTCGGATCCATCCGACCTTGAATGACTTGAATCACTTCAGAATCCACCACAGGAATATCCCCAGCGTAGACCTGCCCAGTAAATCCATTCAAAGAAATATAGTCCCCTTCAGCTAAGATCATCGTTCCAAAACGAACAGTACCATCTGATAACACATCCACTTCATCACATCCGGCAATACAAACTTTTCCCATCTGTCTTGCAACAACAGCAGCATGCGATGTCATCCCACCCTTTGCCGTCAAAAATCCTTCGGCAGCATGCATGCCATGAATATCATCTGGACTCGTCTCATGGCGGACCAATACAGCTCGTTCGCCTTTGGCCTTGAGTTCCACCGCCCGGTCGGGAGTAAGGGCAATGCGTCCGGCAGCTGCCCCTGGACCAGCAGGCAACCCTTTTCCCACAACCTGAAACTTCGCTTCGTCAGTGCTTTCAAAAATAGGATAGAGATATTGGGAAAGTTGTTCTGGGGCCACACGTTTAACGGCTTCTCGGCGATCAATCAATCCTTGCCTGACCATATCGACCGCAATACGGACCGCAGCAATTCCCGTGCGTTTCCCCACACGGGTTTGCAACATATAGAGTTTGCCTTCTTGAATCGTGAATTCCAGGTCCAACATATCGCGATAATGTTTTTCCAAGGTACGTTGAGTTTTGAGAAGATCTTTGTACGCGCCGGGCAATGTTTCTTGCAATGACACTACCGGTAACGGCGTCCGAATCCCCGCCACAACATCTTCCCCTTGAGCGTTCAATAAACATTCACCAAAAAATGTCGGCATGCCATTTGCCGGATTGCGAGTAAAGGCTACCCCGGTTCCGCTCGTGTTCCCCATATTGCCAAACACCATGGATTGCACATTGACTGCCGTGCCCCATTCATCGGGAATATCGTAAAGCCGTCGATAGGTTACAGCCCGATCACCAAACCAGGAATCGAAGACTGCATTGATAGACATACGCAATTGCTCAAAGGGGTCTTGAGGAAAATCAATACCGGTCTCCATTTTCACTAGCGCTAAATACTCTTCCACCAAACGACCCAATGCCTGTTCAGTTAAATCCGTGTCATGCGTCGCACCTTCTGTTTCCTTTAACAGATCAAGAGCCTTTTCAAATCCTTCCCTCGACATACCCATAACCACGCTTGCAAACATGGTAATAAAACGCCGATACGCATCTACTGCAAACCGTTGATTGTTGGTCTTTTTTGCCAACCCCTGCACGGTATGCGTATTGAGACCCAAGTTCAACACCGTATCCATCATCCCTGGCATTGAAGCTCTCGCTCCTGACCTCACAGAAACCAGCAATGGATGCTCGGGGTCACCCAGCCTGGCTTTCATCGCCTGCTCTACTTGACGTAAGCCTTTGAGGGCTTGGTCCCACATCGTACCTGGATAACGTTTCTTGGAATGAAAATATTCTACGCAAGCCTCGGTCGTAATCGTAAATCCCGGCGGCACAGATATTTTCAAGTTGGTCATTTCTGCTAAACCTGACCCCTTGCCACCCAAGAGTTCTCTCATTGTGCCGGATCCCTCAGCCTTCCCTCCGCCAAAGAAGTAGACATATTTTTTTTGCCCCATGAAGCGCGCTCCTTTACCTCACGATTACCCTGGAATGAAAATATTATCAGCCATTAATCAAGTCGAACATTACCCTCAGCCCTCAAAAATTGACCATAAATGGATATCCCGGACCCGATAAGTCACTGGATACTCCATAACCTGATGAAAATTGTAAGGGCTTGAAATATTTGGAAACGAGGTGTGGTGGTATCACAACTGGTGAGTAGCCCCGACACTCATGTCGAACGATGGTGAACAGATTGTAAACGCAGTTGATAGTTGGCAATTAATTGACGTTTTGCCCACATACCACATACCATGACCACTATCGCAAAAATTAACAGCCCAATCAATCGATAATTTTCACGAGATTGGCCAGAAAAGTACAAATTGCCATCGGCCCCCATGGCTAACGTCTTATCCCGAGCCAAAAAATGAGTTTTGCCTGAAATATCAGAAAAATCGATCCATTCGGTGCAGACTTTGACCAGCCCTTCCGCACCAGCTACTTTCGTCCATTGGACCCCAACACAATCACCATTCATCGGATCATAGAGTTCAGGCTTCGCTAACGCTGACTCTAGATCGACCCCACTCACCCACAACCCCATCAACAATAAGGCATTACAGCCAAGAATAAGCCCAAGGGTCACAATCTGGGTAAAACGTTGTACCCGTTGAGAGAAATCAGATTCCTCAAGAAAAGGCTGTTCCGTGCTCATCTCACGTTTGAGTCCTTACGTATTAGGCCACTCCATCAAGGTTGTGCAAAGACTATTAACCGCTCTCATTCCCCGCACCTTGAATGTGCGAAAAATCCGCAATAGTCAAAAATAGCCGGTCAATAGCTGACAAAAGAGAAAGTCGGTTTTCACGAATGGAGGAATCAGGATCATTGACCAGAACAGTCGAAAAAAACGTATCAATCGGTGTCTTAAATGTCAGTAGAACCTGAAGAGCAGCAGAATAGTCTTGATTAGCGGAACATGCTGTCACGTCCTGTTGAGCCTTATCAAGCAGGTGAAACAGTTGCTGCTCAGATTCATGCTGAAATCGTTCTGGTACCACTGTGGTTTGAGTCCATGTTTCTTTTTCGACAATTCGATGGGCGCGCTTAAATCCAATCATCAGAGGTTCAAAGCCAGGTTGGCTCACATAGTCCTGTAGGACTTGCATCCGGAACAGGAGGTCCCCGATATCAGCTGTTTGAGGCAATCGTACGGCAATGACTGCCTCCAGAACATCATCCCGCAGACCTTTGGCAGTTTGGCCATAAAACCGGAGTCGATCCATGACGAACTCCATAACTTCTCCTACTATTTTGGCGTTCCCCTGCCCCACACCTTGTTGGGCCAGGATTGCAATCGTCTGCTCAAACACATCGACAAGATTCAACTTAAGGGATGTCTCACTGAGGATCCGAACAAGGCCATAGGCAGCCCGACGTAACCCTAATGGATCTTCTGAACCAGAAGGCGCCATCCCCACGGCAAAAAAAGAAGCAATGGAATCGCATCGATCAGCACAAGCTACGATCATGCCTGGCAGACTTCTAGGCAATTGATCATCAGAAAACCTAGGCAGGTAATGTTCACGGATGGCCTGACAAACATCTTGAGGTTCGCCGGCATCATACGCATATTCTTCTCCCATGACCCCCTGCAAATTCGGAAACTCACCAACCATTGCCGTTGTCAGATCCGCTTTCGACAGCAACCCTGCCCGCTGACACACAAATTTAAGATCTTGGGGTCCAAGCGCCTCTGCCATCCAACCCGCCAAAGCTTGAATACGTTCTACTTTTTGGCGCATCGTTCCCAATTTCTGATGAAATACCACGCCATCTAACGCCGGGACTCGTTCAACAAGACGCTGCCTTTTATCTTCATGAAAGAAATATTGAGCATCTTTGAGACGCGCAGAAAGCACTCTCTCATTCCCTTTCTTAATTAACGCATGATTTCCCCATGGTGTATTCGTCACGGCAACAAATTTAGGTAACAGATGATCATCTTTCGTAGTCAGGGAAAGGAACCCTTGATGCTCTTTCATTGAGGAGATTAAAACGGCCTTTGGCAATGATAAAAATTCCTTTTGAAATGTGCCAAGAATTGCATGTGGATATTCTACACCCCAAACGGCTTCTTCTATCAATCCCTGTCCAGAATCAGCATCAATTTGACCTTTCCCTAATTTGGCCAATCTAGCAACCTGAGTATTGATTTCTTTTCGCCGTTCCTCTGGATCAACCATAACCCCAACGTTCCCCATTGTGTTAATATAGGTTGCGGCAGTGGTGAGCGTCGTCCGATTGCCCCCCTTGTTCCCGTTTGCACGGAAATAGCGATGTCCCCACGTGTCCACGCTAGAACGTACGCCTGCAAATTCAATCTTGAGAGCTTGCTTCCCCAATAGTGCGACAATCCATCGAATAGGACGTGCAAATTTCACTTGTGAGGCATTCCACCGCATGGCTTTGGAAAAGGTCAATTTCGCTAAATAGCTAGGGAGGTTTTCAGTAAGCACCTGCTTGGCCGATTGCCCTTTTTTGTGTTTTCTGACCGCCAAGTAAAGGCCTTTGGGCGTTTCTTTTATCGTAAGTTCCTCAACAGATACCCCTTGAGATTTCGCAAATCCCTGAGCGGCTTTTGTCGGGACACTTGATGTATCAAAGGCAGCAGATTTTGGTGGCCCTATTACTTCTTGTGTCACGGAGCATTGTTGCGCCTGCAAACCATCTACAAGTAAGGTCAATCGCCTGCAGGTTCCAACCGTTCGAACCTGATCATAGTCCAAACGACATTCGGTCAACAGTTGACGCCCAAGCTCCGCTAAATCTTGAAGAGCTTGAGGAAAAAACGTGGCCGGAATTTCTTCAGTGCCGATTTCTAACAACAAAGGCAGTGACAGAGCCTTTGGCTTTCGAGGTGAAGAACGTTTGCCTTTTTTTTGCTGTTTTTTTTGGATCACCATGTCACGAGAAGAAAATAGAACGATTTACCGTTTTTTTCGTGGTCTCTGTCTGGTAAATGAGGCATGTTGTTGAAGCAGGGGAAAGCCCATATGTTCACGTTGTTCGTAAAAAGCCTGCGCACATTTTCTGGCCAAATTACGAACACGACCAATATACCCGGTACGTTGCATCACACTAATCGCCCCTCTGGCATCCAAGGCATTGAAAAAATGTGAACACTTCATACAACAATCATAGGCTGGAAGGACAAGACATCTTGGATGTTCCAATAATTGCTGACATTCTTGTTCATATCGCTCAAAAGACGCCGTCAGCAAATTCACATCCGCCGCTTCGAAGTTATAGATAGACCATTGAACTTCCGATTCATGATACAACTCACCATACCGCACATCCTCTGTCCATGCTAATTCATAGACATTATCCACTTCCTGTAAATACATCGCGATCCGTTCAAGGCCATAAGTCAATTCCACTGTCACGGGATCCATTTCCAAACTACCAACTTCCTGGAAATAGGTGAATTGGGTAATTTCCATGCCATCTAAACGCACTTCCCAACCTAATCCCCATGCTCCTAACGTGGGAGACTCCCAATCATCTTGTAAAAATTGAATGTCATGTTGGTATGGATCCAACCCTAAATGGGCGAGACTTTGGAGATAAAGATCCTGTGAATCAGCTGGAGCCGGCTTCAAGACCACCTGGTATTGAAAATAATGTTGAAGACGATTGGGATTCTCTCCGTACCGACCGTCAGTGGGCCTGCGGCACGGTTCGATATAGGCCGCACGCCATGGCTCTGGGCCAATGGCCCGTAAAAAAGTGGAGGGATTAAATGTTCCCGCGCCTTTTTCGGTATCATACGGCTGGGTCAAAATACAGTCGTGCGATTGCCAAAACTGATGGAGTGAGAGAATAATCTCTTGAAAAGTCACAACGCTCGACTTTTTAACAAGAACAGACTGAAAACGGGGAGGTTCGCTTCTCAATCATTATGACTATATATGCCATCATGAACGGGCTTTAATAGGCCAAGCTTTTTAACCTAACAACAAGCCATTGACCAGTCAAGAATTCTTTCCGGCACTATTATCAATGTCTTTAGGGGAAAAAACATTCATATGAAAAGCCCTCCTCCTTGTTTTTCATAGGCATACTCAAGTATATTTGTGTCCCAGTTTATCCATTGAGGAGGGGCGTAACCTATGAAACCATTTGCTCAATTGTTCCTATGGTCCAGTATCGGTCTTGCAACCCTAACCATGGGGTGTGCGGAAATGAATGGTGGCTCTATGGCCGGAACGAGATCCACCGCACCAGAGGCCTCCAGCGCTGAAACCAGTGCCATCACGACTGGGCCCAACCGAGTGTCTCAAGGTACGCAGGGCGATACCTTAGAGGCATGCATGGCTCGAATCCCCAATGACGCCTCTGCCGGCCAACGCATGATCGCCGAACGAACATGTCAGCGGGATGCTGAAAACCGCGCATCTATTCTGGCTGTTCCTGGCCAATAGTTTTGACTCTTTTCTGTTCGCTGGCCAGTACATGGCCAGCGAACCTGCATGAACTCCATTTCTTACCTATTTCACCCTGGTTCCTCTTGACGAGGGCTTTGAATCTCTTTACCAGCCTCTAATATTCTTCGTGTCGGCTCATTGCCTAGTAGGAAACAATATGCCTTTCTCCATTATCATTAAGGAACTTCAACTCAATGCCTCCTGTGGCGTCACAGAACATGAGCGATCCCAACCGCAAACCATTTTGGTCGATCTCACCATGCGATGTATAAATGAAGCAGCCTTCCAAAGCGACAAGCTTTCAGACACACTTGATTATGCTGTCATCGCCAAATGCCTGCGGGAGATCAGTGAGAAGCAGTCATATTCTCTTCTAGAAAAACTCACCAATGATCTTTGTCTTGCACTTTTTCAGCAATTTCCATTGACCCAGCTCACAATATGGGTCAGAAAAGTCTGTGCGCCTATAGAAAATTTTTCAGGATCGGTGGGTATTCGATTGACGCGATCGAGACTGGATATTCTCCAACAGAGGCTTGGTCAACCTTCTCCATTTTTGCTGACTCAACTTTCACGCTTACCCCGTGGGCGAGTCTTAGATGTCGCAACTGGACGAGGACGCCATGCACATGTCTTGGCTACCCATGGCTTTACAGTTCATGGAGTTGACTACAACCGGGAAGCCTTGGAAACCTTGAACACTCAGGCCAAAGAATCAGGCGATCTTCCCATTACGACCCAATATCTGGATTTAGAAACGGATAATCTCAACCCACCAGACTTCGGAACGGAAACATACGATGTGATTTTGGTATTTTTTTACTTATATCGTCCTCTGTTTCCACAATTAATCAAAGCGTTAAAGCCTGGCGGCGTCATTCTGTACGAAACATTTCTTTTAGAAAATCATCTTCAACGAAACCATCCACGCCGGAAAGAATTTTGTCTACAACCTAATGAATTATTGAACTTTCTAACTGATTTGCAGATTCTGCATTACGAGGAAGGCGATCATCGAATCGCTTCTCAAACGAACCACGCTTTTACGGCTCGAGCATTCGCTCAAAAACATCCATCCCGTATTGAATAATGAGCCGAATAGACCTTCACACCCACACCACGTTTTCAGATGGAAGTTATACACCAGCCCAATTGGTCGCACTCGCACTGCAACAAGATGTAACTGTCCTGGCCATCACTGATCATGACACAATAGACGGTTTACCCGAAGCCCTGGAAGCCGCAAAAGACTATTCAATAGAAATCATTCCGGCTATGGAATTGAGTGCGAAATTTCAGAATCGGGAGGTGCATATTCTTGGGTACTTTATCAATCCATCTGACCCACTGCTTCAAACCAGGCTGAAATCCCTTCGCTCAAGCCGCATGGACCGCCTTCACTGTATACTGGATCGTCTAGATTCGCTAGGAATACCTATTTCTCTTGAAGAAGTTGAGCAGACTGCAGGAATCGGCACCATAGGCCGTCCCCATATTGCATACGCTCTATTACGAAAAGGCCATGTGAACAGCCTAAAGGAAGCCTTTGAGCAATTTCTGGGTTCCCGGGGGAAAGCGTACACACCACGCCAGGTCCCTGAGGCTCAGGAAATTATGAGGTGGATCAGGGATGCTGGAGGAATCCCTGTTCTCGCGCATCCGTATTGGGAAGGTTATAACAAAGAGGAAAGTGTCGTAGCTTGTCAAACATTGGTTGAGCAGGGGTTACATGGCTTAGAAGTTTTTTATGGTACCTTCTCTGCGAAACAGATCTCTTTCAATCTGGAGTTAGCACGACGGTTTAATTTGCTGATGACCGGAGGCAGTGACTTCCATGGAAGCTTGAAACCTGGCATTGCTCTAGGAAAAGGAAAAGGTTCCTTACATGTTCCCACCAAAGTTGTGGAAAAGTTACGAGTCGCAGCACGTTACTGACATACAGAAGTCTCCCATCCAGAAATTCAGCTCTTTATTCTATCCTGTACATTAATTGTCAGGGGCTTCAACTATATGATTTTCAAATCGTGTACACCCTTCAGCCAAGAGCCGATTGGTGAGCATCTCCCCCGGCCATTCTATCGGCAAATCAGCAGTAAAAACCCACACGTCAGGCGAGGTCCAGATTGGCCCATGCTCCTCGGGAAGATCCGGGTCAAATAAATCGGTCCAAACCGGCATGTAAACCCCATTCCCACATTGAGTATGGAGATGCACGACTGTTCGACTTCGAACCGGACCTTCTAAATCGTGCCAAACTGCGGCTGTCTCATCCGCTAAGCGATGGAGACGAACCGCATTTTGCGCATCAAACAAGGCATAAGCAGCATAGTTTGGTGCTTCTAGCATTTGTGGGGCGTTGGCTACTTCCGGACATTGTTCCACCAACCCATCCATAATAGCCTGGCAGTCAGGCTCTGATAAGACTTCAGGCAAAGTCGTATCAGCAACTCCTTGAATTTCAAAAAATAAAAAGGCCGTAGCTTCTACCGGCGGATGGAGCCTTGCTGCAATAGTATGACGTCGTTGTCCTTCTGCCAGATTAGAGATATGTTCATGCACTTTCTCTAAATTTAAATAATCCAACGTCGTATCAGTCAATAATCTTGGCTCAACTGTTATGACCGCCCCTTTAGGCATATGCAAATGCTTCCGTAGAAGATCGGCCGTTTCCACAGGGTCAATTTTTAATTTTAAAGGAAAGGTTAAATTGGCTTGAAGCGGTAACTCAAAGGAGGCAAGTACAGCATAGGTTTCGGTTTCTTCCTGTTCGGTGTCCATCAGACAACAACTCGCCGCCTCAGCCAGCAGGTCAAATAGCCATTCCGCCATATTTTCATCAAGTGCAGCTAAGACGGTCAGCACTTCATGCTCACGATCTTGATCCAACAAGGCTTGCAAGACCTCGATGGCTAAACTGGGATCACCATGTTCATGCCGCCGCGCATTAATGAGATGAATCAGATCACGAGTCAGTGGATCGGGACGATACCAAGTAGGCATAACCATTACATCCCTTGTTAAAACGAAATAATCACGTCGACATTTTCATGAGAGAGTATTCTGCATTCCGGCCATTTTCCCATTACCTGTGCCTATTTGCCAACTTCTTACTCTCCGATTACCTTGACCAAGACACGCTTTCGTCGTCGCCCATCGAATTCTGCATAGAAGATTTGTTCCCAGGGACCAAAATCCAACTCCCCATTGGTAATGGCCACCACGACTTCACGGCCCATAATTTGCCGTTTGATATGCGCATCCCCATTATCTTCTCCCGTACGATTATGTTGATAGTCATCCGCATGCGGGGCAAGTTGTTCAAGGAATCGTTCATAGTCTTGAAGAAGACCAGCTTCATCATCATTGATATAGACACTGGCCGTAATATGCATCGCATTGACTAACACCATACCTTCTTGCACCCCACTCTGGTGAACCGCACGTTCTACTTGGGGCGTAATATTCACATATTCTCGCCGCAATTTGGTGTGAAACCAGAGTTCTTCTCGATACGATTTCATCAACATTCTCCTCAAAATTTGCAAGCTAGTCTCGATTTTCTCTCACTGCCCATATCATTGCAAGTAGGATGAAAGGGTCGCAATAGCCCACCATGAAAAGGACTACTCATTGATTATCAGATTTGACAGGACATGGAAGTGGTGTTAAGAAATTGAAGTATTGGGATTTTTCTCGACGCCAGCCGCTTTTGACACCAATTCCCAAGCGCAAACACGAGCATTCAAGATGATGCACGTGACGTCTTTCCTTGAAAAGGAGATCGGGGTTATGACCGCTACCATTGCCAGCATGTTTTCTACAGCAAATCCCTCACGTTGGAATGTCTTACTCGCTGAAGATTCCGACAAGGATTTAGATTTTGACGAAGGGTTTGAAGAAGATGAACTCCACCAATCCAAACCACCTTCACGTCGCCCCTTGCTATGGATTTTACTCCTCCTCCTCGTGGGTGTTATTGCCTATTGGGTGCTCAACGACCAATCAATGCACAGTCCTAACATGACTGGCATTGAAACGGTTGATCAGCAATCAGGAGGAGCGGAACTTCATAACGTCGCTTCACCCCTCTTCAGAGAAGACCAATCTGTCACGCTCGCTGAAAATACGGGGAGAAACATACTCATGGGCGATCCAACTAACTCACGCCCAGGCCCGTTAATTAACAGTAGCGAAGCGTTAACTATTCTGGATGGCACGCATCAACTGACGGGATGGGTCTATCAAGTACAAACCTCCTCGGGGAAAATTGGATGGATTGCGGAAGATAAGCTTAAGGAATCGTTTTAACGAAAACATCTTTCCTTTATCATCAAAAAAGCAAAGAATGCTATTCACGTTATCAAAAAAATTCTTGCTTTTCCTCTCACGATCATTGTACGCCGTTCATTTTTCCAACCACTCCATTTAACATCCTCCAATTGAACCAGCCAGACAATCCTTGCTAGGGTAAATCCCTCTGGATCATCCCACATCAATGCGCCAAAGTGGCATTGGTTTTTAAACTACTGGTTATGCTCAAATGACATCCTCCGAAGCTCAAGCCATTTGCACAACCTACACCAAAGAAAGTGGAAGCAATTTTTATTACTCTTTCCTCTTTCTCCCTCGCCAACGCCGAGAAGCCATGTACACTATTTATGCCTTGTGTCGTATGGTGGACAGTGCGGTTGATGATCCTCCACCAGGCAGTAAGCCCTTAGAGGTCTTGACCCAGTGGCGAGAAGAGGTTTCTTCAGCCTATAAAGGCCAACCCACGCTCCCAGCGACTATTAGCCTAGCCGCACACTTGAAAGAATTTGATATTCCCGAAGAACTGATTCAAGAGTTAATCACGGGCGTTGAAATGGATTTAACAATCAACCGCTACGCCACATTTTCTGATTTATATCCCTACTGCTACCGAGTGGCCTCCGTGGTCGGATTAATTTGTCTCAAAATTTTCAAAACCCAATCTCCCAAAGCTGAAGATTATGCTATTAATTTAGGGATAGCCTTTCAACTCACGAACATGCTTCGAGATCTCTATAGCGATGCGCAAGAAAATCGTGTGTATCTGCCACAAGAAGATTTTCAGCGATTTGGGTATTCGGTAAAATCCTTGCTCAACAAAGAGGCAACTCCTGCATTGGTTGAATTTATGAAATTCGAATGTGCCCGAGCTCGCTCCTATTATCAAAAAGCCCAAAATGCCCTCGGCTCCCTCCCTGCATCGGATCAAAAATCGCTCGTTGTCGCTGAAATTATGCGAGGAGTCTATAGTACCATCCTCCACAAAATTGAGTCACACAATTATCCCGTCTTTGGCCCGCGAACCCGTGTCTCATCACTTCAACGTCTGAGCATCGCTTCTCATATTTGGCTTCGATCCTTACTCGTGCGACCTGTCGCCACATCCATGTGACCCGCCACGTTCTTATACTCGGCAGCAATCTTACGGGATTGGTCACCGCCTATCGGCTCATCCATTATGGCTTTCGTGTCAGTATTCTCGATACCGAAACTGAGGCTTCAGAAAAAAAATCTTCGCCCATCATTCAAGAATCACATGAACGAAAAAATCCGGTTCATACCAGCCCGCACTCAAACACGCAAACGTATCCTCTTATTCTCCATGGTCTCTATGATGACACATGGTCGTTGCTGCAGGAACTGTCTTTTGAATGGCCCTCACTAACTGTACAATCTGTCTGCATAGAATTTGGGAATGATGCCGGCCCACCTATCCCACTCCAAAAATCTTCACGAATAACCAAAATTCATCCCATAGCGAGATTCACCTTTTTCAAAGGTCTTTCCTGGTCAGACCGCTGGAATATCATCAACTTTCTGGAAAAACAATGGGAGGAGAATCGCCTGACCGATCACCACCCTGATATCCAGAACGCTGAAAGCTGGCTCATCGCGGCAAAACAATCGGACCACAGTCGTTCCCAATTTTGGAACCCTTTATGCCGATTCTTTTTATTCTGTGATCTGCCAGAAGCCTCACTCAGTTCATTTATTAACATCTTCTCGCACTACTGGTTTGACCGCCAAAGCAATTCTGAGACTTACTTGGCGCCAACAGGGACTTTAGAAAAACTGAGCATCCAGCTTCGGCAATGGCTCCTTAACAAAGGCACCCAGTTTCATTCAACAAATGGCACACTCCGTCTCCATACAGACACAACTGGAATTCAATCCATTCAGTTAAGGGACCATCACGTTGAAGCTCAAGCCTATATTTCAGCATTGCCCCCACAGAACCTTCTCTCCCTGCTCCCCGAGCGAGCTTTAGCGCGTTACGCCTATTTCTCTTCCTTAACTCACATACCAGAGGCCTATGGTCTTGCTATCCAGTTCAATGTCAAAAGCACTCTTCTCCCTCCTCGTCTCGTTCTGCATGTTGATTCCTTTGACTGGATCACTAGTCAACCGAGTTCGCGACCCAATAAACCCGAAACCATGATTACCTGCATCACACTTCGAGAGTCCATTAGTCATAAAAACACAAAAGAAGCACTCATTCACAACGCTTGGGTTTGTATACAACATCTTTTCAAACTTCCACCAACTCAATTCCTAGAATCCTGTGAACCTCATATTTTTCGGCAAACCAGCCCATTTTACCCATCCCACCAAGGATCTCGAACGCATCGACCTCTCACGCAAACACCTCTCCGCAATTTTTTTCTGGCTGGCCCCTGGACAGCTACCAAGCTTCCAACCTCTTTGGAAAGTTCGATACAAAGCGCGAACGCCTGTGCTCAAGCTGTGAGTTCCGCCTTCTACGGATCTCAGGATTGACATCCTTCTTCCTCAAACTTAAGATCCTAGACCATGGATTTATCCGAATTCAAAACTTCCCTTAAAGATTGTCAACAGTGCCAGCTCTCCAAAGGTCGAACGCAAGTGGTGTTTGGTACTGGAAATCCGGAAGCCTCTATCATGTTTGTAGGAGAAGCTCCTGGATTTTATGAAGACCGCCAGGGCGAACCCTTCGTGGGTGCCGCAGGCAAATTACTCACAGAACTGCTGCAATCGATCGGGCTTGAACGAACTGACATCTACATCGCCAACGTCATCAAATGCCGCCCTCCCAACAATCGAGATCCGCTATCTGATGAAATCGAAACATGCAAACCCTTTCTCCTTCAACAAATCAAACTCATTCAACCTAAACTCGTATGTACGTTAGGCAACTTTGCCACCCAAACTCTTTTGGAAAGAAAAGTTGGCATCACCAAAGTCAGAGGTCAGGTCATACGGCTAGAAAAATTCGTCGTCTTTCCCTTATTCCATCCAGCAGCAGCACTTCACCAAGGCAACCTCCGCGTGCCTCTCAAAGAAGACTTCCAAAAACTCAAAAACGTCCTAGAAGAAATGAGTAGAACCCCAACCCTCCCAAATGCTTCATCAACTCCAACTCTTGCCAGCTCAAAAGAATCCCCCAAAGAAACTCCAGCCGATCCCCCAACTCAAATGAGCTTGTTTTAAAAGAAAACTTTTTCCTAGCAGAAAGCCCCCCAATTAATAGGGGCACATTCTTCCTCATGATGATCGCCTATTTCATTCAGGTTCAAACTCTCTAGATTCCAAGGTTAGTGATAGCTTTGTAATGGTTTCTATTTACATAAGACAACTTTCGATTGAAAATGGGGAGTATGGCTACAACATTACACATCTCGACAATGGAGGTCCCATGGACACTGGCTATCCCGCACTCATCGCTGAACTCCCCAGCAAAGAAAAGAACCTAAGGCACCCGGAAAACTCTTGCACTCCAGATTCCAAAAATCCCCCGGCTACCAAAAAAACTTCTGAAGAAGCCAGTTCCCCACCAACCACCACCCTTTCCTAAACCTCTCTCTTTTCATTCTTCAATTTCTGAACCCCTTTTAAAGGGGTCAGACTCGATTAAAATGCAGGAGAATCGATTGACCCCCGCGCATGATAGCATGTTGGCCCATTTCAAACTCTTGTGGTGCAGATGCCCCCACCGATAACATAAAACACCTCTCTATTGAATAACAGAGCATCTCGCAGAAATGACAATGACTCTGACTTATCCTGACTTCCCTCAAACCTCTTATTCTTTTAATCTTGCATTCTTCTGCCAATTTTCATGATCATGAAATTTCTAAAATTTGTGGGGTGGTCAACGATCGGATTCCTGCTTCTGGCAAGTCTAGTATTTTGGCATCTTCCGACATTGGCCAGCATGGCCATCACGCAAGGTTTGACCAGCCACGGATTTGAGAATGTGTCTGCCACACTTGACCATCCCAACACAACGGCTTTGAGAATTCGCTCCCTCGCGTTCAATTCACCCACGGAATTTGGCTCAAATTCAATACGCATTGAAAATATGGAAATTACCTACTCCCTGGGCTCTCTGTTGAATCGTATGGTGGAAGGAGTGGAGATTGAACATATAGCAATTATCTGGGATTCTTCCCTACTAGAAAAAGATTCTTCACAATCACCCTCTTCGCCGATAAGTCAATCTGATGCTCCATTCGACTTCAGTATTTTTGACTCGGGAATCCCGTTCCCGATCCTGCCTTTCCAACATCTTCATATTAAACAAGCAGACATTTCTAACCCCTTGGCACCGCCAGCGCTTAAAAAACTCTCGCTCAATGCTACAATCGATGCATTAGAGGAAGGGTATGAAGGAAACATGCAATTCAACAGCAAAGGGCTTTTGCTCAATTCACTCTTCTTCTCACTGACACAACAAGGGACGGTGATGTTTCGGGGAACCCATACGAGCGCTCCAGAAGACCTCCTTCTTAAATTAGAAACTTCACTAGACACATCTAATTCAGAACTGAGACTTCAAGGCCAAACATTTCTCAAGCTTCACCCTGTTATTCGCACACTCACCGCGCTGTACCCACTCCCCGCTCACTATCAATCTATCTCTGGAACCTTTTCCGGGAATTGGACGGGAGCAATCAATAAACAATCATCACCCACAGATTCAGCCATCGGACCGATTCAGGGCAAGTTTTCTCTCGATGCCAAGGTACCCACTTGGCCCCCTTTTGCCCAAGATATTCAGCTTCAGACTAAAGGAACTCTTGCCATCACTGATGGAGAAGCCAAAATGTCCGTTCAACCCACATCATCTGGATCAGTCATCCTTGCGATGGACTCCTTCATTCCGCCAGTGCTCGACGCTTTCATCCGACATGACAACCATCGGTCCGTGGTCTGGAAGATTCTGGAACCTATTTATGTGGAAGCGCCGTTAAAACAGAAGGTTGAGACGATCAAAATTTCTTCTGGGAACGTTCATATGGTCGTCAACAACACCTCTGAGCAATTAGACATGCTCCTTTCCCCTGAATGGCTTCAATGGACTACTGCAAGTGGAGTTGCCGGCAAGGCCCATGTAGACATTTCCACCCAGCTTAAACCTGGCCCCACCCCAACCTGGCACCCCGAAGCCCTGTTGATCGAGGCCAATGCCGCCATGACCATATCGCCAAAACAAATAGCCGTTTCTTTCAACCCTTCTTCTTATTTTCGCTTTTCAGACATGAAAAAGGAGAACTTGCACGTCCCAACACTTGTAAGTCGTTTCCCGCAAGGAGCATCCGCAACATACCTTCTAGACAAGCGAATATTGACAGCAGAAACCGCCAGGTCGGTTCTTTCTCTTCCGTCTGTTTTCCTGCAAAAGCAAGAATGGGCATTTCAGAAAATTTTCACGAAGGGCCTTACTATCCAGAACACACCAACAAGTTGGGCCATTAACGGGGACTCACACATCAAGAACGTGCATGTCCCATTTGACAGCATGAACATCCCAGATTCAAATTGGCAGGCTCGGTATTCAGTTAACCCCCAATCCCTCATCGCTTTCTTCAACGGCCACACATTAGATCATCCAATACGCATAGGAGGACAGGCGAAGCTGGACATTGAGAATGAGCAAGCCATGGTTGCTCTATCCATGCAGCCACTTTTGTTGGCACCAAAAACTCGAATCCTCAGCCAAATCATCCAACCGTGGCCATTTCGCGATATGGACGTCACTCACGGTGCCATCTCAGCATCTGCAGAAGTCCACCTCGTCAGAAACCCCACGACGGCTGCTACTCCCTTTCACATTACACAACTGCATGGAACTCTGAACCTGAAAGAAATTGGGGGATTTCTGAAACCTACGATAGTAGAAGGTCTGACCACGCACATCAAAATTCTCGGCAATGATGGTACCTTCCATATTCCAGCCGCCCCTCTTCACATCCGACGCATCCAATCAGCTATTGATTTGACTGATACGTCTTTTCTTCTATCATCCGGAACATTTCAGTTAGACTCTCCGCCTTCGCTTTCCGTCAGCAATGTCTCCACCCATTTGTTGGGGGGCAGAGTAACCCTTTCGCAAGCTACATATGACCCGTTACAACCCACACAGGACTTAGCCCTCGAAGTCCAGGGTATGGATCTCAACGAAATCCTTCTGCTGGAACAACAAGAAACCGTGAAAGGCACTGGCTTGCTTGATGGCCATCTGCCCCTGTTTGTTTCAGGGACAGATATAGAAATTCATCAAGGATACCTAAAAGTCCGCCCACCAGGCGGCATCATTCAAATGAATCTTTCGGAAGAAACAGCAGGGAGCTGGGCTCAGAGCCAACCCCAACTAGATCTCATCGTCCAAAGCCTAGAAAATTTTCACTATTCTCAATTAGACGTTGGTGTCGATTATGATAAACATGGTATTCTGAAATTGGCCTCTCAATTGAAAGGGAAAAACCCGGAATTCCGAAACGGGGTGCCCGTTCACTTCAATCTCAATATTGAAGAAGATATTCCCGCACTCTTAGAAAGCCTTTCACTCATTCAAAACCTGGAAGATAAAATTGGTACAATGATGACAGGTGAAGAACAATCATCGACTAAAAAGGAAAAGTAGAACGCAAGCTTCTGAGATGACTCGAAACTGGATAGTCTCTTAGCCATTGCCATTTATTGCACACAAGAGGACATTATGATCCGACCGTTTCATTCCAACCAAATATTTCGATACCTTGGACCTTTACTTGTGGTTCTCCTAACGGGGGCTCTTCTGCGTTGTACCCCACGCGTGGAAGTGGCCGTGCCTGAAGAACCCATTACCATCAACCTAAATGTCAAAATCGACCATGAAGTTCGGGTGAAAGTCGAAAAAGATTTAGACAACGTCTTTACCGATCAAAGCGGACTCTTTTAAGAAACACGAGGAATTACCTATGACAACATCAAAACAATATCCAAAATTCTTTACGATAATCTTGTGCGGTATTCTGCTCTTTCTCACACCACTTCTGGCCTTTGGCATCTCCCTTGACGAAGCTAAACAACAAGGCTTACTCGGAGAACGCCCCGACGGATACTTAGGACTCGCTACACCATCCGCGTCCTCTGAAACGGTCGAACTCATGAAAGACATCAATCGAAAAAGGCGAGATGTCTATAAGGGCATTGCCGAGAAAAACGGTACCGACCTCTCGGCGGTGGAAGCACTGGCTGGGAAAAAAGCCATCGAAAAAACCCCATCCGGCCAATCCATCATGCAACCCGACGGAACCTGGACCCCTAAACCTTAATATTCACCAATTCGCTCATTACTTTTTCAGTCCCCTTCCGTATGGTGAGCATTTGATCATATGGGGTCAGACTCGATTAAATCACCATTTTTACTCTCCAGCCAAGCAATGATTTTTCTTTTAATCGAGTCTGACCCCATAAATAAAATCCACGCTAAACGATAGCTTAAAAAATTCGGATGAATGATTACGCCACTTCGACTCCTGCCTTCAGTTTGGATGTGATTTGGGTTTCCTTGAAAATTTCGGTGGGGAAAGTGGGACGTATCCCAATAGTCTCTAACGTCTCAATAATCCGTCCTGGACGACCCCAATCACTCCACACCACATTTTCTAATTCCATGACCCCTAATTGCCTAGAAAGGGGTTGCAAGACCTCCTGAGAAAAATTGAGATTGGGCATATCACGGTAAATGGCTTGAAGCACGGAGTCTTCAGCCGAAGATCCAATGCTTTGCCGTAAGCGTTCAAATTGTTTCATCACCTCAGGGAAGCATTCCCACCCGGCCCTCCATAACGTCTCAACATTCACGATCAGAACCAGGGTATTCCATAAGGCTCCTTGATTCATCAATCTTAACCCGTCCGCTGATCTGGGCTTTTCGATAAACGCATGAACACGGCGAATACATGACCCCTCACTCCACCCCAAGACTCCACCTTGAGTGATCCACCCATAATCAAGCTCTAGATGCGAAGGACGCACACCTAACAAAATCATCTGATCCTGCCAAAGCTCAACGGCCCGTGCTGCCCGCCGCACTGTTTCCACAAATTGGCCTTCGGGAAATACAAAATGATCAGACGGAAAAATTACGACGACGGATTGGGGATCCCATGCTTTTACATAGGTCAACGGCAGAAAAACCCCGGGGGCAGTCCCACAATTCCTCGGCTGTAGTATAATCGTCCCTTCACTTTGATCCTGGAAATGCCTACCCGATCGTTGCTGATGTGTTCTTCCTACAACCGTTACTTTTCTGCAAGGATGTACAATCTTGTTAGCCCGCCCCCATGTATGTTGCAGCATGGACCTGGTTCCCACAAAGGTACAATATTGTTTTGGCAAAGGATATCCAAGCCACTTTTGAATACAAGGCTGAATTCGTTCGCCATCACCACCAGCCAATACAATGGACCACCGAGAGGGCGTTCGACTTCGCGCATTCATAATAGACCTCCTGGAGATATAAATTTTATGATCATTAAGATCACGCCGATTCTCTCAAAAAGATCTTTTCAAGCTATGGAACAACACAATGATACGTTGCCCTTCAGTAGAATATATTTTTTTTGGCCATCCAACGTTTCTCCGCACCATACATTAGGGGAGTGTTGAATAATGAAGGGACCAATGGCCATATTTCGCCAGGAAGCCCTTAGCGATTATCAGCGTCGGGTCTGTTCAAAACAGTCCGTTCAGCAAGGCCGCAGCCCTTTTTGCGCGCGGAGCATACTGGCATTATGTGAGCACGGAAAAATGGCGAGAACGCCGCTGACGGCTTTTTTCAACAGACCCATTAGCTAACATCATTCACCCATCCACGGAGCACCTCATCATGAAACAACATGAAGGATCCACACTCCTGTTCGTTCATCTAAGTTCACAAGTAACAGAAGTGGAGCTTCCCACATCAGCAGCAAGCTCATAAAATAGAAGGTCGAACGTAGAAACTACGAAAAAATGTAGATAAATACGGAAAGAAAAAATAAAGCAGAAAAGACAATAATACCGGCTAACAGACATAGTATTATGGCAGAACTGCATGAAAAAGGAAACAGTTGAGTGAGGGAAAATCAACTAAATTCCACCTAGGTTTATGACCTCATATATTAAGGGGTCAGACTCGATTAAATCACCAATTTTGTTAACTAGCTGAACAAAGGTACTCTAATTTAAGCGAGTCTAACCCCTTAAGACAGGAACCTAGCTCACAAAAGGCTTTTTCTTAACATGTTAATTTGCCTCATAATTTCCTGGGTACAGGATTGCATCGATTCTTTACTCGGCCTGTATTCGTGAGAAAACTGTAGAGGTTTGCCATACCGAATACTGGCTTTACTTGGAACAAACAATGTCTTGATCATAGACGTTACTGAATGCGGACCTTTCCACACAATTGAAGCCGGTATCACTGGCGCACCTGACTTAATCGCCAGATAGCCAATTCCCTGATGCCCTTCCTCCAACCGATGGCGATCCAACCCACCTTCAGGGAAAAGGCCAATGACTTCATTGACTGCCAAGCCATCTAGCATCATTCGAATCGCTTTGATATCTCGCTCACTTCGTTGCACGGGAATACAGCGAAAGGCCTCAAAAGCCCATTTAATATGTCGGAGGGCATAAATCTCTTTGGCCATGAGAAATCGAACAGGCCGACCGGCTGTGGCTGTCAGCACTAACGGGTCTCCAAGTGAGGTATGGTCGCAGACAATAAGCGCCGGTCCCTCCAAGGGAACCGGTGCTTTTTCAAATGCCGTCACTCCATACATGAATCGGCACACCCAGGTATTTAATTGATTGAGAAAGGTGTAGATGAGACCCTGGCGTTTAGCTAGCACTGGCCCCATGCGAGAGGAGAAAGGGAGATGAGTAGCTGCGATATACTGTTTCCCCATACCGTGACTGTCGGAAATATGCCCATCAGACCTAAGAGCCATCTAACAGGAAGTAGATTATGGGATGGTGCTTTTGGCTTCAGCTGTATCAGTGGAATCAGAGGCCTTTTGCTGGGAAGCCGACTCAGAATCTTCAGAGGATTTATCACCAACATCCTCATCCCCTTCTTCTTCGGGTTCTTCAAACCAATTGACGAGCATACTTTCCCACCATATCAGATCAACGTCCTCACCAGGATCTTCTCCTAAAAAGGCCACCTCCTCCTTGGTAAACTCAGGATCGATCACTGTAGGCTTAAACAATGCTCGATCAATGACCTCTTTGGTAGCGAAGCCTCCCACAATCCAAGAAGGTGGATCGGCGCGACGTGATTTATAGGCTTGAAGGCCAACCTTGAGATACAAAAATATTTTTCGCTGAGCGTCATCGTTGAAACCTGAGGGCGGTAAACTCAAAGTTTTTTCGATTTTCTTTCGCCATTCCCGTTGGTTATATCGTGATGTGATTAGCTGAAGAGCTTTGGCCCCATCTTCTGTCTCAAGTGGCATATAAATTCTCCATCACATGCTACTACCGTTGTAGCAATTGATCATGGTCCATCGTCTTACTGCCCAGCAACCATCATTTTTCGAAGTTTGATGGTAGGACTGGCCGTGCGACCTCGAAAAACAAGGTCATTCCCAATCATTTCAATATCATTGAACATTTGCTTTAAGTTGCCGGCAATAGTTACTTCTTCCACTGGATGCACAATTTCTCCATTTTCTATCCAAAATCCTACGGCACCACGAGAATAGTCTCCCGTCACCATGTTGACGCCAAACCCAATTAGCTCAGTCACGAGCAGTCCACGCTTAGTAGATTGCAAAATTTCCTCTGGGGATACTGTGCCTGGAGACAGGAATAAGTTTGTGGTCCCTACCGTTGGATTTTCGCCTACAGAACGGGAGGCATTGCCGGTGGAAGGCATACCTAATTTTCGCCCAGAGTATGTATCCAATAAATAACTCGACAGGACCCCTTTGTCGACGACGACATTTTTTCTGGTTGGCAATCCCTCTCCGTCAAAGGGGCGAGAACCCAAACCGTTGGCTAACCGTCCATCATCCACTACCGTGACTGATTCAGCTGCAATCTTTTTTCCTAATTGGCCCATAAGAAACGACGCACCTTTATAAAGCGAATATCCGGATACAGCCGAAGCAATGTGTCCCAACAGCCCTTGGGCCATTTCCGGATCAAAAATGATAGGCACTTCCTGCGTAGCGATCGATCGGCTCCCCAACCGTCTCACTGTACGCCGAGCAGCCTCCTGTCCAATCTGCTCCGGGCTTTCTAATTCTTGGAATTTTCGTTTTACTGAATACCAATAGTCTCGCTGCATGCCACCATTCTGACTGTCCACTGCAATGGGCGAAATCGAGACGGAATAGGAAGAACTTGAATACGAGCCAACAAACCCATGCGAATTCGCTAACAAAATTGAGCCATAGCCAGCCGAGCATTCAGCGCCTTCAGAATTCGTCACTCGCGAGTCCGCATCGAAAGCGGACTTTTCTGCCCGTTTGGCCAAATCAATTTCCTCGTCAACCGTCAACTGCCGACTATCTCGCATATCCATATCCGGAATTTCTGATGCCATTTGGTCCTCGACAGGAAGCCCTGAGATTTCATCTTCAACTACCGCTCTAGCTAAACTGCAGGTATCACTCACCAAACGGTCCAAGGAAGCCTTTGAGAAATCTGAAGTCGAAGAACTCGCAGAACGCTTACCAAAAAAAACTCGAAGGCCTAATACTTTCTCACGCGCCTTTGAAAGGCGGTCCACTTCTGACATTCGCACTTGGACAGATACTGAATCCCCTTCAGCCACGAGAAGATCCGCTTCTGTAGCGCCCAAGGACTTTGCACGACCAAGAACCGTTGTCGCTAACTCTGGGAAACGGTCAATCTGCGTTGTTGGGATAGAACTCATAGTACGGAAGAGATAAAAATTAACAAGGTGCTCTTTCACTAACCCATGGCGGTTCCACCAACAGTCATCTCATCTACCTTGATGGTGGGAAGGCCCACACCAACAGGAACGGATTGGCCTTCTTTCCCACAAGTCCCAATCCCTTCGTCCAATTTCATATCGTGCCCCACCATTGAGACCTTTTTGAGGACATCCGGACCATTGCCAATCAAAGTCGCTCCTTTAACAGGTTTTGTTACTTTTCCTTCTTCGATGAGATAGGCTTCACTAGCTGAAAACACAAACTTTCCACTAGTGATATCCACTTGGCCACCACCAAAAGAAGCGGCATACAGTCCTTTTTTGACGGACTGGATAACGTCTTGCGGATCAGACTCTCCAGCTAACATAAAGGTATTCGTCATTCGAGGGAGCACTACGCTACGAAAATCTTCCCTCCGGCCATTTCCCGTTAGAGGAATACCCATGAGCCGGGCATTCATTCGATCCGTGATATAGCCACGTAAAATACCCTTTTCAATGAGCATCGTTCGGGAAGTTGTGGTCCCCTCATCATCAATATTCATAGAGCCACGTCGAAATGGCAGCGTCCCATCATCAACAATGGTACATAACTCAGAAGCCACTGACTTCCCAATTAGATCACTAAAGGCCGAGGTTTTACGACGATTAAAATCTGCCTCCAATCCATGGCCAACAGCTTCGTGAAGCAAGATCCCTGGCCACCCTCCGCCCAACACCACTGGCATAACACCGGCTGGCGCATCCACAGCATCTAAATTCACAATCGCTTGGCGCGCAGCCTCTCGGGCAAATTCCAAAGCTCTCCCATTTTCAACGAAGAAAGAAAACCCGACGCGCCCTCCACCACCGTAACTCCCTACTTGTCTATTTTCACCATCTTCCGCAATACAGGTAACTTGAAGCCGGGCCAGAGGTTGCACATCTCCCACAAGTTGACCTTCTGAGTTCATGACCAAAAAGATTTTTTGTTCAGTATTAAAAGATGCCATGACTTTGGCAATACGAGGATCGTATTTTCTGGCTTCAATATCAATATCATTTAATAAATCAACACGCGCTTCGGTCGTAATGTCAGTCAAGGGCTGTGTCAGTGGATAAAGATTCTGTGAAGGACCAGTACGATGCGTCACCGAGACTGGAATATCTCCTTGTGGAGATTCTGCGATATAGCGGGCCGTTTCAGCAGCCTGTTCTAAATCCCGAACTGAAAGATCATCTGAATAGGCAAAACCAGTCCGTTCGCCTGAAATCGCCCGGACACCTGCCCCCTGGGCCACATTTTTCACGGCGCGCTTGACCAAGCTTTCCTCCATGGAGACAGAGTCAGTCACTGAAGACTCCAAATACATATCCGCGTAGTCCACATCTCGCGGCTTCGCCTTATTCAGCGCCTGAAGTATGTCCTGTTCTTGAAGAGCAAAATCTGAAGGGCTCGGAGTCATCATTATGGCATGGTGGAAAAGGAATTATGCGGAAAACGATTGACGAAGAACGTGAGTATAGCCCATCTCTGAAGTGGGCGCAATTTCACAACCAAACGCAATTCAACACATCAAATTTGACAAGAATCTTATTCATTATTAGACTGAATTTTGTTCATCATTTTCCCTCTTTTCGTATATATTTTGAACTGGGGACTCATGCGTGGTCCTCAACATTCGCCTCAACGGTTCAGCGTCATTCATGGATGAATTTCAGGCAGGAGAATCCGGCCACCTCACTGAGGATGAATTACGAGATCAACTCGATCTCACCTCACTCCCGCAACATATCGCTATCATCATGGATGGCAACGGTCGATGGGCAGCCCAACGCGGCCTTCCCCGTATTGCCGGACATAAAGAAGGCCTTCACGCCCTTCAAGATGTCCTGGACATCGGCTATGAACTGAACATTCCGTTCCTGACCATCTATGCATTTTCTCAAGAGAACTGGAATCGTCCTGATTCAGAAATTCGCTTACTCATGGGTTTGTTGGAGCAATACCTGACTAAAGAACGACAACGTTTTCATGATCGACATGTCCGCTTTCTCCCTATTGGACGCCTTGAACAACTTCCCTCTCCCGTTCATGGGTTAGTTTCGGAAGTTGCAGAAGAAACGGCCCAGTATACAACTCGGACGTTGGCCGTCGCCCTGAGTTACGGGGGACGAGCTGAAATCCTTGACGCCGTCCAACAACTAGCCCTAGAAGTTCAAATGGGCTCTCTATCTCCTGAGCAAATTGATGAAAACCTGTTTGAACAGCACCTTACGACCTGCGGACTTCCAGATCCAGATTTACTCATCCGTACTTCTGGAGAAACCAGGATTAGCAACTTTCTTCCTTGGCAGATTGCTTATACGGAACTCTATTTCACCCGCACCCTCTGGCCTGATTTTCGACGTTGCGAAACATTGGTGGCTCTCTTGAACTACCAAAAGCGTGAACGCCGATTTGGGCGAGTCACTCAAACCGTGCCTTCCTAACGATACACCACAATCTTTTTCCACCCCTAATCAGCAACAGGCCACTAAGTCCCGCATTGCGAAAACCTATAATGGATCTCCGACGGTTGTATTCTGCATTAGTGTTTATCCCATTATTGTATGTGGGCATACGTCACTCTCCTCCTTGGTTGTTTTCTCTGCTCATTGGACTCATCGCCTTGTTTGCTCTCTGGGAATTTCTCTCTTTGTACTTTTCAGAAGCTAGTGCCACCTGGATGAAAGTCCTTTCCTGCTTTGGCGCCGCACTCCTTCTGCTCACCATGTACCATGGCCTTCCTCAAATCTTGCTCATTAGCCTATTAGTGTTTGTGATTATCATCACGGCCAGGTTTTGCATATCGCCTATGACCACAAAGCAACAACTTCCCACTTGGAGTGCTTACATATTTGGCATCTTCTATATCGGCCTCTTATTGGGATATTATCCTCTATTACGAAATGTCAAATATGGCGTGGCTTTGGTCTTTTTTGTGATGATCGTCACATGGTTATCCGATACCGGCGGGTTCTTTGTGGGCAAATCATTGGGGAAGCACCCTCTCGCGCCAATACTCAGTCCAAAGAAAACAATCGAGGGTTTGGTTGGTGGAGTAATATTTTCTCTGATTGGAGCGATTATCTGTAAATTGACCTTTCTCCCCTTTTTCTCCGTTGGCCAATGCGTTATGCTGGGCGTGGTCTTTGCCTTTCTGGGGGCAATGGGAGACTTAGCTGAGTCAGCCATCAAACGTAGTGCGAATGTAAAGGATTCAGGCACCATTATTCCGGGGCATGGCGGTATTCTTGATCGGGTGGACAGCCTCCTATTCACTGGACCTGCGATGTATTACTATGCCATGTTTTCTCTACCTTCTTAAAACAAGTTCCACGCCACATCAAAGGATCCGTATTTCGTGAAACGCATCGTCATCTTGGGATCAACCGGTTCTATTGGCGCTAGCACTTTAGATGTTGTCTCGAAATTTCCTGATCGTTTTCAGATTGTCGGATTAGCGGCGGGATCCAATGATCGAAAATTGGAAGACCAGATTCGAACCTTTCATCCTAAAGTTGTGGCCCTTGCTTGCCCCGATGCGGCCCAACGTTTACGAGAACACCTCGAGACCACCAATATTGAAATCTTGGATGGAGAAACCGGGCTCTGTGAAGTCGCAAAATTTCCAGAATGTGACTTAGTGATTTCAGCCATTGTGGGTGGCGCAGGCTTACACCCAACGCTTTCAGCAATTCAAGCCGGCCGCCAAGTAGCTTTAGCTAATAAAGAACCGATGGTCATGGCTGGACAACTCATGCAACAGGAAGCCAAAAAACATGGCGTCACCATCTTCCCTATCGATAGCGAACATAGCGCCATATTTCAATCTATGGAAGGACATCGAAAAGTTGATATCCGACGGGTGGTCCTAACCGCATCAGGCGGTCCCTTTTGGGATTGGGATGCTTCCGCCCTTGAGCATGTGACCACGGAGCAAGCACTGAAACATCCGAATTGGGAAATGGGAGCCAAAATTACCATCGACTCCGCTACACTCATGAATAAAGGACTTGAAGTCATTGAGGCCAAGTGGCTCTTTGATCTTCCTGCGTCGCAGATTGACGTGGTGATTCACCGCGAAAGCATTATTCATTCTTTGGTAGAATATTGTGATGGATCTGTGATTTCGCAATTAGGGCACCCAGATATGCGTACTCCTATTTCTTATGCCATGAATTACCCTGAACGTGTCCCGCTCCAACCGCCATTGTTGGATTTAGGGAAAATCGGGAAACTTACGTTTTGCCCTCCAAATACCGAAAAGTTCCCTTGTTTGCAATTGGCCTATGATGCCTTGGCAGGAGGAGCCGGACTGCCTCCTACCCTCAATGCGGCCAATGAAGTGGCAGTCCATGCCTTTCTCAATAACCACATCGCCTTTTTGGATATTCCCAAAGTAATTCAGGAAACTATGATAGCGTATATTCCATCTCCCATACACACCATTGAAGACGTCCTTGAAGTCGACCAATGGGCTCGACAAACAGCACAGGACGTGATGAAAGCCTGTACAGCTCCAGTATGATCTGAAATGACCTATTCCAATATACTTCATCATGAATAGTTTCGCTCTTTTCTCTCCAGACTCTATTTTCGTTTTCGGTCAAAAACTATGGTGGTTTTTGATCGTTTTGGGTGTCCTTGTTACCTTTCATGAATATGGACATTATCTTGTGGCCCGATGGGTCGGCGTCAAAGTGCTCAAATTTTCTATCGGATTTGGTCCTCGATTAGTCGGACGACAAGTCGGAGAAACCGAATTTGTTGTGTCCGCTATTCCGCTGGGAGGCTACGTTAAAATGTTTGGCGAAGAAGGTGGCGAAACGATTTCTGTTGAAGATCAAAAAGTTTCATTCATGCATCAATCCCTTCTCCACAAAATGTTGATTGTCGCAGCAGGACCCGGGTTTAATTTCATCCTCAGTTATTTAATCTTTACCGGCATGTTAGGCTTCGGAGCCCCGCTCTTCCTCCCCAACATTGAGAAGATGTTGCCCATCGTGGAAGCCATAACACCCGGTTCGCCTGCTGCCCTCTCCGGCTTAGAACTAGATGATCGCATTACCCGTGCCAATGAAGAAGAAATTTCCACCTTGGGAGAATTGTATCAGATTCTTCATACCACCCACGGTCGACCAGTCACACTTGATGTCCTTCGTGGAACAAGCTCTAAGACATTTATCATAACGCCGACAGCTGAAATCAATCCGGACAAACCTGACGACGAACCCATTTACCTACTCGGCATTGAAGATCATGCGCCGGTTGTAGGAAAGGTTATGCCTGACACTCCTGCCAAAATGTCAGGGTTACTACCCGAGGACCGAATTACGCGAATCAATGACACATCAATTGCAACCTGGTCTCAAATGACCGAAATCGTTCGAAAAAGTCCTGGGGCTCCTTTAACAATGCAGGTCGAGCGAAAAGGAGCGCCATTGGTTCTGTCGATTACACCTGAACCCCACACAATCACCAGCCCTGAAGGAGAAACGCTGACCATTGGCCGAATTGGCATTCAAATCTCAGGTCGAGGCAGCATCTTGCGTAGTCCCTCATGGTACCTGGCTCCATGGGACGGCTTAAAGGCTACTTGGGATTGGTGTGAGCTGACGGTTATTGGAATCGTGAAGTTGATCACAGGCGAAATCTCTTCAAAGAATATTGGCGGACCACTGATGATCGCCGATGTTTCTGGAGAACATGCCGAACAAGGTCTCGGGAGCATCATGTGGCTCATTGCTATTCTTAGTATAAATCTCGGCATACTCAATTTATTACCCATACCCGTTCTGGATGGTGGGCATCTCTTCTTTTTTGCCTGCGAAGCCATTTTAGGCCGCCCCTTACAGGAGCGATCACGAGAAATCGCCCAACAAGCCGGAATTCTCGTCTTATTTTGTCTCATGGGCTATGCCTTCTGGAATGACATCAATCGGATTCTTCAATAGATCTCGCCTCATCATCTACAGTACAGTACCGTTCATGACTCCTCTAATCTGTGTTTGTTTCCTCCACGTGTAGAAAAGGATATCCATGCGACTCTCACAATCATTTATACCAACCATGAGACAAGACCCTGGCGAGGCTGAAGTGATCAGCCATCGCTTGATGCTACGAGCCGGCATGATTAGAAAAGTGGCCTCCGGCATTTATTCCTACCTTCCTCTTGGCCTCCGTGTTATTCGAAAAATCGAAGCCATTGTTCGCGAAGAAATGAATCGGGCTGGCGCCCAAGAACTTTTACTGCCAATCCTCTCACCGGCAGAGCTATGGGAAGAAACTGGCCGTTGGGATTTTTATGGGAAGGAACTTGTTCGCTTACAGGATAGACATGAACGAGACTTTTGTTTAGGACCCACACATGAGGAAGTTGTAACCGACCTATTTCGACGAGAAGTTCGCTCGTATCGTCAATTACCGCTCACCCTCTATCAAATTCAAACAAAATTTCGCGATGAAATTCGACCGCGATTTGGATTGATGCGGGGAAGAGAATTCATTATGAAGGATGCCTACAGCTTTGACCAACACGAAGCCGGAGCACAAGAAAATTATCAGCGAATGTACGACGCCTACTGTCGTATTTTTTCTCGAACCGGCTTACAATTTCGACCGGTCGAGGCTGATACCGGACTTATCGGTGGCATCTCCTCACACGAATTCATGGTCTTAGCTAACACGGGAGAAGAATTAATCGTCTTCGACCCAGACAGCCAATATGCCGCTAATGTAGAGCGAGCAGAGGTCTTGCCTCCAACAGCAAAAGCACCTGAGGCCCTCCAACCCTTAGAAAAAGTCTCCACCCCACATGCCAAATCAGTTGAAGATCTCTGCGCATTGCTCAAAGTCGAAGCCAAGAGCGTAGTAAAAACCTTGCTATATCAAACGAGTGACAACGAGATTGCAGCCGTATTAATCCGTGGAGATCATCAGGCAAATGAAATAAAAATTCAGCGGTTTTTGGGACTGCATGACCTGACCATGGCATCACCTGAGCTAGTAGAGAAAATAACGACCGCACCGGTGGGATTTGTTGGACCCGTAGGACTTTCCAATGTGCGCATTCTGGCGGATCACGCCATCGGAGTACTTAACAATTTTATTGTTGGTGGCAATGAACTAGATGTTCATTTAGTCAACGTCAACCCAACACGAGATTTTACTATTGATGCTTGGGGTGATTTCCGGCAAGCTCAAGCTGGGGATCCGTCTCCAAAAACTGGCAGCCTTCTTCAAACAGCACGAGGCATCGAAGTCGGTCATGTCTTTATGTTAGGCACCAAATATAGTGAAAAAATGGAGGCCACGTATCTTGACCCAGATGGCCAAAGTCATCCCGCAATTATGGGGTGTTATGGCATTGGGATTGGACGAACCGCCGCCGCCGCAATTGAGCAAAACCATGATGCAAAAGGCATTTGCTGGCCTATGCCCATCGCGCCCTTCCAGGCCCACATTTTACCTGTCACGAATTCGGACGCCGTTCGTCTTGCATCCGAGCAGCTCTATCAGGAATTAACACAGGATTTCATAGAAGTCTTGCTTGATGATCGGAATGAACGAGGAGGCGTCAAATTCAATGACGCCGATATGATTGGCACCCCCTATCACATTATTATTGGCGACAAAGGCTTAGCCAACAATATCCTTGAAATAAAAGATAGAAAAACAGGAGAAAAAGTCTTGCTTCCCCCCAACAAAGTGGCTGATTGGATCAAGCAATCAGTGGCACAACAACTTCAAAACTCGACTTTCAAGTAGTTTCCCCAGACTTACAGCCTGTGGTCCTCCGCGCTAGATTTGATAATTGTTGGTCTATTACAGAACGACCAACAGAACGCCTTCGTCAATTTTTCCGTACTGGTGGCAGAGGAGTCGAAGCAACACAGCCTGAACCCAAGCAGTTGTAGAAGTCTATAACTTTCACACTCGCTCCCATAACCCAACTCCGTTCAAAAATTGATGAACATATTCGAGTATTTTGAGTGGCATGTCATTCATGATGATCGGCATCCCTCACCCATGAACCGAACCGTACTTTCGTTCGTTTCATAGTGGAATAGACTACCGCTAACCAGAATAAGAATTGCGTAGTACTCTAAAAATAGAGAATAAACGAATCACAAAAAAAGAGGAGGCAGAATAAGTGAAAGAATGGAAGTTCAATTTTGTTGTTTTGGTTATGACTTTGGCATTGGCTAGTGGAGCTTTTCCAGGTTCGTTGGGCGTTGTTTTTGCGAATTCCAAACCAGATCTGAAGCTGATTGTCAAAATTAACCAAAATGGGTTTTTCGATGAGAAAGATACGTTACTAGGATCGAAAAATCCGTTGAAAATAGAGAAAGGAAAAACCGTAAAGATAGTCTTCGTGTTTGATGAAGCCGCGAATAGTCTTGCGGTCGGGGATGTCCACCAAATAGCCATCGCCACTGATGAAGGCTGGACTGTTGAAAGCGATAAGATCCGGTTTTTTAATCGAAAATCCAGCGTAACATTCACTGCAGGAAAAAATGGACAGACACATTACCGAGGATACTGTATTGTCGACTGCATCGGAATGGATCATCTGAATAATCTTGTCATTAAGGTCGCATGAAGGAAAGTGATCCGTAAAGGTAGTGTCTGCTACGTTTACACAAGCCAGAGCGTTGATGTCGCCACATGAAAGTGAAAAATTTCGAGCGATACGCTGGTGGGCTCAATACATCTCCCTTTTCATATTTCATAAGGGAGCAAAGAAAGCGGAACATAACCAACAGTCATTTCTGTACAACTAAACGCTTAATAGAAAAGAAAGGTGACTTATGCGACGAGTTGATTACATGGTTGGGGCTAGGGATTTCAAAACCCTTGAGGCAGAGCAATTTATGCAAGATGTAGTGACGTTTTTCCACGTGGACGATACGGTCGATAGTTTGGCTGGAGCGATGACCGAAGGCGGGTTTGGAAGCGTCCCAATATTGGCGAACAATGGGAAACTAGTAGGTCTTGTGAGCGAGTTTGACTTGCTGAAGACCATTGAAGAGTGTAAGGAAATGGACCAGGTAACGGCAGGGGAGATTATGACGAAAGATCCCGTCACCGTGACCCGAAATACGCCGGCCATGGAGATCGTCCATCTACTACAAGAAAGACATTTCATCCGGACCCCAGTTGTTGATGACGACGGCACGTTGGCCGGCATTATTTCTCGAAGAGACATCATCCTAGGCTATTTGAGAGCAACCAAGTCGGTAGGGGGATTTTAAGTTACTTAAGTAAGATTTCAAGAAACCTCCCGAATGAATTAATCCAAAGAACCGTACCAATCTCTTTCGCCTATCCGAACTTGGAAATGCTGAAAGATTCCGGTTCTTACTATTTGTCATTGCCCGGAGAGATCTGCTTACCAGGCAATGAAAAGAAAGGCTTTTCTTCACGTTTCCTGCAAATCTTCTTGTCTACAAAAAGGATTAGCCTGAAAACATTTCCCTTATGAGCGGCTAGCGGTTAGCAGCAGTCACCCTGGGCTGAGAATGCCGCTCAAAGGCTTGATTGTGATGGATGACAAAATGAAATGGAAGTCCAGCATAAAACCCAAAGGCAGGGCTAACCTACCCTATAGAGTCCAAACCAAAATGATGACCAAGGCCATAATGCAACTTCGATGACATAGACAATACCGACGCGATTTATGGCCAGGGAAAGGACTACTCAAAGCAGGCATTCATGCCTTTTGGAAGTTTGCCGTCATCGCTAAAATACTAATTCCACTACCAGCCTTAGCATTGACTACTCTGGTGGCACCATTACTCACAAAGTACTAACGGATGATGACCTTCGCCTACGTGAATATAAGAAACCAGGTCCGTTCCGTCTTTCTGGCAACCGCAAGAAACATAGATAGAATGTGTGTTCTGATTACCAAGACTACGAGGGCTACGTTGTAACATTAAAAGAGTTCAGACAAATCTGGCAGGACTCTCCTCTTATTATTTCAGATGGTGTATACTGATGGAATAATGTTGGCCCTTTCTCCCTTGATACAGAAACATATATATAACCCCTCATTTTTATTGACTTTTCTTGGAATATAATGGTATTTTTTAAGGTTGGATTTCACAAATACACTATTTTACTTAGTATTCTCTATTTATGTTAAATCAAATGAATGTAAGGGGTCTGCTCTTTGATCCCTATAATAATGCCTATATCGTCATACTCCGAGACGAAGAACATTCTGATATGCTTCCCATTTGGGTAGGGAAGTCTGAGGCCAGCGCGATCAGCTTTGCACTAGAGAAAATTGCTCCGCCAAGGCCCATGACCCATGACCTCATGAAAACCCTGTTGGATAATATGGATGCAAAAGTCATCAGTACGGTTATTTCTGACTTGAAGGAAAATACTTATTTTGCGAAAATTCACCTTTTGTTTGGAGATTCTGAGTTTACCGTTGACTCTCGACCTAGTGATGCGATTGCCGTTGCACTCCGCACAGAGGCACCGATTTTTGCCTCTGGGGAAGTGTTGCATAAACAAAACTCTGAAGAATTAGAGCGATGGCTGGAAAATCTTAAGCCTGAAGACTTTGGAAAACCTGATGCGTAACACTCTATATGTTTCTCTCTCACATCAGTTTCAATTCTCCGTGGTGGCATAGTGATGGCTGAAACCAATACGCTTATTCCTCTTAAAGTACATGGCGTTTTAGTTGACCCAAACACGGACACGCAAATTGTTGTCCTTCGTGATGAACAAAACTCTGAAGTATTGCCTATATGGGTGGGAACGGCCGAAGGAACCTCTATCCGGCTGGCCTTGGAGAATGTTGTTCCGCCAAGACCAATGAGCCATGACTTGATCTGCAGCTTTACCTCCCACCTCGGGTTCACCCTCAACAAAGTGGTCATTACGGAAGTCAAAAATAATACGTATTTTTCGACGCTCCTTTTAGAAAAAGATGGCTTAGAAAAATCTGTCGACTCCCGTCCCAGCGATGCGATTGCGCTAGCAGTTCGGTCTCAATGTCCAATCTATGTCACACCTGAAGTCTTGGAACAACGCGGAGGAGAAGACTTAGATACGTGGCTCTCCAAGCTAGATCAAAAAGGAACCCAGCAACCTGAAGCGTAAGCCTCAATCTGCGCTACATTTATTGATTGTCGGAAAGGAACTCGCATTCTCATGAAATCATTTCAAGCGAAACCATTGGAAGTTGAACGAAAATGGTTTGTGGTTGACGCCAAAGGAAAAACCGTTGGTCGCCTTGCGACCCAAGTAGCTTCTATTCTTCGTGGAAAGCATAAGCCTATTTTCACCCCAAATGTGGACACCGGAGATCACGTCATCATTATTAACTCAAGTCAGGTACAATTTACGCGCAACAAATTTAAAGATAAAATTTATTATCACCATACCGGCTATCCGGGAGGTATTAAGTCGATCTCAGCGGAACATCTTCATGCCAAAAAACCGACTGAGATCTTATCTAAAGCCATTAAAGGAATGTTGCCTAAATGCACATTGGGAAAACAGATGGCCAGAAAGCTTCGCATTTATAGTGGACCCGAGCATTGCCATCAAGCGCAAAACCCTAGCCCTCTGTCCCTATAGGTTTAGGCCCTAACTCTTTAGCAAAAGAAGGAGAGACTGCGAGATTATGGTTGACACCATTCAATACGCCACCGGGAAAAAGAAATATGCCATTGCTCGGGCCTGGATAGAACCTGGCCAAGGGAATATTCAGATTAATTCTCGCGCTTTAGAAGATTATTTCCCAAGATTATCACACCAAATTCAAGTGCAGACGCCCTTTGAAGTGACAAAAACTGAGGGGCAATTTAATGTGAAGGCAACCCTTTCCGGAGGTGGAATCTCAGGCCAAGCTGGAGCCCTTCGGCATGCTATTGCTAAAGCCTTAGCCTTACATGCTGTTGAATTACGTGATCCTCTCAAAAAACAGGGGCTGCTCACACGCGATTCACGCGTCAAGGAACGCAAAAAATATGGCCAAAAAGGAGCCAGAGCCAAATTCCAATATTCAAAACGCTAATTTCTGCTCTCTGAAAGAACACCATATAGAAAGAATGCGTGAGGGGAGGTTCAAAAGAGCCTCCCCTTTTTTTCTATCAAGACAGATACAGAACGACTTGCTTTTCCATTAGGTAAGAATAGGTTGTACATCCACCATTTCAAGTTTATGCGTATCCTTCATGATATTTGAGTGAGGCTTTCATGACTGAAAAATTAGAGGTCGCTGTCATCGGCGCAAGTGGATACACTGGTGGAGAGTTGTTGCGTCTCCTCACCATTCACCCAAACATACACATTCGCCGCATAGTGGCTTCTAGTAAATCGGAAGGGCTCTCAGTTTCCGCCCTTCTTCCCAATTTAACTAAGATCATTGAAAGTCAAGTTTCATCTCTTGATGTGCCAACCATTGGCAAAAACGTGGATTTAATATTTCTTGCGCTACCCCATACCCAATCCCTGGAACTGGTGGCTGACTTCCTTTCACATAAAAAACAGGTCATTGATTTGAGTGCTGATTATCGGCTTACCAATCCTCAGGTTTACGAACAATGGTATCACACACCTCATACTCATCCTGAATTATTGCACACAGCGATCTATGGATTGCCAGAACTACATCGCGCTGCAATTAAAAACAGCCCATTAGTCGCCGTTCCCGGCTGCTACCCCACAGTCGCAATTTTACAACTCGCTCCGCTTATTGCCAAAAATCTTATTGAGCCCCACTCCATTATTATTGATACAAAATCAGGGGTATCGGGCGCTGGGCGTTCCCCAGCCTTAGGCTTTCATTTTCCAGAAGCCCATGAAGCAATTCATGCGTATAAAATTTCCACACACCGTCATCTACCAGAAATCGAGCAAGCACTTAACCATCTCTTCTCGAAGTCTGAACAAGGCCATTCACCCATATCACTCATGTTTACCCCGCACCTCATCCCAATGAATCGAGGGATATTAAGTACTGCTTACGCTAAAATCCAATCGCATGTAACCCCTGCAGATTTAGCAAACATTTATGGAGACTACTATGAGAGTGAGCCATTTATTCGAGTGTTTCCTCAGGCTGAGTTCGTCAACCCTCGAAACCTGCGGGGAGCAAACTTTTGCGATCTAAGCTATACACATGATCCACGAACAGGCCATATTGTTAGTAACGGAGCACTCGACAATCTGGTCAAAGGTGCCGCAGGGCAAGCCATTCAATGTATGAATCTTATGACTGGCTTTCCTGAAACCATGGGATTAACCAATCCAGGCCTCTTCCCCTAATACCTTTCACTTTTGTAGCTACAGAATAGAGATACGGCATGCCTAAACAAGCAAACAGTGGAATCACCGCACCAAAGGGGTTTGCCGCAGCAGGAATCCATTGCGGTATTAAACAGGGGAAGCAACTCGACTTAGCGCTACTGTTTTCAGAAAACCCTGGTCCTATTGCTGGTGTTTTCACAAAAAATACGCTCCCTGCCGCCGCCGTGACTCTTGGCCGGCGCCATCTCAAAAAAAGAATTGGCCAAGCGATGATCGTCAACAGTGGCAATGCCAATGCGTTTACCGGAGCTGAGGGTGTTAAACATGCAGAGGAAACTGCCCACCTCGTGGCAACCCAATTAGGAATTCCCACACATTCTGTTTTTGTTGGTTCGACAGGAGTTATTGGAGTCCCACTTCCTATGCAGACTTTGAGAAAAGGTATTCCACTTCTCATTTCCCAACTGAAAAAGACTGGGGCTCGAAAAGCAGCTCAAGCCATTATGACCACAGACACACGGCCGAAATCCGTTGCGATTCGACAAACCATCGCAGGGAAAGTTGTGACCGTAGGTGGTATGGCAAAAGGGTCAGGAATGATCCATCCAAATATGGCCACGATGCTTGCCTATCTCACAACAGATGCGGTCATTGATGCAAGAGTCTTACAAAAAATGCTGCACACCATCGTGGATCAAACATTTAATTGCATTTCTATTGATGGTGATTCCAGCACTAATGACACCGTGCTTTGCCTAGCTAATGGGAAAGCAGGCAATAGAGCTATTCGCTCCAAAGGGGATGCCCATGCACAATTTCAAAGGCTATTGCATGAGGCTTGTCACAATTTAGCCATGGAGATTTGCCAAGATGGGGAAGGCATCACCAAGGTTGTTGAAATCCAAGTCATTGAGGCAGCCAGTCATCAAGCGGCCAAACATATTGCTCAAACTCTTGCCACATCATTGCTTGTGAAAACAGCTATTTTTGGTGCTGATCCAAATTGGGGGCGCCTCATCGCGGCATTAGGACGATCTGGATATGCTCTCAATGCCGAACGTATCGTTATCGCATTTAACGAGGTAATTATAGTAAAAAATGGGAACGGCTTAGGGAAACACATTGAACGCCAAGTTCAAAAAATCATGCAAAACCCAGCATATACGATTTCGGTATCTCTTGGCATGGGGAAAGGAACAGCCAAGCAATGGACCACCGACTTGACCTACGATTACGTAAAAATTAACGCATCGTACCGATCATAAAATACCACACCTGGCAAGATGCATAACTATGAAAATATTTTACTTTTTAATATTATGGCGGGAAATTAGGTCATGAAGAGTAGGACGGCTCACGGAAAGAATTGTGGCAGCTTTAGTAATATTCCCTCCGGTTTTAGTAAGTGTTTGCTCAATAATGCGCTTTTCCACTTCATCTCGAGCCTCTTTTAGGGTTGGGCCCGCTTGAACATCTTTTGGCTCATCCAGATCTAAATCAGCAGGAGAAATTCTCGGACTGTCCGTCAGGGTTACAGCTCGACGAATACGGTTTTCTAATTCCCGAACATTCCCCGGCCAATGGTATTGCTCTAGTGACAGAAGTGCTTCTCTTGAAAAGCCGGCAATCTTCTTTTTGGCCTCTTCACCAAAACGTTGAAGCAGCACTTTTGCCAACATCGTAATATCCGCGCCTCTATCCCGCAAAGGCGGGACTGGAATTGTGACTGTATTTAATCGATAAAACAAATCCTCGCGAAATCGTCCCTCTTTCATGGCCAATTGCAAGTCACTATTGGTAGCGGCCAAGACTCGTGCATCTACAGGAATTTCAACTCGCCCACCAACCCGTTCGACGGTCCGCTCCTGCAAAACTCGAAGAAGTTTGACCTGAAGAGCTGGGGTAATTTCCCCAATTTCATCCAGAAAGAGTGTGCCCCCTTCAGCAGATTCGATTCTCCCGGGACGTTGCATATGAGCCCCTGTAAAAGCACCCTTTTCATGACCAAACAACTCGCTTTCTAAAAGTGTCTCTGGAATAGCCCCACAATTAATTGCGATAAATGGCCCATCTTTCCGAGGACTTTGTCGGTGAATGGCGCGTGTAACTAATTCTTTCCCTGTCCCACTTTCTCCAACAACCAATACTGAAATATCAGAACTTGCCACGCGCCGAATCGTATCAAAAACCTTGGCCATCACTGGACTGGCACCAATAATGTCAGGAATTCCACGTTTTTCTTCACGCTCCAATAATTTTTGGTTTTCTTCCTCCAAACCAGACAAATAGCCAGCACGCTGGAGGACTGTCTTCAAAACTTCTAAGTCAACCGGCTTCTCCATAAAATCATAGGCCCCTAACTCAATGGCCTTTAATGCATTTGCGCGATCTTGATTTCCCGTGATCACTACAACCTTGATGAGAGGATTCACTTCAATAATTTGTTCTAAGGCCCGTAAACCCTCTGAGGCCCCATCTGCATCTGGAGGCAAACCTAAATCTAAGGTAACCAACACCACCTTCTCTCGCCGTAATATTTCTAATGCCTTGTCACGGCTATCTGCTTCAAAAATAGTGTACTGAGGCTTCAAGCCCCACTTCATTTGTTCCCGAATTTCCTGGCTATCATCGACCAGCAGCAGAGCTGGCAGTAATGATACATCTTCTTTGTGGTCCAATTTATCCATATCTATCTCATATTATTGAAATACCACGAGTAAATACACCGGCCTAAGCCCTCACCTTACGTATCGGCAGTTTCAGCTGGAAACGTAAGAATAACTTTTGTTCCATGCCCTTCTTGGCTTTCAATACATATATGCCCATGATTATCTTCAACCATTTGCTTACATTGGAACAAACCAACTCCCAACCCTGTTTTCTTCGAACTTTTAAACGGTTGAAACAAGTTTTCTAATCGATGGCTAGGAATACCAGGGCCCGTGTCCCTAATTTCCACCTTCAGGTCCTGCCCCTCAGTCATCGTGGCAATATCTATAGATCCTTTACCATCCATCGCTTGACGAGCATTCAGGATGATATTCAACAAGACTTGTTTCATTGGTTCTACTTGCAATTCTCGTTGTGGGATATTTGTTCCAGGATAAAATGTTGGAAGACAACCAGAACCATTCAGAGAGTCCAAGGTTTCTTGAATGATGTCATTCATATCCACAGCGCGAACATTTTTCTGTTTTTCTTTTTCAAGGCCTTTTGACTGATTGGCCAGCTTCGCCATAAGCTCCATCATACGTTGAGAAGTTGTGCGGACTGTGCGCATGGCCGAAGCCTGGAAGTCAGGATCCTTACCATATTGTTCAGCATTTTGAACCACCATTGATAAACTTGAGGCCAAATTTTTTAAATCATGAAGATAAAACCCTGAAAACCTATGCACCGCTTCCCATTTAGCTGTCACATTTCGATCTTCAACTAATTGAAACTGAATTAATAACATGGTCACATGATGGGCAATGGCACGAAGAAGATCAAAGTCATCATGATCATAGCTGCGATCATGCAACTCCCTGCTTAATGTGCAAAACCCTAAAATATCTGCCTTTGCCGTCACTAAAGGCACACAAATATGCGCTTCTGTCTTTTGAAGGAAGTCTTTGAGTTGCGTATCCTTATGCTTTTCATGGTCAATAATAAATGGATCTTTATGAATATGAATTTGTTGAATCAAATCATGCGTCTCTGTTATTGGAAGAGGAGGAGCGCCTGAGTTAATTGTTCGAATTTGATGGTATTGTCCATCCACATCAAATCGCTTCCAAATCGTGACACGAGGAGCGCCAAAAGTTCGACTCAACCATTCAAGATATCGATCCCAAATTTGTTGGCTATCATCACAGTCAGAAAAGGCCTCGGTCACTTCCAACCACTTTTGACGATAATCATATCTCGTACGGAAAAAATGCCTTGAGACAAATTGCTGCAATTCAGCACGAACTTGCCGTGAGGCAACCACGACAACTAATCCAATCCCTGCAACAAAAAGAAGCAGAGCCCCAAGAGCATCCCCTATTTCCCATCCAGTCTCCTTGATCACCTCTGCCACGATTCCAACCAGAATCAAATACCCTCCAACGCATAAGAACGTAAGCGAGGTATACAAAGCTTGGTGACTCACCTGTATTTTTTGGCTTAAATCATGAATACGCCACCGTCCTAACCCAAACGCAATCAATGCCAGAGAAATACACGCAGCCATTCCTCCTACCCAGGCATTTGAATGTGTCCACACCGGCAATAAGAGCAGTTGACTGGCTTGAGCAATGGCAATCCCAGCCAAACCACCTAATCCAATCAACACAAATTTCATTTCGAAACGTAAAGGGTCACGAGTTTGACGAAGAATTTGTTCCACCTGAGATAATCCAACAACTAAGGCGAGAAGAATAAACCCCCACATAATCCACCCGACAAATCTTGGGAAGACAACCTCTCCATCAGGATTTTGTTGAAAGATTATTTCAGGCCAAGCCAGGACCCCGAAGCTCAATGAAATGGCGCCCACTGCTATGATGACAAACTTGTTGTAAATTCTTTTATTTGAAGCAGGAGAGAGAGGCCGGAGGAAGGTAAGGGTCACATATCCAAGCGAAACAGGTAGAGCCAATTCCCCAAGAAGAATCCCACGTTTCCCCATGAGGAGATATTCAGGGAACAACGTAATAAATCCATTAAGACTATGAACCCAGGTTAACACCCCCATGACGAAAGACAATGGGGTAAAAATGGGGTTGTCGACCTTTTTCGTATACAGGATAGCTCCAAGAAGGAAAGCCCCCCCTGCACTCAGAAAACAGGGAATGACCCACATACTCATACGAACCTTTGGGATGGATTTTCTAGAAAGATTAGATCACGGAATGATCCGGCATGTGTTCAAGTAACGTCGGCCACATATCATGTAAAAATTTCACTCCATGGTCGAACGCTTCTTCTACCGTACCCTCTTTGACAGGAACAGAGATCCTTACTAACGAACCATCTGAGCGGTTTTTCGTCATAGCATCCCAGACCAGATAGCCTTTCGCCCAATATTCACTCGCAATCACTCGGCCTCTATCATGGTACCAATACAAGATAATTTGTTTCTCCAAGCCCTTTTGGATAAGGACCTTATTCACCGTAATCTTTGCCTGATCTGGCATGGTTAATGTGGTAAAGTCTGATTCCATAAACTGCCACCCAGCTCCTGGCAAACAATTTTTTGGAGAATGATAGGTCGCCCCAGTCCGTTGGCTCTGATAAAAGCCGACATAGAGCCACACCGGCAGACGAGACGCAGTACTAGCCGTGGTGGGTAGTTGTTGAGCATTCCCAACTAATTCAGCTTCTTCTCCGCCTTGTGCAACAACAGGGGCATAGACCCGCATCATATAATCACTCAATTGCAGAACATCTAATACTTTCTCGTCTAAGCCTAGTTCCCTCCCCTTCCATTCTCCTACAAGCTGTAAAGGAAACTCAGAAAAAGCTTTATTACTCACAAGTTGTTCATTTTTTGAGACTGATTGAATGAGACCAAACGTCCCCAGTAGTAAAAGAATCACAATAAGGAAAGGCCACTTTTTTATCATAAGGCAGTAACAGTTGACGTTGCAGGGACTTGACGCCCAATTTTTCCTAATATCAACCCACAGATAAAGAGCAAGACAAAGGCAACAACAAAGACAAGCCATCCTTCAAAGGTATGATAAAACCCCTCAGCGGCTTCTGCCCCAAAATAATGCGCCAGAATTCCTGTACCACTAACCCGAGCAGCATTCGCCACAATGGCAATAGGCACAGAGAGAATCACCAAGGCCCAACGTTTCCACATCACGTTTTGGGAAAAATATCCATACACCGTGCCTAAAGCTAACAATGACAACAACGAACGCAAACCACTACAGGCCTCTGCAACTTCCAACGTTGTTGAGGCAAGCATGATCAGATTGCCCTCTCGAAGCACTGGAATACCAAGAGAAAACAAACAAAATGAGGCCGTTTGTGCTGCAAAAAGCTGTAAGGGAAAGGCAATAGTGTTCACAACAATCGCAGGCAATGGAATCATGAAAACTAAAAACCCAATAGGGAGGCTCAATAACCACAGATATTTCCACCCTAGAATCAATAGAACAATGCCGGATAGGACAACAATCAACGACATTCGTTGAACATACAATTCTGCACCAACAAGTCCAATAACCAGCGAAATTAAACCTAGCGACAAAAGTCCTATGCCCCATGTACTGGGAGATGGGGTCTCATCTGTTAACACTTTCCAGCGTTCCCAAATGAAAAAGAGCGAAAGAAATGGCACCAAAAAACCGTGGGAATAGTCCGGATTGTTATTCCAATCACTGCCCATGCCCCATAGAACATCTTTATAGAGATAAATGACCAGACCCCCAATTAAGATGCACGCTCCAATTATCCACGCATGATAACCTATATTTTTCTGTTGATTAAAATCATACATGATTACAAAATAATATCTGAATTTTAAAATTTTTGGAAGACATAACAATCATTGCCAAGGGTTTTTTGCTAAAAACCTCTTCCTAATTCTTCGGATGGTTCTATTTGAAACTAAAGGGGAAAACTCCACATACCCCTAGAAAAACCTACTAGCTTATGAAGAGAGCAAACTGGGCAGAGGAACGTAAAGTGACTTTTATGTCAATACTATTTTGAATGGAAAAACCCATTTGGGAAAAAGCACCAGAAACTGGTTGAACTCTGGAAATTGAACATCGGCAATGAGAATGTTGAATAATAAAGATATCAAGGGGCACATTTCTCCAAAGAACCGTTGACTATCAGAGGTCTCCAGGGTCGGTCAAAAAAAGTCCGTTCAGCAAGGCTACAACCATTTTTGCGCGCGGAGCGTACTGGCACTAGATGAGTACAGAAAATGGCGAGAACGCCACTGACAGTTTTTTTCAACAGACCCGCAATGAGAATCATTCCTAGGTGAAAAACGTATGGATATTTATCCTCGCACGTAAAGAAATTTATGATTTATTCAGAACGGGTAAAACGCGAGGGAATATCAGTTGGTTTATCAGAAGGATGGAGACCATATTTTTTTAAGAGTTTATAGAAATCTGCTCGATACCGCCCTGCGATTTGTGAAGCTCGTGAGATATTACCTTGAGTAGTGCACAACAGATCTTTGAGGTAATCTTTTTCAAAAGCTTCTTTGGCTTCTGTTAACGGTTGCAAACTGCCAGGTTGCTTTGCTTCTTGAGTGGCAAGGGGAAGGAATTCTGCCGTTATCGTTTCTTGAGGGGACATCACCACGGCCCGCTCAATTAAATTTTCTAACTCTCGAACATTTCCTGGCCAGGCATACGTTAGCATACTTTGCATCGCCTCAGGCGAAAACCCTTTCACACTTTTGTGGTGGTGTTCCCCATGGCGTTTCAAAAAGAACTGGGCGAGGGAAGGGATGTCATCCCGTCGATCTCGTAAAGGTGGGAGATGAAGAGGCACGACATGAATGCGGTAATAGAGATCTTCTCGGAAAGAGCCTTCTCTTACTGATTGCTGCAGGTCAATATTCGTAGCAGCTAAAATTCTCACATCAATCTTGATCGGAACCTGCCCTCCGACTGGTAAAATTTCTCGATTTTGGATAGCTCGTAGTAATTTTCCTTGTAACGATAACGGCATTTCTCCAATTTCATCCAAAAAAAGAGTCCCTTTATCTGCACTGTGAATTAAGCCACGTTTATTTTGATGTGCGCCAGTAAATGACCCTTTGAGATGACCAAATAATTCACTTTCGAATAGGGTTTCTGGAACGGCTGCGCAATTCACGGCCACAAATGGCTTTGATGCTCTGGGGCTATTACAATGAATCACACGGGCAATAACTTCTTTTCCGGTCCCTGTTTCCCCAGAGATACAAATTGTCGTGTCAGTTTTCGCCACCCGTGCCACTTGTTGGAGCACCGCATGCATCTGTGGACTACGAGCAACCACATTATCTAATCCGTATAATTCATTGACGAGCAGCTGCAAACGATGAATTTCCTCACTCATCCGTTTCGTTGTCAAAGCCTTATCAATACTCTCTTGTAGCTCCTTATCATCAAAGGGCTTTGTGAGATAGCCATAGGCCCCCTTCTTCATTGCTTGTACGGCATTTGGGATACACCCATGGGCCGTCAAGATCAATACCGGAAGGTTCGTCTGATGTTGATGCAATTCTTCCATCAGATCTAACCCATCAGCATCAGGTAATCGAAGATCTAATATTGCAAAGTCATACGGATCTTCTTGCGCACAATGTAACGCATCTTCACCTGTGCCACAGGCTGTTACGACAAACCCCATAGAACGCAAGCGCATTTTCAGCAAGGTCAATAAACTTGGATCGTCGTCAACAACAAGAATTCGTTCGTCAGCCATAATAGCTCCTCTTGTCTCAATATGAGACCTTTCAATTCCCTCTAGACAACAAAATTTGAGCAGTGAAATTCCTTCTGCACTTGATCTTTACTTCCTAGGGTTGAGATTGGGGATCTTCCAACATTGGCACTTGAGTTTCTTCTGGCAGCTCCACATCTTGACTTGGAGTCATTTTTTCAGATGGCCGAGTTGGGGGAACCTTTTCGCGAATTTCCTGATCAATTCGGCGCAAGGCTTCTAATTGATTGGTTAACTCTTCAACTTTCTTCTCACTTGCCTTGAGCGCTTGTTGAACCTCTTGGCGAATGGCTATATCTTTTTTCCCTTGCTCTAATTGTTCGGTCAAATTCATCATGGCTTGTTTCTGTTTTTTCAGCAATTCATCCTTAAAAGCCAACTCAACTTTTAGATCTTCCACCGAAGAATTTTCTATTTTCGTACTTAGTTCATGTATTGATAGCTCTTTGGCCACCACTTCACGAGTCAATCGCTTAATAAGTTCTTGAGCGGTGAGCCCTGCGTTATTCGGCGTATTCAACACATCTAAAAACCATAACCAAAACCTGCTTTCGCCGGCCAATATACTATTTGGCCTAGAAGCGACAACTTTTCGAAAATGCAGCGCAGCTAATTCACGATTTTCAAATAAGGCCGCTAGACCACGAAGAAAGTGAGCAGTGCGACATTCGTCTGCCTCTTTGCAGACCCCTAGTTGTCTCTCCTGCTCTTCAGCTATAGCCTTAAAATAAGGAATATCTTCCAGCTCAGGATCTAAGACTTCCGTGAGATTACTCGCAGAAACCGTGTGAAATTCAATGGCTCGTTCAGCATCTACACTCTTCTCTGCACACGAACCCAATAGCAACATCCCAATTATTAACAAAAAGGCATACAAGCGTTCATTTCTAGAACTCACCATACGTTGTTAATGAATGATTGTCGTTGATTTTTGGGGAGAGATAATAAAATGGAGCGCCGCACCTTTCCCCAATGTGCTCTCTGCCCAAATAGTCCCACCATGATCTTCGATCACCCGTTTCGCCAAGGCGAGGCCAATCCCACTTCCCACATACAAGCGGCCCTCTTGTGTTTTCCCTTGATAAAACCGCTCAAAAATATGAGGTAAGTCTTCTTTGGGAATACCCGGTCCAGTATCTTCAACAATAAAATGTATACCCTGGGAAGCAGGCTCTTGCTCAGATTGAATTGAGACGGTCGCACCACTAGGACTAAATTTAATGGCATTTGATAGAAGGTTTTCGAAGACTTGTCCCATTCTCTGACTATCGACTTCCTGTATTTTTATTTTTTCGGAAGTTAAATTCATATCAATGTGAATGTTTTTTCGATCTGCTAAAAACTTTACTTTTTCAGTGGATCGAATTGCCAGACGATTTAAATCAGTCGGATGGATATTATAGGCCACCATGTCGGCCTCCATCCTTGAAAGATCCAATAAATTGCCTATCAACTGATTTAAGCGTTGGCTACTATCAGAAATAATTGCAAGCGTTTCTCGTTGATCTTTCGACAATTTCCCTGGAATCCCATCAAGCAACAACTGAGATCCCTCACGAATAGAGGTTAGTGGAGTCCGCAATTCATGAGAGATATTCGCCAAAAATTCCGATTTCATTTCGTCAAGTTTTTGAAGTTTTTTTCCCATCGCATTGATTTGCGCAACAAGATCTCGCAACTCAAGCGGAACATCTAGAGCAATCTTTCCTCCAAATTGGCCTTGGCCAATTCGACGGATTTGGGCACTCACCCGCCGCAAGGGCCGAAGGATACTATAACTGGCAACACCGCCCAAGCCAAGGCCTAAAACAAGGGCCATCATTAGGAGTTGTTGCGTAAGAGCTTCCACCTGGACGGAACGAAGATGGGAATCGCGAAGGATCGCCCCCACACTCGCTTCTTGAGTCCTAATATACGTATTAATTGCTTGCGTCATCATATCGATAAGAGAATCTCGCTGGCGTTCATAATTGGCAATAGCCATGTCCGTCCGCTCCGTTTGCTCTACGCCGACGCTCAGAAATAACGTATGAAATTCTTCATGAAGTGCCTTGACACTTTCAAGCACTTGCCGTGTATTGCCAACATTTTCCTGATCCTCAAGTGCTTTCAATGTCTTCCTAAAGTTTTCTGCTTCTTGTAAAAAATCTTTCAGAAGTGTGGTATCACGCAATACTAAATATTGTTTATCACTTTTCAATTGAGCATAGAGACTGCTGATCAACTGCTTGGCCGTCTCAACGGCTGGGAAATGATGCGTGGCTAACTCAGCACTTAAATGTGTAATAGCCCTAAACTGGTTCAGAATATAAAGATTGACTCCTATTACAAGGGCAAGGATGGTCACATACCCTAAAGCTAATCGCCAAAAAATTGATAATCGAGCAAGCATTACTAGGTAGTTATCATGAAATAAAAAACATGCACAAAATGAGAAATTCCTTCATCATCAACAACCACGTATTTGTTTTCACACCCTCTAATCTCAATGGTATCCCGCTTAAAAGGTAACAGGATTTTTAAAAAATTCTTGTAGATTCATATTATTTTCTATGCCCATTTTTAAAGGATAGCTACAAGTTCATTCTGGCTTACTATTTGCCTATAAAAATTCCTCGTTGCTTCATTCTTTTTATTCTATTCTCATCACTACCTAAATTTTTATTTTTTATCTCCCCCGCTTTTTAAATTAACTACCTTCATTTTGTTTCAATGAATACAGTCACTAGAGTTCTGGTTAAATAGGAATCTTTTTCCTAGAGGCATCTAATTGACATAAATACTCTGCTCATGTCTATAAAAACAACAGAACAACCAATAGAAGCGACAGAAACCACCACAAATGACGCTCAGTTTTTTATAGGAAAAGATGTTTCTATTATCACACCATCATGAAGTAAGGTAATTAGGGCGAAACGTAACCAAAATAGATCTTGAGAAACCGTTTGAACAAGTTCTCCGTACGGTGATTAAACCGATATTCGATTTCTTTCAAGTACATGGGAAAATAATATTTGGACACCCCACGATAGTGAGACAGAATATGTTTCGCGTAGCTCCAAAACCCCTCAATGCCGTTAATATGATTCCGTGGTTGTCGCCGACTTACAAACGCTTTGGAATGGTTGATCGTATGATGTTTCCCGTATCGTTTCAAGGATTGATAGCCCCGAAACGCATCGGTGTAATAGACGGCCCCCTTCCGAGTTTTGGCTTGGATATGCCGCATCAGTTCCTCGGCGCTCACCGACTCGACGACTTTGGTGTAGACGCGGGAATCCCGCTCCAGGAGCCCAAACACGACACTTTTACCCGCAGCCGCTCGACCACGTTTGCCTTTGCGTCGTCCCCCAAAGTAGGCCTCGGCCAATTCGATTTCGCCTTTCAATTTACCACCTTCCAGTTCGGCCAAATGGTACAGGGCCTCCCGCATCCGTTGATAAATGCGGGTGACGACTTTGACATCGACGCCCAAATCCTGGGCCAATCGGTAAGCCGGTTGGAGCTGATAAAACCCTTGAAGAATCATCAGTTCCCGGCGCAACCGACTCAGACTTTTGCTCTTCCCACACAGTTGGCATTTCACATAGCCGCGGCTGGTGCGCAAAACCTTGAAGCAACCACAAAAAATACACTTGCGCCCGCGCAAAAAATTGGCCGCACAACTAAAAACCGTGTTTCGTCCTGTAACCATGCGCATTCTCTAACACACATTGGTTACGAAACGCCCTAAATACCTTGATAAAACACGCCAGGAATATTATTCCTTCCATCTTCCTTCAGCATTTCTGAATACAAACGCCATGAATCATTTTGTTCAACCATTTGCATTGCATGTTCAAACCGCATAAGAACCTCCTAAGGCTTCAAACTAAGATTATAAAGGCTTATTAAAGAAGCTTGAAGACAATTACTCCCCACAAAAAATATCACCAACGTCTAAAAGATCAGACAACAGTAGAAATTTATTTGGGATCAAAATGGCTAAGGAATAATGTGGCCTGATGCATGCATAATCTGAGACCGCGGACAAACAAAGCCAATAGCCAAACTGGAATAATCAAAAACTGATATCGTGTACCTCTTTCAAAATTCCCTCGACAAAAACATAGACGCTTAGCTAACAATGAATTGGAAAAAGCACATCGCAACATGCCCTGAAAACTCAATTTGTCCATATGGAATCGTCAGAATTACAACCACTGGAATTGGGAATTCAACGAGTTTCGACTTTTTATCGCTGCACCTCTAGAATAACTTCCATAAAAGCTTTCTCGAGTTGCCTTGTTAAGGAATGCGCGTTAAAAACTTCCAAAGCACGTATATATCCAGGCGGAAGTGGCCTTTGATCAAACCGGTTGTTAAAAATCTGAGATGGCTCTATGGTTGACTCCGGTGGACTAGCTCGTCAAGAGTTAATGGCGCTTTATTCGCTGAGATTCCAAGGAGGGTCTGCAACGCGGCCATCGGCGTTTTGCGGCGGTTGAAGCGGAACACAAACTCATCAAGATAGCTCTGGAGATACTTTGGCTCCACTCCATGATGCGTGCCAATGAGCCACGTTTTGAGATTACTGAAGACCCGGTGGATATGGGGCGCCACTTTGTGCGCTCGCTCCGGGGTGCGAACCATTCGCACACGATGCTTGTACCCGACCAACGCTGCATCAGAATACCCGCGCCACCCATCCGTTCGGAGTGTGGAGTTGGCCTCAATATTTGCCCTCAAAAACCCACGAATGCTGAGCTCGCCTGCATCCTTCAGGATTGAAAGACGCAATCGACCTGTCCGTTCAGATCGTTTCCCTTTTTTGTCGGTATAGGGGAGAACCTCCACGGCCCCGATTATCAAGCTCTTGTGCTTGGCTGTCGTCGCTCCCCGACCTGGCCTGCCTTTGGCTGAGCCGCCGAGGATTGCCTCATCGGCCTCAATCAAGCCGGAGAGCTGGCTTCGGTTTGTGTTGACCATTCCTTGACGCAACCGATGCAGCATATGCCAAGCTGTGGTGGCACTCGAAAGGCCAAGCTGGCGTGCAAGCTGAACGGCACTGATTCCTGGCGTATGAGTCGTCACAAGATACGCAGCCCAGAACCACTCCTGGACGGGCACGTGAGAACGGTGCATGAGTGTGCCGGCCATCGGCGAAGTCTGACGCCCACACGCCCGACACTCGAACACGTAGCGCTTGGAGTTGAGCCAGGCCGACTTCCCCCTGCACTTGGGACAAACAAACCCATCGGGCCAGCGACTCTGCACCAAATATTCAAGACAAGCCTGCCGTGTAGTGAAGCGTTGACGAAATTCCCGCATGTCCTTCGGATACGTTGGGCGCCCCACACTTGAATAGTCACAAGTCCTTCAACCGGAGTCAACCGTAGAGCCATTAGAAAATTTTTGGGAGGGTTCTATGAAAAAATCCGTCAGTGGCATTTTGGCCAATTTTGGGTGCTCATTTCATGCTAAGACACTCCATACGCCGAAAAATGGCTATGCCCTTGCTGGGCGGACTTTTTTTGAACCGACCCGAAGCTTCTGATTGTTAAAGCTTTCGAGATGAAATATGGCCTTTGATATCTTCATTATTCAACACTTCCCTAAAGGGAAGTCGCGGAAACGCCTTACAATACAAGTCCCTTACGGAAAAAACGTTTGAAATATGGGGAAAAGAGCTATAGCCTCATTTATTTGAGATGTAGCTGAAAGCATCAAACTCACGCTTAGAGCCTATACTTTCTGTGCTCATGGTTGCTCTCAAATCGAAAAGTCCATTGCCGTATGTTGTTACAAACAGAAGACTGGAAAAGAGGCTCAGGAATTTCTTAGAATAGTGGTTTATGTATAAGAGTTTTTTATTTGATTTACCAAAGGATTGATCCATGAAAATCACGTTAGGATTTTTCACCATCGCATTGACCATTAGCCTTTCTTCGCCAACTTTGGCCTATAAGGAAACTTCCGTCTCAAATGGAGGCTCAATTTCCGGCAAAATCGTGCTCGCCGGCAAAGAACCGCCCCCCCTAGCCTTTTCACTTATCACCAACAATAACACTGAATTTTGCGGACGTATTTCAACCGGCGACGGCTGGCGATTAATCGATGAATTTCATGTTGCCCCTGATGGCGGATTAAAAAATACGGTGGTGTTTTTAGAAGGAATCCATCAAGGAAAACCTTTTTCGAAAACCCAACCTTCCCAAGTGGTAGTCGAAGATTGCGTATTCGATCCCTGGCTCCTGGTGGTTCGTGATGATCAGCCTATTCATATCAAGAATATGGACCCAATCATCCATGATGTTCAGATCTATGAAACGGCACCCTTTGGAGCCAAAGTCATGCTTCACCGTCCACTTCGACTCAATCCATTCCATCCCAAAGATCTTCTTAAAGATCATCAGCATAAACCAGGCGAAGCCATGATCGACACCATACACTTTACCCAGGGTCGCAGAACATTTTTTATAGAATGTGGGTTCCATCCGTACATGCAAGCATGGGGACTTGCTGTTTACAATCCGTATTACGCGGTGACAGATAAACGCGGAAATTTCACGCTTCCAGACATTCCTGAAGGGGTGTATAAATTGGTCGCCTGGCATCCAGGCATGGCAGGTTTTTTGGATATGAAAGTGGTTGTGCTTGGCAATGAAGACATGAAGATTCGCATGGAATTTCCTGAACCACGAGACCGGCGCATGGCCCACAATACCATGTCGCCAACGTATCGATTTGGCACTCGTGCTTTAGAGCGAGAAGGGGCCGTCATTGACATTCAAGTGACCCACGAAGATCAAGGAAAAACCAAACACTAAAGATCACAAAATTGCCTGTTTCATTGAAGAATGGATTCTTCTTTATTGGGTGAGAGGAGGGCCAGCAATTCATCACCAGTCATCACTTCGGCCTTTAAGAGTTGCTCTGCAGCAGACAACAATACGGGGTGCAACTTTTCCAACAATGTTTTGACACGCTGGCCCTGTTCATCAATAAGCCTCCGCACTTCTGAATCAATATCTTGGGCCGTGTGTTCAGAATAGGTGGGTACAGCATGAGGTTCGGTTGTTTTCAAAAATGTCGGCTGGACGGATTCATCCAAACTCACAGTCCCCAACTTCTCACTCATTCCATAATCTTTGACCATTCGTTTGGCAATGGCGGTTGCCTTTTGAAGATCATCAGCTGCTCCAGTCGACGCTTCACCAAAGACCAGTTCCTCAGCCGTACGCCCTCCTAACAATACGGCTATGCGATTTTCCAGTTCTGTACGCGTCAACAAATACCGATCTTCAGTCGGCAATTGCAGCGTATACCCCAAAGCCGCAATGCCTCGAGGAATGATCGAAATTTTATGCACGGGATCTGAGCCAGGCAATGAAAGTGCCACCAACGCATGTCCCACTTCATGATGGGCTACCCGTCGACGTTCCTCTTCGTTCAGAACACGGTTTTTCTTTTCAAGTCCAGCAATCACTCGTTCGACCGCTTCTTGGAAATCCTCCTCTTGCGCAGTCTCTCGACCACGCCGAATGGCTAATAATGCTGCTTCATTCACCACGTTCGCTAAGTCGGCTCCAACCATTCCAGGCGTCATCGCCGCGATTTTTTCTAAATCCACCTCAGAATCGACCTTAATAGATTGAGCATGAATAGCCAAAATGGCCGCACGACCAGCCCGATCAGGGCGGTCAACGACCACTTGCCGATCAAACCTCCCAGCACGAAGCAAAGCCTGGTCTAATATTTCCGGCCGATTGGTGGCTGCTAAAAGAATCACGCCGACTCGAGGGTCGAACCCATCCATTTCCACCAAGAGTTGATTCAGAGTTTGTTCCCGTTCCTCATGCATCATGGGACCGGTTCCCCGGGCTTTTCCTAACGCATCCAGCTCATCGATAAAAATGATACAGGGTGCTTTTGCCTGCGCTTGTTCAAATAGATCGCGAACACGGGCTGCACCAACACCGACAAACATTTCAACGAACTCTGAACCACTAATGGAAAAAAAAGGGACGCCAGCTTCTCCAGCAATCGCTTTGGCCAACAAGGTTTTTCCAGTGCCTGGTGGGCCTACGAGCAGTACTCCTTTGGGAATCTTTCCGCCAATTTTCGTATATTTTTCTGGTGTACGTAAAAATTCGACAACCTCTAACAGCTCTTCCCTCGCTTCATCCACACCAGCCACATCCTTCATACGTGTGGGAATATCTTTCTCCATATAGACCTTAGCCTTGGACTTCCCAATACGCATAAATCCCCCACCAGCTCCTTGGCCAAGTTTTCGTAAGAGCCAGAACCAAATCCCCGCAAACACTAAGATGGGCACAACCCAGGAAGCCACATCTTTCCAAAGGGTGCTGATGACTACGCCTGCAAATTCCACTTGTTTTTCTTCAAGAAGTCGCACTAAATCTGGATCATCAACACGGACCGTTTGAAACCATTGAGAGCTATCTCCATCACGGCCCGCTTTCAATTTTCCATGGATAATGGTATCGGTAATGGATACTTCTGCAACCTTATCGTCTTGAACCCATGCCTTAAACTGGCTATAAGGTACTTCGTCCATATGTTGAGAGGCCACATAGATTTCCTGAAGAATAATGAGTGCCCAAAATGCAATGATGAAATACCACAGAGAAACGCGATGTTTTTTTTCCATAACGGTTTTCCTTATGATCTCATCTCTCGAGCCAGCTTATCTGTCGTTCTTATCTTTATGTTACTGTACCCAAGAATGAAGATTTCGTCTATGAACTTTCCTTACAACCCTCTCAAAATCTGTTCATCATCAACTGTTGCTCTTACCATTCTCTCATGAATTTTAATATCCCAGTTGAAATATCCATTCAAGTTTTGTCAGGCTAGCGTATCTCCTACATACCTTTTCCTGATTCTACATGCCTGTCTTGGAAAATCCTCAATACCTTTGGTGGCTGCTCGCCAGTGCCCTTATTGCCGGAGGGTTCGTCTGGGGGCTGTGTTCACTCCTCCATCGGAGCCGCAAACTAGAGGCACTCCAAACGTTTGAATCGCAACAAACAGCAAATGCGGCCCAAATAGAAGATCTTCGTCATCAGCTAGACAATCTGCAGCAAGAGCACGGGGCGCTTCGCAAAGAATTTCGCCTTATGGAGATTGCGAAGATTTCTGCCGAAATCAAGTTAGCTGATGCACAGCAACATTTTGAATCTCAACGAACAATGTTGGAAGAGACAAAGCTTAACCTATCCGACACATTTCGTTCTTTGGCATCTGAAGCCTTAGCCGGAAATAACCAAGGATTTCTTGCATTGGCTGAAGAAAAATTCAAAGCCCTGAAAGACGAAACAGCCCTAGAACTCAATCATCGCCACAAGTCATTGGAAGCCCTAGTGAATCCACTCTCCGAAACTCTTCGAACCTATCAACAAGAAACTAAAGCACTGGAGGACAAACGACTTCGGGAATTTAGTTCCGTCAGCGAACAATTGAAACAATTAGCATCTGCGCAATCGACTATTCAAACTGAAACATCCAAGCTCGTAAATGCCTTGCGGGCACCACACGTTCGTGGTCGATGGGGGGAAATTGCTTTACGAAAGACAGCAGAATTAGCTGGTATGTCGGCGTATTGTGATTTTCACGAACAGCAAAGTGTGTCGACCGCAACTGGCCGTTTACGACCTGATATGGTTGTTAAACTTCCTGCTGGACGAGAGGTCATCGTCGATTCGAAAGTGCCGTTAAGCGGGTTTATAGAAAGCTTAGAAGCCAATACTGAAACATCCCGTGACATCGCCTTAAAGCGCCATGCAGGGCATGTCAAAACCCATATTCGCCAATTAGCTTCCAAAGAATACTGGGATCAATTTTCTGCCACGCCGGAATTTGTCGTCTTATTCATTCCTAACGATTCTTTTTTAGCGGCGGCTGCGGAACAGGATCCGACTCTCATTGAATCTGCCTTATCTCAAAAAGTTGTCATTGCCACGCCGACCACCTTCATTGCCCTGTTACGTGCCATTGCCTACGGTTGGCGGCAAGAACAGGTTGGAGAAAGCGCAGAACGCATCAGTCTGTTGGGGCAAGAATTGGCCGAACGGGTTGGCATCATGGTTGAACATTTTTCCAAAGTCGGCCACGCTTTAGGTCGGACCGTCGAATCATACAATGCAACCGTCGCCTCATTAGAAAACCGCATTTTGCCATCTGCAAGAAAATTTAAACAGCTCGGAGTCAATACACGAAAAAACATACCTGATCTACAGCCGGTTGAGCAGAGCCCACGGTCTTCATCTGAATTTCCACCTACTCTTGACGAACTTCCACCTTCATTTTGAAACCAGCCGTTCCACGAATACACCTAAGATTCAAACAGAGATAATTGGGGTGATGCACAAAATCTCGGAGACATCATTCGAGAGACTAGGTCTTGACCATTTTAATAAATGCGCTATTCTTAGCTACATTCCATTGTCATTAGGTTTTTATAAACCACGAGCGTCTAGAAAGGAGGAAATGCCGCATGAACACTTCACTTAAGAATGAACAATCCTTTCCGTTAGTTCAACATAAAACCTGCGGAATTTCCTTGAAAAATATATGCAACTTGTTCTTAATATTTTCCATTGCGAGTAGTTTTGTCGCCAACATACTAAGCATCACCTTTTGGGTAATGCCTACAGAGGCTTCCCTAAATCAGGTAAAACTCCTGGAAGTTCCGCTTTCGACAGGCAACACTTCCAAAACCTTGACCTTTCCTCTCTATGAACAGAAAAGCATCCAGTATTTTAGTGCAGGATTGGGGAAAGAAGAACGAACACTCCCCTATCCACCTTTTTCACTCAAATTGATCTTTGTTCAAGGTGAAGGAGCCTACTTAGCCCGGGTATCTATTAATCTTATCAATAAAGATGGGAACGACCATATCAAAATTCCAAGAGAAGAAGTCGAAGGACCCTGGCTATTTATTAATGTTCCCAACGGTACTTATGTGATAAGCGGAACCGATTCAAACGGCACGACCATTGAGAAAACCATCACGACTGAAACAGACCAACCAACCGTAGTTTACTTTCGCTTTCCTTAGCTAAATATTCTTATTTCATCTATGGACCTTTGTTAAGAAAAACGCCATAGGTCTACATAATGTTAACCTGCCTCTAATTTACTTAAGGCAAAACACCTCCCAAAACTCTTTTTTTATAGAAACCCTTTTAGTAAAACTGATCCTCCCTCAGACTACCGGACACCGAGTTAAGAATTCTATAATGATTCGAAACGAGGTGAACAATGAAACGAACACGCAGGCATCACAGTCCAGAGTTCAAGCGAGAAGCTGTAGCCTTAGTGGTGGAGCATGGCTATAGTTGCACGGCCGCTGGGCGGAGTTTAGGTGTGAGTGGCGCATTGCTTGGCCGTTGGAAAGGTGAGCTAGAAAATCATGACACCGAAGCTTTTCCTGGCAAGGGCAGACGACCGACCGAGCAGCAGGGGATCCATGAGCTCGAATCGGAGAATCGGCGACTACGAATGGAGCGCGACATCTTAAAAAAAGCCACGGCCTTCTTTGCCAAGGAAAGCGCATGAGGTATCAATTTATTGATAAGCAGCAGAAGGCCTGGCCCATTACCCTTATGTGTACGGTGTTGGGCGTCTCCCGCAGTGGTTATTATGACTGGACCGGACGTGGTCTGAGCGAGCGGGAGCGGTTGAATGACCAACTGGATCGACGGATCACCGCAATCTTTGTTGAGCATCGCCAACGGTACGGCTCTCCCCGAATTGCTGCCGCCCTACACGATGAGGGCCTCACGTACAGCGAAAACCGTATTGCGCGTAGAATGCGGACGCTGGGATTGCAAGCGATTCAGGCCAAGAAATTCAAAGTCACGACTGATTCGAAGCACTCTAAGCCCGTCGCACCTGATCTGCTCAAGCAGGACTTCAGTGCGGCGGCGGTGAATCAGAAATGGACCAGTGATATCACCTATGTCTGGACGAATGAGGGCTGGCTCTACTTGGCTGTGGTGATGGACTTGTACTCACGCGCGCTTGTCGGATGGGCCATGAACCGACGGATGACACACCACCTGGTGTGTGACGCCCTCACCATGGCCCTGTTCCGTCGGCGCTTTCCAAAAAACACGATCATTCACTCTGATCGGGGCAGCCAGTATTGTTCACATCATTATCAGCGCTTGATCAAGAACAACGGACTGCGCGGGAGTATGGGGCGCCGGGCGACCTGCTACGATAACGCGGTCACCGAAAGTTTCTTCCACACCCTGAAAGTTGAACTCGTTCATCGAGAAGGCTATGTGACTCGGCGTCGAGCTCAGGCCAGTATCTTTGAATACATTGAAACCTATTACAATCGGCTGAGAAAGCACTCGGCTATAGGACAACGGATTCCAATGGAATTTGAGATGGCAGCTTAACCCTGTGTCCGATGTCGTGAGGGAAGATCAAACAGGAAGGAGATAAGTATTTTTATAGGCAATATTAATTTACTTTAACTAGGTATTAATATCTATAAAAGATGATTGTTCTATTTTGTTTTTTCATTTCTTTACTAATTTTATTCATTTTTTTCATATTCCTTCCAAAGACTATCTTTAATTATGAGGATTTTTTAATATTTGGTTAACCTTGACTTAAGAACAAAACGCTATATCTAAAGATATCACTTATTATCATTTTTGCGGAATTTTGAACTTATTAGGAGAACACATGGGACACTACGGTATAGAAAAAAAATCATCTGGTGGACGGAGAACTACTAAACGGCCACTCAAACCGGCTCTAGTGCCCACCATAAAAGATACCACACCTGTGAAACTTGAAGCTCCTCCTGCTAAACCAGATGCGTGTACCCGCTGCGGAGGGTTATTGGTTTCTCATTGGTGTATGAATGTCAATTATGATGCTGGTGGGATGGAAATACTCACCAAACGATGTTTGCAATGTGGTGAGGTGATTGACCCCGTCATTTTGGAAAATCGCCAACATCCGGAACGCGAGGCTATGAAGAAAAAGACGCGTCCCTTGCTTTCCAGACCTCTGGCCTCATCCAAGAGCAAAAATGCAGGGATGAGTTGCAGTCCAGTGGCCTAAGTCACTGAGATTGACACAATTCCTCAATGCTCTTTTGGAACACCCACAAGGATGAGCCGGAATTTACACCCTGAGGATACACAGACTGATTATTAAAGTAAGTCTATCCTCCCCAGGATAATCTCAGGCCGTAAGCTCCCCTCCTTCTTGTGGGTCTCTCCTTGCGGCTTGTCGTGGAACTCCAACTCCTGTCTTCATTTGCAATTCGATCCAATTGGCATCACTCTCCTAACCAACTCCCTGTTTCCCGTTACCGCTCTATGAACCAAGCCATCATCGGATTTCACCAAGATGACCATGGCGATTGGGTAGCTGATCTTAGTTGTGGACATGGCCAACATGTTCGACACAATCCACCTCTGAGTTCCCGCCCGTGGGTCAAAACACACAAGGGGCGCGAACAATATCTCGGCACTTCACTGAATTGTAAAAAATGTGACGAGGAAAGATTGGCTAAGTAGTTAAGCCAAGACACACGATAGGCTCGACCTATGAGCTATGGATTATGCCACATGGCTCCATCGGCCGACTGATCTCCACTTTGATGGGTAATCTTGACCGTATCTCCATTCTTGACAAGAGCATCTAAGGTGGAAATTTTTTGATTAATGGTAAACATCAGCTCCTTTGCTTGGAGAAATGGCAGGATATCTCCAAAATGCTCCTGATACGTTTCCAGTAATTGATTGAGAGGCATCGACTGCTCTAGGGAGATCTCTACCTCAGGGTCTTCGACGGCTTCTCTCAGAGCATGTCCAAACATGAGCACTTTCACCATTGTCCTTCCCTCATTCACCACACCATGTTTCAATGAATAACGTATCTTGCTCTCAATAACAAAGCAAAATTCAAGCAACCAACAAGCAAATTGTTCAAACCATGAATTAGGCAGAAAGATCAGCAACGCGAGGTTCTTCAGAAGGGTCTTGGGAATCAAAAGGAAGCTCCAGAGAGAGGGATTCAGAAGCCCCTAACTCTTTCAATTCTTTTAACGGCGGAAGATCTCGAAGGTCACGAAGCCCAAAACGCTGGAGAAATTGTTTGCCCGTTCCATACAAAATAGGCCGACCCGGGACTTCTTGGCGACCTACGATTCGAATGAGTTTTTGATCCAGCAAGGTCCGCAACACACCCGAAGTTTCCACTCCACGAATTTTTTCAATTTCCCCACGAGTAATCGGTTGCTTATAACTAATGATTGCCAAGGACTCTAAAGCTGACCGTGAAAGTTTTGATACAGATTTGGCTTTAGAAAGGCGTTTAATGGCATCACTCTGCTCTGGTCGCGTCGCCATCACGAACCCTCCCGCCACCTCGGTAATTTGCAAGCCTCGCCCAATCTGGTCATATTCTGTCTGAAGAGTCTGCATCGTTGCTTTCAATGTCGCTTTAGGAACTCCTTCAAGTACTGAGGCAAGCTTTTCCATTGTGAGAGGGTCATGAGAAACAAAAAGCAAAGCTTCAAACGTGGCTTTAATATCCACCAAATCCCATTGGGTGTCCTGAGTAGATGCATCCGCCGCTCTTAACTCATTGGCGCCGTTCCCATTCATCACCACATCGGGAGATTCGGAACTTCCAGTTGCTTCCACTTCGGCATCGTCTGAGGAGACATGTCCATTTGTGACTGCCTGTGTCATCATGATCCCTCCATCTTGTGGACTTTTCATCTCATTAAAATCATCTCCACCCATTCTTATACATCCTCTGGCTCTGGCAAACTATTTGGATCACCCGCTTCGCCGGCAGGAACAAACCGCCGAGTCACGTGAATTGGACCAAACCATTCACCTTGAAACAATCGAACCAAATTCATCCGCACAAGCTCCAAAAGTCCCAAAAATGTAACAACGATTAACGGTCGTGACCAATGTTGTTCAAACAATTGCTCAAAAGGAATAGTCGCTTCATTCTCCAACCGTTCCATTACGACTTGTATGCGCTCTTCCACTGTCCAATTTTCCCGTGAGACCTCAACATACGAATCTGAAGGAGCTCGATCAAGGACTCCTTGGAGCGCATTCAGTAGATCAAAAATCTGCAAATCTTCTGTCCAGACATCCTCGTCTTCCTCTGACTTTTTAGGAACAGGAAGTGGATCACGCGTAAAAGAATCCTGCCAAATCTGCTGTCGAATCACTAAGCAGCCTGCCGCATCTTTAAAACGTTCATACTCAATCAACTGACGAACCAATTCACTCCGAGGATCGCCCACCTCTTCATCCTCTGGCTCAGCCGTCTCTTCTTTCGGTAGTAAGGTCCTGGACTTGATGTAAAGCAACGTAGACGCCATGACCAAGAACTCCCCAGCCAAAGATAAGTTTAACGTCTTCATAAGGGAGAGATACTCCAAATATTGCTTCGCAATTAACGCAATAGGAATATCGTAAATATTAATCTTTTGTTTTCGAATCAGATGCAGGAGAAGGTCCATTGGACCCGTAAAGGCCTCTAGCTTGACCTCATAGACCTGCTCATCATCAAGATCGGAAAGAGGGGGAAAATCAAGGGAAGGGGCAGAATCCAATCACAAGCCTTTCTGCAAAATACCCAATAGCGGCATATAAAAATTGTATACCATCTTTTGTGGGAAGCTGCAACACTCTATCAAAATATAGTGGTTTAGAGAGATGAGTTAGGAGCATTTCTCTTAGTTATCCACAGGTAAATACCTGCCAAAAGAATCAAGGATGCGAAAAGAAGCCACTGTGACAGCTGACTGACCTTTTGTCCAACAATTGGTGCCTCAATGGAAATATTACTCTCAGTAAATTCAGGTTTGACCGCAAACTCAGCGTCTGAGAAATCAAACGCTCCGTCAAATCGGGAATTGGAAAAATCAATCACATTTTTGAATTTTCCATGACGGAAGGAGACCCCATCTCTGAACTCAGAAAATCGAAAATAGGTTTCTCTATGAGTCTGAATCCCCGAAAAATTGGCAGGCCCAAAAAACACAGACCCTGAAAATCCTGTCCCACTCAAAAATTTCGCATTCGAAAAATTAACCAGTTGGAAAAATTGCACTTCCAGAAATTCTGCGACCCCCTTAAACTCCACTTCCGCAAACGACACGGGTGCCAGAAACACGGCCTTATGAAACCGGGAATGGATCCCAAAATTGGCATGCGAGAAATCAGTTATCTCTTCAAATTGCGCTCCAATAAAAAATGCCTCATGCCCCACGCTGACATTGGAAAAGATCAATGGCTTAATAAAGATAATTTTAGAAAAATCTACCGATTGCAAAAATGTCGTACCAGAGATATCAACCTCCCCTAAGATGACCAAGACATCGTTGACAAGGTTGGTGGCCAACACATTTTCAAATTGACTATCACGAATGGATATACTTCCTGGAATCACACGAACCTGTTCAAGACTCCGTTCCTTAAGATCGTTTCGAATATCTTGACGAATCCCAGGAATCTCCTCTAATGGCTGTAGGGGCAATTGATCCAACATGACATCACCCACCACAAGAGCCCCCTGTAAATCCAGGCTCTTGCCGTCCTGTAATGCTTCAAGAATCGCTTCCCCTTTTACAGCCAACTCTCGCTGGTCACCAGCAAAACAGAAGCCATCAAGGTGTACCCAAAGAACATCAACCGTCTCAGCAGGAGGCTCAAGGAGACGACAGGCCCAAGCATTGTTGGTCATGAAACTGAACAACACTAAAACATAGAATACAATGAACGACATAATCCTAGTGCCTCGTTTTTCCGTCACAATCACATGCCAATTGAGAAAATGAAAACCAACCTTAGGAGAGTCATGATAAGGCTCACGCATTGAGGACTTCAGAAGTCCTATTTGAACCTCACATGAGGGAAAGCCTAAATATCGTAAGGTAATTATGCAGAAGGAGGACTGACTTCAGGAGAAGGAGCCCCATTCCCTTCGACAGGCTTTGCTGATGGAACTTCTTCGGACTTGGGCGCTTCTGCTTCAGATTCTGTTGAAGAACGAACCTCAGTAGGGGCAGGACTTTCAACTTGAGGAGGTTTGGACACATCCTTTAGGGCCAAATAAAAATCTTGAAAATCATAGTCAGATACGGCTAACGCCTTATCAACGTCTTCCAAGGTTTTGGGTGGCGGCACTACCACCTTATCCCCTTTTTGCCAATTAGCTGGCGTGGCACAGGCAAAACGCTGTGTCGTCTGCAAAGCGATGACTAACCGAAAAATTTCGTCAATATTTCGGCCAGCATTCAAAGGATAATAGATTAAGGCTCGAATGACACGTTTAGGGTCAATGATAAATACCGCTCGCACCGTAGCAGTAGAGCTGGCATTAGGATGAATCATCCCATAAAGCTTGGCAATTTTCATATCAGCATCCGCAATCATTGGAAATGGAATACTGACTTTCATCTTATCTTGAATATTACGCACCCAAGCTAAATGTGCATGAATGCTATCAACGCTCAGCCCGACCAATTTGATATTATGCTGACGAAAATGATCGTGCTGACGCGCAAACCCAATTAGTTCGGTTGTACAGACCGGAGTAAAGTCAGCAGGGTGTGAAAACAACACCACCCAATCCTGTTCTTGCCAGGCACTAAAATTAAATTCACTATGTTGCGTCGTCACCCCTGAAAAATCTGGGGCAGGATCTCCAATACGGGGCAATCCGTGTTCTTCTGACATGAATTCTCCTTCTAGTCAGGGATCAACGATCTCTCAAATTTCTGCTCTCATTGACAGCAGAAAGCTTCATCACTGGATAAGAATAGCTTCAGAAGCAATATAACATCAAAATGGGGGAACGTCTTAAAAAAGAGAAAATACCCTTACCAGGACCTGGGGATCTCATCTTCATCGTCTCCAGTATTACCATCAACGTCTCGGATAAAGTTTCCCGGTCCAAGTTCTTCTGATAAGTCTTCGGTTAAATCTAAATCTTCGTCAGCCTCATCTGCCAAATCTTCTACAAAATCATCATCGGCAAAATCGTCATCTAAATCGTCCACTTCCAAGTCATCAGAATCGGCATCCAGATCAGAGGTGAGCGACTCAAGCGTAATTTCTTCATCACGCTCCACTTCAATATCTAATTCAGCATCAATATCATCCGGTAACACAGCCTCAACCGCTCCAGCAACAGGAGCAGAAGTTTTACTGGCTTTGTTTGAAGGAATTTCCATCACCGAGGCCTTCGTTTTGACAGCCTGGAGAGCATCCTTTTTCCTCATAGTTTTCTTCGTAGGCTTCTTGGTTCCAGCCACGGCCTTTTTCGAAGATAATTTAACTACTTTACTTACCTTCGCATTCTTCATAGTCGGTTTCGTCTCTTTTCGTGAACTCGCACGCGTTGGCTTTTTCGCAACCAATTTTTTGGCTTTGGCCGGCCTCACTTTTTTAGCTGTACCGGCCTTCTTCGAGACCGAAACGATCTTTTTGGTACTACTTTTTGACTTAGTCGGCTTTGTGGATTTTTTGGTCGATGTCTTGGCTTTCTTCTGCACTGACTTTTTAGTTGGGGCTTTGCCTTTAGAAGCTTTCGCCGCTCCCTTTACCTTTGATGGAGATTTGACAGCAACCTTGGCTTTTTGGGACTTGGCCTTTTTAGACGAAACTTTTCTGGATTTCACGGGTTTTTTAGACACAGTCTTGGACGTGATCGCTACCTTCTTTTTGGTCTTGGGTTGGGGCTTGGCCTTTGACCTGGGCTTAGCCTTAACAGCCATGTGTCACCCTCCTGAAAAAATGATCAACAACGGATCCGGAAATAATTGGATCAACACTTGAATTGCCCCCATCTACCATGGAGAGGGCCTTGCAATCAACAATAGATTGAGAGAAAGGATAATCGAAGATGCTTTGAAACCTTCCGACCATTCATAATCCTTGCTAAGATGTTTGTCTCATGGAAATTATTACCACACATTTGGAAGCCGATTTTGATGGAATTGCTTCGATGGTGGCCGCTCACAAGCTGTACCCTGAAGCACACTTGGTACTTCCAGGCGGAGTACAAACGAGGGAACGGGCGTATCTCACTCGCTTCCCGATTCCCTTTACCTCACTCTCAGATCTTTCTCTACCCGAAATTTCACGAATTATTCTGGTCGATGCGGACCACCAAGACCGACTAGGTCTTATAGAAACAGTCGTGAAAAATCAACTTATTTCTTTACATATTTGGGATCATCACCCACTGGAAGCCACAAGTCCACTGGCTAAACGTGCCCAGGTGCTCAAACTCGAGCCTATCGGGGCCTGCATCACTCTACTAGTCGAAGCCCTTCAAGAACACTCACTGAAGTGGTCAGCCGAAGAAGCCACCCTCTTTACTCTGGCCCTGTATGAAGAAACAGGCCATTTCACGTTTTTGCACACCACTCCTCGGGACCTAGAAGTTGGTGCACAATTACTTGAAACCGGCGCCAATCTCACCATCGTAAATGATTTTATACAACGCAAATGGACCGAACCGCAAACAGCCCTTTTTCAGGCACTATTGCAAGTCACTCAATTGCTGAGCATGGGAAAACGCCGGATTGCTCTCGCGATACTAGCCTGGGAAGAATATGTCTCTGATCTCGCACCTGTTACTCACCAACTGGGTCAACTGCATAATGCCGATGCGGTCCTGATCGCCGTTGCCATGGATGGCAAGATTCAATTTATTGGACGCAGCCGCCATGTTGATATGGACATGAACCGCATCGCACTCTCCCTGGGGGGCGGCGGACATATCATGGCCGCCGCCGCTAGTATCAAAGGACTCTCGCTGGCCGAGGTCGAGCAACAATTATATGAATTGCTGCAAGAACAAGCCAAAACATGGCTCCCCATTCGCCGCCTCATGACTGCTCCAGTGCGGACAGTTCAGCAAGGCACCACCGTCAAACAGACCGAACGTTTGATGACCCAGTATGAAGTCAATGCACTCCCCGTTGTGGGCCCTCGCGGGAAATTTATCGGTCTCGTCACACGGGAGGCTATACAAAAAGGGCTCTATCACAAGCTCGCCAACCAATCGGTCGAACACGTTATGCTACAAGATGTTTTTCGGGCCAATCCCACAACTCCATTTGAAGAGGTGCACCTGCAAATGGTGGAACGCAACCAGCGAATTATCCCCATCCTCGACAATGAAAGTGTCATCGGAATCTTTAGCCGAACCGATTTGTTACGCGCCCTACACCACGAGCCTAAACAAAGAACAACACGACCATCAGGAACGACCCCACCTCTTGCAACTCATTCCTCCCTCAAACCGCTACATACGTGGAACGTCCAACACCTTCTCACCACACACCTTCCACCTCCGATCCTGTCCTTATTGGAAATAGTTGAACGACTGGCAGATCAACTGGACGTTTCCGTATTTCTGGTGGGTGGACTCGTTCGAGATTTGCTGCTAGGCATCGCCAACGTTGATTTGGATTTCGTCGTCGAAGGGAACGGGATACAATTCGGAAAATTACTGGCTAAGGAATTATCCACAGACTGGACAACCCACGAACGCTTTGGGACGGTCTCGATTACACTTCCTCAAGCACTCAGCTTGCCCCACATGCATCACCTGGATGTAGCCACCGCCAGGACGGAATATTATGAATATCCCACAGCTCTGCCCACGGTCGAACGGAGCTCGATCAAAAAAGACCTGTACCGGAGAGACTTTACCATCAACGCGCTGGCTATTCGCATCAACCGCACCCCTGGAGAACTGTTGGATTATTTCGGAGGACGGCGGGACCTCAAGAGCAAGGTGATTCGCGTCCTTCACAGTTTAAGTTTTGTGGAAGATCCTACCCGCGTGTTTCGGGCTATTCGCTTTGAACAGCGATTCGGATTCCGTATCAGCAAAGAAACTGAATCATTCGTTCAACAAGCCCTAACAATGAAGCTCTTTCAACGATTGTCGGGTTCGCGATTAGGCAACGAACTTGTGCATATGCTAGAGGAGCCTTCCCCGCTCAAAGGAATTCGGCGGCTGGAAGAATTTTGTCTGGTGCCGTTCATTCATCCGCAATTACACACAAAGTCTCGTGTACAACAAACTTTCGAAGCCGTAGAAACAATATTGGTTTGGTTCAGGATTGAATATCCTGACACCCCAGTGAAACAATGGCTGCCCTATGGATTGGCATGGTTTGAAACATTAGGGAACACCGAACTCACAACAACCTGGAAGCGGCTCGGTTTTCCCCAAGGACATATCAAAACCGCCGGGAAGTATTTAGCCGCACAGTCAACACTTATCCGCACCTTAAATAAACAACACGTAGCGCCATCTGAGGCATACGCTTTACTGTCATCCTGGCCACATGAAATTCTCTTATTTCTCATGGCGAAAGTTCAGCTCAAACCAACTACTCACAGAGCCATGGAAAGGATTCGTGAATACTTCACCACATGGCAGCATATTTCCATTTCTCTGTCTGGCCATGATCTTGAAGACATGGATCTTCCAAAGGGACCTGCCTACCGCCGCGTCTTAGATGCCATCTTCAACGCCAAACTCGACGGCATCGTGTCCACCAAGGATGACGAGTTCCGTTTGGCAAAAACTCTCATCGAAAAAGAAACCTCTTCAGCATACCGTTCCCAATCCCCCTCCTTTGTAAGGAGGGGCAAGGGGAGGTAGAGTTCCCAAGACTCAAAAGCTTTATCTTCCTTCCTTTATCCATGTACGTACCCCGACCAATTCTTTCGCCACCACCAACCCGCGTCCGCTGGAGAATTCTTTTTCTCCTGCTCCTCATCAGCATTGTCACTTACATTGACCGGGTGAACATTTCCATCACGGCCCGGCACATGATGCCGTCACTTGGCCTGACGGATCTACAAATGGGCTGGATCTTTTCGGCCTTTGTCCTAGGCTATGCACTCTTTCAAGTGCCAGGCGGGTGGATGGGTGACCATTGGGGGCCACGCCGCGTCTTAACCTTCGCCGTTATCTGGTGGTCTATTTTCACCGCACTGACAGCTCTTGCACCAACCCTCCCTCTTGCCAATCTCATTGGCATTATGGGTTCGCTCATCGTTATACGATTTCTTATCGGCATAGGTGAGGCCGCCGCTCTACCAAATTTCAATCGCCACATTGCCAATTGGCATCCACCGCAAGAACGCGGACTGGGAATCGGCATCACGATAGGAGGCATTGGCATCGGGTCAGCCCTCACACCTCCTCTGACGGCCTGGATCATGGTGAATTATGGCTGGCAAACCGCATTTTATGCCGCTGGACTGCTGGGCATCGCCATCGCGCTCTTGTGGTATTGGTATGCCACGGACTTTCCCCGTCAGCATCCGCACGTCAATGAAGCCGAAGCCACGATCATTGAAGGAACATCTTTTGATCCCCAAATTTCCTCTCTCTCCCCGAGGGGAGAGGGACAGGGTGAGGAGGGAAAAGCTCAAGCAACAACCATCCCCTGGAAAGCCATCCTCACCACACCCACCGTCTGGTGGCTCACCATCAGTTACACATGCTTAGGATATGTGGCCTACATCTACATGTCCTGGTTCTATTTGTATCTGGTTAACATCAGAGGATTCGCTATCCTTCAGGGAGCATTCTTTGCCTCCGGCCCGTTTATTGCCATGACGATCTTTTGCCCATTGGGCGGCTGGGTCACTGATCGATTAGTAGAAAAATATGGGATTAATTGTGGACGGGCAAGCGTCGGCGGAACGGGTATGATCCTCGCCGCATTATTTATTATCATTGGCGCAAACGTGGAGTCACCTTACGTGGCCATCGGATTTTTATCCTTAGGCGCAGGGTGGCTCTACTTCACTGTGGGCCCCTTTTGGTCCTCAACGACAGATCTTTCGAAACCCCACGCCGGCACACTCTCCGGACTCATGAACACCGGAGCCAATCTTGGCGGAACGCTCTCCCCAACCCTAACACCCTGGATCGCCGACTCCTTAGGCTGGCCCGTCGCCCTCGGCCTCGCCGCATGCATTGCGTTTATTGGGGGATTATGTTGGTTTATGATTCGACCAAGTCTGGGACCAAAAACGTAAAGGAAGCTTGCAGCTCACTTCCCTTTGATAAAAAAATCAAAAGGACCATGCTACACTAAACAAATGAGTCCAACGGTCCTCAAAATTCGAGGGTTTCGTTTTTTCTTCTTTTCTCGTGAAGAAAGTCGAGTGCATATATCCATGTCCATTGTGGAGATGGGAAGGCGAAATTTTGGCTTGAACCTGAAATTCAATTAGCCCACAATTACTCATTATCATGTTCACAGCTTCGAGAAATTGAGCAGCTAATAAAGGAGCACCACCATGAGTTCAGCAACGCCTGGGAAAACCACTTCAGAACTTGAAGTCACGAATATTTCCTCTCATGGATTATGGTTATTCACGAATGAAGAAGAACTCTTCCTTTCATACCAGGATTTTCCATGGTTTAAAGAAGCCTCAGTCGGGAAAATTTTAAATGTAGAAGAACCTACACCAGGCCATTACTATTGGCCAGACTTGGACATAGACTTGGGAATTGAGAGCATCAAACACCCTACCCAATTTCCGCTCAAAGCAAAACCAAATCTCTAACCTCTCTCTTTCTTTAACTAGGGTCTCGCCTACAGCAGATAGCTTGACAAACAAAACTCATATCGCAGCACAGCAGGTAGTGACTAGATTTATGCATTACTGCCGAAACAAAGAGGGCCGCCGCTATAGCATTTATCGGTGAGCTGTGTTGGTTTTTATTCGACCAAGGAATGGGCTAAACATTGACAAAACAGCAACTCATTAACTCCCCACAAGCAACTTTCAATAAATACCTCGACAAGGGAATTAATGCTGGTGCTGAAAACCGCAATAATATTGCAAGAAAATGGCTTCAGCGAGCGGCGGACCTAGGAACAAAAAAAGAACGCGCATTTTGCTGGTTTTGCATAGCACATTGTTACAACAATCAAGGCAAAAGCTCGGAAGCACTACGATTCGCCAGGCGAGCCGAAAGATTCGCTCCTAATAGTTCTAAGATTCAACAATTTATCGGTCACATACAGCTGGAGTTAGGACGGCCAAAGCTCGCAGAACGAGCCCTTCGGAAATCCATCAAGAAAAAACCATCTGCTCCCACCTATATTTTCTTAGGGTCTGCTTTAGGAAAACAAGATCGCTTCCACGATGAGAAAGTCTGTTACCAGACAGCAATAAAGCTTGATCCCAATAATGAAGAGGCACACTATAATTTAGGAGTGCGATATACACTTGAAACCCAATATAAGAAAGCTGAGAAACATCTTCGTCAGGCTATAGAGATCGACCCTAAATATGCCTTGGCTTACGCTGAGCTTGGCCATGTCCTATTAAGCAAAAAACAATTTCACTCCGCAAGAAATAATTTAAGAAAGTCTGTCAAGTTTAATCCTAATTACTATTGGGCAAGATTGTATCTCGCCATAACAAATTGGCATCTTCGTCGATTAAAGGACGCAGAAGAACAATATAGGTCAATTTTAAAGATCACACCCTCAGACTCACTTGCTAACGCTTGCCTCGGAGATTTCCTCTCGTGTGAACAAAGGGGAAACCCAGAGCATTATCTTAAAAAAGCTATTGCCATAGCCCCAAGTGATGATCTGGCTCTGTACTTTATGGGAAAGCATTGCTATCGAAATTATCGTGACGAAGATGCGATCTATTACTTGAAAAAGGCTGCACAAAAAGGTCATGAGAAGGCAAGAGAACTTCTTGCAAGACTATCTCTATGAAAATATGTCATGGATTAGGGTAGATGCCGATGCCTGTCCGAAGGTGATAAAGGTTTTTACGAGCGGCGGATCTAACATCCGTACTGCGGCAACTTGTTGAGACTCCCCTACGTTATGTCCGGACTTCTCCCTTTCGCAAAGGATTCTTCATGTCCAAACCATTTACTATCCTATTTCTGATTCTCCTATCCTTAGGAACTCCTGCCGATGCCTGGATTGATAGGGAAGGCAACGCATTAGAAAATACAGCAGACCGTAAGTCGGTTGGGAATTTTGGCGTTTGGCTATTGCTTATTGATGACGAGGAAAAATTTTATAAAGAATGGAAAATTCCCGGCACTCTGAACGTAAAAACGGTCACAAGAATAAAGAAGAATTTCCCAATTACAGCACTAATCATTTTTAGCGGATGCGCTTCGGACCCAAATGGCAATTGCCATGTATTGGTTGATATTCATATCACCCAACCCAATGGCAAATCTTATGGGAAGATGGTAAACCAACCTTTGTGGATAGGCCGCCCTAATCCCAAAAAAGGTACGCTTCAAATTGGTGAATCATTCATTCGTGCTCGAATTGAATCGCATGAACCTACTGGGATATATGGAATTCGTGCTGTAATAAGAGATAAAAATTCAGGAACTACAATAGATTTAGAAACCACATTCTTAGCCCACGAATAAGAAGCACTAAGAATTTTTCTCACTTCATTGACAGAGATAAATTTATGCCATGTCGATTTGGGTTGATGCCGATGCCTGTCCTAAGGTGATTAAGGAAATATTATTTCGTGCGGCGGACCGAACTGCCGTTCCTGTGACACTCGTGGCGAATCACCTGTTGTATACCCCACCCTCGCCCTATATTTCTGCCATCCAAGTCGCCGATGGATTCGATGCCGCTGATTCTGAAATCGTGAAAAGCTCGAAGCCGACGACCTAGTAATCACAGCCGATATTCCCTTGGCTGCAGAGGTCATAGCTAAGGGTGGGTATGCGCTTGATCCACGAGGTGAGATGCACTCGGCCGATACGATTCAAGCTAAGCTGACGATGAGAGATTTTATGGAAACACTCCGGGCCAGCGGTGTCGAGACGGGCGGCCCGTCATCCCTCAGCCAACGGGATCGCCAATTATTTGCCAAACACCTCGATCACTATCTCACAAACATCGCCAAGCCAAAGAATGAGGCACAATAAACCAAGTGAAGGCTTTTGACTTTGTTGGTGCTGACAACGTACAAGAACAAAACATCATCCGAATTATCTAGGTAATTAGGGCGAAACGTAACCAAAATAGATCTTGAGAAACCGTTTGAACAAGTTCTCCGTACGGTGCTTAAACCGATATTCGATTTCTTTCAAGTACATGGGAAAATAATATTTGGACACCCCACGATAGTGAGACAGAATATGTTTCGCGTAGCTCCAAAACCCCTCAATGCCGTTAATATGATTCCGTGGTTGTCGCCGACTTACAAACGCTTTGGAATGGTTGATCGTATGATGTTTCCCGTATCGTTTCAAGGATTGATAGCCCCGAAACGCATCGGTGTAATAGACGGCCCCCTTCCGAGTTTTGGCTTGGATATGCCGCATCAGTTCCTCGGCGCTCACCGACTCGACGACTTTGGTGTAGACGCGGGAATCCCGCTCCAGGAGCCCAAACACGACACTTTTACCCGCAGCCGCTCGACCACGTTTGCCTTTGCGTCGTCCCCCACAGTAGGCCTCGGCCAATTCGATTTCGCCTTTCAGTTTGCCACCTTCCAGTTCGGCCAAATGGTACAGGGCCTCCCGCATCCGTTGATAAATGCGAGTGACGACTTTGACATCGACGCCCAGATCCTGGGCCAATCGGTAGGCCGGTTGGAGCTGATAAAACCCTTGAAGAATCGTCAGCTCCCGGCGCAAGCGACTTAGACTTTTGCTCTTCCCACACAGTTGGCATTTCACATAGCCTCGGCTGGTGTGCAAAACCTTGAAGGAACCACAAAAAATACACTTGCGCCCGCGCAAAAAGTTGGCCGCACAACTAAAAACCGTGTTTTGTCCAGTAACCATGCGCATTCTCTAGCACACATTGGTTACGAAACGCCCTAATTACCATTATCTATAAGGGGTTCCTTGAATATTTCACGTCGATGGTCCATAAATCTTCCTCATGGAACCGGCCTCATCAATCGGAGGGAATGTTCAAAAAATGTCGTCCAGCAAGGCCGCAGCACTTTTGACGCGCGGAGCGCACTCTCAGTACGTGAGCACGGCAAAATGGCGAGAACGCCGATGGCGGATTTTTTCAACATTCTCATAAGGAGTGTGTATGCAATGTCCGTGTGACAGTGGAAAAACCTTCAAGAAATGTTGCGAGCCATTAATCACTGGTGCACAAGACGCGGAGACTGCCGAGCAACTCATGCGAGCCAGGTACACCGCCTACACGCAAGTAGAAATGGAATTTATCGAAAAGACACACGACCCCAAGACACGCAACAAGACTGACATGAAGGCCAATCGTGAATGGGCGGAGTCTACCAGATGGACAGGATTGGAAATTCTAGAAACCCAACAGGGTGGCGTAGATGATGAGGTTGGTACTGTAGCCTTCAAAGCCAAATTTGAGACTGATGAGGGGATTCAAGACCACCAGGAACTCAGTATCTTTCGAAAGCACGAAGGAAAATGGTACTTCGTGGATGCGAGTGACCCAACCAAGACACCTGTCATCCGCAGTGAACCCAAAATTGGCCGAAATGATCCCTGCCCTTGCGGCAGCGGGAAAAAATACAAAAAATGCTGTGGAAACGGCTGAGAACAGATTAGTTTTCGAACTGTTGGCACACCAAATTCCTGACTTGGAACGTCTCACCACCTAGCTGGCTACGACTTAAAATTACCTGAGGCAGGTCAATTTCCTAACTCTTCCATTCGATCTTAACTCTACCTAGTCTCTTCCTTCTCCAGAAATTCTTCAAAATTCCGATCCTATTAGAGACACCTCATTACAATTGAGTGAGTCAACCCAGAGAACTTTGGAAAATTAGCATTTCCAAATGATCTCTCTAAAAGCAGCACTGTTGTTCTAAGCAAGGGTTATTGCACTGAACATTTATGGATAAAATCTATTGGGTTGTGACATTGTTATTCTTTGTGATCTCCCTATTTGTGGGAGAAGTCTCAAATCTGTGGTGCGTTCTCCAACCACCTCCCAAGCCCCTTGCCACCGAGGAGTTACATGGCTCAGGAAGGATTATCTTTATTCCCACAAATGATTTCCCAATTTCTATATTAGTACAGTTCGCTGCGTTCTTTCACAAAACGTATCAACTTAACATTCACATTTCAGCACCATTGCGTTTACCCTCATCAACTTTTGATGTAGAACGAGAACAATACATTGCTGAATTAATCTTGGCAGAAACAAAACGCCACCTTTCATCTTCCTCATCTGATGGTCGAGTTATTCCAATCATCTTCACTGACCAAGACATGTATATTCAAAAATACAATTGGCAATACGCATTTGGTTTTCGCCAAAATCATATGGCTGTTGTATCTACAGCACGAATGGATTATGGATTACTTCATCTTTGGACTGCCAGCCAGGAAACTCAAAACTCTCGTTTACGAAAAATGGTGACAAAAAATATTGGAGCACTCTATTACCAACTTCCATTTAGCGATAATTGTCAAAGTGCCATGTATGGGCATGTTGGTGGCCCCCAAGAACTAGATCTCATGAGTGAGCAATTATAAACAGATCCCATTCCCTTCCTTCCTTAAAGAAGTTGCCCAATACAGCCCTCGTCCATACTTTTGACACAGTTCCATTTCCTTCATATCCTGGTGAAGGGATTGAAATCCCCTTGTGTCATTTCTCGCAAACCCAAAACTAGAATACTTTTATGACTTTCAAGCGCACGTTTGTCTTCTTATCCGTCTCTGCATTGGCTTTAGGCCTATGGGCCTTCTGGTGGGAACCCGCAAGCCTCCATGTTAATAAACACAAGTTAGGCATACCCTCCTGGCCCTCAACTTGTGAAGGCTTGAAAGTTGCCGTGCTTTCAGATCTCCATGTAGGTTCGCCATTCAACCACGTTGATCACTTGAACAAAATCATTGACCTAACACTCGACGCAAATCCAGATCTTATATTATTAGCGGGCGACTATGTGATTCACGGAGTTCCTGGAGGGCAATTTGTCTCACCACAAGAGTCGGCCACGCATCTAGCCAGATTGACTGCCCCCTTAGGCGTATTTGCCGTTCTAGGCAATCATGATTGGTGGCATGACGGTCCAAGCACCATGACTGCTTTTCAAAAAGTGGGCATTCAGGTTTTAGAAGATACCTCCATTCCCATTAAACGAAATACATGCCAATTTTGGCTGGCCGGAATTAGTGATTTTATGGAAGGGGCCCATGATGTTCCGCTGGCTCTCTCTCAAGTTCCAGAGAATGAAACGATTCTTGCGTTTACCCATAACCCTGACATCTTTCCCGAAATTCCTTCTCTCGTGGCTTTGACCATTGCAGGGCATACTCATGGGGGACAGGTGTATTTGCCCTTCGTTGGACGACCGGTTGTCCCATCACAATACGGTGAACGTTTTGCCATCGGGCACATAGTTGAGGGGGACCGTCATTTATTTGTCACACCTGGTGTCGGTACAAGTATCCTTCCAGTCCGTTTCCTCGTCCCTCCGGAAATTTCAATCCTTATTCTCCAGGCTCTGTAATGCCGAGACTTTGGAAGTTTTTCTAAAATTACGTCGTCTGCGCCTCACCTTGCCAGAGCATGTCGTATCCCAATTCCATCGTGTCCGTGCACATTTCAGTGACCGCCGAAAATGTCTTGTGAAACACTTCGTCGGCATGAGAGCGTTCGTGATCCTCGAATGATTTCCAATACGTGACAATGACATAATGTTCATCGGCTGTCTGTGCGGGATTCATTGAACCTTCAAGAGAGACAAAGCCCGAGAATTTAAACACTTGCCCAGCAATAAACCCGCCTTTGTCCCCACCGTACGTCTGCTTCACGACCATACACATTTCCCCCACGGCCAGTTCTAGTTGTTCAAACTCGACTCCTGGCTTCAGTTTCACCGTATTGAATAACATTTTTGTTCCAAAAGGAATGGTAATGGGTCCAAACATAGCATCCTCCTCTTCAAGCTATGGACCTAGACGGTCTGTGATCATTGAATACGCATTGACTCGTCATCGATGCTTTCGTCCTATACTATGGATTTTTGTAAGAAATAGTCCAACTCAGGATCAGTCTATGTATCCCTCAAATGCTGTCTCCCTGTCTATCATTTTTTTACAGTGATTCCTCTAGTATCGCCAAGTGTTTTCCGATATATGTCGGTATGGGGAAACATTGTTCAAAGACTGCTATACTTCTAGCCTTTGGGGTCTCGGTTGTTTTCTTGGTTCTCGGGCACAAAGTAAGGAGGAGCCATGTTTATCAGTAACATTGAAGAAATCCCGGGCAAAACGATTACTACCTGCTATGGCATCGTCTCCGGCAGTACCGTCAGAGCCAAACACGTGGGGCGGGATATTTTTGCCAGCATTAAAAACATCTTTGGGGGCGAACTCAAAGGCTATACGGAACTGCTGGGCGAATCTCGCGATGAGGCCTTGGATCGGATGAAATCCCAAGCCCAACAACTAGGCGCGAACGCCATCGTGAATGTCCGTTTTTCAACCTCATCCGTGGCAGCCGGCGCAGCCGAAATTTATGTGTATGGCACCGCCGTATCAGTGGAGTAAGGCTTTATGGAAAGCCTGATCATCTTTCTCGTATTACTAGCACTCGGGTATGTATTCGGAAAAATAGCGGAGGGCCGACACTATCGTTCCATTCACACGCGAGAACAAGCCTTTCTCGAACTCCCAACCGTCTCCAGCAAAAAACCCGTAGGGAATGATTCCCCCATTCACCATGCCGAGTTAGTTCATGGCCATGTCGTCATTTCAGTAGATTATTTCAAACAAATGCTGGCCGGATTACGGAATTTCTTTGGCGGCACCGTTCAAGCCTATGAAACACTCCTGGATCGTGCCCGACGGGAAGCTGTTCTCCGTATGAAAGAAAGCTGTCCTACAGCAGATCAAATCCTAAACCTCCGCATTGAAACCTCTTCCATTTCTAAGGGTGGAGGCGATCGAATCGGATCAGTCGAAGTCTTGGCCTACGGCACGGCTATTTCTTTCCAACGATCTTCCCAAAATCCTAATTTGTGAAATATCAACCCTCCTTTCCTAAACACAACAACAACGTTTCGCACCAACACCCCGTGCGAGAGTTTTTCTTGCTCATGGCCGGGGTGCTGGTTATCGTTTTACTTGGATATTGGGTTCTGGGATTCGTAGTCGATATAGCCGTAAATTATCTCTCCCCAGAACAAGAAGCTCAACTCCATTCAAAAATCAACATTGATTGGGAATTTGGGGAAGAGTCGATGCCCAAAGAACAGGCTCAACTTCAAAGCCTTGTTGACGCCTTTAAACCCTGTCTGTCCCTCCCCTACCCCATTACTGTCAGTCTGGTGAAATCAGACGTGGTTAATGCCATGGCTGTCCCCGGTGGGAAAATGGTGGTATTTTCTGGCCTCTTAGAGGCCGTCTCCTCTACCAATGGCCTGATGTTTGTTCTTGCCCATGAGTTGGGACATTTTCAAAACCGGGATCACTTGCGGTTATTGGGGAGAGGTGTTGTTCTCAGTATTCTAGCCATGTTGGCGTTCGGGGGAGATTCAGGGTTTTCTGACATCCTAGCCTCAACCATTAACCTCCGCACCGCTAAATATTCTCAATCCCGTGAAAGCCAAGCCGACCGCACCGCCCTACAGGCTCTTCAATGTCACTTTGGCCATGTGGGCGGGGCCACAGAACTATTTGAAAGCCTCAAATCTCAAGAAGAAGAATTTGATTGGGACATGCTTCACTATTTCGACAGCCACCCCGAACTTCAACAACGCATCGATGACCTCCACCAACTCGCCCAAGAGCTAGGTTTTTCTCAGGAAGATATTCAAAAGTTAGGGAAACTTTAGAAAGTTTCTTCCAGATGAAAGCTTTAAATCAATAAGTCAATGGCCAAATCTCAAAAAGTTAAAAAAGAAATCGATAGATTGAAATTGAAGCTACGGTCTAATGACCCAACGGCAGCAAACAATCTGGCTGTCATCTATCGCAGATTAGGTAATCGAAAACGGGCTTTTTTCTGGTGGAAACGAGCAACGGAAACCTGGGACGATGGTGACAGCTATTTAGAAATAGCCTATTGTTATCAATATGGTCTTGGGGTTCGTCTGAATAAAAGTAAAGCTATCTTAAACTATAAATCAGCCATCCGATCTAATTTTATTACTCAACATGGATATGAAGAAGCAAGATATCATTTAGCTATTGCCCTACTAGATTCTGGAACGAATATGTCAAATTGCCGAAAAGCCCTAACTCTCCTTCAAAAAGCCGCCGCAGATGGGGATTTTCCTGAAGCCAAAAACCTCATTCAGCAATTAAAAAAGAAAACATATGGCCCTTTATGTCGATGTCGAAGAGGACTCCTTCGGTCTCTAGGAGGAAAGTCCCAATGTCAGATACACGATATTCAGAGGCCTAGAAAAATTCTCTTCTAAGAATCCAGCAATTTTATTGACAGCTCCCATATAAGTGCATATACTCTTATTATGTCCTCGCATTCACAACTTGCAGAATATCTTGAACCAGCTCAAGAGTGCGTCTGTTTCAATATTCGGAAATCAGCACGAGTCATTACTCAACTCTATGAAGACGCACTTCGGCCAACCGGCCTTCGTGCCACGCAATTCAGTTTATTAGTGGCTACCCGAGTCATAGGAACCGCTACCATCAACGGTTTAGCCAAAAGCTTGGTTATGGACCGAACGACCCTGACACGCAACATGAAACCTCTAGAAAAACAAGGATTTATACGAATTATGCCTGGGAAAGAAGATCGACGAGAGCGGGAAGTGACACTCACGCTGGCAGGGCAGAACATTCTTTCCGAAGCGCTCCCCCTGTGGAAAACTGTTCAGCAATCTGTCGCTAAAACTCTAGGGCAAGGTCGTGTAACCAGGCTTATGAAGGATTTGTCGAGCACTATCGAGCTGACACAAGACAGATAGTTTTTTCGCCATATTAGTGCATATACACTGTTTATGAGGATGCTATGCCCACAAACACCGAACTTCACATGATCACGAACACATCTACTGCTCCCTCGAACAGTCCATTTCTCCTTCATGCAACAGGAAGAAGACCTTCAAAACTTGATGTATCTTGGCTTCGACAGTTGTGTCTAGAGGCTGGAGCCGACGATGTAGGATTCATCGAGATTGATCGACCTGTTCTTGGGAAAGACCGCCCTGATATTCTCGCCACCTTTCCCCGCACAAAAACCCTCATCAGCTTTGTGGTCCGGATGAATCGGGAGCCCATCCGAAGTCCCATGCGGTCAATCGCCAACCTCGAGTTTCATCATACAGGTGACCAAGTAAATGACATTGCTCGAACAATTGTCCAACAGTTCGAAGCTCGAGGGATTCGAGCGCTGAATCCCGCAATGGGTTTCCCAATGGAAATGGATCGTTTCCCAGGCAAGATTTGGGTGGTTTCACACAAAACGGTAGCGGTGGCAGCCGGATTGGGCCAAATGGGCATACATCGGAATGTGATCCATCCGAAATTTGGAAATTTCATTTTACTGGGGACCGTTCTGATAGATGCCGAAATCTCAGACACGAATACGCCCATCAACTATAACCCTTGCATGGAATGTAAGTTGTGCGTAGCAGCTTGCCCTGTGGGCGCCATTGCCCATGATGGCTACTTTAATTTTTCGGCTTGCTACACACACAATTACCGGGAATTTATGGGCGGCTTTACGGACTGGGTTGGAAATATTACCGAAAGTCGATCAATTCAGCAGTATCGTCAGAAAGTCACTGACGCAGAGTCATCCTCCATGTGGCAAAGCCTGTCGTTTGGGGCCAATTACAAGGCTGCATACTGTATGGCGGTTTGCCCCGCAGGCGAAGATGTCATCCTGTCGTTCAAGAAAAATCGAAAGGAATTTGTGAGTGATGTCGTTAAACCACTCCAGCGCAAGGAAGAAACTCTCTATGTACTACCTCGATCAGATGCAGAAACATACGCACGAAAACGCAATCCGCATAAATCCATCAAGCATGTCAGGAATAGCCTACGGCCACGGACCATTCAAAGCTTTCTTGATGGCTTACCTCTGGTATTTCAACGAAAAAAGTCTAAAGGGCTTAACGCAGTCTATCATTTCAACTTTATTGGACAAGAGACAGCAGAAGCAACCATCACCATTCAAGATCAGACCTTGACAGTCTTGAAGGGACTCCAGGGAGACGCGAACTTCCGTCTGATAACCGACAGTCAAGTCTGGTTAGAATATTTAGCGAAAGAACGAAATTTGTTATGGGCCATGCTCATGCAGAAAATTCGAGTCAAGGGTTCATTAAAATTTCTCCACGCCTTTGCCCGTTGTTTTCCAAATTAATGACCCAATACGTTGAAGGACCTCGCAAGCGTGGTGAATAAATTGACAAATCCTTCAAGAATTGTAGAATTCCTTTGTGCTATAGGCTTTTAGAAGCAAGCGTTTTATGCATGCATGTAATAGGAGACCGATGATTGTATGTTGCGAAAAAAATCATTGATTGGCATACCTGGCATCTATGTGGTCATTGAAGACTTGGGGCCGGAACTAAAGGGAGTCATCACAAGAACTGCATTACGAAAACGTGTAGAGATGCAACTATTAACCGCAGGAATTCGTTTGGTAAAAAAACTCGAGGCGGCTAAGTTACCTGGCGAGCCATATCTCTATCTTAATTTGGCAGCCATTCCTTTAGGGCGAAAACGCTTTGCCTGCGCGATTGACCTTGAAGTTCACCAACTCGTAAACCTCGTGCATCGATCCGCTAGTGGACATGCCAGCACATGGGAACAAGGGGTTGTAACGACCGGCAGCGTCAAAACCATTTTCGACAATGTTGACGCTCTCGTCTTTGATTTTATTTGTGATTACTTGGCAATGAATCCCAAAGGCTAGACAGTTGCTCCATCAGGAGCATTCAGTCACAAAAAAGTTCCATCACAAAACTAAGGCAGCGAATCTTTTCTCACCAGCCTTTACGGCCTCTCCCAGCCCAAACTTCACTGAAGCTCAAATTTCTACATTCGGACAAAAGGGTAAGACTGATAGAAATTTGACCTCCACTGATCATTCATGCGAAAAAGATCTTTGTTCATCTCTCGAGCCATAAAGGAGAACCTCCATGTCAAAAGCACGAGCACGCCACATCTTAGTATCCACCGAAGAAGTCTGTAACAAGTTAAAAACAGAAATTGAGGGCGGTGGAGATTTTGCCGCCGCAGCCAAAGAACATTCCACCTGTCCTTCCGGCAAACAAGGTGGAGACTTAGGTGAGTTTGGCCCAGGCCAAATGGTGAAAGAATTTGACGAAGTAGTCTTTAGTGGCGAACTCGGAAAAGTCCATGGACCAGTCAAAACCCAATTCGGCTATCACCTCCTTGAAATCACCAGCCGCACGCCATAACTCCATGGGTCATCGAAGGCAAGTTCCTCACTCTCTCATGAGGCCTTGCCTTCCTCATTCTTCCAGTTTCACAAAATACAACGAGCCCTCTCCCATCATCCCCTTTGATATAAGCACGAACGAAACAGCATACAGTAGCCAAAGACCATAGACAGATGAAATAGGCATCCTATGAAATCACTAGCTGCACAACCATAGAACCCTCTCCAAAACAAGATTCGATGTTATACAAGAGTTTGGCTCTTATCTTTACCTTGATGTAGACTGGCCATTCTTATCATATTCACCCATTCCCTTTAGCCATGAGCATCACCCCATCACCACATAAAGCTTCGCAATTCAAAAAACTACTTCTTTCTCCAGAACTTGAGTTTCTTTGTGAAGCCCACAATGGCCTCAGTGCCAAAATTGTGGAAGAAGCTGGATTTAAAGGTATTTGGGCCAGTGGCCTTTCTATTTCTGCACAATTTGGGGTCCGGGACAATAACGAAGCCAGCTGGACGCAGATTTTGGATAACATAGAATTTATGTCCGACGCGACTCGTATCCCGATTTTGCTTGATGGTGATACCGGTTATGGCAATTTCAACAATATGCAACGTCTCATTCGAAAATTGGAGCAGCGGGACATTGCTGCTGTCTGCATCGAAGATAAGTTATTCCCCAAAACAAACAGCTTTCTCCAAGGTGAAACTCAACCCCTCGCCAACATGGAGGAATTTTGCGGAAAGATTAAAGCTGGGAAAGATGCACAATCAGACCCGGACTTCTGCATCGTTGCCCGCATCGAATCGTTTATTTGTGGTTGGGGACTGGCCGAAGCCTTGCGTCGAGCAGAAGCCTACCACCAAGCAGGGGCAGACGGAATCTTGATACATAGCGCATTAGCGGTATCTGATGAAATTTTAGCCTTCAATCGAGAATGGGCTGACCGTTGCCCTGTGCTCATTATTCCCACGAAATATTATTCCACCCCTATGGATGTGTTTCGGCAGCAAGGCATCTCAATGGCGATATGGGCCAATCATCTACTCCGTGCGGCAATCACCTCTATGCAATCCACCGCCCGTATTCTTAGAGAACAGGAAAACGTTCTCTCGCTTGAAGACAAAATCGTTCCCGTCGCCGAAGTCTTTCGTCTGCAAGGCGCAGCAGATCTAGAAGAAGCCGAACATCGCTATCTACCAAAAGGTCCGGAGCATGCCGCAGCAATTGTGTTGGCAGCATCACGTGGAGATGAATTAGGCGACCTGACCAAGGATAAACCCAAAACCATGGTGCTGATTCGAGGAGTGCCCATTCTGGCGCACATCATGGATGCATATAATGCAGTTGGCATAAAAGATATCAGCGTTGTCCGTGGCTATAAAAAAGAGGCCGTCAACCTACCTCATTTAACCTATGTGGACAATGATGCCTTTTCGTCAACAGGAGAACTCGATTCTCTGTTGAAAGCACTCCAAGCCAAGACACACCTCAAACAAGATCTGCTCATTTCTTATGGAGATGTATTATTCAACTCCTATATTCCGCACGCCCTCTTACAGGAATCAGAAGATTTTGTCATTTTTGTGGATAGTCACTGGCAAGAAAAAACCAGCTACACTCGTCTGGGCGGATTTGCTGAATGTACCGCACCTAATTCTCGAAAAACGTTCAATACTCCTATTTATCTCAAGCAACTAGGCACGGATGTCCCTTCTGATAAGATTCACGGCGTATGGATGGGTTTTTTAAAAATTTCAGTGTCAGGAACCAGACAGCTACTAGAATTGCTACCTCGACTCTTAGGTAATCCAGAAAATCAAAAAGCCGGAATGACCGCATTGTTTCAAGAGCTACTGAAGAAGAAGCAATCAATTCGTGTCCTCTACACAGTTGGGCATTGGCTGGACATCAACAATCTAGATGATGTCGTCCAAGCCGGTAGCTTTTAACACAACTCTACTTCATTTCCCTACTCCCACGTCGCCATTTGCCCAACCAGAATTGTTCAGAAATTATTTACTGGCTCTAAGGTGCTCAATGAAATGCATGTCTTGAGTACGAGTATGCGTTGTTGCTGAAAACAACCAAGTTTTCTGATGGCACAGTCTATGATGTATCAGGGGTTAAAGAGATGGATTCTTACAATTATTCTGATGGTCGCCATTCCTCAAACCTTGCTGGGAGCCGTCACACCTCAATTCATTTTTGAGGCACCAGACAATTTGCGACTAATAGCGGATCGCCTGGAGGTAACCAACTCGCAACCCATGCAGAAAATGATGGATCTTATGGGCCTTCAGCATTCAGGGCCTGACATTCGCGTGTTTCTGGCACCAGACGATTCTCCTCCAGCACAACAAGCTGCAAATTGGATGTCTGGCTACGCGCTCGGTCACACCTCGACCATTGTGCTGCTCACAGACCGAGGTTTGACCTATCCAAATAATTCCCTCAACCAAGTGTTCTTACATGAAGTCGGGCATATTCTGGCTTATCGAGCTGCAGGTGGACAGCCACTCCCACGATGGTTTGATGAAGGATTGGCGATGCTGGCCGCCCGAACGTGGGATTTAGAAGACCGAGCCAGATTGGTTTGGGCCATGGTCTCCAGCACGCAAATTTCCCTTAATGAAATAAACAGCCTTTTTAGCAGGGACGCCAGCTCTGTTCGACAAGCGTATGTGTTGGCTCACGCTTTTATGCTAGACCTTTTGGAACAAACTAACCAAGGTGTCCCCCAACGTATCCTGGCGGCGGTCAAACAAGGCCTTCCCTTTGCTCAAGCTTTTGCACAAGCTACGTCCATGTCCCTCACGCAAGCCGAAGAAGGATTCTGGAGCCGTCAGACCATATGGAATCGATGGATCCCAGTGGCGACGAGTTCAGGAATGGTGTGGCTCACCATCACACTTCTAGCCATTTGGGCGTACACGAAACAGCGAAAGCGAGCCACCGCCATTAAGAAACAATGGCAAGAAGATGATTGGGATATCTGAGAGATACAATTTTTCAGTATTTGCAATCCTCCCCTTTGTAAGGGGAGGTGTAGGTGGGGTAGAGTGAGACACACTAACAAATCCTCTTGCCAATGATTGCTATGTAAATTGTCTCAACAATCCTAGATATCGAGAAAGGAAAGAAGTGATGTCATCTAACAAACTCAAAGACAAAGTCGCCATCATTACAGGTGGAAATAGCGGAATCGGATTAGCCACCGCGAAATTACTTCAGGCCGAGGGGGCAAGGGTCATTATCACAGGGCGGCGGGAAGATGCCGTAGAAGCTGCCGTCAAAGAAATCGGAGGAACCTGTAAAGGAATCGTCTCCGACACGGGAAACCTCAATGACATTACACGTCTCTATGAACAGATTCAACAATCAGGATTTAAGATCGATATTCTCTTCCTCAACGCTGGCATTGCGATCTTTGGTCCCTATGAGACCATGGATGAATCCGCATTTGATGCCATGGTGAATGTCAACTTCAAAGGCTTATTTTTTAATATTCAAAAAGCCGTGCCTCTGATGAATGAAGGCAGTTCCATCGTCCTCAACTCTTCAATTGCTAACCAGAAGGGGTTTCCCAATACCAATATTTATGCCGCCACGAAAGCTGCTGTGCGAAGTTTGGCTAGAACGCTGTCAACTGAGCTTCTGGAGAAAAAAATCCGGGTGAATGCCATAGCGCCAGGCCCCATCGAAACCCCCATCTTTGACAAAATTGGGATGCCTGCAGACGCCGTCCCCGAAATGAAAGACAGCTTCGCAAATCAAAACCCGATGAAACGAATGGGAACACCAGAAGAAATTGCCAAAGCCGTATTGTTTCTAGGCTCCGATGATTCAACCTACATTACAGGAATCAACCTGACAGTGGATGGAGGTATGACACAACTCTAAGCAAGAGGCTATCCCAACCTCGGAAAACCCTACTTTAAAAGGATCTCTCAGTCAGAAAGATAAAGACTGCCATGATTCAACAGATCAAGAATTAACGAATCTTGCTCTTTCGACCGGCCGAGAACATCAGAAAACGTTCGTTCGGCGCATAATGTTCTCACAAGATCAGTCATTGATGCATTGAAGGTATACTGTCGACCATCCACAAATAACCACAAATTTGTCTTGTGTTCCTGAAATGCAAAGCGAGACCCTTCATTTCGAATGAGCATTCCTCCCCTTGCTAAGTGTCCACGGATATCTTCCAAGCTCTGCTCCTCCTGCAGAGTTTCTTCCTCTGCATATTTCGGAGCAGTCATATACCGACCAAACCATTGAGCTAGGGCATCACAATCGTCAACATACCGAGTAAGAATCTTCTGTAGCTTTTTCACCACCTCTCCAGTTATCTGTCCGGGATTATCTTGAGGAACCAGGTCAGGATCCGCATAGCGTACTTCTTCGCTGAGCCCTTCTCCTACATACTCTGGAAAATCAAGCAAGATATCCCGGTGCGCCGGAGCACGAAATCCCACCGAACACGTCATGCAATCCTCTCCCACTGCAATACCATTATGACCAACACGCGGAGGCACATAGAGCAAGTCACCGGGATCCAAAACCCAAGACTCTTCAGGCTCCCATTCAGTCAAAATCCTCACTGGCACATCAGGCCGACGAGGCGAGGATTCATCATACAATCCGCCCACTTCCCATTGACGACGCCCGCTGACCTGCACCAAAAACACATCATAATTATCATAATGCGGCCCAACACCGCCTTTGTCTCCGGAATAGCTGATCATCAGGTCATCTACCCGCCAACTGGGGATAAAATAAAACTGTGCAAGAAAATCCGCAGCAGCGGGCACCCAATGATCCACTGCCTGCACTAACAGGGTCCAATGCGTTTTAGGCAACGCGGGAAAATTGGCCTCCACAAACGGCCCGTGAGTCAACGCCCATTCGTCGGTCTCGGCATTCTGAACGATCAGCCGCGACTCAACCTCTTCTTCGCACGCAAGGCCCGCTAATTCATCCGTCGCAATTGGAGGCTTGATCCCCGGCAATGCCTGCCGAACCAACAACGGCTTCTTTTGCCAATACTCAGCCAAAAACGCGTCAAGCGGCAAATTGCCTAAAGGTAGGTTTTTCATGGAAAGCAAAAATTAACGGGGTAGAGGCTGCGCGCACAATCCTCTTAGGGTCATTCCCGTGGAAACGGGAATCCAGGGCTCTCGTTTATTTTTCTGGATACCCTCCTCTGCGGGTATGACAAACTATGACGGTATTTATTCAGATTCCCTTACCATCTCCACATGAGGAATCCCGTCTTCCAGATAGACATCGGATATGCGGGCAAACCCATACTGTTCATATAATTTTTGAAGATACTCCTGAGCAGAAATTTTCACGGACGTCTTGGGCCAACAACCAGAAATCTCTTCTAGTGCGTTCTGTAACAGTTGATGCCCAACTCCCTGCTTACGAAAATCAGCTCTCACCACAATTCGCCCAAGATTTACTTCTTGATAGCGAAGCCCGGGTGGAAGAAGGCGTGCATAAGCAAGCAATTCCCCAACATCATTTCGCCCTGAAAGATGCCTCGTTTCAGGATGCCGATCATGTTCATCCAATTCTGGATACGCACATTGTTGCTCCACCACAAACACATCCACTCGTAGTTTTAAAATTTCAAACAGTTGATCTATCGATAATTGCTGAAAGGTCTTCGCCTTCCAATGAAAAAAAGTCATTGAAAAAAATCTCCTTCCCCCCAGGCCACCAATGTACAACTACCGATCAACCCCATCACTGATACTTCAAATACTAAGAAGATCTTACTGCAACACCTCATAACTCTCCTAATTTCATGGGTCCCAGATCATGTCAGCGCCAAATTCTTCCGAAAGATGAAGACATGAGAACCCAATCCTTATATCAGAAAATCTATGCCCAGATGAAAACGAAAGACACTGATGAATTAATTGCCATTTGGCAAGAAAATGATCATGGTCTCTGGTCAGATTCGGCATTTGAAGTAATCCAAAACCTACTTTTAGAAAGAGCCGTGGTCTTGCCAAAACAAGGAGAGGTGAAGGTCGCAATACTCCCTCCTCCAAAATTTGAAATCCCATGCGATCTCCCGTATCTAGCCTGGTTAGGTATTTGCCTGCCTTGGGTATTATTCGGCTTGCTACTAACATGGATTTTCCTTATTCATCCCTTTTATTGTCTCTCCCATTTTAAGAGTCCTTTTTGGCCAAATTTTTCACTGCAACTTTCTGGATTGAATGATCTATCTCCACATTTCGATATATATGGAAAACTCTATCTAAGTTTGCACTACATTGAGTATGGGATTATGTCTTATGGGATGGTGGCGGGTTATTTCGTTATGCACAAAAGCCAAAAAGCGGCGGCGATCATGAAAGTTTATCTCGCCCAACTACCTCTATTCTCAATTTATCTTCTTTTCTACTTCAATGTTGTCCCTCTGATGCTCCTTTATTGGGAGGTGAGCAATTTCGTTGTTAATTTTATACCTGATTGGGAAATGTGCATTGAGACCATGGGTTTATATTCTAGTGGAAGCTCAAGGTGGGGATTATTTATCGAAATGCTAAAAGGATCTTACCTCCCCACATTCGCTACTATTATTTGGTATTTCTTCTTGATCCGATCAAACTGGCTTGCAAAAACCTTCTCTCCTAATCCAACATCATCTCATTAGTAAGCCTGGCTTCCAAAATTTTTATCGGTAACGCAAAAGGTACCTCAGTATCAAAGTACCGTTTATGGAAATGTCGCTTCAATCTGTCTCTGCAATTTCTGAGAGTATGGGAAGTGATACCCGCTGTCCGGAATAATAAGCCGTTTTTCTTTCCAGATAAAACTGACAAGATGAAGACTTCCTATGGGAAGGGCAAACGAATTTCCTTCAATGGTACGATCGTATTGAATGGTTGTTCCTTCAATAAGATGGCCTTTCAAGGATTTTCGAACTTTCGCGGTGATTTCCCAGGTGGAGTAAGAACCAATTGTTTCAATACGGTGCACATCTCTTATTTCCAAAACAACCGTTACATCCGTTTGGTGAAGATTACTTTCAATCAATTCAAGAGGAGGAAATCCGGGCTCGTCGATTGGCTCTTCCTGGCTTACAGCACAAGCACCACAAGTCATAGCCACCACCTATAGCAAGGCATGAGTATCGAACAGAAATTTCACCTGGTATCATCTTTAAATAAAGGCTCGAGAAAAAGTTTCAGGAAGTTCATCAAAATCTTTAGCAATTTTGACTTTTCCCTTCCAGCAGCCAGGCTTTCTTGATTTGTGTGATACTTGGTAAGGAATAAGTTTGGCCATTGGCCTACCGGCCTGGACAATAATGACTTCTTCCCCTGAGGCTGCAAGGTCAAGAAGTTGCGAGAGGCGAGCCTTCGCTTCATAGACATTAACAGTTTTCATCAGAAAGACTCCTAATATATTTGGTCTAGTCTGACCAACTCACTATTCACCACCAGAACCTCATTGATAAGAAAATCGTTAGCAGCTCAGTCCTGTAGCATATGTACAAAAAGGCCGTCTCGGAGCTTGGGTTCGAACCAGGTACTTTTTGGCGGCATGACACGATCCGCATCAGCAACAGCCATGAGTTCATCCACGGTAGTGGGATATAGCCAAAATGCTACCGCCCAGTCGCCACTGTCTACCAACACCTCAAGTTGCTGCGTGCCACGAATGCCGCCGACAAAATCTATGCGTGGATCTGATCGTTGATCTTTGATACCTAAGAGAGGGTCCAGCACGCGCTCCGTTAATTCTGAGACCGCTAACGCCCGTACCGGATCTTGCTGACTGTTCAAAGACGGGTCTTGCTTGGGTGTGGCGCGGTGCCATTGCCCTTCTAGATACATCTCGAAGCCTGCGGCTGGGGCGTCGCCTGGTTGCGCGGTTACTTGTAATTCAAAATGTGGCGATAATTGTTCCAGCAGTTCCCCAGGCGTGAGTCCATTCAAGTCTCGAACGACTCGATTGTAGGGAAGAATTTGCAATTGGTCATGCGGAAAGATGACCGCCAAGAATCCTTCTTCGTGGCTCCCAGCAGGCAAGGCGCTTGAATGGCCGCGAGACGCTCGCACTCGGCTTGCCGCTGCAGATCTATGATGGCCATCAGCAATATAAAGAGCGGGAAGGTCCTGAAAATCTTTGATGACTTGTTGAATCGCCGAATCTTCCCGTACGCTCCACACGATGTGTTCAACCTTATCATCCGCCAAAAAATGCACATCTGGCTTCGTATCTGTTACCTCTTTGAACCACTTGCCAATATTGGCCGTTTGTCGAAAAAAGAGAAGGACTGGACCGGATTGTGATTCATGAGTTTCAATAATCCGCACTCGATCGTTTTCCTTCACTGGTCTGGTAAATTCATGTTTTTTGATGATGCCTTTGTCATACTCGTCTACGGAAGCCAGAGCCACAATGCCCGTCTGTTCATGTTGCCCCCATTTCTGCCTGTAAACGCCAAAGAGAGGTTGGGATTCTTGCACCAACACACCGTCATTTATCAACTTTTGTAAATTATCCGCGCCGCGCTGGTAGACTTCGGCCGAATACGGGTCCACATCATCTTTCAACTCAAGTTCAGCCCGCCCAATTCGAAGAAAGCAGTGGGGATTTCCTTCTGCCAAAGCGCGCGCTTCTTTCAATGACACCACGTCATAGGGGGGAGCTGCCACTTGAGCCGCGAGGTCAGCCTTCGGTCTTACGGCACGAAACGGTGCAATCGTTGCCATTCACATGTCCTCCTTTTTGTTTCAACACTCTCAGTAGAACACTCATTGAAGTGCATTGTATTTTTTTAGCACACCCGTCCTCTCCCTGGATATATGAAGGTCCTTGAGGAAAAATATCATAGAGAAAGACCGGAATCGCCAACAGAGTGTAGGCTTCTCCCTTCATGTTGACAAGGTTGGAAATTCTTGTATGGTACTTCCTCCTTGAACCACCGATTTCACTAAATTACAGACAATTTCGTCATGCATAGGGTACTTTTAATGCATTTTTCGCAATTTCGTTCAAGCGCTGCCCATATCTCCTTGTACTTATTGACCGCTCTGCTTACGAGTTGTGGCCATACTATTGCCGTAGAAAATCAAGATTCTATCATCATCCGAAATCATAGCGACCAGGCCATTCATTCTCTCCTAGTAAAGCCATGCTCCAAATCTTATGATGAATTTGAAGAGATGGCGCAAGATTTACAACCCGGGTCAATGACAGTTATCCGCCTCTATCCTGGCTGCTTTGACGCCGACGCCCTTCATGAAAATGGAGAACCAATGGCCACCCAATACAAATTACGACTTCCTCCCCAATTACGTTGGGATGTATACTAAAAACGTCTGGGAGTCAGGATGCAATCTCATATTCAACAAACCGCTAAGATTTTCTTTGCCATCATCGCCTACCAAGTTTTGGCTGGCTGTCTCTCCCACTACTATCTCGTAACCTCCGATTTTGTCGTCACAGACAGCCAAGAAACACCCCCAGAAATCGTGGAAAGTCAAACCTATCGTTCATTGATTCCAACGATTAAAACGTTGGCCATCAAAACTCCAGAAGGCTGCGCCAATGAAACAGCAGCCCAAAGCTCTGGTGAGGCAGCAGGTCAAGGAGTTTTACTCAAAACCACTTGCGGCATTGAAATGGATGAATTAGAACGAGCGCTAACAAAAGCTGGCTTTCAGATCATTTCATGGAAAGCCCTGCAAAACAAAGTGCTCAAAGAAGAAATGACGCCACGTGACGCTTCCAAAGAATTGGGAGCCGAAGTCTTGTTCCAGATCAATTCGCTCGAACGATCACTCATCCAGACTGGGCAAGATGCACGATGGGAACGCCGTTTCTTCGAATCGAACAAGGAAGGCAAGCAGCTCAACCCCGTTGCCCTTTCAGAGGATGAAGGCACTCGGCTAGTTCATCATATCAAGAGCAAAGAAGCGTCACTCACAAATCGTGAGCGGCTAAGTGTCACCATGAATGCCAGTGCCTCGTCCGTCGAAACAGGAGAAACCTTGTGGTTCTATGAATGGACACATGCTGAAGCACAGAAAAAAAAAGAGACCCTGAATATCTTTGCAATGTGTGATAATAAAAGATGTCAGGATCCTCCAAATGTAACTAAACCCATACAAAAAGAAGCCCTCTTCATCATCGGCGAGAGCGAAGCAATTTCCAAAATAAAAAATGCCAAGAATCACCAAACTGCTGTGTACCATAAGCTATTACGAGACCTGGTTACCAATTTAGCCACCTCATTTAAACATCAGTCCTAGCACTCCCTCATGCACATACTCTAACCTGCGTCTAAATACGTAGCTGTCTGTTGCAGCAATTGAAAATCTGAAAAATCGATTCACTTTCATTTCATAGGAAATGCTCCGAAATGTAACCACACGACGCGAGCATTACAGATCTAGTAATGCTTGAGATCTTTTTTCTTTATGTTCAAGCCTTCACGCCAGGACTGCCTAACAAAAAAAATTCGAAATCAAGTCCTTTGCCGACAATTTCCGCATTTAGGAGGCAAACAATCACATGTGCTATTTCTCCCCTCTGCTCTCCTGACCATCATATTTTTAGGAATGCTATCCTTGCCTACCATTCAGGCTGGAGACAGCCCCAGTATCATGCTAGCAGATACCTATCAAGAGGGGCTGGATGTCAGCCAATACTGGGTGAGTGAAAAGTTAGATGGCGTTCGAGCGCGTTGGGACGGAACACACTTGCTCTCTCGCGGCGGCTACGTATTTACTCCACCAGAATGGTTTACTGAACATTTCCCTACCATTGCCCTTGACGGAGAATTATGGATTGGGCGAAAACGTTATGAAGATACCGCCTCCATTGTCAGGAAGCAGTTCCCACACGAAGGCTGGCGCCAAGTGCGCTTCATGGTCTTTGATCTTCCTGACCATAATGGAACCTTTGACGAACGGGTCATGACGATGAAGAGTCTCGCGTCCCAGATCGATTCACTCTACATCACCATCATTCAACAACGTACATTTTCTAACGAAGAAGACTTGAGAAAGGAATGGCAGTCCGTCCTGGATATAGGTGGAGAGGGATTCATGTTACACAAGAAAACCGCGCGTTATATGCCAGGGCGCAGTCAGTATTTACTCAAGTTCAAATCTTTTACTGAGGCTGAAGCCACCGTCATCGGATACCGACACGGCAAAGGAAAGTTTACCGGCCATATCGGTTCCCTCAAAGTGCAGATAGGAACCGAAATCGTTTTCTATATTGGCACGGGCTTGAGCAATGCCCAGCGTCGCGCGCCTCCACCACTTCACAGTCGTATCACCTTTCGACATCAAGGATTCACGAAAAATGGCATCCCCCGCTTTCCTGTATTTTTGCGAATACGAGACGAACAACCAGAATAATTTGGTGATCCTGGATTACATGCTCCTCGCTACATTCCATCTCATGAAATACTATTAGCAAAGCACATCGATCTCCCTTTCACAAACTGATACCTTGGCAACATTGACTCTTTGCAGCTCCTTTGCTACTTATCCTTCGATCCTTAACAAATATTTATTTGTATCATTTCCAGCAATTCACACAAAGAATTTATTTCTTAAAGCCCCGACACCACAAGGAGGGTCCACCCTTTGAACTTTTTCATTTCTCTCGTCTTCTTATCTTTTTTCTCCCTGACCTTTACCACTCCATCAATGGCCGCAGTTGGCGATGTAAATTATATTTCTGACGTGTTGAACGTGCCCTTACGCAGTGGCCCATCCAACTCCCATCGCATCTTACACCGTGGGCTTCCAAGTGGGACCCAACTGACGATTCTTGCGATCAACGAGGAGGCAGGGTTCACACAAGTTCGAACGTCCAGCGGCCTGGAAGGTTGGGTCACCTCCCAGTACCTCGTCGGTACACCAATCGCCCGCGTAAAGCTGGCATCTGCCGAAAAGCGCATTCAAAGCCTTAACAGCAAACTTACTCAAGAACGCGATGCGCATACCAGTCTTCAGGCTGCACACAAAGAAACGCAGGCCAAAAATCGGGACCTGAATTCTCAAGTAGAGTCCCTGACCAAAGAATTAACTGAACTCAAACGTATATCTGCCGATCCTATTAACGAACATACCCGCAATGTTGAGTTGACCCAGCAGAACCAACGCTTAGTCAATGAAGTGGAGGAATTGTCCACAAGAGCTAGACGGCTGGAAGAAAACGTTCAACGCGAATGGCTTGTGTACGGCGGCGCGCTAGTACTTATTGGCCTGTTACTCGGCGTCATCATAAAAGCACGCCCCCGACAGAAAACATATTCACGATATACCTAAGGCCGCTTATTTCAAGGCCTCTAGAGTGGTACGAAGCTCTTGGACCTCTGCCTGAAATAACGTCAGATGTTCATCCCTTTGGGGTTGAGTATCCTTGAATTTCCATACCCGTTTAAAAATCGCCCACAATTCTTTGTTATGAGTCACCGCTAGATCATAGACAGGTGTGGCTCGTTTTTCCTCATCCACACAACATAACGATTCATCAAAGGCATGGAATTGATTGTGCAAATCATCCAAAGCCTGATCGTACCCTGTCCCACCTTTTGATGCTTCCGCACTCGCTTCCATCATGGAGGTAAGGTTCAAAACGGTATCCACGCTGGTAGCCCCTTTCGCTTTCTCTGCAAAATCATCAGCACGGGGATAGAAAATATAGCTACACCCACTGAGCCCAGAGACCAAGACAAACGCCAATACCATGACTGCAATCTTGTGCATACATCCCTCCTTGGTTAGTGTAAAATATTCATTTCTGTTTGTTTTGCAATAGCTTCTCAAAATGTGACATGCGGGCTTTGATAATTCCAATGTCATCGTAAGCCTAACGAAGAATGGCATGTTAGACAACTGCTTTCAATTACAGATAAGAAGTGACCGTAGTAACCCACTCCCCTGTCTGAATGAAATGGTCCGACCATCATTGTCTTATCCATATCCCCGCATGACCGTACTCAGACAATGCAACCAACAGCTCAGCAACATTGGCTCTTGATATAATACTCTTCTTGAAAAGTCATCCACGCAAGCTGGGAACCTTATGAGTAAGCATCTAAGAAGTAAACCTCCTCTTGAAACAGACATCAAACTCAATTTTCACGGGCAGATGACTTACGAAGATTACCTCTACCTCAACCAGGTGTTATCTGCGCAAAAACCCCTGAGCGATCCACCACATCATGATGAACTCCTGTTTATCATCCAGCACCAAACATCTGAGCTCTGGATGAAACTTATTTTACATGAGTTGAGGGCAGCTATTACTCATATTCAACAAGATACGCTTAACCCTTGTTTTAAAATCCTGGCTCGAGTCAAACAAATCCAACGACAATTATTTGAACAATGGGCCGTCTTGGAGACGTTGACCCCAAATGAATATGCTAAATTTCGGAAGGTGTTGGCCAATGCCTCTGGGCTCCAATCCATCCAATATCGTTCTATTGAATTTATCTTAGGGAATAAGAACTCCGATCTCGTGGAACTGTATCGACACAATGACCAGCTCTACCAGGAGATCACCCGCATTCTTCAGTCACCCAGCCTGTATGATGAATTTTTACTCTACCTGTCTCGACATTCCTATCAGGTCCCCAAGGCATGTATTACTCGAAACTGGGCAGAGCCGCATACACGAAACACCCAGCTTATTTCGGTGTTTAAACACATTTATGATCATCCTAAAGCCAACTGGGATGCCTATGAAATGTGTGAAAAACTGGTCGATGTCGAAGAGAATTTTCACCTCTGGCGTTTTCGTCATCTCAAAACTGTGGAACGGATTATTGGCTATAAGCCAGGGACTGGTGGATCTTCAGGAGTAGCATATTTAAAGCAGTCTCTTGAACTCACGTTTTTCCCGGAGCTATTCGATGTCAGAACTGAAATCGGGCGCTGATCGAATCCAGGAAAAAGTCGCCACACTTGGAACGAGTGCATTAGATGAACAATCCATCACTACGCATATTCATCCGATGTTTTCGCGAGTCTTACAACGTTCGGGGATCTATCTCGCCAATCACTCACTAGGACGCCCACTAGATCAGATGGCAGCCGACGTCCAACAGGCCTTGGACTGTTGGTACCAAAATATCAATGGAGCGTGGGGGACCTGGCTTACAGAAATACAGACATTTCGTGAACGCATTGCCCAATTAATTCAGGCTCCACGTCCAGATTGCATCGTACCAAAAACCAGTGCAGGGCAGGGATTACGAACAATCCTGAATTGCTATGACCGCCAGGTCCAGATCGTCACAACAAGAGCGGAATTCAGTTCAATCGACCACATTCTAAAAGTCTATGCGAATCGCGATCGAGTGCAATTGGTTCACGTAAGTCCTAATAGTGAAGGGCACTATCATAGAAAGGACATACTTGCGGCTGTCACGCCAACAACCGACTTGGTGATCGTATCACTCGTGCTATTCAATACCGGACAATATTTCACCGACCTCGCTCCTATCATTTCAGAGGCCCAAGCACAAGGAGCAAAAGTTTTATTAGACCTCTATCATGCCGTCGGAGCATTGCCGGTTGACATTCAAGCATTGAACGCTGATTTTGCAATCGGGGGATGCTATAAATATTTGCGTGGTGGCCCGGGCGCCTGTTGGTTGTATATCCATCCACAACATCTGACAGGTTCATTCTGCACCTTGGATACCGGTTGGTTTGCTCAACCCAAACCCTTCGATTTTTCTCGACCTGAATCGCCCATGCTTGCGGAAGGGGGCAATGCCTTTCTTGAATCAACGCCACCTATTCTTCCGTATTATCAAGCACGAGCTGGGCTCACATTTACCTTGGCGGTCGGAGTGGATCGACTGCGGACATATTCCCTCACCCAACAAGCCAAGCTGATAAACCTTCTAGATCAGCACCAGATACCTGTTTTGGGAAAATCCCATCAACGAGGTGCCTTTTTGGTCATTCCACATCCAGCAGCCGAATCCATTGCCACTAAACTCAGGAAAAATGGGGTAATCGTTGATGCACGAGATGGGTTCATCAGAATATGTCCGGACGTCCTCACCACTGGCGATGAACTAGTCGAGGCGATTCGCCAATTGGCACAACTCATTTGACAACGGTCTGGTAAAAAATATCATCTTTCACTCATGGCCAACCCTTCGAAGCGATTAGAAACTAATGTTGAAGGGAACTTTTTTGTCGATTCCACCTGTATAGACTGCGATACCTGTCGGCAACTCGCCCCCACAACCTTTGTTGAAAAGGGTGACTATTCAACTGTCTTCCACCAACCCGAATCTGCAGAGCAAGAGTTTTCAGCCTACCAAGCTCTAATTGCCTGTCCTGTCGGATCCATCGGCACGATCAACAAAAATCCCGAGTTATTTTCAAAAGCTCAAGCGTCTTTTCCACTACGCATGGACAAAAGTGTCTTCTACGTTGGCTTTAACTCTGAGAAATCATTTGGCGCCAATAGTTATTTGATCAAACATCCTGAGGGTAATTGGCTGGTCGATTCGCCTCGTTATCTCAAACCACTTGTTCAAGCCTTTGAAGAACTGGGTGGTATTCACTACATTTTTCTTACACACAAAGATGACGTCGCTGAAGCAGCTCGATACGCTAACGCATTTGGCGCCACTCGTATTATTCATCAAGCCGATGCTTCAGCCATGCCCGAGGCAGAAAGAATCATACACGGGGAGGATACGCTTCACGTAGAACCAGGGTTTCACTGCATCCCTGTTCCCGGCCACACCAAAGGCAGTATGGTCTTGCTATACCAGAATCGGTTTTTATTTTCAGGCGATCATCTATGGTGGAATCGAGATATCCAGCAGCTGGGAACCCCAGAAAACTTGGTGTGGAATGACGCGCAGCTGGAAAAATCAGTCAAGAAATTGCTCAATTATTCCTTTGAATGGCTCTTACCAGGACATGGCGACCGCATTCGATTGCCCCAGAGAGAAATGCAATCTTCCCTCGAACAGCTTATCCAAAGACGCTGGCACAAGGATGAAAATCTTGAGTAGTATGATGGATTCAGCTAATCAACTGTAAATTAGTATAGGGAGGAATGCGGTTGGCTGAACTCAGAATTTAGAAAAATCGATTTCGAAATACTACGCGGTCCCAAAGACTCGTTTTGCGCAAGAGCGGAGTATTGGTATTTAACCGATGTCGTTTCCCACGACGAGTTTCAATTTCAATAGTATTTTCGTCATAGACTCGTACGACTTTCCATAACTTATCAACGATATAGGAATAGTAATCTCCGTGTTTAGCCGGAAAAATAACTTTCGCCCGCAGACTGGGGTGAGATGACGTTTTCAACTTACTATAAATGACGAATTCTCCAATTTTGAGCGTCAAAAGCATTGCCCCTGGATAAGAATTTTTGGTGCGATCTTCTTGGAAGACTCTTTTAGTCAACTCCCATCTATAATAATACTAATATCCTTTTCTTTCAATTGTAAATATTTCCAACCCTAAGGGGGATCCCTCTTTTGGATGGGCTCACTACAGATGAAGCAGCGGAACAGTTCAAATAAACCAGTTTGTCATCTTGTCGATGAATAGCCCTATGGTGGCCATTAAAGTTGCACTACGGCATTGTGAGTGGCTGGACAATGACCGACAGAGCATTGTGATCACTGAGCACGTTCTTCAATGGAAGAGCTCGAGGGCGATCGGTTTGGATATTTCGGACAGCAATTACGTCTGGGCCGTTCTGCCGCACTAAGGTTAAGGAATTGGCTTCGAGAAATTCGTATAGTATTTTCCCATCTTGTCCTTCTTGATCCGGTCGCAAATTCGAATCCAATCCAATGAACAGTGAGGCATCCTTAGGAACCAACCGCTTGAGAGCTGCCGTGACCTGCTGGAACTGGAGAACACGCGCATCAATACTATCCTGCCCTCGACCGGAGTCCATATGGCTATTCAATGCCCAAAATGTTGGAAATTGTACCAACTGAAATCCTTTTGAAAAAAAATCATCGGCTTTATTCAATTCGGAATTCCAGCCAGCAAATGAATCGTAGGGTTCAGTATGCACAAACTCAGGTTCCTCTTGGGCAAGCATGAGCAGGCCAGGCGTGAGACAAATTTCACACATCATACGCAAGGGCCACCAATCTCCTCCCCCCCCTTTTTCAAACGCGGGATGATTAGCCCAACGATGGTTGGTATAGCGAGCAAGCTGAGCCGGACGCACAAACGCTTCTTGGAACAACACCAAGTCAAACTTTGACGCCAGGTCCCCTATACAGACTACGTCTTCTTCTGAATGGCCTTTTCCTGAGAAAAGCGATCCGGGCAACAACCGATCATGAATATTCCATACCAATACATGTAGGCCGTCCTGGATAGGAGAATTAGGAAGATCAGCAGCACCCATGCCCGCCTCCTGTTGCCAGTTACGTTGGCATGTTGAGGTCAATGTGGCCTTCGTTTCAAATGTTCCTACACAACCAACAAGACTTCCGAAGGTAAACAGACACCAGAAAATATGATTGCTCCGCCAGCCTTTTACTTTTTGAAAATTGATGACACAACCCTCCAAAAAAAAACAGAGCCCGATAGATTTAGGATAGAGGCTTAGAATAAGTGCATGAAGTGTCTTAACTATCACCTTCCGATCAGATTGGACGGCTGCGATACAGTTCTCCACCGAAATTTCCAAGGTTCATTCCATGAAATCAAGAAGGCAATACATCATTGTACATCAAGGAAAGGCTCGGAAAAGAAAGGGAAAATAGTTTTTTTCAGCTAAGCGCCATCTGAATTTTCTTCTTTCAAATCATATGTTTATGCAATAGCTTGCAATCCTTGACAGATAAGGCCAATATATCTAACATCCATTTTTGCCATATTTATGTTATATAACAGTTTTTATATTTTTTTATTTCATGAAAAATACAATATTTTCAGCGCTTTACCGTCACCCGTCTACCTCTAACTAGGGAGAAAACCCATGGATTTTAAGATTTGGCCCAGAACCATGCAAATGAGCTTCTTGAAATGGAGTATCTTTCCCGGCTGTCTCTTTTTGCTTACTTTAGGCTCTTATGCTGAAGGCTGGTTGGACAATCAGTCAAAAAGAACACATAGGGACAAACAAGACATCATGGCTGACGCTCGGACAATGATTCAGCAAGGTCAAGACACCTTTCGTTTCGATACGTTTGGCGATGAAGCGTTTTGGGGAGACGCGCTTCGACTCCATGAGGCTATTGCAGGTTCAGCGAACGGAGGGGTCGGCCCAGGTGTCAGCCCAACCACCGCGTTATCGGTTGGGCTCAAAGTTGATGTACAGGCGTTACCAAAAAGGCTTCAACTGAACATCAAGAAGGGCAAAGTCGATCTGAACGATCCCGCAACTACGCTGGCTCTTTTACAGCTCAATGCGGTGGTTGGCGTTACAGGGTTCTTTGATGAAGTTGGCAATATGCAATCTATAGGCATTCAATGTGCGTTATGCCATTCAACTGTTGATGATTCATTTGCACCAGGCATAGGCAAACGGCAGGATGGCTGGGCCAACCAAGATCTGAACGTGGGTGCTATTATTGCCCTCGCGCCAGATCTCCGGTTTTTTGCGAACCTCCTCAACTTATCTGAAGAAACGGTCCGATCAGTCCTGAATGGATGGGGACCAGGAAAGTTTGACGCGCAATTACTTCTGGATGGGAAAAATTCACCGACGCTGATTCCCCCAGCGTTTGGGTTAGCAGGAGTCAATCTGAGCACATGGACTGGATGGGGCTCCATCACACATTGGAATGCATTTGTGGCCGTACTAGAAATGGGAGGGCAAGGGACACTCTATGACCCGCGCTTGGACAATGAAGACCAATTTCCTATTGCGGCAAAAAATGGCTTTGGCAATACCCGACGGAAGCCAGATCGTGTGACAGAAAAACTCCCAGCGTTGCAATTTTATCAATTAGCCTTACAAGCACCCATCGCGCCAGAAGGAAGTTTCGATGCGCCTGCCGCAGAGAGAGGGAAGCACATCTTTCATGAGAAGGCCAAATGTGCTGAATGCCATGTGCCACCCATTTTTACCGAACCCGGATGGAACATGCATGCTGGGGAAGACATTGGAATCGATAACGTCCAGGCAGAACGGGGCCCTGACCATGCCTACCGGACAACACCTCTACGAGGCCTCTGGACCCACACCAAACGCGGGTTTTTCCATGACGGGCGGTTTGCGACATTGCTGGATGTCGTCAACCATTATGATCAATTTTTCAATCTTCAACTTTCTCCAGGTGAGAAGCAGGACCTCGTTGAGTACCTGCGATCTCTGTAACGATCATCACTATAATTTCAAACAAATCCAGAGCTGGCGCCAGGGGCGCCAGCTCTGGAACATCAAGCAAGATACGTCTCTTAAAATATTCCCCAGATTGCTCAGTTGTATTTCTCCGCTGGCATCATCGACTCCATCAATATCTGTCACAATTAAGGCTTGACCACGTGGTAAGACAGCCATCCCTTCGACTTTTTCAAGCACGAATCCACTGTCCTTAGTCAGATCGGGAACAATGCCGCAGACTGAGGATTGGGAACACATCACCCTGTGGCTTGGGCTCTACACCATCAATCGAAAATTCATAAATTTTTTTGATTCGAGCATCGAGACCTCCCTGATTGTCTCGCTCAATAACCGCAAACGGATCATGGTTCAGCACCATACACACAATTGGATTACATACTGGCAAATAGATGTAAAAAAATCTGTGTCACTACGTTCATCCTAGACAGACTCGAAGATTACTATTAAATGCTGCAAGGGGCTTGTGGATACTTGAAAGTCAAAAACGACGCTGCAGAATCTTTTTAGATCCTAGGAGTCATAGCTGAAGAGTACGATAGACGCTAGGGACTGACCACCACATCCACGAAAGCAGGCAGGCTATCGGCAAGCTTAATGTCTGTCACACGAAGTTTGAATCGGAAGGTTCGTTCCTCGACTACGAGCGGAGCCAAGAATTTGGCCTTACCTGAATACGGATCAAGAAGTGGAATTTTACTTCCTCGTACTTGTGACCAATGATACTGAAGTGAACCACCATCAGGGTCATAACTTCCCAAGCCGTTTAAGATGACACGTTCTCCCGTTGAGACAAATTGCGTGTTCCCAGCATTTGCCACAGGGGCTTCATTCGGTTCATCATTGACGTCGACTATGATATCAAGGGTTTCCATGTGTTCCCCATTTTTTACCGTGAGCACCGTTGCCCCATTTCCCATGAGACGTAAGACGCCATCTTGATTCACGCTGATCACGGCTTCGTCGGCCGAAGAATAGGCGGTACCGGTGGTATGTGACCGGAGCCCACGCACGACGCCATCTGAAAATTCTCCCACCACTGGCACCTCATACGTTGTTCCCAACGAGTCTAGTTGGTCATACACTCGAGCACTCCCAGCCCGCCCGAACCGAAGAGGCTTATTAGTTTGGAAATAAATTTTCAGAAGTTGGGCATTCGGCTTAATCTGAATCATGACTTCATCAAAAATCGCCTCAAGGGCCATTTGGACTTGCCGCCCCCCTTGCTCAGCGACGGCTAAGAGACGGTATGTGCCAATGGCATCCTGGGGAACCAAAACTGTTCCCCCAAAAGGAGGATGATGTTTCACCGTTGAAATCAAAGCCAACTTATTCTCGACAAGTTCCTGCAGCATGTCCTCACCTTCTCGATACCAAAAGTATTTCACTTGTGTCACTCCAGGCAGATCTCCCAAATCCATGGCTACAGTGATCGGTTGCCCAGCGTCATGCACACTCGATGCTTTCGGCTCAGCAATGGAAAACGACCAAGCAAGTTGCGAAACAGGCAAGATAGTGAGAAAAGTCAAAATTTCTAACGTCTTGATGATCATCAACACATGAGACATGCTCCAACCTCACAGATCAATCATGGCTAGCATATCATACCATTCGTCCCACAAACCTTGAGGAGAGATGGACATCTCCTCCCGCTAAATTGAATCCACATACGGCAGTTGAGTATAGTAACTCATCATCCAAATTACATGGCAAATGACTTTTTTCTAGTTTTCCGACTTTTACTCACAAGTTTTCACATTTTCATGTATCATGCCAAGTGAAGAGCATTCTCGAATACAAGGCTTGTGATGGAAACCAGGTAGAGGACCAAACGCTACTCTTTGATTCTGCGAGAAAAAGGGTTAGATAATGGCCCCATCATCGCTCCTTCAACTCTTCAAACAATCAACGCTCAGTCGTCGTTTCATCATCATGACAGTCATGTTTTTATGCGTCGTGATGGGATTGTTAGCCTATACAATCACGGTACTGCATAAAGAGAATTCGACTGCCTTGCTCATTGATTTGGCAGGCCGACAGCGAATGCTGTTTCAACAACATTTCAGTGAAGTGGTCCTCACCGCTCAGGGAATACCAACAAACTACGCCTCTACCAGACGCCTCATTCAGTCAACACTCACGACACTCATGGAGGGCGGAACCGTGGCAGTGAGTCCCGAGACCGATCAGCGTCAAACGGTCCCTGCCGTACCTACTCAAGATATTTTCAAAAAACTTCGGCAGCAGAAGACGCAAAGCGAACACATCTTCCAACTGGCCGATCATTTCCTCACGCTTTCCCCAGATCATCCTGAGTTTCAGTCACAACTTCAAACCCTTCGCACACAACACGCACTAGCCATTCAGACAGCCGATCAAGCAGTCAAACAACTAAACGCCTTTTCTTCCGTAGCCATCGCTACAATGGCAAAATGGGAATTTCTTGTCGCCATTGTGGTTGGCATATTAGGAGTACTAGCAACCAGGAAAGTAGTTCGAGATGGGCGAAAATTGGAAAACGAAGTTGAGGAACGTCAGCGGGCTGAGTTAGCACTGAAAAAGAATGAAATCTTTTTAGAGTCCATCGTCGAGAATATTCCCCATATGATTTTCGTCAAGACCGCTAAAGATCTCAAATTTGTTCGCTTGAATAAAGCAGGAGAAGAACTTCTCGGGTATTCCAGGAAAGATCTCCTGGGCAAATCGGACCATGATCTGTTTCCTCACGAACAGGCAACCTTCTTTACTGCCAAAGATCAGGAAGTGCTCACAAGGAAGAAACTCATCGATGTGTGCGAGGAACCAATCCAGACTCGCTCCAAAGGATTACGGTTCCTGCACACCAAAAAGATACTCCTCTTTGATGACCATGGTCTTCCTGAATACCTTTTAGGCATTTCCGAGGATATCACCGAACGTAAACAAGCCGAAGAAATGATTATCCGATCCAGAGACTTTTCACTAACTCTGCTTGACAAGTTCCCAGCAATGGTTTGGCGATCTGGGCTAGATGGGAAGTGTGACTATTTTAACCAAACGTGGTTAGCATTCACGGGGCGCAGCCTGGAGGAAGAACGGGGAGATGGATGGACGCATGGGGTCCACCCTGTAGATCGTGAGCACTGCCTCACAACCTACAAAAACGCATTCGAGACGCGCGAGGGATTCGAGATGGAGTATCGGTTACATCGCCATGATGGAACCTATCGTTGGATTATTGACGTCGGGCACCCATTCAATAATCTTGAGGGAGAATTCGTGGGCTTTATCGGCTCCTGCTATGATATCACGCCTCGCAAAGAAGGGGAACAAGCCTTACAAGAATGGAAAGTTTTCACTGCCAGTATGCTCGGGCAATTGCCAAAGGGGTTCGCCTATCGTTGTTTGAATAACAAAAAATGGACAGTGATCTATGCAAGCGATGGGGTTCAAGAAGTCACGGGGGTTCCGGCTTCAGAATTCCTGAGTGAAACCATCACCTACGATACCTTAATGGCACCTGGTGAAAATGAACGAGTCTGGCCACTCGTCCAGGATGCGCTAGCCAAACGTCTTCCCTATGAGAATGAGCATCAAATTATTACTCCCGACGGAACGAAGAAATGGATTCTCGCGCGAGGCCGTTTTGTTTTTGATGATTCAGGCCAACTCCTCTATCTGGATGGACTAAATATTGATATTACTAAGCACAAACGCATCGAGAACAAACTGCGTACGAGTGAACATCGCTTTCGATCCTTAATTGAGCACATTCCGTTTTGTATTCACGAAGTGTCATTAGACGGAAAGTTTCTCTCCATGAATCAAGCTGGGCAACGAATGATAGGCATCCACCATGAATCAGAAATCCTTAATCACTCGTATCTGGAATTAGCAGAAGCACGTGATCACGAACGATTTAGGGGATATTTTGCACAAGCGAGACAAGGCCAACCCGTGAGCTTTGAGTTCAGCTTCACAATTCAAGGGGCTCTTCGTTTTTTCACAAAAAATTTCATGCCTATCAGGAAAGTGCACAAGACATCGTTTCGTGGTATAACGTCGCTTCCTGTTTGCCGATTATCCCTCATGGAGGAGGTGCGAGATGGTTTATGAATCGTTTACCGCTGAGCGGTTCTTTTCCGAGATTACCACTGAAGCCGAGGCCCGGAGGTTGCTGTGGCGCAGTCGCTTTCAGGGCAAAGAGTTTCAATGCCCGACCTGTCAGGCAGAGGCCTTTTATGCCATCCAAACGCGGCCTGAAGTCCGCACGTGCCGAATGTGTCTTCGACAAGTGCGGTTGCGGGTAGGGACCATCTTCGAGGCATCTAAGACCTCTCTGCTTCTCTGGGTGAAGGCGGTGTTTTATGTCATGCAGGGCAAACGAGGGATGTCCGCGCAGGAACTCCAACGGCATTTGGGGGTGAAGTCGTATGGCCGCGTCTGGGGGATGCTACAAAAGATTCGCACCGCCTTGCGTCATCGGGATGCGAGTTACCAGGTGGGCGATGGCGTGTTGGAGTTGGATGCCGGGACGTTTGGCCGTCGGGTGAGCGGCAATCAATGTGATGTGCTGGTGGCCATTGAGACCAAGGCGTGGGTGGATGCGAAAGGCCGAGCCTGCAGTCGAGCCGGGTTTGCCAAGGTGCTGGTCGGAAAAGAAACCAAAGCGCAGGCGCAACAACTCGTGAACACAGGAGTTCGGGCTGGTGCCATGGTGAATACTGATGGGAGTCCGAGCTTGCGCCATGTGCAAGGTGTTGATGTGGATTATCAAGTCGTCTCTGGAGATAAGGAAGCGTGTGAACGGTGGCTGCCTTGGGTCCATACATTTATTTCTAATGCGAAAGCTTGGGTCAATGGCACGCATCATGGAGTACGAGCGAAACATCTGGGTCGGTACTTGGGGGAGTTTACCTATCGGTTCAACCGCCGCCATGATGTCCCGCGCTTGTTTCATCGAGCAGTGGTGGCGTGCTTATTGGCCCCGCCAGTCACGTTTTGTGCACTTTCCTGATAGGCATGAAAAATTTCATTCCCATTCGTGGAGACGAAGGTGAGGTCATAAAAATACTTGGAGTGTCAGAAGAGATCACCGAACGCAGAGGGGCCGAAGAACGCTTGCGCCAAAGCGAAGCCAAACGGAGAGATGCCCTTCGTCAAAGCGATGAACTCAAATCAGCCTTGCTCGCTTCCGTCTCCCATGAACTGCGAACACCACTCACAGCCATCAAAGCCTCCGTATCTAGTCTGACAGAGAACACCCAGGCCGGGGCACCACGTATACAAGGAGAGTTTCTCAACAACATTGATCAAGAAATTAACTATATGAGTCGCTTAGTTGATAACCTGTTAGATATGTCGCAAATTGAAGCCGGGACCCTTGTGCCCCGCCGCGAGTGGCATCTCTTAGAAGATATTGTCGAAGGTGCGCTCCGGCATATTGAACCGGCAGTCACTCGGCAAAACATAGACATTCACATTCCAGACGATCTCCCTCCCATCCATGTTGACGTCATTGGGGTACAGCAAGTGCTGATCAACCTATTCGACAATGCCACTAAATATTCTACGCCTGGCTCACTCATTCAACTCAACGTCCTCGAGAAATTACAACAAATCATTATCCAAATCTCTAATGAGGGAGAACCTATCCCAACTGAAGACTTGGAGCGAATTTTTGACCGGTTTTATCGCTGTCCATCGCGACTCAGACACACCATCCGTGGCACAGGTCTCGGCTTGGCCATCTGTAAAGGTATTGTCGAAGCCCATGGCGGTGAAATTTGGGCTGAGTCCATCGGATCCAAAGCCATCATCACGTTTATCTTGCCTCACACTGAATCCCTGCCCAGTTTTTCTCTAGAAGGGCTCCAGAAAGGGCAAATGGGATGATTCACCAAGGCGCGCGCATCCTCGTAGTTGATGACGAACCCCAAATTCGCCGTTCATTACAAGTCAATTTAGAGTCGAATAATTACGCCGTGCTGACAGCTTCTTCTGGAGAAGAAGCCATAGAGACAATGATTCATTGGAAACCGGATCTTGTGATAATTGACCTTCTCCTGCCTTCCATGAATGGCATTGAACTCACCCGCTATATTCGCGAAAAATTGCCAGTTCCGATCATCATTCTTTCAGCCCTAGGGAATGAGTGCAAAAAAGTAGAGGCGCTTGAATACGGCGCGGATGATTACATCACAAAACCCTTTGGCATGGAGGAATTGCTAGCCAGAATTCGCTCAGCCCTACGCAGAACGATCATGGTATCTGGCACCCAACCGGTGTTTAAAACCGGAGCACTTACCGTCAACTTTGAACGACGGGAAGTACGGCTCGATCATGAACCTGTGAAGCTGACCCCGACGGAATATGATCTCTTAAAATATATGATTCAATATGCGGGAAAAGTCCTTACTCACCGAACACTCTTAACCGCTATTTGGGGCGAGACCTATGCCGATCAAGCCCAGTATCTTCGTGTATTTATTGGTCAACTCCGAAAGAAACTCGAACAAAATACCGCCCGCCCGAAATACATCCTCACTGATCCCGGAGTCGGATACCGATTTAACCATGAGATACAGGGAAAGAGCACCTAAGTTGCTTCCTGCCCCAAACCACTCCTCAGTACCTGGTTCTTCTTAAAGATTTTCGCTATTCACACCCCTTCGAAGCGATAATCCCAGCTCTTCTTCCTTCAAGAAGAGATCTACTTTTCAAGGTGAACAATCCAGATAATACGGCTTACTCCTGCCGTTCGTTTTCTGCCCAACACCAGAAAGTCAATAGAATCTTTATAAAATACTTCATGCCTATCAGGAAAGTGCACAAGACATCGTTTCGTGGTATAACGTCGCTTCCTGTTTGCCGATTATCCCTCATGGAGGAGGTGCGAGATGGTTTATGAATCGTTTACCGCTGAGCGGTTCTTTTCCGAGATTACCACTGAAGCCGAGGCCCGGAGGTTGCTGTGGCGCAGTCGCTTTCAGGGCAAAGAGTTTCAATGCCCGACCTGTCAGGCAGAGGCCTTTTATGCCATCCAAACGCGGCCTGAAGTCCGCACGTGCCGAATGTGTCTTCGACAAGTGCGGTTGCGGGTAGGGACCATCTTCGAGGCATCTAAGACCTCTCTGCTTCTCTGGGTGAAGGCGGTGTTTTATGTCATGCAGGGCAAACGAGGGATGTCCGCGCAGGAACTCCAACGGCATTTGGGGGTGAAGTCGTATGGCCGCGTCTGGGGGATGCTACAAAAGATTCGCACCGCCTTGCGTCATCGGGATGCGAGTTACCAGGTGGGCGATGGCGTGTTGGAGTTGGATGCCGGGACGTTTGGCCGTCGGGTGAGCGGCAATCAATGTGATGTGCTGGTGGCCATTGAGACCAAGGCGTGGGTGGATGCGAAAGGCCGAGCCTGCAGTCGAGCCGGGTTTGCCAAGGTGCTGGTCGGAAAAGAAACCAAAGCGCAGGCGCAACAACTCGTGAACACAGGAGTTCGGGCTGGTGCCATGGTGAATACTGATGGGAGTCCGAGCTTGCGCCATGTGCAAGGTGTTGATGTGGATTATCAAGTCGTCTCTGGAGATAAGGAAGCGTGTGAACGGTGGCTGCCTTGGGTCCATACATTTATTTCTAATGCGAAAGCTTGGGTCAATGGCACGCATCATGGAGTACGAGCGAAACATCTGGGTCGGTACTTGGGGGAGTTTACCTATCGGTTCAACCGCCGCCATGATGTCCCGCGCTTGTTTCATCGAGCAGTGGTGGCGTGCTTATTGGCCCCGCCAGTCACGTTTTGTGCACTTTCCTGATAGGCATGAAATACTTATATCATTCACCAAATTTACACATAGTTTCTTTATGGATAAACGATGTATGTTTAAAATATTGGGTTGTTTTTCTGTTTATTGAGAGGTCTCAGGCTTGCCACTCTCCCTTTTGATCGTTGAAGACGAAGAAGATATCGGCCTGATGTTGCAGGATCGACTAACGTTTCTTGGATACTCTGTGACATTAGCTAAGAACGGCGCTGAGGGACTCGCTATACTTGAGCGAATGTCTATTGATGGCATTGTTCTAGATATTCAGATGCCGGTTATGGATGGATTGGCCATGCTAGAACAAGTCCGTGAAAGATTTCCGAGCATACCCGTTATCGTGATGAGCGCAGAAGCGAACAAGAATAAATTGATTCAGGCCATTGAACAGGGGGCAAAGGATTATTTTCTCAAACCAATTGATATCGATCTCTTATCCAAAAAATGTTTGTTAACCTTTTCCTCGAGGGTCCCTCAACAAGAAGCAAACCCATTTTAAGTCCATTGTAGAGGTGTTACATACACACATCGAGTATGGGCATCAAATCCTTATTGTTGATGATTTTGAACCCGGACGACTTGTCCTTCGAGAAAATCTGGAGATGCAGGGATACGCTTGCCAGGATGCGACTAATGGCTTGGAGGCTTTAGACTACTTAGAGACTATCCACTTTGACTTAATCATCACAGACTACAAAATGCCCATCATGACGGGCTTGGAACTACTTCAATCTCTATCAAAAAACCCAAGCGATCAACACCCACCCACTATTCTTTTAACTGGTGAACCCACTCGTGATCTCCACAGAAAGGCACAGGAAGCTGGGGTACAGGCAATTTTCCCAAAACCTTACAACGAAAGGGATCTGGCCCTCGCAATCACGAGGATTCTGGAACCTCAAATGAGAGCCGAGACTCCTGAGTCGCAGGAACCTCACCCAAAAATATCCCTCTCCTAACCCCAAAAGCATTTTGGGCCAAATTTTGGTTCTTTTATTGAACAGTCTTTTATTCTCTTCACCGAAATTATCCCATTGACGCACTACATAGCATTTCTGATTTCCCGATAGCACATTCAACTTCTTCCAAAAGTTTTATAAAGTCATAGGGTTTAAAAACTACCGCCTGAATACCGAGTGTAAATGCTTCGAATGGCATATCAGCCATTGATTGACTCGTCATTAAAATCGTAGGTATTGACTTAAGCACATATGACGCACGCATACGTTCAATGAGCTGAAGACCATTCATTTCTGGCATCTGTAAGTCAGTCAAAACAAGGGAAATTTTCCCTTTCTCTAGCTTTAATAATGCCTCTACACCATTCTCCGCTTCCTCACACCAATACCCCTTTGATTCGAACATCGTTCGCAACACCAACCGATGATCTAGGTCATCATCCACAATTAAAAGGCGTTTCATCATGATTCTTTCCTTTTTCATAAAAATTCCAAATTTTAAAGGGATCGACAATTATTCAAGAACCAAAAATCATGCCATAGAGATGTCCGTGAAAATTCTGCTTATTTTTTCAAATCTTGAGAACTTTTGTAGACTCCATGGGGCAAATAATTACCCTATCCATGGCACACTCAACCCTACAGTGTGAAACACACAATGTTCCAGAACTGTCTCACGAGAATCCAAGAGAGCAGGATGATAGAAAGCGGCATAGTTTGTTGGCAGGCGGGTAAAAACAGAAATTCAGGAGGCCCGTTCAACGGCAGGACGAAGAATGCCAAAAGATGGGAGTAGGTATCATTCCCCTACATTGGAAGAAAGCTTAGACAGCAATTTTTTCAGTGTCGTGATCCTCATTTCCATTGCTAGGCGACGGCTGATTCAACACCCAGGCCGGTACCGGACGAACATCCCAGATAACCCCACAGAATTGCATCCCACGCAGGAGATAATACGTCATATCAATCTCCCACCATCGAAAACCTTGTCTGGCAGAACTGGGGTATTGGTGGTGATTATTGTGCCACCCTTCTCCCATCGTTAGAAGCGCCAACGCAAAATTATTTCGGCTATTATCTCCCGTTGCATATCGGCGAGTACCAAAACGATGGGATAACGAATTGATGGTAAAAGTCCCATGCCAGAGGGCCACCGTTGAAATAACAAAACCCCATACTAACATCTGCCAACCATCCGTCCCAAAATGTGGATAGAAGGAAGCAAGGCCTTCGCCCGCCAAAAATACGCTGACAGCCAAGATGATAGGCACAAGGACATCATAGCGATTAAGGAAATGTAATTCAGGATACCGCGCAAAATCTTTTATCCGTGTCAATTTTGTTGCAAGCTGGTTCTGAGCTAAAAACCATCCCATATGACTCCACCACATACCGTGATGAACGGGCGAATGCACATCTTCCGGTTTATCAGAATTGGTATGATGCACACGATGATTAGCCGCCCACCATAACGGGCCCCGTTGCGCCGCAGAAGCCCCTATACAGGCAAAGACAAACTGCATGCCTCGAGACGTCCGAAATGTTCGATGAGAAAAATATCGATGATAGAACCCTGTAATCGCAAACATGCGTACGCCATACAACAAAACTGCCGAAACGACGGCTACAGGACTCCATCCAACCCACAAGACCGTGAGGACAGCAAGGTGCATAAGAAAAAATGGGATCGTGCGGACACGATCCATTTTTTTGCTCTTTGGATCCAGCACCAGCCCGACCTCAGCACCACCATCAAACCAGGATATCCCTATCTTTTTTAGAAACACGAGTAGTCGCCGAATTCCAGAAACCGTGGAAGTATCCTTGTTCATGCTCACCAATTCCTCTCTTTCCGCAGAGGTTTGCCTAGTATCAATATCTCTATCCTCTCGTACAATCGGGAAATATTAGGACTCTCTTAAGTCAGAAGAGAAAAACAAACCTAAAAACATAAACGAAAATAATACGACATGGCAAACTATTTTTTTGATAGATGCAAATTTTGAATATTTCTAAAACGCAAGGGAATAGTAAATAGCCAGTAAAATTTGAAACATCGTAATTTGGTATCGTTTCATATATCACGGCTACCATGAGGGGAACGAATATCTTCGATCATTGACTGAATATCGATCGGTGGTGGCAAAGTGAAACGACTGACGCCAATAGCTACAACAAAATTGATCACCATACCAATAGAACCAATGCCTTCGGGACTGATTCCAAACAACCACTGCTCGGCAGTTGCAGTTGGGTCAACAAAACGAAACCAAATGATATACGCCGCGGTAAACCCAATGCCAAGAAGCATACCTGCGATCGCGCCCTCTTTCGTCGTGCGCTTGTCAAAAATTCCAAGGAATAAGATCGGGAAAAAACTGGCGGCGGCCAACCCGAAAGCAAATGCCACAACTTGAGCAACAAAGCCCGGTGGATAAATACCAAGAATCCCGGCCACTACGACGGCAAAGGCAGCCGCGATACGCGCCATGCGCAATTCCACATTTTGCGGCATGGTTTTCCATAGGACAGATTTCAACAAGTCATGAGAGACCGAGGCGGAGATCACTAACAGTAAGCCCGCAGCTGTCGAGAGCGCAGCGGCTAATCCACCTGCAGCCACAAGTGCCACAACCCATGCAGGAAGTTTCGCAATCTCTGGATTAGCCAAAACCATGATATCTCGATCAACCTTGAGTTCATTCGTCGCAGCATTACCTGTATACTGAATGAGGCCGTCGCCATTACGATCACTGAAGATAATAAGGCCGGTTCCTTCCCAGCTCTTAAACCATTCCGGTGCATCCGTATACGGTTGCATGTGAAGAGTCTCGATCATATTGACTCGCGCAAAAGCACTGACTGCTGGCGCCGTTGTGTAAAGCAGTCCAATAAAAATCAAGGCCCACATAGCACTCCATCGAGCTGCACGAGCGTTAGGAACAGTATAGAAACGGATGAGGACATGCGGTAGCCCAGCAGTCCCAACCATCAGCGCCATCGTAATTGCCAGAACATCGACCATGCTCTTTTTTCCGCCTATCCACGCGCCTGTATATTCAGGTAGTCCTAGATCACGGTGAATCGTATCAAGCGTTTCAAGCAAGGCCATACCTGCATATTGACCCTCAATCATCGTGGAACCAAACCCAATTTGAGGAATAGCCCAGCCGGTCATTTTCCAGGAAATCGCCACGGCGGGAATTAAATACGCAACAATCAACACACAGAATTGCGCGACTTGCGTATAGGTAATGCCGCGCATCCCACCCACGACGGCATAGAAAAACACGATGCCCACACCGATGATGACACCAATGTTTACGTCAACTTCCAGGAAACGTGAAAAGACCACGCCAACCCCGCGCATTTGCCCTGCCACATAGGTAAATGACACAAAAATCGCGCAGAAGACGGCTATCACACGTGCAGTTTGAGAATAGTAGCGATCGCCAACGAACTCAGGAATAGTATAACGACCATATTTTCGCAGATACGGAGCGAGAAGAAGAGCTAGAAGAACGTACCCACCGGTCCACCCCATAAGATAGATCGTTCCGGTGTATCCCATGAACGAAATGAGGCCTGCCATGGAAATGAACGACGCCGCACTCATCCAGTCGGCAGCTGTGGCCATCCCATTCGCTAGCGGAGGAACACCGCGCCCCGCGACATAGAAGCCTGAGGTGGACGCAACACGGCTCCAAATGGCAATGCCGATGTAGACAGTAAACGTAAGACCGACGAGCAGATACGTCCAAATCTGAATAGTCATTCAGACGTCTCCGAGGACCTCTGAGAAATGCCTGAATCTGGACTCGGATCCACGCCATAGCGCCTATCGATTCGGTCCATGGCAAACGCATAAACAAAGATGAGAACAATGAAAATAAAGAGAGCCCCCTGCTGAGCAAACCAAAATCCCAGGGGAAAGCCACCCAGATAAAATTGATTCAAGGACTCTACGAAAACGATACCGAGTAGATAAGAGACGACAAACCAAATAGAAAGAAGCACGGCCATCAAACGAAGATTCTCGTGCCAATGGGCAAGAGAGGAACGCGTAGGTTTCGGATGGGGGATATGATCGGGTGGAGAAGGGTTATTCAATCAACTCATTCCAGAGACTGATCAGGAAGAAAGTGTGGTCTACCCACCTTGTCGACGGTGTCGATGTCGAGCTTGAGCAGAAAGGAAGAACCTCTGGCATCACCTGAGATTCCTCCTCCATGAATTGCCCTTGTTTCAAGTAATCATTTCTTTGATTTCTTCTTTTTTGTCTTGGCCTTTTTTGAGGCCTTTGATTTGGCTGAATTCTTTTTCTTTGATGTCGTCTTTTTCTTACCCTTGGTTTTAGCTTTTGGCTTTTTCTTAGAGGCAGCCTTCTGTTTCTTGGTCACCTTTTTTGAGGCCTTGTCTTTTTTAGATTTCTTTACCTCTTTACCATCATTTTTGTCATGACAATGTTTCTTGCCTGTCTTTTTTTTTGACGTGACACCCATCAGCATCCGTACCTCCAGGGTGCGAAAACCCCTCGATTGGAAGAAAAAACAGAAACACAGACACGATGAGCGCCATACGAGCATACCACATTAGCATCCACTCCTTTCATCACATGCCGTGAATAACACAGAACACCCTAGACTATAAAAACAAGAGGGGATTCACTTCTGCTCAAGGACTGTTGAGCAACTGGTGAGGGAGCAAGAATACGTCACCACACAAACAAAAAACCTTAGAAAGAATGCATAGGCGTTCCTGTTTTCCTATTATTGCGCATTCCTTCGAGAAGATCTATGCATCAACCTAATTTATTCCACAATTGCATCACCCTCTTCCCCGAGAACAAACCCGAATTTTGGAATACGAGAATGGAGAGGCCAGGTATGTCCATTGCTGAATGCCTGAGCGTGTGTTGATGAATGACTCATCATTATTCCGATGTGCTATTGGCCGGAATCCATCTTCTTATCCTTACAGCTATTTTGATTGGGAGAAGCCTCTCGAAAAATGATAAAGACAAGTCGCTATTCAATGTGGCTAGATATAACCCTAAACTCAAGCAATTTCGTACTTCTTGACTCTCAACAGATCTGCCCCCTTTTCCAAAATTCCTGCTGCAAACGTGGAGCTTATATTCGTCTAGACCGCCACCGTTTGGCGTACCTTCCTTGGATTGTCAAACTCACCTGTTGGTATTGCAGCTATGCTAACGGTCTTTTACAGTATGCAGTCCGTATAGCCGGCGACACAGAATCGTACTTTTGCCCATTAAACACCAGGAACGCTCAAGCGAATTTCACCACGCTCCCCACCACAAACATTTCGCTAAATACGGTGATGTTTATGAGTTTGAAGCACGATATAAACAAAATCCTCAATGAATATGGGGTGTCGTTCTCATCATATTACATTCTAGACACACATCTGAAATTATTCGGCCTTTTTCTAACATCTCAAGAAAATTGAGAAGGTAGATTCTTGTCTTTGGGAGAAGATGAAGAATGTAGGGAAAGCTCTAACACATGAAAGATATACATCTTTACCGCAATCTTAAGGCTTCAAAGAAGGTCGTTCTGTCAAAGCAAGTTGCTTTTTGAGTTTGGCCATTTCACTGATCACATCAGGCAAACCACGACGGAGGGTTTGTAAGTGTTCAAACGTTTCTAAGGCTTCTCGAGGTCGACCAGCCCAACTCAGCACAAAACCCAAATGATACGGCGCCTCCCATCGGTTTGGTTCTCGAGACATGGCGGCTCTTAAAACCGCAATCGCACGCTCCTTGTCCTCTGGCCTACGACTTTGACCAAGAAACCATCCATAGTGGTTGGCGAGACTGTATCCTCCTGGAGAATTGATATAGGGCTCAACGAGCGCGATGGTTTTCTGTGATTGTCGTGCGACATTAAATCCCACTGCCCACGCATCGGCTGAATCCACATCATAAGGAAAACGTGCCATATACTCCTGGCCAGCCTTCAAGGCCTTGTCCCATTGATGGGTCTCCATGTAATAGTCAACCAATTCTTCTAATGCCCCGGAAGCCGTTGGTGAAATCTCAAGAACGCGATGGGCATGAGCTTCCTTATCAGCCACAACTTCCTTGATCCAAGGAATACCGAACAGGCCTTTTTGTACATGAACTAACACGGGCTGTCCTGGATACAATTGATCGTCAACATCAGGTTCCCAGAAAATTCGTACAGTGTTCTGAGGATCTTCCCAGGACTGGAGTTCCAACCAGGCATAAGGAGCGTATCGAAGCCAATCATCAGGCACATCCGCAATCGTTCGAATTTCCGATTTGTGTTGAACCGGTATTCCCCTCGCGTCTTGTCCATTCAGGAATATCACAACACTGTATCCAATAAATACAAGCAGCGCGTAATGTCCCCATTGCCCAATACGATTAAGCCACTGTTGCGGTTCATCTTCTTTACCAGACGCGGAAAGGAAGAGAGTCGTGAGAAAAACAACCTCAAGAATTGTCAGTCCGACGCCAATCCAGGGAATGACGATAAAGAAAAATTCACTGGGAACGCGATAGATCATTTGCACTCGAATAGCCAACACCGCCAGAGGGATCACCACCGCCCATTTCGAAAAGAGCTGTTGCACCCCATAAAAGATCTTGTGGAAACGGGTGACATTCATGATCGTGACTGTCCCGACGTTGTACGAAGGGCCTTTTCAAGCTTGACTGATTCGAGCACTTCCGGCAACAACCGCCTAGCCCTCATATCATGAGGATCTCGTTTGAGGACTTGGCGAAAACAATCCGCAGCCCGTTGGGGTTCCCAAGCCGTATACAAAACCGAGCACAACCCCGAATGCGTGTTGATCGTCATTCTGCCATGTCGTAACGCAATATCAATTTCTTGTATCGACTCCTTGAAACGGTTAACCCCACTTAACATGTAAACAAGTCTTGCTCGTGCGCCCTCATCATAGGGAGCTAACGCAAGGGCTTGGCGTAGCGTCGCAATGGCATCATTGATACGACCAAGTGCCCGTTGAGAAGATGCCAGTTCCTCATGAATATCAACCAGACGTTGAAGAGATATCCCCTCGCCTTGCCCTTTTACTCGTTCCTCCAGAACAATTTTCCGAGCCATGGAATAACGATGAATGGCTTGTTCATGATCAGCTAAAAATGCGTAAGCCCAACCCAACCATTGATAGGCACGCCAATTTTGTGGATTGGCTTGCACGGCCCGTTCAAACAATTCAATCGTTTGTTGGGCATCACCAAGTTTTTCGATCATGACAAATCCCAGGTTCTTCATAAAAAAGGGCTCCGCCGGAGCCAATTCAAACGCTCTCCGATACATGACATATTGATTGGCAATGTCACCCAGTCGCCCATAAATGTATCCGGCTCGCCAATACCCATCTGGAAAATCTTTCTTGACTTCAGTGGACTTCCGAGCCGCCTCTAAGGCCTGAACTAATTTCCCCTGCTTGGTATAGACCACAGACATGGTTAAATAGGCATGGGCAGGAAAATTGTTGTCCTCAACCGCTTCCTGTGCAGATGTGATCGCCCGAGTCCCGTTGGAGGGGTCAAAGACTCGCAGATATCGATAGAGCTGGGCTAAGAACGCCCAAGGTTTTTCTGCATCAGGCTTGTCTTCAAAACTTCCGGCTGTTTCTAGTAGTAAGAGAAAAGAATAATAATCCCAAGCGATCTTATTATTTCGTAACCCTCGGTTGATGAGATGAAGAGCGTTCTTAAAACGCCCGATTCGCGCCTGAGCGATCGCCGAATACAAGAGACCCCGAGCATGATCGGGATGAGTTTCAAGGAGTTGATCGAAGAAATGGGAGGCTCCAATTGAACGGTCTTGTTCCAAGGCCACAACACCTAGACTGAGGAGAGCATCGGAATCCGTAGGATCCGTTTGATACACCGCTTCTGCCCTCTTTTTTTCTTGTTCCAGGTTTCCTGCCAACACTTCTAAGGCCAATATGCCAGAAGTGATCGGTTGGTGTTGGTACACATCTCGAAAATGATCTCGATACGCTTTCGAGGCTCGAAGATCATCCCCAATCAGATAAAAGAAAAGTCCTTGGGCTCCCGAAAAAGACGGCTGAAAAAACTTGGAACTCATATTTGAAATCTGCAAATACCCGATGACACAAAAGGCCGCAAGGGAAAATGCCGCAAAGATTCTCGTCAACGGACGAAACACAGACGTTGAATCGTTCAAGGGATCCGTTTCGGCCTCATCCGATTGGATGGGAAAATCAGGCCCGCGGAACGGTGAGTTTGGAAAGTCTGCCATTGAAATCTTCTGTAAACCGATGACCCATTTAGTGGAAGAATCCATCCCCTACCTAGAGAGAAGGCAGGAGCCCGAGAATATGGCCTTTATTGTCGGTAAAAACCCATGTTTCCCTAATTGGGGAATGGTGAGTTGAGGAAAACGTGGGTAAGGCGGGCAGGGAATCCAAACCAATGAATACTTCTTGAGAATTGTTGGAGATTGATCGTATTTAATGCAAAAATTTTAGTCGTATTGAATTATTTCAACAGTCATACAAGGCAAGGGAACCAGTGTGGAAAGTTTAGGTAGATTTTCTTCGTTAGCGAGTTGGGTGAGTGATGAGAAGCGAGGGATAGGTCTTGAATCGGATATTGAACACATTCTCGCAATCGTCCTCTGCGTTCACACTGGCTTAGTAATACCATTTTCTTCATGTAGGAGAGGAGCATGGTAGGTATGAGATCGAGGCATTCGGCTGCACCATCTCAGGATTGTCAGAACAATGGTCGAAACCTTACAACAAGTCTTTAAGACACTGTTAAAAAAATCTCGGTCTTGGCGCGAAATTTTTGCAGAAAACAAAAAAAGGTCGAGAAAGGACCGCGAGAAGGGAACGGTCATCTCATTTTATGGATGCAGAGGGGGTCAAAATCTGAATGTCGTTTCAATGTAGAAATAATCGGAATCCTTATCACCGCCGGGCGGCAACCCGGCTGAGGCCGGCAGACGGTCGAAATAACTCCCCTTAAACCAATGTGTATACCCGGCATCAAAATTCCAATTGTCATTAATTTTCCACTGAACGCGGGTCTCGATATCATGACCGAGAAAATTTCCCGAATTGCCTGAGGGATCACGGAGCACCCCGTTGGTCCCCGTCACGAAGGGTTGATTGCCGAACCCCCCTCGTGAAGTGGCAAGATACCACACACGATGCTTGAGCTGCAGCTTCCAGCCTTTATAGGGAATGGCGAGGACTCGCCACCCAGGGGAGCTCAAATTGTGTGAGAAAAACGGACCAAAATTTCCTATAGGATTAAATTGAGGATGCCTCGCCCCAAAAAGGGTATCAAACGCGGAATCTTGACTGTCAGTTGGATCACTATCTCCACTGGCATAGTCATAATGAATTAGAAGTCGCGGCGACCATGGGAGATTGAAGGTATACCCGACGTGGACATGTTGAAAATGAGCGAAGTGATCGACATTTCCTCTTTTCCCGGTCTGCCAGATACTTTCCAGGCTATAATCCAACCGGCCTTTTTTGGGCAATTCATACAATCGCACTCCAAACGTGGAAAAAGTACGTTGCCTGGCAACAATTGAGGATCGCTGATCATTCAACCCGAAATAATAGAGGTTCGTCCGCAACCATGGGACTTGACTCGTTTCATAATACACCCCCCAAAACACGTTCCGTGCGGATTGTTCATCGAGCTGAACATCATCTCGGATAACCGGTTCGACAAGAAACGCGCGAATACGCCAATCCTGACCAGCAGCCAATTGCCCATGAATACCATCAAAGGCATTGGTGGTGTTGCGCATGCCGTTTCGCGCAATTAACCAACGCCGTCCGAAATCCATGGTCATCCGACCCGCGTGGAAGTCGGCCCGAAGGCCCGTTCCAAACACAGTCCTGGCCGTGACAGAAACCAGTAGCTGCAGAATGTCCGTCTCATTGACGATTGTGGTGTTCACAAAATCCCCGGGATCGTCCAGGTGCGTCCGTGAATCCTGGCCCTCAAAAAGAAACTTGAATATGGTTCCGTTAAGCCCAAAGCGAATTCGAGAGCGTTGTTCAATTTGCGGATCCGTTCTCCCTAACGGTTGATTGGATCTCCAGGGATGGTCATACACCCCAAAGCGGGTTCGATGAGAAAGACCAAGGTCAAGCCAATCAGGAAGATTCAGGGCGCTCTTTAAATATCGATTCCACTTCCATTCACGTCTTCGCACGAGGACGGCATCAGCCGTGTCGGGCACGGGCTTCGTTGAAGCCGCTCGAACTCGATCACCGATTGCCTGAATGGATGGCTGGAATTCTGCTGAAGCCTTAGCTTCTGGCAGAGTTCTAATACCGACGAGGCCAAAGGCGTTCGCTATGAAACTTAAGAGGCATACCATAACGATCTCTGGACTGCGTTTTCGGCCATCTTTTTTGAGACTTCTTCTTTGTGTCATATCGGGAACTTCGAAAGGGAAATTTTTTACACCTACACTGGGATAAGAAAAACGGAAATCAAACCTACAAACCTCCTGCAAACGGACACTTGTAGCGAAATTTCGATCCCATAACAATAGGTTGGAGACAATTTCAGAAGGGCTCACCAACCCAGAAACAACCTGGAAGTAATGGGGAAATCGGGAAGTAGGATCCCTAACTTTTTCTGAAAGATAAAAATGGGTAAGAAAAAAACTGGAAGGTAATAGGGTGACTATACTAAGACAATTTCTTTCCGACTCCGAAGAGACCCAGGTTTGGGGAAATATAAAACAACAGACTTGTCCGTTATTCTACCCAAATAGGTACTACAACGTGCGGGTCATGAGATCAGCCAAGACCTGATTATACCGAACCGGATCGGGGATCGGAGACCCTTCGGCTAGTAACCCATAGCCAAGCAGCAATTCCGCGTAATCGGATAACAAGGTGTCTGTCGGATCTTTCTCAAAACGTTCTTTGAGCTTCGTCACGATCACATGATCCGGATTCAGCTCCATAATACGTTTTTGCTTTGGCGCGCCACCTTTTTGGAGCAATCGCTCGAGCTGAGGGCTGTAATCGTGTTCTGCTCCCACCAAACAGACCGGTGAAGAAGTGAGGCGATTGGTTAAACGAACCTCTTTGATATGCTCGTCAAGTTTGTCCTTCAATAAGGCAAACACATCTTTGTATTCTTCTTGAAGAGTTTTTAATTTATCTGCCGTTTCCTTCTGCTCGCTCTCATCCCCTAGATCTACCGCACCTTTCCCAATCGACTTTAGGCTTTTTTCTTTGAATTCGAACACATATTGCAACAGGAACTCATCGACAGGGGAAGTCAGGTACAGCACTTCATAATCTTTAGCTTTGAAGGCTTCGAGGTGAGGGGAATGTTCAACCACGTTGCGAGATTCCCCGGTGAGGTAAAAAATTTCTTTTTGATCGGCCTTCATTCGTTGGACATAATCGTCCAAGGTCGTCAACTTTTCCGGATCCTGCGATGAGGCAAACAGTAACAAGCCAAGAACTTTGTCTTTGTAATCGTGATCAGCCACACCTTCCTTCAAGGCACTGCCAAAATGCTCCCAAAATTTAAGATATTGCTCAGTATCGTCTCGTTGAATCTCAACTAACGTATCCAAAACTTTCTTTGTAATCCACTTGCGAATCTGGGTGATGTACCGATCTTCCTGTAAACGTTGTCTGGAAATATTCAGCGGCAAATCCGCTGAATCCACGAGACCTTTCATAAATCGCAGATACCGAGGTAAGAGTTCCTCACAACGTTCCATAATCATCACCCGCCGCACATAGAGTTGAAGACCAAACTCTGAAGAGTTGTAGAGCAGATCGCTTGGTGACTGTGATGGGATAAACAAAAGCGTTTGGTATTCAATGCGACCTTCAGCATGAAAACGTAGGGTTTTCATCGGTTCGGTCCAATCATGCGAGACGTGTTTGTAAAACTCGGCATATTCTTCATCCGTGACGTCGCTTCGCGTCCAAATCGGTTTCATCGAGTTCAGCGTCTTGTCTTCCACCACCGTCGTTTTTTTACCGTCGGGTTTCGGTAAGCCCTGCTCATCTTTTTCCACTTCTTCCCGCTCAACCTTATGAAGAATCGGGAACGTGACAAAGTCGGAATAGCGCTTCACGGTCCGTGAGATGACCCATTGATCTGTAAAATCCTCGATACCCCCTTCGGTATCAGCGGGCAACAAATCCAAGGTCACCGTGGTGCCATAGGAATCACGTTGCGTGTCTTCAAGCGTATATTCACCCTCCCCCGTTGATTCCCAGCGAGTCGCGGAGTCTTCACCGGCTCGGCGTGTGATGACGGTGACCTTACTAGCCACCATAAAGGCCGAATAAAAACCGACACCAAATTGTCCAATCAATTCGGTTGCCGACTCACCGTCTGAGTTTTCTTTGAGTTTCTCCATCAATTCACGCGTGCCGGATTTGGCGATGGTGCCGATATGCGCCACAACTTCGTCACGGCTCATTCCAATACCGTTGTCATGGATGCTCAGCGTGCGCGCTTGCGGGTCGGTATCGATGCGAATTTCGAGAGTTTCACCCTCCTTGAGTAACGACGGTTCCCTGAGGGCTTCGATTCGCATTTTATCCAGCGCATCAGACGCATTGGAAATCAGCTCTCGTAAAAAGATTTCCTTGTCGGTGTACAGCGAATGAACCATTAAGTGTAAAAGTCTTTTGGTATCTGCCTGAAAGGTATGCGTTTCAGCTTGAACCGTCATGTCATTCGATCTCCTTTTTTTTAAATCTATAATACTCTAAAGATGGTGAAACGATGTCGTTAAAATCATCGATTGAAACAATGAAGTAGAAGCCTCACAGGACGTAAGGCTCATGAACAGGACTTGGCCTTAACGATAAAGATTTTACTGTTAGACGTTTTACAAGTCGAGAGTCCATCCGCTGCTAGACCATTGGTGTTTGGGATCTTAAAGTTTCAAAAAAGAAACACAAAAAAATCCCCCCTCCAAAACTTTGTCGTCCTCGATCTGACTATCGAATCGTCATCCTCCACCCCCGCTTAAGAAGCGAGTACAAGAAGTCGATATAGATATTGTCGTCCATTTTTTTTGACATCCTGCCTATTGCTTCAACGCTCACAAACAATAGACGGAGCTCTCCTTAAGCAGCAGATTGGATAATGGTTTAGCGAGTTTTTACCCCTAACGACCCTAACAAAAGGAATGAAAGAATGAAAAATACACTAACCTTCATCGCTACTATTTTGACTTGGATGTTGATAACCTCACCAGCTATGGCTGTCGTCACAAAGGTGTTGACTCTCGACGCCACCGGACAACAAGTGACAAGTGATAGTGCTGAACGCTTTATTTATATTCCTGATCAAAAGAATAATTCTCTGATCATTGTTGATAGTTCAACCTTGCTGGTGGATGACACCATTTCACTGCCGGGTGCCCCACAGGATATCGCGCTTGATGAATCGGCCGGGAAGATTTATGTCACGGTTGCTGGATTTTTTGAAGTTTTTGCCTTTGATATCAGCTCCTATGCACCTGCGACATCACTCAGCTTGCCTCAGGCAGGTTATGAGATTGTGGTGGGTCACAATGATATTTATGTGACAACACGGGAATCAGGATCCGGCATTATGAGAGTCGATAAAACGACAGGAGTCTATGTGGATTCGTTTTCCCTTGGAGTTTCTACGTATCAGCGAGGCGCAATTGAGCTCACACCTGATAAATCAAAATTAATATTTGCTAATCGCGGGTTAAGTCCCGGCACTGTTGCCGTATACGATATCACCGGTTCTGAGCCCGTGCTACTCATCAAAAACGGACATGGTGACCTGGGTAGTAACGGCCAGAACTTGGCAGTTGATCCCATCAACGGATCGTTTTTCAGTTATGCAGTAGGCGGCGGCAATGGAACCGGGTATGGCATAGCAAAACTAGGGATGAGCGACTTGTCATGGATGGGGGAATTTGTGACTGGAGCTTATCCCAGAGCTATTCACTACTCAACTAACGGGGTCACCGCATACACAAATAATGCTATCAATGAGGTAAAAGTATGGGACCATATCTTAATGCAACAGATCAGCACGATAGCTGTTGTGGGAAATCCCAAAGATTTCGCCGACGCCCAGGGCAGTTCATTATTGGCTGTGATATCTGATCAGGAGTTCGCTATTTATCAGGTAGGTGAGTTTACACCGGAACCCCCAGCCCCTAAACTGGAAGGGTCTGTTGATGGAGCCGTATTAACAAAGGTTGTCTGTCGTAATAGAACCACTGGGGCGAGAAAAACGCTCAGGATCAACGCGAGTGCGTTTGATTGTGTAGCGGCAGGACTCGAGGTTAACCCAGGGGACGTAATCAAGATAACCCTGGAAGGCGTGATAGCCGAATAAAATAGGTTCCCAAAGCAGGCTTCGGCCTGCTTTGGGAATGGTTTGCCACATCATGCGTTTCTCTCATATAAAAATATAGAGTCAGCGCACACAGGATGAAAGAGACTTAGCCCAACGCCCCTAACAGATCGACAACGAAGGGGTTTCTTTGCGATAAGGTCAGATCAAACTTCAATACTTTTCAACTAAATTTCCTACCAATTTCAGAACATCATTATCGTAACGTCAGTTGTCGGCCAGAAGTGCATAGTCTCAACCAGAAGAAATCGAACGAGATTTTTTTAAAATTGTAGGCAATCAGTCACATCCTTTACCACAGTCAGGATTGCCTCCGGGATGGTTTTGCACGCAGCCAATGATATTGCCTCGCCGATCTTGCTCAAAGGTGCAGCAATCAAAGAGCAGGGTTTTCAACTTCTCCCGCCCTCGCTGGACCCGTGATTTTGCGCCAGAGAGGGAAATGCCGAGGGTGTCAGCGATTTGCTGTTGTGGCATGCCCTTCAACTCGTACAATTCAACTGCTTCACGGTACGAGTCCGGAAGCTGGGCAATCATGGTGGGCAACCAGCCCTCGACCTGTTCGTTCAGATTGTCTTCTTCCTCTGTGGGAGCTTCCAAGTCTTGGAGCATGGCGGAGGCGAGACGAGCCTGAGAGCGGTAGTGGTCAATGATGAGGTTCCGGGCGATTTGAAAGACCCAGGCGGTGATCCGTTGTTCGTCCGCAACATCATTCAGCTTGTTATGAATACGTAAAAACGTTTCTTGCAGAAGGTCTTCAACCATCTGGTGGTCGGACACACGTTGCAACAGGAAGCTCTTCAGCTTGGCGCTGAGAGCTTCCCAGAGTTGTTCAGTTGTTACAGCCTTGTTGCTCATTGCATCATCTTAACAGCAAGCGACGGCAGATGCTTCTGTGGAATTCGGGACACAACAGTTTGAGGTCGGATCTTTCCGGGAACCAGCATCGGCATCTAACACCACAAAGATTTCCCATTGATTCCCTTCGGGGTCGGCAACCCAGACCTTATCCTGCACGGCATAGCAGCAGGTCGTGTTTTCTTCAACTCTTGTCATCAGACCCGCTTTGGAGAACCGTTCGATCGCATCCTGGACCGCCTCGGTGGTTTTGACCTGGATGCCAAAGTGCTGTGGCAGTTGGTCCCTTCGGTCAGCTTCTTGTACTTCGTTTAAGGTCAAATTGACGGAAGGATCCTGCGGCTCAAATTTGACATAGCCAGGGCGTTCTTTGGCTGGAGGCACTCCCAATAACGTCTCGTAAAATTTTCGGGACAGCTCCAAGTCCTTGACGGCGAGGGCAATGTGGATCCGCGTGTCACCTGGGAAATTGACGGCCAATTGATTATTCATGGCATGTCTCCTTTTTGGTTGGGGGGTTTTAGGATATGGATGTCTTTCTCTACGTATAGAGACGAAGAACTGACCAAAAAGACGCAGGATGTCTCCTGCGGGTTCACGAGGAATTGACTGATGAAAGGAAAAAAGGCGGGTTGTAAAACCTAGGGACCCAAAAACCTATTGCCCACTGAGTGGTCCCTTTGGGTCGGAATTTGGTATGTCAGCCTTCGGCCAAGAGTCGTCATCTTGTCAGTCGTATTGCGATACTTCGATGAGATTCAAATCCGGGTCTCGAAAATAGAGCGAGGTCATCGTACCTCCCGCTCCCGTTCGTGCGACAGGTCCACCGATAAGCTCGACCCCACATGTTTCAATATGTCTCTGGGCTTCCTCTAGTGAAGTTTTGAGGATGAAACACAGATCAGCACTACCCACCCCGACATTCCCAGCCTTGGGCTCAAATTCTTGGCCAAGTTGATGCAAGTTAATTTTCTGATTCCCAAACGCTAAGGCTATACGACCTTCGCCAAAAGTAACTCGCTTCATGCCGAGAACCAATTCATAAAAGGCTACGGTCGTTTCAATATCAGCAACCGTAAGCACTACATGATCTAAGTGATCAAGTTCTATCACGGAGAATCCTCACAATAATGAAAAAATATTATACTTGTGAGGATGGAAATAGGAAAAAGCCGTACCAATAAGATTTGTATTTATATGTCGGGTTTGGGTCCAGGGCAGCCCGCTTCATCTCGGCCTTTCGGCACCCGATCCAGCAGATGATACGCGCCATTGATCATGTCGGTCCCTCGACCGTATGACGAATAGGCGTGATACACGGCACCCTGTTCATCCTTGGCAAAGACACTGATGCCGGGCAATTCCTCAGCCGGGATACGTTGACTCTGATAGTTGTAATAGCCGTTCCCATTCGCCACCTCTTCATCGGTAAACGACACATGATAGTCGAGATTGAATGTGTTGTCGTGGGAGGAAAACCACCTCAAGGACCACCCCATGCGTCGCTGATAGGCTTCGATCTGGGCGTACGTAGCTTTCGAGATCAAGACGAAACTCACGTCAAGCGCTTTAAGATGTTCGGTAATACCATTAAAATTGTCGGCCCAAAACGAGCAACTTTTGCAGGGCTCATCTCCCCAACTCGGGTGATACATAAAGTGATACACCAATAACTGGCTGCAGGCGCCGAACAGGTCCGTGAGCGATGCTTGACCGTTGGGCCCGTCAAAGAGGTAACCGGTGTCGACTTTGACCCACGGCATCGCCTGCCGGGCGCGGGTCAACTCATCTCGCTGTTTATCGAACGCCTTCTCCTTGGCGAGCAGGTCTAGGCGCGCTTCCAGCCATTCGTTCTGACTCACGACGTGCTTGGCTTTCATGGTAATGGCCTCCTAAGGTGGTGACTCGGAGCTATAACCTGTCGCGACTTCCCCTTTGGAGGGCATCCAAAGGACATCGCAAGCAATCAACAAAAGATAAAGAACAGGGGAAGGAAGAAGATTAGACCAATGACCCTAACGAATCAAATAGGACTGGGATTCTTTTAACTGAGTCAATAAGACTAAAAAATTTTTCAACCAAATTCCTTGCCAATTTCAGAACATCATGGTCGTAATTATAGCTTTGGTAGGGTTTTGTAATGACTGATCGCCGCGACGATATTTGTCAGGAGTGGGTGGAAGCCGATGAAGTCGATAGTGTCAGCGTTCGTCCGAACAACCACGTGCGCGAAGGCTTTCTTGCCGTAACTCGTATCTGTATCGTATGTGTTTTCAGCATTGAATGTCTTGCCATTGAGAACTATCGCCAAGATTGTCTTGTCGAAAAAATCCTCAATTTTCGTGGAATCTTTTCCTGACGGAATCGGCGTAGACACGGCATATATGTTTTTAAAGACATGAATGAAAGGTTCAGCGCCAGTTGGTTGTGATTTTAATATCCCCTTTATAGCATTCCGAAAACTCTTCCCGCCCGCATCGTTGTCGTAGACGATGATCACCGGATGCGTGGGTTGAGGTGCCTTAAAGCAGGTACTTATTTTCTTATAATCATGAATAAAATCAGAAAGGGTACTGCTACCTCCTTCCTTCAATTTGAGAAGACGTGCTGTGCTTGATTTCGGGCGCTTGTAAAGGCGTACCTTCAGATGGATCTTCTCATCCTGCGTCACCTCGGCTAGCTGAGGAAACTTGGTCACAAGACTTCGGATTGCGTGTAGTAGATACACGTTGTCTGTGTCTCCTTCGCAGATAATGACTGGCATCTGCGCTGCGAAAAAGATGCTGTAAATCAGGAACTGGCGATAAACATTTTCCGTACAAGAAAACTTACCTGGTGTTTTTTTAGACGGTTTTTCCTCTATATTACGGCTGTTATAGATGTCGATGTCGTCGATAAATCCGAGCATCCCGTGAAGTTCGTTCGATGTGCCGGGTCGTTTCTCGATCGAGACTTTTCCATCCTTGTGAACGACCCCGCTGATCTCGAACGTGCCCGTGGTGACGAGCCTGTTGACCATAGCCCGAACATTATGGCGATACTCCCACGGAACATTGATCTTCTTATTCACAACTAAGCCGGTGACCTTCTGACGCGACGCCCGGTACATGAGATGTGTCTTCTTGGTGTTGATACTGAATCCCGAACGCTCGATCGTGTCATGCAACGCGTCTCCTACTAACCAGCGGTGGGAATCCGGCTCTTGATTGCCTCCCTGCTGAGCTATCTCGGGTGGAACCTGCCTCTTGTTAGACGAGAACGTTAAGTCGTCCGCATATCGCGAATACGTGCAGCCAGTGCTTTGCGCTAGTTTCACCAGCCGCATGTCTAGCAGGTGGGCTACTAGATTGGAGATGATTGGGGAGCAAGGACTCCCTTGTGGCAGTGAATTGTCATGGCAGGCTATCTGCGCTAACACGGTGGCAACGTTACTGTGCAAATTGAAATCTCGGTTCTTGATAAAGAATCCACGAACCCTCCCGAAATTAATCGACGGGAAAAAATCCTCGAGATCGATATTGAAGACCCACCTTCTATGACGGTGTTGTCGAGCATTCGTAATGATTGACCGTCCACGTTTAAATCCGTGAGCAGTTCTGTCCTTGAGGTGCCTCGTAGTGTTGATCTCATCGAGACAATCCTGCAACAGGTCGGCAAGCTTACGCTGTAAGCCCTTCAGTTGCTCATCCGGTGCTCTAATCGTACGTTGCCCGCCATTCTTTTTGGGAATCTCAAAGGTGGTGTACTTCTTAGCCGCCGGAAGTTTGTACAGAATGTAAGAAACAGATCTCGGCTTGTAGCCGAGCAAGGCGGCGACGTCGTGCAGGGATGAAGCTACTTTCAGTATTGCAAGCCTGGACATCCGTGATGCAGAAAAGGAAACTCACCGGCACTCTTACGCGATAGACATGTACACTTGAACACGCCTACTGAGACAAGGGAGGTATAGGCAGCATAGTTCCTCACATTTGTTTCAAATGCCACGAAACATGGCACAAAATCTGCCGGTGAGTCCCAACCCGATTTACACTTCATTTATAAATTCTTAGTCTTTATTCCTCATCGATAAGGACAGAGAAGATGGCGTTTTTTAACAAAGACTAAGAAAAATTCAAAAATAAATCAAACGGAAGGGCGGCTGAAATGTGTTGGGTCTTGGCAAGGCCTAGAGGGAGGTATCTTCTTTACTATTCTTGAAGGCTGTGTTTGGGAGAATATTTCTTACTGTGTCTTCACAATCCCCATCTTTTTGATGCGGGAGAGGAGGGTCGTGGTTTTGAGGGCGAGGAGTTCGGCTGCGCGTCCCGTGCCGTAGATTTTCCAATCCGTTTGTTTGAGGGCCAGTTCGATGTTTTCCCGTTCCCGAATTTGGATCTCTTCATCCGTCAAAACTTGATCCGGTTTGGGCTCAGGCTTGTTTATCGGGGTCTTGCTGACCCCGCCGTTGGTTTGCGGGACCGGGAGGTCGAATTTGACGGAGCCGCAGCGTGAGGAGATGACCGCGCGTTCGATGACGTTCTGGAGTTCCCGTACGTTTCCCGGCCAGTGATAGTTCTGCAGTTTCAACACTTCGGCTTGGGTCAGTTCCCGTCCGGTGCAGTTGAGTTTTTTCCGGACGAGCCCCATAAACGTGGCCGCGAGGAGCGAAACATCTTCGGAACGATTGCGGAGGGGCGCCACTTCGATTGCCTTTGGCATTTCCTTCTCTCAATCAATCTATTGATCATGCTCCGCCTACCTCAATAGCATCCTTTCAGAGGAAATCCTATTTATGAAATTCTACGATTCTTTTCGACAGGCATGTCGCTTTTCCAACCATTTTTTGAAAGAGTCTTGACTCTCTCCAGAAGCACGACCGGCCAGTAACCCTTCAATACTAATATCCTCGTCCACATTTTCCCAATGGATTCCTTCTCCACTCCCAATCAACCTCCAATTGTTTCGTTCATCGGGCGTTGCGTGAACGAGTCTCGGGAACCATGCCAAGGGCACCGAAATAGTTCGTCCATCCCCAAGGTCTACACGTAACGTATCATCCGTCACTTTTACATCCTGGGCACTAGGGATCTGTTGGTTAACGACCGAAGTATTCATTCCATGCCTCCACTAACTTTTCTTTATTTTCTTCAATGATTCTCTGAATTTGATTGATTTGAACCCGATTGAAACCACCACTCTTCTGTAGCCGAATGGGATCCAACCAGAATTTGGCTATCCGATCGTCCTGCTCTACATGTACATGAACTGGCTCATCACGATCACCGGCATAGAAAAAGAACCGATATGGACCTACCCTGTGTATTGTCGGCATCTTGTCAGAACTTCATGTGGTTCATATTCTGACCTAATGTCAAACGCGATCATCCATAGGATACAAGACTTTACTCTACCCTATCGGCCTAGCAAAGTTAAGGTCGTCCCCATAACCCGTCTATTAACTTTGATTTGAATAGATTTCACGATCCCCATCTTTTTGATGCGGGAGAGGAGCGTGGTGGGCCTGAGCCCGAGGAGTTCGGCTAGGTCGCCTGTAGACAGTGTAAATAAGGCCCAAATTCTAATGAGTTGCCTTAAGGCACGTTTCAATAAACTGTATCAATTCCGTAACGTCCCCATCATCAGCCTGTTTCAGGGCCTTGATATATTGCTTTCGAATCTGATCCCCCTCTGTCATGAGTTGGACTTGCGGCCACTGCGGGATTGTGTGGTGCCGCGAGTATAAAAAAATATCCGTGATGAGCCTCGCCAGTCGCCCGTTTCCATTTGTAAAAGGATGGATGTACGTCAGACGATGTTGCAGTCGTGCCGCAATTTCTACCACCGGCATTGTCGACGTTGTTTCATTCCAAGAAAAAAAATCCCCTTCTAATTGTTTGACTTGCTCACGTATCCGATACGGTTCGACACCAATATTTAACCTTGCCTGTCGATACTGGCCTCCCCACTCCCAAATGCTCCCAAACATCTCGCCATGGACGGTTCGAATGAAGTCCTCTGTCAGCCATTCAGAGCCTTGTTTTTTTCGGCGTGCGCGATAAATATAGGTATCATATGCTCGACTGATCGCCTCAGTTTCTGCAGCATTGCGTGCAGCTGGCGATGAAAGGTGGGTGAGGATCAGCCCTGAAGTATCTCCGCCCGGTGTGGCACCGAGCGGTCGTGTGTCATCCGTCATGATCTTTGCGCCATAATTTTTCTCGTGAGTCTTGCAGGATTTCCTCTGTTCGTTTTTCCAAAAGCTTTTGAAATATTTCTTTGTCCGGTGCTTGTGCCTCCAACGACATGGTCCCCATCGTCTTTTTCAATCGTTGAAGGGCGACAGCCCGTGCACGACCACGAAGGATTTCCTCAAGTGGCTTTTGGGGTTGAGGTTCGACACGAAGATGGCAGGAAAGTCCGTTGAATATTCGCTGGAGGGTACTGACTCTCGGATCCACCTTTCCAGACTCAATCCCTGCTAGGTTGGCTTGCGTGATATTCGCGCGTTTGGCCAGCTCCGCCTGGGTCATCCGAAGGTACTGTCGCAGGAGCCGAATCCAATCATGCGCCTTGAGATCATAATCTTCACCAAGGGAATTGGCCTGCAGTTTTGATAACGCAATGTCATCAATAATCGTGGTGGGCTTTTTCCTCATTCGCATATTTTATATCTTTTGCGATATTATTTCAAGTTTAAAAAATATCTCATACAGTATAATTTTAATTAATTTTAATATTTTTTAGGATATTTTTATCAATTAATTACATATAAACATATGATTTAAAACACCTTTTTAATGAATCAAACTAGCCGAATACTCTATAGAGCATTCAACTATGAAAGAAAGCAGCCTTTTACCAGCATCAAAAGAGGGTTGTTAGCTCAATCTCTTTTTATAATTTACCTGGTCTTCACGATCCCCATCTTTTTGATGCGGGAGAGGAGCGCGGTGTGTTTGAGGCCCAGGAGCTCGGCTGCGCCGCCGGTGCCGTAGATTTTCCAATCCATTTTATTTCAGAACCAGTTCAATATTCTTCTATTTTCAGAGCATCCGAACGCTCGTATTCTCCCGTTCTTTACCATATGCAACCCCTCCCCAAAATCCTAAAGTTGTTTATTCTTGACTAATCATTCCAGAATGTAGTACCTTACAAAAAATACGGTGAAATTTATGGCACGACCTAAAGAATTCATACCCGAAGAAACGTTGAAAAAAGCCATGGATGTCTTCTGGCGACAAGGCTATGAAGCCACATCTATCGAAGATTTGGTCACACACATGGGCATCAACCGAGGAAGTTTGTACGAAACTTTCGGAGATAAGCGTCAACTGTATTCTGCTGCACTTGACCGCTACTGCACACAGGTGATGAGTGACAGACTGAAGGTTTTAGATGAACCTGGGTCGGCCTGTGAGGCGATTAGGAACTTTTTTCGAAGAATTGTGAATATTGCGGGAACAGAGGCCGCCAAGAAAGGATGTCTGGTTGCCAACTCTGCTATGGAATTGAGCCCACATGACAAGGAAGCTGGCAAACGAGTGACCAGAACATTGAAATGGGTTGAGGATCGATTTCATCAAACACTACGTCGAGCCAAGACGCAGGGAGAGCTCGATCACTCCAAGAATCTGCGTGCTATGGCTAGAACGCTAACGTGCTTATTACAAGGTGCTGCAGTGATGGCTAAAGCCGGGGCCGACAAACACACACTCCAAGATATTGTGCAAAGTGGCTTAACGATCCTCGACTAATTTTTTTGACTTATTTTGGAACGATCGTTCAATTAAAAGAATTCTTTCGGCAGGCATTTAATCATGACGTCACAGGGTTTTGTTTCTAAAGAGTTACGAAAACAGAAGTCAATCGGCCAATCAGGGCCTCAACAGAAAGGAGTGTGCCATGGAAGCCACGGCCGTCAATCTAGAAGTTCAGGAAATCTTCGACACGGTTAAGAAAAAGTATGGCTTTGTGCCAAATCTGATCCAAGAGATGGCCATCAGTGTTTCAACAGCACAGACTTACTTACAAGGACAAAACGCACTAGCTAGCGGCGCGTTAACACCAGCTGAGCAGCAAGCAGTTCAACTCACGGTCTCTTCCCTGAACCAATGCCACTACTGCCAGGCAGCCCATAGGTTTGTCGGTGGCATGACAGGAATAGCTGCCGAAGACATCGCCGCGATTCAGAGTGGGAACATGCCAAACAACCAAACCTTGTCGGCGGCGGTTGAAACAACACGACTTCTGATGACGAAACAAGGGCGGTTATCGGCTGACGAAATCAAACAGCTCGAGACACAGGGCATTTCTAAGCCCAAACTGTATGAAATCATTGCCTATATTGGACTCAAAACCATTACCAACTTCATTAACCATATCGCGCAAACTCCGGTCGATGTGCAATTCAGTGGGAAAGATACGACCAGTGGGTAAAGACCGTTCACCGTTCATTTAAAAACCACCAAAAGGAGGAATCATCATGAGTGTTTCAACATCCATCGATCTTAACAATCGTTTAAACGACCTGTTTACGTACATTCGGGAAGGACGCATTCTCGATGCCATGAACGACTTTTATGCTGAAGATGTGGTCATGCAGGAAAATTTGGAGCCACCGACCACGGGACGAGACGCCAATATTGAGCGCGAAAAACAATTTCTCTCCATGGTCAAAGAATGGAAGGGATTTCAGGTCATCTCTCAGGGTAGCGGCCAGGACGTCACATTCTACGAAACAGTGATGGATTGGGTCGCCACAGATGACACCCCCGTTCATGTAGAACAGGTTGTGGTTGCCAAATGGCAGGATGGCAAGATTATTCACGAACGGTTTTATCACAACACCTGACAATCTGTAAGAACGCATGATGGGTCTGTTGAAAAAAGGCGTCAGCGGCGTTCTCGCCATTTTTCCGTGCTCACATACTGCCAGTATGCTCCGCGCACTAAAATGGCTGCGGCCTTGCTGAACGGACTTTTTTGAACAGACCCGAGGCCTCTGACATGTGACATCGCAGAGACGAAATGTGGCCGTTGACATCATCACTATTCAACAGCCCCATGATCTAAAAGGAGACAAAGACATGACAACATTCGTACAATCAACAGCTTCTGACTACCAAAATGAAACCGTGAAAGAAAACGACTCTATTCCCATGAATGATGCGTCTAATGACTGGAGTGACCGCTTTGGCTCACTGTTTGAAAACAAGGTCACCGACTATAGAAACGGCATTCGGAATCCCAAGGTCATGTTTTCGATAGGAGAAGAACATTTTCTCCGTACTCTTGGAGCCACCTCTCAAGAGATTTTTGACTTTGTGGAAGACTGGGTCGAGGATGGAGTCCCTGATCCGGAAACGGCTCGGGCCATTACCAAAATTCGCCGAGACTATTTCTACAGCGAGCAACAAGGTCGACTTTCAGACAACCAACGAAGCGAACATGAGTTTCCATCAAGAAGTGCGACCCTTGCTGGACTCCCGTGGTTTCCTCGTATCATCGCCAAAGCTCAGGCGAAATTACGGGGAGAACTGCCTCCCAATCTGATGTACAGTTGTGGTGGCGACCGCCGATTTTTAAAGACGGTCAACGTCAGCCCTGTTGAATTTCTGCAAAAAGTCTGGGATGCGGGTGACAACATTGAGGATATCGTCACATTCGTGACGGATCGTGCCAAACGCTAACATGTCATGATTTATAGGGAGAGCACCGATGCCCAAAATTGTACGCTTTCATGAGCCAGGTGGACCTGAGGTTCTGAAAATTGAAGACCTCCCCTTGGTCGAACCCGGCAAAGGAGAAGTCCGACTGAAGGTAGAGGCAATTGGGCTGAACCGTGCCGAAATCATGTTCCGGAAGGGGCAATATCTGGAGGCGCCTCAGCTTCCTTCCCGGTTAGGGTACGAAGCTGCTGGCATTATTGATGAGGTTGGACCTGAGGTCACCGATCTGAAGATCGGTGACCGGGTCAGCACAATCCCATCTTTTTCCATTGGTCAATATGGGGTCTATGGGGAAAGCGCGATTGTTCCTGCCTATGCTGCTGCTCACTATCCTCATACCTTATCGGCCATTGAAGGTGCTGCCATTTGGATGCAATACATGACGGCCTATGGTGCCCTCATCCACTATGGAAATATTCAACAGGACGACGCAATTTTAATTACGGCTGCCAGCAGCAGCGTAGGGTTGGCCGCAATTCAATTGGTCAAAGCAGTCGGCGGAGTTGGCATTGCCACTACCCGTGGCGCTGACAAAAAGGCATTTCTCCTTGAAGCAGGAGCCGATCATGTGATCGTGACAGATGAAGAGGACCTCGTCGAAAGAGGAATGTCTATTACCGAGGGGAAAGGCGTACGGGTGGTGTTCGACCCTGTCGGTGGGCCAGTATTAGAAAAACTCGCAGCCATCGCAGCACCTGGGGGAATTATCTTTATATATGGAGCTCTGGCACCGCATCCCACTCCCTTCCCTTTATTCCCGGCCCTGGCCAAGGGGCTTACCATACGTGGCTATACATTGTTCGAAATTGTGAAAATCCCGGAAATATTACAGGCCGGAAAATCATATATTTATCAAGGGCTATATTCAGGAGCGCTAAAGCCTATCATCGACAAAACCTTCCCTTTGGCTGAAATAGCTGAAGCACACCGCTATATGGCCTCCAATAAACAAAAAGGCAAAATCGTCGTGACCGTCTAAACAATTTCACGACGCGATTTCACTCAGTTGCCAGGAATCAGTCTTGTTGAAAATTTAACCATACCGAAACCACAATCCTAGCCCAAAGAAAAAACTTTAGAAACGTTTAATTCATCCCCCGGAAGATTCTTCCAGGGGATTGTTTCTCTTCACGAATATTCACTCAACGTCTATCTTTCCAACTCCTGCAAGTTCTTCAAAGAGCCAAGCAATCTAGAGGTGATGAATTTCTCGCTGCTCCATAGCACGAGCAACTAACTGCACAAGATTTTCTCCCTGCACAGGTTTCATCAAGTAATTCACAAACACTCCACGTTGAACCATGGTGGCCATCTGTTCTGTCTGTAACTTACGCGTCTCTAGGTGTGAATCATGCGTCGCAACTTCCCACAGTAATTTCGCTGCTGCGCCGCTTAAGACTTCTGTCCCTGGCTTTTTATGCTCGGCAATCAATTCTGCCATGTCAGAACTCCCAGTCACATCAACAATGAGGTCGATGTTGTCACTGGCAATAAGTCCCACAGAATCACCAACGATCTTAATACCAAGCTCACGTGCGCGCCCAAGCCCTATTGCGGTTGGATTTTTATCCATAATCCCAAGGATGTTCACACTCGGCAAATGACTAAAGAGGTCGAGGAGCGCCCGCCCACCTTGCCCTGCACCTAGAATGACAATATTCAAGTCTAAACCATGGGGTTCTACTCCTTCTTCCGACCCGGTCAGGCCAATGAGCGGAATCGTGGAGAATTGCTGCCTGAAATAGTTCACAGCCTCCAAACTTTTTGGCTTATCAACATCCGTAATAATCACATCGACGGCCAATGGATTCTCGCCCCACTTGATCGCCTCTATGGCCTTCTCTCCATTCTCCACACTAATCACGTCATACCCTGTTTTCTCCAGCTGTCTTTGCATAGCTTCTCTTACAGCTTGCTCATCCTCCACGACCATAACACAACCATTTGATTTTCCATGAGATCCAAACATCGATGTAGATTTTGGCTCTGACATGATTCACCTCCTGGTTAGAATTTCCGCATACTGTCATCGTGCATACTCCCTCCATGGACTAACCATGCCCCAGAAACACAAAAGCCTTTCGGACATTTTCTGTCGCGAAAGGCTAGATATACGTAAAGCTATGTGGAGGACTTCGAGAATGGACGCTCATCCCATGGAGCACCTCCTCTTTGTAAAGAACGTTACCCTATGTCTTCTCAAACAAAAAGTCAAACACCCACAGAAAACCAGGAAATGATTCAATATATAGGCAAATACGGCCGATACGTGAGAAGCATGAATACCACTCGATTGCAAAGGACAGTTCATCAATGATTTCATCGAGCCCATTCCGACTTCTCACCATATGCTTTGGTTGGATTAGCTTAATTTTTGGAATTGTTGGTATTTTCCTTCCGTTGTTGCCCACCACACCATTTGTGCTACTTTCCGCCTATTGTTTTTCTAGGAGTTCACCACAGCTTCATCATCGGCTGCTCAATCAACCCCGCCTAGGCCCGATGATCCAGAACTGGGAGCAAAATAGGAGCATTAGTCAGAATGCCAAAATCACAGCCACCGTCCTCATCATTGTACTATTTGCGATTTCATTTCTGTGGCTTCATATCTCTTTCTTCATAAAAGGGATTCTGCTATGTACAGGCACTGGCGTCCTAACATTTATTTGGACAAGACCCTCACCACTAAGCCATCTTGATGAGTTCGGCAATCGCCCCGCTCACACCCGCGAAAATTTGGTGCGGCTGAGCTGATCCATACATATAAGCTGGGGTGGTGATGATCTTATTGCTTTGATCCACAACAAATTTCTCCACGGCACAAGTTTGATGTTTGGCCCCAGTTTTCTCAATTTCGGCTGCGGTCCCCGCATCCTCACCAATCGTCACATTCACCCCTTTTTCTCCAAAGGCTAAGGCCATAATCGCTGGAGCAATACAGATAGCCGCAATCGGCTTCCGACTCTCGCTAAATTCCTTTACAATCTTAACAACCTGCGGATCTATTTCCCCTCCACTCCCCTTCTCTCCAAAATTACACAAATGAAGTGCCGCTCCAAACCCACCAGGGAAAGCTAGGGCATCGAATTCTTGAGCCTTCAATTCCTCTAACGGTTGAATATCACCCCGAGCAATACGAGCCGCTTCCTGTAACACATTGCGCTGTTGCCCAGTCGGTTTTTGCGTTAAATGGTTTGTCTCAGCCACATCTTTATTCGGGGCAAATACTTTATAGCGAGCTCCATGTTGACCAATGGCAATGAGCGTACTAATCGCTTCGGTAATTTCTGCGCCATCTAAAAACCCGCATCCGGAAAGAATAACCGCCACGCGTTTCATACTCTCCTCCTTGTTGAATGAGAATAAATAATGGGGAAAATGATTCTAAGTCCTCATTCATGAGGGCATCCCCAATATTATGCATATCTGATACGCTAATATGGCTTTATTGGAGAGGTCAACTCAACGCCCCTCTCTAACATGAAAGGTTCTCCAGACTTTTATTCTATTCACCGAGGTGCAACATGCATGACAGCAGGTTTGATTTTCGCGGAACAGGATTGAGTTGTTTGTGGTTATTTCTCTGGACCTGGGTCCTCACGGTAATTACGTTTGGTCTCTTCTTTCCTTGGGCCTATTCGGCCCAACAACGATGGATTTCTGAACATACGTTTATCGACAACCGTCAACTGGCTTTTCACGGAACCGGATTTGGATTCTTTTGGAACTGGCTCTTGATAATGGTGCTCACCATCATCACATTCGGGATCTATATGCCATGGGGTTTTTGCCGCCTCAAACGCTGGCAAACTAACAATTTGTCATTTGCAGAACCATCCTGAATCACTTCATTCAAGAAAACGTAATCAAGTGTCAAAAGATCGAAACTATATTTTGCATGTACGAAACGAGTCAGGGGAAAGTGCCTACATTCCTATTCATGAGTTTAATTTAAAAAACTATAATTGCGGTCTTTGTGCCGAAGACAAAGTCCGCCTCAGAAAAGATATTCCAATTTTCGATGATGAGGGAAATCTCACAGGTAAGGTCTATCCAGCGGGAGAAGTCTGGGAAGTACTCACTGGCTCAGAGCAAGATCCCAAAGCACTTTGGTTACGTCAACCTAATGGTGACCTTCATGCTTGGGATGACGACCCTTCCATATTTGATACCTTTGAAGTACTACATACCTAACGGGGCTTTATTTCAATCAAGAACCTATGAACATTTTGATTGTAGCCGTAGGCAGTTACGGAGATGTGTTGCCTCTTGTAGGGTTGGGGCACGAGCTGTGCTCTCGAGGCCATGTTGTCACATTCTTTTCAAACGGCCACTTCGCCCATCTCGTTCAAAATGCTGGACTACATTTTGTCAGCATGAGTCCTGCCGAAGAATATGAAGCAGTCACAAACCATCCAGATCTATGGCATCCGCATAAAGGTTGGCGGTTGATCATGAGACGGATGATGGCGGGCCCGCTACAGGAGACCTATCAGCTTCTCTGCTCGCATATCGTAGAAGGTAAAACGCTCTTGATCAGTTCCACACTAGGACTTGTCGCACGTCTGGTGCAGGAAGCACGTCAGATTCCAAACGTCACCGTCCATTATTCTCCAGGCGTTTTTCATTCAGCTTATCAGGTTCCTCGCATGCCAGGGCTACTACTTCCTGATTGGTTACCTGTAGGATTAAAAGAGATCTTTTGGAAATGTATCGATCATCTGGTCATTGATCCTATTCTGAAACCAAGGCTCAATCATTTTCGTCGAGAACTGGGGCTCTCCCCAGTCTCACGAATCTTTCATACTTGGCTGCATTCTCCCAACTTAGTGCTTGGCTTATTTCCCGACTGGTTTGCTTCGCCGCAACCAGACTGGCCTCCGGCAACCGTCCTTACTCAATTTCCTTTATATGACGACACCATTGATTCTGAGCTACCCACGACAATTCAACAATTTATTGCTGCGAACCCTCAGCCAATCGTCTTCACACCAGGATCTGCCAATAAACATGGAGCCTCATTTTTTACTGAGGCGGTAAAGACATGCCAAGCCATAAATCAACCCGGCGTGCTCCTGACGCGCTATCCTGAACAACTTTCTCAAAGACTACCCCGCCACATCGCCCACTTCTCCTATGCTCCCTTGAGTCAACTTCTTCCACATTGTGCAGCATTGGTTCATCATGGAGGCATTGGCACCTGTTCACAGGCCTTACGAGCAGGCATTCCCCAACTTATTCAACCCTACGCCTTTGATCAATATGACAACGCAGCCCGCATCGAACGACTAGGAGTGGGGGAGGCAATTTCCCAGCAAACATTTCGTTCACCAACTGTTGTGCAGCGGTTACAAGACCTTCTCGCATCCCCAGAAGTCTCCACAGCCTGTCACACAGTCAAACAATTGTTCGTTGATGCCAACCCATTCGAAAAAAATTGTGCCCTAATCGAGAGGCTGGGCAGAAAGTGCCTTCGGTTATGAAATAGAGACCCTGTCACTGAATTATCTCTCCCAGTCAACACTTCTCGCCTTCTTCTTCTTTACATTTCAGAGAGGGTTGATGACCTTTGAAGGCCCTTGGTAAAGTGGTTGACCGTGTCTACATCACCAGCTTCCCAATTTCAGAAGAAAAACCCTAAAGCGATCATCTCCACACCCCTAGGAGAAATCGAAATCCGGTTTTTTACCGACGATGCACCGCGTCATGTGGAAAGCTTCCTGAATCTCGTCAAGTTGAAATTCTACGATGGCACATCCTTCCACCGAGTCATTCCTGGATTTTTGATTCAAGGAGGTGACCCCTGTAGCAAGAATCCAGACCGAAATCTTCATGGCACCGGAGGGCCAGGCTTTAACCTTCCCCCTGAAACTAGTGATCGTCCTCATCGCCGAGGCACCGTCTCAATGGCCAAAGTACCCCGTACTGAAGATTCTACTCGAGACGTCTCCGATAGTGGTTCACAGTTTTTTATTTGCGTGGAAGACCAGGGGAGTCTTGACCGAACTTATTCCGTCTTTGGCAAAGTTGTGAAAGGAATGAATGTCGTGGATCAGATCGTCATTGGTCCACGAGACGATCGAGACAATCCCTTAAATCCCGTAAGGATGACGATTCGCGCTAATGATTAGCAGGAAAATGTGGGAAGTGGAACCAAAAATTCTGAGAGTAGAGAACAAAAAGACTTTTACTCGCCCCTATTTTCAGGCATTTCCGTGAAAACGTAAATCCAGCATTATAGATGTTTCTTAGGCTACTGCCTTCGCGAGTAATGCCGATGAAAAGGGTATTCAAAGGTTCCATTACACAAAGGCAATCGATGCATACGTCACCGTGGAATTAAACTGATCCGTAATCCCTCTATCATAGCGTAGCACCTGTCCCTTGAGTGGTTCACTATCTCTCTGCAGAAGCTTCATCAGCGTAAAAATAACCGAAAATCCTAAAATACGGCGCTGATTACCTTCCTTGAGAATAAATTCTGCAAACCCTTCAGGATCAACCTCTTCAACTTTCTTCAACATTTCGAGATCAATCTGCATACAACGATGAAAAGAAAAATCGGTAGGCGGCGTTTTATCGCCGTAGCGAATTCCAATATGCGCCAGATCCGCACTGCCAATCACGCAAACCTGTTGGCCACTGGCCTGAATGGCGCGTTTAGTAATGGTCAAGAATTGATCGATTCGATGAAAGAGCTGTTGATACTCTCCCCCCGTCAATGTCTCGGGGGGAAAATCGACAAGAATTGGCACAATAGAAATATCCCGTCCTTCACCGACAGCATGTTGAAGAAACGGCAATTGAAATTCTAGGCTATGCTCACGAAGATGAGAAATATCTTCGGCAAAAAACGAGTCTCCTGCTTCTTGCCGAATAGCATTGAGAATCGCTCGATTCACTGGCACCCTGCCAAAGGGCGTTTCAAAATCCTTATCCGTAAAGGCAATGCCCCCTTCGAGCCCAGCGTGACACGTGCCGATCATCACAAACACATTGGGGACCTGACCTTCTTGCAATTCTTGATACCCCCAGGCATAAATGGGCCCTGCCTCTTTCACATCAAAGTTCGGGGCCACCAAGCCCTTAATCAATTGCCCTGCACATTCCGATTTTCCTTTTTCAGGTCCTTCCTTTGACGTATAAAACCCTTCAATTTGTTCTCGCAAACTGACCGAATCGGCTTCATATTGTTTCCCGGCAAATGCCATGGGCCTCACCTCAAGCTTGCGATAGACCTCAACAGCTTGCTTTTGGACTTGCTTCAACCGCTCTCCTTCCAAAAATAATTTATCATCCAGATCGGCTACCAATTTGGTAAGATGATCTGGCATCATAAATTCGCCATATTTCTTTAGGTACTCCCCCCCTACTTGCTCTAGGGAATGCTCGCCATCAAAAAACTGAAACAGATAAAAGTAGTTCAGCGGCAACACCAATTTTTCTGATGACAAACCCGTTGGATCCCACAGCACAATGTATTGTTCCTCACCCTGTTTGAGAGGCGAATATTGTAAATTTCTAAGAATCGGATAATTTTTTGAATCTTTTTCCACCGTTTCAATACTCATACAAAGGTCCAATCTTGAAAAATAAAGGATTACGTCTCAAAGATGGTTATTATACGGGGCACTTCCGCACCCTCGCAACCGAGTTATTTGTAATGAATCACTACCCTCAGGCGTCTCAAACCATATCAAGATGAACACACAATTAGATTGAAAAGTCGCCGGCCCAGCTGCCCATTTTTTTCACTCATCTCATCCAATGAGTGAATATTGCAGAGGGATCCTATTTGTCGGAAATACCATGAAAGTTGTGCTTCATACTCTGCCGTTATCATGTCTATCAATTTCAGAAATTCTCTATGCCATATGCAAAGAATAGAATATTAGGGGTCAGACTCGAATTAATTAATTCGAGTCTAACTCCTTCTAGTATGTCATTTCAGGAATGCAGATGACACCAGACTTGGTGACCTTTTTCAGGAGAGCCAATTTTGATTAAGGGAGGAGTCGTTGTTTTGCAGATATCCATGACTTCTGAACAACGGGGATGAAAGCGGCATCCACTAGGAGGATTTAATGGGGAAGGGACATCGCCAGCAAGAATCGTTCTCTTGGACCCGGCTGTTGGATCGGGAACAGGATTCGCCGATAAAAGGGCTTGGGTATAGGGATGTTTGGGCACAGCAAAGAGATCTTCTGTCGGAGCGACTTCTGCTAATTGTCCTAAATACATAACAGCAATACGGTCGGCCAGATATTGCACCACATTCAGATCATGCGTAATAAAAAGATAGGACAGAGAAAATTCTTGTTGGAGATCACGAAGCAGATTTAAGATTTGAGCTTGAATGGAGACATCCAATGCTGACACCGCTTCATCGCACACAATAAACTTAGGGTTAAGAGCCAGCGCACGGGCGATCCCTACCCGTTGCCGCTGTCCACCAGAAAATTCATGAGGATAACGGGTCTGATGCTCCGGCCGAAGTCCCACTTTTATAAACAATTGATTGACCCGGTCTTGTAATTCCGCCCCTTTGACAATTTTGTGAATAATCAGCGGCTCTGAAACGATAGATCCAATCGTCATTCGAGGATTCAGCGAACTATACGGATCCTGAAAAATAATTTGCATTCGACGCCGGGCTTGTCTCAACTCCCGCGGCTTGAGAGCCAGTACATCTTCTCCCTCAAATATGATTTCGCCGGCTGTGGGTTCCATGAGTCGAAGAATAGAACGGCCAACGGTTGTTTTCCCACATCCTGACTCACCGACCAGCCCCAGCGTTTCGCCATGATTGACGTGCAACGTAATATCATCAACCGCCTTTACCCACGCCGAGACACGCGAAAAAATCCCGCTCCGAACAGGGAAATATTTTTTGAGTCCAGTGACTTCGAGAAGCGATGAGGTGGAAGCTGTCATTAGAGACTTACGTCAACCTTTATTTTTTCCTTGCCCACAGCTAAATCTCTGGTTGTATTCTTCCCCCTCCTTTGTAAGGAGGGGCGTAGAGGAGGTAGAGAGAGCAACCCACAAGCGACATTCCCTAGGTGAAAAACCAATATCTGCAACTTCATCGAAAACCTCTACCCCACCTGAATCCTCCCCTTACAAATGGGAGGAAAGAACTTAGCCATGCACAAGGCAAACATTAGGAAGCTTGAGTCTCATGTAGCCAACAAATGGCTTCATGTGATTCACCCACTTGAACCCTTGGAGGGGGTTGAGTGGGACAATGATCTAAAACTTCAGCACATCGTGATGAAAAATGACATCCCTGAGGATATTGCAAAGGCGACGGCACAGTACCAGGAATAGCCTCCAACCGCTCCTGCCGTTCTCCAGGACGCGGCAAAGATTTTAAGAGCGCACGTGTATAGGGGTGACTCGGTTGCTGAAAAAGCCTTTGCACCTCGGCTCGCTCTGCGATTTTACTGGCATACATCACAATCACCTCTTGTGCAAATTGCGCCACGACTCCCAGATTATGCGTAATGAGCAAAATAGCCATGCCTAAATCTTTTTGAAGATCAGACAACAAATCTAGAATTTGTGCTTGTATCGTGACATCTAAAGCAGTTGTGGGTTCGTCAGCAATTAACAAATCCGGCTTGCAAGCCAAAGCCATTGCGATCATCACACGTTGCTTCATGCCCCCAGACATTTCATGGGGATATTGATCGATACGTTCTTCTGGCGACGCAATGCGCACTTTCTCCAAGAGACCAATGACTTCTTTTCGAATTGTCTGGCTCGACAAATCAGTATGAATTTTTAAGACTTCCCCTATCTGATCGCCAATGCGCATCACTGGATTCAAGGATGTCATGGGCTCTTGAAACACCATGGCAATCGACTTGCCTCGTATTTGACGCATAGCCACTTCAGGTAAACTCAACAAGTCTTGTCCTTTAAAATTGATTGCCCCACCAACCACACGTCCAGGCGAAGACAATAAACGCATGATGGATAAAGCCGTAACCGATTTACCACAACCCGACTCACCGACTAAGGCCAGTGTCTGTCCACTCTGAAGCACAAAACTCACATCATCGACTGCTTTAATTTCACCTTTGTCCGTAAAAAAAGATGTTCGCAAATTAGAAACAGATAAGAGAGGATGGACTCTGGATTCCATTTAGCGACTTCGCAATTTGGGATTGAGGGCCTCACGAAGCCCCTCCCCCACGAGATTAAAAGCCAGCACCACAAGAAAAATTGCTAGACCTGGAATAAAAAATAGCCAAGGCGCGTCGAAAATGAATCCCTTCCCATCCGACAGGATATTGCCCCATGTCGCATAAGGCGGCGGAACACCAAATCCCAAAAAACTCAACCCCGACTCTGTCAAAATCGCTGAGGCCACGCCAATGGTGGCGGATACAAACACTGGCGCTAACGCATTCGGAACCATGTGGCGAAAAATAATCCGGCCTTCAGGAATTCCCAATGCCTTTGCAGCTGTCACATAGTCCAGTTCTCGAATTGACAAAAACTCCGCTCGTACAAATCGCGTCGTCCCCATCCAACTAAATAGCCCAATGATAATCATAATGGTGTAAATACTCGGAGGAAGCAAAGCCACTGCGGTCAAGATAAGAAAAAACGTCGGGAAGCACATCATGGCGTCAGTGAATCGCATGATGAGCGTATCGATAGTGATAAATCCTAATTTGATATGTCCATAAAAGCCAGCTAGTCCTCCTAACAAAATCCCAATTCCTAAAGAAATGCCAACTGCTACAAATCCAATAGATAATGATACAAAGGACCCCTGGAACATGCGCGCAAACACGTCTCGTCCTAATTCATCTGTTCCCATAAGATAGACACCACCAAAAGGTCGATCACTTGGAAGACTATTTGATGAGGGAACCGAGAAAGGAGGAAGGAATTTATCAGTTAGCCGAACAACCTCAGGGTCAAATACTACCCACCATTCTGTGAAAGCTTTTCCCGCCAGCGCCGTCACAACCAAAAGTATCAACACCCAAAACCCAAAGAGTGCCTGATAATCTTTTTTAAAAATACGAAGAAATTCTTGCCAGGGCGTTTCCGGTGGAGCCAGGGCTTCAGGATCGAGCCCCCGAGGGGCCAGCTGGCTCAGAGCCAATGATTGTGGTCCTTTCATGGAAATCTGGCTTTCAATTAGTGCAATCGGATTCTGGGATCCACCACGGCATAAAGAATATCCGAGAGCAAAGTACCTGCCAAAGTTAAAACTGCAGCAATAAAATTGAGAGTCATAATGATTGGAAAGTCCCGAGATAAAATTGCCTCATATGCCAACCGCCCTAATCCTGGCCATGCAAAAATCTGCTCAAAGATGACAGAGCCACCAATGAGGCCTGGGAGCAAGAGACCAAACATGGTCACAAAGGGGATCAGGGCATTTCCAAGGGCATGCGAATAGATCACCGTCTCTTCTTGAAGACCTTTGGCTCTTGCCGTCCGCACGTAATCCTGGCTTAAGACCTCTAGCATTTGAGATCGGACATACCGGGACAAGACGGCAATGCCTCCAATGGCTGTCATGATAGAAGGAATGACTAAATGCCAGACACGATCCATAATTTTATAAGCGGGATCCGCATGCTCCATCCCAAAAGTTTTAATACTAATCACTGGCACACCAAACCATCCCACCACCCACATAATGGCTAAATACGACAAGAAAAATCCTGGAACCGAAATCAACGCATAGGACAAAAACACCGTACTACGATCATAGACTCCTCCTCGAAACACCGCCCCATAAATTCCAGTAGGAAACGCCAGCGTCCACACTAATATGGTGCCTACGATAAATAAAGGAAGAGAATTCAGAAACCGATCCCAAATCTTCGGAAGAACTGGCTGACTATCTTTAAATGATTTGAGTTCTCCTGATGCCAAATCCCGAATCCAATAGGCATATTGCACATGCAACGGATCGTCAAGATGAAATGCTGCCCGTATCTTGGCAATATCTTCTGGTTTCATTCGTGGATTCATCGGATCGACTTCACTGGGTTCTCCAGGCGCCAGATGAATAAACGAATGCGCGACAAACGATACGATGATCAGCAAAATCAGTCGTTGTCCAATATTACGAAGAATAAAATTCCACATGCGTTATATAGAAACTCTCAGCATATCTTACTCATTAAAAATCTGGCGTGAATTCCAGTTTTCTCCACTTGTGAAAATGAAACATAATCTGTCCACTTTTGATCGGATAAATTTTTTGATAACTCTCCTTTCCATCATCGTCTCTATTCACCAAAACAATCTTTTTATCCAGCACCCTTGTTCCTAAGGGCGAATCCAAGAAAGTATAAGGTTGGTCCTCGTAGATCAATCGATGGAGTTCGTGTGTAAGTTGACGTTGCCGATCTCGGTTATATTCTTGCCGGATACGAACGATGAGTTCATCCGCCCGTTGACTCTTATACCCAACAAAATTCAATTGTTGTGGGCCAGCTTGACTTGAATGCCAAATCTGATACAGATCAGGATCAATCCCCATACTCCATCCCAGCACGACGGCATCAAAGTCTCCGGTATTGACAAAATCACCTAAAAATACGGCCCATTCAAATATCTGAGTATTGACCTTTACTCCAATCTTTTTCCAAGCATTCTGCGCAATGGTCAATAAATTTTTTCGAATGGGATTTCCGTTATTCGTAATCAAATTGAACTCGAAAATTTTTCCATTCTTTTCTAACCATCCATCTCCATTAATGTTCCACCCATGTTTTTGAAATATAGCCTGAGCTCCTTGAGGATCATAGGGCAACGGTTCAATAGTGTGGTCATACCATTCCGTATTTTTGGGATAGGGGCCAGTTGTCCTTTCCCCTTCTCCATACATCAGATACTGAATGATTTCATCCACATTAATGGCCATCCCTAGAGCTTTACGAATCTCCGCATTGACAAACAAAGGCTTCCGATTATTATAGCCAATGTAGTTATAAGCAAATCCTAAGCTCGAAAACCATTGATACGTTGAATCGTTTTTATAGCGTTCCACTTGGTGCGGTTGAGCCCCATAAAAATCCACGGCACCAGTTTTGAATTCCACTTCCTGCGTAAACAGTTCTGGAATGATCCGCATATAATAGTCATGATATTGCGCAGGCCCTTCCCAATAATCATCAAACCGTTCGAGATGAATGAATTGATCTCCTTTCCATTCCACGAACTTAAACCGCCCACTGCCAACTGGATGTCGATTGAATGCGCTATCGCGCATCCCAAAGTTTTCTTGTGCTTCTTCTGACAATTTTCGCTCTTGTTTTTCACGAGCCAAGGCTGCCTTATTAAGCAAATGTTCCGGAAGGATGCCTATCATGGCCCAAGCATTGATCGCAGGGGAATAGAGCCGCTTATAAATGATTTTCACCGTATAGGGATCAATGATTTCCACAATTTTGATAGGCTCGAAGTCTGGTGTTCGAGGGGAAAGATTTTTGGGATTCATGATCGCTTCATAGGTGAACTTCACATCCCCCGCATCGAATTCGTGGCCATCATGAAAAATCACACCTTTTCGTAACTGAAAGAGAATAGTTGGATTGTGTTCCCCGATTGGAAGAATTTCTGTGAATTTTGCACGAAGCACTTCTTCTGTTTCCTCTGAAAGGTCTTTTGGATAGTGGATCATTGCATCGAATGGGAAGTGCTCAAAATACCGTTCCCCTATAATAGGCTTCAGACGATCGAATAAATCTTGATCGACCCGTGAAAGGGTGAACGCCACTCGGTCCGGCACCTTGATTGTTACGGATACATCGTGAAGCTTTGGCTTCCCGTCCGCATCAGGCACGAATAACGAAATGGTTTCTTCTCGTCGAGTGGCCGGCAAGAGTTCCAGTGATTGAACATTATTTTTCAGCTCATGGTCAGCTCCCGCTATCCAAGCCTGTTGAATACGGTGTAAAAGAGTTGTACCTGTCACTTCCATGCCATCAGGGAACCGATGATGAGGATTGACCAACAGGTAGGCCTTTTCAGAAATCAGCCAATCTGTGGCCAACCGACCACGAAGAGCAAGGGTTTCATCAAGGTCAAGGAGTCCTTCAAAAACATGCCCGACAATATTCGCGCTCGAAGAATCAGCATTCAGGATAGGATTGAGTATTTTGGCATCCCCGCTGGATGCTTCAATATACGTCACCAAACGAGCGGGATTTCCGGCTGCTTGATTTTCGTAAGTAGGAACCCAGAAATATGACTGAAGGAGTAGAAGAATTAAGACTAGGGGTATGAGAAGCAGGAGACGTTTAACAATCATTGGGGTGATTGGCTTTCAGATCCTGGAAATCATCAATTGATGATCCTTAAGCGACTGTGTTCACTCTACTCCACCTTAGTTCTTGTTGGCTCCATCCCGAGATACGCGCCCATTACTCATACAAGTGAAAAAATGAGAAGTCTTGGAACAGCCTCTGGCTCCTAGACCTTCAAAAGTCCGAAAGGTCTCTGTCATCCACATCTCAGAAAATGGAAATATTTCAATGGTATCAAGAACTTTGGAGAGATGCCATGGCCAAAGACCATTATCCACAGCTGGCTCAATCTCAACCTTTATCTCTCTCAATTAAAGACGCTTTATGAAATAGAGTATTTTTTTGTTGCAGTCTTTTTATGTTTTCGCTAGACTCCGCGTTCCATTTTTTTAAACAGTATTCCTCATCACCTATCGACTATGATAATTTTTGGTGCGTTACGTAGTAAAAATCTTCGCTTTATTTCCTTCCCGGTGATAGCAACTCACTTTCTACAATCTCTTCTCTTCATGCAATCTTTCCGGAAGAGCTCTGTGTCTTATTCGTCTTTATTTTTCTCCCAATGTGACGTTCGACATGCAGAGTGCTCATTTCCAAGTCGCTTGTTGAAGGAGGGTTGTTCATGGAAGACTGGGCTCATTCTCGCACCATCTTAATCGTTGACGACCACCAAGGTCTCATTTCTCTCATTCAACGATGCCTTTCCCGCGAAGGGTTCAATACAGCATTTGCCCATAGCGGCCAAGAAGCGTTAGCTTGGCTTTCCAACCATCAGGCAGATCTCCTTCTGCTTGATATGCAACTCGCCGATATGTCTGGTGAAGAACTCATTCAACAATTGGAACAACACAACCTCACTCTCCCATTTATCGTGGTAACAGGCCATGGGAACGAGCGGCTCGCCGTGAACATGATGAAGCATGGCGCACGCGATTATTTCATTAAAGATAGCAATCTTATCGAACTCCTGCCTTCCATTGTCACACAAGCCTTTGAAAAGATTGAGCAAGAAGAACGTCTCATCCACACTGAAGAGACCTTACGCGAAGAGCGTGAACGCATGGCGATTACCCTGTCTTCAATTGTTGAAGGAGTCTTCACAACCAACATGCGGGGACAGGTTACCTATATGAATCGCATGGCCGAAGAATTAAGTGGCTGGACGCAGCAGAATGCCATAGGCCGATCAATTGAAGAAGTCGTTCGATTTCTCCATGCCGGAGTCAATAAAGCCGATGACCACCCCGTTACCTATGTGCTCAAAGAAGGAACCCCCTTGCACCCTCTTGAACATTACCCATTGTTTGATCAAACCCAAGGTGAACGACCAGTGGTATATAGCGTCTCTCCCTTACGACGAGCCAGTGGCAACATCTTGGGCGCCGTCTTGATTCTTCGCGATATGTCTGAGCGGATCAAGTTGGATGAAGAGCGCCTGAAGGCCAGCAAGTTAGATTCATTGGGCCTTCTTGCCGGAGGCATTGCCCATGATTTCAACAATCTGCTTACCACGATCTTAGGGAATATTTCCATGACAAAAACCTGGGTCAATTCCAGGGATCATTTATTTCAGTTCCTATCCGAAGCAGAAAATGCATCACTTCGAGCCAAGAGACTCACCCAACAACTCCTCACATTTGCCAAAGGAGGCACGCCTCTTAAAAAACCCTTAGCCCTGAAAGAGGTCATTTCCGAATCAGCAGCCTTCGCACTTTCTGGCTCTCCCACGCACTGTCACTGTGACATCCCGGACGACCTCTGGCTAACCGAAGCAGATGAGGGCCAGATTGGCCAAGTCATCCATAATCTCGCGATCAATGCACATCAGGCCATGCCTACCGGCGGCACGCTCACCATTAAGGCCGAAAATGTGACGAAATCCACCGAGCAAGCTCACCAAAGCCAATTAGCTGAGGCAGGGAAATATATTAAACTCACGGTACAAGATACGGGAAGCGGCATTCCGCCCTATGCATTGCAGAAAATCTTTGATCCCTATTATTCAACGAAACAAACAGGAAGCGGTCTTGGTCTCAGCACTGCCTATTCCATCATTAAAAACCATCAGGGCCGGTTATCAGCTCTCTCCCTACAGGGCCAGGGGGCAACCTTCGTCGTTCACCTTCCCGCGGCTGAAGCCCCGACCACAACTCCACAAGCTTCAGCATCTCGTCTCACAGGAGAAGGCCGCATCCTCGTTATGGATGACGAAGAATCCATTCGCCTTCTCTTGGGCGAAATGCTTCGACACCTTGGCTATCAAGTCGACTGTGTTGCCGAAGGCCAAGAAGCTGTAGTCCGCTATCAAGAAGCCTACCATGCGCAACAACCATTTTACGCAGTCATTTTGGATTTAACGGTCACAGGCGGTTTAGGCGGGAAAGATACGGTTCAACAACTACGCAAATTTGATCCCCAAGTCAAAGCCATTGTAGCCAGTGGCTATTCAAACGATCCGGTTCTCTCAGGCTATTCAAACTTTGGATTTAAGGGTGTGGTTGCCAAACCGTTTCGTCTGGCGGAACTGAGTGACGCACTACATCAAATTAACGCCTGATTGTCCTCTGAAATACAAGAGGATTGGGAGAATCTCAAGCCATTCCTAGAGCTGAATTTTAATGTCACCCCCGTCAACTACAGTTTCATATGCCTTAATATTACTGGACGGATTATTCACACAGTGACCTGTTTTCACATTATATTCCCAGCCGTGCCACGGACAGGTCACCATTTCCCCTTCTAGATCACCTTCCCCTAATGGCCCTCCTCGATGCGGGCACAAATTATCCGTCACATGAAACGCCCCATCCACATTAAAGACCGCGAGACATTTCTCTTTTGCTTCAACAACAATGCCTGTTCCAGGGTTCACATCATCTGTTTTAGCTATTTGAAGCCACTCTCCCATACCCTCTCCTCATTTCATCTAGGTAGACATTCCATAACACTTATGACGATTTTTGAATTGGATCTTTAATTTTTTTGAGCATGCTGGAAAGCGTAGAAACTGACCCACTCTCCGCCTGCGCCCCTTGTTTTATTTGGTCCACTAATGACTGTGCAATCTGAAGAAACGCCTGTGCTTGGGGAGAGTGAGGATCTTTGATCACAATTGGCTTGCCATGATCGCCCCCTTCCCGAATAGCTGGGTCAAGTGGAATACGTCCAAGAAATGGGATTTCAAATTTTGTGGCCGCCTGTTCTCCTCCACCATGTGAAAAGATTTCAGTACGCTCTCCACAATGTCCACAAACAAAATGACTCATATTCTCAATCACCCCTAGCAAGGGGACGTTCACTTTCTTGAACATAGTCATCCCTTTGCGAACATCGGAAAGAGCCACTTCTTGAGGAGTCGTCACTGTAATGGCCCCAGTTAACGGCACAAGTTGAGAAAGCGTTAATGGTACGTCGCCAGTTCCTGGTGGAAGATCAATCAATAAATAATCCAGCTCACCCCAGACGACATCACGAAAAAACTGTTGGATAGCCCCATGGACCATGGGACCTCGCCAGACCACAGGAGTATCCTCTGGCACAAAAAACCCCATGGATATGACTTTCACACCTTGGCCTTCAGCAGGGGTAATTTTGTCTCCATCTTTGATGGGCTCCTGCGTCACCCCAATCATCATAGGAAGATTCGGACCATACACATCCGCATCCATTACCCCAACCCGAAAACCTTCTTGTTTCAAGGCTACAGCCAGATTTACTGTAACCGTGGATTTTCCCACTCCACCTTTTCCACTACTTACGGCAAGAATATGTTTCACACCAGGGAGTAAATTTTCCTGAGGCGTATTCGCCGCTCCATCTGCCTGCGAAGCCTGTGGTTCATCTGCCATAGACCCATCTCCTTCTCAAAACCAACGCTGTTTATTATCTCATCATATACTCATTGAGCTATAGTAACCCTTTATACCCTCCCAAAGGCAAAAACCGATTGAGACTCTGTTCAAGCCATCACAAAAATTTACAAGACATCTGAATCTAGGAAAATACAACGAGGTGAGAAGAAAACAGCACCAATATTAGCCGTTAGCCCAATTGCGTCGCAAATTTTTTCCTGGAACGCCCGATAAGCGGTTCATGATGATGTTCTCGATTGGCAGCAATAACTGGATCTAAGATTTCCCCGCATGTAATACACCGCCATCCTGAAAAATACATGGCACCAGCTTCATCAGCCACATCACCAAACTTATCCTGAATCATAATTCCCTGACACCGTGGACAATCCATAGACTCTTCCCTCCCTATATAAGGCCAAAAAAATAAATCAATAGATAAGAGTAAGAGCAAGGGCGATACCGAAAGACCGTCTTTCTAACTATATGATTTATAAATGAATTTTAGAGACACCCAGAACATGATTGTTTCAAAATGAAACATGCTTAATTTTCATCACGAACTAAAACAATGAAAATCATTAATTTTATTAGTCATTCTATAAATTGATACCTTTTAGTATCAATTGATCCCAAAATGAAACACTTATGCGTCTGGACGAAGACCAAACTGCTTCATTTTTCGCCATAAGGTGGAACGACCAATCCCTAACTGCTCAGCAGCCTCTTTAAAATGCCAACCCGTTTTCTGTAAGGCTCGACTGATAGCTTGCCGCTCAATCGCCTGCAACGATTCTGCATCGTTCCATTCCTGAAGTTCTACATAATGTCGTTGTAAGTCCACGGGAAGATGCTCAAATTGAATAATGGACTCTTCACAACACACAAAGGCATGCTCCATCACATTCTGAAGTTCGCGAATATTTCCAGGAAATGGATATTGTTCAAGAGTCATTAATGATTGTGGGGAGAGCCCCGCGATCTGTTTTCCCATTTCCCGATTAAATTTTTCCCGAAAATGATTCACCAACAGGGGAATATCATCCGCTCGTTCACGCAAGGCAGGCAGAACAATGGGGATCACGCGAATTCGATAATACAAATCTTCTCGAAAATGCCCTTCGCGGACGGCTTCTTCCAAATTCCGATTCGTAGCCGCCACAATCCGGACATCCACGCTGATGGTCTCATTTGATCCAACACGTTCAAATCGCCCTCTTTCCAAAACCCCCAGCAATTTCACTTGAGTCGTCAGACTTATCTCCCCAATTTCATCCAAGAAGATCGTACCGCCATTTGCCAGTTCAAACCGCCCAGGTTTATCAACATAGGCGTTTGTGAAAGCTCCTTTGACATGCCCAAATAACTCACTTTCTAATACGCCGTCAGAAAAGCTGGATGCATTAACGACCATAAATGGCGCCTGTCTTCTCGCACTATGCGCATGCAAAGCATAAGCAATCAATTCTTTGCCCGTCCCACTCTCTCCAGTAATAAGGACCGAAGATTTCGAGGCTGCAATGGCTGGAAGTTTGGCAAAAATATTTTCCATCTGAGGGCTACGTCCGACAATATTATCGAAATGGCTTTGCTCTCCTAAACGATGTTTTAACTCAGACACCTCAGCAGTTTTTTCGCATAGTTCTCGAACAAGCGAAATATCCCGAATTACCTCAATAAGGCCAATCAACTTGCCTTCTTGATCCAATAAAAAATCAGTATTGATGCTCACGGGAATCTGTTTCCCATCCCGACGACGAACGAGCGCCTCAAAATTCGACACGCGCTCTCCACGAAGAGCACGCTCCAACACACAATCTTGGCTAGAGCAGATATTACTTTGAATAAGTACGTCACAGGCGAGCAACATGCCAGAGTCAGGAACTTCGTACCCCAACATAGCTTGCATCGCTCTATTCAAAAACGTCACACGCTTTTGCAAGTCAATCGTAATAACACCGTCACTAATGCAATCCAAAATCGCTTCAGCTCCACTGGAACGCGAGATGGCTTGCGTCTCTGCCTTAGAACTCACATCTTCCATCAAACGACCTTTTACTTATGAACGCTCGACCTTTTCTTATACCTGTTGGTATGTTAGGAATAATGAAATCGATTAAAAAAGGAACGACCCTACTCTCAACAATATCATAGTAGTGTAAGTCAGCCTTATTCCGTTCCACAATTCCCTGGCCACAATCTTCTTGCAACTAAGCACTTAACAACACGAATGGACTTCCTTCCTTATCTTACGCAACTTCCGTATCCCGAGATCGATCCCATCTTTTTTCAAATTGGCCCCCTGGCCTTCCGGTGGTACGGACTCATGTATCTGTTGGGTTTAGGTGGGGCCTATTGGCTCATTAAAAGGCGAGCCGCTCAAAAAGAGATCCCTCTCTCAGCCCAGCAACTCTCTGATTTAGTTGTATTTGCTGCCTTTGGGGTTTTTATAGGCGGACGACTAGGCTATGTCCTGTTTTATAACCTTCCCTTTTATCTCGACAATCCGCTCAAAATTTTTGCAGTCTGGGAAGGCGGCATGTCCTTCCATGGCGGGTTACTGGGAGTCTGCGTGGCCCTTGTGCTGTTCTGTAAAAGACGAGGTTTTGCGATGGCCTCCATCGCCGACTTGGCCGCGGGCGCCGCACCAATCGGCTTGGGATTTGGCCGAATGGGAAACTTTATCAACGGTGAACTCTTCGGAAGGGCAACAGATGTAGACTGGTGTATGGTCTTCCCTCAGGGAGGACCCGAATGCCGGCACCCGTCTCAACTCTATGAAGCCGGACTGGAAGGCATGGCACTCTTTCTTCTCCTCACCATCATTAATCGGTGGCCCACGCCACCCGGCACAATCTTTTGGACCTTTATTGCTGGCTATGGCGTCGCACGGTTTTTTGTGGAATTTTTCCGGGAACCCGACAGCCACCTAGGATTTATTTTTCAATGGGTCACCATGGGGCAACTTCTCTGCATCCCCATGATCGCCCTCGGCCTCGTCATGATCCTCCGCGGCTACCGAACCCCAAAGGTCTCGACTTAACAAATTGTGAACCTCACACGTTGTTTGTGCAAAGGGACTGTTACCTGGCTGGACGGACCAACCCAGTGCCTCTCACAGCCACCGTCTTCAAGAGTCAGGCCCATCAATATCCTCATTATTCCCTATTCCTGGAACTGTAAGATTCTCCAACTTGTTGCAGAAATACTGTTATACTGCATTCATGAAAAGCAAGGTGACTATTAGCGAACGAGGGACTCTCACCATCCCAGCAAAGATGCGAGAGAGTTTTGGGATTAAAGCTAATGACGAATTAATCATCGAGGACACAGAACAAGGTTTATTACTCCGCCCAGCATTCAATGTACCAATAGAAATCTATACCGAAGATCGGATTAAAGAATTCGCCAGTGACGAAGAAGCCATTGGCAATCTACTCCCACCTAAACCATAGCTTCATCAACGCATCATGATCCGAGTCTTTCTTGATGCAAATGTCGTGTTTTCTGCCAGCAATCGAGACAGTAACATCGCTCGCTTAATACACCGACTCCTTGAGACTGACGAAGTGATAACCAGCGACTTCGCCGCAGAAGAAGCTCGCCGAAACATTCAAGTCAAGCGCCCCACGTGGGCGATCCATCTACAACGTTTGCTCCATCAGATTCAGGTTGTCCCATCAAGTCAATTCAATCTTCCAGTAGAGCTCTCCGAAAAAGATCAACCAATTCTCTGTACGGCTATTCGCTCTCAATGCCAATACTTAGCTACGGACGATAGAAAGGACTTTGGGCACCTTTATGATCAGATTGTTGAAGGGATCACAATTATCTCATTAGCCAAACTTGCGGAGGTCGTTGCCTCACCACATACCTAAGTAAGACACAATAAACCAGGCTCTTACCAAGAATATCCATCAATCTTATTAAATAGTGACGAGCGGTATTTCTAAATTGAAATAATAGCAATGACTAATTTTGTACATCGAGAGACGATTGTGAATGGTTTGCAACTACATTATGTAGAGGCAGGTACTGGCCCCTTAGTTTTATTGTTACACGGGTTCCCAGAATTCTGGTATTCCTGGCGGTTCCAAATTTTCGCACTGGCAGAGGCCGGCTTTCATGTAATCGCTCCAGACTTACGAGGTTACAACAAATCCGACAAGCCTACCGGAAAGAATCAATACCGAATAGAGCTTCTTGCTAAAGATGTCGCAGAGCTCATTCATAAGACTGGCCAACCAGGGGCAACTGTCGTCGGACATGATTGGGGTGGTGGAATCGCATGGAAGGTAGCCAGTGCCTACCCTGATCTTGTAGGAGGTGTCATCATTCTCAATGCTCCCCATCCTGCGACTTTTCTGCGAGAAATGAAAACGCTCACCCAACTGCTCAAGTCATGGTATATCTTCTTCTTTCAACTACCATACATTCCCGAAATTGCATTCAAAGCAGGTAATTTTGCGTTAATGGATCGAGCCCTTCGCCGAGACCCTGTGCGAAAAGATGCATTCACCGCCCAGGATATTGCTATGTACAAAGCCGCACTCTCAGAACCCAGCGCACTCACAGCGGGTATTAATTATTATCGTGCAAACTTTCAGAATTTTTGGAGTCACCCTCATTGGTTCACCGAACTCATCACACTACCAACGTTGGTCATTTGGGGAGAGCAGGATCGCTATTTAGGTCTTCGTCTCTTAGATGGGCTCGACCAATGGGTTCCAAACCTTCGGATTGAAAAAATTCCACAAGCCAGTCATTGGGTCCAAATCGACTCTCCAGAACAAGTCAACGAATTGATCATTCAATTCCTCAATAAAACGTAATCTATCCAGTTAGCTTCTATAGGTTTCTCTAAGGGGTTTGTTGAGGGCGTAGGCCAAAAAGCGGAAGAAGTCTCCATACCTATGTACAGTCCAGAACTGCTCACAATCCATCAATCAGTCATCGAGCAAGACATCGGTGTGGTATTGGGCACCATTTCTCCTTATGGAATAAAATGGCCATCTGATAACCAATTATACAATTTATCTTACAGGCCCTAATAACAGAGAAAAGTCTTCTGCAAGACCAAACCGGTCTTCGCCAAACCTTAGTCCTTCTGCCCGGTTTTTTTGATGATGTGGTATCCAAATTGGGTTTTGATCGGTTGGCTCACGCTGCCATGGCCCATGCGCTTCACGGCGTCTTCAAATGCTTTCACCATTTTTCCGGGGCCAAACCACCCCAGATCCCCGCTTTTGGATTTGCTGGGGCAAGTGGAAAACTCTTTCGCCAATTCCGCAAATTTCCCGCCCGTCTTCAAACGTTTTCTCAGGTCGACGGCTAATCCCTTTTCTTTTACTAAGATATGACTTGCCCTCCACTCCATAGGTCCTCCTTTCTCATCATTGCACGTTCACATCTCCAAAGTGTGCACTCTTTCCAATGCTGTACGTTACTGTATGATAGATCTTGCGCCGTACAAATATGCCATGTTTGATTGTCACTCCTTAACTAGCTTTTACGTATGAACATCTCCTTCTACCACAGGATATTGTGTATAGCTAAAATCCAGGACCAGGGCCTGTACTGCCGCCCCCAATTCCTGGGAGAACAGGTGAAGAAGTCGCTTCAACGGGTTTATCCGGAACATTTCCGTAGCGACGAAGGGGCGGGGAATTCCATATGACTTTATGGCCAGGAGCCAGATTCGCCGCTTCAATAAAATGCGGTTTGGCTCCTGTCGGATCACCTAACTTTTCCATGGCCACAGCTAAATTATAATGCGCTTCTGCGAGATCAGGTTGAACTTGAACGGCAGATTGAAATTGCTGCCGGGCTCCTTCCCACCGCCCTTCTCGAAAAAGACGGTTCCCTTCCGTGAAAAACGTTTGCACTTGAGTCATGGAATTGGCTGGTGGGTCAAGGACCATTAAGGGAGCCGGCTTATCGGAAGTACAGCCTTGAAAAACCAACAACATCAGAAAACTCAAATAAAAATAGTTCCATCGCACATTCTTCATTGCTTCCTCCTCATGATCAACTGCTACCATCACGTTTAATAGTCACCATTTCACCCATTCGTAAAAAAATTAACTTACACCCTTTAACATCGAGCCCCAATGATTCAGAAACCGCTCTCATATACACCTGCGCTTGCGGATGATATCTTTCAGCATACCCAACAAGATTCAAATCCGTCACCCTGTCCGTTTTATAATCCCCTACCCAGACATCACCAGCCAGTTCATACACAACATCTATCACGCCTTCCATGACTTGTGATTTTACGTTTTCCGCTCGTAAATCTCTATCAACCCAAGGCATGGCAAAAGGAACTTCTCGACCGAGGATAGTTGCATGTTGCAATTCCCTGTAAGGAGATGAACGGAGAAACGTTTCCATCAGTTTTTCAATGTCCGAGACAACAGCCAGTGTTTCTTCATGATCCAAATCACCTAAATGGCCTTTCAGGAAAAACGCTCTTAACGGCTCCAGAAATGTATGGGAATCCAACTGAAAATCCCACTGCTCAAGCACCTGATGCACGAAAGTTCCAACCTGCTGACTGGCTAACTTCAACCGGGCTTGTCCGAAAGAGAAAGAGCCAGGTGTTTGAGATGAATGCAATAGGGACGGACTCAAAAAGGCACGGTTTTGAACAATCTGTTGCCATGCTATCTTTCGTTCACGGTCTTTTTCTCGAGAAAGAGGTTCTGCTCTTTTTGGCGCAGGCACATGAGACTGAGAAATATTTTGCTTGCTCTCCGAAGGAAACACATCACGAGAGGTCACCACGCTTTGCCGAATAGTTGCATTGCCGATATGAACAATCTCATCCTCAAGATTGCCGATTTCTCCATCAGCCACATCTTGAAGGTATCCAAAAAAACTCTCGCCAATTGGTTTCGCTAACTGCCCGCCAGACAAGATTAAACGATCTCGGGCCCGAGTCATACCCACATACATCACCCGTCGTTGTTCCGCTTTTTCCCGAATCTGTTCTTTTTCCTGCAAGAAAACCTGTCCCGCATTCCAGATTGGAGGAAATTTACACCCATAGACCCCACTCATCCAATCAAGAGACACATCAGCTCCACGCTCCATACCCGCTGATTTTTGATGTAAGCCTGGCAGGACCACTACAGGAAACTCTAAGCCTTTGGCTTTATGAATCGATAACACACGTACAGCATCTAACGACTCTTCCTCTAACGCCGCTTCAGGTTCAGGAGGACGAGTCCTAAGAGCTTCAACTAACCGATCCACCCAACTTGAAAATGAGAGATGAGGAATGGCCGCCTGAGCCACCATCAGCTCGCGTAGTTTCCAGATATTCATCACCGCTTGCTCACCATGACTTGAAGCAGCGGCTAATGCCAGCACCGGAAGCTGAGAAAAAATGCGATCAATACATTCGGAAATGGGGATTCGTTTAGCTTGACTATGCAATGCTGCCAATTGCTCGTAGAGCAGCGTCACCACCGATTTTCTTGTGCTATTCCACGGCGCTAAGGTATCAATTCGTCGAATATCTAATGGCCCAATCAGAGCCAGGTTCATAATATCTTGATCAGGAACGCCGCCCAGTGAAGAGCGCAATATGCCAACCAACGCAATTGCATCAGTAGGATCGTCTAAGACTCGCAAGACGTTCACAATATCGATAACTTCCTGTCTACGATAAAAATGCCGTTCTCCATCCGTTATATATGGCACACCTCGTCGATGCATCGCTTCCAAATACACATGAGCATTCGTAAATTTTCGAAGCAACACGGCCACATGTCCAGGACGTAAAGGAATACGGGCTCCCTGCTCCAAAACCCATTGCTGATCAGAACTCAACTGCTCTTGAATCCAGGAGGCCAACCATTCCGCTTCAACTCGTGTCGCTCGTTCAGCATCCCATTCTTCTTCTCCCGCCTTTGCGATGACGCACAACTCAACCCCCGCCTCAGATAACGTCTCGTCTTCTCGTCGTCCCACCATCAAGGGAACATTGGGTGGCTGGACATGTTCTTCTTGAACAAACAATCGATCAAATACTGCATTCACCACATCAAGCACAGCGCGTCCACTGCGAAAATTTGTGGTCAGGGTACAGACGAGTCCACCATCGCTTGCAAGCTTGTGAACGACATGATCAAAAGCTTGAATATCAGCGCGACGGAACGCATAGATGGACTGCTTGGGATCCCCCACAATAAACAGTTTTCCTGGCATGAATCGAATGGCGTCCCACTGCTGAGCTTGCTCGCCCAATTGCTCGCCTAAATAGAGAAGAATTTCGTATTGCAAGGGATCAGTATCCTGCAACTCATCAACCATGATTGCTCGAAAGTCCGCCTTGAGTTGTTCGCGCACTTTCGGGAAATCTCGAAGGACATTTCGCACACGAACGATAAGCCCATCAAATCGAAGCCACCCCTTGTCGCCATATAAACGAGTGACATGTTCGACAAACGGTTCAAGAAGGCACACCGCCTTTTTTAAAAAATCTTCATTCACTTTCACAAGACGTTTGGCACTTTGAATGATTTGCCGAGCTTCATGAAAATCTTCAGGATCCCACCCCTTAGGCGCTTGTCCAATGGCTGAACCTAAGAAGGTGGCTTCATCAACGCCAAAAGATTCACTCATTGCCCATTCCTCTCCTATCACCTGACCAAATATATGCTCGGCAACTCCTAGTATTTTTTCAATTTTTCGTGGTTTCGCTGGAGAATATTCCTGTAAAAGATGGGCAATTCTTTGCTGACCCTTCTCCAGCCACTGCACCAAAGCTGGAGGTGAATTCTTTGCATCTAATTGCGGATGCATATTTGACAATGAAACGTGATCGTCACACAAGGCTAGCGCGAACTGCCGAACCCCTTTGAGGTCCACAACATCTAAAATCTCTCGCCATTGGCTATGCTGTGCTCCATGCTCACTGAGCGATTCATCAAGCCAATGGTCCCATGCTGTAGAAAACACCTCCGCAAATTGCGTCCCGTCATCTTCTTGGAAATGAGGATCAACGCCACTTTCCAAGGGGTAGAGTCTCAACACATGCGCCGCAAAACTGTGTAGCGTTGAAATATGGGCTAGCTCGAGATCTTTCAGGGCCTGCGTGACCTTATCTTGGACATACGCCGTCGAGACATGGTAACGCGCTTGAAATTCTTTGAGTATGGCATGTTCACACACCCCATTCGTCGGCGCTGACTGACAAACCGACAATAATTCCTGTAGCCTCTCATGCAGACGCGCTTTCATTTCATTTGCAGCTTTGTTCGTGAAGGTTAAGACCAATATTTCGGTTAATCGAAACGGAGACGGCTCCCGAAATAACGCATGCAGAATTCGATTCACTAATAATGTGGTTTTGCCGGTTCCCGCCCCTGCCAATACGACAACGTTACGATCAAACGTTGTTTCTCCTAAATGACGCGCTTCGGCATCAGAAAGGCTAAAACTATTAGACATGCAAAGCCTTTTGTTTTCGTAGAGCGCGATATTTCTTTGCCAAAGGTAACCCATAGACACGCGCCCAGGAAGGATGATGCTGATATCGACAAGCTGAGGCATACTCACAATTTTTGCAATGGTCTCCCTTCATCATGAAAAAATTCCCCGCACGAATCCCTTGCGCCCAAACCAGGATGGTGTCTCTCAGTTGTTCCCCTATCGCAGTCTCCCAAACAGCTGGCGAAAATGAGGCCGTACGAACAGACTCTTCTTGCATAGGCCGCAAGTAGCGATAATCAACAGATTGTATCGGAATGGGATCATGCTCAAGGATTGGAGAATCCTCTTTCTGCATCATGGGTCGCATCATAGAATACAATGGGGGTTGCAACTGCTTACCTTGAAGAGCATTCGTCACAAGATCCATATCATCCTCTTGAAAAGTCCGGCGCATGGAAACTTTATAATCCACAATACGAATTCCTGAACGATCTAGTGTCTCATCGACTCGATCAAGTCGGCCGAAAAGCTTAAGTAACTCAGGTGAAATCTGAGTTTCATTGCTCAGCTTCCCAGTCGCATCCACTTCAAATCGGCACGGCACAAAACCATGTTCCGTATAATCACGTTGGTCGTCTTCAATCATCCTCAACATCATGCGAGTCAGACGTGCGAGCATACAATCCCAGATCAAGCGATATCCTTGTCCGAATTTTCTTGCATAGGCCTCACATACCCGATCCATCTGCCGCATAAAAAGATCTATTATCTGCTGCAAACTGATCGCCTGTTGGGGCCACCCCTCTCTCGATAAGGCTTGATAAACATCACAAAGCACCTGATGCGCAAATTCCCCCCAAACCCGGCCCGGAAGCTCTTTTGACAAGTGGGGCTGTATTCCTTCTACCTGCAATACATGCTTCATCCAATAGCGCATGGGGCATTGGGCATACACCCCCAGTGCCGTTGGAGTAAGCCCTCGAGCGACAAGTTCCTGCTCATGCACCTGTGAGTCATCAATGATGCCATCAAAGGATCCGGCTTTTCCCCGACTCTTCTCAAGATAGGGAATCACTGCCATCCCCGCATGAAAAATTTTCCACCATGAACCTCCTTCGCCCATCATAGACTGAAGAAGAGTCTGCCCTTCAAGCACGGAACGCAGAAATGCCTCTTGTGCCGTTTCACTCTGCGAAGGTAAATATGGAACTCGTGAACGTTCAACAAGACCACTAGGAAAGAGAATTTCTAAATCAGATCGTTGCGCCTCATTCTCTCTGAGATAACCTCGTAACAGAGACGAGGGAATCAGTGGACGCCCATCCTGGTCAGCCCGTTGATACAAAAGGTAGAGATAATCCTGTGCCGAATGTTGAAGAAGCGCGAACAACAGCTTTTCCTCATCAAAGCCATTGAGTTTTTCATCAATTTTATATCCCAAACTTTCTGCCAACACCTTCCGATCCCGATCACGCAAAAAGGCATCTTCTCGTATAATACGTGGGAACACATGATCATTCATTCCTAAGACAAACAGAACTTTAAAGGGACGCCCACGAGCCGCCATAACATCCAATACTTGAATACCCATCTCAGCTTGCCCCGGTATAGGAAGGTTGGCATTTTCTAATGCTGTTCGAAATGCGGTCGTCCATTGTTCCCAGGTAACCTGACAATTTAACCGATCAAGTTGCCGCATGGACGCCAATACTTGTTCAAGGCCCTCTTGCAAACAAACCGTTCGCTCGTCAGCTTTGTCACCGTATGTTGAAGCAGACGAATCTTCTGAAAACCACGCATATTTCTTGACCAAGCGTTCATAAGCCTGAGTTATTTCCCCAAAGGAACCCAAAAGTGGAAGAGCGCGACAATCCGCTATAAGTGCCATAACCATTTCTGCAAATACTTGTAATGACTTGGTCGTTTCTTCTAATGCCGCATGACGGTGGTGAGATTGCCACTCTTGAATCGCTGCAGAATCTGCTGCCACAGTGGCAAGCCGTTTCCAATCTTCCTCACCTCCGACAAAACGGAAATGATGAACTGCCTGTCCCCATATATGCGAAACATCCTGAATAAACCACCCAAGCTCTGACCAGCCAACCATCCAGGGTGAGGTCAACACATCTAACACCTGCCGCCAGGGAAACCGTGCCTCCCGAAGTCCAGCGAGAATCCACCATATCTTCACAAGTGGTTCTTCCAACAATGGTCTGGTTCCGGTTGTCCAAAAAGGAATGTGATGTGCCCTGAAGATTTTTGAAAGAGACGAATGATAGGGTTCAAGGCTTCGAGCTACAACTCCAATGTCACGCCACCTATAGCCTGCCTGTTCAACATGCTGCACAATGGCTTTGCAGGTGTATGTCAGTTCACCTTCTAGCCCAACGGCATTGACCACTTGCACTTGAGGAGTCCAACATTCAATAGGACTTTCGGACGATAGTTTTTTACATTCTGAAATCGATTGATGCACCACGCCTGCTTTCAGAAGATGCCGGTCGAAAAAACGTTGCGCAAATTGAAAAGGGGCACCTTCACTCAGAGGGAAAAAGATAGACACCCTCGAAGCACGCGCTACTGCTTCTAACAACGTCAACTGCACTTGAGTAATATCATAAAAACCGTAATACAATATTTCGGAAAGGCGCGAAATGTAAGGAGAGTGTGGAATCCAAGGAATCACCGCATGAGCCAGATCATCAGGTAATCCCACGCCAAGTTGTCCACACAAGACCTGAAGCAACTCATGCAGCCGAAACACGCCATTCAAACGTTCATCGGCCGCCTCGTCAAAGAGCCCTTCTTGCACCCCCCGAAGGGCAACGCTCGGCTCTATTTGCGCTTCTTGTAAATCCCGAATCGTTCGCCATAAGGCTTGGCGCATCCCTAACGCCCCCGTCCGCGAAACTAAGGATTTTGGCATAGTTTGGCTTTCTCGCAAGAGATGGAATAAAGCATTGTCAAAGAAGAACTCATCAACTAGCTCAAGGGAAGGGACCGGCATGTCCAACACGCTCCCCATGCGCCTTTCCACATCTAATTGCAATGCCAACTGGTGAAACGTTAAAAAATGAACATTAAATAATGCACACTGCTGTTCGACACACAGCAACCACTGAAGACGGCGACGCAAAGACTCGGACGGAACCACGATAGCGAACGGAGTGCGAGCGTCAACAGATTTGATCCGCTGAACGGCTTCAACGAGTCGGGATTCTAAATAAGGATGAAAAGGGCCGCTGAGGAGGGTAAACATTCAGGCCGTGACCTTACCATATGGACCACGGAGTGAGGAAAAATTTGGTAAGCCCAGGAGCTTAACCGGTTTCGGGACCGATCAATTCACCATTACAGTCGGGGCAGCCCCAATCACCATCAATGCGGGACATCGGATCCCCACAAAATGGGCATTCCGGTGGGGGGCCGGAATCCATGACAGGGAAGATGGGCAGTTCAATATCTAATTCGGTTTCGTCTTCCTCATCATACATCGCACATAGATCCTATTCGTCTTCAGCCTTCTTTTTAGGCTTTGCCTTAGCCTTAATCGCCTTCTCGGCACTTTCCCGAGGCGGGACCCCAATAAAGGTCAAACGTCCATTAATAATCGTAGCCGGCACGGCTCGAATCGAATGCCGTTCCGCTAATTCTTGTCCTGGCTCAGAGGAGATATCGACTTCGCGATACGTAAAACTATATTTGACCTTCATCCCCTTCCACATGGTTTTCGCAGAAGGACAAGCTGAACAGGATTTCGAGACTAACAGAGTCACATTTGCCATACTCCCACGTTCCCCTTTCACATATAATATTAAAAATTCATGTTAGCATCGAAGAAAAACCCCCGGCAAGGCAAGCAGAAATGCGGTTTTCAATAAAACAATGAATCATATTTCGAAGAAAGAGCCAACTCGCAAAGGAAATTATTGCAAACCCTCGATCTGAAGCAGCCCCAGATAGATAGCGAGACTAGTTAATGGCAGACACAGGGTTGCGGCAATTATTCGGAGAATGTTGAAAAAAGCCGCCAGCGGCGTCCTCACCCTTTTTCCGTACTCACGTAGGACCAGTACGCTCCGCGCGCAAAAAGGGCTGCGGCCTTGCTGGACGGACTTTTTTGACCATTCCCATCAAATTGAAGTCACCATGGCTCTGAAGATTTTTTCGTAACGTGAAATTGAATGATTCAACAGTCTCATTCGAGAACCTCGAGTAAGAAGGATAGTGCCGAGCATTCCATTGGTGCAGTACGCAAAATAATCCTGGCGACAGGATGTTTCAAACGACATAAAAAAATCCCAGCCGCTTAATCGGAATTTTTTAGCATTTATAGCAACAGGCATGGCAAATCTAGGTGTAATCGACAATTTCAGAAAATGCTCTACAAAGATGGGGCGAGAAAAACCTAGCAGAGATCTTCAAGAAAAAATTCTCAGCATTATTGTTCAATTATGTGTCACGTTTTCCTGGGTCAAGTTCGATGATCCCTTTACGGATAGCAAGGATAGCAGCCTGCGTTCTATCGTAAGCATGCAGTTTATGAAAAATATTTCGGACATGGTTCTTGACGGTTTTTTCACTCAGATCCAACACATTGGCTATTTCTTTATTGGTTTTCCCATCCGCGACTAACTGCAACACCGTAATTTCCCTCTCAGTGAGATCGTGCTCTAATATTCCTTTTTTCTTCTCTTTTCCTTCCGAAAGCAACGAAAATTCCACTAATATTTTGCTCGCGACGGAAGGATGAATGAGCGACTCGCCTCGTGCAATAGTTCGAATCGCCGCAATAATTTGAGCCGAATCACAATCTTTGAGAAGATACCCTGTCGCCCCAGCTCGTACAAGATCAAAAATATATTGCTGCTCTTCATACATAGTCAGTGCTACCACACCGATATGTGGGAATTCTCGCTTGATAATGCGCGTCGCTTCAATCCCTGTCATTCCTGGCATACTCACATCCATGAGGATGACATCCGGCAATAAAGCTCGCACCTGTTCAACCGCCTCGCCACCATTTTTGGCTTCACCGATGACCTGAATATCCCCTTTGGTTTCTAGAATGGCTGAGAGGCCTTCTCGCACGACACGATGATCATCCACTATTAAGACTTTAGTTTTTTTTGGCATACCCCAGTTTCTCCTTTTCGACGAGGGGAATGGAAATTTCTACCGTCGTTCCAGTTTTAGGCTTGGACACCCAGCGGATCTCGCCCCCCAACATCCTCGCACGTTCCTTCATGCTTCTTACGCCAAAATGATCCCATTTTTCAGGATTTTGACTTTCTTTCTGCACATCGAATCCTTGCCCATTGTCCAACACCTTGGCTGCCAACAAATCTTTTGTGAGATGCACTTGAACCGTAACCTTGGTAGCTTTGGCATGCTTTGCCGCATTGCTCAAGGCTTCTTGCACCATGCGGAACACAAACACTTTAGTCTTAGGATCTAGTTGCGACTCATCTCCCTCTCCATGAAATGTGGTGCGAATCCGATGTTCCCGTTCATACGATGTTAAATAATTAGATAACGCAGGGATGAAAGCTAAATGGTCATACTGGCCTGGCCGAAGATTATAGACAACCTCACGTGCCTCTTGAATGGCATGCTTTAATTGCACCATGGTTTGATTCAACATGGTCAAGCTCTTATCGGGATCTTCTGAGACTAATTCACGGACACGTTCCATCTTGAGATTCACACCGACTAAGGTTTGCACCAACCCATCATGTATTTCACAGGCAATACGCGTCCGTTCTTCATCAACGGCCCCTTCAGCTTCTTCCTTCACATATAAACGAAAAAGCGATTGATATCTCGTCAGCGTACTTTCGATTTCTGCTGAAGCACGAATCCTCGCCTCGATCAGTTGCCACATAAACTTGGCACTTGCTCCGCCTACGAGAGCTAAGTGCGGCGCCTGAACCTCCAACAGTTTTTGCTCTACTTCCGGATCTCCGGTCACATCAATAACAAGATCCACATCCTTCATTTTCAATAAATCTTGATAGCGGCGACGCACAGGAATACCCAGTTTTTTAGCCAACCGGACTCCGCCTGTTAACGGCCGTATTTCTGCGACCCCCACAACGGTCACAAGTGGATCTTCCGCAAAAATTTCCATGAGCGCCGTGCCCCCTTGCCCAGCACCAATGATTGCCACGCGGCTGGCAGTCACACCTTGGGATGTTTGACTAGTCGTTTTTTTTCGAGGAGATGGTGAACGATTTGCAGTCTTGGCAGGTTTGAGAGATGGCATGAATCCACACGTGCAATTCTGGCAATGATGGGAAAGGTTCCAGAGAAATCAAGAGCTCTCTTCTGTTGGAGTAAGCAAGTAAGAGCGTTTCCCCATACTCACATGCTAGGGGAATACCTCATGGCTTTCATTGCTGTTATGAACGTCCTGACTCATGCGTTAATGCACGAATCGTATCCATGAACTGGTCAATATCCTTAAATTCACGGTACACAGAGGCAAACCGGACATACGCAACCGGATCAAGTTCCTGCAGGGCTCGCATCACTTCTTCCCCCACAGCACGGCTTGCCACTTCGGTTTCCCCACGATCTTGAATCCGTTTTTCTATTCGATCCGTGGCTGCACCCAAGGCCCCAATGCTCACCGGACGTTTCTCGCAGGCTTTTTTGAGACCCACTAAAATTTTAGCTCGATCAAAGGGCTCACGCCGATTGTCTTTTTTGACCACCATAGGTAGATTTTCTTCAATACGTTCATAGGTCGTAAAACGCCGCTTACAGCCTAAACATTCTCGACGACGCCGAATAACTTCACCTTCCCGGGCAGTCCGTGAGTCAATCACTTTATCTTCAAGCTTGTCACAGAACGGACATTTCACAGAAGCGCGTCTTTCGTGTTGGCGGGGACCGTAGAGGGAAAGTTAGTAAGGATGAAAGATGGGAAAGCGTGCGCACAAATTCTTGACTTCGCGCAAAGTACGTTTGTGGAGCGCCGCGTCATGTGCATGCTGAATAACCTCATCCGACCATTCCACAATTTGCTCCATCTCAGCTTCCCGCATTCCGCGAGTGGAAACGGTTGGCGTCCCAATTCGAATGCCGCTGGCCACGGCAGGCGGTTTCTCGTCAAAAGGCACAGCATTTTTGTTAACCACAATCCCAGAGGCATTCAACGCGGCTTCGGCTTCTTTACCGGTCACTTTTTTGGCATTCAAATTGAGAAGGAAGAGATGATTTTCGGTTCCCCCAGAAACCACTTGATAGCCCCGCGTGACGAAACCATCCGCTAATACTTTGGCATTCGCTAACACTTGCTTTTGATAGGCGGTAAAACCAGGAGCCAAGGCTTCTTTAAAGGCTACCGCTTTTGCTGCCACCACATGCATGAGCGGCCCACCCTGAATACCAGGGAAAATCATTTTATCAATTGCCTTCGCATGCTCTTCTTTGCACATGATCATACCTGAGCGTGGGCCTCGTAATGTCTTATGCGTGGTCGTTGTCACAAAATCCGCATAAGGCACTGGGCTTGGATGCAGACCGGCCGCCACTAATCCTGCAATATGAGCAATATCTACTAATAGATACGCACCGACAGATTGAGCAATGGCTTGAAAGCGCGAGAAGTCAAGAATTTTGGCATAAGCACTCGCACCTACAACCAACATCCGAGGGCGGACTTCCTTTGCTTGTTTCTCAACCGCATCATAATCAATGGCTTCAGTTTCCCGATCCACGCCATAGGTAAACGATTGAAAAATTTTTCCTGAAAAATTGACGCGGCTCCCATGAGTTAAATGACCGCCATGGGCCAAATCCATGCCCATAATCGTATCACCTGCTTTTAAAACGGCTAAGTAGGCAGCCATATTAGCTTGCGAGCCAGAATGCGGCTGAACATTGACATGTTCGCAACCAAAGAGTTCTTTGGCTCGGGCAATAGCCAGTTCTTCCACGGTATCCACATGCTGACAGCCACCATAATAGCGTTTTCTGGGATAGCCTTCAGCATATTTATTGGTCATTAAGCTGCCTTGGGCACCGAGCACAGCCGGGCTGGCATAATTTTCCGAGGCGATTAACACCAAATTTTCCCGCTGCCGCTTTTCTTCCGACCGAATCGCGGCATAGACCTCATAATCGGTATCCCGAATGGCCTTTAATGTTCCTACAGAATGGCGCATATCTTATTCGGTTTCGGTTGTCTCAGCAGAGGGAACTTCCGTAGCTGCAGGCTCTTCTGCAATAGGTTCTTCGCTAGCTTTTTTCACAAGCGCCACCGTAATGTTGGCCACCACATCACGATGAAGTTTAATGGGAACAGGAAAGGTCCCTAATTCTTTCAAGGGATGAGAGAGCTGTATTTTACGGCGATCCACCGTCGTCCCCTGAGCCGCTAATTTCTCAGCAATATCCTTTGAAGTCACGGAACCAAATAATTTATCATCTTTCCCCGTTTGGACTTCAAATGTCAGGGAAACATTAGACATTTGCTTACCAATATCACCCAAAGCCTCAAGTTCTTTCTTCGCTTTTTGGTCAATTTGCCGCTTCAAATGCTGCAATAATTTGACCTGCCGTTCTTCGGCCACCACCGCTTTTTTCCTCGGCAACAGAAAATTCCTAGCATAGCCATCAGCCACCGTCAGGACATCGCCCAAATACCCTAAACCCTCGACATTTTCCTGTAAAATCACCTTCATAGATATCTCTCCTTAGCCTGGCAAATAAGGGAAACATCTTAAGACCGAAGGTATAAAAAGTCAATTGAATGGCCCTGTTGGTTCATCTCTATAATAGAGAGAACCGTTTTCTTAGTGGCAGGAAATCAATCTCTGTACTCACCTGAAGTTTGACATATTTCCTAGAGGATATAGGGATCACGTATACTGAGCCAACGGAAAGAATATCACCAAATTTTTCACCTAGAACCGACGAAAGGCCAGTTATCCAACAATGTATTCACAACGTATCTGGGGAATCGGTATTATGATCCTCTTACTGTTGGATCCAATCCACATACTGGCAAATGAAGACATCTCCAGCATTGACCACAAAACTCAGCCCTTTACCGACCTCAATCTTCGATTCAGTAATCGCCCACTGACCCCTCCTGAGGATTTCATTGTCCAAACAATTCCGTTATCCGGAATTTCGGTGGCAGCTCCTTTTGTGGCGCCCTCTCCTCAGGCTGTGATTTTTGAAGATGACCAACGACAACGGGTAGCCATTCTTTCCATGCAAAAGATGGGGCAACTCCTTCTCTATCTTCTGGAACCACTCCCTCTTGATCCCGAACTACCTGCCCTGGTTCAATGTGCGAATACTCGCGGGTGTCAAATAGACCGAACACCCCTCACTGGAGGACTTGGATGTTTGGCTCTCTGTCTGAAGGAAGTTTTGGAAAGGGCTTCTGAACAGCCCCTTCCTCACTAAACACATGAAACTGGACGAACTCCTCACACAATCAGCGTCACAGCTTCTGCAGGAACGAGAAGTGGCGATGAATCAAGGATTAGATGCACCCTTAGATATCCCGCATGCCTCTCATCTAGGCAAAATTGGCTCACTTCATCTGTATAGATGTGAGGTCTTACCGGGATGCAAATGTATCACTGATGTTCCCATCACCCTCTTGCCTGGAAACGATATGGAGGCCACGGAAGGGTTTCTGCTTGGGTGGTTGAATGGAGGACTTCTTGTCCAGACCTTTGACCACGTCGGACAGACACTCGCCCATTGCACCCTTATTCCTGACACCTCAGGCTTTTTAGAAACCGCTGCGGCACGGCTCTCCGACATGGCCACCAAACCTGACACATTTACTCTAGGACCCGCTGAACGACTCACGCCATGGTTGGATCTGTCTCCAGAATCGGATTCTGGACAAACTCGAGATAATATTCCCACTTCGGTCCTCTCAATAGTATGGGGAGATGATCGTTCAACGCGCTGGACAAAACTCACGACCCTCATTGTTGATCAAGTAAAAAAAAATAAACGAATACTCTTAATCGCACCGGACCATGAAACGGTGGATGCCCTAACAGGTGCGACATCCCATGCCTTAAAGATGGCGGCCCTTCCCCATCGCAGCATCCTTTGTCGCTATGAACTTGCACTCTCTAAAGAAGCTGCCGCTATCCCGATTCATGAACTGGGGTATGAAGCACAGATGTATCATTTTTATGCGAAAGCCAACGCCAACAAAATCGCCTTGCGAAAAAAATATGATCGCTTTCGCGAACTGACCCCCATTTTGGCCTATAAACGCGATAAGCAGAAAGATTTGAATGAAGTCAAACTCTTGGAGTGGCGCCTGCTCACACAGCTCAGCGACTGGCAGGGAAAGGTCAAAGGCATTGGCAAAATTTTGGCTGACTATGAAGCCTTACCGGTATGGAAACGCATGGGCATGCAATTCGCTGGGAAAAATGTCGACACCTTGGCTGAGTACCGAGTCATCTACGAAAAGAAAATTCAGGGACTCATGAAGGAAGTGGAAGTGGCACAAGTACGCATCAAAGAACTCATTCCCGAAGCAACCATTCCCAAAGATTTGCGTCCGGAATATGATGAACTCAAAGAAGAAATCAAACGACTGGGCGGCACAAAAAAAATCCGAGAAATGCTCAGTGCAGGTGAAGGAACCAATCGTCAAGCCTTCGCGCAAAACAAACGGATCATGGCAGCCACGGCTAACCGCATAGCAACTGATCCCCTCTTTCGAAAAGTGCCATACGATCTTCTTATCGTTGACGATGCCCCACGAATCCCTGCCCCGTTACTCCTTGGCGCCAGTGGACTCATCCGTGAACGCATTGTTCTCAGCGGCGACACCAATGATCTCATTCAAGGAGAACATCCCGCTCAAACTCGCTGGCCCCAAGAAATTTTACACGCTATGCTCAGCTCTCCTACTCAACCAACTCCTGTAGGGTAACATCATCATTCATTCTGCCTTCAAAGACAGTTTTGACCTCTGAATAGCTCCTTGGCTCTTTATTTCTTTTCTACCTTTGGATGAACTGTCCAATACCTTGACCGCCTTTCGATAAAAGACGATAATCGAATTCATATGCCGAAGTGGCGGAACGGCAGACGCACCAGATTCAGGGTCTGGCGCCCTCCGGGGTGTGTGGGTTCAAATCCCACCTTCGGCACCATCTTCCATCTTCTTATTCACCAATCGCTTAGATCTTCCCACTGCTCCTCACATGATTTACTTTCAAGGTTGGAAGTGTCCACGGATTCGGAGGAAGTCCAGAACCTTTTCCAATGTGCTCACAAAATCAGGGGAAGGCTAGTTATTCAGAAGAACTTAATCTATCTGGAGATAAAGGAGGAAAGGGTTCGACACGAATATCCTGAGAAGGATAGATATCGATCGTATGATGATAATCTCGTTTGTCCCATACCCCAAATGAGGTTTTGGCGGGGAAAGACCCTGAGGGACAGGGAGGTGTCCATTTTTTGAGAAACTGCATCAGACTCACACGGTCTCGGGTGCTGCTCTTTCGAAATCCATCTGGGTGAACACATATCTGTAATAGCCTGGTTTTAAACAGAGATTTCTCAGGACCATCCACTTTAAAAACTGTATTTCCAAGGGTTCTAGATTTGTCTACGTAAAAGAAAGCTGCAGTCACGTCAGACATCCCACCTGGTATGATGTTTCGACATTTCCCAGGTCCAATTGAAAACAGTCCTTGAATAATCGCTCGCTCCGATAGGAAATTATCCCGTACCCCAAGGCTGGCATAAAAGACCTCAACATCTCCTTTATTGCAAACATCTACCTTTTCTGATGCCAACACAAGAGTGCTCCACCCACCAACCAAAAGAAGACCCGAACTGATAAGACCTGTTAACACGCCTAATTTCCCAAAAATCCACCAACTTTTTTTCATGTTTTCAGAGCCCATCCTATGACAAAATAGTTCCAACAATTATGCCCTTACCGTAACTCTATCTGTGCACGTCCAACACCTCTGGACATTAGGCAATTCTTCACCGGGAAAAGTAATAAGATAAGAATAATTAATTTGTCAAATGAAAGAATAGGAAGAGAGCGGGGAAAGCCCTAGGCAACCACCTCCCAAATTGGATAGGGGTTGTGTTTTCACAATTTCAAGAATGTATACTTCCCACCTAGGGAGTCATGATGAGAGTAACTCCATATCTACTAATATCGAGAATTCCAGCAGGAATCTATGCTCTGAAAGGGAAAAAAGGTTGGAAAACAGATTGGGATCTATGTCTATCTCAGAAACCAGAAAATGGTTACAGATAGTATAACGAATCCCCACCCATAGCAATAATCTTGATCCATAGGTTTACTCCTTCATGCCTCTACTTCCCATCTGAGGGAAAAGTATAAATAACCAGTCTTGGCGAGGAAAAAGATCCGGTGCACTTTTCTTTAGGCATTAGAAAAGGGACCGACTTACCTAGAGAAAAATTTGAGAAACAATCAACGAAAAAGAACATCAAACGAGCTCACAGTTCTGAACAATCAAGTGTCTATCTCATCCACCCCCTTTGGCAAAGCAGAATTCATGCCAAAAGATGAATGGCGGAACATGATGTATTTTGGCCATAAAAACAATGGGAAAAACGTTATGCCGAAAATATTCCTTTCATAAATCTAGGAAGGACTATATTAATTTTGAAAGCGTTGTATCAAAAAAGATACACAATAATTGGAACACCGAAAGACAAGATTCTAGATTTTTGACATTTTTCACTTTTATTGACATTTAATGAATGCCTTTATAAAGTCGAAGTTTTTGAAGGCCTTCTTCATCAAACTTTGCTGGCCGGCATGTCCCCACGACCACCTATGAGCCGAAGGTTATTTGTTGGCTTTCATACAAAACTGCTTCTGAATACTCCCCGGCTTGCTGGGAAGCTCTTTGCCCATCTGAAAAAATCCAAGTTTCTTAATAATTCTCAAGATTTCTTCCACAGAATAACCTACACTTTGTAGTAATAGTCGAGAAAAGAATTCATGACATACACTGAGAGGCATTCGTCCCACCATGCCTCTACCGCCAATGTCCAAACTGGAGGAAATTGTAATGAGTAAACTTTTCCAATCTTTACAATCAACCCAAGCAGAACAAGCTACTAGGACATCTCAATCAACCCACCCTAAAAATGATCCTTTATCTGGACGACGTTTTAACGAAGAATCTGAGCTTTTGGCTTTAGCCCAAAATATTGCGGCCCGCCTACCACATCCTGACCAAAATGTGATCCAGTTTATTGGATCACAGGAAGGCGAAGGAACTTCAACCCTTATTCGAGAATTTGCATTGCTCGTGGCTGAAGAAAGCCCAAAGCCTGTGCTTCTCGTAGAGGCAAACTTCAAAAACCGTTCGCAAAATCAGGCATTTGGGGTTAAAGACAAGTCCCCCTTAGATTTTGCATTAAAGAACGAAAAGGCTCTAGATAGCGTGATTACCCAAATTGGGCAGTCCAACTTATTTCTCGCTTCTCTTTCTACCCAATTTTTTCGGTCCCTGACTGAACGAAGTGTTTTTTATTCCTCTGATATGTGGAAAGTCGCACGCAATCACTTTTCTTTGATTCTCATTGATTCTACCCCGGTCAATGTGTCGGACGATGGACTTGCCATTTGTGAATCCGTTAATGGTGTGATCCTTGTCTTGGCAGCTGAAACAACTCGAGCAGCCGTGGCCCAATCAGCCAAAAAACGAATCCTAAGTAGGGAAGGAAATTTACTGGGTATTGTCTATACGAAAAGAAAACTTCATGTCCCCGATGCTATCCATAAGCTTCTATAGCTACTCATGAACACTTTATTGATTTTTTCACCCAACCCGTACTTTATATTTCCACCTCCCCCTCTAACGAACTATTAGGCGCATGACTCAAATGTAGAATGGTGAGTCTATCTAATCTTGAATAAACTGGCTGGGTAGATTCCAAGTAAGGTTCATCCCGAACAGGAGGCAGCTTATGTGGTTAGAAGAATTAGAGACCATACAAACATTTGTGAACGGAGAAGAGATCGTCTTGAAAAAAGAAGGGAAGACGTTTGCGCATCGCCCTGATGGAACAATCGGCGATTGGGTTCAGGGACTCCCTGAAGGAATGGTCTGGGCAGATGCACAGGCCCTATTTGAAGATTCGCTCTAAATGGCTAACACCTCACGCCATCAAATGAAATTAGGCCAGATCAAAGACAGCAGGGAAATGATCTGGTCGGATTTGCTTTCGCGAGACAGTGTCTCCAAGTAACGCCAGTTTATTCATGTTTTTCGGCTTATCCATTTTTTGAACCCCTTTCACTTCACGCGTACTAAGATCCACCGCTAAATTATTTTTTAACCACTCACGATCCAAGACTACGTTATACCGAAGATACGAAAGCAACTCTTTCCCACCTAATACATCTCCACTCAGATCTCCAATTGCCCTATCAATCTCCCAGGCCGTGGGACTACGAGACATCCATTGCAACATGGTCTGATTCATCGCATCACAGTCATTCATGAGAGCCATGAGGGCTTGAAGAGAGACTCTGGCCGAAGACATATCCATTACTTCATTCGCTGATAGACTGATGTTCTGCGCCCCGGTGCCAACCGACACCAACAGAAGCTGGTCAGTACCCATCGGCCAGTTCAAACCAAACCCTTCAGTGGTGGCCATCAGCAGCAATTGTAACGCCGGATTATTGTGTGGACTCACGCCACCATCCACAAACGCGCCTTCCACGCCTTTCCCAATTCGCAAGCGCTCCGGATTGAAATAATGTGGGGCTGCCGTACTAGCTCGCACAATTTCACGGAGCAGAAAATCCTTATTGGGCTTAGCTTTTCCTTTTGAGGATGCAGGATTGAAATATCGTCCCTTGGGGTTATTCATGAGCGGCCAAGGACTTCCTGAATCTAAGCGCTTCGTCATGATCATCAGTCCGGTTTGCAGATCGTCGCTCCCTAAGGTGCGGTCTCCAAACTGTTCGGTGAGCACCTTCATGAGCGGGGTGCGGGGGAACTTGGCCTGCAAAATGCCTCTACGCCATATTGATTTCCGAAATACTTGCTCAGATAATTCGTGATATAAGGTTTCTAGCTTTTCCACGGTCCAACCTAAGGCAAGTCCTGTCGCAATAATAGATCCTGTGGAAGTACCCCCAATCAAATCAAAATACTGGCACAAACGAAAATGAGGATCATTCCCAGTCCGTTCGCGCAAGATCTTTTCTATCCGCTTCAAATACTGCAGCGTCAACATTCCACGAACGCCTCCACCATCCAAAGCCAACAAACGTTTGGGACCGGGTGCAAATAAATGTTGGTCACGAGTACGAGTGATCATAGAATCTCCAACTCTTGATATATTATTTCGGAAGGGTAAGAATTTCCGTCACAACAATACTGCGCATTCGAGCTTCATTTGCAAAATGCCACGTCAGATCCCGTTCGCCACGAGGATGGCCATCCCAGGCTATGACGGCGTGAATGTTCTCTAAATCTTGAGAAACATATGTGGCGCCTTTCCTGGACTGCTTGGCAGATTGCCCCTGCGCCGCATCCAAGATGGCATGATTGATAGCTTGATACCCTGCATGTCGATCTTCTCCTGTCTTGAGAATCACGAGATCTCTGTTCTCCTGAGCGGCACTCACAACTCGATCAAACATCGCCCCCCAATTCCATTCGCTTGAGTTAGGACGATCAACCACCGACGTCACTCGAAACTTCTCGACAGCAAATGGCAAGATAATTCGATAGCGCATTCTGAGGTTCTGCGCCACTTGCAATGCAATCAAATCTGCACCGCAGGCAGCCGAGGCGATCAGTATGGAACATGCATTTTTTATGAACAGAGCCGCAACTTGTTGATACACCCGATCAATTTGAGATACAGGAAACCGAGGCGGACTCGAATCAGGAGCATCAATCCGTCGCCCGGCGAATCCATTAATAGAAGCTGGTCTCTTTTGCATGTCTCAACTTGAAAGATTAACGGGCTTTGATTCGTGAAACCCTAATTTTATCCATAGTGGACATAACATCATCCCCAGAATCAGTAACCCTGCGATCCAGATCGTTCGAGAAGGCATCCAGAATGGCGCCGGGCTGCCGACCATCCATGAGCCAATCCCCGTGAGTACACAAAAAATGGACAACGCCGCTAAGCCCATAGCCAAGACCACTTGCCAAAAACGTTGGGAACTGCTTGGATGATTTGGATGAATTTGTTCCTCAATCGGCCTCCAAAATCCAGGTGGTTGGGCTCGTTGAAAAAAATTTTCTAAACGATCCTGATCTTCTGGCCCCGTGGCCAGCGAAACTCCCACTCCGATTATCCCGGAACCCAAGCCCATAATCAGTAACCGCAGCTCCTCTTGCTCGGGGAAGCCCCACAACAACAATGGCGCCAGCACGAGTGATGTCATGATGCAGGCTAATTCACCCCACGCCGTTATTCGCCACCAGATCCAACGTAATACGAGCAATATGCCCATCCCAGCTCCCAACAACAAACTCACCTGCCACGCCATTTGAATCGAGGACAACCATGGCAGAATACAGAGGGCAATCGTTAAAATCAGGACATTGCTCCCTCGCGCTACCCATACCAACGCATGATGAGATGGTTCACGCTTGAGCCAACTCTGGCAAATAAAACGACGATAGACATCATTCGTCCAATACGACGAGCCCCAATTCAAATGCGTATCCACTGTCGAGGCCAAAGCCGCGAGCATACCAACCAGCATCAACCCTTTTAATCCAGCCGGCAACAATTCATCAATGCCTTGAATAAATGTAAACTCGCGCGGGGCTAGATCAATTGGTCCAGGCGGGGGCGGAAAAATGACCAGCAACCCAAGGGCCAAGGGCAACCAAATCAAGCTCCGCAATAGGACTTGCACGACCGTAAACACCACGGCTGCCAAACGCGCATCCTGGTCAGTGCGGCAGGCCATGGATCGTTGCGCTAAGTACCCGGTTCCATCCGCATTCATTTGCAGCAACCACTGACATCCATAGACGAGCATGACCATCATGGTGACATCTTTTGCGCCGGAAGGTGTAAACGCAAGAATTTGTTCACCGGTTAGAGGATAACCCGTATTCGCAGCGAACAACTCATGAATCTTTTGAGTGAGGACCGCCAACCCGCCCACATGATCCACTACGACCCACGCAAACCCCAAACTGGCCACCAATCCAATCCCTAATTGCACCAGATCCGTCTGCACGACACTGCGCAGTCCACCCGTGGTGGAATACAACATCGTGACTAGCACAATCGCTCCAATGGATATCAAATTATTGGTGGAGCGAATCCAAATGGACTCTGTCTCTACTCCCCCGATTGCAAACGGCACTCCGGCCCATTGCACGCTTTGCACACAACTCTCAAAGAACACCACTGGGAGCCACTGATCCCACAACAGAAATGGCTCCGCCAAACGTGTCGCCGCCAACAGCACCATGGCCAAGACCGTACAATTCACAATGGTGCCAAAATAGATGGCTTTCATGCCACGTAGTACAGCCGCCGCCCGGTGGCCATACCGCACTTCCGTTAATTCAGCATCGGTCAACACATCCACTCGACGCCAACTTGGGGCGAGCAAGAATCCCATGAGCAAAAACGCCAGCGCATAAATCCACAAACGCCAAAGGGCAAAAATACCTGCCGTCGCGACCAGACCGGTCACGAGCAATGGCGTATCAGCGGCAAACTGTGTCGCTGCCATGCTTAAACCCGCTTTCCAACCGGAAAGACTTTTCCCTGCCAAGAAATACTCTTCAAGATTTTCGGAAGCTCGCGTCCGTTCCCGCAATCCTGCATAGAGCGCATACAGAACAAACACGGCCAGAATAGCCCAATCCACAACTTCCATATTCAACTCATTTCCAGAAATCAGGAAACAACATGGTCACCAGATACCATCCCCATAAGGGAAGGAGCAGCCCAACAGCCGCAAGAATTCCTCCCAATCCCATGGCTGCCCACCCCATGAGATCGGTTCGAGAGCCTAACAGGATTGGTGCTTGTGCACGAAATCCCATGCCAGCAGGCGGCCATTGTCCTGTTGCGCGAATTCTTGAGCCAATATACATCACATAGGCTCCCATCCCGACTGCAGGAAAACCAGCCATGATCGCGACCACTAACAGTATCAATCCGACTTGATAGATGGTCTCTGAACTTTGAGGCGCATCTCCCTTCGGCACCAATGAAAGATATTCCATGGTGAAATACAGCAGCGCGCCCCCGAATACAGCTAGAATGACTAACAAGCTTAAGATTAATGGCTTTTGTGAGGAATTCATACGCTTCGAAATTACCCTAAGATAATACTCGCATAGCAAGTCCTTCCCCTCACCCTACCCTCTCCCCAAATGGGCGCGAGGAATTCCGAGATGTTTCTGGGAGATCTCGCAACACCCAACATCACTTATGCCTGATCCCGACGAATGCGTTCATGAAGCCGTCCTACCCACAGTCCTGTCGCTAACCAGAGCGCGGCAATGGGCATGGCCGTAAAAGCCATAGCAGACAACCCCATTCCCCAAGCATGCAACAGAGAGACAATTCCCGTTCCGGTTGCATCGGCCCCACGATGCACAACCGTATCAATAACATTTTTCGCTTGATATTTTTCTTCGCGGGGCACCACGGTAAACAATGTTTCTCGTGTGGGTTTGGTAATAGAAAATTCTCCCGCCCGCCGTAACACACCAAACCCAATCAACACTGACAACACGGTCCATATACCAAACACGCCAAACCCAAGGAATGACACGAGCGGCATGACCGCTAACATGATCACCACACCAAAGCGTGACAGCAACCATCCTATCGCAAAAAGTTGGAGCGTGAATGCCAGCACATTTATTCCAAGATCCACAGACGCAAACAGTTGTATCCGATCTTCTGAATTCGGCATCACTTCAGGGATCAAAATCGTTTGCTGTGAATAGAGAAAGGTTGAAAGAATCGAATAACACATGAGATATAGGGCAATGCCTCTCAAATAGGGAGAACGAAGAATACGGACAGCCCCAACCCATAGGCTAGGTGGTACGGCATCCGGGTCCTTTATTGAGGACAGATGTGCTTCACCCAGATCAACCCCATGATGTGCGTGATACCATTGCAAGATTGCCAGAATGCAACCAACAGCGAATACTAAAAACATTCCTGACACCAACAAGAGACCCTGAATCCCCACGCCTTTTACCGCCAACGCTGTAATGAATGGCCCGGTCATCGCACCGAGACTGCCTCCAGCCGAAATACACCCAAACAATCGACGAGCCGCCTTCGTCGGAAACACATCGGCCATAAAACTCCAAAAGACTGATACCACAAAGAGATTAAAGACACTCAGCCATACAAAAAAAATCGGCCCAATGACTGCCAACTCAAACCCACTCTGCAAGGCCATAAAAAATCCAAAGAGATTCAGCACGAAAAACCCATAGACTGTTGGGAGTAAACGACGGATAGGGAAGCGACCGGCCACCCACCCAAACAACGGAATCACCGCAAGCATAGTGAGAAACACGGCTCCAAATAACCAAGGAAGCGAATGTGCTCCTGACAATACCCCCATTTCATCTCGCACTGGCCGCAGAATATAGTACGCCGCCAAGACACAAAAAAAATACAAAAAGGACCAGAACAAGGCTGGCAGTTCTTCACGTTCCACCGGAACAACTCGTCGGATTAGCTCATACATAGAAATCAGGCCCTATTCGGTTTTTGCCAGCATCTACATTCTGTACACACACTTGTTGTTTCTATGGGAATGCAGCTGGAGTGCCTTAGGAGATTTCGAAGACGCGAGAAATGCAGGGAGCGCCATAATCAGCAGGCCCGGTGAGCACCTGAAGATTAGGAAGCATCTGGGCTGTTCCCTCATGATGCGTATGCCCGCATAGAACGGTCACCTGACAGTTAGGTCTCGTTTGCGTGACGTCCAACAACATTGAGCCAACAGCGTGGCAGGTAAAGTACGGCAACCAATCATCATTGCCCAGTTGACCTTCATACCAGCAGGCCTCTTTAAAGGGTGGAACATGAATCAAACAAAAAACCCGTTCATAGGAGTCCATGGCATTGTTGAGCACATCACGGAGATAGGCAGCAGATTCATCACCCAAGGCCTGAAGCTTTCGTAGAATGGCATCCCGATCCAGCCCATGAAAATTCCGGATCAACTCTTGGTCACTCAATCTCACTGGAGTCTGATGGTAATGGCCTAACCGGCCATCCCCCCATCCATCATGCCCAACTAAGACCGTCCTTGGTGTCAATTCAATTGGTCCCAAAACAGAAAGATACTGGAGGCCCGATTGAGTGAGACACCAATTTTGAATTTTCCGTCGGCCTGATTCAATGGACCCATGGTAAAAATCATGATTCCCCAAGACAAAATAGATTGGCGCATTCACCGCTTGCTGCATTTCATGCAGAAGCTCCTGAAGACAAGGAGCTTCTGCAATGTCACCCGTGATAAAAACGATATCAGGGTTCCTTTCACGAACAGCCAAATAAAATTTATCCCGCTCAGGAGGACGGAGAAAATTCAAATGAATGTCTGTTACCCATAACGCGCGCATGTCCAGCACACCTTAACAAAAAACGAGGAAGATACAGTACGTTAACATTCAGGGGAGAACGTATGCCTCCCTTGAGCTTTAGTAGCCCAAAAAACTTTCCCATGGTATAACTCTTCGGATTCTGAAAAACTTTGAAAGCCCCACATAAAAGATACCATTTGGAGTAGACCATGGCTGATACATCTCAACCTTCATCAACAGAAAGCGAACTCGCCACAGTCGCGGGTGGGTGTTTTTGGTGTTTAGAAGCCGTCTTTGATCAGGTCAAAGGCGTGGAATCTGTAGAGTCAGGGTATATGGGTGGTGGGCAACCTCATCCGACGTATGAGGCGGTCTGTACGGGGACCACGGGGCATGCTGAGGTTGTTCAAATTCAATTTAAACCTGCCTTCATCTCCTTTCGTGAACTGTTAGAAATCTTTTTCGGCATCCACGATCCAACCACACTCAACCGGCAAGGCAATGATGTTGGGACTCAATATCGCTCAGCCATTTTTTTTCACTCACCTGAACAAGAAGCTACGGCCAAAACCGTCATAGAACAATTAACCAAAGACCCGCTTTTTAATGCTCCGATTGTAACCGAAGTTGTTCCCGCTTCCACATTTTATATGGCCGAAGACTATCACCAAGAATACTTCGTACAAAATCCATCGCAACCTTATTGTGCCTATCTCATCGGCCCCAAAGTCGCCAAATTTCGCCAGCAATTTGCGGAGAAATTGAAAGCCTAATTTCTGTTATTTTCTTTCTTGCTACTCTCAATAAACGACATGCGAGAGAGAATCACGCAACCCGCCCCAAAGGTCAGCTTTCAATGTGACTTGATAAACATGCAGAACAACTGGCGTTCGAGAAGGACAATACGGCATATCAATGCTCTCGACACCTACCGGCTCTGCCACCATAGACCCTGTTGAAGGGATATCTATTTTCTGCACGACCAACTGCACTCGAGATTCAAGAATGCAAAAATCTTGGTAGCCCTGTTGCGCCAAAATAGTAGGGTCGACGAATTTCACACGATGCTGGTCGGTAGAAAACACCACATCTCCAACTTTGATTGGTCCTTCCGGGCCAACGGAATAAAGAAACACCGGAACCATCAGCACAGCAAAAATCGCCAACCCAATCGAAATAAGGGGCGTGCGAGACGAGTCTGAAAGATTTTCATCTGATTGATGATGGTGATTCATCATTGCTACTTTAAGAGGTATAGGCCCTGACTCGTTCTATTCTTTCGTCAGAGGATAGAGGTGATTCACAACCTCGAATACGTCGATAGTGCAACAAAAGGCCGCCCTGATGAGAACAACATTCGATGAGCTGTGGGATCACTGGACATGGCGACCTATTCGAAATTGTCCCGGACGATTTGTGTTGCCCAGAACGGACCATCTCATTTCTTTTGAGATTCTACTTGGCTATTCCTGCTTTCCCCAAATATATAGCAGTCCTATGGCAAAGGATCCTGTGTCAGTCATACCATTAGAAAACGGCGGACTGATTTCCTATCAACAACCAGATGGTCGTTTGATTCATACACTGAATACGCCAGAAGGATTGGCTCGTAAACTCCGGCAATTGCAAATCCCACTGCCAACAACGACAGCCACTCAAACCATCAGGAGTCAAGAAGATCCTCACCCGACGACCACAAATACAAAAAAGTAAAAAATCCGCGTTTATTGACGAGACGTTGCAAGCGAGGAAAAATCAAAGAGGTGTCGGTCAAGAAGGTGGCTGGGCACAACATTGGTGAGCGCGGCAAAGACACTATCGCCGGAACGTGGATAGCGATTCTCCCAATCCTTAAGCAGGGCTTTCACTTCTTGTCGTTTTAAGTTTTCTTGCGAACCACAGAGATCGCAGGGAATGAGAGGAAATTTTCGTAGATCGGCATACCTGGCTAATTCAGCTTCCCGTACATAGGTCAACGGGCGAATCACCACATGCTTCCCATCATCGGAACACAACTTAGGAGGCATCGTTTTCAGAGTCCCATTGAACAACATGTTCAGCACCATCGTTTCCACCATGTCGTCGCGATGGTGCCCTAACGCGATCTTCGTGGCACCCAGCTTGTCAGCCAGGCCATACAGAATTCCGCGACGTAGCCGTGAACAGAGGGAACACGTGGTCTTTCCCTCGGGAATCAGGTCTTTCACAATCGAATACGTATCCTGCTCTTCAATATGAAATGTCACTCCTAACTTTCTCAAATAATTAGGAAGAATATGTTCGGGAAATCCCGGCTGTTTCTGATCCAGATTCACCGCAATAAGTTTGTAAGAAATCGGAGCACGGGACTGCATTGACAATAAAATATCTAACATCCCATAGCTATCTTTCCCCCCTGAAAGGCACACCATGACCGTATCGCCATCCTCAATCATCGAAAAGTCGGCCACCGCTTGTCCAACTAATCGACACAACCGCATGTGCAGCTTTTGAGACGATCCCGTCAAGTGTATTTTGATCAGAGGTGCTGCTGCTTCTTGTAGCATGTCTCTATTCCTTACAACGGCATTAGCAAACCAGCTTAGAGATATTCAAAATTGATCGCCACGAAACCTTGTGAAGAAACCGTGACAGTTTTCTCCATGGAACCTAATGTCTCATGCCAAACCACAATAGTATACGTCCCGGAAGGGACGGATGGTAATTGAAAATGTCCTAATTCATCCGTCACAGCAAAATACGGATGGGCAAATACCATGAGGGTTCCAGTCATGAAAGTATGTTTGTCACATCGAAATACATGAGTGCCTGAGCGTTTGAGCAATTTGGGAATAGGTCGTGAACCAACCACTTGGGCAACATTCAAAAATGTTCTGGCGCCATTCTTGATGTGCGTATTATGGAGAATAGGGTCATGATTTTGAATTTCAAGAACATCTCCTAATCGGGCTGCACTTATTCTTGGGGCAAATACACAGGTTGCATTGGCTACCACTCGCGTGGAGTTTGGGAGCGCCATGTCAAATGAGGGAGCATTTTTAATGCTGACAACAGCAGATCGAAGGCCAAAGGTTGCTTTATCAACCTGTACCGTCTGAACTTGACTCATTTTTCCACAGAAATCGATATCCGCTTTAACGCGAAGCGTTTTGGCAACAGGCACTAATCCACGAAAACTCACTTTTCCCTTGACTTGTGAACCTCCCTCCTCGGCAAGCACAAGTCCATCTTGACCGGCTATCACCAAGATAAGAAGAGAGAGTTGCAAGAAAAACACTATCATCATTTCAGTCTATCCCCCCACCCTAAGGTGGTCAAGATGAACTCATTGGGTTTCAGCCAGCAAATCTAGTTGGTTTACTTATTACGGCATCTCCTTTATTCTTAGGCTTCTCATGTCGACCCCTGAGGGCTTCTCTTCCCATCACTCCCCTCTCTCCCGCCTGAAAGAAAAATGGCAGGGGAATCTTCGCTTTCGACACACCTTTCTCCTATCCTGCAGCATCCTCATCATTATGCTTGTCTTAGGGAGTATCATGCTCTCAAAACAACGTGCCATGCTTTACCACGCCGCTGAGGCTAAAGGATTAGCATTTACGCAGGCCTTTGCTATTGGAGGGTGGGCCGCCATCGAAAGTAATGTCTTCCGGATCCAGGAAGCGTTGATGAGTTACCCAGAAGATCCAGAGATTATTGGCATTGACATTATTGACCCCGACAATATGGTCATGGCCTCACAAATTCCCAGCCGTATCGGGTTGTTTCTGGATGACCCACAATGGTTAGAGATGAAAAACCAACAGAAAAAAGCCTTACAATATACCGAATCAGACAATGGTGACCCCTCACTTCTGCTTTTTGCCCCACTTCAAGCCCAGGCTGAACCTGAGGCATGGATTCGTGTCACTTTTTCCCTCAACAATGTGAAACAACAAGATGCGGAATTAATACTGAATATGGGTCTGATGACCCTTATTCTCATTGGTGCAGGTATCCTCAGTGTGTATTGGTCGAAACACAATATTTTTTCTATTTTACAGTCTGTCATCAATCAACTACAGGACACACTTGCTAAAGGGAAACTCTCCACACCATATGCATCTTCGACAACAGCGCTCACCGCAAAGCCCGAACCGTCAGGAAAGAAAGGGGACTTGGAACAGCTGGAACAAACAGTCACACAAACCATTGACCTACTGACCACACAAGCCTATGTTCTTCAAAATTCAGCTGCCATTCTCGAACAAACTGTTGAAGAACGAACACAGGCCTTGCGAGAAGCCAAGCAATTATTGGAAGCTGAAATCCAAGAGCGCAAATTGACCACAGAACAATTAGAAAAGGTCAGTCGACAGGTTCAATTGATTTTAAACTCAGCAGGAGAAGGGATTTATGGTTTAGACTTGCATGGAAAAGTGACCTTTATCAATCCGGCCGGTGCGACAGTACTAGGATACACCGTTGATGAGTTATTAGGCGTAACCATACATGAGTCCATACACCACACCAAGAAAGATGACACCCTGTATTCTCGCAGTACCTGTCCCCTTCATGGCGAATTCCTGAGCGGGAAGTCCCACCATGGGGACGACGAACTCTTTTGGCGGAAAGATGGAACCTCCTTTCCCATTGAATATATCAGTACGCCCATCATTGAACAGGGGAAAATTGTCGGTGCCGTGATCAGTTTTTCTGATATTACCATCCGTCAAGAAGCCGAGGCCAAAATTCGGGAAAGTGAAAATAAATTACGGCAAGCGCAAAAGATGGAAGCAATGGGAACGTTAGCCGGCGGCATCGCCCATGACTTCAACAATATTTTGACAGCTATGCTGGGGTTTAGCCAATTAGCCCAACACAAAATTTCTGCGGAGGATCCTACGTATGGATACCTAGATCAAGTCCTTACTGCGGGAAACAGGGCCAAAGAACTCATTCGTCAGATTCTCACATTCAGCCGGCAAACCGAACCAGAACATCAACCAATACAATTGCATGCTATTCTGAATGAAGTGCTAACTCTGATGAAAGCCACCCTCCCCAAAACTATTGAGATTCAAACAGAGATAACCACACAAGAAGGTAGGGTCTTAGCCGACCCCACCCAATTACACCAAGTCCTCATTAATTTGTTGACCAACTCAGAACATGCCCTACGCGGCAAGCAAGGCAAGATTTACGTCAAGCTTGAACGCGTTCTTCTGGATCAAGACAGCCTTCGCAAACAAACCGACCTGACGCCAGGTCCTTATTTCTGTCTGAGTATTACTGATACAGGAACCGGTATTCCCGCTCACATTCTCCCACGTATTTTTGACCCATTTTTTACCACCAAAGATGTGGGAGAAGGCACAGGCATGGGACTCTCAGTTGTTCATGGCATTATTCTCGCCCATCAGGGAACCATCACGGTTGACAGCCAAGTTGGTTTGGGCACAACATTTCGTGTTTTTCTGCCTTATTTGGACACCACCCTTGCCCTAGCATCCAAACAATCATATAGCCCTAAGGTTGCAACACAGCAAGCCCATATCCTTTTTATTGATGACGAAGAAGCACTCGCCACCATGGGGCAGCAACTCCTTGAACATCTGGGATATACCGTAACAGTTAGCACTGACCCTGTGGCAGCACTAGAACTCTTCAAAAACAATCCCCATGATTTTGATGCCATTCTCACAGACCAAACCATGCCAAAAATGACCGGAGAAACGTTAGCGACAAAATTTCTTGAATCCAACCCTGAGATTCCAGTTATTGTGTACACGGGATTTAGCCATACCCTAACTCCAGAACGAGCCCATCAACTTGGCATTCGGAAGCTGTTACAAAAACCCCTCCTCATGCAAGATTTAGAGAACACCCTTAATGAGATTTTCCATCAACCAATAAGTAAATAATAGTCTGAAAATATTCCTGTGTGAGGCCCGGCCACAAATCCGAGAAGAGGGAGAGGCCTGGAAGATGGGGAAGACTACCCGACAATTTGTGTCGAAGGAACAGCCGCCGGATCGGAAACTGAAGATAAAGATTCCGACTTTTTCCGTACTTGATTGTGGAGAACAATCAAGGAAGGGCATCGCTTAGCAATGGCGGCAAGGAACGCTGCCCGACCTTTAGGAGATATCATCAGACTCTGTTGTGACACACCATACACAATTTTTAATCGGTCCAAGGAACATGCAGGGCTAGACCAAGGGCTTCTCGTAGGAGTAATGGATTCAATTGCCTCCAATTCCACATGGAACGAAATTGGCCCACACCGTATCACCAATTGCTCCTGTGTGAGCGTATAGCCTGTGCCATACAACACCCACAGCATCAATGAATCCGTAAGCACAAGCACACTCCCCACCAAGACCATCTTGCTCCAAGCGGCTCCGGTTAAGATCAAAGGAACGATTCCGCCGACCACACTCACCACCACCCCTAACCAGATCAACCCAACTATCCACCAATCCCGCTTGGAGGGAAAGTAATGGCCTTGGCTATGCCCATTTGAGGCCATACTGATGTAACTCCCTAAGAAAAACGGATTATCCCAACGTTCCACTAAATTCATCGGCCTAAATATACGCTATCTAAAGGTAGAAATGCTAAGGTCGAAGTGAAAACCCTTACGGGAGCAAAAGACTCGATAAGACATTTGGCATGTCATTAAGATACGAGTTGTTTCACTCTCGCTATAAGCAGCTGAACCAGTTCGGGTTGCATGTATTCATAATTATCAGGAATATCCAGCACCACAACTCTTTTCCCTTTCAAGAGAGGTGTGAATTTTTGAGAAATTTTCGTTTTATGAGCCTTCTCCATAACAAAGATAATATCTGCCCATTCGATGAGATCGCCACTAATAGGCGTTTGTGCGTTGGCATTTGTTCCGGCACCAATCGCCTCGATCCCTTCGTATTCGGAAAAAACGACTTCTGCGGTTGGACTCCGAAATCGATTTTCAGAACACACAAACAATAACTTCTTCATTCAATTATCACAGCCTTTCCGGATTTGGACCCGATTCATCTATTGGACATCCGTTGGAGAATAACCTCTTTTTTCTTCTCTAAAAAAGGTGTGAGTTGGGTGGGATTGTAACGAAGAGGGCTGGGAATAACTGCGGCCAGGCTTGCAGCCTCCTCCTTGGTCAGTTGCTTTGCAGGTTTACGAAAATGGCGTTGGGCTGCGGCATCAATCCCAAATATTCCTGGTCCCCATTCAATAATGTTGAGATACAATTCTAAAATTCGCTGTTTGCTTAACGTGGCTTCTAACATCCATGCAATGAGCAGTTCTCTTAATTTACGAATCGGATCGCGTGAGGTGGAAAGGTAGAGATTCTTAGCCAATTGTTGCGTAATGGTTGACCCCCCTCTCACAATTCTTCCTTGTTCTAAGTTCATTTCCATCGATTTTCCAATTTCATGCCAATCCACCCCGACATGCTGAAAAAACCGCGCATCTTCTGCGATCAAGACCGCCCGTTGCACATGTTTGGGAATAGTGGCCAGCGAAATCCATCGAAAATCAATGGACATTTTTTTGCCAGTATTCTGTGCTTCTTCTCTCCGTTGCTGCATTAATGCCGTCTCTTTTGGATTTTCCGAATCAAGATGCAATATGGAAAATATGGGAATCGTGACAATTTCAAACAGGAGAAACAGGGCAAAAAGACTCAAGAGCAGTTTATAGGGAATAGCCTGAATCCATTTGAATCGATGGCGACGAGACTTCGAGCGATGCCCAAGATTCCAAAGTTGTCGATTTAATTGAACGCCTTTGATTCGTTGTCTAGGCTTTCCCATCTATTCTCCTGACTTTCAATTTCGATACTTCTCAACGAGAAGATATGATCACTATCTAAAAAACCAGGGGAACCATACAAAAATGTATCCCACTTGAAAAATCCGTCTTACTTGATTCATAGGGCAGAAGAACAACGTGAAGGGGCCTACACCTCCAAATGCCTTTTTGAGTATAATGTTAGATCATCTTTTACAAGAAAGCTGCAAGAGCAACCATGGCGAATACATCTAATAATTTCTACTCAATCTTAGGAGTTTCTAAGACTGCCGACCAAAAGGACATTAAGAAAGCTTATCGGCGGCTCGCGAGAAAGTACCATCCCGACTTACATCCCGGGGACAAAAAAGCCTCGATGGAAAAGAAATTTCAAGAACTCAACGAAGCCTATGAAGTCTTGGGCGATGAAGAGACTCGAAAGAAATACGATCAGTACGGGCCAAATTGGAAAGAAGCCGAAGCCTATGAACGAACCCGGCAACAAGCAGGGGGTACTCAAGGAGGACAACCCCACTCAGGCTTTTCCCCTAGCAGGGAAGATTTTAGTGATATTTTTGAAACCATGTTTGGGGGTGGGACACAACGAAAAAGTTCTTCGTTCCGAGGCTTTGCCATGGCCGGAGCAGACCTGGAAACTGATTTGCCTATTTCCCTTAGAGAAGCCTACACCGGTACGAGCCGCACGTTGTCTTTACCGGAGGCTTCAGGAGGAACTCGACAAATTGAGGTTCGAATTCCTGGCGGAGTGCGAGACGGCGAGCGTCTCCGCGTGAAAGGCAAAGGTGCGCCAGGACGAGGTGGCGGACCACCCGGCAATCTCTTTTTCCATGTGCATATCGCCCCTCATCCAGTTTTTGAACGAAAAGATGCTGATATTGTCGTTTCCCTTCCTCTGTGGCCATGGGAAGCCGTCTTGGGAACGGAGGTACAGGTGCCCACATTGTCCGGACCGGTTCGCTTAAAAATCCCTCCTAGCAGTCAACCCCAACAGCGGATGCGGTTAAAAGGGAAAGGGTTACCAAGACGGAAAAATGGTTACGGAGACCAATTTGTTGTGTTGAATATCATCATGCCAAAAACGACATCTCCTGACGAGCAGAAACTCTATGAACAGTTAGCCACATACAATCACCCTGATCCCCGTTCATCCTTGCTGCATGAGGCGACCCATGAATGACCAATCCCCTCCCACTTCGGAAGAAGTAACGGCAGAAATCATCACTCACAGCTCGCTGCGCCGAGAAGAAGTCTGTGCCAGATTAGGCATAGGAGAAAATGTTCTAGAAGTCTGCTTACGTTGGGAAATCATTCAATTACCTGAACCGGATTCCCAGGGCACCATTTTGTTTCCTCATGATGCATTTGATCGCCTTCAACGTGGACTCCGCTTGCATCATGATTTGGGAATCAACTGGCAAGGCGTCAGTGTGGCCTTGGAATTACTGGAGCGCATTGAAGAACTAGAACAACAAATTCATCGCCTCTCAACTCAACATGCGAAGCCCCTAGACATTTAATACCAAACCGCTACAAAACATTTTCATATTTCCTGCTTCAGCCATTTCTTGAAGACACCTGCATCCCGGAACATCGAGCTATAGCCTCTTAACCAGTGGGTGAGTCTTTACCCTCATCCTCACCCTGCATCCCTCTTCGGAATGCACCCCTCAAGGAAGAAAGAATTTTAAGAGACACTCATTAAAAGTTAAAATACAATAACAATGCAGCCGCCTTCTTGAATGTAGAGCAAAGAGAATTCAGAGTCGGTACAGACTGTAGGGAGTAATAATAGGAAAAATCTATTGGAAACAAAAAAGAGAGATCTGGGAAGACATTTAGAAGCTAGCTCTTAATTGATGCCCCGTCAGCCCTAGATAGGCCTCTTCGACTGTACTGACCGGAGAGACTTGCATGAGAAACGGTGTCTGCCAATCACCATCTCGCTCATCATAAGCACCAGGTACGAACACACGTTCAAAATGTTTCTGGTAAGCCGCTAAGATTTTGAGTTGGAGCCCCCCTACCGCTCCAATTTTTCCCTGATCCGTAATTGTTCCTGTCAAGATCCGTCCCTCCAAGACAGGCTCCCCCTTCACCATCGCCACAACGCTTAACGCCACCATGGCCGAAAGACTTTTTCCATAAACCGTCAACCCAGGGTAGGGGAACTTTAGTTGAACGGTCCAAGAATCTATAGGAAGATTGGCAGCATGTAAGGCATGCGTAATAGCCTGATGAACAGCTTGTCTCGCCAATAATGAAAATTGCCCAGGTTCAGTATGAAATTGAATACGCAAACCGCCCTGGTCCTGTCGCTGAAAGATATCAATTACAATATTTGAGACCAGTCCAACTGGCAAACGCTGATCATCGAAAGCGGTGCCCAATATGGGAACTTGTAAATGCGAAATTTGGCTAGGCATTGGTTTGGCCAAAATTCCGCTACTCCCAATTAGCATCCCTGCCACGCCAATCCAGATCAACCAGCTTCCTGGAACAACGGTATGTACAACATGAAGCATTGTGCGCATAGCCATTTCCCTTTCAACAATTATTATACCTGGTTCCCTAAAATTATTTAAGAACAAAAAGTAGATTTTCAGAAGCAATCAGTTGGTAAAGAAGAAAGTCAACTCATAAAATTATCCAGGTTATTCGCGAAAAATACACTATGGACAGGCAAAGAGGAGTCTCATTCCTTCTATCTTTTTTAAAAATGGTATGCTAGCATTTGACTAATGCAGAGTTAGGGGCTTGGCTCTGAATTATTCGATCACTAAAGTCCGTAACCGGTGTTGTTTTGCCCGAGAGTTTCTAGGAAAGTGCCTGACCTCAGTCGCCTCTATTTTGCGTCCGCGGCCGATCCCTTCCCATTGGTAGTTGTATCTCGAGCCAAAAGCAATATCATTTTTCAAAAGGAGGAACCCCATGGGTTCAAAATTGTACGTAGGGGGATTGCCATACTCAGCAACCCAGGATGAGTTAACTGATTTGTTTGCGGCACATGGGACCGTGCAGTCAGCTAACATTATTAGTGACAAATTTACCGGACAATCACGCGGATTTGGTTTCGTGGAAATGTCTTCGCAAGAAGAAGCCACAGCAGCCATTGAAGCTTTAAACTCCACAGAATTTGGTGGACGCACCTTGACGGTCAATGAAGCTCGACCCCAGGCTCCCCGCACTGGTGGAGGAGGACGCGGCGGATTTGGCGGTGGTGGTGGAGGATTCGGCGACAAACGCCGCAGCCGCTTCTAATACGCCAATTTAGATTGCAGCCTAAAAAAGGGGAGGAGCTAGTAGAGTTCCTCCCCTTTTTTGTTCACACTTCAAGATATAAGGAGAAGGAGGTTCCATCAAGGACAGCAGTCACAAGGGTGCCCAACGCACCTAAGATATTGTAAGCTTCCCCCTCAAGCAGACAGTTGGTACATAGAGTTTTCTGGGAGGGAGATCAGACCTATGGCAATCTCTGCAAGAAGGAAAAAATATTTCTATAGAGTGTTTTTTGCGCGCCGATTAAGCTGGGATCCGTAAAGCAACCAAACCCTATATCCAGATGATCGAAACTTCTGCCAGTGCTCTCCTGCACTTTTTCGTAGTACCACTTCCCTTGCTCAACCGGATTTCTTGTAAATATTCCCTCCCCTCCTACCGGGTGATTTCGACCGACAAAGGGAAATCGCTGAGAGATGGCACTCACCGCGCCATCATTTTCTCTCCACTTTTCCATCACTAAATCGCCAGTGCCCCACTCTGGGACGGGGGCATGCTCAAAGTCCACCACAACACCCTGGTAAGCCGCCGTGGCAGCGAGAGAAGGATTCATCAACGGGTCAGGGTAGTGAAAGGACGTGAACCAACCCTTGGTCGTTTGCTCGGTGATAAGAGATACATAGTATGTTCGTGGATTCGTTTGACAACGTTGGTTCGCTTCGTATCCTCCTTGAAGGGTCAGATCAAATGCCATGTTATCCTTTCCCTTCGCAAAGTTACTCTGATCTATCGCGGAGATAATATCATGAAAATTCCCGCCTTTTCCTTTTCCAATCCATTGATCCAGGTCAAAATCAAAAATATTCTCAATGGACCCTCCACCCGCCATCGCGAAAAATTGAATGGCCTTTCCTAGGAATGGTCCAAAGGATCCAGTTAACAGGCCAGATTGTTTATCACAGCCCAACATATAGGGAAGGGTTGATCCATTCAGAACCCCGGACAGGCACACCACCGCTTCAATCCATTGAGCATTAGAACCCCATCCCCAGAAATCATCTTCCAACAATTGCTGTAATCGCAATGCGGTATGCCCTCCCGCACTATGCCCGATAATGATAGCTGGGTTATCTTCTGACCAATTCGGAACAAGTGCGTTACCCGTATAGTCATCAGAAAATCGGCTATGTCCTTCGGTTGCACTATGCGATGCGCCATAGTCAATTTGCGCACCTTTGATTTGAGCAGCCACTTCACAGGCACGATCATGAAAAGAACTCACTGGACCACAATTCGCCTCACGTACGATAAAGCCATGGGGATCGACTTCGCCGGCGTACCCCCAATACGGCAAACCGCCGAACTCCTTTTTTCCCCAACCAAACAAACCATGAACTAAAATGATATGTTGCGATTTCACAATTTTCTTCTTTCGCATCAAAATTTATGAATATTTTTCTCTAAACGCTTGGCTTTTTTTCTGGCAATGATTTCTACTTCAATTTCCGTAGGACGGATCGTAACCTTCGTAAAATTATCGTCAGAGATCACTTTGCTGGCATTGGCGAGTCGAAATAGGCCTGCCTCTCCACCGTCGATAAAACCTTTTGTTTGAAAATGCCGTGCGGAAGGATGAGGGTACGGCCAAAAGAAAGCAGAGGACACGACGGAAGTAACTTTCACATTTGATTCCGATAGCAGTTCTATTGACAGCGAAGCATGGACATCACCAGAGAAAAATACCACCTTGCGAATTTTGTTTTCCTCAATATGAGTCAGTATTTCCTCTCTTTGGCTCTGAAACCCGGCCCACTTATCATGAGCCTCTTCTGAACCTGAATCTGGTGCAAAGGGGACAGACGTGACAACAATTTTGACCTGTCCCGACCCGTCATTCAACCACCGTTTGAGAGCACGCATTTGCTCGGCACTCAGCATTTCAGATTTACCGTTTGGCGCCAACAGCCGTTCAGTTCTTGAATCGGTCACAAAAATATCACAACACCCGTCTGAATACTTGTACCAAAGTTTGTTGGGTGTTCCCTCAAGTCTTCCTTGCTTGATAGGAATAAGAGGACTGTGGCTCAGTTGATAGGTTTGATACGCATGAATGGCATTGGGGAACAGCGTTTTCCAGTCCTTGCTGTTTGATTTCGCCGGCCAATTATCTTCAATCTCATGATCATCAAGCGTCATATAAGTAGGAACTAGACTCATCAATTTCCGAATATGCTTTTGAGAGAATGCATCTCGATATCGTTGGTAAAACTGCATCACAGATTTATCCGGATTAAACACATTGAGGTCATCCGCATAAATTTGGTCGCCCATCATGATCAGCTGATGAACCTCGACGCCCTCCTCTTGGATGATATCTTGTAAAATTGACTTGAATATTTTATCTCCACGATCATCAAAGAAATCACCAAGAAAGGTCTTCAGCAAATATCGACAGGATCCAATGACGAACGTCCGCGCCTTTTTCTTATTGGCCGATGCAGTCAGAAACTGCCCTCCACTCACTCCTTCCCAATCAGTTTCCGCAAAAATCTCATCCATTAGCTCGGAATCTGAAAAGTAGTACCCTATTTGATACTCATAACACTGCTCGGGCTTTAACCTGTCAAGGATAGCAATCCCCGTTAAATCAAAATTTGGATTCATTTTAAACGTCATAGGCTCACTCCACTGCTCGGCTTCCTTCTTACGAAAGCGTAACGCACCAAAGCAGCGTCGAGGTTGCCCCTCAATGATATGAGCCATTCCGCGCCCCCAAATTCGTGCTCGGGTCGGAATCGTTTCTCCGACAATCGGACCAACTGTTAGTGGATAAAGCTTCATAAGACCTCCACAAGCTTGAAAGTTTCACGAACGATCATATCTAATGTTTGCAAAGACGAGGCCTAGACATAAAAAAACAACCAGGTTTTTCTCAGGATGAATTTCTTAGGGAAAGTGGAGAAGTTATCGTAAATGCTTCTCTATTATCTAGTTGGCTTCTTCAAGTTTGTATCTAAAATGATAAAATACGTATCTATTCAGATAATTTTTGGGAATAGAAAAGAAACGTAGTAAAGAAACAGCACTGAGAGGTTCAAGCAAAGAAAAATTTCAATTCGAGAGGAGAGCGTGAATTAGGAACGTACCATGAGGATAGCGGCAAGGAGAGTGCCTAGTCCTAATAACATAGTAAGGCGACCAATAATGGGGGATAACCTGACAAGAAGTTTTTCTACAAAAAGCCATTCAGACTTTGGCTTGGTCTTGAGTATTCGAACTTTAGGACCAATGAATTGGTCATGCGCAATAGAGACGATGATGAGTAACAGCACAAGCGTTAATTTCATTAGCAGGGGAAATGGCCACTCCCCGGTTGAAACATCCACTTGATGGGGAAGAAGCATGCCTCCCGTCACAATGAGAACAACCAGAGCACCCCACACAAGCGTTCGAAACCGGCGCGCGAAATTGATAAACTCGCGCTGAGCGGTAGGAGGATCAGGAGACTTTTTGAGAAGAGGGACTGCAACAAGGGACAGAAAGAGCATGCCTCCAACCCAAAAGGTAGCCGCGGTCAGATGAATCCAAACCAACATGATATCAAATAGAGTCATCTCCTAGATTGTAGTCGAGGTTCATCATACTTCACTAGTCTTCAGACCTAGCCAAGCACCAATCTGGGAATATTGAAACCTACCGCCAGCGATGTTTTTGTTGCCATCTCTCCACGTTCACCTCTGCAAACAAATTGCATGTCCTGCAGGTACATTAGATTATATAAGGTCTTGCCTTCGTCTCTGTTCATGACAAAATGGGGAAAATCCTTCGAAAAACTCAGATCTGGGCTTTTTGAACCTCTCTAAAGCCAATAATATCTGTCTCCTCCTAGACGTATGTATGTTTGTGAAACAAGAGTCTCAAACTCTGGATTTTTTGGGAATGCCGTCATTGTAAGTTCCCATTCTGAAACAAGATCTTTATAATATTCGATCTTCCGTCGTTCGCTTTTTCTGGGATTCCATGCCACATTCACCTCAATCATCTTCATCAGCCTACTTACGAGCCGATTTGGATTCAGAGTTCCTACAACGCGATGAATTGCGTGCGGCTCGTCTCCAGCTGGAATGGTTAAAAGCAGAACTTCTTCAACAAGACGAAAACATTGAATCCACTATTGTCGTATTTGGGAGTGCCCGTCTGCTAGATACGGAAGCCGCAGAAACCAAGGTATCTCAGGCAGAACAAGCCCTCACGCTATCTCCTAATGATCCTGAGAAACAACAAGCCGTTCTGATTGCCAAGAACCAACTAACCTTAGCACCCTATTATGATGAAGCCCGAAAATTTGGCCGTTTGGTCTCTTCGGCCTGCCAATTAAAAGGCCGCTGCGAATACGTCATTGTCACGGGCGGAGGGCCTGGGATTATGGAAGCCGGAAATAGAGGAGCGGCTGATGTGGGAGCCAAATCCATTGGACTAAATATTAACCTCCCTTTTGAACAAGCACCCAATCCTTACATTACACCTGACCTATGCTTTCAATTCCGTTACTTTGCCATTCGCAAAATGCATTTCCTCTATCGAGCAAAGGCACTCGTCGTCTTTCCAGGCGGATTTGGCACGATGGATGAACTCTTTGAGACACTAACTCTAATCCAAACAGGAAAAGTGAAGGGACTCTCCGTGGTATTAATTGGACAAGCCTATTGGGAGGATTTGATTAATTGGAAGAAATTTGTGGAATTCGGTTTGATTAGTTCAAGAGACTTGGACTTATTTCACTATGCAGAATCGGCAACAGAAGCCTGGGACATCATTGCCAACGAACATCAGGAAAGGCCATCGACATGAAAATCTCTTTTCACGGTGCAGCTCGCTCGGTAACCGGCAGCCGACATGTAATTGATGCTGGCCAAACTCGAGTCCTCCTGGATTGTGGGATGTTTCAAGGTCGACGTGATCAAACACGTGAACGCAATCGCCACTTGGGATTTGATCCCAAATCTATCAACACCGTCTGTCTGTCCCATGCGCACATTGATCATTCAGGCGCCCTCCCCGTCTTAGCTAAAGAAGGGTTTCGAGGGAACGTTCATATGACCGATGCCACCGCCGACTTGACAGAAATTCTGTTGGCTGATTCAGCCCGCATTCAAGAAAATGATTGCCGCTACGTGAATAAACTGGAACGCCGTCGTGGGAGAAAATGCGTCAGCCCCATTTATTCCAGCGACCATGCCCAACAAATTGTCAAACAGTTTCAAGGTGCCGCCTATAAACAGCCTGTCTCATTAGCTACCAATGTGACAGCATGCTTTCATGATGCAGGACACATTATTGGATCATCCGCTATTTGGCTCAAGCACCGTAATCGAGGAAATACCACATCTTTACTCTTTTCTGGAGATCTAGGCCGTGCGAACATGCCCATTCTTCGCGACCCATCTCCTCCACCGCCATGTGATGTACTCATTATTGAGTCAACTTATGGCGACCGCTTACATCGTGATGAGGAAAATCGTCGAAAGAACATTGCCAAGGAACTCGTCCAACATGCTATTCGACACAAGAGTAAGATTATTGTCCCGGCATTTTCGGTAGGCCGGACACAAGATATCATTATGCGTATTAAAGCCTTAGTCAAAAATGGCGAAGTTGATCCCATTCCAATTTATATTGACTCTCCCCTCGCCTCTAAGGCGACGAAAGTTTTTCGCCGGCATCCGGAATGTTACGACGAAGATACCTATCGCACCTTTACGGCTTCTGGTGATGTCTTCGCCGCCAAATATATTAAGTTTGTCTCAACAGCCCAGGACAGCAAACGGTTAAATCGAAAAAAAGGGCCCTGTGTGATAATCTCAGCTTCAGGTATGTGCGAAGGCGGTCGGGTGGTTCATCACTTGAAACATGCCATTCAGGATGAGGCTAATGTCATTGTCATCGTGGGGTTTCAAGCCGAACATACTTTGGGACGCAAACTTGTTGAGAAATGGGATACAGTAACGATTTTCGGCGTGCCTACACAACGACGCGCACAAGTGGTACGGCTCAATGGATTTTCGGCTCACGCGGATCGGGGAGATTTACTGACCTATGTTGAAAGTATTAACCCACTCCCACGAAAAGTTTTTGTGGTTCATGGTGAGGAACGGCAATCATTAGCCTTTTCCATGACGCTTCAAAAAGAATTTCCTGGGATGGAGGTAGAGGTACCTAAACCAAATTCCACCCATAACGTGTAAATCCCAATCAACCTAAACCCCAGGGACCAAATTTCATCGGAAAGAATTGGAGTAGATATCGAGCAGAGCCACTTATTCTAGAATAATCTGGGAATCAACATTTCGAATAAAAATTGCCCGTCCAGATTCGTTGACATAGGCATCAATCCAGTCTCCTTTGTGGGCTGGGCGATCAATGCTGGTATTCTCATCCACTGGAAGACGAACCTCATTTTCCCCACTGGTATGAACAACATATGCAGCTCCTTCAAGATGATGGACTTGCCCCCGAATTTTCCGCACAGCCCCATTTCTCATCATAGGATCATTCTGAAGTTGTTGGTAGCCTTTTGTGCCCTCTACAATACCTTGTCCAAGGGCCGATTGATGTGAGGTCGGTTCGGTCATGTGATTGGCACAACCTATAAACCCCAATACACTCAATAGCGAAATAAGTCCCTTCAACCACGTCATATTATTCGCTCCTTTATTTTTAAAAGTTCTGACCATATATTTTATCGTATCATACTCTCTGCAGGTGTCCAGAACATCATTCTCGTATTATCCTCTTACACCAAATCATTGCCAAATTTCCGACCTCCTTTTAGAACAGGAATAATGAAAACTTGCTTTTTCCGAGATTCATGATCAAGCTATTTGACCTACAGAAAGATATCTTTTACCCTTTCTTGGAGCTTATTTTTCTGGCTAAATTATATTTCCAAAAGTGTTCTATTGACATTCACTCACACCCCACCCCCTCATGCACCTGTGAATGAACAACCTTATCCTTCACTCAATTGGTGCGTCTCTTACACTTACTCACTTCCAAGGAGGTTTCAATGGCTACAATTGCCCGTGTCACCGAAATTATTGCCAGCTCACCCAAAAGCTTTGATGACGCCATGGCAGCTGGAATCAAACGTGCTAATAAAACCTTAAAAAACGTGTCTGGAGCCTGGGTCAAGGACCAATCGGTCAAAATCGAAAAAGGGAAAATTGTCCAATATCGAGTCACGATGAAGATTACCTTTATTCTTACGAATTAAGTACGTCATGAAGGGGGCATGGGAACCTATGTCCTCCTTCATCAATAATTATTGTTCTCTCTTTGCCACCATGTTTGAGGCTATTCCCAATCCATATTTGGTACATACTGATCACTCTTTTCAGTATAAACAGGCGCCCACTCAACCTCCAAAATCCGCTCCTGGCAAAAAAAGCTGCGAAAAACGTTTACAAAAATATATTGCCCAGGTTGATGAATTACAACGGCAGCTCTATGCCCATGATCGATATTCTCTTTTGTTGATCTTTCAAGCCATGGATGCGGCCGGAAAGGACGGTACCATCCGAGCAGTCATGCGGGGCATTAATCCAGCTGGCTGCCAAGTCTTTTCATTCAAACAACCTTCACATCGTGAATTGGATCATGATTTTTTGTGGCGCACGACTTCCCGCCTCCCAGAGCGAGGCCGTATTGGTATATTCAATCGAAGTTATTATGAAGAAGTGTTAGTCGTTCGCGTCCACCCTGAATATCTCAAGACTCAGAAGCTCCCATGGCCAACTAAGTCTACCTTATGGAAAGAACGATATGAATCAATATGCAATCATGAACTTCACCTGGCTCGGAACGGAACCATAATTTTGAAATTTTGGCTTCATGTCTCCAAGGACGAGCAGCGACGACGGCTTTTGGCACGCCTGACGGAACCAGAAAAACATTGGAAATTTTCTCAGCACGACCTCAATGAACGAAAACTCTGGAAACAGTATATGATGGCTTATGAAACTGCCGTGAATGCCACATCGCAACCATGGGCACCATGGTATGTCGTTCCTGCAGACGACAAACCTTATATGCGCATGTGCGTGGCAGAGATTATTGCACAGACGCTAAAAAATCTTGATTTGCACTATCCCAAAGTCAATAACACTACACGTCAAACATTCGCAAAATTTCGCAAGCAACTTCAATAATAAGGACAAGACCTGCCTAGACCTTGCCTCTAATCAATACAATATTTCTTATTTCTAGAATGGATCTACCTTTTCGCAATTTTCTGACAAAGGAATATTTTTGAATGATTGAAGGACTGGGAAAAGAATTACAAGCAGTCTGGGACATTGGCGTGTTCGGGACAAACTTGGGTGAAATTTTTCAGGCGATTGGTATTTTCCTGCTCTTCATTTTTGCCAGACGCATTTTTTTCCGCACCACCATGAAATCACTCAAGATGTTAGCCAGAAAATCAAAAACCGATGTGGATGATCAGGTCATTGTTGCACTCGAACACCCCCTTGAGTTTGCTTTTGTGGTCATCGGACTCTATTTCGCAGGACAATTTGTCACATTATCAGACACGGCCGCGCATCTACTCGCCCAATTTGTTCGTTCTCTCATTGCCCTCACAATTTTCTGGGCCATTTATCGCGTGGTTGACCCTCTTTCCCTCTTATTCGACAGAGCCGTTGGATTATTCGGCAGTGAGAGCATGCACGAAACGGTGAAAGGGTTTTTTGTCAAATTGGTCAAGGCTATTATCGTCTGTTTAGGGATCGCCGCAATTTTTCAGGAATGGGGCTTTAATGTCGCAGCGGTCTTAGGGAGCTTAGGATTGGTTGGCATGGCCGTGGCCCTTGGCGCTCAAGATTTTATCGCCAACATGTTTGCTGGACTCACAATTTTCTTGGATCGTCTGTTTGAAAAAGGCAATTGGATCAAGACTCCAGACGTGGAAGGGAATGTGGAAGCCATCGGTTTTCGAGCCACAAAAGTTCGGCGGTTTGATAAAGCCCTGGTGACTATTCCCAACTCAAAGTTGGCCAGCGAAGCCCTCGTGAATTATTCTCGCATGACCCAACGTCGGATTTATTGGAGCATCGGGGTAGAATATCGAAGTACACACGAACAAATACGTCATATTATCCAAGACATTACTGACTATCTTCATACCAATCCCGACTTTGAAACCGACCCTCGTAAAACTAAAACCTTTGTGTTTCTTGACTCGTTTGGTGCCTCGAGCATCGATATCATGTTGTACTGCTTCACCAAAACAACCGTCTGGGGCGAGTGGTTAGCTGTCAAAGAAACCTTGGCTTATAAGATCAAGGAAATTGTCGAAGGTCATGGAACCGCATTCGCGTTCCCTTCAACATCACTCTATGTTGAATCTCTTCCTTTTGGCAAACCAGATCCATTCCCGCTTCCTTCGTCAGAGAAAACTTGATCCCATAGAGAAGTGGACCCCGAATTTTGGACAGCTCGATAAGTGAAAATTCTGCCTGTCATTACGCCGCCTGCGTCGTCTTGTGAGCCGTAAAATAGACTGCATCGGGTGTTTGTCGGGTCAAGGCCTGATGGCGGCGTTTCGTATTATAGAATGTGAAATACCGGAACAGGCCAGCTCGTAGTTCGGCTGGCGTTTCGTAGGCATGGAGGTACACGTCTTCGTATTTGACGCTGCGCCACAGCCGTTCGACGAACACGTTATCCACCCAACGGCCTTTTCCATCCATACTGATCATCACTCTATGAGCTTGAAGTCTGCTCGTAAAGGCCTCACTCGTGTACTGAGCGCCTTGATCGGTATTGAAGATCTCTGGCGCACCGTAGCGCCCCAGCGCTTCTTCTAAGGCTTCGATGCACGCCTCGGTGTCAAGCGTATTGGATACCCGCCAGGCCAACACCCGTCGCGAATACCAATCCAGAATCACGGTGAGATACATGAACCCCTTGGCCATCGGAATATAGCAGATGTCACTCGCCCAGCCCTGATTCGGGCGGGTGATAGCCAGCCCACGCAAGCGATAGGGATAAATCTTGTGGCCTTTGCCCGCCTGACTGGTCCGGGGCTTGGGATACACGGCCCGCAGTCCCATCTGCCGCATCAAGCGGCGGACACGCTTGCGATTGACTCGATGCCCCCGGTGCTGCAGTTCCACGCATAACCGCCGCCTGCCATAGAAGGGCCATTGCAGATACAGCTTATCCAACTGCCGCATCAGGACCAGAGTCTCAGATGAGATCGGCTGGACGCGAAAGTACGCACTGGAGCGAGGAACGCCTAGCAACTGACATTGACGCGTCACGGAAAGAGAGGGGGTGGCCTTGACCATCGCCTGCTCGCTCATCGGCCGTGCCCGAGCGCGTTGGCTAAAAAATCCTTCTCCATCGTCAGCTGTCCAATCTTTGCATGTAACTGCTGTTGGTTCTGCTCTTGTGTGGTGGCTTCGACCAGGCCCGCCCCAAACACGTGCTCGGCCTTGGCCACCAACTGCTTCTTCCACTCCTGGATCTGATTCGGATGCACATCAAATTGCTCCGCTAACTCCGCCAGGGTGCGTTCCCCCTTGACGGCGGCTAACGCCACCTTGGCCTTAAAGGCCGGGGCATGATTGCGTCGAGATCGTCGGGCCATCTTCTGCTCCTTTCGTTGAAAGCTAATATACCGCAGAAGATTTTACTTAGCAGCTCAGATTTTCTGTCCAATGAATGGGGACCACCTCTTAGAGACTTATTCCCTTCTCATCAACACTTTTTTAACCTACCGCCTTTACACTTCCTGTAGAATAACACCTGTACGACTCTCCAAAAGTTGCTGAGTCAACACATTCCGCAATTGTTCAACTTCCTCAGTCAAGTCATTCAAAATAGTGGTTCTGGAAATATAATACGGTGCTCGCTTTCCTCTGAAATCAATGACCGGGCCAATTTGTGTAAACCGTATTCCATGCCATCGTAATTTCCTTGATAGACGAGGTTCCATCATGGCCACGCCATAATCCAATGGGGAAAGCACAAGCATTGAAAGGCTACAAACAAAAAGACCTAAGGGAATGAGAGGATACGAACTTCGCTGTCCATGATCATCTGCTTCTACGTCTTTATCCGGCAGACTGACAGGTCGTTGCTCATCAGTTTTCCGCCGTCGAAATTTGGAAAGAACAGCAAGCCGTGAAAATTCTCCTATGAGGGTTTTGGGAATTTTTTTGAGATCAAATTCATGTCGTTCGAGGATTTCTGAACCATGCCGTTCAAAGGGGAGGCACCCAGAAGCAGGACATCCTCGAGATCCAATTAACCGAGTACACCCAATGGCCTCTCCAGTTGGGATATGAATTAATAAGGCCTGGTCCGCAATAGAATCCATCTCATCTCGTTCACATTGATCAAGACACTCAAGGGGATCTTCAAACCCAAACTCTTCACAATACACCTGATACCGTATTCGATGTGCCAATGTTTGCAAGTCAGGAGAATCGGCATAGACCACCTTGAAATACTGCAAAAACGTTTCACTCAATTTTTTTTGACTCATAAAATTTCACCAATTCGACTTCACTCTTCAAGGACATCACAGAAACGGTTAGAAAAAGACAATGGCAATCAATCTATTATTAAAATCATCCCTTATGAATATGTTTATCATAATAGAAGAAAACAATCGGTTCATTCTCAATTCCCTTGAGGCTAGCCTCGACTCTTGCCTCCAAGATACCTGAACATCGCCTATAATTCGTATGAATTTCTCTCTATTCCTGCGCTTTATAGTACTTTCAAGGAGGTTTTTTATGGCTATTTTCACTTGGGTTAAGCTTCACCGGTGGTTACCGATAACAATGCTGAGTTAGATCCTTTCTCAGGCGGAAGGTCTTAACCTGGCACATAATTTTTATCTCTTTGCAAAATACAACCACAACAACTTCACTCTCATTGCTAGCTCGCTCTCAACATATGCCAAACACCTTCCAAGAAAATTGCCAACGCAAATTTGGATACGTCAATCCAGAATACCTGAAGATTGCCCTAGACCTTTTCGCACCAATTAAACAACAAAGTTACGAACGGCTCCATGCAGCCCAAGGGCTAAACTTCTTAGATGTGGGATGTGGGTCCGGTATTGATACAAGTGAATTAGCTAGACGAGTGCAATCCTCTGGACTGGTGGTAGGAATTGATTTTGATCAGGAAATGATTCGACAGGCTGAGGCACAAATCAAGCGTCTAGATTTACATTCACACACGTCTCATATACATGCACAGGCCTTGGCTCTTCCTTTCTCAGATTGGTCTTTCGATGGCGCACGAAGTGAAAGACTCTTCATGCATCTCACTGATGGATTACCCGTGCTGGCAGAAATGGTCAGAGTGACGAAACCACAGGGATGGGTTGTTGTCGCAGAAACAGACTGGAATAGCCTATCCATGTGCAATACGCAACCAACAATATCCCAAACTTTGTCTCAGCTTCGCATTGAACGTTACCTGACAAACGGATACTCGGCACAGCAACTCTATAGCCAATTTTCTACTATGAAGTTGCAATCCATCACCATCGACATTCTCCCTATTTTCACAACAAATATTGGCCTTTTTCGGTTCTTAACAAAAATGGACGAGCTAGAAGACTTGGCGATACGAGATGGCTTCCTGACAACAGATGAAATGTCTTCCTGGAAAGCAGCGCAACATGCCTTTACACAAGGAACCCCATTTTGGGGGAGTGTTAATGTATTAATTATGGCTGGACAAGTGCCCTGATAAAGGGGAATACACACCAGTCCCCATAGCCCCTTCTTTCCACCTGTACCTGCTAAGCCTTCAAAACATCGAGGCCTATTCGTCTTTTGTATTTTTCAGCTCCCAAGCAAAAGGGAAAGAGGTACGAGTGGCGAAACTTAAAACGTCAAAGTAACTCGGCCCATAACACTACGCTGTAATCCAGTCCTTTGTGTTCCTAAGATCGTATCAGGAAATTCATCATGATGGGAGTGGAGTAAATTTTGTCCAATCAAAGAAATATCCACATTGTCCGTAGGCCGCCATCCTAGTCGAAGATCAAGTTCCCAATAATCATCCACCATCAATGAAGGTAGCTCATCGGTATAGCGCAACCAGGAATCAAACTCTAATCGGTACGGCAAGGACATTTGTGACCGTATTGAGGCATGATGTACGGGACTGGCCCCTTCTGTGAACTGTGCCGCTTCCTCATTCTTTATATCCATCTCTAAATACGTATACGACCCTTGGACCTTCCACCATTCCCATAGCTGCACCCCTGTACTCACTTCGACTCCATAATTCTGGGCTTCGTGGTTATTGGTTCGAATAAAAGTTGGAAGGGTTGTTGCCGGTGGAAGAGCCTGCAATTGATTCCCCACCAGCCGATCATAATCCATTAAAAATCCGGTAACATCAAAGGAAACCTGGTCCAAAGGTTGGGACCGAAAGCCCAATTCAAAGGCATGCAATACTTCCGGTTTCGCTTGCTGGTTATCTTCCACTGCAATAGGTCCAAGAGCAGTCGGCAATGTTAAGACCCCATCATCTAGCAACCGGGGCGGAAGTACTACGGCCCGTGATACTGCCCCCCAGAGCGATACATCAGAATGTGCTTTCCAGAGGAATCGGCCACTTGGTTGATACTCGAAACCGGTAAAATCGTTATGGGAAAGCTTTGTGCCCACCGTCACGACCAGCTCATTAGGAATCAACGTTATTTCGTCTTGAATAAATCCACTCGCTAAGTTAAAGGAACGCGTCTCCTCAGTGGGTTGAATCGTTAAACTTCCTTCAAAATCATCAAGCCAGTATCGATATTCTCCTCCCCAGGTTATTTCCTGCCCCAATACAAAGGGAAAACGGTGCTGGAACTCAATATCAAAAGTATCCAAAGTATAGTCTTGAATGATTTCATCTCGCTCGACTCGGTCATAGAAAAATTTGAAGGAAAAATCTGAATCGTTACTAATCTCATGTGTCCATCGTGCAAGAAAATGAGCGCCCTTTAAATCAACATCTTCTGAGGAGGTGCTGGAAAAAGGAGGGGTTAACGTCGCCACCGTTAATGCCTGTCCTGCAGCTCCTTTGTAAAGGCCACCTTCAACCATCACATTATCTTGGTCATTAGCTTCCCAATCCATACGAAATCCACCACGCCCCATTCGCCAATCATCGGAACTTCCTGTCTTATGAAATTGTGTATCACGATTAAAATATTTGCCAAAAATTCGATAACTCAACCCTTCTCCAACTTTACCTCCATACCGAAGTTCTCCAATCCCTTCTTCCGTGCCTCCCCATCCTACGACCAAACCATCTTGAGTTTCAGATGCCGACTTCGTAATAATATTAATGACACCATTTACAGCATTGACGCCCCAGAGGGTTCCTCCTGGCCCACGAATCACTTCAATACGGTCTATGTCTGAAAGCACCGTATCCACGGTTTCCCAGTTCACACCCGCAAATAACGGATTATAAATATTCCGTCCATCAATCAAGACGAGTAATTTATTTGTAAAACGATCATTAAAACCCCGCGCCGTAATAGCCCATTTATTGCCGTCGATTCTGGCGACTTCGAGCCCAGGGACCATTCGCAACGCTTCCGGAATCGAAGAGACACCTGATCGACGAATATCTTCCTGCGTCACTACAAAAATCGCTGCAGCAGACTCTGAGAGTCTTTGCTTCTTTTTCGCAACGGACGTAACCTCGATATTCATCAATTCTTCTAGACTCAATTGAGTTAAATCCTTTTCAGGTTTTACAGATGCAGCTATGACGGGCGCCGACCATAGCCACTCTCCAATAAGCGACACCCAGAACAGCCCGATGAGGACTATTGAAGCTAATTGTCCAATGCTCGTTTTTCTATTTCCCTCCATAACAATCGCTACGTTAATAAGGTGCCTTCATTCGCTCAACAAGTGTACTTACCAATAGGCCTGTGTTGTGACAACTTCAATGATAAGCGCGGCTCGTTCTAACCCCTTTTGCGCACTTTCTTTCCATTATGTAGTAAAGGTATCTCTTCATAAGATCGGCTTTCCAATTACCAAAATTAAGCACCTCTGCCCTAATAACCCCTGCCTTGCACATGCTCTCGAAGATTGGCAGGCAACTCAGATTATCAAATCCAACATTGACCCAACGTCTTCACTGGCCTACCATTTTCCATATTAGATAAAAAAACGTGTTCCTTTTTCGCCACACATCCGACATTACCTGGAAAGGGAGTACTGTTGTGGGCAACACATTTCACCTTATCTTGATTAAACCCTCTCACTACGATGACGACGGCTATGTCATTCAATGGCTTCGCTCCTCTATTCCGTCTAACACCTTAGCCACCCTTTATGCCTTGGCGCTGGCTTGTGCAAAACGTTATGTGCTGGGTGACGATGTTGAAATAACCGTTGAACCCTACGATGAAACTAATACCGTGCTCCCCATCAAGAGAATCATTCGTTCTATAAAAAAAGCTGGGAATGGGATGGTCGGTCTCGTGGGCGTACAAACTAACCAATTTCCACATGCTGTTGATTTAGCTGATCATTTTTTACAAGCAGATATCCCGGTCGTGATTGGTGGGTTTCACGTTAGTGGCTGTGTAGCCATGCTTCCTTCTTTACCAACCGACTTACAACATGCCATGGATAAAGGTATTACACTCTATGCCGGAGAGGCTGAAAGAGGTGGCCCCAACTTTTTGAACAACTCATTGGTCAAAGATAAGTGGATCACTCCTAGTTGAATTAAGCCGCTTGTAACTGCGGCAGTTGTTGAAAATAGACCTGATCCGGCGTCCGCTCTGCGAGGCTCGAATGCGGACGCCGGCTATTATAGAACTGAAAATAGCGATCGATCCCCGTTCGTGCCGCTGACACGGACTCATAGGCATGCAAGTAGACTTCTTCGTATTTCACGGTACGCCACAAGCGTTCGACAAAGATATTATCCCGCCACGCTCCTCGACCGTCCATACTGAGTCGAATCCCCTGGGCCTTGAGCCACTCCGTAAAGCTGTGACTCGTAAACTGACTGCCTTGATCCGTATTGAGAATGTTCGGTTTCCCATACCGGCTGAGGGCCTCCTCAACCGCCTCCAGACAAAACTGGACGTCCATCATGATCGACACGCGCCAAGCCAGCACACGACGCGTAGACCAATCGACCACTGCGACTAGATACACAAACCCTTTGGCCAGCGGAATATAGGTGATATCCATCGCCCAGACCTGATTGGCGCGGGTGATCGTCAGGTCTCGAAGCAGATACGGATAGACCTGATGACTGGGATGGCGCTGTGTGGTGCGAGGCTTGCGATACAGGGTTTCCAGCCCCATGCGGTTCATCAGGGTCCTCACATGCTTACGCCCAACCATACTCCCTTCCTGCCGTAGGAGAGCCCGGAGCATCCGGGCTCCTGCAAATGGGTACTCTAGATGTAACTGGTCAATCCGGTTCATCAGCCGCTGCTCCTCCTCAGAGACCGGCTTCGGTCGATAATACACACTCCCACGACTGATCCCTAAGGCCTTGGCCTGTTGACTCACCGAGAGTTGATGTGTGCGGTTGATCATCGTCTGGCGCTCAGCACGCCCGCTTTGGTGAGCGCACCCTCTAAAAAATCGTTTTCCAACGTCAGTTCCCCAATCTTGGCATGCAGCTGTTTCACATCCACGAGAGGCGGGGCGGGCTCGCCCCCCTCAAACACCGTTGTTGCACGCTCTAAGAGTAAGGTCTTCCATTGCGTGATTTGATTGGGATGCACATCGAAACGTTGGGCCAATTCGGCTACCGTCTGTTCCCCCTTGATCGCGGCCAGCGCCACTTTGGACTTAAAGGCCGGAGAATGATTCCGTCGAGGTCGTCTCTTCATGATTCGCTCCTTTCATTGGTAGCAACATCATGCCACCTTTTGCAGAGCGTATCCACTTAGCCCGTTGTGCAGTTTCCCGGGGCCACCTCTGAAGAACACTTGGCTATACTCCTCCAGGAAGCTTATCAAAGTACACTCAAACCGCTTTATAATGTCATGGCTCAGCTTCCTGATCTGCAAAACATCCCATCCCCAATACTTCCTTCACACATCATCAAAAATACTCTTGGCCGGTTATCGAGTTTTGATGCCGGACGCGGCTGCCCCTTTCAATGTAGCTTTTGCACCATCATCAATGTTCAAGGGCGTCAATCGCGATGGCGATCGGCAGATGATATTGAAGCGTTAATTCGAACAAATTTGGCACAAGGTATTCGGCGGTTTTTTATTACTGATGATGACTTTGCACGGAATAAGGATTGGGAAGCGATCGTTGATCGATTCATCTCCATGCGTGAAGAAGAACATCTTCCCATTTCCTTTAGCATTCAAGTGGATACCCTATGTCATAAAATTCCTAGATTCATTGAAAAATGTGCACGGGCTGGCTGTAGAAATATCTTTATTGGCTTAGAAAACATCAACCCTAACTCGTTAGTCGGTGCCAAAAAGCGACAAAACAAAATTTGGGAATATCGCAAAATGGCCCAAATGTGGAAGGATCACGGATGCACTACCGTCGCGGGTTATATTCTAGGATTTCCTAACGACACCCCAGAAACGATTGCCCGTGATATTTCTATCATCCAAAAAGAGCTGCCTTTAGATTGCTTGGAGTTTTTTTATCTGACTCCGCTTCCTGGATCGGAAGACCATAAGGTCTTACACCAGCAAAGGGCATGGATGGAACCGGATATGAATTCCTATGACTTAGAGCATGTCACTGTGAAACATCCGGTCATGTCAGCAGAAACGTGGGAACGAGTTTATCGAGACGCATGGGAACAATATTATCGGCCTAACCATGTGGAAACGGTCATTCGACGAGCCGCCGCCAAAGGACAAAACATCAACAAGGTCACATCTCTTCTTACATGGTTTTATGGATGTACAACGATTGAAGGCATTCATCCTCTGGAAGGAGGTATTTTCCGACGAAAAATCAGAACTATGCGCCGCCCGAATTTCCCCCAAGAGAATCCTCTGTGGTTTTACGCAAAACGAATAGTCGAAATGCTTGGAGTAGGAGTAAAATGGGGATTGCTTGTCTGGAAATTTCAAAAAATATTAAAAAAGGTCAAAACCGACCCACAAAAAACAACTTACACCGACTTGGCTCTCACTCCCATCCTTGAACAAGACAACGAAGATCTCGGAATCATGCAAGTATTTACCAATCACATCCCTACCCCAAAACTTACCCAATCACGCGAATCTAACACGTCCGCAGCTTCTTAAAATTTTTTTCCATTTATCTTCCAGCTTCTTCTTAGCCCATACTATAGAAAAATTCTTCTCTAACTATTTTCTCATTTTCTACCGTATATAAGCCCATTTCTTCCATCGTCATTCGTGTGCCGGTCTGTTTTGGTGTGACATCGAACTTAAAAAAGACAATAAAACGATTCTCATTGGGGAAGGGACCCAGGACCTCCCCACCGTGGACTTCATGGTTGTCCACCCACCATTTGTTTTTCCCTTTGACGGCGTCAATCCCTTTCTGCGTTTGATCCATGCCCGGCATGGCACAAGCTTCAACGCTCACAACATCTGCTGAATAAAATTTTTCGATGGCTTCAAGGTTCTTACCTTCTCGACATAAGATGACAAGTTCTGTGCCAATCTCTTTGCACGTCATTGCTATTCCCCCTCTATACGTATGTTAAGGACAGAAGCGATTGTACAATCCACCACGTGCGTTCCCAACTAATGCTTCACCTTTTCCACTTTCTTTTCTTTGATGACCTCAATTTCTAGCTTAAGATTGACCTCATCGCCCACCATCAAACCACCGTTGTCTAATAATTTACTGAATTTCATACCAAAGTCTTTTCGGTTGATTTTGCCCTCTGCTGTGAACCCAGCACGAGTATTCCCCCAGGGATCTTGCGCGACTCCGTTAAATGTTCCTACAAGTGTCATTTCTTTTGTCACACCTAATAAAGTGAAGTCACCAATCGCCGTATATTGATCGCCAGTCTTCTTATAACTTTTCATTTTGTACGTCATGGTCGGAAAAGTCTTGACATCGAAAAAGTCTGCACTTCTTAAGTGATCATCACGCTTTTGATGATCCGTAGTGACCGACGCCGTTTGGATAACCGCCTCTATCGTTTTAAATTCCTGTTTTTCAGCATCCATCTCGACAGTACCAGTGTATTCAGTAAATTTTCCTTTAGTCTTGGACACGACCATGTGCGCTACATCAAATCCTAGAGTTGTGTGGTCTTTATCCAAATTCCATTTCGCCATTTCTGCGGTCGCAGTCACAACGAACCCACTCACAAAACAACACGTTAGCCCAACAGATAACACCCAATTCTTCATCATTCGCATTGCATATCCTCCTATGAAAATGAAATGAACACCAGCTAACTCGTGATTATGGTCTATACTCAATGTTGAAGATGTTGATCTATAATTGGAACCAGTTCTTCGAAAGATTGATATCCATGCATAAGAGTCGATACATCATCTCCCTGACGAATAAGCAACGTCGGAAAGCGGTTGACACCCAATTGCCTGGCTTGGTCAAATTCCTGCCACACTGCCTCCTTTGTCCGTGGATCTTGAAATCTCTGGCGAAACTGCACACCATCAAGACCTAGATTCACAGTCAGACCTTCTAGAACTTCCGGTTTGGTCACATCTGCATTCTGTACATAAAAAGATTCTTGAATATGTTTCATGAATACAAATTCTTTTGAAGGCGCCAACTGTCGTGTGGCCAGGATAGCTCGGGATGCTGGCTCGGTATCATACGTAAATGTCGGTCCCATCTGAAATTCAAAATTGAATGGTTGACCTGTCCGTTCATGGACTGCATACCAATGCTGCAAAATATAGGCACGTCTCGATCCGTCAAAACGTTCCGTATTCCCCAGGCGTAATCCCCCCACCATGAACTGAAACGAAACACGACCCTGATACCGGCACTGAATCTTTTCCAGAACAGGCGAAAACCCCCAGCACCATGAACACATCGGATCAGCAATATAGATGAGCACAGTCGACATGATCGAGTCACCACCATTTGTTCTCCCACATCATCTCAATTTTCTTAAATAAGAACAACGAGGGAACCATTGGCTCTTAAAACACCCGAAAGACTTGCCCATTCAAACGACCTTCAACGCTTTTGCTGTAAGCTTTGGCAACCTTCCAACCAGGAACCGGAACATGTCCACGAAAGAATGTCCCGAGTCGTTCCATGGACTCCTCCAAAAGACCTGGGCTCACAGCATTGATCCGTAGTCCACGAGTCATCTCAATTGAAGCACCCAGAACAAACCCTTCAACCGCTGAATTAATGGGCGTCACAGCAGCACTGCCAGGAATAGGATCCTGACTCAAGATTCCGCTTGTCAATGTAAACGATCCACCATCATTTACAAAGTCTCGACCGACTAAAACCAAATTGACCTGACCCATGAATTTACTATTCAGGCCAACATCAAACTCTTTCCGCGTCAAAGAAGCTAACGGGCCAAAATGCGCATTCCCTGCCGTAGAGACTACCGCATCAACTTTCCCAATGGTCTGATACATCTGTCGAATTGAATCGACGGACGTCATATCCACCTGCACATCGCCCCGAGTACTGCCCACCTTCACAATTTCATGTCGTGTTTCAAATTCTGTTGCAACAGCACTCCCGATAGTCCCTGTTGCTCCCACGATAATAATTTTCATGATGGCGTCTCCAGAATTGTAATGACTGTCTCCAACTTGTTTGGTGCATTGCCAGTCGTGTCCTCTCTTCGTCCTCACCCCCACCATCTCCCTTATAAGAGCAGGGGAAGGGAATACTAATGAAGGTCTAATGCCTATACTCCTCACTCATGAAGGACGTGTTTGTTGGCAACTATCGCGCAGCCGAATCAACAGGCTTTGCATCAAAACCACATCTTCTTTGGTTAGTGCCTTTTCGAAGTACGGACGCATGACATTTGCGTGGGCCGGAAACACTTTGCGATACAGACTCTCCCCCTTTCGCGTTAAACAAATATGTGTGGCACGCCGATCATGTGGCACCGCTTGCCGTTTAAGCAGTCCTTTCGCCTCCAGCCGATCCAAAATTCCCGTTAGACTGGCTTTGGCCAACAATGTAGATTGCGATAATTCCACACATGTCATCCCCTCCGTCCCGCCAAGCTCAGCAATGACGTCGAATTGTGGCGGCGTCAGACCTATCGAGCGAATATGCCGGTCACCTATGAGAAAAATGGCCTGATACGCCTCCACCAACGGACGAAGAATCTTCAGGTAGGGATCATCCTTCAGATCGAAAACTTCCATAATGTTTATCTATATATAATTTAAACATGAACTATTGTCAACCCATCTCCTCCAGCTACAAATCTGCTAATCCTCTTCGTTATCCACCTGAGTTTCTTAAGATTCATCTATCGAAGGCCGAATTGGTAAGAGATTGGGACTATGCTTTCTGAAGCCCCTCTACCATACATCTAGGTCGTGCAACCATGAAGAAAAGATATAGGGCTCGCCGTTCATTTGATTCTGTCAAAACCAATAATGGCCCCCAGCTACTCACACCAACAAAAATTCACACGCGCCGGGATTTTCTTGCATCAACCGGACGGGTATTGGGTGGATTGGCGCTTTGGTCTGCTGGCCTACTCCCCAAACAACTCTTCGCCAAAACATCGTCATCCTCAATTCCCGTAGGAATTCTTCATTCCCTCACGGGAACTATGGCCTCCAGCGGCCGATCCCTGGTCGACGCCATCATGATGGGCATCGACGAAGTGAATCAACAGGGTGGAGTCCTAGGAAAACCATTGCAACCAATTCTTGAGGATGGAGAATCAAACCCAAAAACCTTTGCTCAAAAGGCTGAACAGCTTATTAAGAAGAACCAGGTCCAGACGATTTTCGGGTGTTGGACCTCGGCCAGTCGAAAAGCTGTCTTACCAATTGTAGAACACGAGAAACATCTTCTGTGGTATCCGGTTCAATACGAAGGCCAAGAACAATCCCCAGCCATTATGTATGGAGGGGCTACGCCCAACCAACAAATTCTTCCCGCTCTGGAATGGGGGATCCAAACATTTGGTCCACGCGTGTATTTAGTCGGATCAGATTATGTGTTCCCTCGCACAGCCAATCAGTTGATAAAAACGCGACTCCCCGAGTATCACGGCGAGTTGGCTGGGGAAACATATCGACCATTGGGAGCTCAACAATTTCAGAAGACCATCCAGTTCATTCAACAGAGCAAACCGGATTTCGTGATCAATACCTTAAATGGCGATAGCAATCAAGGATTTTTTCAAAACCTCCACAAGGCCAACTTGTCAGCAGCCAATCTACCTATCATCTCCATGAGTGTCGCCGAAGATGAACTACAGCATATTGGCCTCCAATGGACCATTGGGCACTTTGCTGCATGGAATTACTTTCAAAGTCTCAGCACCCCCAGCAACCAATACTTTGTCAAAGCTTTTCAACAGCGGTATGGCCAAAATCGAGTGACTGGCGACCCCATTGAAGCAGCATATTCTCAGGTGCATCTCTACGCCAGAGCAGCCAATAAAGCCGTCTCCACGAACACCGCTGCAATTCGCAAAGCCGCTGGAGGGCTAATTTTTTCGGCACCGCAGGGCCTTATCCGAATCGACCCGCACAATCAGCATACTTGGAAAGTCTCGCGGATTGGACAAATTCAAGATAATGGCCAATTCAAAATTGTGTGGAGCTCAGCAACGCCAATCAAACCTCAACCATTCTACTCGTAATGAACTGACCTGATGAACTGTTCTTGGCAAACCCTGAGCTTTCGCCAGCAGGTCATCAGCTTCGTCTTGCTGAGTACCCTTCTGCCTCTTTTCATCATGGGCTATCTCTGGTACGACCAACAGCACACAGTCCTCAAACAAGATACCCAGGAAAAACTGAGCATGTTGGCCCAACAGAGTGGCTACCAAGTCGAGCAGTGGATACAAGAACGATACCGGCAATCTCAAAACCTCGGTAGCACCACGCTTCTACATGAGGAGTTTCAGCGGCTCCTGGCCGCTGAACCTGATAGTGATCAATATTTCCTCATTCAATATCGCCTTCATCGTCAACTTGAATTGATGATTAAAGCCCATCCATGGATTTTAGAAGCTGAACTGAATGCCCCGCTCACTGGAAAAGTGCTCATAAGCAGCAATCCTTCAAAAATCGGCAAAAATTTTTCTGGTACTCTCCAACAAATGGCCCAACTGCTAGACGGCCACGTTCTGACATCATCTGTCATCAGATCCGAGACTCCTGTTCGCACCCCCCAAGGCAAAGTCGAAGTCAATTTTCCTATCCGCAAAATTTTTTCTCCCATTCAACTCACCGGAGAGCCCATTGGCATACTCACCTTACATACGAATGCCTTGGAAATCGGGCATCAGATACTCTCACTGGAAGTCAGTGCCTCTTCTCTGGAACAACTGCACGATACATTAGACGTGTATGTCGTGGATGGCCAAGGAGTGTTTTTGAGCCCGTCGGCTTTTGAAAAAGACCTGCGAAGCAATGGACAGATCACCCACCGGAGTGAACTAGAGCTGACGGTCCGCGTACCAGGTCAACACATAATGACCACCGCCTTTCAAGCCTGCCAAAATCTACAAACAGAGGCGCGTCCTAAACATACATTTCAAATGGACAGCTATCTTGACTATCGGAGAAAGCCCGTCGTTGGAGCCTGGCAACCCGTGACTGGAACCAATTGGTGTGTTATCGCCGAAGTCGATGAAAAAGAGATTATCGGCCCCTTGCAAGACTTGAGGAGAATGATGATTGGTATTGTAGTAGGCATGGCGCTTATTTTTGGAATTTTGGGCCGACTGGTCTCCGGATACTTAATCAAACCTCTCCTTCACGCTACCAACGTGGCTCGACAACTATCTAATGGGAACCGCTCCATCCGTGTCCATTCCAATCGAACGGATGAGATCGGCCAATTAGGTACGACATTAGACGATATGGCCGACAGCATTGATCACAGCATGGAAATCCTGGAGGAAAAGATACAAGAATTAGAAGTGACGCGAGATCAGGCTCTGGCGGCAACAAGAGCTAAGTCGGACTTCCTGTCTACTATGAGCCATGAGATCCGCACACCCATGAACGGCGTGATTGGCATGGCCGATCTCCTTAAAGAGATGGATTTGACGGTCGATCAACAGGAGTGTGTTCAAACAATTCAGAAATCTGGTGATGCGCTTCTGGCTGTCATCAATGACATCTTAGATTTCTCCAAGATCGAAGCAGGGAAATTGGACCTCGAAATCATCGACTTTAGCCTCCGAACAACCGTCGAGGATGTGTTAGACCTATTCGCAGAAACAGCAGCCAAGAAAGGGCTTGAACTCGTGGGGTTAGTAGACGCGAACATTCCCTCTCTCCTCGCAGGGGACCCCGGCCGAATTCGCCAGATCCTTACCAACATCATCGGCAACGCCCTCAAATTCACACACCAGGGTGAGGTCGCCGTTCAAGTGCTACTGGTGGATGACACAACCGAATCAACCACTCTGCGATTTGATATTACCGATACGGGAATTGGACTCACTCCAGAAGTCCAATCGCACTTATTTCAGTCCTTTACCCAAGCAGATAGTTCAACCACCCGGAAATATGGTGGAACCGGATTGGGACTGGCCATTTGTAAAAACCTTGTCGAAGTCATGGGCGGTGAAATTGGATTGCAAAGCCAAGTGGGCCAAGGCAGCCGCTTTTGGTTCACGATCCCGTTCGCGAAATCCAATACCCCAATACATCATCCCGTTACTCACACCAACTTCGAGAACCTGCATATCTGCATAGTGGACGACAATGCCACCAACCTCAGCGTCCTACAGTATTATACGGCACGATGGGGCATGCGGTATGAGCCTGCCTGGAATGGGCACCAAGCCCTTAAGATATTGAACGAGGCTGCTGACCGAGGAGATCCTTTCGACATCGCCATCCTTGATTATCATATGCCAGAGATGGATGGAGTGGAACTCGCCAAACAGATCAAAGCCATTCCTCGTTTGGCATCACTCCCCCTTATTTTATTGACCTCAGGTGGAGCCAAAGAAGCTATATTTGCAGCCTATCTACGGAAACCCATTCGACTACGGCACCTCTCTGACGCCATCAACGTTGTGTTAGACTCGGAGACCAACGAACCAACCCCAACCAAGCTCAGCTCTTCCCCGTTAGTCACCAAACAGAATCTGGAAGAAATCCAAATACAGGGAACACGACGAATTTTGCTGGCCGAAGATAATACCGTCAACCAAAAGGTGGCTGTCCAAATGCTCTCAAGGTTAGGGTATCGCACCGATGTCGTGCCCAACGGACAAGAGGCACTTGCGGCCCTCCAACAGCGGCCCTACGACTTGATTCTGATGGATTGTCACATGCCTAAGATGGATGGCTACGAAGCGACAGAGGTAATCAGGAAGACCGAGTATGCAACGTTAGAAAGGAACAATCAGGAACAGGAGCCTACGGATTCCACAATTTCTCACCTGGCTCTGCACCCTTCCTACTCAAGAATTCCAATCATTGCACTCACCGCCAACGCCTTACAAGGGGATCGAGAAAAGTGTCTTGCGGCTGGCATGGATGATTTTCTTTCCAAACCAGTCAAACTCTTAGATCTAGAACAGAAGTTAGACCAGTGGCTGGTTCAGGAAAAAAAAGAACACCTGTCAAGTCATCCAACTGCACTATCTGAATCAGTCACAACTTCTACCACCAGCCGCTCAACGACAGAGGGAAACGCTATGACCTCACTGAATCCCAACACTCTTGACGAACTTCGAGCCTTGGGCGGAGAAGATGATCCCGAGTTTCTCGCGACAGTCATTGCTCAATTCCTTGAAGATCTACCTCGGCATACCACCAATATTCACGCCGCTCTTGAGCAAGCTGATGCAACTGCGCTCCAAAAATCTGCCCATGCCTTAAAAGGCAGTGCTAAAGCTATCGGGGCGGAGAAACTCGCGGCTCTAGCTTTTCAGCTAGAGACTGTAGGAAGGGAACGGACTCTGGAGCGGACCCAAGAAGCATTCATCCTGCTCAAGCAAGAAATTAATCTCGTCGAGGTCGCGGCCCATCGCGAGATTCCGTCCGTTCCTTCTCAGAAGATCTAAAACATTCTCAAGGCCTCCAAAACACGGCCAGCCAAATGGTATCTTGGTTGGGCAACGTCCAGGCAACTCGATGTTTCATATGGGCTGGCAAGTTATAGGTATCTCCAGGTCGTAAATTCACTAGATCGTTCAGCCCTTCGATTTGAAGATGCGCATTTCCCCTGAGCAGGACCACCCACTCATGCTCATCTTGGTCATACCAAAACCCAGGTGGAGAGGCATGCCCCCTAGATACAATGCGCTCGATCCTCGCAGCAGGCGAGACCATCAACTGCTCGACTAACTCTTCAGGACAATGTTCGGGGATATCTTGAAAAAGATTCACGGGATTATTCTTAACATAGAGGTTTTTTGAATCGCACACATGTACTGCAACTTACCTCACACCTTGTTCTTGATAGCATTCCAACGCCTCTAAAAATGCATGATTGGCCAGATTGGCCGCCGTGGAAATAAGATATTGGTCCATCGCCTCACAATAACTGCTCTCTTGGCCACGGCGACAAGGCTTGAGCGGTTGGGAAGAATCCGTCAGGCCTTCTTGGGCCACTTCTTTGGCATGCACACGCTCTCGCTCTTGTCGAAAAATTTCCCGTTTAAGGAATGTGATCTGTCGTGGAAGCCCATCCGCTTGGGCAATTGCATCCGGTATAGAAGCCTGCAAAGAAGCTAGCATGGCGTTTCTGAACGCACTAGATTTGATGAACTGTAATGCCTTCTCCATGCTGGGTTGCAGTGAGGATAAATCGGTGGGGCAAATAGTTTGCTTTAAATCTGATGGTCTTGTCGTGGCGACTCCCACTTCTGTGGCTTGAGGGGCAGCCCTCAGTTCTTTATTGAGCTGCACCCCGACCATGACCTCACAGAGAACAACGACTGGCAGGAACTGTAACAACATTTTTCTCATCAACGCTCTCCCTTACATAATCAATTCTCCTAACCCATAGACTCGATACTCTTTCCCATTATACTGGAGAACTCCGATGACAATGCCCATCCCAAAACCTCCAATTCCCCAATTCCCCATGGATTTGAAATCATAAAGCTGTAATCGCGTATGACCTGCCCCTGCCTGATTCACCCAATTGATCGCCCAAGCGCTAGGCCATCGGAATAACCCCCATGCTTGGGTACTATCCAATAGTGTCAATTGCAAACTTTGAAATGGTTCCGTTGTTCCATCAATCGCCAAAAATCCATCTAAAGTTCCTACCAATGGGGCTAGCCGATCACTTTCCTGGGAGTGCACATACAGATCACCCAGTTCCTCAACAACTAAATAGAGTCCTTGAAAGTGTTTCCACAAGCCCCAGTACGATCGCGTCAAGCGATTAAACTCGGGCATCATGAAATATTCATAAATCACGCGCCCTTTTACTGTCCGACCGTTCCAGGTTAAGACCGCGGCAGCCGACCCCAACCAATAACGGCCTCCCTCATGCGCTCGATCAATGCGAACAGCGATAGGATCTATGGCTAATGTCAGATCATTTGCTAGGCTCACGATAGAGAGTCCCGATTCAACTGACCCTGTAATTTCGAAAAAATCTGATGAAGGAATCGTTTCTAATTCTTTATTGCGATTCTCATAGGCACCATTACCCTGGAGAGTAATCCAACCTTCATGCTCATCATGGAGAACCACAAAATGTTCAGCCTGCCAGGAGTCACCATCGCGACCACGATTATTGTCTATGGCAAGAGAAACATGGCCCTGAGAATCTGCACCAACAAATGAGAAGTAATCAGAAACATACAGCAGGGAAGTTTGAAGGGAAGAAAGATCAGGAGGAGGTGGTGTAGGATTCCCAAAGCCAACGCTTGGGGAAAAGGCTAGATTCCCTATCCACGCAAGGACTAAAGCAAAACCAATGAGGTCTTTTGTACAGAAAAATCCTTTAGGAACAGAATAGAAAAAAGCGCAGGAGGGACCACTCAACTTCCATCGCAATGAGGAAAAATTGAAGCACACTATTCTCTGATCACAAAATGCCCACGACGATTTTCTTGTCGACAAGTTTCCGTCTGATCCAGACAAAAGGGCTTATCTTTTCCAAAGGTCACAATCTGAAGGTTTTCTTCCGGAACACCGAGATCTTGTAAAAATCGTTTTACGGCTTTCGCTCTCCGTTCTCCCAAAACAATATTGTAGCTTTGCGTTCCGCGCTCATCGCAATGTCCCTCAATCACAATAGATTTCCCAGCCAATTTGCCTGTTAATAATTGAGCATTCGCTTTTAACGCTGCTGAGGCATCTTCCCGAATAGCAAACTGATCGTAATCAAAATAAACATCACTAAGGGCAACTTCCAGAGCTTCAGTTGTTATTTCAGCGTCCCTGGCCTCTTGCGGCACTACCTTAGCAATCAGCATAGGGGCGTCTTCTCCAGATGCTGCGGAAGCAGCCGAATCATTTTCTTCAACTACATCAGCCTGGGCAACAATCTTAGGTTCTTCAACCAAACCATTTATCGGCAACTCACCTTGGATTTGCCCGGCCTGTTCCTGGCCTAAAGATACATCATCCGAACCCGCATTTGACATTTCCGAATTTTCCGGAAACGCGGAACGATCATTTTCGTGACGAAGTGTGGGCAAGGCTGGCAGTTCCGGCTCAAATGAAACAGGAGGAATTCTCTTCATCGACAATTCCGTCCTCGGCACTAGCTCACTGGATGATTCTGAAGCAGAAGTAGCGGAAGCGATCACCGGAGTTTCTTGGACAATAGGTGAGGATGAAGTATCGGATTGGAGGTTTTGAGTATTTGAACTGTCGAGAGCTTTAGACGCCGAAAAAATTTCTGGCGCGGCAGTGGGACGAATCACCGGTCTTGCCGGTTCTTCCACAGGAATATCAAACACCGGAACCGTCGTGGATTTCTCTTCAATAATTGCTTGAGCCTTCACCATTTCTGGGACAAAGGATTCTGCTTCCAACTGTGCTTTTTCTATTTTCTGAGCTTCGGGACCAGAAACCATGGTCGTCCGCAATTGCGAACTACAGCCTGGCAGTAAAGCAACAATTCCAGCACTCACTATCGCAACTTGAAAAAGTTGAAGAAGATGAGCCGACTTTTGAAGTTTCATAGAAATTCCTCCCTACCCCGCACTCCCTGTAAAATATCCACAACAGCCTATAACACCTAGTCCGCTACTTTAAACCTTTCACAATGAAACTGTAAAAAGTATCCTGCAAAAGAGTCAAGAACTGAGCAGTAGATTCCTTATGGACATTCCTCCTTTACTAAAAGAGATAAAACACTCTTTTCCCCCTCATAAGGACTACGTCTTAGCTTCTTCTAAATGTCATGAGCTTTTCTGGACAATGAGAGACCCCTTGGCCAATAGGCCAAGGGGTCAAAGTGGCAAGAACTGGAAAGCTTCACAACACCACCACAGCACAAAGCTTCCCAGCCAACATTCAATGGGGGCTTATTCTGCCCCTGCCTTCAACTCATTGACCTTTCCTTTTACTCGTTCAAAAGTAGCTTTGGTTTTTCCTTTGGCCCGCTCCATAGTGGCACTCACGTTATTGCCTTTAGCCTCTTCCATCTGAGCCTTGATTTCGCCTTTCATCTCCTCATTTTTGGCTTTGGCTTCACCCTTTATGGCTTCGGCTTTAGCCTTGATTTCCCCGGCCAGACCGGCTCCAAAAAGTCCAACCAAGGAAAACATCACTACAGTCAGCACAATCATGATTTTTTTCATAATACTCACCCTTTCCAAGAGGGGGTAGAGTTAATTTAAACAGATGATTGCTCCGTGTCCCTGATATACGGCATGAGAGAATTGTCTCAATAACCTAAAAGACAAGTCAAATCATTCCGTTAAGAGGTAGCATGAGACTAAACAACAATTCTTCCCTTTTATTAAGATTCCATTAAAGCGTAGGAAAGACACAAGCCATGAAGCATAAACAACTAGGAATTTCTTCGTCATCCACAAAGATAACCCCTGACAAAAGAAAAAACCGAATTCGGGAATCTTCTATTTTTTCGAAATACTCACCAACTACTAGAGAAGCACTAGGAACTTTTAACTTGAATAAGACCTGAGACATTTTGAGTATCGAGATCGGCATAGAAATCTTTACCTTCGTGGTTGACGACGATGAAGGCCGAGAAGTCTTCGACTTCGATTTTCCATACCGCTTCCATGCCTAGATCTTCATATTCAAGAACTTCCACTTTTTTAATACTATGTTCAGCTAAGCGTGCTGCGGGGCCACCGATAGAGCCCAGATAGAACCCACCATACTTGCCGCAAGCCTCACGAACCTGTTTGGACCGGTTCCCTTTAGCCAACATGACCATACTCCCACCGACAGCCTGAAATTGATCTACGTAGGAATCCATACGGCCTGCCGTGGTCGGTCCAAACGAGCCTGAGGGTAACCCATCAGGTTTTTTCGCCGGACCGGCGTAATAGACGGCATGATCTTTCATGTATTGCGGGAGACCCTCTCCTGAATCCAACCGCTCTTTGAGTTTGGCATGCGCAATATCCCGTGCGACGACCAAAGGCCCAGTCAGCGACAGCCGCGCGGCCACTGGATGTTTGCGCAGTTCAGCCAAGATTTCTGTCATAGGTCGATTCAAGTCGACCTTGATGACGTGTCCATTCAGGTCTTCTTCCGTTACATCCGGGAGGTATTGCGCAGGATTGGTCTCAAGCTGCTCAAGGAAGACACCGTCTTTCGTAATTTTACCCAAAATTTGCCGATCAGCCGAACATGATACGCCCAAACCTACCGGACACGAAGCTCCATGTCGTGGTAAGCGGATGACGCGCACGTCGTGCGCGAAATACTTCCCTCCAAATTGGGCGCCAATGCCCGTTTCTGTACAGAGCTGTAAGATTTGCTGCTCCAAGTCCAGATCGCGAAAGGCCCTCCCCAATTCGTTTCCGGTCGTGGGGAGATCATCCAGATAATGGCAGCTAGCCAGCTTGACTGTCTTGAGCGTGAACTCTGCAGACATACCCCCTATGACCAGAGCCAGGTGATAAGGAGGACAAGCTGAGGTCCCAATCGTGCGAATCTTTTCAGCCACAAAAATCAGCAGCGATTTTGGATTCAGAAGCGCTTTGGTCTCTTGATAGAGAAAGGTTTTGTTCGCGGACCCCCCACCCTTGGCGATGAACAGGAAGCGGTACTCTTGGCCAGATTCAGCGTAGAGATCAATCTGAGCCGGTAGGTTATTACCGGTGTTTTTCTCCTTGTACATATCGAGTGGAGCCATCTGGGAGTACCGCAAGTTGCGTTGATCGTAGGCTTCATAGATACCACGAGACAGGGCTTCTGCATCGTTGCCAGTCGTGAAGACTTGCTGCCCCTTGTACCCCAATGCGATCGCCGTCCCAGTGTCCTGACATCCAGGGAGCACACGCCCTGCGGCAATGTTGGCATTTTTGAGTAATTCTAAAGCCACGAATCGATCATTATCGGAAGCTTCTGGATCGTCCAAAATCTTTGCTAACTGCGCGAGGTGACTCGATCGCAAAAAATGCGTCACATCATCCATCGCCTCGCGGGCCAACAACGTAAGTGCTTCGTGAGAAATTTTGAGAATTTCTTGCCCTTCAAAGACCGCAGTAGAGACATAATCCGCCGTCAGTTTCCGATACGGCGTCGTATCTTTTGCATGTTCAAAGATCTCTTGGTACTGAAAGCCCGCCATGTGTATACTCCTTTATTTCTTTACCTTGCAGAAATGGTTACGCTTCTTTCGTAAGTCCTACGGTAATCATTGCTTACTATCCTTTGCAAGAGATCGTTCATCAAGAAGCTCCATCAGAAAATCACTCATTTGCCTGAATCGCATCTAAGGTTTAAAATACGAACATGCCAAACAAGAAAACGGTAGGGACAATCAGTCTCGTGCTGACCTGTGCAAGCGTTCTATTGATCTGCGGCAGTTTGAGCCTTTTATGCCCCATGACTAGTCCTACCGCTGAAGCATCTTCGTTACCGGCTCATCACGCGACAACAGGAGATAATGATTGCTTTGAAGCCCTGACCTCTTTTTCTGAGCCATTAGAACAATTATCCGTACATACCTACTTATTCGAATCCCTATCTTCTCACATCCATGGAAGACAGTTTAGTCAGCCGATTCTCCACTGTTTTCGAGCTTTCCCTTATAGCAGCAGTCCTCCACGGTATCTCTTCCTCTCCACGTTTCTGATTTGATCCACATTCATCGTTGGGCCTTCGCCCTACCCTAGCGGGGTAATGCTCCCCTGTCCAAGGGGAGACCGACTTTTTCACGTTCTCAAGTAGGAAAGGCAGAATATGCTGAAGCGCTGTGTATCTCAATTTCGACTATCGGTTGTATTGATTCTCCTCAGTATACCTCTCACACCTGCCTATGCTGAAACCATGAAAGATCACCTTCCCAGTGCAACAACTCACCAAGATCATCAGATCTTTCCATCAAAAAAAATGGAAATGCGCGACTCCTTAGGGAGGATTAAGGCCCCCCGTATCGAGGAAGGGAAAACCTACTCTCCTCCACCCCAGCTCATGGGTAAACAGATGGGTCGAGTGAATACGGTGAACATCCCACCGCTCGGTTATAAATTAGACGGTACGGTCAAGGTTTTTACGCTTATCGCCCAACCGTTCATGCATGAGTTCACCGATGGACAACCCATGGACCAATCGCTCATTCCCATGATGAATCGTTTTTCCGGTGAGATGACCAGCCAGATGACTCACACGTCACAGAAAGGTCTGGTGTGGGGATATAACGGCTCAGTTCCCGGTCCTACTATCGAAGTGACCGAAGGGGATCGCATTCGAGTGATCCTCATCAATGAGTTACCCGAACCGACTTCGATTCACTGGCATGGGTTGGAAGTTCCGAATACACAAGATGGCGCCGGCGGAGTGACCGAACCCCCGACACCACCTGGTGGGAAACACGTGTATGAATTCACCCTCTACCAGCATGGCACCTTTATGTATCACACCGGGTTTAATGTCATGAAACAAGATGCTTTAGGGTTGGGTGGCCTGTTGGTCGTCCATCCTCAACATCCCAAGTCTAAACCAGATAAAGAATTTGCGATCATGTTGCAAGAATGGACCTTTGCTCCAGGAAACCCCAACCCTAACATCAGCTCCATGGACTTCAACTGGTTTACGTTTAACGGGAAGGCTGCTCCGAGTATCGACTCACTCCATTTGCAACAAGGTGAACGTGTACGAATTCGATTCGGGAATTTGAGCATGCAAAGCCATCCTATCCATATTCATGGCTACTCTTGGCGAGTCGTCGGGACGGAAGGTGGGCCTATTCCAGAGGCCGCACAATGGCGAGGCTCGACGATTAACGTTCCACCAGGCACGACCAGAGACGTGGAGTTCGTGGCCTGGAATCCTGGAACTTGGCGAATGCACTGCCATCGTCTCCATCATGTCATGAATGCCATGGCCGATGCCCCCATGGGCATCATGCCTCATGGCGGGATGTTTACCCTCGTCCATGTTAACCCTTCGGATCCACAAGCCGAATGGCAACATCCCAATCAATCTCAGGAGGATACGCCATGAAGAGGTACATAATCCTTCCCCTCCTTGCGCTCCTTACGTTGCATGGATGTGCCAGCGTGAATGTCGAGCAAGACCACGGACGAATGCAACAGGAAAGCCTGCATCGCGTCGGCCAGCCTGTCGTATGGCAGCACACCGCTGAAGATCGCACCCAAACCAAGAAGATGGTGAAAGAATTGTTGAAAGATGGACTGACTCGTGAAGAAGCGATCCGCGTTAGCTTGTTAAACAATCCACAGCTGCAAGCCCATTTTCAGGCATTGGGTATTGCCCGTGCCGATGTGGTGCAGGCCGGATTGTACACGAATCCTTCCCTCGGAGCCTTGTTTCGTTTTCCAACTTCCGGCGGAAGTGGAACAGGGGTGGAACTCGATCTACTATTGAGAATTTCCGACTTGTGGAACGTCCCTCTCCGACGCAGCGTCGTGGAAATCGAGGCTCTCCGAATCAGCCAACTCGTCATACAGGAAATTCTTCGGACAGCCGCTGCCGCACGAGATACCTTTGATGACCTCCTCCTGCAACGAGCGCTGTATCGTTTCATGGAAGGCAATGTCTCTCTATTCAAAACCACCGTCGAGGAGCTCCAAGTTCGTTTTCATGCGGGCTTGGTCAATGATCTGGATATTTATTTAGCAGAGAATGTCCTCTTTGAAGGCCAGGTTGACTTAGCCCGCATCAAATCCAGTTTGATTACCGCACGGGCCCAACTTCTTGAGACGCTGGGACTGGACCCTCTCGAGCATGACACCTTCAAGATAGTCGGCAATCTCGAAAAGATGCCTTTACGGAGATTTTCACCAGAGATGGGTTGGCAATATGCCCAACGTCACCGAATCGATTTGCAACTCACCCGTCTGCAAATTTCTCAGACCCGCCGTCTACTGGACTGGCAGAAGGCTCGCATCTTCGGGGACGTCGGGCTCGGGGGTAATTACACACGAGAGCTCGATCAGGTCAACAGTGTCGGACCGCTACTGGTCCTCCAAATTCCCATCTTCAATCAAAATCAAGGCGGCATCGCACGAGCAGAATTTCAGTACCAGCAAGCCCAACATCAATTAGAAGCCACAGAGCTTACGACCAAACAAGATATTCAACGGCTATTAGGTGAGCTCGCGTTTCATGAAACCCACGCGCAATTGTTTCGGGATAAAATGCTCGTGGCGCAACAAAAAGCCCTTGACTATGTGGAGCGTTTTTATTCGACCATGCAACTCAACAGCATCTTTCTCATCGAAGCCCGTCGTCGTATCTTAAGCACACAACGAGGGTATTTTCAGGCCTTGCGCGCCTACCGCCGAACCGAGTCCATGCTTCAGGTCGCCCTCGGTGGACAATACCCACAGTAACCTTTAGTGACGCAGACCGTTTGCGGCACTTAGAATTGTTCTCGTAAAGGGAGCGGCAATTCTTTGGGGAGTGGTTTCTTTTCGGGTTTTCTGACGAGATCAGGTCTCGCCTTTAAAATCCAGGAGATAGCTTGCTCATTATAGCTTCGGAGTTGGCCATACACAATTGGGCGCATGCTATACACCGTCTCAATATAATTATCAAAATTTTCCTGGGTAATTTCCTGAGGAGCCACTCGCAATAAGGTGAGAAGCAAACAGCTTTCACACCCCGAGGCTTGTTCTTGGTAAGCCGGATAGACAAAATGTTGGGCTAAATCTAATCGATGCAATAAGGTCCGAGCGAGTTGGTCATAGTTCCGCTCCTTATTCTTCTTGCCACTCAAACTACAGATATCCTCGCCATAGAGATGAACCTTTTCCCACGTAATGGCATAGGGTGCTTGTTGCAGCAGCGTATCCAACAACGACGTCTTCATCCCTAACAATTGTTCCTCAAAGGCTGGTCCCACCACATGCCTGGCCATGTCAGGACATTCACCTAACATCTCAATCATCCAATTAAAACATGCCTTTAGGGTGTTAGGATCAAGATAGTCTAAGATTGATTCGAGCAACTTCATCTCGTCGCCCGTAATGAGATTTCGCTCGCGTTGCATAATTTCTCGCGCTTTTCTGACACGCCTCCGCACCAGTTCAATACTCGAACCACCGTTCAGCATATGCGCATTATCATAATCCCCGCGCTTTTCTTCATGACTGAGTACGGCATAGGCTTCATTGACTCGGACCATCCGTTCCTTCGCCGCCTGCCGTTCATGTGGGGCCACCACATCCTCATGATTATTTTTGACAAAGGTCCGCCACGCTGCCTGAATTTCCTTCAAAAGCGCATCTTCTGGTACACCCAAAATTTGGTAATAATTAATGCCGTCAATCATTCGTTTACACTTAGAAAAACAGATGAGTCATGCGCACACTCGTATGACAAATATATGCTCCCTTCTCGCCCAGAAGAAGTTCAGACTATGAACACTCTACCGAACACCGAACAAGACTTAAAAGGGCACCACCCCAATACTACGTTTTCGAGGCGGAAATGCAAATGCTCCTCTGGCCATAGCATGAAATAATCGAATAGACTGCACCTACAAGATCATATTCACTGATGAAGGGGATTTCGAATATTAAAAACCCTAGCTGTATTTTTCTACTAACAAGGAGGAGAGAATGTTTAACACACCATATATCCGCAAGATGCTCGGACCTATCATATGTTGTTTGACTTTATCGATAACCAGCACAGCAATGGCTACTGAATTACCGAAAGAACCGGTGCTATCGCTTGCGTTAGCGACAAAAGCTGCACAGGCCGCAGTTAATCAATGTCTAGCTGATGGGTACCGAGTGAGCGCAACCGTGGTCGATCAAGGAGGGAATATCCGTGCCCTGTTGCGGCAGGACGGCGCCGGACCCCATACACCGGACAGTAGCCGAAAGAAAGCCTATACTTCAGCCAGCCTGAGACAACCCACGGCCAAACTCGCCGAGTTGGTGGCGAAAAAGCCAGCGGTTCAAGGACTGCAACATATGAACGAACATATTCTCCTACTCGGTGGTGGGTTACCCATCAAGATGGGTGAGAATGTGGTTGGTGGAATTGGCGTGGGCGGTGCACCCGGTGGGCATCTGGATGCCGCCTGCGCACAAGCTGGGCTCACCAGTATAGGCGCCGTTCCACAGGTCGAAGCCCAAAAATAAGGCGCGCCTAGCTGGCAAATCTCTCTGCTATTTTCGAGTGATGATCACCCGCTGATTGGAACCGGGCACATCGACCATTTCACTTTGGCCGAACCCTGCATTCTGAAACATCCGCTCGTAGTCGCGAAAGATATACGCATCGCCCGATGGAGTGGTGGTCAACATGATCAAACCAAATTCCGCCATTTCCGGAGGCGATATTCGGTCTTCATTGGGTACGAATTCCAATGTCATGACCTTCCCGTCATCCGACAATGAGGCATATATTTTTTTCAATAGTCCTTCACACGTGGAAACATCAAAATGATGAAGGAAATTGGTGAGGAGCACAAGATCGTAGCCGTGCCCCAACTCCACATCGAATGCACTGCCGGCTAAAGTTCTGAACCGGTTGCGCACTCCTGCAGCTTCAGCCGTTTCTTGTGCCACCGTCAAAACATTGGCCCAATCTTGAGCGGTAATCTGAGCTTGCGCAATTTTCTTGGCAATCTCAACACCAAACAAACCATGGCCTGCCGCAATATCCAGAACGTTTCGGGTATTGGAAGCCTGTTGACTCACCCAATTGGCTATCCACTCGGCAGGTCCCTTCATCAATGGCCCCATAGAACGGGCAAATGTGACCCATTCAGGATGTTCCCGTGCCGTTGTTCCCTCTTCACTGACCACCGTTCCACCCTTACGGACAGCGCCGGTCAGGTTCTTAGCCCCCTCAACGAGAGGAGAGGACAGCATGAATTCAAGCGCGCCGCCCAAATACGCAGGAGATTGTTTCGTCAGAAACACTTCAGAGTCGGGCGTCAATGCATAGCATTCCGCTTGCTTGATTAGGAACCCGGCTATCGTTAAATAATCAAGTAACATTCTCATCCCGCGAGGAGACGCTCCGCATCGCGTGGCCAGCAATTCAGGCGTCCCCTTCCCATCTCCAATACCGGTAAACACATCCAGCTCGATGGCCGACTTGAGCGCCGCGGTTCGCATATGAGCGTTAGCTGTTTGAAAAAACAACGCTGGGGACGGACTCTCAGATGGTGGTTCAGTCGTCATCTCTGCCATTCCTTTCTATAGATCAAAACCCGGTGCGAGGATTATTCATTCATCCGATCAAGCGGAGAGAGATCATATCACCTCTGAAGCACGAGCCTTCAAACAATTTAGCGGCTTAGGAGTGGTAAAAGTCTTCACGAGTAATTTTGTCATCTTTCCAGGTCTGCACAGCCACTTGTTCCATCTGCACGCGATTCCCATCATTGAACGTGATATCAAAGGTCCATTCCACTGCCGCATGGTCACCTTCCACAATCACTCGTCCGACTTTCGCACCATGAAATTCCTGCACATTATCTAAGAATTTGATTTCATATTCCCGATTCAACGGCTTCCCAACTCGTGCGTCTTTCCCATTTTCTGACATCACCACATCATCCGCATAATACCGATCAAAGGTTTCTAAAATTCTGCCTGCAAGAACTCCATCGATGACCGCTTGAACTTGACTCTGAATACTCATCGTTTGAATTCCTTTCAATTTTATGGTTGATAAAAAATATGCGCCTTGACGTTCATAAATCTTTTCGTCCATGGGAGGTAATGAGATCCTGTTCAGGTCCCAGTGGCACAATCCCCGTTGGGTTAATATCATTATGTGTGATGTAATAATGACGTTTGATGTGATCAAAATTCACCGTCTCGGCAATGCCTTCTTGTTGGTAGAGATCTTTGAGGTAACCGAAGAGATTGGGATAATCCACAAGTCGCCTGATATTACATTTAAAATGTCCATGATAAACCACATCAAATCTGATGAGGGTCGCGAACAGTCGCCAATCTGTTTCAACGATTCGTGTCCCAAACAAATACCGCCGGGTAGAGAGTCGACTTTCAACTTGGTCTAGTGCGGCAAACAATTGTTTTACAGCTTGCTCATAGGCAGGTTGAGTGGTGGCAAACCCCGCACGATACACCCCATTATTAATATGTTCATAAATGAAGGCATTCATTTCATCGATATTTTCTTGCAAGTCTTTCGGATACAAGTCGAGCTGACTTTCGGTATATTTCTTAAATGCTTGATTGAACATCCGCATGATATCGTCATCAGAGTTACTGACAATTTTCCGTGTTTCGGTATCCCAGAGAACTGGCACCGTCACCCGTGATTCGAAATGAGGATCAGTTGCGATGTAGGCTTCACTCAGAAAACGAAAACCGTTGACGGGATCTACGGTATGTCCTGGCCCGTTTCGAAACGCCCAACCTTTAGCATCACGTATGGGATCCACCGCAGTCATATCCACGACATTCTCTAACCGTTTTAGTTTGCGAACAATGATGGTCCGATGCGTCCAAGGACACGCCCATGAGACGTACAGATGATACCGTCCCTTAGCAGCCGGATAGCCTGAGCTACCATCATCCGTCACCCAATTCCGAAAGGCATCTTCTTGGCGATCATATTGTCCATCTTCAGCTTGTTCCTTAGGAAATTGAGCGAGCGTCATGATGCGACCTGTTTTTGCCAAATGAAGGTTCCCTGTTTTAAATCGAGTAAGGCCTGTTTAATTTCCCCTTGCGTATTCATCACAAACGGACCATACCGGGCTATCGGTTCGCCTAAAGGTTTGGCGGAAATCAACAAAAAGCGGACAGCTTCTTCCCCCGTTTCAATCTTTACAGACTCCCCATCTTCCCACACAACCAACTTTGTTTGAGCAATCCATGTCCGCTTCCCTTCATCATTTTCCACAAAGGCCGCTTTTCCTTCAAATATATAGGCAAACGCGGTATTTCCTTGAGGGATGGATTGTGTGAATGAACTGTTTGCAGGAATGAATACATCCAAATAGGTTGGATTGGCCGCAATGCCCGTGACGGCTCCCTTCGTTTCTTCCACATTTCCTGCAATCACTCGAATCTTAGCTCCGTTCTCAGTTATGACCTCAGGAATATCATGCGAAGGAATATCCTGATACCGGGGCTGGCTCATCTTGAGATCAGCCGGGAGATTGACCCACAGTTGAAAGCCTTCATTGCCTTCCGGACGCACCTGCGGCATTTCCTCATGAAGGATACCGCCTCCCGCTGTCATCCATTGCACATCACCAGCTGCTATACTCCCCGTATTCCCTAAGGTATCACGATGCAGAACTTCTCCCGTCATCATATAGGTCACAGTTTCAATCCCCCGATGTGGATGCATGGGAAATCCGGCTTCATAGTCCGCAGCCTTGGCCGAACCAAAATGGTCGAAAAGCAGAAACGGGTCGAGGTAATTGAGCTGTCCACCCCCAAGACTTCGTCGTAACCTCACGCCAGCGCCCTCAATCACCGGCGTGGGCTCAATAATGGTTTTTATTTTTCGCAATAATGTACTCATAATGATCTCCTTACTTTTTTGCACGACAACAGGGACTCTATAGGTTTCGTGATTCCACCCTACCCTAGCCCTCTCCTTGAGAAGAGAGGGAAAAGGAACTCCTCACCTAACATGCAAAAATTATAATTAAAGCATATTCTGAACAAATGTGACTCCCGCATCCTGAACTTCTCGATAGGGAAGTAGCCAGACTAAGGACTCATCGCGCAAGTCACCTACTTGAATTCGGTTGCCCCAGGGATCACGAAAATCACAACGAAAATCTGGATGAACCTCTAGGCCGTATTTTTTTGTGATTTTCTGTCGCACTTCAGCAATCTGTGCCTCATCACGGACCATTATCCCAAAATGCTTGGTCCGATCAGGTTGTAATTCCTTCACTTCAAAAATGGCAAGGAATTGGTGCTCCCCAAGTTTGCACCAAGCCGCCCCTTCACCACCTCGTAACATTTCAAGATTAAACACATCCACATAAAATTCAACTGCTTTTTGTGCATCATCAACTTCAATCACCACATGATTCACCCCAAAGACTTGCACAGCCATGACGGTCGTCCTTTCCTCAACAATGGCATAATATTATTGAAATATACTTTGATAGGAACATCATCTACTTCTGGTTTTGTGACTCGAAACTATCTCGAACACGACGAAGTAACCGCTTCGCGACTTTCACTTCAGACACCTTCAAGGCTTGCACGAAATAAGGACGCATAAATTCCGCATGAGCAGGAAATACTTGTTGGAATAGCTCGTTACCCTCTGGCGTTAACCGTACTCTGGTCATTCGACGATCACCTCCCACAGCATTCCGTTGAATCAACCCTCTCTGCTCTAAACGATCTAAAATCCCTGTGAGTGTTCCCTTGGTTGTTAACGACCGCTCTGATAATTCCGCGCATGTAAGCCCTTCCGTTCCGTCTAATTCGGCAATAACATCAAATTGCCCTGGAGTGACCCCCAAGGACTGAATATGCCGACTTCCAACACGGTGAAATGCCAAGTAGGCCTCAACCAAAGGTCGCAACAGACTCAAATAGGAATCATCTTTAAAATCTCTAATAGGCATGTATACTCCTTTTGATTGATTATCTCTAATATAGTTTCTATATAGGATAATACTAATTAGTAATATTGTCAACTCCGCCTTTCATTTCTCGTTTCATAAGGTTTACTTTTGACATATTAAAAAGAACACATGCTCGAGCCCAAATAACATTATTTTGCCACTGCGAACCCCCTGAAGGCCTTCCCATAATCTGTAGGTCATTTCCTTCAGAACAAGGATTGCATTATGACGCGCACTTTCACATAACTATTTATTTTATAATAGGTTTTTGGGTTACCTTTATCTAGGAATATCCTTTGCATTACCTAACGTATCCAGGAAAATTACCCCCTTGACACAGGAGGTTACCCATGAGGCACCTTTTTCATATTTGCAAATTGATTGTCATATTCAGTTTGATGCCTATTTTTACTGCTTTTAGTGGAGAAACGACCAAAGACGTTCCGACCCAGGCGATTGAGTCTACTTCAGAATCTACAGGGTCCCATAGGAAATTACTGAAGGCTGAAGGAGAATTCTGGCTTATAGAGGATAAGGCCAGCAATCAACATAGAATTCATATTGGGTCCGACACAACTCTACCCCAAGTGCCGAAACAACCTGGAGATTCTATTCAGGCCGTTGTCAGAAAAAATGGGCATGCCATATTTATCCAATAAATCATGGATCTATCTACGGCGGAGGGACTGGTCTTAAGGAAACTACGATTCCGACCGCACCCGGGACCTAGTTTCCCCATCAGCCACCTTCCCAATGGTCCCTCCGCCACCATTTTATGACACTCGTGAAATAAGGAATATAATCATCATGGATATCTTTAGTTTGACTCAACCTTCTACAGCATCAACATCAGCTACCACGTTGAATCCAGATCGTATTTTACTTGTTGATGATGATGCCCTTCACCGATCCTGCCTTAAAGAATTTCTTGACCGACGAGGGTACCTCTGTGTAGAAGCGGAAAACGGAATCCAAGGATTAGAAAAATTACGACAAGAATCCGTCTCAATTATTCTTACTGACAATAATATGCCAAAGATGGATGGGTTAACCTTTATTGAACAAGTAAAACATGAATTTCCGACTGAAATTCTTCCTATATTTTTGATCACTGCAGAAGCGTCCCATTCCGTTCGTCTTCGAGCATTTAAGAATGGAGTCTACCGGGTTTTCGGAAAACCTCTGGATTTTCATGAGCTCTGTTATGCTGTAGATTGGGTTGCAAAATTTGATCTGCACCCTCAACTTGCGACAAAATCTTCGGCGTCTTAATTCTGAAATGGCAAGCGAATTGGCTGGAGGAAAGAACTGTTAGATTTGAAATCTACCTACGAAAGGATTGGGACAGCAAACAGCAGACAAAAAATTAGAAAAAGGCCTCTCTATGTTACTCTCCGTTATGTATTTGGAATACCTTCCATAACCTCCTTTAGAGTTTCTGCGAGTATCGCTCCATTGACAGGTTTCATCAGAAATGCTTTAAGCCCAAGTTGACTGGCTTTTTTTTCAGACATCGTATGACTAAATCCTGTACAAAGCACAATAGGAATATCCTGACGAATTTCCAATAAGGCTTTTGCTAACACTTCTCCACTCATCATCGGCATTGTTTGATCTGTCACCACAACATCAAATTGATTCCGTTGATCTCGAAATAGGGCAACAGCTTCATGAGGATTTGTCGTTGTCACAACTGAATACCCTAAATGCGTTAAGACCTGTTCCCCCCATCTCACCAATACATCCTCATCATCAACAAACAATACGTTCCCTCTTCCACGGGGCCAATCAATGATAGTGGAAGTCTTTGGAGAAAGAACGACATCTAATCGAGGCAATAAAATCGTAAATGTGGTCCCATAACCAACCTCACTCGAAACAGAAATATGGCCCCCATGACCCACAATAATTCCATGGACAACCGCTAACCCCAAACCAGTCCCTTCCCCTAAACTCTTTGTGGTAAAAAAGGGTTCAAAAATCCGTTCCAAGACAACTCTGGATATTCCTTGCCCTGAATCGTGAATTACGAGGCGTACATATGTGCCTGATTTCAATTCAGGAAATTCCTGACTTGAATTCTCACCCACATCTATCGAATCGATCTCCAAGCTTAAGATTCCGCCCTGTTCCCGCATGGCATATTCAGCATTAGCACACAAATTCATGAAAACCTGTTGCATTTGTATCGAATCAGCAAAGATCACCGCCGACTCCATAGACATCGTATACCGTAATTCAATTGTTGTTGGGAGAGTAGCCCGAAGCATACGGAAGCATTCCTGCAGCAAATCGTCCAAGTCTACGGCTTGGCGTTCATGTTCAGATCGTCGACCAAAGGCCAAAATTTGTTTCACCAATTCTTTTGCCCGGTTCCCCGCTGTCAAGACCTCCTCTAAGTACGAGAGAAGCTTTGGCTCTTTCTTAGCTTGGGCCATAGCCAATTCCGAATACCCTAAAATCGCGCCTAAAATATTATTAAAGTCATGGGCAATGCCCCCAGCCAAAGTTCCAATCGCTTCCATTTTTTGTGTATGCCTCAGCTGTCGTTCACTATGTTCTAATGCCTCTTCAGCGCGTTTTCGCTCGGTAATATCTTCGCAAGATAAAAGCAACATCTGTTGTTGATTCGGCCCGATAATTGTTCGACATGTTTCTTTAACCCAAATACTTGTTCCATCTTTTTTCACTTTTCTCAATTCTTGTTTTGAAATCTGATTGACCGAAGCAAAGCTCTTTTCAATTTCTGCCAAAAAGATACTATGATCTGCAGGATCAAGGATCAACAAAACCGATTGCCCGACTAATTCATGAACGGCAAATCCCAACAGATCAGCTCCAAATTGATTGACGGATAAGATATTCAATTGAGAGTCAACAGTAATGTTGGTAAGAGGAGATTGGTCATATAATGTCTGATAACGCTCCTGACTCTCCTGTAAGGCTTCGAGCGCACGCTTTCGCTCAAGCTCCGCTCCTGCTCGAGCAGCAAAGATCTGCAATAAAGAATGGGCGTGTACATTTAATTGCAAAGGCTGTCGATCCATGATCGCCAAACTACCAACGACCTCTCCTTTGGAATTGAAGAGAGGAGAACCTCCATACCCTTCAAGATACAACCCTTTCACGGTGGGATTGTTTGGAAATGACTCTTGGACTCCTTGAGGGAAATATACAGGCTGTCCCTTGAACACAGCCTCGCACGGTCCTTCAAGGCAATCATATTCGAAGTATGGTTCAAAATGATCCTCATTCCAAAATGCCAGCCCGCGAACCATTGGAAAGATCTCTTCCACTCGCTCGGACAAGAAAACCATCGGGACCTGAAGAGCCTGCGCCAGCTGACGAACCATATTCTGAAAAAAATCCTGGCTTCCTGGAGCTATTGTTCCTTTTACGATGGCTTCAAAAGCTTCATCAGTCTTTTTTCGCTCGGTGATATCCCGAGACATAAACACCCCTCGAACCTCTCCCAGAGAGGTTTGGAACATCCGCCAAGTACTTTCGAACCAACAATATCCTCCATTCTGATGACGAAAGCGAAAAATAGCGCGCCCTGGGCCTAATGTCTGCATACTCTGGTTAAATTCCTTTATGACCATGGCCTGATCATCCGGATGCACCATTGGAAAAATAGAGGATCCCTGTAAAACTTGAGGCGAATATCCGAGGACTTCTTCAAAGTTTGGGCTGACATACAAAAATCTTGCCGATCCATCAACCTCGGCAATTAAATCATAGGTATTTTCCATAATAGCTCGATACCGCTTTTCTCTCTCTTGAATCGTGACTTCAGCAGCCTTGCGAAACGTGATATCTCGAGCGATGCAAAACAACCCTCCCAACTCATCAGCCATCTGTCCAAAAATCTCTTTGGTTACTAAAAAGGCTCGAGAAACAGCCCCGAAATTTTCGATTTCAATTTCAAATGATTGCGGTACCTTCTGATTCAGCACCTCATCATCACCCTTTGTAAAAAGAAGGTGTGTCCCCTCAGGGAACAATTCAGCATCAGTTTTTCCAATAATTTCTTCAATCCGTTTCCCCAACAAATTCGCGGCCATCGAATTCACTAATAAATACCGACCTTCATGATCTTTAACAAAAATTATATCGCTCGTTCCTTCAACTACCGCAGTCAATAAGGCATGCTCTTTGACGAGAGCATCTTCAGCTTCCTTCTGAGCGGTAATATCCCGAATCGTCCCTCCGCCACAAAGAATGTTTCCTTGTTGGTCGTAGATCGCCTGGCCTTTCCCCTTAAACCATCGATACACACCCTGCTTCGTTTTTAGTCGCGAATCCACGTCATACGGTACACCGTGGTCAATATGTTCCTTCATCGCATGAAAGACGCGATCACGATCCTCTGGATGAATACGTGATGCCCAAGACTCCAAAACAGGCGGAAATTCATGCTCCTCAAAACCCAATAACGCTTTAAATTGTTCGGAATACCAAGCTGGAGTTTCAGGCTCATCCCAGGATTGCGCAGATAAAGGATACCCCGCCCATAGACCTTCTTGAGAGCCCTTGGTCGCAAGATGGAACTGCTCAAGCTGCTCACGCAACATCTCAATAATTGATTGCGATTGAGTGAGTTCATCACGCAGTTGTTCGTTCATATGAGCCTGCTCAACCATAGTCATGCTACCTGCCATTGCTCTATTGTTCAGGGACGCCGGAGAGGGTCCCTGTTTGGCGTACCGTGCCGTGACATCTAATACAACTCCTTCATACCCCATGATTCGACCATGATCATGCCGCATGACTCGGGTATATTCTTCAAACCACAACGATTGTCCATCTGCTCGTCTCCCCTGCCATAGCGATGGTCCTACCATGTTCTGTGTATGAATCTTCTGACACCACGCAGTCCGTTCCTCTGGGTCAACATATAATTGGTTGACCATATCCGTTACTTTTTCCATCATTTCTGCAGAAGAACCATAACCAAACATGTGAGCCAGCGCTGTGTTGGCTATGACTAATTGCCCATCAACAGCAGTTCGGTACATTCCAAGAAGAGACTGGCCTAGCCATTCTTGTAGATCATGAATGTCATGATGAAGAGGAGTTACGGTTTGATTTTGAGACAATCGAAGGGACAATTGGAGATCCCCGATTTGCTTTCGAAGAACTTCAGGCGACTCAGAGGAAGATGATCTTACGGGGTTTTTGGGATCCATGAACCAGCCAATTGAGTTAACGGTGCAAACCCGTAGGCCTAAGGATATCAAATAATCATCGAATGACTCACAATGAAAGATCTACAAACTAATGTCAAGCGAGAACCCATCGAGCAAGACGATTTTCCTTGTATCCTGTCATCACATTGAATCAACTTGTCTTTCGGGATCTCGAAAATAATGCGTTTTGATACAACAGAAACACCATGGTAGACTTCTGCCCTCTATCATCTCTTGTATGCTACGGAAAATCTATGAAGATACCTGTTCTCACCATCGCCGGATCAGATTCAAGTGGAGGAGCTGGCATCCAAGCTGACCTTAAAGCATTGTCAGCTAACAATGTTTATGCCATGACGGTGATTACTTCAATCACCGCGCAAAACACCCGCGGGGTATCATCCGTCTTTCACCTACCCACTGCGACCATAGATGCCCAACTTGAGGCGATTTTTTCTGACATTCCTGTCAAAACTATCAAAACAGGCATGTTGGGGACGCAAGAGATCATCACATCCGTCAGCAACAAGCTTTCGAAACAAAACATCCAACACCTTGTGGTCGATCCAGTCATGGTAGCGAAAGGGGGACATGTCCTTCTTGAAGACCGGGCGATTGTAACCCTAAAATCTCAACTCTGTCCTCAAGCCTACCTCCTCACCCCAAACATTTATGAAGCACAAGTATTATCTGGCATGACCATTACAAGCATTGCCGATGCGAGAGCTGCTGCAAAAATCATTCATCAATTAGGCTGTCGGCATGTCCTCATTAAAGGTGGGCACCTCCAAGAACAACCGGGAACAGATCTTCTCTACGATGGACGATTTTTTCAAATGTATAAAGGTGAATATCTTCAGACCCAGAACACCCATGGGACTGGCTGTACCATGGCCTCAACTATTGCAGCACACCTGGCAAAAGGGAAGCCCGTGACCGACGCGATCAAAGCTGCGAAAACATATACCACTGAGGCCATCCGTCATGGATTTACACTCGGGAAAGGCCATGGGCCGACAGACCATTTTTACTTTCTTCAGGCTTGATCATCCGTGCATCGCGACTCACTACGAGAAAACGATAGTCTCCTAGAGACCCCCCTGCACTTTTTCACGTCTGGAGGCCTCTCAACCCCAGCCGTCCTTGCCCGGCCTTCGGCACCCACTTCACTTGGCGTCATTCTTTGTCATGGATTCCTATCCGATAAACAGAGCCGAACAAACCGGCGCCTGACAGAATTGCTCGTTCCTCAAGGGATTGCCACCTTTCGCTTTGATTGGTACGGCATGGGAGACACCCGTGAACATTTCGCACAGATGAGTCTCAAGCAATGTGAGGATCAACTGGAAAGCGCATTTCAAGTACTGCATAAACGAGGAATCAATCAACTTGGACTGGTAGGGTCAAGCTTCGGAGGGCTTTTGGCTATTCTTTCAGCTGCGAAATACCCTGATCTTCTGGCCTTAGGCCTAAAATGCCCCGTCGTTGATTTTCCAGAGTCCCTTCGTTTGGAATTTGGGCCTGAGGCAATGGAGCATTGGAAGAACACGAACCACATTCCTAATATTATTGATGCGGGTGAACTAGTTTCCTTACAGTATGGTTTCTATGAAGAATGTTTAACCTATGATGCTTATGGGGCTCTTTCACACATCAAAGCCCCGACATTGGTTGTTCATGGCGAACAAGACGACCTTATTCCACGGCATCAAATTGATCGTTTACTGACTACACTCAAGTCAAAGAAGAAATTACAGTTGGTTGAAGGCGCTGGGCATCAATTTGGCCAACCAGAAGAATTCCGACTCATGACAAATGCTCTATCCCAATGGATGGTACAACATCTCAAGAATTCATGATGACCCCAAACAGAGAAGGGGCTCCAAGTCTGCTTGCAATAGCCCCAACAAACACGCAGTTGGAAGTTGATCGTCTGCTTTGTCCATTTTTCTAAAATCAGTTTTATACCCGCCGTGAACAGGTGATGAAATTGACGGCGTTCACCTGTACGTTTTGGTAGCGGCACTGATTGTTTCACTTATGACAGCCCATTGGGCAATATACAGACACCGGTTCAATGGTTTGCCGCATCAGGCTTAGGTATACTTTTTGAGATATATGTCTACCTCACACTTCAATATGGCAAACGCCATTATAGGGCCAAGCAACGGCTTGGCCTCCAGCAAGATAGGTGGCAAACCTAATAGCGATACCATATTGGCTCTTTGCAAGGTACTTACTCTAATCTGAATATAATGATAAGCCATTCATGAACCCTACTTTCCATTCCAAGAACAAATCAGACTCATGCTGAAATCCTATCGAGGCATTGCGCCAATCGTGGCAGCCAATGCGTTCATTGAAGATACTGCAGTCGTGATTGGCGATGTCGTCATCGGGTCAGACTCCAGCGTGTGGTTTCATGCGGTTATCCGAGGGGACGTTCATTTTATTCGCATCGGACATCGCACAAATATCCAAGATCTTTCTCTCTTGCATGTCACACATGACACCTATCCCTTAACACTTGGAGATGATATCACGATTGGACACCGTGTCACCTTGCATGGTTGTACAATCCGCGATCGGGTTCTCGTCGGCATGGGGGCTATTATTATGGACGGGGCAGTTATTGAAGAAGACTGTATTATTGGCGCGGGAAGTCTCGTCACAGAACGAACACAAATCCCACCAAAAAGCCTCGTAATCGGATCGCCGGCAAAAGTCAAACGAGCACTTGCCGATCAAGAAGTTGCATGGATCAAAGAATCAGCAGCTAATTACATGCGCTACTCTCAATACTACCTTGCCGATCAACAAGAATAAAGTCGCATGGAGCTTCTCCCACGTTCCTTCTCATTTCATTTCTGACATTTCTATAAGAACCTTGTCCACTCTGCCCTTATCACCATCCCCGCTTCAACAATATCCTTTAGTGATCATTGGTGCTGGCTATACCGGGCAACAAGTGTATCAACAGGCTATTGCAACCGGTTGGCGCACCTTCGCCACAAGTCGTCATCCTCATCTCCATTTGAAAACTGTTCCTTCAGCACACCGCCTCCATTTTGATCTAGCGCAGCCTCATACATGGACCAATATTCCCAACCCTGCGCATCTCATCTGGTGTTTCCCCGCTGTTCCCTTAAACCTGGTTACAAGCTTCTTGCAGAAACGCGCACCACAATCCTGCCGACTCCTTGTGATGGGAAGCACCTCTGCTTACTTATCCAATGGACATCCAATTAATGAAGATACGCCCCTCAAACTCCATCTTTCCCGCGTCCAAGCAGAGGAAGCTCTTCGGGAAACATATGGTGCAGTGATCATTCGACTAGCTGGCCTCTACGGACCTAACCGGCATGTATTTGATTGGATACGAAAAGGCAAGATTCACAATACGAAAAAATGGGGCAACCTTATCCATGTAGAAGATGCTGCGGCCATTTGCCTTCTTGCACTAACAGAGGCCATAGCTGGGAGCACGTATATCGCGAGCGACGGCCATCCACGAACATGGAATGAAATTTGTTCTAGGGCTGCTTCACAATGGGGAATTGCCATCCCTCCTTTCACTCAACCAACAAATCCTGGGAAACGAGTTTCTATTCACAAAGTATGCACGGAATTAGGCTATGTCTTTCGTTTTCCTGATCTTTATCAGGCTTTGGATAACATCGAGTTGCGAAGACCGTAATATTTTGAGTCTTATCGAAAAAATGCGATAAGAAAACCAACCACTAAGCCATTATTGATCGCATGAGCACACATACCTGGAATGACGCTTCCTGTCCGCTCATACATCCATGCCCATAACAGTCCACTCCAGAACACCGCAAGAAATGCAATCAGGCCATAGCCGTGAGCTAACGCAAAGATTGCAGCGCTTCCAATCATGGAGACTGGAAAACTGTACTTTGCCCGCAACGTCGAAAAGACAAGCCCTCGAAAAATAATTTCTTCAAAAATTGGCACTAGAATGACCACATCTAAGATGATCTTGAGTAACTCTGCCGGGTCCCCCCACACTAATTGAGGCAGAAACCATTCTGCCCAATGAGCAGAAATGTCGAACGCATCGCCTACTAGCATGATCAACCAATCACCCATAAGTCCCAGGGCAATCCCGCCACATAAGATAGGGAAAGAAGGACCAAGACGTTGCATAATTTTCACACAGCCAAGCACAGCAATGAAGGATTGCTGTTTCTGCCGACACAACAACACCATGGCAAGAATCACCGTAGGAAGGTATAAGAGAAGCGATCCATAATCCTGAAGGATCTTGGCGCCTTGAGGGATACCAGCAAGGAGACCAACAAGTATGATTGACAACGCTCCTCCACGAACCAACACAGCCAATCCCTCTGAAAAGGTCCACGGAGATTGATCTTCGCAAGAGGTCTCCCTGATTTTCCTGCCTCGCTGCTTAAACCATTTCACTGCCAGAAACCCTAGACAGACAGAACCTATTACAACCAATCCCAATTCCAAGCTTATCAATGTTCGCCAATTCAAGAGATGTGAATCAGTGAATTGTTGAAATTGCCCCTGTAAATGCCGTTGCAATTCTTGATCCTCTGATTGACGCGCCAGTCGTTTGGCCAATTGAAAATAGAACCAATTCGCGGGCACCTCTTCAGCTAATCGAGCTTGAAATCTCAGAACGTCACTATTGCCTTGGCTTGTTTTTTTTAAATACGCCAATTTTAAAATCTGTTTAATTTCTGGTTCTAGATGGGAACCCGTCTCCCATTGCTCTATCGACGCAAGAAGATCTGCTTGCAATCCGGCTTCACCATCTAAAATGGCAGCATACAATTCATCCAATACATTTCGTCGCTCGTGAGGTATTTCTGCATACCACAGACGAAGTTGTTCTTGTGTTTCGTCATAGTCTCCTAGTAGATGAAACATGGCGCGCTCAACTCGCGAGAGATCAGAAAGACGAGACGCAACAGTCAAGACCCGACTAGACAGTCGTTCCAAGTCTCGGCTTATAGTTATCGATTCACGAAAGCCTTCTGACGCAGACACCGTCCACAGCAACAACACCAATCCACTCACACAGATCACAAGACACAATACCGTCAGAAAAGGCGAAAAGGTAATTTCGCCACGTGGCTCCCCATGATGATCCATGGACTCCTGAGAAATGCGAGAAGATTCAATCATGATTTGACATTCTTTTTTCTATTCATTCTCCACCTAAGATCAATTCTTGGATACAATAAAGCAATACACCCTCAAATAAATATGGAGGAACGGCTACGTGTGGAATTTTTTCAAACGTCTGCGAAATACTCAGAGTACCACTCAAGACATTGGGCCCTATTCCAATTATCGAATGGCCATACGCTTAGAGCTCACGCAACAAACTGGTGTTTTCGCGCAATTAGCCAACGCGATGGCCGAAGAGAATGCCAGCTTAGGAGCCATGGACATCGTCTCCGCAACCCGTACCAAAATCATTCGAGATATTACCGTCGATGTACAAAGCGAAGAGCATGGTGAACGGGTCCTTAAGCGGCTGAACATGTTGCCCGATGTTCGCGTCATTGCCTCATCTGATAGAATCTTCCTAATGCATTTGGGAGGAAAAATTCGGGTAGAAAGTAAGTTCCCCATCAAAACACGAAATACCTTATCAATGGTCTACACACCTGGAGTTGGACGTGTCGTCAAAGCTATCGCTGCAGACGAAAAACAGGCCTATACGTTTACTAGTAAAAACAACAGTATCGCCGTCATCACGGATGGCTCAGCTATTCTTGGCTTAGGCAACCTTGGCCCACTGGCAGCACTTCCCGTGATGGAAGGCAAAGCCATGTTGCTTCAACAATTTGCAGGAATCGATGCCTGGCCTTTATGTTTAAATACTCAAAATTCTGAAGAAATTATCCAAACCGTTCTCGCCCTTGCCCCAACATTTGGAGGGATCAATCTTGAAGATATCAGCGCCCCACGGTGCTTTGAAATAGAACAACGGCTGCAACACGAACTCCAAATCCCGGTCATGCACGATGACCAACATGGAACTGCAGTAGTAATTCTAGGCGCCCTTCTTAATGCGTTAAAAATTACTGGGCGCTTAATCCAGGAAATCACCGTGGTGGTTGTCGGGCTGGGTGCTGCAGGCATTGCTTGTTGTGAACTCCTAGTGAGTGCAGGTGTCACGAATTTGAGAGGCTGCGACAAACAAGGCTGGGTACTCAACCGACCAGGCAAAGAGCTCCTGAACCACCGCCATAATCTCCGTTCGCTCATCCGCTACGAGTCTGCCTCCGGATCATTACAAAAGGCCTTGAAGGGCGCTCATGTCGTCATCGGGCTTTCTGCCGCCAATGTATTGAAACCAGAAGATTTGGCCCTCATGAGCAACAATCCCATTGTGTTCGCCTTAGCCAATCCTGACCCGGAAATTTCTCCTGAATTGGCCATTTCCCATTGTCGTGTCTATGCCAGCGGTCGATCTGATTATCCCAATCAATGTAACAACCTCTTATCCTTTCCTGGGATCTTTCGTGGAGCATTAGATGTCCAAGCAAAAACAATTAATGAACCCATGTTACTGGCGGCTGCTGTTGCTCTCTCTCAGATGGTTCCGGCGTCGACTTTAAACGAGGAATATATTCTTCCAAGCGTCTTTGATAAGCAGGTCGTCCCGAAAATTTCAAAAGCCGTAGCCCAGGCGGCTATCGACAGTGGAGTAGCTCGCCGCACGAAGAAAGAAGCGGAGGAAGGAGGAGAAGAATAACCGACGAACCAAACCTGCAAGATACCCCTTCAAGATTAGGGCTTGAATATCTCCCAAAGTAAAATACTGATTCCCAAAGGCCAAAGGTAATAGGAAAATAAGTAAAAGTGATTGTGCCGCACAAGCCGCAAAATCACGCCAATCGACCAATACCCCACAAGAGCAGCAACCACCATTCCTATCACATAAATACCAAATGACTCATGAGTTTCATCAAGGGCTTTTATGACTTGCAACAACGTAGCTCCCGCAATTGCGGGGATGGAAATCAACAAGGAAAACCGGGCTGCCAACTCCCGGTCTAGGCCTAAAAACATGCCTCCTGCTATGGTAGATCCTGATCTGGAGATTCCAGGAAAGACGGCTGCCCCTTGAATGACACCAATGATCAGTGCATCCCACAGGGTCATCTCCTTTGCAAGACGGGCAGATGTCCCGCCTCGAGTCACCCACAGAATTGCCCCAGTGAGTAAAAACATCACAGCCACCAATGACGGCGTGGCTAATGTTGAAAACCCAATCGATTCAATCCCTAGTCCAATAATTGCTGTGGGTACCGACGCCAAAAGCACGTAGTGAATTGTCTGGCGTTCACATCCTTGAAACATACTGCCCTCTTCCGTTGGCAATCCCACATACCCTTTTCCAAGCGTAAGAAGGTCCTGCCAAAAATAGAGGAGAATGGCCGTCACCGTTGCCATATGTAACATGACATCATAAAGCAAATTATTATCACTGAACTGCCCAAACCAATGCTGGGCCATAACAAGATGCCCCGATGAAGAGACAGGCAGAAATTCCGTAAGGCCTTGAATAATGGCTAAAACAATCGCTTCGACATATCCCATAGTTTAAGAAGAGCTCTAATAGTTGCGAGAAATAAATGCGTCCATCATTGATGAGGCTCATTCCATTCCCCAGCAAAATCCTGAACACCGTCTTCCCAAGGAGGCATGAGAATCAAAGGATCTTGCAATGAAGTCAATGCCGCATATCGGGGGCGTGGAGCAGGTAGCGGATATTCCTCAGTAGTTATTGGACTCACAGGAGTTTGGATTCTACAAGTCTCATAGAGCCTCTTGGCGAAGTCATACCAACTCGTCTCACCCCCACCAGCAAGGTGATAGGTACCATACGATTCAGTTTCAAGTAACCGAGACACCGCCTTCGCTAAATGAGGGCAATAGGTTGGAGAACCAAATTGGTCATTCACGATTCGAACCTGTTCCTGATTAGCTAACCGCAAAATCGTGTTTGGGAAATTTCTTCCGATACTATGATAGAGCCAGGCCGTTCGAACAATAAAATGTTTGAGATTTGCTTTCTGGACTTCTCGCTCTCCAGCCAATTTACTTTGCCCATAAACCGAGAGAGGATGAGGCAGATCAAATTCATGATACGGACGGGATTGTCGTCCATCAAAGACATAGTCTGTTGAGAAATGCACAAGGGGGATATCCATTTCGCTGGTTGCCAATGCAAGATTCCTGGGACCCAGGGCATTTCCTCGAAAGGCCGCATCCTGATTGGTTTCTGCTTGATCAACTTGGGTAAATGCTGCGGCATTAATAACAAGGGCAGGCTGTAGCTGCATCAACGCTTTTCGAACCTGTCCAAGTTGGCCAATATCCAGGTCTTGGATATCCCAAGCAGTCACTTCCCGATCATCAAACTGTGCTTGTAAGGCTTGTCCTAATTGTCCATGCGCCCCAGTAATAAGCAACTTCGGGAACTTCATGATTGATAGTAAGGAAGTTTATCCCATAGGGTTTGCAAGGATTGTCCAGCGGAATCTTTTGGAGACAGAATTGGAGACTCATTGGGCCATTGAACACCAATTTGAGCATCATTCCAGGCAATCGTAATCTCGTCCCCTGGTGTATAGACATCGGTACATTTGTATTCAACTTCGGCAATTTCAGAAAGAACGCAAAATCCGTGTGCAAAGCCTGGAGGAACATAGATCTGCTTGAAATTTTCTGCGGTTAATAGCACACTTTCCCAAGACGCGAACGTTGGAGATCCCCGACGAATATCAACTGCCACATCAAAAATTTCTCCCTTCATCACACGCACTAACTTTCCTTGGGGTCGTGACATTTGAGCATGCAATCCACGAAGCGTTCCGCGAACCGATGAAGAACAATTATCTTGCACAAAGGATAAAGGAATACCTCCATCTCGATACTTTTTATGATGATACGTTTCCAAAAACCATCCACGCTCATCCCGAAAGACATCCGGTTCAATGATCAGCACACCGGGCAAAGCAGTTGGCAGGATTTTCATAGAGAACAAAGCCCAGGACTTTTCACTAAATTAAGCAGATACTGACCATAGCCATTGTCTTTCATGCCTGTCGCCAACCGCGCCACATCATCGGCTTGAATATATCCCATGGAATAGGCAATCTCTTCTGGGCAGGCGACCATTAACCCTTGGCGTTCCTGTAACACCTGAATGTATTGTGCCGCCTGCATCAACGATTCATGGGTGCCCGTATCTAACCAGGCGATACCTCGACTGAGTACTTGGGCATGAAGGGCGTCTGCTTTTAAGTAATGGGCGTTCACATCGGTAATCTCTAGCTCTCCTCTAGCAGAAGGCTTAAGAGAATTGGCAATGGTGACGACCTGATTGTCATAAAAATACAACCCTGTCACGGCAAATCCAGATTTCGGATGAACAGGCTTTTCTTCCAAACTCGTTACTTGACCATCATCATCAAACGCCACCACACCATAACGCTCAGGATCACGGACTTGATAGGCAAAGACTTGTGCGCCATGAACTTGTGTCGAGGCTTTCTCTAAATATCCAGACATGCCATGGCCATAGAAAATATTATCTCCAAGAATCAGGGCGACTCGATCCGATCCAATAAATTCTTCCCCGATGACAAAAGCCTGAGCAATCCCTTCAGGTCGTGGTTGAGTCTTGTATGTGATGTTCAAACCAAGATGGCTCCCATCGCCAAGCAACCGCACAAATCCATCTTGTTCGTGCGGAGTTGTAATGATCAATAAATCTTGGATGCCCGCGAGCATAAGCGTGGTCAAAGGATAATAGATCATCGGTTTATCAAAAACCGGCATCAGTTGTTTACTAACCGCATGAGTAAGGGGATAAAGCCTTGTCCCAGATCCACCAGCGAGAATGATACCTTTTAATTTTGCCATATGCAGTTCTCTTTATTCCCAGACAACACGACCGTAAAATTATGGATGAATGCTGGAGTCCTTAAGCCCAAGACGTTCGCCTTGGTACGACTGTGCAGTCACAACGTCACACCATTGCCGATTGTCCACATACCATTGAATCGTTCTCCGCAGCCCCGCATCAAAGGTATGAGTTGACACCCACCCTAATTCCGATTGAATCTTTGTTGGGTCAATCCCATAACGAAAATCATGACCGGGGCGATCTGCGACAAACGTTTTAAGATCCCCGTATCGATCAATTTTCCGCTCAATAAGGCTACGATTCGAATCGCAGGGATATAGCTCATCTAAAATTTCACAAATAGTATCAACCACGTCGACATTCGAGCGTTCGGACTGCCCGCCTAAATTATATTTTTCTCCAGGCACACCAGCTTGAAGCACTCGTAATAGCCCTTCGCAGTGATCTTCTACAAACAACCAGTCACGAACATTATTTCCACTCCCATAAATCGGCAATGGTTTACCTTCCAAGGCATTCAACACCATGAGAGGGATAAGTTTTTCTGGAAATTGATATGGACCATAATTATTTGAACAATTGGTGATAATCGTCGGCACGCCATAGGTGTGGAAGTATGCACGAACTAAATGATCTGCGCTGGCCTTTGATGCTGCATATGGAGAATTGGGAGCATAGGGCGTTTCTTCAGTAAATAACCCCGTTTCACCCAACGTCCCATATACTTCATCAGTGGACACATGTAAAAATCGAAAAGCTCTTTGCTGGTCTGGACCAACCTGCTCTAAGAATCGCCGAGCTGCATCAAGTAATACGAGAGTCCCCGTCACATTCGTATGGATAAATGGATAGGGATTATCAATAGAACGATCAACATGTGATTCTGCAGCGAAGTTGATGATCGATTTCGGGGAAAATGTTGCCACAACTTTGTCCATGGCTTCTTCATCAGCAATATCAGCCTGAACAAAATGCAGTCGTGTATCATGCCATAGGTCTTCTAGGCTTTCTCTGTGCCCAGCGTAGGTCAATTTATCCACAACAACGAGTTGTGCATCAGTCTTGGCTATTGCCAAACGCACGAAATTGGCCCCAATAAATCCGGCACCGCCAGTCACAATTATGGTGTTGGTCATGAAGCTATCTTGCGAAGGAAAAGAACACCCTCAAGGGACAATGGCAGGTAAAGAAAAAGACTAGCGTTTTACTCATGACACACTGATTATTCCACGGTCACACTTTTGGCAAGATTTCTTGGGCGATCAACATCCAAACCACGTAAGACGGCAATATGATAGGCCAATATTTGCAACCCTACGGTAAACAAAATAGGCGTAAGAAGAGGATGAACATCTGGAATAGCAAACACATGTTCAGCAATCTCATCCAACGCATGATCTCCTTCCGAAACGAAAGCGATAACCGGGGCATTTCTGGCCCGAACTTCCATAAGATTACTCACCGATTTTTCATAAAGTCGGTCTTTTGGGGAAAGCACGACTACAGGCATTTCACTGTCAATTAACGCAATTGGTCCATGCTTCATTTCTCCCGCAGCATACCCTTCGGCATGAATATACGAAATCTCCTTGAGTTTCAAAGCACCTTCTAAGGCAATGGGATAATTAATACCACGGCCTAAGTAGAGGAAGTTTCGTTTCTGAGCATATAGCTCGGCAATCGATTCAATTTGGTTTTCTTGTTTTAAAATATGCTCGACATGACCAGGAAGCATGAGAAAGTGATCGAGCCACCACCGGCCTTCTTCAGGACTCAAGACTTCATGAACCCGTCCCACGTGAAGCGCAAGCAAATACAAAGCAATAACTTGACCTGTAAAGGCTTTTGTTGACGCCACGCTGATCTCAGGTCCGCACCGTGTATAAATGACCCCATCTGCTTCTCGCGACAACGTACTCCCTACCACATTGACTATGGCTAACACGCGGGCGCCCCGTCGCTTGGCTTCTCGCGCTGCGGCCAATGTGTCGGCCGTTTCACCGGATTGTGAAATAGCAATCAAGAGATCACCTTGCTGAATCATGGGCTCACGATACCGAAATTCAGAACCAATATCGACTTGAATCGGTCTTTTGACCATTTCTTCGAACAAATATTTTCCAACTAACCCAGCATGCCAGGATGTCCCACAAGCTACCATCCAAAATCGCTTAGCGCTTAAGAGGTCTTCTTTTGTCATAGCCAAATCCGGCAGGTCCGCTTCTCCAGTTTCGTAATCAAAGCGTCCCCCAAGGGTGTCCATAATAACTTGGGGCTGCTCATGAATTTCCTTCATCATAAAGTCCGGATAGCCACCTTTTTCCGCTGCTTCAGCATCCCAATGTATTGTTTCAGTTTGAAAGGCTTTTGGCTTTCCATCTTGATCCCTGACGTAAATATCAGATGCTTCCAAAATACCAATTTCCCCATCTTCCAAAAACACCACATCTCTCGTATGGCACAATAAGGGCGTCACATCAGAGGCTAAAAATGAACCTTTTCCATTTAATCCAATAACCAGAGGACATCCTGAACGACTCACCACTATCCGGCTCGGCTCCGCCAGAGACATGACGGCAATGGCAAAACTTCCCTCTAAATCATGGGCAACATGACGCACAGCTTCTTCTAAACAATTTCCTCGCTTAACGGCAGAGGACAGTAAATGAGCTATAACTTCAGTATCTGTTTCTGACTCAAACCGATAGCCTTCTTCTTCTAATCGATGACGTAAGGAGAGAAAATTTTCAATAATGCCATTATGGACTAACACCACATCACCTGAACGATGCGGATGGGCATTCTGTTCAGATGGTCGCCCATGTGTCGCCCAACGTGTATGCCCAATACCCACACGCCCTTCAACCGCCCCATTTTGGAGATTAGCTTCTAAATTGACCAATTTTCCCACACTCCGTCGTATTTCGAGACTTCCATTGCTCTGAATGGCAATACCAGCCGAATCATACCCTCGATATTCCAGTTGCCGTAATCCCGACAACAGAATTGGCGCTGCCGATTCTCCTCCGACATATCCGATAATTCCACACATAAGCGGCGCTACCTCATTTTTTCAAACGCGTGAATGTTTTATGAAGATAGATGATATTTCGGCATTTTTCTGTAGAGACTAAAACTTGAGCTGTGGGTGCAGGCCTGAAGAGTAATAACAATTGCAATGACGCGGCTTATGGCCTCCGATGGGACAACAGTGAAGGTGGCACATCCCTGGCCTGTTCATTTTTCCCATTCGTGGGAAGATCGGAAGGATTCAATAACACACGACGATGCGCGGCAGTACCTTCTTTGTTCAATTGAGGAGTTCGGGAAATTGCTAGAGCATCTGCAGGAACGTCCTCTGTGACCGTTGTTCCTGCAGCAATTAATGCCCCTTCTCCAATCCTCACAGGAGCAATGAGTTGGACATCACTTCCGACAAACACTCCATCTTCTATAATCGTTTGGGCCTTTTGATAGCCATCATAATTACAGGTAATAGTCCCGGCCCCCACATTCACATTTCGACCAACATAGGTATCACCAAGATAACTGAGATGATTGACCTTGGATCCTTCTCCAATTTCTGTTTTCTTGAGTTCGACAAAGTTTCCGACCTTGCTTTTGCGATGCAGGACTGTGCCCGGGCGTAAATGCGCCATAGGCCCGATTATCACTTTTTCTTCAACAATGGCCTCCTGAAGGACACAAGCATCTTGAATCGTGACATCTTGCTGGACCACAGCATTCGTGAGCCGCGAATTCCCACGAATAACACAAGCCTCCCCAACCCGCGTTTGACCTTCAAGCACAACACCAGAATGAAGCACCGTATCACGACCAACGATCACTTGATGATCAACGAACACCCGTTCGGGGTCCAGAATGGTGACACCCTCTAACATCAAGCGTTCGCATATCCGACGGCGCATTTCTTTTTCAGCTACAGCCAAATGGACTCGTGTATTGACCCCGGTAGTCTCCAGGGAATTTTCCGTCACCCACGCGATAACATTCTGACCATCTTGCACGGCCATTTCAATAATATCAGTGAGATAATATTCGCCCTGTGCATTTTTTGGCTTCAACTGCCCAAGAGCTTTTTCAAGAAATTTGGCGTCAACAACATACGTACCCACATTAATTTCCGAAACCTGCTTTTCTTCTGACGTGGCATCACGATCTTCTACCACCCGGGAAACTTTTCCATCTTTTTGACGAAGAACACGCCCATAACCACGAGGGTCTGGAACATGCGTGGTCAACAAGGTTAACGTCGCACCTTGTTCCTGATGATATTGTACTAATGATGATACGGTTTCCGGGGTTAATAAGGGTGTATCACCACACATAATCACATACTGACTAGCAAACACGGAAGAATTTTGTAATAAGGCAGGAAGCGCCTGTTGAACGGCATGTCCCGTTCCCAATTGTTCAGTTTGTTCCACAACAATGTACGGATCAAATTCAGGCTTTCCTTCTTCCAAATAGGTCCGCACATGATCCGCACCATGCCCCACCACCACTGCCACGGTCTGTGTTGCCACCTGCCGGGCCAAAAGCATGGCATAGCCCAGCATGGGACGCCCAGCCACTTCATGTAACACTTTGGGCGTGGAGGATTTCATTCGAGTCCCCTGGCCAGCAGCAAGAATGATGACCGATGTGTTGTTTTGGCAACTCATGGAAATGGAAAGGAACTCAAAATGATATATTATTTAAGATGTCGATACTTTTGTTGAAGTCTTAAGAGTCATTGTACTCGTTTTGTCAGCAAATTCAATGCTCGAACCTTTATCTTGGGGAGAGTAAAAGCCACCAGATACGATGAGTTTCATAGCCTCTTCCACACTCATTTCAACGGGAGCCACCTCTGATTCTGGGACGAGTAAGAAATATCCTGAAGTGGGATTAGGAGAGGTGGGCACAAATACATGCACCAGAGGTTCTGGAGCCAGGCTTTGTATTTCTTCACGGGTATCACCAGTCACAAATGCCAAGCAATAATTCCCATCTTTGGGAAACTGAATCATGACCACCTTGTCATACTTTTCTCGCTGTTTAAAGGATAAAATATCCATCATTGACTTTAATGTGGCATAAATTCCCCGAACGATGGGCACACGATCTAAAAACTCTTCCCAACGGTTTACCATCCGTCTCCCGAAAAAATTAGTAGCCAGGACACCCGCAATTAATATCAGGAGCACTAAGGCCATAATTCCAAGGCCAGGGAAATAATAATCAGGAAGGACCAAATCAGCTAATGCCGTCCCTAAAATACTATCGACGGTGACAAAGAGGGTTTTTAAGATCAGAATAGTTCCCCAAATCGGGGTGATGACCAATAAACCCGTCAAAAAATACCGTTTCAGGGAAGCGCGAAAGGAATTCATAAGAAATGGCAAACCTTCATGGGAAAAAGAAAGGGTACCATAGAAACATGGAGCGCAAAGAGGGCCTCAGGCATCTTACAATTCCATTTGAGCACGGGCAAGACTTTTCTTTAAAATTTCAATGACTTAGACTACAGGCAACGCAGAGTATCGTTTATGAAATCCAGCAAACCACGCGCCTCCAAGCCTAGGCCCCTACAAGGGGCTTTTATCACATTTGAGGGCACTGAAGGCTCTGGAAAATCCACACAATGCCAACGACTGGCTCGCTCACTACGAAATCAGGGCTACCACGTCTTGGAAACCAGAGAGCCAGGAGGTACGCCTTTGGCAGAAAAAATTCGCAAACTCTTATTGCAGTCCTCTAAGTCCAAAGATCCAATGGATGCCATTACTCCAGCCTGTGAGTCCATGCTCATTTTTGCAGCTCGCTCGCAGCATATCACACATGTGATTCAACCTGCCTTGGAGAAAGGCATGATCGTCCTCTGTGATCGTTTTTTTGATTCCACCTTGGCTTATCAAGGGTATGCACGAGGTCTCAGGCGCACTTTTCTTAAGAATGCCCAGCAGTTTATTGCACAAGCACTACAACCACACCTGACATTTTTCCTTGATCTGCCTATCCTAGATGGGTTAGCTAGGCGCCAACAGACAAAAAAACAGGATCGCCTTGATCAGGAATCTTTCAGCTTCCATCAACGAGTTCATCGTGGATTTCTCGCGTTAGCAAAACAACACCCCACACGAATTAAAAAAGTAGATGGGCGTCAAGCACCACAAGTCTTAGCCTCACACATTGCGTCAATGACAGAATATATGATCCGCCATACACGGTCTCTGAACCTAATACGTTCTTCAGTTCAGAAATAATGTTGTTATAGAGGAGTTACGTTTACGCATGCCTTTTCACACAATCCTTGGACATGAACGTCCCATCAAGTGGCTTCAAACTGCAGTCACCACCAACCATCTTGGGCATGCCTATTTGTTTCATGGGGAACCAGCTATCGGGAAACGCGCTACGGCCATAGCGCTCACCCAATTTCTCCATTGTGAGCACCCCCAGCTTGATTTATCCGATGCGTGTGGCATCTGTCGCTCCTGTCATCAAGTTGAACAAGGCATTCACCCTGATTGCCTTCTGATTCAACCTGAAGCCGGACAAAAACAGAATCCCAAAATAAAAATTGATCAAATTCGGGCCATCGAGCACATCGTCACTTATCGCCCTCTTGTGGGATCACACAAGGTGTGTCTCATTGATGAAGCCGAAACGATGACCATCGAGGCAGCCAACGCTTTACTGAAAACGCTGGAAGATCCTCCAGATCATTGTCTGTTTCTCCTAATTTCAAGTCAGCCGGAACACCTCTTGCCCACAATTCGTTCACGATGTCTAGCCCTTCGATTTACCCCACTACCGATCAATGCTATCCAGACATATCTCAATACAAATACGATGATGGAGCCTGGGGATGTCAAACTGGTGTCAACCTACTCCGAAGGTCGGCTGGGGCAAGCCCTGCACCTGGATCCCGAGACCTTGAAAATAAAACTTCGTCAATATTGGACCTTGTTATTCGGAGAGCCCCTCACATCAGCCACACAAGTCTTTGATATGAGCGAAGGTTTGGTCAAATCGAACCAAGTGGCAGAAGCCATCTATTGGTTCCAACAAGGCCTCAGGGATTTACTCCTGCTTTCATTAGACCAATCAAATACTCCCATGCTCTATCGAGACCAGAAAGCAACGCTTCTTCAGTTAGCAAAACAAATTTCCCCTACAACCATCCTAGAACTCTCACAAGAATTGAGTCAGCTTGAACAAGGGCAACAACGCAATCTCAATATGCAAATCGGATTGGAACAGTTTTTTTTCCATCTACAAGACCACTTAGCTCCTGCATACGCACGTGGATAACTAGTTATTCTACACCAATCCAATACATGTATTTTGCGTTTCACTACTCCACAATAATATTTCTTAATCACCTTGCCTTTCCAGAAAGAGGGCAAGTGCCAAGGTTTCTCAATACCCCACTAGTGATCGTCTTACTCATCATAGAACCAAAGGAATCACGACGTTATGCCTGAAAAATTTTATGTCACTACGCCCATTTATTATGTCAATGATATCCCACATATTGGCCATGCCTATACCACGATCGCTGCTGATGTCTTGGCTCGTTTTCACCGGTTACGAGGAAGCAATGTCTTTTTTCTAACCGGATTAGACGAACACGGGCAAAAAGTTCAACAGGCCGCAGCAAAAGCTGGAATCGATCCACAAACGCATTGTGACCAGCTCATGCCGAAATTTAAGGAATTATGGACAAAATTGAATATTTCCCAGGATGGGTTTATTCGCACAACTGATGCTCAGCACCAATCCGTCGTACAACGCTGCTTACAAGATCTCCATGACAAAGGCTTGATTTATCAAGCTGACTATACTGGCTGGTACTGCACCTTCGATGAACGTTTTTGGACAGAAAAAGATGTGGAGCAAGGCCTCTGTCCGGATTGCCAACGCCCGGTAGAACAAGTAAGTGAACGGAATTACTTTTTCCGCATGAGTCAATTTCAGAAACGCCTCAAAGACCATATCCACACACACCCAGACTATATTCAACCAGAATCCCGGCGCAATGAGGTCCTCGGGTTTCTTCAAAAGCCTCTTGAAGATTTGTCTATTTCACGACCCAAGTCACGGCTGTCATGGGGCATCGAATTACCGTTTGACCAAGACTGTGTGGCCTATGTCTGGTTCGACGCATTAGTTAATTACTTCTCGGCCTTAGAATATCTCACTCCTCAATCGAATACTCAAGCATTCTGGCCAGCATCTGTCCATTTAGTCGGCAAAGATATTCTCACCACGCACGCGGTCTATTGGTCCACCATGCTTATGGGCATGGAACGTCCTCTCCCAGCATCCATCTTCGCTCACGGGTGGTGGACGGTAGATGGCCAAAAAATGTCTAAAAGTCGTGGAAATGTCGTAGACCCTAACGCCATGGTCGAACAATTCGGGACGGACGCCTTCCGATATTTCTTATTACGTGAAGTACCATTTGGGCAAGATGGTGATTTTTCTCTAACCACCTTTCATAGTCGATACCAAGCAGAACTCGCCAACGATCTGGGGAATTTGGTGTCTCGTACCTTAGCCATGCTCGGCAACTTCTCGAACAGCAAGGTTCCTTCTCCAAACTCACACATAGAAACTGAATTCGACCGCCAACTGCAGCAAGCCGCATCAAGTCTTTGTGAGAAAATGGAACAACACCTTCGTATCTTGGAATTTCATCGCGCGTTAGAAGCTATTTGGGGAGTCGTTCAATTGGCCAATCAATACATTGATAAAGCAGCACCCTGGATTTTAGCTAAAGATCCCGAGAAAAAGCCGCGTCTACACACAGTCTTATTCCATCTGGCTGAAACCCTTCGATTTCTGACTTACGCAATTCATCCCTTTATGCCGCTCACAGCAGAAAGCATGAAAGACCGTTTAGGGCTGACCATAGATTTTTCAGCCTCCACACCTTTAGATTTGCTCACCTGGGGCACATATACCTACGCTAAACCCGTAACAAAAGGCCCGTCATTGTTCCCCAAAAGAGATCAGCCACTAAAGGATGAATCCACAGTAACTTCATCCGCAATATCCTCTCCTTCTATCGCACAGCAAACTCACACATCATCTACCCTATCCTCTCCCACTTCATCCATCGACACACGACCTATTAGTATCGAAGATTTTATGAAAGTCCAGCTCAAAGTTGCAAAAATTCTAGAAGCTGACCGAGTGCCGAAATCTTCAAAACTCTTAAAATTACAAGTCGATCTAGGAACAGAGCAGCGACAGATCGTGGCCGGCATTGGCAAAAAATATGCGCCAGATGAATTGATTGGAAAAACGATTGTGGTAGTGGCTAACCTCAAGCCAGCTAAACTCATGGGCATCGAATCCCAAGGCATGGTCTTAGCCGCAGGAGAGAAGGAAGTTCTAAGTATTGTAACCGTGCTGGAAGATGTTCAAATAGGCAGTAAGGTCAAGTAAGAAAGGCATCCTATAGCAAATAGGAACTGAAGACGAACTGACCCCAGTCGGCTCCCTTGGCTAGGCGGCGAGTAAATAACCCCGCACTTTGGACCGGGGTTTTTACTAAGTTTTCGACAAAACCGTATTTCTTAAAAGGCTGGCGAGAACGCCGCTAGCGGCTTTTTCAGTAGACCCCTACAGAAAGAAAAAACAATCGGTCAAGAAGGGTTGTGAAGAAGAGTGTTCACCTCTTGGAGGCGACCGTGGGCTTTAATGGCTGCCTGGCTTTGGGGATAGGTACGCACGAGTTGTTGAAAAACGGAACGGGCCATAGCTGGTTGTTGAAGTTCAAGATGGGAATAGCCAATTTTGAGAAGGGAGGCGGGAACTTTATTGCTGGATGAGTAAAACGCAAAAACCCGTTCAAATTCATCAATCGCCTCTTGGAAACGTCGTTGTCCATAGTAACATTCGCCTAACCAATATTGGCTATTTGCGGCTAGCGGGGAATTCGGAAAGGTGCGGAGGAATTCAGAAAAACCTTTTGCAGCCTCCGAATAATTTCTGGTTCGCAACAATAAAAAAGCTTGTTGATAGGCAACATGTTCATCCCGAGAAGTGCTGGGGCTAGATGACGTACCTGGCGGGAATGATGAGGTCAGATTTTTACGAGTAGAAGGAGAGGCATACGAAACCGCAGAACCGGAAAGAACATTTTGAGGAGATCGATTCGCATGAATTGCACTTTTGTCAACACTTTGTATGGAAGAATAAGGATTCCTCGTTGGTAGAGACTCCATAGATTGTCGTGAAGGAGAAGAAGTTTTGGAGGGCATTTGTTGTGACGCACGAGAACGCTCTTGCTCATAGGCATCTAACCGTCCACTGAACGTTGTGCTAATCTGTTCTACTGTTCCAATGACTGTTTGAATATGTTGCCGCACATCATTTACTTCTCTTTGAATCTGTTGATAATGGGTATCCTGTTGTTGGCCTAATCGATTCACCTGTTGTTGCAAGGTCGTAATCTGCTGTTCCTGTTTCCCAATATTTTGACGAAGAGTTGATAACACCTGTTGGTAATCCACTAATGACGTTCGGAATTCTCCAAGTTTTCCGCCCTGCTCCACCCTTAACTGTTCTTCAGCTGTTAATTGCGCTCGCAATTCTTGAACAAGGGGTTCTATCACTCTCTGCGATTCTTGAACTTCCGATTCTACCGTCTGTATTTTCGTATCAAGAGAGAGAAATTTTTGATCGAGTGCACCGACCAAATGTTGATTCTTTTCGATAGCTCCACGAACTTGAGATAAATCCGTATCTTTCAACGTGGCCACTTGGTCAGTCACTTCGGCCCGTGCCCGTAACAACTCTTTGATCTCTGCTCGCTGCCGGGTAATAAGGGTATTCGCTTTTTCTAATGAAGTATTGGCATCTACAACCGCCTGCTGAAGAGAAGTTTTACTTTTGTTGAGTTGACTAATTTTTGCATCTAATTCACGCTTGATGCGCACCACATCTGCCTGCTGAGCCACACACCCCACCAACGTCGCTCCAATACTAAAAAGAAGTCCTCCAGCTATCCAGCGCAAAAGTACATGCCACGCTATTCCCATGAAACTGTCATCCTCTTTTCCCATTCAATTTTTACAACAAACCAGCATTCAGCTCAAAAACCGCATTACCGCATGGCTGTTGATGCTACGGTAATTCCAAGAACTAAGTGAGCCCGACGGTTTTTCTGATAGCAGGGTTCGGTCGCATCCCAACAGGCTGGATTGTCTTTTCCATATGACATGACATTCAACCGTTCACCAGGGACGCCTAAACCGGTGAGAAAGGCTTTTGTTCGTAGTGCACGCTTTTCACCCAATACATAATTATACGAAGACGTGCCACGATTATCACAATGCCCTTCTATCGTTACGTGAGCTTCAGGATGGGCTTTCAACCACTCAGCATTCGCCATTAAGATAGATTTAGCCTGCTCATTTAACTGAACGCTATTAAAATCAAAATGAACGTCTTCCAATCCACTCTGCGCGGTAAGCTGCTCTGCTCGTGCACGGTTCAGCCAATAGTCACCCGAGGAGTCGCCGCCTTGGCCGCTTTGATCAAAATACGGATCCTCTTGAATAAGGGCATCCTCATCTAAGAGATCTGCAAAATTTCCTGACTCATTTCCAAAATATCCTTCACTTCCCTGTATTCCCCTGGATTTGCCATTTGAAGACAGAAGATCTGCAGCGGTTGGTTGGTGCGCCACCATCTTGGCTTTATTGAACTTCTTCCAGTGGGCTTGGCTTCTCTGTGATGAATGATGGCCACACCCCATAGAGACAAAAACCATCATAAGAATGATACTCCAAGCCAGTATTTTCACAAGTTGCTGGTGAATGTTCATGGCTCAATGCTCCTTTCCTCGCACAAACATATTGACTTAATTGCCTTCAGAACAGCACTACTCACAATGGCAACTAGCAAAAATAGGGCCAAAAGGTATTCAAGAATTATTTCGGCCATAAAAGGCACTTTCCAATAGCAACGTTGCACCACTTGCAGTATAGAAACAATTCAAAAAACTATGAGTTCATACGAGAAATTCCGGCGTTTTCCCTAATGAACATGGATGGATCACGACACTATTGGAGTAAGAAGAAAGAGGAACTGACAAGGGATCACACCCTGTGTACTGTTGGCACACAAGTGATTTCGAAGCTTTTTTTCAACAATCGTGGTTTTTCTTCAACGATAAAGAAGAACAGATGTTTTTTTCAAAAAAACGAAAGGAACAGAACAGAGAACACCAATTGGAAAATGGCAGACAACCTCTTACGCCGAATTCCATTCTGTTGTTGAAAAATGCCAACGCTGCCCACCAAACTCTTTCGCACGATACATAGCCTGATCGGCGATCGCGAGTAACCGACGAGGATCTGTAGAATCTTTGGGGTACACAGCAATACCAATACTTGTTTGTACGGAAATATCTTGTCCATTTAATGGGAAAGGGGTGGTCAAGCAATCCACGATTTTTTTCGCCACCTGTCGAATATCTTGTATCCGATCAAGGCCTTGCAAAATAATTGTAAATTCATCTCCACTTAAACGAGAAACCGTATCGGTTGTACGGACACAGGACAAAAGTCGTTTAGCCACTATTCGGAGCAACCGGTCTCCCATCTGATGCCCGTGCTCATCATTAATCAACTTAAAATTATCCAAATCTAAAAAAAGCAGCGCCATTAAGGTCCCATCCCGTCTGGCTTGGGCAAGGGCTAGTTGCAACCGATCTTCAAACATAATTCGATTAGGCAGATCTGTTAATGAATCATGATAGGCTTGATGTTTCATTTTCATTTCTGAGACAACACGAGAGGTCACATCATGAAGAATGCCCACAAAATGGGTGATGTGGCCCTGTGTATCAATCAACGGCGTCAGGACCTGCTCTAAAACAAGGGACTCACCATTGCTCCCTTTTTCCATAACTTCCGTCTTCATGCACTCAATTGGCACATCTATGGAATCAATTTTCGTCCAAGTTTTCGGCAATTGTGCATGAGGAAACGAACGTAACGGAGTACCTAAAACCTCGCGAAGTGTGACACCAAGCAATTTGGAATAAGCCTGGTTGACCCATTCCACTCGACCCTGCGGGTCAGTCACAATCAACGCATCATGAACAGATCCTACAACCGCACTCTGCAAACGCAATTGCTCCATTTCCATGCCACGAGCAATCAGGACTTCAATGAGATGGCCCAAACCTTTCAGCCATTCTTGGATGGAGGGATCAAACCCTTTGGATATTTTCGAACACACCACCAGCAAACCAGAAAGATCCCCATGACTGAAAGGCAAAGAAAAGGCTTCCTGCAGATAAAAGCTTGGTGGGAACCAAGCGAACTCACTGGCAGAACTGGTCTCAGAGGAAGCCAGGGACCCTTCAGATGCCACACAAGCCTGTGCCAAAATCTCTTCTTGAGAGATGGATACCCACCAAGAGGGGCCATATAACTCCCAATCAAAATCAGACGCTACGGCTTGTGCACGCAATTGAATTCGTTGGCGTTCCCGTACCGTAGCAATCCACACGAAGGGATAGCCAAACGTCTGCACCAAACCCTCACATATACGGGCTAAACAACTATCAAGACATGTTCCACGTAAAAGATCCACTTCAAGACCATGTATAAGCTGAGCAAAAGGATGTGAGGAAATCGGCTCAATAGACTTTCTCACATCCCAATGCCATGCCATGACATTTCCTGATTGATCCAACATGGGTGTGACGACACACGGCACCTTATACAGTGGCACTTCTGGAAGATTGAGAGTAACTAACCATTTCACGGATTCTTGAGATGAAACAGAACTTTTCAATTGCTGCCGGATAAACCGCCATTCATCATACGGAATCCACTCAGCCAATGACACCGCCCCAATATCCCCAAATTTCAATTGCAACATTTCAATCGCCGCATCATTAGCCATTTGAATGATCCCGTCACAGGCAGTCATAACCTGAACAGGCATGTTAGAAAGCCGGTCAGGACTCGGGGATAAAGGCAGCATAGATCCTGATGTACTCGCATCAATTTTTTGATTGCTAGGCATAGGGTCCATTGGTTGGGCAAGAATATGTTGTAATTGCTTTGACAACCGTTGTAGGGCCTTCGTTAATGTTTCATCCGGCTCAATGTCTACATCTTGAGATTCAGCTTTGAGATCACACAACGATTGTTTAAGTAATTGCTGAAGTTGCTGAAATGTGTCCACAGATCCAGCCACCTCCTTAGAGGGAACAGGAAAACTACCTGATAAGCCTGAAACCTTTAACGGCATTCTACTGTATCCTTTGTGATACATTCAGAAACAGCAATCCATCAAAAGAGGGAGTTTCTCTTGAGAATTGAGGATATACCAACCACATGCAATTATTTTGGCCCAGCGCAATCTATCGTTCATCCTTTATTGTGGCGGGTCTGAGCCTAAGAATCAATGAGGCAAGACCAACAACCCTGCCTGAACATCTTCCTGCGCCTGGGTGTAGCGTTCGACGGTTCCCACATCCGACCAATAACCTCCATGAACAAAACCCAATAACCGAGAACCACAAGCAAGTGCCTTGGTATAGGAATCAATAATCGAAAAAGGCATTCCCGCTCTTGCATCTTTAAATAGAGAAGGATGGAGAATATGGACGCCAGCAAACATTCGGATATGAGCCGCTGGAACAGAACCACGCGTATCCTGACCCTGACCATTAATGCGAAGGATGCAATTTTGTACATCACATTCAACAGCGCCCCATTGCGTGGCATGAGGATCATCACGAAGAACTAACGTAGCTATGCCACCCTGCGATTGATGAAAGTCTAAAAATTCCGGAAAATCTAAATTGAGCAAAGTATCTCCATTAATGACAAGAAATGGCTGACCTTCAAAAAACCCTTCTGCAGCTTTCAACCCACCACCTGTTCCAAGGATCGTAGATTCATGCGAATAGGCAATCAGCATGTCCCAACGAGACCCATCACCTAAGGCCTCTTCAATCATCGATCCTAAATAATGGAGATTAATCATCACTTCACGAATTCCTGCCGCCCGCAACAACAACAAATTCCACACGATCAACGGCGTTCCCCCAACTGGCAATAAGGGCTTGGGAATCGTATCCGTTAAAGGCCGAAGACGCGTCCCGAAACCCGCCGCAAGAATCATGGCTTTCATAGATGAAACGTTACTGCCATTCAGGAATGTAAGAAGAGAGATGTTTGAATAATCGATGCAATGAGGGATACTTTGTGAGATTGGCACGAACATTCTGTAAGGTTCGAGGAATGGATTCAAGAAAATTGGGATTTCCCTTTATTCGATCAATATATACAAATCGCCCGGCTGCCTTTAAATTGCGCTGAATACTGCTAAAATCAAGCAAACGTCGAAAGGTTTCCGCATCATCCAAAAGCATGTCGGCATGTTGCGAGGGAGGGAGAGCTTGCATCATTTGTTCTCGATAGTAAGCAATACACTCATCTATCAATGATTCATCTAATGCCATATAGGAATCGCGTAGGAGTGATGCCAGATCATATGTCGTCGGACCGAGTAAGGCGTCTTGAAAATCTATAACACCCAGCCGCATTCCATCCACCATCAAATTTCGTGAATGAAAATCCCGATGTGTGAACACAGTTGGTTGTTGAACTAACCACTTGGCAATCATGGTGAACTCTTCTTGGATGGGCACAAAATCTTCTGCACACATGGGTTTGCCCTGACGAGCCACAACGCCATATTCCAGAAAATGATTAAATTCCCACATATACAATGGCACATCAAAAGATCGAGAAAATGCCTGACAGGAAGTCGGAACAGACGCTCGCGTATGAAGTTGTACCAGCACATCAATAGCTTTTCGATAAAAGGCGTCGGTCTTGCTTGAGGCACCGCCTTCACAAGCTTGAGCCAACGTCACATCACCAAAGTCTTCCAAGTAGAGGAGCCCAGCCGTTTCATCATAAAAATAGAGTTCTGGTACTGAAACGTCTGCCACTTGTAGATGTTTCAAAACATTAATAAACGGCAGTTCGGAAACTTCTGACTCGCTATCACTCACCGCTTCTTCAGATGCCTTAAACCCTTCAGGATCGGCCAATTGCATCACAATCAGTGAAGAAACTGGAGCCCCAGAAAGATGCACGCGATAATATCGTCGATTAGAGGCATCCCCAGCTAAAGGGGCGATACGATCAAGACTAGCCGAAAAGGGAAGCGCCTTGTGAAGCGTGGATGAAAGGAGTGAAGGCACTAATGAGATGGAAGTTGAAGGACTTTGAGGCGTCATCCTGGGCGATTATACGATCACACCAACCTCTTGTCATCTACAGAGCCTTGACAACCCGATCTTTGCGGCGGAAGATCGTTTCAAAAACGCGTGAGTACCTGTTTGCTGAGTGATCGACCAATCAAAACTGAAAGTATAAACTTCAAGACCGTGGTAGATTCCAATAGGGGATGATATAATAAGATCTGACTATGCCTCAAACATCTTTCACAGTCACCAAGCTTGGCCGAGTATCTGATCTCAACCGAGATTTTGATTTAGCTTTTTGGCAAAATCAATCCCCGGCCCAGAGAATGGCGGCCGCATGGGACTTGGTCATCTTCCATCATAAACTCCAAAAGCGCCCTCCTCATGAACTCCGACTCAATCGAACTCTTAGCGGCCTTTACCGACGCCAATATTAAATATCTCATTGTCGGAGGGTATGCCGTTTCATTTCATGCAGAACCCCGTTACACCAAAGATCTGGACATTCTGATTGCCACAACCCAGGCTAATGCCCAAGCCTTGTATCACACACTCGAAAAATTTGGCGTTCCCCTGCAGGACGTTACGCCCGAAGATTTTCAGAACAAAGAACTGTTCTTTATGATTGGGGCACCACCCAATCGCATTGACATCTTAATGGGAATACCGGGGATCGACTTCGAACAAGCCTGGGAAAATCGGGTAGAGGCCAACATAGACGGAATAATCCTCTTTTACATGTCAAGGGAAGATCTGATAACCAGCAAACGCGCTGTTGGCCGAGATCAAGACCTTCTAGATATCAAAAAACTTGAACAAGCAGAAAAATTGTCGCAAAGAAAAAATGAAAAAGAATAACCGTATCCTTCGATATATAAGATATAAGAACAGTAAAATTCACAATAACACCTCCAACACTTTCAAAAGGGATAATTGACAGATAACAATAATTCGAGTCTGACCCTTAAATTCAGTTCTGTCTCATGAATCAGTGCAGACACATGGCTGACACACTTTTCGATGCGCTGTTGGAAGAGGAAAACCCCATGTATACCGCTGAATACAGCGATTCACCATATTTTTTCTCTGGCACGATTATTGAGATACCATGTTGCATTCATACCAAATTGGGACATTTATTATTGAAGAAACGGTCTCATTCATTTATTCGTTCTCATCTGGTAGATAGCGACATGGAGAGAGACCATTGTGGAGAAACTGAACAGGGAATATCACAAATGGTCCATGGACTGAGTTTTGACATTGAGGAACATTTCCAGGTAGCAGCCTTTGATAGTCTGGCTCGACGACGGCATTGGGACAAACAGGAAAGTCGCGTAGAACGCAATACCCACGTTCTACTTGAGATCCTTGCCGAACGAGGCATCACCGCCACCATGTTTGTGTTGGGGTGGATCGCGGAAAGAAACAAAACTCTGATGAGACAGATTGTCGATTCTGGCCATGAGATAGCCTCACATGGGTACGCACATGAACTGATCTCCATGCAAAGTCCCCAGACATTTCGAGAGGATATTTCCAGAACAAAAAAACTCTTGGAAGACATCACAGGCAAACCAGTATTCGGATATCGTGCGCCAAGTTTTTCACTCATCAAAGAAACGGAATGGGCCTTGCCGATCATCAGAGAGGAAGGCTATCGCTATGACTCCAGCATCATACCCAACGATCCTAATATGTACGAGATTTCAAGGAGCACGCCATGTATTCACCAAATACCCACTTCAGCAGGTCCATTGTGGGAAATTCCGGTTACCACCTATAAGTGGGGCGGATTCAAGATTCCTATAGCGGCTGGAGAATCGTTTAGAATCGTTCCATATTCAATTTTTCGAAGTCTGTTGCGAGGCATGGAATCACAGGGACAGCCACTCATTATATATCTCCACCCTTGGGAACTAGACCCGGAACAACCCCGGATGCGTGGAGCCTTTCTCTCACGATTCCGACATTACCTGAATCTTCACAAAGTTCAGTATCGTCTCACTCAGCTCCTCAAGGATTTTTCGTTTGGCCCCATGCATAATCTGCTTGCTCAGTAAAACGCCAGCTACCCAGACAGGAACTGTTGAATAATGATGATAGCAACACCCACAGTTAGTCTCTGTGACGTCACGTGACAGAGGGCCTCGGGTCTAGTTCAAAAAAGTCCGTTCAGCAAGGCCGCAGCGATTTTTGCGCGCGGAGCATACTGGCACGACGTGAGCGCTCACGGCCCGAAGAGGGCAAAGCCTGTGAGCCCGAAGGTCCGGAATAGCGAGAACGCCACTGGCGGCTTTTTTCAACAGGCCCTGCTTTGAAAACGCCAGCCCCACAATCATTAATCCAAGCCGCCCCCCTTCGATGACTTTTCTTCAACACCCCCAAAAGCCTGTTTTCACCTAACCTCAAAAATTTCGTTGACAAAAAAGCCGAAGATCGATTCACTTTGTCTTGCATAGAATTCTTCTACACAATAATGTATCATAGAAGTATAGAAGGAGGCGTCATTATGGAACAAATACAGTCAGCAAAACCCGTTTCTATTAACATTCGCGCCAAGGTAAAACAACGCGACTTGATCGATCAGGCAGCGGAACGCCTAGGCCGCAGTCGTTCGGATTTCATGCTCGAAGCGGCGTGTAACCGGGCAGAAAACGTATTATTGGATCAGACGTTTTTTGCTCTGGATACGGATGCCTTTGCGAAATTTCAAGCTATGCTGGATACCCCACCTGTACCGAATGAACGTCTTCGCCGTTTCCTGTCTGAAAAGTCTCCTTGGGATCAAAAATGAGACTTGAATCTCTCACCGCACCCGAGCCAATAAAAATTGGGCATGATGTGAGAGCATTCAATTCAGGCGTTTTTTCTCTAGATGAGTGGCTACAGAAACGCGCACTGAAGAATGAAAAGACCTCTGTCTCACGCACCTATGTAACCTGTAAAGAAAACAGGGTTGTGGGGTATTACTGCCTTTCGGCTGGTGCGGTGGCTTTGCGAGAGGCGCCCAAAAAGATGACGCGAAACATGCCCGACCCTATTCCCGTACTAATATTGGGGCGGCTGGCCGTCGATCAACGTTATCAGAATAAGGGACTGGGCAAAGCGTTATTGTTGGATGCAAGCCGCCGGACCATTCAGGCAGGAGACATTGCCGGTGTGGCAGCATTGCTCGTTCATGCTTTGTCGGAAGAAGCGCGGCGTTTTTATCTGTCCCGCGGATTCCTAGAATCCCCGGTACAACCGATGACCTTGTGCATGCGTCTGGCCGATGCACGAGAAATTCTCGCTAGCCTAAGAGGCGGGTAAATCCTTAACTTAGGGCATGAGGAGTCGGACGGCATACATCCATTTGCGATTCATTGTGTAAGCTTCCCCAAAAGGTAGACAGACCAAAAGTAGAGCTTTCTGGCAAAATACCCTAGGAGGTTCTCATGAAACAAACAAATTGACCCCTATGCGAGCGGCCTTTACCCACGAGAATATGAGATATCTCATCGTCGGAGGGTACACGGTATGGAAGTGTTGAATAATGATGATAGCAACACCCACAGTTAGTCTCTGTAACGTCACGTGTCAGAGGGCCTCGGGTCTAGTTCAAAAAAGTCCGTTCAGCAAGGCCGCAGCTATTTTTGTGCGCAGAGCATACGGGTATTCTGTGAGCGCTCACGGCCCGAAGAGGGCCAAGCCTGTGAGCCCGAAGGTCCGGAAAAATCGCGAGAACGCCGCTGGCGGCTTTTTTCAACAGACCCAGACAAAAAAATGGGGGCTTCATCATCTGATGAAGCCCCCATTCAGAATTGCTTACGATTTGCTTAAAGAGGAAATTAGGCTTCCGTCTTCGTGCCTTTTTTCCATCTCCAAAATCCGAGACCAGCTAACCCGGAACCCATCAAGAACATCGTGCCAGGTTCTGGAGTTGGAGTACCACCTGGTCCATCACCTTCAATTCCCCAAATCGAGACATGTGAAATAGCACCGGCATTAGGCCAAAACCCGGTCAGATTGAGATTTTCCATTCCATCCCATAATGAAAGGTTATAAAAATAATAAGCAGGATCCTGATTGCCATCCTTCACTGCCAAATAGCAGGCTTCACAGATAATAGCATCTACACCGTTCCATGAAATTAGGGCATCCGAAGGATCAGTAGGGGTATTGTTAAAGACCGTCGTATAGTCACCAGCATAAGTACCACTATCTCCACCACCTACATCCGCTTTGTATAGCAATTGCAAAGACCCATCATCAACTAACCCAAACGTCTCGTAGACACATCCTGCTTCACAATTTGAAGGCCCCATTTCGTCTGTGCCTGGGATCATGTCTTCAGGCGTTAAGTTCAACGCAAAAGCATGCGTACCGACACCCAGAACCAACAAGAAACTCAATAACCCAACAGTCTTTTTCATAGTTGTTTTTCCTTCCTTTTTTACAATAAAAGTTCTGATAGCACCTCATTACCTATTGAACCTTTCCTAACAGCACGGACCATGCCAATCCAAATAGGTTTCGATCTTCATTGTCGTTCATGGTTGATATTCGTTGTTATTTACCACTGGTGAAAATGCCCTGATCTAGATCGCCAAAAACTTCGTGGCACAGAGAGCTAGCGGGTTCAAGAACGTAATTTCATTGGATAAAAACGAACAAAAGAAAAAAATGGTTCAGCAAAAGACAAGACGGGAAAATTGACGGGAAACCGCCCTCCTAAATCGACTATAAAAAATATCAATTGGTTCAAGGGTTTCCAGACAAATCCTGTGTCTTCTTTTTTTACACCACCAGGTCTTCCTGTAGCAGCCCAACCTTTTGCAAACAAAAAAACGGCGACTGCTCATTCAAAGAACAGACGCCGTTTTCACATAGCTAGGAGTAGACGAGAGCAATATTACATATTCTAACGATTCTTCCCTTTCCCTCTTTTAAAAGATTGCACGTTCACCTGAATTTGGACAGTCTTTGACAAACCTACACCGTCAACGGCCTGAGCCTTTAGGGTATGAAGCCCCTTCCCCACTTTTCGTGTATTCCAAGAATAGGACAACGGACTGACATTCGTAGAATTCGTCAAGCGTCCATCAATATAAAGCCTTACAGATTGAAGACTCACATTATCCGCAGCCTTCACCGTTATCTGGACGGTTCCACTCACGGTGCTATTAGGAGCTGGCTGTTGGAAACTCACAGTCGGCGCAGCGGTATCCACAGTATTGACCACATTATCAACCTTCACCGGATGCGAACCTGAGCTGCCTTCATTACCAGCCGCATCATAAGCATAGGCAATCAGAGTCGTCAGCCCATCGTCTTCCCGAGTAGAGTCCCAGGAAAACTGATACGGGGCACTTGAATCTTCCCCAACTTTTTGCGTTCCAGCATACAAGACAACGCGGGTAACACCGTTATTATCCGCGGCATTCACATCAACAGGTACAAGCCCTTTGACGGTGGCATCACGAGCGGGTTTGGTAATCGATACGGACGGTCTCTGAGTATCGCCACCACCAGATGTCCCTCCGGCCATTTGTACTGCCCGAGCTGCATTCACTCGACCATCCCCAAAGTAGGAGCTACTCCCCACATTATCAGCAGAATCTTCTAGGACAGTTTCAATTTGACTGGGTGACAAATTTGGATTTTTAGCCCGAATGAGCGCTACCACTCCGGCAGCTATCGGCGTTGAGAACGAGGTTCCTTGCCAGGTTTGTGTCCCTCCCCCTTTTTTCGTTGTTACAATTGATGTACCGGGAGCAGCAACGTCAATGTAATTTCCATAATTTGAAAAACTTGCTCTGGTGTCACTGGCCGTAGTTGCAGAGACAGAGATTAAGGAATTATTTTCTGAATAACCAGGGTTCGTCCCATCATTACCAGCCGAATTCACAACCACTCCACCTTTATTCCGAAAATAATTTGCCGCTGTAGTGATAGTGCTACTATTCGTCACACTATAACTTATGTTGGCAACTTTGGCTCCATGATCAGCAGCCCAATTTAACCCTTTCGCAATATCTGACCAATAGGCCCTCCCGTCACTTCTATTGGAGATACGGATGGGCATAATCTTTCCTTTTCCAGCGACTCCGGCTACATCAACTCCATTGTTAGTGATCGCACCTATCACACCTGCCACAGCAGTCCCATGTCCATAGGTATGAATATCTGAAGTACTTGAATTTTGGGAGACGGCATTCCATCCCGTCACAAGGTGTCCCTTTAAATCTTGATGATTGGAATCAAGCCCCGTATCCAAGAGGGCAATGATCACCCCAAGACCTTGAGATGAGTCCCACGCCGTTGGAGCTTGAATTTTTTGTAAATGCCACTGCTTGGAAAAGCTCGGATCATTGGGAACAAAACCTGGCGGCATCAACCCGTCAACTTCAGCAAATTTTATATGGGGGTTTCGTGAAAGTGCACGAGCAACGGCTTCTTCTGCTTGCGGCGGAACTTCGACAATATGAACATTGAGCTTTCCAATTTTGGCCTTACTACGACCCTTGGAACGTTGAAGCACATGACTTAACTGCTTTTCAGAAAGACCTGTTCGCGGTTGCACCAAAATCTGACCTTTTGCCCATTTATTGGGTGAACTACCAAAACTTCGATCAGGAAAACCGACAAGGCTACTAAATGAACTGACTAAGAAAGCCAAAGTCCATACGGTTAAAACATGGACAATGCCTCGTTTTTTCCAGGAAAATTCTCTCATACAGCTCATCCCCTTTGTTAAGTGAACCTAATGCTGACTTCCAACTGAACCGCCAACCACCCATCATTCCGACCCCTCTTCTTTTTCAGAAATGGTTATGAGTAAAACGCACAAACGCCCCTGGCTTGCGTCGCAAACTCAAGATAGAAACCAACTTCTGCATTGAATTAGAGATGGAATTACTTGAGCAGTAGAGGTATGGCTCACTTGAGCTTAAGCAGGATAGGTGCCGTTCTGACGGATTTTTCCGTATTACCTAAATATTAATTTAACTTATTGTTTTATTGATGTTTTTTAATGACAACTGCACATGGATCATATGGGAAACACCTCAAGCAATAGGTATTTTTACGGATAGAAAAATCATACAAATGCATACTAGTAGATGAATGATAATTCATGCAGGAGAGAAAACAAAAAGGAATAAAAGGAGAAATCCTGGCTCGTCAACGTATCCAGAAACAATGAAACCCTCTGAAATGGGAAAGATCCTTGCTGTATTTTTGAAACATCACATGTCTTAACCCTATCAAAAATACACAACCTCCGTTCAGGAAAATAGGCATCACGCACAACCCATACTCATCATGACAACCCCTTCACTCACTCTAACAAGACACCTTTTGCAACCAACAGGAATCGAATGAGTGTTTTGCTCTCAGTACAAAGTTGCAAGCATTCTCTTTAAATTCACGAAGGAGTTGAAAGACAGGAATGTTCCCAAAGTAAAAACTTTTCTTGCTTAGGCTTATGGGATTGTCGACTCGTCAACAACTCAGGAGTGTGCTCGAGGATAAAATAAATTCGCAAGTCGAGAAGATGCTGTAAGGGGGGATGGTTTTCATTCCATGTACGACACAGATAAGCGGAAAAATGGGTTAAATGTTCCCGGTTTTTTTTCTTTGGAAGATTTTCAAAATATTTTCTCCATCGGTTGTTCGGAAAGGGGGATTGTTCATAGCTCATGTTCTCTAAACTTGGAGCCTGTAACCGACCATTATAGACATCGGCCACAGTTCCATTAATTAAGCTCCCAGGAATAACATACCATATACTCCATTTCCGTGGAGTCGAAAACATATGCCATTTTTGATTCAATTTTAAGGTTCGCTTTACCAAGTGAAAAGGGTCAGAAATCTGAAATGGAAGATGAGGGACATTCGTCAAGTTAATAAACACCATATAGCCAGCCAGCACACCGACGACCACATTCATGACCGTAGGAATCTGTACGTCATGATGAGAATAAGGAAGGGCTACCCGTGTCATACGACTTAGCAACCCGCGATTCTTGGCAACAAGTTTATAGGCTCGGGAACCTATGGCTCTCAAAGGGGACACTTTCAGCACACGCGCCAGCAGCCAAAAGATCGGGGAATGCTGAACAAGAAAAAGAAAGGCATTCCAATGCGTGTATTGGGTCTCATCCTGATCCTGCACAACCCAGGTATTGTCCTGCTCCATGGTGTTGTAAATATCCGGAAACTCTTGTGCTGGAACAATAGGAACGTGAGGAAGAACCAAAAAGGTCTTGAGAAGCAAACACATCTTTCGACAAAACTCACAATCCCCATCAAAGTAGATAGTGAAATTTCGCTCTACCCCGGCGTAAAGATTCGGACTCAATCGGTCCCAACACCACGAGGGAATAAAGAGCAACAGAGAGACAAAATTATTCAAAGGGAATAACCCCACATTCATACACACCACAATACCGATATGCAGAGCAACAAACATGAAGAGGAAACTGAGACGGAGAGGGAGAAACCGCCAAGGAGAGAACAGAAAAAAGGGACCAATCAATTCCAGCACCCAAACAAAATAGGTCAGACATTGCAGCAATGCCGGAAATTGCAATAACCATTCACCTAGTGGAAGAACAAAACCCTTTAAATGAAAGACGTAATAGAGGATCGTGCCATCCGGAATCCACGCAGATGACACACTTTTTTGCAGCGCGCTAAAAAAATACAGGCAGGCAACCTGAAGAAGAATAGCCACCGTGCCCATGGAAAAATATGAATTGGGGAAATCCGAAGGTCCCGGGTCAACTGCCGCATCACATGAATACCGTGCCCCGAGCGGGAGAAAGATCGCCCAAAAAAAGAGGAAAAGCAGCAGGTTATCGCCCCCCGTAAGGACAAGGCCATTCCGCCCTTGAATAAGGATAAGGAGAAACCACCCTATGATCGTAACTAGACGGGTCTTGTAGCCAAGTATAACTGCGACCGCCACACATCCCGTCACCCCAAAGAGCCCCACCCCAAACCAAACCGACCCCAGGATCTCTTGAATCCATGAGAGCGGGAAGACATTCAAGTTTTCAGATGGAGGAACAACTCCCCAATAGGTGTAGTGAGCTTGCAAGTCCCGCCCACGATCGATCAGATCGGCAAACAGCGCAATCCCCAATCCGATGCGGAACAGGGCAAGTGTACGCAGATCACATCCAAAGACAGTTTTAAGCGTCATCATAGTTCGCCATAAGTTGGATGATTTTCAATGTGATAATCCCTGCTTTCAATATGGGAGCCATCAAACACAGCATACATCTAGATATATATAAAAATGGATAGGTCAAACTGCGTACTAATTCCCATTGCAGAAAGAACTTGGCAAGCACAACTCCTTCAAAGGCAATTACCTTAGAACAAGCAAAAGAAGATTCCAAGCACAAAAAAACCGCGGCTTTCATCTGCTGATGAAAACCGCGGTTCTCTTGAAAACGATTTCTTTGGTGTTGTCTTACTTGTTCTTCTTCCAACGCCAGAGACCTAGACCGGCTAGACCTGAGCCAAAAAGTAAAACAGTCGAAGGTTCAGGCACGACTGGATCATTGGTTGGATCATTGGTTGGGTCGTTGGTCGGGTCGTTGGTTGGATCAGTAAAGATTTCTATATGGGATATTGAACCATTGCTCGGCCAAAATCCAGACAGAGTAATAGTTTCTTGTCCGTCCCAGTTACCCAGATCGAATAAATATTGGGCAGGGGTCGCGTTACCATCCTTCACGATCAAATAGCAAAGAGGACAATCCGCCGGAGTCCCACCCACGTAAGTAATCGTTGCCCCAGATATATCATCGCCAGCTAACCCAGTAAAATTGGTGTCATAACTACTAGAACCACTGTCCAAACCTGCGCCGAGTCCGTTGACATCCGATTTATATAACGATGTGAAACCAGACAGATCTCCAGGATCTGGAGTCCAGGCACAAGTCAGCGCACAGTTACTGTTGTCATTCGTCGTCGCAATTTCATCGCCAGGACTCAAGGTAAGGGCAAAGGCGGCCGAGCTCATTCCAACAACAAAAATCACACCACTTAATGCAATTGTTAATTTTGTGAATGTCTTCATTGGCTTATTTCTCACTCCTTTTAAAATAGAAGAATTTTTTTTTAATTAAACCACAGACAGCATTAAAAGCAAAAGTAGTGCCACAAATATTTTTTTAAATAACATCTTGTTTTAATTACATTAAAAGTATGAAAAGTGCGGAAATAATGATAAGACTTTAATTCAATATCGTCAAAATTTTTTACACAAGATCGAATATTAAACAGGAACCATGCATAAAGTATTGAAATATTTAGTTATTTAATCCCATAAGATTGTAAGTTGCATAGCATGACAACAACGAGGCGTATTATTTTCAATTTATTCAATGAAAACAATGAATTGCATAATTTTAAGAGTTGGGTATATGACGGTCTTTTTTACACAAAAAAATCCCCCACCCGGATTTTCAACGCAAGGTGGGGGATATATTCAGGATGTATTTTCTAAATATTACTTTCTATTTCTTTTTTCCCTTTCCTCCATTTGAGCTCCCTCGGCCAGAGGAATCCTTACTGACCTGAATTTGAGTTGTTGATGAATGCCCTGCTCCATCCATGACTACAGCTTTGATGGTGTGGGTCCCGCTGCTTACTTTCCGTGTGTTCCATGAGTAGTCCAATGGGCTGATATTCGCGGAAGCTTTCATGGCTCCATCGATATAGAGCTTCACTGATGAAAGACTCACATCATCAGCAGCCGTCACCCTGATTTGTACTGTTCGATCAACAATACTACCGTTCTTTGGGTTCATAATACTCACAGTAGGTGGAGTAGTATCAGGCGTATCTGGGACATTGTCTACATTCACAGGAAAAGATCCTGAACTCCCTTCATTATTAGCTGCGTCATAGGCATAGGCCATGAGCGTCATGGTCCCATCTGGTTCATTCATAGAATCCCAGGAAAATTGATAGGGTGCCACCATATCTTCCCCAACTTTTACACTTCCGGCATAGAGCACCACTTTGGTTACGCCCACAGCATCTGTTGCATTCACATCTACCGTAACCCACCCACTCACAGAGGCATCTCTGGCTGGATTGATGATGCTAACAAAAGGTGCTTCTGTATCACCTCCGCCTGAAGTATTCCCTGCCATTTGAACTGCACGAGACGCGTTGACCCGACCAGCCCCATAATATAAGGCACTCCCTAGGTCATCTGCGGAGTTTTTTAAGACGGCTTCGACTTCATCTGGGTTCAAATTCGGGTTCTGGGCCATAATTAATGCCACTACTCCTGCCGTAACAGGAGACGAAAACGAGGTTCCCCACCAAGCACCAGTGCCTCCGCCATTCGTCGTTGTATAAATCACATCGCCCGGTGCAGTAATGTCGATGTAATCTCCGTAATTCGACCAACTGGCCCGCACATCACTTTGCGTCGTGGCGGACACCGTGACCAAAGCCGGGTTTTCACTCAAGCCGGGATTGGTTCCATCATTACCTGCCGAAGTTACCACCACTCCTCCTTTGCTACGAAAATAGTTTGCCGCACTCGTTATAGCGCTACTCGCAGTAATGGCATAACTGATATTCGCCACTTCCGCCCCATGATCAGCAGCCCAATTCAACCCTTTTGCGATATCTGACCAATAGGCACTTCCGGTACTTAAATTCGACACGCGTATCGGCATTATGCTGACACGCCCTGCTACTCCAGCGACCGCAGTCGCATTATGCGTTGTCGCTCCGATCACTCCGGCGACTGCTGTCCCGTGACCTCGAAGATCTGATGTTTCGGTATTATTAGAAACCGGGTTCCAGCCAGCGCCTAATTGCCCTTGGAAGTCGGGATGGTTCCCATCGACTCCAGTATCTAGTACCGCAACAGTAATACCTTCGCCTTGGGTTGAATCCCATGCTATCGGCGCTTGGATTGTCGACAAATGCCATTGATTTGGATAAACCGGGTCATTGGGAATAAACGCATCAGGCTCTACTAAGACATCGACTTCAGCAAATTTTACATGTGGATTATGGGACAAGGCCCGTACCACTGCTTGCTCAGCTTTGGCAGGAACTTCAACAACATGTACATTCAGATTACCAATTTTGGCTTTAGATTTTCCATGTGACCGTTGCAGGATTCGCTGAAGTTCTTCTTCAGATAGCCCTGCACGAGGTTGAACTAAGATTCGCCCTTCGGCCCATTCTAGCGGAGCTTGCGCATGACTGAATGATGGCAGGACGATGAAAAGCATGAAGATCACTGCTGTCCACATCATCCATACATTTTGGTGTGTTGTTTTTTGTGAATTGTTAGTTTGAACTTTTTGAGTTGTTGAGGAATGACGAGCCATACGGAAACCTCCACCAAAATTGTGTAAGTGATTGCTTTCCAATGTTGAAACATGGTGACTTGGACGACGAAACTCGGCCGTCCAGCACAGGTAGGTGGGCTGAACTGCCTGGCGGTCCCGCTATCCTAGGAGATTGCTCCAGTAGACCGGTGACTTTGCGTCCCTCCCTTTCGGAAGGTTTGCCCTTTCAGGGTTGTAATGTACATGTCTGTTATGGATTTGTTCGGCTGGGAATGGGAAAGGCTTAAGAGTTCTTTTTTCGTTTTTCTCTCGCCTTTAATGAAGTCTTTCGAAAAAGATACGAAGATATAAAGTTGAGGACCAACAGAATGAGTGAAGTGAGAAAAAGTGCTTATGACTTAGCATTTATAATGTATGGGGGTATTTGCACGAATACATTTTTTCACCCAATCAATATTCTTTCTTCGATGAACATGTTTCTTTAGTTTCGTTTTTTCTTGTCTTTCAAGCGTCGGCTGAAAGTGGAGCAATAACCATGGCCTAAGTACTCTTGGTGAAAAAAACTAAAGATCTGCGGAAAAATGACGAAAAGTTATAAGAAGAGAGAAAATAGGCACGGAAGCCTGACATCCACTTCTAACCTGAAGAGGTGTTCTTATGGAAATCAATAACCTTCCTTCTCCATCAAACGTCGCCCCGATTCGAGCGCCTTCTGCTGTAGATGATGGTGATGCGGGACCAAACAGTCCCTATTACCGCCGGCAGAAAAAGAAAAACCCTTCGCAGAAGAAGCAAGCTGAGGCGACGCCCCCTCGTCTAGAAGGATCAAGTCCGCACATTGACATCCGCGTGTAGCTTTGGAACATCCTGTGATTTAGCTCCCTCGGGTTCTTCTCTATCACGGAGATATTCGTCGCTCTGTCATTCTTGATCGCTCTTGGCTGACCATTCCTTTGCACCAGAAATTTCTGTACAGCCTAGGACACCCATTTCCGATAAGAGATAGAGAAAAATTGCAACACATTCTGTGATTCACGTAGGTACAATTTTTCAGTCTTCGGAAGTGCGCTTAACCCGTCCTTCCAAGATCTTGACAAAAAAAATAAAATGGCCGCTACATATAGTATTTCATGAAGAAAATTAGGTATATTGGCGCCTCACGTGCACAGATCCATCACTCTGTAGAGCAGGAGTTTCATGAGTTATAAGAATATTGGGGATTACGGCATTATTGGTGATCTCCATACGGTTGCCTTGGTTGGCATTGACGGTTCCATTGATTGGTGCTGCCTTCCCCGTTTTGATTCCCCCAGCATTTTTGGCGCGATCCTGGATGACAAAATTGGAGGGGCTTTTAAGATTGCTCCCGTGCAGCCTGGCAATACGCGTCAGATGTATTTACCGGAAACCAATATTCTCCTCACCCGCTTTCTTCAGCATGATGGCGTTGGAGAACTCACGGATTTCATGCCTGTAGAATCGGATGAGGCGGGGTACCGTCCCCGCCGCCACCAAATCATTCGCATGCTCACCGTCATTCGTGGCACCGTCACGTTTCGCCTGGAATGTTCTCCCTCGTTTAACTTTGGTCGTGATGACCATGCCATCGACGTACAACCTAAAGGCGTCATTTTTCAATCTGGAGATCAGTCGGTTGGATTGGTGAGTCCTATTCCTCTCAAGACACACCAAGGTATGGCCTTTCAGGAATTCACGCTTCAGCAGGGCGAAAGCTATACGTTCTTTTTGGAATATGTGGAAACCAAGAATGGCCAGCCTTTGCTCTCAACGCCTGAATCTGGCGAAGAAGCCTTTCGCAATACCTCAGCTTTTTGGCAACGCTGGCTCTCCCAATGCCAATATGATGGGCGCTGGCGAGAAGTCGTGCATCGCTCCGCCCTGACACTGAAACTCCTAACCTATGCGCCCACAGGTGCCATTGTGGCTGCCCCTACGACCAGCTTGCCGGAACATATTGGTGGGCCGCGCAACTGGGATTATCGCTATACGTGGATTCGCGATTCCGCGTTCGCGCTCTATGGTCTCCTCCGCCTGGGCTTTACCGTAGAAGCTGGACGATTCATGGAATGGATTAATGCGCGCTGCCATGACCTGAATCCTGATGGCTCCATACAGCTTATGTATGGCATCGATGGCCGCCGCGACTTAGATGAACAGGAACTTTCACATTTAGACGGACACCGCAGTTCCCGGCCCGTCCGTATTGGCAATGGCGCGGCCGGCCAATTACAAATGGATATGTATGGCGCCTTGATGGATGCTGTCTATCTCTACAATAAACATGGGGCATCGATTTCCTATGACCTGTGGGTCAATCTCTGCCGTCTGTTGGATTTTGTCTGTGAGAACTGGGAGCAACCTGACGAAGGGATTTGGGAGGTGCGCGGCGGACGCCAGCATTTTGTCTATTCCAAAGTCATGTGTTGGGTGGCATTAGACCGTGGCATTCGTTTAGCCGACAAACGTGGCTTTCCAGGTAATCGTGCTCGATGGATGACCGAACGCGACCGAATTTACCGGGAAATTATGGATCGGGGGTGGAACGCCAACATTGGGGCGTTTGTCCAATCGTATGATGGCGAGGCTTTGGATGCCTCTAACCTGATCATGCCGCTGGTTTTCTTTGTCTCTCCTACCGATCCCCGCATGCTCTCAACAATCGATCGCACCTTAGAACAATTAGCCCTGGGGAGCCTGGTCTATCGTTACGACACGACGACTGCCGCCGCCGATGGCTTAGAGGGCGAAGAAGGGACGTTTAGCATGTGTACCTTTTGGTTGGTCGAAGCCCTCACGAAAGCTGGCCGATTAACGGAAGCGAGACTGATCTTCGAAAAGATGTTAAGCTATGCCAATCATCTCCGTTTATATGCTGAGGAGGTCTCACATTCCGGTGAGCAGTTGGGTAACTTTCCACAGGCGTTTACCCATTTTGGGCTGATCACGGCCGCTTGTAATTTAGACTTGGCGCTGAATACCAAGCGAGCCGCCCATACTGTCGCTCGCCGGAATCGCCCCTCTTCCTATTCATCTTCATCGCACTAATTGTTTCCTGTTCCCCGACCGACAAGATATGAATAGCTCTAACCCAAGGAGGGATGCGATGGATATTGGATTTATTGGACTGGGTAAAATGGGCATGAATATGGTGACGCGCTTGACCCAAGGGGGACATCGCGTCGTGGCATTTGATCGCGCCACAGAACTTATGACAGAAGCCGAAAAGATTGGCGCGACTGGCGCCACGTCACTCGAAGATCTTGTCGCCAAGCTTCCACAACCCAGAGCCGTTTGGGTCATGGTGCCATCCGGAGCACCAACGGAAGACACGATCCGGCATTTGTGGTCTATTCTGGATAAAGGGGACATCGTCATTGACGGCGGCAATTCCAAATTCCATGATGATGTCCGTCGTGCTGCAGATTTAAGCAAACGGGAGATTGACTATGTGGATGCGGGAACGAGTGGCGGTATTTGGGGCTTACAAATCGGCTACTGTTTAATGGTGGGCGGTGAAAAGGAACCCGTCAATCGCCTTGAGCCCATTTTCACCACGCTTGCTCCACCCAATGGATGGGCCCATGTGGGCGGCGTGGGTGCCGGGCATTATGTGAAAATGGTTCATAATGGCATTGAGTACAGCATTATGCAGGGATATGCCGAGGGCTTCGAGCTCATGTCCAAGTCGGATTACAATTTGGATCTCCCGAAAATTGCGGACCTCTGGATGCAGGGTAGTGTCATCCGCTCATGGCTATTGGAATTAGCAGCTAGCGCCCTGAAAGACGATCCTAAGTTGGAAGGACTGAAGGGCTATGTTCAGGATTCCGGCGAAGGTCGGTGGATGTTGATGGATGCTTTGGATAAGGACGTGCCGGTCCCCACCCTGTCAACCGCCCTGTTCACGCGATTTCGTTCTCGGCAAGAAGAATCGTTTTCAGAAAAAATGCTGGCCGCCTTACGCAATGCCTTTGGCGGGCATAGCGTGAAACGATAACCCGAGCCTGACCGAGGTGACTATGGCCCCATCTGACTCAGCTCCCGATTCTGCAACCACATCACGAACCATATCTGCGCAACCCTGCACGATTGTCATTTTCGGAGCCTCTGGTGATCTGACGCGTCGAAAATTGTTGCCGGCCCTCTATAATTTACGAGTGGACGGTTTGTTGCCCGAGAATTTTGCCGTTCTCGGATTAGGCCGTAAGGATCTTTCGGATGAAGACTTTCGTGGTATTGCCAAGGATGGCATTGAACAATTTTCCCGGCAGACACTCCAACCAGAAATATGGGACACGTTTCACACTCGTCTCTTTTATTGTGCTGGGAACATCAGCGCCGCTGATTATTATGCCACAATTCGTGACCGTCTTAAGGCCATTGAGACGCCATTCCACTTACCAGGCAATCGTATTTTTTATCTTGCGATTCCCCCTAACTCCTTTGCTCCTGCCTGTGAAGGGCTCCACCGTGTGGGGTTAGTATCACCAACTGAGGCATCAGAAACCTATTCCAGGGTCATTGTGGAAAAACCCATTGGTCATGATTTAGCTTCTGCCAAAACGATTAATACCGCCATTGGCAATGTGTTTGAAGAATCACAAATTTATCGTATTGACCATTATCTTGGAAAAGAGACCGTCCAAAATATCATGGTCATGCGATTTGCGAATTCAATTTTCGAACCCCTGTGGAATCATAAATACATCGACCACGTACAACTCACGGTGAGCGAAGCCGTCACCTTGGGGTCCCGCGCAGCCTATTATGAAGGCGCGGGAGCACTTCGCGATATGATCCAAAATCATATTCTTCAATTATTATGCCTGATCGCCATGGAACCACCCTATTCACTTGATCCCGATGTTGTTCGTAACGCACGTATGGATGTGTTGCGAGGCTTACGCCCAATTCGCGGGAAGGACGTGGAAGAGATGACGGTTCGCGCGCAATATGCCCATGGCACGATCAACGGACAAGAGGTCCCAGGTTATCGCCGCGAGGAAGGCGTGCAACCCGATTCCACCACCGAAACGTATGTGGCCTTAAAAGTTTTCGTGGAAAATTGGCGTTGGGCAGGGGTGCCATTTTTCATTCGCACCGGAAAGGCCATGACCAAGCGAGCCTCAGAAATCGCCGTGCAGTTCAAGGAAATTCCTCAAATATTATTTAATGCCAATCCTGGGCTCCCACAGGCACCCAACGTACTGAAATTACGCATTCAGCCTGAAGAAGGTTTATCATTACGGGTGATTTCCAAAGTTCCCGGCACCAAAGCCAACACCCATCCCGTAGAAATGGACTTTCAATATGGTGATGCGTTTGATGCCCCTTCCCCCGAAGCCTATGAACGTCTGTTGTTAGATGTGATGACCGGTGATGCTTCCCTCTTTATGCGACGGGATGCCGTGGAAGCCTCATGGGCCTGGGTCACAGATATCTTAGAAGGCTGGGCCACACACGGACACAGATGGTTGCCCGAGTATCAGGCAGGCACGTGGGGACCGATAGAAGCCGATCGTCTCATCCAAGCCGACGGTCACCATTGGCGCGAAGTGTAAGACTTCTGCTCTCTTCCCCAGATAGACGTATTTCTTTTACTCGCAAGTGAACACTGTGGTTACTACGGAGTGGGAAGGACAACCAGATCCGAATATTTGGCAATATGAGAAAAATCTTGGTCGGCGGTTAATAACGGAAAGCCATGACCCACACAAGCTGCAGCAATTAAAAAATCAATGGGGCCAGCCTGGACGCCTTTGGCTCGACAGGTATTCCGAAGTTTTGCAGCCTCCACATATATTTCACGAGTCAATTCGAGAAGAGGAAAAGGTTCTAATAAAGCTAAAAGACGATGAAAGTCACGAGAGGATTTCACGCCATCTAAGAGTTCTTGAAGAATGTTTCCAATTAATACTAACCCATCTTCCTGCAAAATATGTCTTCTAAAGGCTTGAACAAATGGATTATTTTCTTCAACCTGAGGGCGTCGAAGCACCAGAGACCAGACAGAGGTATCAACGACGAGATGCACGATCTCGCCGATCTTCTTTAAAATTCCATTGTTGACGAAATTTGATCGACCCCATCGCTTGCAGTATCTTCCGCTGTTGGCGTCTTTGAATAAATTCCTCTAAAGCTTTTGTCACCGTCTCTTTCTTCGTACGAAAGCCTCCTACCTTAAGAGCCCTAATTAACAGTGTATCTTCAATCGCTAAATTTGACGGCATATATTCCTCTCTGTGTAAACTCTACACATAAATTATAGGCTGCCCCCCTTTGCCTGTCAAAGCTTGAACAGAAAATTTCATAGAAGGGGAAATCGAGCTAAAAAAAGAGAAGAAGGTTGAGCAAATCTATTTGCTCCCTTGCAAATGGGCCTTAACACAACTTCAGACGACCCTGATGACATCCATGTTCAAAGAAAAAATTCGGCCGCACTATTTAGCCACGCAGAGAGCTGCTTCGATAGCCTGCTCAAGACGGGTAAGGCCTTTGATGACATCAGAGCCAACATGGACACGGATGACACGGCGCTGGCGGCTGGTCAAGCTCTGAAGATCGCCTAAAGCTTGTGCAGCTTTGAGAACACCAAAGGTATAGGGTTCATTGGGAATATCCAAATCTTCAACATCATCACACGTGATTTGAATAAACACACCAGAGTTCGGCCCACCCTTATGGAGTTGCCCAGTGGAATGCAGGAAGCGGGGACCATACCCTAATGTGGTAGCGACTTGTTTAGTTTCCCGGATTTTGGTGCGAATTCGGTCAAAGATGGCATGGACCGCATCCGTTCGCTCCACATACACATTCATGGCGAAATAATCACCAGCTTGCAGCCGGCTCACATGCGCAGCTATAAGATCATCTAACGTAGAACCTTCTTTGAGTGCGTGTTGGTTGGGGTCATCGGCAAAAATTTGAATATCGCTATCAACGAGGAGAGGTGAGGTTTCTGCGAGTTGCCTATCTTTTTTGAACGTCTCAAGGTGAGCTTTTGTATAGTCCTTACTTTCTTGAACATTCGGTTGATCGAAAGCATTAATCCCTAATATGGAGCCAGCCACAGCCGTTGCGATCTCCCACAAGAAAAACTCCTGGCCCAGATTCAACAAGTCGGCCGTCTCAATTCGAATCACCGGATGACCTGCTTGCTCCAAAGCCATTAGGGCGGCATCTTGCTTGGCATCAGCTTCCTTTTCATAGCGAATATACACAAATACTCGATCGTGTCCGTACACCTCGGGAGTCCCTATGGATTCACCTTCCACGGGAATAATACCCTTACCTTCCTTGCCCGTGCTTTCAGCCACCAATTGCTCTAGCCATGCTCCTAGATCCCATAACGCCGGAGACGTGATAAACGTCAGCTTGTCACGCCCTGCTTTCGCCAACGCCCCCAAGACCGCACCCAATCGCACACCTGGATTGTCTTGGACTGGCACCGATGCTCCACACGAATGCCGCATGCGTTCCGCCTGGTAGAGGAAACGTTCAATATTCAAGCCCATCAATGCGGCGGGCACAATACCAAAATTCGAGAGTGCCGAGTACCGACCGCCAATTTCTGGAACACCTGGAAGAATATGCCGAAACTGTAAGTCCTTCGCCACACCTTCCAACAACGAGCCTGGATCAGTAATCGCGACGAAATGCTGGCCGGCTTTTTCTCCTACAACTTGCCGCATACGCTCAAAGAAATATTTCTGAAACACGAGGGGCTCAGTCGTTGAGCCGGATTTACTTGCCACAATGCACAGCGTTGTTTTCAAATCTCCCCGTTGTTCAAATGCCCGAACCTGGGACGGCACAGTACTGTCCAGAACATGTAACTCCGGATAACCATCAATCACCCCATAGGTCATCCGTAACACTTCTGGGCAAAGGCTACTACCTCCCATCCCTAAGAGAAGAATATGCTTGAATCCCGCATCTTTAATTTCTTGTGCCAACACTTGAAGTTGAACAATCATGGGGAGTTGTTCTTCAGAAATATGTAACCAACCCAATGCATTCTGAATAATTTTTTGGTGTGCCGGATCTTGATGCCACACCGTCGGATCTTGAGCCCAAATCCGGCGAACAAGATTGTTCTTTTGCACTTGTGAGAGTGCCTCATCAACCTGCCCCTGCCAGGTCCCCAATGCATAGCTCACCCGATCCAACTCAGTTCCCAACACCTCCATTCGCTTTCGACTGATCACACCCAATAATTGCTCAAACGCATCTACAAATAACTTCGCTCCATCTTGCAGCAACGTATCTGTTACCTCATTGATCGAAATAGCCACATCAGACAACTGCTGCATCGTGGCCTTGGCCTCATCAACTCCCTGTTGAATCGTATTCTCTACTGCGCCCTGCTCCCGAAACGCGGTAAATGTGGCCTCAGGCATCGTATTCACGGTATCAGGCCCAATAAGCTGATCTACATACAAGGTCTCAGAGTAACTTGGATTTTTGGTGCCAGTACTGGCCCATAAGACCCGCTGCACTCTAGCTCCTTTCGCTTTCAAAGCCTGAAATTCTTTGCCGCTCACAATCTCCTGAAATTTTTGATAGGCTAACTTGGCATTAGCAATCGCAACTTTTCCTCGAAGGCCTTCCATGACTGCTCGCTGCGCAGCATTCGACTCTTCTTGGATTTTCATGTCAAGCCGTTTATCAACAAGACTGTCGATCCGGCTCACGAAAAAACTGGCAACTGAAGCCACTTGCCCCACATCCCCTCCATTGTGAGCTAAGCGCTCTAATCCTCGGATGTACCGCCACGCGACCTGTTCATACATCTCTACACTAAACAAGAGCGTGACATTAATATTGATGCCCCGCGACAAGAGTTCCTCAATTGCAGGCAACCCTTCAACTGTCCCAGGCACTTTAATCATGACATTCTTTCGACCCACCATCTCATGCAGGCGCACGGCTTCCTCTATGGTACCTTGCGTATCAAAAGCCAAGTCTGGCGAGACTTCCAAACTGACGTACCCATCCCGTCCATTCGTACGCTCATACACCAGCAACATAATATCTGCTGCATCCTGAATGTCTTGGGCAGCAATCTGCTCATATATCTGCTTAACACCAATATACTCGGTCGCCGCTTGCTTGAGCGCATCATCGTAATCGGTACTTCCAGCAATGGCTTTCTCAAAAATAGCTGGATTCGAGGTCATCCCCATCAGGCCATCTTGATCAATCAGCGATTGCAACTTTCCGGAAGTCATTAATCCACGCCGAATATAGTCATACCAAGGACTTTGTCCACATTCATGAAGTTGCACGAGTGGGTTCATGGTGTTGTCTTCCTTGTGAAAATTGATCGTGTCGCCACTAAATCTGGGTCTTGAATTCCTTCAACCGATTCTGGCTCTTCCACATCTTGATCTCGTTCGTCCACAATCGGGGCTTCTGTTCTCTCAATTATACCGTTTTTTTCCACAGAATGCTCTCCCTCAATGTTGTGTGCATTCTGTAAAGATTCAGTCCCAGTCTCTACCGTACCGGGAGAATCTTGAGCAGCCTCAAAAATCTCCACCGGTTTACCCGAGACCATGCCTTCCTCATTCTGCCTTAGGTCTGACTCCCCGTTAACCCGTGGAGTCTTCGAAAAGAGACTTTTGTTTTGGAGTTGGCTCATCGCAGCTTGAACGACATCCTGTACGGTAAACCCAAATTTCTTTTGCAGTTCTTTGAGGGGGGCAGAGGCCCCAAAGGATGTCATGCCTATCATGGTTCCTCGTGGCCCCACATAGCGATCCCAACCAAAGGTAGAAGCTTGTTCGACCCCAACTCTGGCCGTGACAGTTGGAGGAAGAACGGAGTCGCGATACGCTTGATCTTGACGTTCAAATAATTCCCAGGAAGGCAAACTGACTACTCGACTCTTGATGCCCTCCTTCTGCAACCGTTCATGCGCGGCAACACATAGAGCAACTTCGCTCCCTGTTCCAATTAAAATCACATCAGGTTGTTGATCCAAAGAATCAGCCAAGACGTAGCCTCCCTGTGCCAGTCCAGTCGCGGATGCATACTTTCGACGATCTAACGTAGGCATGGCTTGTCGTGTCAGAATTAAGGCCACCGGTTCGTGCTGTAATGGCATGATGACTTTCCAGGCTTCTACAATTTCATTGGCATCTCCAGGACGGATCGTAATGAAGCCTGGAATAGTGCGCAACGCAGCCAGTTGCTCGATAGGTTGATGAGTTGGGCCATCTTCTCCAACACCAATCGAATCATGCGTAAAAATATGAATAACAGGGATTTCCATCAAAGCCCCTAATCGAATAGCCGGCTTGGCGTAATCACTAAAAATGAGAAATCCGGAGCCATAGGGCCGGACTTTGGAAACTGCCATTCCATTTAAAATAGAGCCCATGGCATGCTCCCGCACCCCAAAATGTATGTTCCGTCCAGCTGGACTCTGAAAAGAAAAATCCCCCGCACCTTCAAAGACTAGCCGTGTTTTGGTCGAAGGAGCCAAATCAGCAGCTCCTCCCATTAGCCATGGAACATGTTGAGCCAGGCAATTCAGGACTTTGGCCGAGGCCTCACGCCCGGCCAGCCCCTTGGGCTCAGGAAGGAAAACCGGTAGGTCCTTTTCCCAATTCTCTGGCAATTGGCGAAATTGCATCTTGATTAATTGATCGGCTAAGTCAGGATATTGTGCCTGATACTTCCTAAAACAGGTCACCCATTCATCTTGCAGACGATACCCTCGTTTTCGAATTCCATGATCAAAATGCTCAGGCACTTCAGGTGGAATCAAGAATTTGGCATCCTCTGACCATCCATAGTTTCGCTTGGTCAGACGGATTTCCTCATCCCCAAGGGGCTCACCATGCGCTCCATGAGTATCCTGCTTATGTGGTGCCCCATAACCTATGTGACTATCCACTATGATGAGTGTGGGACGCTCTTGTTCCTTGTGAAAGGTGTGGAACGCCCGATCTAACATTTCAAGATCATTCGCATCAGCCACTCGCGTGACATTCCAGCCATACGCCATAAACCGCGTAGCAACATCTTCGCTAAAGGCTAACTGTGTATTACCTTCTATCGTGATTTTGTTGTTATCATAGATCCAACATAAATTAGAGAGCTTGTGATGCCCCGCTATCGACGCGGCTTCCGAGGCCACACCCTCCATTAAACACCCATCCCCACATAACGCATAGACATTATAGGTAAACATGGGAAATTCAGGACGATTGAAATAGGCTGCCATCCATCGTTGGGCCATGGCCATACCGACACTGGTGGCCACACCCTGACCTAGGGGTCCCGTGGTTGTTTCTATCCCAGACGTCCAGCGATACTCCGGATGACCAGGACATTTGCTATCCAATTGGCGGAATCGCTTAATATCGTCCAGGCTAACTGACAACTCGCCTCCTTCCTCATACTGACTATTTACCGCTTTCACGCCACACAGATGCAATAAAGAATAGAGGAGCATGGAAGCATGGCCAGCCGAAAGCACAAACCGGTCGCGGTCGGACCACAACGGCGAATCAGGGTCAAACCGTAGGACCCGATTCCACAGCCAATAGGCAACTGGGGCCAAAGCCATCGGCGTGCCCGGATGCCCAGAATTGGCAGCTTGAACGGCATCCATCGCTAATGTGCGAATGGTGTTTATACAGAGTTGATCCCGCGAATGAATAGTTGAAAGAGGGTGATTCACTGATTGATTGTCCACCTTCTGCCCAAGAACGGTTGCCTGAGCAACGTTGCCTGAGGGGGACACTGGAGTTTCATCTCTCTCAGAATCTTTTGAATCGAGAGTCTGCTTCACTTCGGATGCGCCAGACGGGGTAGAAGTTTTTTTCGGAAGCCATGCTTCTGACCCTTCGCCTGAAGAGGTAGTAGATTGGCTCTCTGTCTTCTCTGAAACAGCCTCCTCTTCAGGAGGTGCCTCATTTTTTAATTTCTTAAACAATCCACTCATTCATCACCCCACCTTGGTTCATTCTGGCTACAGATATCCATGTATTTTTCATAGCTCATGGTACGAAGACAATCGCTTCTTTCTGTCTTTCGGTCAAATAGAAGGCCAGCTTAATTGAAAAAAAGAAATATGGTATAGGTAGGCTCCATCGTAATTGTTCCTCCATAATTGTTCTCTTCCAATGAATTTGCCAATTCTGTGAACTAGTGCTTATGATTCTTCACCATGAATGTTCGCCTCAGCCATCCCAACCGCAACATCGAACTCCAGGGTCCGAAACGCGTTGCGGACATTTTCAAGGAACTCCAATTGATTCCCGAAGCCTTTTTGGTCATTCGCGGACAAGATCTCATGACCGAAGATGAAATGGTCGCGGATGGGGATAGTATTGAAGTCCGCCCTGTCATTTCAGGAGGCTAGCCTATGCGGTGTCGGAAATGTCCACAACGGGCAGTTTTAGGAATGCCCCGTCACAATACCGCGTTTTGCGGACCATGCTTAACGGAATTCGTCCGCACCCAGGTTCAAAAAGCCATCAAAGCCCAATCTATGTTTGGACCCAGCGATCATATTCTGGTTGCGGTTTCTGGAGGGAAGGATAGTTTAACCCTGTGGGAGATTCTCCTCAAGCTAGGCTATCGTGCTGACGCCGTCTACGTAGACTTGGGCATTGGGGAGTATTCGGAACGGTCTCGTGAAAAGGTGGAACGTTTTGCTCACGATGTTGCCCACTCCTGTGGAGGAAAACTCATCATACATACTGTGGAAGATGATACCGGCACTGGGATTCAAGAATTAGCGAATATAGTCAAACGACCAACCTGTTCCGCCTGCGGCACAATCAAACGCTATCAATTTAATCGAGTGGCATGGGAGAACAAATATGATGTGATGGCCACCGGCCATAATCTAGATGATGAAGCCGCTCGATTACTGGGGAATGTCTTGCAATGGCAGGAAGAATATCTCCAAAAGCAATCGCCCACTCTTCCCTCGTCGATTGAGGGATTCGCCAAAAAGGTCAAGCCGCTGTATCGCATGACTGAACGAGAAATTGCCGCCTATGCCGTGGTGAACCGCATTGATTATTTAGTGGAAGAATGCCCTATGGCTAAAGGGGCCAAGATGTTGGTCTACAAAGACGCCTTGAATCGCTTGGAAGCCGAATCCCCTGGCACCAAACACCGGTTCTATTGGGGATTTTTAGACAAGCAGCAGAAAGCTACCGACTCATCAACAGCCATGGCTGCCCACGACCAAGCAACCCTTCAGCCCTGCGAGACCTGCAAGCAACCCACAACAGCAGGCACATGCTCATTTTGTCGTATGATAGCCCGCGCTAAAAACCCTGTTCGTTAAGTGCTTCTCTACGATAGCAATCCAACGGTTAAACACATCTGTACCCTAAACACTTCCCTCCTCAATAGGGCAAGTGGACTTAGGGAATATGAGGGTAGAAATTAGTCGCGATGGAGTCGGACCTTGACTTTCTTCCCTTTAATTCTTGTTCGACCCAACACTCTTATTATTCCCTGAGCTATCTCTTCCGGTAATTTCACTAACGAGGAATCATCAGATATTTTAATCTGCCCAATCATATTCGAATGTACTCCAGCCTCATTGGCAATAGCACCTACTAAGTCACCAGGACGGATACCCGCATTTTTCCCAGCATTGAAATACACGGTGGTCATAGTCACAGACGGCTCTGCTCGACGCGCTTGCCGTCCTCGCCGGATTGGTCGGTCCGGACTTCTTCCTGACTGTACACCTTGAGATCGATCCGATCCGCCACGTCTCGGACGTCTAGATTGTGAAGACACTTCAGGAGCGTTATCCCGTATGGCAGGAATCTCTTTTTCCGTTCGCTCTCCGTCTTTTGTTTCAGAGGCCAACTGGATAGCAGCCGCGGCCACATCGGTGGGATCAAATTTTTCAGACAATGAATGAATCACATCCCGAAAACGATCAAATGTCTTGGCCTTAAGAATCTTCTGAAGGGAGGCCTCAATCCGTTCTACGCGTTTGGCTTGGAGGTCACTCACAGTCGGAAGCATCGTTATTTGAATTTTTGATTTGGTAAGACGCTCAATGTTCTGGACCAGCCACTTTTCACGCGGTTCGACGAGCATCATCGCTTCACCGCTTCGTCCAGCACGACCCGTTCTTCCAATACGATGGACGTAGGCTTCAGGAGAGGATGGCACATCGTAATTCATGACATGCGACACGTGTGAAATATCCAATCCTCGTGCGGCGACGTCTGTTGCAACAAGAAGGTCTGTTTCTCCTGACCGAAATGACTGCATGACTCGATCGCGCTGTGCCTGATTCATGCCACCATGTAGCCCCTCACTTCGATAGCCTCGACTGTTGAGCCGAGATGTCAGTTCATCGACTTCTAGGCGAGTCCTGCAGAATACGAGGGTAGATGTTGGGTTCGCCATATCCAGAATACGAATAAGAGCTGGCACTTTGTGCTGCCTGGCAACAAGATAGGCCGTTTGATGTACACGCGGAGTGGCTCCGGCTTTGACCGGTTCTTTGGCAATGTGAATCTCGATCGGATTTTGTAAATGACGACGCGCAATAGACGCAATGCGCGGCGGCATCGTTGCTGAAAACAGGGCTGTTTGCCGCTCTTTTGGCGTTTCCTGAAGAATGGCGTCAAGATCTTCTGCAAATCCCATGTTCAGCATTTCATCAGCTTCGTCCAGCACCACGACTTGCAAATCCTGGAGTTTCAACGTCTTACGGCGGATATGATCTAAGGCTCGACCAGGTGTTGCCACAACGACATCAACTCCCCGTTTTAGCGACACCAGTTGCGGGCGAATGGCCTGACCTCCATAGACGGCCAGGATGGCAATCTGCTGCTCCTTGCCATAGCGCTGCACCGCCTCACACACTTGCATTGCCAATTCACGCGTTGGCACAAGAATGAGAGCAGAAGGATGTGGTTGCCGAGCTAAATGAGTGAGACGCTGCAGAAGCGGCAGTGTAAATGCAGCCGTTTTACCTGTTCCCGTTGCCGCCCGGCCCAACAGGTCACGTCCAGCAAGAAGAGGTGGGATCGCTTTATGTTGAATTGGGGTGGGCTCTTCATAACCCAAAGTCTCTAGCGTCGTCAGTAATGCCGCTTCGAGCCCGAGAGTTGCAAAGCCCGGGGAAAAACCCTTTATCGTTGGAGGCGCAGATGAGTGTGCCTTACTCTGTTTCATAAACTGTTGTAAAACGACCTTTCTGAGTTAGATTTTAAAGGACATGTCAGACGATATTCTCTAGCTTTCTCTAGACACAAAAAATTCATGGCATAAAATAAGAAAAATCAGCCCTTTTCTCCAGTCATTCTTCCCAAAAGTACAGGCTGGAAGTGAAGGAAATTCCACCGCCCCCACTGCTTTTAGAATATTTCCACTTTCAACTTAGACAATTCGGACCGCCCTAGCCTCTTAACAAAAGAGAGAAGGGGGAAAAGAAAGGCCTACTTGGAAGTTCCCGCGCAACAACACAAACCGGAAAGCCTACATTGCCACATTTCAAGACAGAATGACACTGGTCTTTTGTCCCACAAGAAGCTCTATTATAGGTAGATCTGTACCCACATCCAATACCCCCAATACCATGTACTTTGGGTTTCTTCCGCCACGTTTTGGCGTCGTTCAGGACAAAATTTGTCACTCTGCATTCGATACGGGCAAATAAAGTTGGATATTGCACAAACCGAAAAGTTGTTACTAATTGAAGAAAAAGTAGAAATTTTATTGATTTTTCCTACGTATTTCTGACATTTTCCTGAGAGCCCCTTCTTTTGATGAATAGGCAAATTTCAGATTTTAAGGTCTAATAATGAGACTACTGACCGATTTGAACAGGAGCACAAATGAAATGAAGCGAACAAGTCTTACTCTTATATTTACGAGCTTCATATTTATCGTCCCATTCATAGTCTCAGCAGAAACTTCTCCCTTATCTAACTGTGAAGCCGCTCAAGGAAAAATGAAACAAACCCAAAACACCCGCGTGCCCCTCGAGCTTCAACGCGAACAGACGAAAAATCGTGTCCGTACTATTTACCAAGATCTCCTGATCTGTCGCTCAACCGGCCTTCTCACCGAAAAGCAACGCCTTAATTGTCAGCAACTCGAGCAAGAGGCCCCGAAGCAATTTCAAACCATGCTCAAACTTGTCACGGCATCCCACCAAGCTTCTCTTGAACTGAAAACGCTCACCAAACAAGTCAAAAGACTTTGCGCCACCCCTTCAACCACGGCATCACTCACCCACATTAGCCAACTCGCCTTACAGTAAGCTTCTACGCCACGTAATTGTAGCTTTCCCTTTATGTGATTTCTTGCGCCCTAACTAACAGGAACGTTTGTACATACGGACTTAGTGCGAAGGGCTCAAACCCAGGATGAATTCCCACGAAGAATTTGCGGGAATAACGGAATAAGAAGAAGTGAAACTATTCGGGGAGTTCGATGCCGCCGCCTTCCAGGTCGGTATCGATACCAGTCAATTCCATTTTATTACCCACACGCCACCATTCAGCAGATACTTCAGAAAGGGCACCTTTCGACGTATAAAATTTTGCTGCAGGAATAGTCACAGATTGATCCTCAGCTTTATGAATCTCTAACACTGTCGTTTTCAGAGTCGTATCTTCGACCTTGAGCATATCCGGCTTACTGATGAGGAGAAAGCGATCATTAGGATTAGTTTCCCATGTATTCTGTTTTAAGGTGGCCACCTCGGTACCAGTCGGCATGAAAACGCCCATAGTCAACGCCAATTTCTTTTCATCTTCTACCCATTCAATGCGAATTTGCTCTTTTCCATGAGCGAAAAATATGCCATTCGTATTGCGCAGGGTGTTAGTCCCTAATTGAATATTCACTGTTTCTCCTCCTTCCGCCCATGAATGTCCGAACCCAATTATTCCTTAGAAGAACCACAAAACTCAAGTTACATATAAGGAAATCCTATCAATCACAAGACTACCCGTCAGCAGAACAATCATTCTAAGGAAATATCCGATGAAGAGGGCATATCCTTGCCCATCGACTGACGAACATGGCCATCCAATTGTGGATAGCCTCATCCATGATCCAAAATGCCAAGCCCAACCCGAGTAAAATAAACAATACTTGGGCTAACGTCATCGTTGTCTTTGCCGTAATGACTGAGGCTACGCTTTCGACTATTGGGACACCATCGTGTTTGAGCAAATAGGCCTTCACTGGTTCGCCACCCATATAAGCAGCAGGCGTCGTGACATTCACCGTTTCTCCGGCCATTCGGATGGCGAACAACCGCAAAAACCCAACACGGTTTGCGTACGCTCCTAAGGTAAGACGCCACCCCCAGGCTTCAAGAGCATAGACTACAATCATGGGGAGCAAAATGATAAAAAAAGGAAGAAGCCCGATGTGAGAAACGGCTTCAAGGATCGGTCCTAGACCGATGTGCCAGACGATTGCGATCAGGGCAAGCAGCCCAATGATCAGGAAGAGGATTTTAAACACGAGGAATGAGATTTCGACGGAGCAGCCAGGACATCGACATCACAAAAAACCACGAACCGACTGCCGCAAGGCTCAGAAACCAATGCAAAGAACTCAATACCGCACAAATCAGAACTACAACAGAAAAATCACGATTGGCCACATGGTTTAACATAAAATCAATTTTCTGCCGTTCATGTTCAGTGTACCGATGCCAGCCTTGTCGACCAGATCGCACTTGTCGAGCCACATTGACCAAAAATAACGACACGACATTGGCTAACACAGCGGAGGCCCCTAAGACCAACGGAAGAACAGTCTGTTCCCACGGGCCCTGGATATAAGCCCCACAGGCAATCCCCGCAAAAATCGCCATATGCACAATATTATCCGCCAAAATATCTAATTCCTGACCAAACTTGGATTCGGAAAAAGTCAATCGCGCCACCTCACCATCACAGCAGTCAATGATCACAGACAACTGAAACAGGAGTGCACCAATAAGAGCCAATTCCCAGGAACCGGGGATGAAGAACCCTGCAGCCACTAGCCCTACCACCATAGAAAGCATGGTAATGGCATTGGGCCTCCAGCGTAGCTTTAAAAACATTCGGGTCAGTAGCCCCGAACACTTCCGATTCACATAGCGATCAACCAGCCCATCGAGCCCACCTTTCACGCTTTGAAGAGAACGGACTAACGCTTGTTCTGCAAATTTTCGCCCTTTCGGTCCACGAACATCCCGGAACCAATGGCTTTGGCTGGGAATGGCTTGGACGGTTCCTTCAACCGCTGCCTGCTCCAACGCTAAACGCAATGGGTTCGTCCCTCCGGCATGTAATACACCCGATATCCCTAAGAGTCGGCCAGGTAATACCATCAGATCGCCCACAATAGGACATTGTGAGCCATCTTGTTTTTTGATGGCTGATGTTGCATCCATCGCTGATAGCAAAGGTGGAACGCGAAACAGCAATGAGGAACACGTGTTCCCATCAAGATGCTGAGACTTCATAATCACCCCAGGGTTACCGAGTGAGTGGCCCTCGTCTCCATCACAGCCAACCACAACAACCGCTTTGCCTAGCGCTCCTTCCTGCCGTAATCGCTGAATCAGTGGGGAAGAAAATACCGTATGACAACCCACAACCATACAAGCTCCACTGATTTCATCAGCCAATATCTCCCATGTTTGGGGATCATGCGGCGGAAATTCGCGCACAGGCAGCCAACGAACCGCTGCCTGCAAGCGTGAATCTTCGCGCAACAACTCTCGCAATGCTGGCTCTTCTTTCCCGGCTAACACCCAGATTTGAGAAATTCCACCTCGTTGCAAGGTGAAGACCGCACGTTCAAAGAGCGTCATGCCACCCACGCGAAGGAGTGGACTAGGCATTGACGCGCCCCCATCCATACTCCCCGCTGCAAAGACTCCAGAAGTGGTCAGCAGAATAGCCGTATCTACGACATCCGTAGTTTCTTGCTTAAGAATTCCATCCATCACGAGAAAAGTGGCAAACAAGGCCTGCTTAAGAATTGATAGAAAGAGCTATCTCCCGTTTCTCCAATGTTTCTATGTCCGGTAACACCCGAGAGACCGCTCTTTGAATATCCTCTGGGAAATCAATTTCGATCCAGGGTAATCCCCCAATTTTTTCATACCCAACAGGCACGTTTTTGAAAAAGGAGGCTAGACCATCCTCATATTCAATATCCAACTGATCAGCCTCAATGCATGTTTGGATGGAACGTAGCAGTGCGGGAATATCTGGTTTTTGCACTTTCAAAAAACCAACCCCTTCTCCTGCTTCATCGTAATCGATCGGTAATACCTTGCTCAATGATACCACCCGTCCATTTTGAGCAGCGATCATACATTCTTCAGATTCTTGAATTACGGTCTCATCCATCAGTAACGCCGAATCATGAGATGAACGTAACAAGCATGCTAATATTTCTGAGGCATAGAATACATCCGCATCCATAAGGATAAAAACATCATCCATTGCTCTCCGAGCAGCCCATAGGGACGTAATGCTTCCGCGAACAAACTGCTCATTCATCACCCAGCGAATTTTACAAGGGAAAGACTCAGCCGCCATGGCCTCCCGAATGGCATCTTGAGCAAATCCAACCACCAACACAATTTCATCGACTCCTAATTGCGTGAGACAATCCACATGATGTGATAAAAGCGTCCGCCCACCAATTTCTATGAGACATTTTGGCCTACCTTGCATAACAGCCTGGAGTCGACGTCCAATACCGGCCGCAAGAATAATCGCTTTCATGCTCGAAGCTTACCTAATGTCTCTTGAAAGGCTGATAAAAAACCTTCAATATTCGCGCTCGTTAAAGCCCCAATATTCGCCACGCGAAAAATTTTATCTTCTAGCTGTCCCTGTCCTGCATAAATCACATAGCCAGCTTGCTTCAATTCATCATGCAACTGCGCATAGGACACACCATCTGGAAGGTAAAAAGCCGTGAGAGTATTCGCTTGAACCTCAGGAGGTAAGACCGCTTGAATATTTAGTTCTTGCATACGAGCTCGAATGGTTGACGCATAGCCTTTGAAACGCTGAAGACGATTCTCGACCCCTTCCTCCAATAACTCATCCAGAGCTTCTCGAAAGGCATAATACACCTGAACTGCAGGAGTAAATGGAATCGTCCCACGCTCCTGTTCTTGGTAATAATTGGCTAAATTCAAATACCAAGAACGTTTGGGGTGTTTCTTCACTCGCTCTATAAACCCCTTCCGCACCAAGACAAATGACACACCGGGAAATCCTTGAATACATTTCTGGGCCGCTCCAGCCACCAAATACATATTACTTCCACCGATGTCCAAAGCCTCTCCCCCTAACCCACTCACTGAGTCCAGCATAAAGACGCGGTTTTTGCTATCCACCATTTCTGCTATTTCTTTGACTGGATTGATAAAGCCTAACGTCGTTTCATGATGCACCATAGCCACCGTATACACCTCAGGATGTTGGATCATCGCCAACTCCACCATCTTCAGGTCGGGGGCCACACCCCAATCATATTTCATATCGGGGACTCCTAACCGATGCATTTTGATCATGGCGGATAGCCGCTCCCCATAGACACCATTGGTAATCACCATGGCTCGCTTCCCCAAAGGCAAACTGGACAGCAGCGCCGCTTCTACCGCCGCTGTCCCTGAGCCAGTTAGAATAATTGCTGTATATTCGTCTTCCTCCCCAGGAACAAAAGCCTTCAGCAATTTTTGGCGAATATCACCAAGCAACTCCGCACATTCCGATTCCCGATGACAAATATCGGGTTGCAGCAATGCCTGTCGCACCCGATCAGACACATTCACCGGACCGGGGTTTAATAAAATCATCTATGTCTTTCCTTTACAGTAATGGGATCATGAATATACATATCTGCTGTTAGCTACGAAAGACTATGCTTAAATCGTTTGGTCATCTCGGCTGGCGGGAAGGGAACACGATTGGCTTCTTCCAATTGCTCATTCACTTTGATGAGCAAAAAGCTCGGACCAGGGTCTGAAAGCATGGTTTTAAATTCATACACAATATCCTCCTTCTCCCACACCCGCTCCACATTTACATAGCCAGCCGCTCTAGCCATTTTATCCAGGCTCACCACCCGAGAATACGTAGGCTGATTGCCCGTACTTCCATAGACTTCGTTATCGAACACGACATGAATCAAATTCTTCGGCTTCAGGGCTCCAATGGTCGCCAAGGTCCCTAACCCCATAAGAACATTGCCATCGCCATCAAACACAACCACTGTTTTCTCTGGCTGTGCTATAGCCAAGCCTACGCCTATCCCCGCAGTTACCCCCATCGACCCAATCATGTAAAAATTTTGATCACGATCACGCAGCTTACAAGCTTCCCGCGAAGGAAACCCATTGCACACAATGAGGGGCTGATCGGTCAGCAATTCAAAAATCGCCGCCATCGCCTGTGCACGACTTTGCATCACCCCTTCTTCAGGCCCAATCATCGTTGCCTTACCTTAGAGATGGATCGTTTTTGCATGCGAATCTTTGTTGAACTTCCTCGCCCCTTCGAGGAAAGGACAGAGGTAAGGGGCGCATATGAAAGGGAAACGACCCTTCATATTTTTTTACATTTCTGTCATCACACTCTTGCTCTCTTTTTCTTTTCACGCCTACCTTACGGTTGCACCGTCTTCACCACACCTTTTTTCAACAACAACGCCACGGGAATCCGCTGCTCCATAAATGTTTTGGCCGTCCATTGGAGATCATCCACAATGGATTCTGGTGCCAGCGTTCGATGAGGAATTTTGATCGTATCCAGAAGTGTGGTCATCGTATTGCCCATGACCAAATGTTCAGGGGCATCCTTCCCCTCAAATCCACGCCAGGACACCAACAACAGACATGGAATTTGATAAATTAAATTTAGTGATTCCAAAACGTTCAAAGCATTCCCTAATCCAGAGTTTTGCATCAACACCGCAGGAATTTTCCCACCGAAATACGCGCCCGCCGCCATCGCCACCGCTTCATCCTCACGAACGGCAGGAGTATACATCCGTTCTTCGGTAAGATGCGCGATAATCCCCCCAAGAATCGTATCCGGCACTCCAGTGAAAAAGTCGAATCCAATTCCTTGGAGCCCTTTGACGAAATCGTCTGCGTCTATCATGACCGTTCGCTCAGAATATTACGCAATCCTACGGTTCGCCTCGGACTAGAAATAAGGCGCCATTCACGCAGAATATTGCAGATTAAAGATACCTAAGTCAGGCGTGAGCAATGAATAACACCGGCACCATTAGAAGAAGGAAGCGTGCCGAACCAGGCGGAGATTATAGCCTCCAAACAGGACCATTCTCAAGAAAACTCATCGAGCCGGTTGCCAAAAAAATTCAAAAAAGAGTAGACTCCATACTAACGGACACTTGGTCTTTCTTTTGCTTTCATAAGACGATTTCCAGACTAATCAATTAAATCAGAAAAAAGAAAAGAAAGATTCCCCTCCTTTGCAAGGAGGGGTTAGGGGAGGTAGAAGCCTCCAATGGGCACAAGACTATAATCGAACCCATTGCCACCTAAATTAGAGATGAAATCCACAACACACCGATCCAAGTCCAGTTACACCGAAGAGCATGCCAAAAGCGGCATCACAGCCAAACTCCCTCGTTTGGAAACCTGGCCTAATCAATATACTGGATACGTCATTACCATTGACATTCCCGAATACACCGCCATTTGCCCGAAAACGGGCTTACCTGATTTTGGAACTATTCAATTAACGTATCTCCCCGACAAAACTTGCCTGGAACTAAAATCCCTCAAAGTCTATATTCATGCCTACCGAAACATTGGCATCTTCTACGAAAACGCCGTTAATAAAATCTTGGCAGATGTCGTCAAGGCCTGCAAACCCATCTCTGCAACTGTTGTCGGTGAATTCACCGCTCGCGGCGGCCTCAGCAGCACCATCGAAGCCTCCTACCCTTAGTTAGCTCGCTTTTAAAAGGGTCAGACTCAAATTATTTAATTCGAGTCTGACCCCTAAAATATTAGATCTCTGCTCTCTTAGAGAGTAGTTTTTAGATGCCTGATTCAAAAAATTGTTTGATGGTTTCGACAACGTAGGTTAATTGATCTGAGGTGAGTTCGGGATAGATGGGGAGAGAGAGGACTTCTTCTGCGGCTTGCTCAGCAACGGGAAAGTCTCCTTTTTGATAGCCTCGTGCTTGATAACATTCTTGAAGATGAAGCGGGACGGGGTAATAGATCCGATTACCAATATTTTTTTCAGTTAAATACGCACTCAATTCATCTCGTTTTGGGGTTCGAATAGTGAATTGGTTATACACGTGTGTATTTCCGGTCGCCACAACAGGAAGCTTCACCTGATCGTCTAAGCCATAATCGCGAAAAAGCTGTTTATATATGGCCGCATTCTGTTGTCTTTTCATCGTCCAGTTATCTAAATACTGAAATTTGACTTGTAAAACTGCGGCTTGCAATGCATCCAATCGGCTATTCATACCAATGAGATGATGATGATATTCCGATCGACTCCCATGCACCCGCAGAAGTCGTAGCCGTTCAGCCACCTTCAAATCATTCGTAGAAATGAGTCCACCATCCCCAAATCCGCCTAAATTTTTCGAAGGGAAGAAACTAAAGCATCCAGTCCGCCCAAAAGCTCCAGCTTTAGTGCCGTTACGAATTGCGCCAATGGCCTGACAGGCATCCTCAACAACAGGAATCCCATTCGCATCCGCCACCTTCTTGATAGCTTCCATTTCGGCACATTGTCCAAAGAGATGCACAGGAAGGATCGCTTTGGTTCGCGGTGTCATGTTATCGGCCAACCGCTGAGGATCTAGATTGAATGACTCATGACAAATATCCACAAACACCGGGCGGGCATGTAAGCGAGAGATCACACCGGTCGACGCAAAGAACGTGAAGGGAACTGTCAGGACTTCATCATCAGGCTGAAGACCGAGTTCCATGAGGGAAAGCAGCAAGGCATCGCTCCCCGACGCCACACCTATCGCATATTTCGTCCCGATAAATTCTGCTAATGTCTTTTCTAATTGCTCAACATAAGAACCTAGAATAAAGCTTTGCTTAGCGCAAACCTCTTCCATCACCTTGGCGATTTCTGGCTGGATACGAATATACTGCGTTTTCAGGTCAAGAAGGGGGACATTCACAAGGCAAGAGCTCCGTTTCATGACTCTCTACTAAGAAATAGAAGAGAACGTGCTATGAAAATTGCCAATGACTCATAAAAGGTACATGTTCTGGTTTTCTCTTGTGTTTTAACCAACAAGTGGGTCTTCTCCCTCAAGGAGAAGAAATTTTTAGAGCTCCTCACGAGTTGAATAGTACAGCAGGACAACCATACCAACAACGCTGCAGGAATGCTACACAAGTCACATCAATAACATTGAAGGATTGGAAGAAGGTAGTATGACAAGAAGAAGCCAATAACGAAGAGCTTTCCCAACCCCAATGAAGAGTAACGCGGAGATCCAGGAAATTCGCAACCATCCGGCAGCCACGCATAGCGGATCACCAATCACCGGAACCCATGAGAACAGAAGAATTGGGCTTCCCCATTCACGTATCCTTTCGACTGCTCGACGCTGCCCCTCCTTGGATAACTCCGTAAGCGGATAGCGTAACGCCATCACCCATCCCAATACCCACGAACTCATACCTCCTAAGGTATTACCGGCCGTGGCCACTGCTAAGAGATATAATGGTGGCAAATCGCCTTGTGTCGCTAACGCAGCCAACATCATTTCAGAACTGCCCGGCAAAATCGTGGATGAAAGAAAGGCGCTGAGAAACAAGCCTACGAGCGAATAGTCTTCCTCTGTCATCTCAACCCATTCATTGTGAAGCCGGAAGGCCCACTCGTCGAATTCTCTTGAATTTCATGTTCGCATCAAAGGTAATTTCGAATGTACCGTGAACCCCTTGGTAGGTAAGAAAGGTCCGCAAGACTCGTGCGGGAAATTTTACCGTACGGCCGTCAATCGCCGTCGCCACCACATAATCTACCATGCCTTCGTAATAGGCCTGGAAGCGTTCAGGTGAAATAGCCAGTTGAACGGTGACCCGTTGCATAATTTTCCTCGGATAACAAAATTTTGCTGCTTAGGGGTATCTTTCCTCTCACACTTAACGAACGTTCTGAGATATGATAAAAATGTATGATTTGAATTTCATCCCTAAACAACGATTTTCCTTCACCCGTATTGAAAACGATGTCACGTTATACCAAAGAACTACAACTTATACGCCAGGCTTTGGGCCAAGCGAGTACGCGCTTACAAAGGATGAGGTATGAAGGCCTGAAAATCCAGGTCAAATCTGACGGATCACCAGTCACAAATGCCGATTTGGAAGTCAATCAAATTCTCCAACATACACTCTTAGGTGCCTTTCCCGATGATGGCTGGTTATCAGAAGAATCCCCAGATAATCCCTCAAGACTTCAATCCCAACGCATTTGGATCTTGGATCCTATCGATGGCACAAGACCTTTTGTTAAAGGGGTACCTCATTATACGATCTCTCTTGCGCTTGTTGACCAGAGAGAACTGGCAATTGGAATCATTTTTAATCCTGCAACACAAGAATATTTCGGTGCCACACAAGAACAATCCGCTACGCTTAATGACCAGTCCATTCTCGTGCGACCCCCTTCATCTTCTTCACGATGCACATTCCTCGTGAATACGTGGCATGTGACCAAATCACAGCTACAAGGCTGGCAAACGGAACATCACTGCATTCCACTTTTGGGATCCATTGCGTATTCGCTAGCTCTCGTAGCAGCAGGGCACGTTGACGGCATGATAAATCTCGGCCCCCAAAATGAATGGGATATCGCCGCAGGTCTTCTCCTTGTCCAAGCAGCAGGTGGTCTAGTCTTCGACCGCAACCAAAAACCTATCGACTGCAATCAACCCAACCCCACAGTAAATGGAATAATCGCCATACGACCTGATGTTCGCCCAACCATCCAAAAATGGCTGACGGAAGCACCCACCTAATCCACACTGACATCTATACCCAAGCATTTCTTTTCAATTTCACTGAATTCTCACACAATGTCATACGTTTCATAACCCCGATTCTCATCGGCACCCGCCTCCTGGTCTTTTTATCATCGTTTTGCTTCATTGATGAAAAATAGAGAAAGATTCACTCTGTTCTTCTAGCGCAATCTGAAACTTTCACCCCTTAACCCTATCCACCATTCGACCGAAAACACAGAAGAGCCAGAAATTCGATTACCCTCTGGCCATTGTTATTCACCTAGAATAGCTCTCGTTGTCGTATACATAATAACGGCAGCAGTGAGTATGGATTAGCTATCATGCGTGGAGCCGTCAAAAATTCAATAAAGATCCTGACCATTGAGGATGACCCTGCGCAAATCGAAGCTCTAAAAGAAGCCCTCAACGTTGCACAAATCATCTGCGTAGAAATTTTAGAAGCCGAAGATGGTGAGCATGCCCTGGCCTTTTTACGTCAGGAATATCCACACGTCGATGCCCCACAACCCGATTTGATTTTTTTATCTAATCACATACCCGACTACACAGGTCATGAGATCATTCAGGAGTTACAACAAGATAGTAGGCTCAAAACTATTCCAGTAGCGCTGTTTTCTGAACAAGACCCCACAGCGTCGAATAAAGTCGCCTTTCCAGAGAATTGCCATTTATTTATGCGACCTGCCACATGCGATGAATGGATTTTTGTCTTACGGTGTGTGGAAGACGTCTGGGTCACACTCTTAAACATGTCTGGATCACCACGACTCTAATGGCCCGTCAACTCTTTTCTTGATGTTTCGCGAGCCGAACGGTTCGTCGATTTCCTCCTGCCACCATCTGAAATTCATACAACCTGGATTCCAACGCACCATTAAAAAGTGGGATTTTACGTGATGGAACCAATCGAATGAGTTTGGGCAAACGAAAATCAGCGGACAAGACATAGACCGTCCAACCAGAAAATCGCTGCTTCAGGACATCTCCAAACTTTGGGTACCACTGCTCTAGGCTTGTCTGACTTCCCATTCGAACCCCATACGGAGGATTTGTCACTATCAGGCCCTTGGCAGCAGGTGGAACGCTCTCTAAAACATCGCATTGACTCAATTGGATATCAGGGCAGTGAAGATATTCAAGATTATTCCTTGTCATAGATAAGACATGGGCATCCTGATCACTACCAAATATTTGTAACGTATGAATATTCGTATAAGCACTCGCAACTTTCTGACGAATACTTTCCCAGACCAACTGGTCGAATTTTTTTAAATGCCTAAAAGCAAACTGGCGGCGGACACCAGGCGGAAGGCCTTTAGCCATCAGAGCAGCTTCAATGATAAACGTCCCAGCCCCGCACATAGGGTCCAATAACACTTGCTTTCCCGTCCATCCCGCCAATCGAAGAATACCTGCAGCCAAATTCTCTCGCAGGGGAGCCTCACCAGTCGCTTGTCGCCAACCACGTTTAAACAAAGGTTCACCGGTCGTATCCAGATACCAAACTACTTGGGCTTCATCGACAAAGACCACAACTTGAACATCGGGGTTCCGCTTATCAACCGTAGGACGCTTGTTCACCTCACGAAGAAAATGATCACAAATCGCATCCTTCACACGGAGCGTGGAAAACTCAAGACTCTTCAATGGAGATTGTTGCGCAACGAGACGAACTTTGATCCGACATTCTACCGAAAACCATTCAGACCAGGGGAATTTCGAAGCAAGCCGGTATAAGTCCTCCTCATGACGATAAGCCCCCTGCCCCACTCGCCACAAAATGCGACTCGCAATCCGACTCTCCAAGTTCAACCGATAACAGAGTGAAAATGGTCCCTCACATTCCACTCCACCCGAAGTCACACAAATTCCTTCACCCCCTAAATCACGAAATTCATTCGCTAACTCCTTTTCTAATCCACGCGGACAGGTAGCAAAAAATGTTTCCAAAAGTGAACGACTCTGATACGAAGAACGTTTCGGGAACAAATTCATTGATACACTTCAGGATTGACGCAATGTGGTAGACATTCACCTCGCAAGCCCGCAATCAGATTCTCTACCGCCATATCCGCCATGCGAGAGCGGGTGGCCATAGACGCACTCCCTAAATGGGGAATGACTAGACAATTCGGTAGGGTAAGCAATGGATGGGAAACGGGCAGAGGTTCGGGATCTGTCACATCCAAGGCAGCCCCGCCAATCGTGCCAGCGTGTAACGCCTGAAACAATGCAGCCGAGTCGACCACTGCTCCACGGGAGGTATTAATCAATATACTCGAACGTTTCATCAACTGAAATTCAGACGTGCTCATGAGATGATGCGTATCGGATGTGAAGGGAACATGCAGACTAACAAAATCTGAGTCCCTCAATGCCGTGTGAAAATCCACAAACGTGATAGGAGCTTCATCTGATGATATATTGTCCATCCCTCCCTCTCTACGTGCTTCTGGTGCTTCACAATCTTGTCGTGGCGATCCCGCCGCGAGCACTTTCATCCCAAATCCCTGAGCACGCCTGGCCATCGCCTGACCAATTCGACCAAATCCAACTATTCCTAACGTGGAGCCGAATATATCAGCACCCAGCAAGAGGTCTGGCTTCCATTCTATCCATTGTCCCTGTCGAACATAATTGGCACCCTCTACAATTCGCCGCGCTGCAGCCATTAGCAACGCAAATGCCAAATCAGCCGTCGTCTCTGTCAAAATACCAGGCGTATGTCCAACAGGAATTTGTCGTGACGTGCAGGTAGCGATATCGATATGGTCATAGCCTACCGACATCGTACTCACCACACATAATTGTTTTCCAACGCGAAGGACTTCCTGATCGATTCGATCCGTCAACAGGCAATAGAGCCCTTCGGCTTCAGGAATACGATCCAACAACCATTCATGGGTGACAGGGCAGTCAAATTCCCAACACACGACCTGCGCATGAGTCGATAAAAGATCCACGTTTTTGGGAGAAAGCTGTCGGGTAGCAACGACTATGGGAAGCGCCATGGTGTTTCTCGTTAGCTTTTTCACCAATCCTGCGCAAAGACTCCCAAGGGACTACCAGAATAGAATCGAAAGGACAAAGACAAGATAACACAGCCCATTCACAACTAGATGAACCGGCTTCACCGTTCCATGCTGGACCAGCCATGTTAAATAGGAGGCGGCCACTAAGGTCATTGCCATACCAACAAGAATTTCTTTTTGTGGGACCCACGCCGTCAGCATAATGCCCACAGCAGGCAGAAGACTTCCCTGAAACATCATCGCTCCGGTAAGATTTCCTACAGCTAAGGTATCCCGACCCCGACGAATCCACAAAATACTATTCACCTTTTCTGGAAGCTCGGTTGCCACAGGAACAATTAAAAGCGATAACGTCAACGCAGAAATACCCCATAGCGGGGCCAGATGTTCAATGCCATACACAAATCCTTTCGCTCCCAACATAATCAACCCTAACCCACAGGCCAACTGAAACAAGATGCTCACTAAATTATCAGGCAGCCCAACCTTCGTTAAATAGAGGGGGTGATCCGCCTCTGTGGCATGCCCATCATCAACTAACGTTGTTGAGGCTCGAATCGTAAAGGTCAGATACACTACATACATCCCCACGAGGATGAATGCCAGCACACCCCGAACCCCAGTCCAATCTGATGGCACAAATGTCGCCACTACGCCAATAAAAAAGGCCCAATTAAACCAAACCAGATCACGAGAAAACCCTGTAGGTTCTGGATGTAACGCCCCATACCATCCCCGTAATTTTGCCGCAAACAGACCCACCAGAAAAAATGCTGCCGTCGCTAATAATAAAGGCGCACCTAAAATGGCTCCAACGGCCACTTCATGGCGAACAGTTTCTGACCCTGACCCAATCAAAATAGCAAAGAGCGGCACCATGGTTTCAGGCAACGCGGTCCCAACAGCCGCAAATACAGACCCCGTTACGCCTTCTGAAATACCAAGTCGTTCTCCAAAATGCTCAAGACTATTGGTGAAGGCTTCAGCCCCCAACAAAATGATGATTAATGCTCCCAGTAAAATCAGCAGTTCCATAGATCTATATGATCGTTCTTTCTAGGCAAAACTTTGAACCAAGATTCATGAAATTATTCTTATTTTTCAAAAGGTTACTGACTCGATTTTATAGGTGGAATCGATCTTTTCGTATCCTCTCATTACTCCATATCTAGGATCTTGCCATCCTGTTTTTTTTTCTTTTAAACTGCCTCTATGGACAGCGTAACCACCGGTCTTATCCTCGCACTGAGTACCATCTTTATCTATACACTTGTCCAAAAATGGTGGCGGCAACGGCAAGCAGCCAAATTGGCCGACAAACTTCTGGCTGACATCATCAAAGATAAAGACGCCTTTCGCCGATAGGCCTTTCTCTCCCCTTCTCTGCTTCTCATGAAAAGTGAAAACACAATTGCTGTGGCATCGTTTGCTCAGCGCTCATCTCTTCCAGATCAGCACTCCCCAATCCTTTCGAACGAAGGCTCTGCGTTTCTCTCAATGACACTTCAACGAGTACCCCTCGACAACGGCTACAGAGATGTCGGGAAGGGACAATCGTCCGTCGTTGTCGATGGTAGGCCATACCACAACGCACACATTCCCAGGCATAGCGATTTAAGGCTTCCACCGTTTCATTCAATTGGTGTCGAATAGTGATGCCAAGACCGGCCTTATTCATACGATCCATCATTTCTCGAAAAATGGGCCCATGCGAGGGCCGACGCTTCCGAATATCATATTCCCATTGATGAATCATTTCATGTGCCAAAGTTCCCAGAAGTTCAGACTCCGATTGCCCGCGAAGTAACGGCATAGAAAGTCGAATGACCCGAGCCTCGCCATGTCGATATGCAGACGACACCCAGCGACTTCTCGGACCAACCTGGCTCACAAATAACCCAGCTGACGCCGTCAGGCGTGTACTCCATTCAATAGCAATAGCAGGAAGTCGATTCTCAAAAAACCGACACGACAAGTCTTTCCACATCGCTTGCACAATAGATAGTGGAACTGGATCCTGACAAGAACCGACGGTGGGAGTAGTCACCAAGCGTATTGGGTAGGTTGGCTATACATCAGATAGTGGCTATGATACCATTTTTTCTCCTAGTTGGTAACAATTCAAGTCCTAATTTTCAAGGCTTCATCCGTCACCTGAATCGACTAAATATGTTACACGCACCTGTAAGCTATCACGCAGATTGTGAATTAATGCAGCAGGCTTTGGTGATGGCGAAGCAAGCCTATCAAGCCCAAGAAGTGCCGGTCGGAGCCGTTCTCGTTCATGAGGGCACCATCATCGCTACAGGCTATAATCAGCGCGAAACATTACAAGACCCAACCGCGCATGCTGAACTCTTGGCCATTCGTACTGCAGCAGAGAGGATGGAAGCCTGGCGCCTCACGAATACCACACTCTATGTCACACTAGAACCCTGTGCGATGTGTGCAGGAGCCATTATTCAATCCCGCATAACACGTCTCGTGTTTGGAACCCGAGACCCAAAAGCCGGTGCATGTGGATCAATCTGCGATTTAACTGCAGAAGAACAATTCAATCATCGTGTTATTGTCCAAGAAGGTATTTTGGCCGAAGACTGCAGAAATCTGTTACAACAATTCTTCCAACAACTTCGCGAAAGGCAACCAGTTTCTATAGTGAGATAACGTTTAACTGAAATTGTGCAAAACACCCTTCCCCTTAAGGAAGAGGGATAGGGTGAGGGTGAAAACTCATCGAAGTATCCATGACCCAACCCCAAACAAGTCAGTCGGAGAGGTGCGAGAGTGGCCGATTCGGACGGTCTCGAAAACCGTTGTCCCGCAAGGGACCGTGGGTTCGAATCCCACCCTCTCCGCCAACTAGTGGTTTTGTCAAATTAACTTCCTGCAGACACAAGGGAACGGATTGTCCTCTTCCGCTTATGCACACACCAATTCCTTCCACACCTGAAACAACTGGATGCGCCATAGCCGATAATTCACCGCCTGCATGAGGTGGCGGCCGAGGCGGAAGAGATTCTGTGTGAGTCCATGCAAGGTCAAAAATCGTTGAGCCTGTTGTGCTGATGTAAAACCCCGCATGTGATATTCTTGCTGTTGCGTCGGTTGATGCGAGACTTCGACGCGGTTGTTGGCGTAGATCGTATTGATGTGCTCCACAGTCGGCATCACCTCCCGGTGCGCCGCGTCATAGCTTTTGAGTTTGTCGGTATAGAGCCAGCGGGGTTCGCCTCCCTGGCCTTTCAATAAGCGTCGAAAGAAGCGAATGGCCGCTTTCTTATGGCGTCGCTTCTGCACGAGGATATCAATGGTGTCGCCATCTTGATCAACCGTACGCCAGAGGTACTGATGCTCCCCGTGAATCGTGATGACCGCTTCATCGAGGTGCCAGGCATCACCCAATTTCCCTTGGTGTTTCTTGAGTCTTTTGGCATAGGCGGGGCCAAACTTCAGGCACCAGCGCCGGCTTGATTCATAGGTGACGATGATCCTGCGTTCGGCCAGAAGTTCTTCGACTTCACGGAAGCTGAGGCAGAACCGATGGTAGAGCCACACGGCATGACTGATGATTGCAGAAGGGAATCGGTGGCGTTGGTAGCTGATCTTGTTCATAGTCATGTCAATGAGTGTCGCAAATCTTGGTTAACCTGACAATGCCCAGAATTTGTATGGCCGTTTCTGTACCTTTGTTGGGCTAGACCCAAGTGTTAATCTTATCTATGCGAAGGCTGTGACTGTTGTTTCTTTGCCCGGACATACGACTCCAGCACGGCATTAATCCGGGTTTGGTATCCCTTCCCACCAGCTTTAAAATATTCCAATACGGATTCTTTCACCCGGATGGTCAACGGGAGCGTTTTATCCGGTTCAACCCATTCGGCATTCTCCCAAAACTCGTCATCGAGTTCGGGAATATCACTAAAATCAATGTTCTCGTCAGAGATCGCTTTGAGTGCCTCAATCCGTTTCTTCGGCATCGGCGCAAGGTCTTCCCGTTTCTTTCGTATAGTAGGCATGATAGTTCCTCCTTTCTCGTTTGCTAGCTTTACGGGCTGAGATCATCCTGATTGCCTCCTCTCGGTCTGTATGGACCACAACGGCCACAACCGTTCCCGCAATCATCCCAATAGTAATTTCCCGTACTTCGCCATATTCTTCACGGGTCTCCACACGGGAGAGATGCACATCATCGAACACCTGGACCGCTTCTTCGAAGCTGATTCCGTGTTTGTCGATGTTGAGGCGGTTCTTCTCCTCATCCCATTCAAACTCCATAATTAATGTTAATACAATTTGTACATACTATCAATCTTCTTGATTTCCCATCCATATCTGATAATCTTCTTTATCAGATATCAACTGCTTACTCAGAAAGTTCCCACTATGACCGCCAAAATCATCCACCTCACAGACACGCTCTGGATTCGCCACGCTGCCAGCGAGCCCAAATGTCGGCTCGTTGTTCGGCACTAAAATTGATACGGGTTCGGTGTTTCATCGTCACACTCCATTTCTAGTCGATAGAATAAAGTATTGCGTTGATCAATTGAACTCACAATGTATACATCATTTTTCTATGACGCCAGATCCCAATTCACAGCCTGAGCCCATGGGGCAAAGACGGGACAACACCCATGCCCCATTCTTTGATGTGCTCATCGGAGTCGTGAGTGGCTTTCTGCTTTTGTGTGGATGGATTGTGCTTGGGTCGGTGCTTACTTATATCCCGTTGATTAATATCTTGGCCCTGATCTTTTTGCCATTTGGGTATTATGTGACGCTTGTGATCGTTATACGGAAGTGTTTTCAAGTGCAATGGCCGCGCGTCGTTATCGGAGTGGTGAGTTTTCTCGGTCTTTGGCTCATGGTCTCGCTTTGGCAACGTTTCGAAGCAACGGAGCGGCTGGCAGACCTTGCGAGTGAGAGAACTTCTGTCAATTGGGAGAGCCTTCCGCCTGCCGTGATGCTAGGGAAGATGAACACCGTCGACCCCTGTCCCCGTGAATGTGCTCATGCGGTCAAAAAGGGACTTGCGGTGTTTAAAACGAATGAGCGAGGGGTCCAGCGTCTCTCTCTGGGGTCAGGAGACGTGTGTCTCCAACCAGAGAATGTGGAGGCTGCCGAATGGTTTCAAGCGAAAATTCCTGAAGGGCAGTGTTTAGTTGTAGTACCAACGTCCAACGAGAAGATCAATGCGGTTAAATTTATGCGCCAGAGCCCGTTGGCATTGGATGGGAGTTGGGGGAAGGGATTTCCAAGTTATCAGGGGAGATATCATCCATGGGAAATACAGGTCTATGAACGTGGAACGGTTCGTCCCATTGGGCAGGATGGGTATGGGAAAGTGCAGTATCCCTTTTTTTTGCCAATAGTGTATCTCGGGCTTCCTGCGACCAGCTCATTTTATGAAGCCTTTCTTGGGGTGCAGGTCTTATCTGCGACGACGAAACAGGGTTCATTTTTGTCGTTGTCTCAATACATTGAGACATTAGCAAATGCTGTGGGAACGATGCCGGTGGCTTCTTCATGAAGGAGAGGGACAACAGTGGCAGAAGCGTAGAAGCCCCAGAAGATTTGAGTATCTTCACGGAAACGGGCGATAACCTTTGCCGATTTTATCCATGACTGCAGCAAGATAAAGTTCACTTCCGAAACGTATTTTTGCAACTGACGCCAGCGGACAATCTTCATATTTCTTCATAACTTTCTCTACTTCATCCATTGAAGGGTAGCAGACACATTTCTGTAATCATACACTGTAAGCGGATCGGTCAAGCATTTGTTCCTTCGATATCGTGTCTTATCAAACGACCGTTTAATAAGACAGACAAGCCTTAATCTGTAATCCTAAGGTTTTCGTGTCTGGTGTTGTCTTATTTACGGGCAAAACACTTCTAATCAAACTTCCGCTTTTGGCCGTTATTTACCGAACCGCTGCCATCTACGAATGTCCGCTTTGTAGTGTGATAATCGTTATTGAAAACGATTAAAAATAAAAGGTGCCAGGAACCTTATTTATAGAAGATACAAATATGTTCTTTAAAAGGCATCAAAAAATTGAGCGCGCCAAGTCCGCTGTGTAATAGGGGCAGGCCTGCGTTAATGCGTTAAAGTGAATATTCATCCACATGAAAGATCTCGGGTCGGTTAATTCTACATGGTTGAAGGTAGATCAATGTATCATGCACAGTGACGGGCCATAAGTCATTGACCTACTCGAGAAATACAATAATACAGGCCTGCCCCCTTTACACGGTGTTTGTCGATCAGGCGTAAGGCCGCTTGGGACATTATCTAAAACAGGGCCTCAAGATCTCTCGATCCATGAATGATATTGATGATTTCAACAGCATCATTCATGATTTGGTAGAAAATGATATAGGGAGGGACAGACAATCCGTGCAGGCCCGCACGGATTTCAGGACGAAGACGGCCTAATATGAGGGGTAGTGCCTAATGCAACACATTTCTTCTTCAACGAAGCAATGAATTCCTTGGCTTTATTGGGATTATCTTCAGCAATAAAATCGTGGATTTGTTCGAAGTCTGAAGTAGCGGATGGAAGAAAAACAACAGTCATGCTTTTTCTTCTGCCACTGACGGTTTCGTGCTTCCATTCGCGCAAAGACGTGTTCTGCCGGGATGCCCGGTCCGCTGTTAACAGACTCCTCAACCATATCCTGTAGGGCTTGTAATTTCTTCGCTCGTAATTCTTCGTGGTCCTGCAAAAGCCGTAAGCCCTCACGGATAATTTCACTGTTGGAGGAATAGGAACCGGAATCAACCTTTTCCCGAACCCATTTTGCCATTTCACCGGGCAAAGAAATACTAAGTTTTTCTGTCGTTGGTGTGGGATCCATGCCGAACCTCTTGAATAGGTAGTATTAACAGTTACTACTCAATGCTACCAGAGTTTGTGAAAATTCCCAATAGGGTCGCCCAAGCCGGGGCAAAGGGGCCGGTCAGATCCCACGCACAGGTTAAACGCCCGCATTTCAGACGGTAGAGACTGTTGAGCGCCCCCAGGCGACAGCTTTGCTACTTTAGGGTTTGACGAAAAAGGCCGTTTGAATTTCCTATTCCTTGAGTCACCGCCTTCCAACAGCTCATCTAAGAGCATCTCCGTGTCCCTTGCCGTCCTGGTTTGGGTCATCATTCCTCCTTATTCAATAAAACCGTCAGACTAACCAGTTCCCCACTTAGTCTTACACGCCTCAAACGTATTTCCTTCCTGCTGCAAAGGGCCACATCCCGTTTTAGTTATTTCAGGGAATATGCAACGTCTTTTGCTTGTGTATATACATGATTTCTACCCCCGACACATGAATGCGTATCTTTGCGGCCAGAGCACTCTGACGAAGAAAGGTCTTGAGTACATGAACCAGCTCCCAATCCCGACGCCACCACAGACCCCCAGCGGAAGAACACTCCTCGCATTAACTAAACGACAGGGATTACGTCTTTTGATGTTATTCATCACAATAAGTTTAGGATTGCTATGGAACGGAATGGGATTCGCGCAGGAGCATACCGAGGCTGACGAGGCCGGGGGCGAACTGGCGCGGCAACTCGACGAACCCGCGTTTGAAGCTCCAGCCGCGCAAGCCATGGCTTTAAGCGAGATACATACCATGGGGGAATGGGGGCCGGTCAAAACCTGGCCATTCGTCTATGCCTCTGCCGCGAATTTACCGGACGGGCGCATCGCAGCTTGGGGGGGTAATCAGCGCACCCATTTTAACGGGGGACAGTTCACCTACACGGGGGTCTGGGATCCCACCACCGACCAGATCACTGAACAGGGCTATGACCAACATTCCATGTTCTGCGCCGTCCCCACCATGCGGGAAAATGGTGAGGTCTTTGTCGTGGGCGGGGATGGGCCCACCAATAACCGCACCAGTACGTTTGATTTTCGCACCAATACCTGGCAACACATTGACACCGCTAACACAGGCCGTTGGTACAATGGGTCACTCCAACTGCCCAATGGCCAGGTGTTCATGGCTCTGGGGACTAATGGTAGCCGCTACCCTGAACTCTGGACAGAGGGGGAAGGCTGGCGCTGGCTTTCAGGCATCGACCTCCAGGCTCCCATTCTTGATTATACCCAGGACTACGGTCGTCCAGAATGGTTTCCCATGTTGTCAGTGGCCCCAACTGGAAACATTCTTCACGTAGGCCCTACTCCCAAGATGCATCACATCACCCCGCATGGCCATGGCACAATTGAAGAAGCCGGGGCTGGGATTATCGGATGGGACGCCGATAACCAAGCAGGAACCATGATCGTATATGACAAGGGCAAAATCCTGACGCTGGGCGGCACACCAAGCAAAAATAAGGCAACGGTCGTTGATATGAATAGTGGTTCACCGCAGGTCACCACAATCGCGAACATGCAACAAGCTCGTTCCTTTGCGAATGCCGTAATGCTCCCAACAGGTGAAGTATTCGTGGTCGGCGGGAATACCTCTGGAGCTCAGTTCAGTGATTCCGGCACAATCTTGACCCCTGAGGTTTGGAATCCCCAGACCCAAATCTGGCGTAATGTGGCCCCTCATTCGATCCCTCGCAACTATCACTCCGTGGCGTTGCTGATGTCAGATGGGCGGGTCTTCTCTGGCGGCGGTGGCTTATGCGGTTGCAGCGCCGACCATCCTGATCATCAAATCTATACCCCCGGCTATCTCTTTAATCCTGATGGTTCGGTAGCCACTCGACCTACTATCACCGCCGCGCCTGATACCGCGACCTTTGGGGAGACGCTAGCTGTCGCAACCGTCAACGATATCCAACGCTTCACCATGATCAAGATGTCCGGCACTACTCATTCCCACAATACCGACTTACGGTTTCTCAACGTGTCCTTCACCGGCAGCAATGGTAACTATCATTTAACCTTGGAGAGTAATCCCAACGTGCTCACGCCCGGCTATTGGATGCTCTTTGCCCTCAATACGCAGGGCACTCCGTCGGTGGCAAAAGTGATCCAAATTCAGAGTCATCCTGTGCACATTCATACCCCTGGTGATCAGAATTCCTTAGTCAACGCAACCATTACGTTGCCGATGACAGTAGAGAACCCCAATCAAGAAAGCGTGACTTTCAGTGCTGTAGACCTGCCTACGGGCTTGACAATTGACCAGACCACGGGCGTCATCAGCGGCATTCCCACGACCCCAGGACAATATCGTGTGGTGGTGACCGTTAGGAACAGTACGATCTATTCCGAGGCCACATTCACCTGGACCATCTTCCCGACGGCGACAGGATCCGGGACGGTTCGGTATGTCAAACTCGTCGCCCACTCCGAAGTCAATGGCAATCCCTGGAGCTCGGCTGCGGAAGTCAATGTCTTAGATGCGACAGGGCAGACGATTGATCGCCAAGGCTGGAGTGTAACGGCGGATAGTGAAGAGCTCGTCGGCGAAAATGGACAGGCCAGCAATGTGATTGATGGCGACATTAATACGATCTGGCACACCGAATGGTACGGGACGGCTCCAGTCCATCCCCATGAATTGGTGATCGATATGGGGCACGCACAGGCAGTGAGTGGATTACGTTATCTGCCGCGTCAATCGGGTGCGATTAACGGCACCATTGCGCGTTATGCTGTGTATGTCAGCAACGATGGCGTGTCATGGGGGGCGCCGTTAGCCGAAGGCACCTTTGCCAATGATCCCTCCGAAAAGACCGTAACCCTGCCGGTTCAGCCCACACCTTCCATGAAGGATTACGGTGATGCGCCGGACAGTTATGGGACGCTGGAGGCCAGCGGGGGCCCGAGTCATGTTATACACAATGGCATCGGCACTGTCCGCTACGTCCGCCTGATGAAATCGGGGAATAATCCGGGTGGGAACTATCTTAATCTAGCGGAAGTGCAGGTCATTGATAGTAGCGGTGTGAACCGAGCCCTCGGTGGCACAGCCACGCAGGTCTCGACCCATACGATATACCCCGCGACCATCTGTAATGACGGCCAGAGTGGGGGCACTTTTTGTCACACGGCAGGAGCGACTCCCTACGATTGGTGGCAAGTGGATTTGGGCGCGGTCTACGACATTACCGAAATCCGCATCTTCAACCGCGATGACTGTTGTCAGGAGCGCCTGAGCCACATCTATATACTGGCGGCCGATACGCCCTTTCCGGGAAATACCGATCTCACGGCAGCGCGCGCGAATGCCGATTTCACCTATCAACTTGATGGCCAGGTCACCGCGGGTGACCCGGATCGCACCGTGGCCCTCCCACTCTTGCGCCTCGGCTCCACCCTAGACGCCGATCCAGACGGACAGCCCACCGCAGAGGCCGATGGAGATGATCATGCTAGCCCCGATTATGTATTGAATTGGACTCGTTATAACGGGGCCTTTACTGATACCAGCCAAATAGAGACTGGCATTCAGGTGGCAAGCGGCACAAATAGCGCGATTGATCTAGCAGGGAATAGCGGGGAGAACTTTGGCTTGATCTATACGGGATACATCCATATTACTGCACCCGGTACCTATACGTTTGCCACGACGTCGGATGATGGTTCGCGATTATTCATAGATAGCACAGAAGTGCTGAATAATGACTTTGATCAACCCGCTACCCAGCGTACGGGCACTATTCAGTTCTCTACCCAGGGGTGGTACCCCATCGAAGTGCGTTTCCGTGAACGGGGAGGAGGTGAAGTGCTTAGCGTAGCGTATCAGAGGCCGAGCATGGGGGCGTTGGGAGCAATTCCCTCTTCAATGTTGTCGACGACGCAAGGGGTTGCCAATGAAGATGGCGTGACCTTGACGAGCGCATCACTCCAGAATCAGCCCCTCACAACGGGCCAGGAGTACACGTTGGCCGTTGACGTGCACGGGAATGGATATCTAAATGGGTGGATCGACTATAATGGTGATGGCACCTTTGGCGTGAGCGAACAGCTGATTACCGATCAGGTGGTAGGCACCGGGCTCACTCCCCTGACGTTCACCGTGCCCAGTTCGGCCGTCGCCGGCATGACTTACGCCCGCTTCCGTCTCTGTGACAGCACCGGGGAATGCCACACCCCCGGAGGAGCCGCCGATAGTGGGGAAGTGGAGGACTATCAGATTGCACTAGTGGCCGGGGGGAATCAGCCGCCCCTCTTGACGCATCCTGGTAACCAAAGCCACACGCTGGGCGACAGTGTCCATCTGCCGCTCATGGCAAGTGATCCTGAAGGTGATCCGCTGACGTTTAGCGCCACCGGTTTGCCAGCCGGGTTGGCCCTCGATGGGACCACCGGGGTCATCAGTGGCACAACTAGTGCTGTGGTGAGCACCACCGTCTCGGTCATCGTCACAGATGCACAGGGCGAGAGTGATCGTGTCTCATTTACTTGGGTCGTCACGGCTCCTCCCATCGTCATCGAACCCATGACGACGCTGCCCCTCCAGGTCGAGCAACCGATAACCTATACGGCCTCAGCTAGTGGCGGGGTCGATTTGCAGTATACCTGGCTGTTTGGTGATGGTACGCCCATCAGTGGAGGGTCATCATCTTCGACCATTACGCATACCTTTATTCAACCCGGGCGCTACTTGGTCACGTTGAACGTCACCAGTGCAACTGGCGAGTCGACGACAACCCAGTTTATTCAGGCCGTGCATGCGCCGCTCACGGCCGACCGACCGGCTATCTCGATGAGTCTGCTCTATGAAACGAGGGCTGACACCGATCGCGTGTGGACGGTCAATCCCGACAACGACAGCGTCACGGTGCTGGATGCCACAACGGGGAGCCGTATCGCGGAGATTGCTGTGGGGCAGTCCCCGCGGGCGGTAGCCCAAGCCCCCGATGGACGGATCTGGGTGACCAACAAGGAGGCGGCCACAATCAGTATTCTTGATCCCAATGCCTTCACCGTCATTCAGACACTTCCCTTGCCACGCGCCTCCCAACCTCATGGGCTGGTCTTTGCGCCGGATGCCCGTGCGGCCTATGTGGCCCTGGAAGCCACCGGGCAATTACTCAAACTGGATTCAAGCACCGGGGTCACGTTGGCCAATATAGCGGTGGGGACACACGTTCGCCATCTTTCCATCAGTGCTGACAGCACCCTGCTTTATGCCACACGATTTATCACGCCTCCCGTACTTGGGGAAGACACTGCCACCCCGCAAGTCACAGGCGGCGGGGAAGTGCTGATCATTAATAGTACGACGTTGACCTTCAATAAGCTCGTCTTGTTGTCACATAGCACCCAGAGTGATGGCGCAGCGGGAGGACGAGGCCTCCCGAACTATCTCGGCCCAGCCGTGCTCTCGCCCGATGATCGCTCGGCCTGGGTCCCGTCTAAGCAAGACAATATTGCCCGGGGGCTGCTGCGCGATGGCCAGCCGCTCGATCATGATAATACCGTGCGCAGTATTAGCTCCTATCTCAATCTGACGACCCAGCAAGAAGTCTTGGGGGGGCGGATCGACTTTGATAATGGTGGCATTGCCAGCACCGGTCTCTTTGGACGCTATGGCAACTACCTCTTTGTCGCGTTAGAAGGCAGTCGACAGGTGGCGATCGTGGATGCCTATGCGAAGACGGAACTGGGACGGCTCGACGTGGGCCGAGCCCCGCAAGGCCTGGCCCTCTCACCTGATGGCTTCAGACTCTATGTCCACAACTTTATGGATCGCAGTCTGAGTGTGTATGACCTTGCAACATTGATGAATGGCGGATCGATCCCGCTTACGGCCGTGGCGACCTCTTCAACTGTCGACACGGAAACTCTCACGCCACAAGTGTTGAGGGGCAAACAACTCTTCTACGATGCCCAGGATGCTCGACTGGCCCGTGAGGGGTATATGAGCTGCGCTTCCTGTCACAACGAAGGTGGCCATGATGGCCGGGTATGGGACTTGACGGGGTTTGGCGAAGGCCTGCGCAACACGATTAGTCTCAACGGCCATGGGGGGCCAGAGCATGGGCGGCTCCACTGGACCAGTAATTTTGATGAAGTGCAGGACTTTGAAGGCCAGATTCGCAGTCTCGCTGGCGGAACGGGGTTAATGGATGATGCTGATTTCAATGCCACCAATAATCCTTTAGGCACGCCGAAAGCAGGCTTGAGTGCCGACTTAGATGCCTTGGCGGCCTACGTCACCTCGTTAACCAGTTTTGCGGAGAGTCCGCGGCGGGCGCCTACTGGGGCCTTGACTCCTAACGGAGCTGCAGGTCGTACGGTTTTTGAATCAAGTCAATGTGCCAGTTGTCATGGAGGCCAAGGATTTACGGACAGTGCCACGAATAGGCTTCACGACATCGGGACGATCCAGTCGAGTAGTGGCAATCGGTTAGATGGCCCCTTACCTGGTCTGGATACCCCGACACTGCGGGGCTTATGGAGGACGGCCCCTTATCTGCACGATGGGTCAGCCGCTTCGCTGGCTGATGCGGTCAACGCGCATAATGGAGTCTCGTTTACGACAGATCAACTCAATCAGCTCGTGGCGTTCCTTGGTCAGATTGATGACCAGGAACCAGCTCCACCTGTGGTGAATTCTTCACCCGTTCTGACGAATCCAGGCCCTCAAACTTCTACCGAGGGTGAGAGCATTGCACTGAGCCTCAGCGCCAGCGATCCCGATGGAGATCCCCTCACGTATAGTGCGACGGGATTGCCGGCGGGGTTGACGATGCACGGCAGCACGGGGGTGATCAGCGGGACCGTCGCCGCCGGAAGCGCAGGCACCTCTACGGTCACACTGAATATAAGTGATGGGATGGAAAATGTCAGTGTCATGTTTACGTGGACTGTGACAAATCCTGGACCAAGCGGTCATCAATATGTCCGCTTTGTGGCTGATTCTGAGATCAATGGAAACCCATGGACAAGCATGGCCGAACTCAATGTGTTGGACACCAATGGCAATCCGCTAAGCCAAGCAAGTTGGTCGGTGGTCTCATTCGATAGTGAAGAGACCGTGGGCGAAGACGGGCGAGCGGTCAATGCGATTGATGGAAACCCTGCAACAATTTGGCATACCGAATGGGCTTCTACGGCTGGCGATGACAATGACCCTGCTCATCCTCATGAAATTGTGGTGAATTTAGGTGCCAGTTATGCTCTGGGTGGTTTTCAATATTTACCGCGGCCAGGTGGAGGCAATGGCACCGTGTCGGCCTATCGATTCTATATCAGTACGGATGGAATTAACTGGGGATCAGCCGTAGCACAGGAAACCTTTGCGAATAATGCCAATGAAAAAACCATATTGTTTGATCCTGGACCAAGCGGTCAGCAATATGTCCGCTTTGTGGCTGATTCTGAGATCAATGGAAACCCATGGACAAGCATGGCCGAACTCAATGTGTTGGACACCAATGGCAATCCGCTAAGCCAAGCAAGTTGGTCGGTGGTCTCATTCGATAGTGAAGAGACCGTGGGCGAAGACGGGCGAGCGGTCAATGCGATTGATGGAAACCCTGCAACAATTTGGCATACCGAATGGGCTTCTACGGCTGGCGATGACAATGACCCTGCTCATCCTCATGAAATTGTGGTGAATTTAGGTGCCAGTTATGCTCTGGGTGGTTTTCAATATTTACCGCGGCCAGGTGGAGGCAATGGCACCGTGTCGGCCTATCGATTCTATATCAGTACGGATGGTGTCAATTGGGGATCAGCCGTAGCACAGGGAACCTTTGCGAATAATGCCAATGAAAAAACCATATTATTTATTTCACCTCCTGGCAATTAAGCTCCCATTGTCACAAACCCAGGGTATCAAGCCAACATTGCAAGAGACGTCATAAGTCTCCCCACCAGCGCCAGCGATCCCGATGGCGATCCCCTGACGTATAGTGCGACGGGATTGCCGGCGGGGTTGACGATGAACGGCAGCACGGGGGTGATAAGCGGGACCGTCGCCGCCGGAAGTGCGGGCACCTCTACGGTCACACTGAATATAAGTGATGGGATGGAAAATGTCAGTGTACTGTTTACGTGGACTGTGACAAATCCTGGACCAAGCGGTCAGCAATATGTCCGCTTTGTGGCTGATTCTGAGATCAATGGAAACCCATGGACAAGCATGGCCGAACTCAATGTGTTGGACACCAATGGCAATCCGCTAAACCAAGCAAGTTGGTCGGTGGTCTCATTCGATAGTGCAGAGACCGTGGGCGAAGACGAGCGAGCGGTCAATGCGATTGATGGAAACCCTGCGACAATTTGGCATACCGAATGGGCTTCTACGACTGGCGATGACAATGACCTTGCTCATCCTCATGAAATTGTGGTGGATTTAGGTGCCAGTTATGATCTGGGTGGATATAGTGAGGGGGTTTTTATCCCTAATACTTGTGGGCAATCAAAGTTTCCCTCCACCCATTTATTAACCCTGTAGCATTAAACTTCTGTTTCGCACATAATAAGGGTATACAGTGTTCCGTATCAGCCCAAGCTGGACAAATTGCTAAGGTGAGATTTTGGCTTATCTTCGCCTGTGCCTGGCGAATTCCTGATGCATGCTGTCGTGGAGTCACTGAGGAAGGATTGATTTAGCCGTTTTGGCAGGAAACCCAATTCCCTGTTATTTCCCTGATATTCCCTGTTCTGGAAAATTCACCCTCGGAATAAAATCTTATAAACTCCTTGAATTCAAAGAGGTTTGGGATTTTTGGCTTGCAAAATCCAAGTATTTCAAAAGAATAATTTCCCTGTATTTTCTCTGTTAAAGACGGAAATGGAATATTCAAGATAATGACGACTTGTTAGCCAAGAAGTCAGGGATACCTGTTGGATTTACTAGGTAGGGTTAGATAATATGAGAGAGAAATTAACTGCTGACTCCGCACACCGCCAACTAGTCAAGAGCAAAATCAGCTTCTTTCTCCATTACCGAAATACTCCTAACATCTCGGAACTTTACACGGATTTTGTCAATTTAACTTGCTCGTGCCAAACTGGCGTGTAAAAACCAAAAAGCCCAGCTACCAACACCACCAATTCCTTGCTGAAATTATCAGCTATGCTGTGTGGCAAATCAGAGTATGGTTGACAATGCCCGCTCAACAGATTACGCATGTGCCATCATTGTGAAAGAATAGATTGTTGATTTATGCAAATTATCTTAATCGTCTGTTATCCCGTATTTGCTCATTTGGCAGTATGGGCCAACATGCCGATGCTTCAGGCAGTGGCCCTTGTCACGTTAGCAGGAGGGATTCTATTCAAAGAGTTGCGGGACTTCAAAAGATTCCCATGGATCATACTTGGACTCATTGCCCTATGTGCTTTTACATTTAGCCATATCAACGACACCTATTTTTTGATCTATATTCCCTCAATCATAATCCCAGCACTCCTCTTGGTTGTTTTTTCTCAATCCCTGCTACCAAACCATATCCCGCTCGTGACGGATATTGGGGAAAAAGCCCGTGGACCACTGACTGAAGGCATGCGAAACTATACTCGTTCCATCACGATTCTTTGGGCCGTAATGTTTGCGGTCCTCTCGCTAGGGGCTTTCTTCACAGCATGGATCGGGCCTCCAGAAGCATGGTCTCTATTAACAAACGTCATAAACTATTTCGTCATAGGCCTCCTGTTCTTTGGTGAATTTCTTTATCGGAAATGGAAATTCCCGGAACACAACCATCCCAATCTTTTTGAATACATACGCATCATCATGCAAGCCAACATTGGGAAAGCCAAAGCCTCACAATGACTCTTGCATGGGAATGTTGAAAAAAGCCGCCAGCGGCGTTCTCGCCATTTTTCAGTGCTCACGTCATGCCAGGGCGCTCCGCGCGCAAAAATGGCTACGGCCTTGCTGGACGGACTTTTTGACTATTCCCTTCACATTGAAGTCACCAGTGCTCTGAAGACCTTTTCGTAACTTGAAATTGAATTATTCAACAGTCTCTTGCATTGAAAATAATCAATCCTCTGCACCAACACGCCACATCAATAATACAGAGGACAGGGCTGAAAAAGAGAAGATATGTTTGAAGGCCTCGTCGCGAATGAACTATTGCAGCATGAATGTTTCAAATTCTAATTTTTGAAACGTTTTATCTAGTTGATACATCCCAATAACGACTGTCAACAATACCGACCCGGCAAAACCATACCCATAAAATTCCATCCCTCCTATCAAGGTTGCTAACGTCAACAGCCCATTGCTGACAAAAAAGATAATCGTTAGCCGTAAGGCCAAAGCTCGCTTATCTAGATAAAAAAGCGTATTGAGAATTCCCAAAAATACAACCTGCAAACTCGCTGCAACCACATTAATATACAAGAGAGATTCGTACAACATGGATATTCCCAACCACGACAAAATTGTCGGTCCAGCCCACCAACACATCAAGCACACCACAAATTGTATTTTCATAATTTCATAGAGCCCTTGCCTCGCTGTTCGCACCATGCCGGACTTTGCTTCCTCAATAAAATCAAGAGAAGCTCCATTACGGACCCCATCATAAAACTCAGCATGCCGATCGACAAAATCCGTTTCCATTCTAACCAAAAAACTGGCCATGCCTGGCAATATTGCGAGGTACGCTAAAAATATGGGCAAATCATATATGGGCGAGCTTTTTAATGGCCCAATAATAACTTGTCCCGTGTGAGGGAAATACCAAAAAAGGATTTTATCGACCCATAATGCGGCATTATAAAAAAATCCCAACCAAATCAATTCACGGAACAATTGCCCTTTTTGAATAAACTCCCAACCCCAGAAATCCGTAGAAGAATAATGTGTAAACGTCAATCCCATAATTCCTAACAACAGCACAAACTGCCCTAAGAAAAATCCAAACAGCAGTCCCTCAAGTCCATACGAACTGAGCAAACGCGCCGCACAGACAGTCACACCATAGCCTATGGCAAATAGGATCAGGATCCCTTGGTATTGCTTAAGTCCAGAAAGGAAAATGGTTCCGACCCACACATTTGCCAGCACCACAAAACTTCCAACCATCAAGACTCGGTAAGTGATCGATTGCATGGGAAAGAGAATCAGCACAGCTGCGCTTCCAATGAGCGCGGCAACAACGGTCACCAAGCTGATCACACCGTGGAAATTTGGCAAGACAAGATTGTCCTGCTTTTCAAATAACCGATCTGCCACAAAACGGGTAAATGAGGATTGAATAAATCCGGTCAAGATCAGACTCGTCGCAATGACATACGTCACGGAAATTTGGAATTGCGCAACGTGGTTTCCTTGAGCCCCAGAAGAAATACTTGTTAAACCGATAACCAGAAGACCAAGGATCGACAAAATCCATGGCCCTGAGCTAATGACACCCGCATACCCATAGGCCTGGAAGACAGACCAATAGCTGTCTTTTTTAAGAATTTTACGAAGCTCGAACCCGATCCCGGCCATAATTCAATGCCTGCGTGTAAATAAAACGATACCGTTCCAGCATTTCCGTATCCGTATAAAACGTTTCCACTCGTTTCATGCCTGCTTGTTGCGCAGAGAACCATTTCTTGTGATCCAACAATAAATCAAGAGCTTCATGAGCCAGGCCATTCGCATCGGCCATTCCGACGACAGCTCCTGCAATACCACAGGTATCTCCAGGCATGCCTTCTCCCAAAATTAATTGCCGACAGGCACCCACATCCGTCGTGATCACTGGAATGCCAGCCGCAAAGGCCTCTAACACCACCAACGGCAGAGCTTCACTGATAGAACTGAGAATAATGAGCCCAATTTTCGGGAACACATCTTCCATTTTTTGAAATCCTAAAAACTTAACGGCGTTCCCTAGCCCTAAACTTTGGACCAGATTCTGACATTCTTCCACATATTCACTATCTTCATTTTGTGGTCCCACAATCCATCCTTCAGCTTCAGGAATCTGATTCGCTACGGTCCGCATAGCTCGAATAAATGTTTTGATATCTTTAATGGGGACAACCCGTCCAATAAGCCCTAACACTGGAGGGGGGTTGAGTGGTCGCTTGTCACGAAGTGGATGAAAGCGTTGCACGGGAATTCCGTTCGGAATGACCACCGTTCGTTTCTGGTCGGCACCATCAACTATTTGTCGTTGGCGATTCACCTCATAAAGCGACACAATAGGATCAGCTACGCGGTAACACATTCGGCCAAATGTTTCAAAAAACCTGATCCACAGATTTTGAAAGTAGCCAACCTGCTGATTTCCTTTTTCAAACTCTAGCCGATTATCCGGCAACCAATTCATTTGGAATAGATCAATCTTTCGTTCTTTTGTATAAATACCATGTTCCGAAAGAATAAGAGGTTTCCCGGTTTTATACTGGAGTAACGATCCGAGAAATCCCGCATATCCAGTAGAAATTGTATGATACACACGGGCGGGAATAAGGTCGGCCGCCACCTGCCCTAACAGCCAAATTGGCGCATGAACCTCTCGCACTGTCCAGAAAAAATCTATAAATGAGGGATCAGAACAATACTTACGAAAAATCTCTCCTAAATATTCCCATGCCTCTTCGCTAAATAAAAATTGCGTTTGCAGTCCAGTAGGATTTTTTAGAAGAGCCTCCATCAATGTGGCAAGCATGGCGTCTTGCCCATCCTGTATTGATCGGGTACGTATGGCGTTATGGAATTCTCTGATCAATCCAAAGAAAGCTGGGTCACCCTTCATCCCTCTCACAGGCGGCTTCAGAGATTGAAGATGTACGAAGTGGGCTTCAAGGTGAACAACTTGCTTGGGCAATTCATAACGAATTTCTCCATAATGATCAGGGTGTCCGCCAATAAAGACAAGACCAAAGCTATAGTTGGGAAACGCTTGGATCAGTTGATCAACCCAGGCCGACACACCTCCGCGAATATAGGGGTAGGTCCCCTCTAAAAGCAGCATGATATCGACCTGTGATGCACGTATGTGTGGAACCTTAAACGAGGACACCGTGCGTCACCTTTTCCATTGGGGGTTTAGAGAATCCCCAATATTCAAGAACAGGTTGGAAGGCTGCCAAATCAGCTAGATTTGTTTGAATAGACAATAAAATTTGAAGCTTGGAGTACTCTCGTTGCGCAAACAAGACTTCCGCCATGTACGGGACAATACGAGATTCAGGCAACCCACAAACCAGTGCTCGACTGAAACAATACCGTGCGACCTCATAATCTCCAGCCTGAAAATTGACTTGCCCCAACAACCCCCACATTCCCCCATCCCGCTCTTCTAAAAATAACACTTCGGTGGCATATACACGCACTTGGTCCATCGCGAAACCTAAGACATCACCAACTGCAGCTTGCTGATACACAAGTTCCCAATAGGTATAGGCCAGCTGGCGCCAATGTTCTATTTTCTGTTCATCTTCGGCCACCTCATCCAGTAATGTGAGTTCTTGATGGATCCGAGAGAAAATGGCTTTTTCTGTTTTATCCAACAAACCAAAAGCAACTAACCGTAAATCTTCACTTTTATCTGTGAGCAAGGATCGAAAAGTTTGCGTCGTTTGTCGACTTTGCAACGATCGAAGCTTGAAAAGAGCTTGCATTCGCTGCATGTCATTAATCGAAGTCGTCGACAAAATCGAATGGACATTTCCACTGTAATATTGAGGATCATGGCTTCGTCCACCACGCCGAAAACCAGAATCCCTGACGGTGCCGATCGGTGTTGATACTGTAGAAGTTCCACAATAGTGAAAATATCCAACAAGACACAGCACACCCAGCGGACCTAATACAGGAATACAGAAAGAAAAAATTGAGAAAAAGAGAAAAACGGACTGGTTCTGTGCGGGATAATTGGCTCGCAATACCATCATCCCACCTACTCCTGAAAGTCCGCTTAGTACAAGATGCCCGAAGAGAGCATATCCCCACCAAACTTGGAGCCATCCCTCGGTAACCAGAACACTACTTCCGCCTATTTCACTCACCGCGGTGAGCAAAACCAGTAGAAACCCCGGAAGGCTCTGCTTCCAACAGTCGTTCCAGCAATGTTGAGGGGCTAGCCTCTTCCAATTCGTAATAGCAAACATGCACTCCTGCTTCCAATAAGGTGAGCCCTAAACGTTCCTTCAGCAAGCCTCGTAACCGTTCTAAGTACCCTTCTGACACAGATTCATCTGAAAATGGCAATAACACGAAAAGCTGTTGTTCAACCTCTCCACCTACATACCAAATTTCATCGAGCCCTCTGGCTGTCTTTAAAATCATGCCCACCGCTTGGTCCTGTACTGGCGTTTCCTCAAACCGCAAATGCACAAATTGACTTTGCAAACCTAGCTCCTGTTGAAGCCGCGTCAATCTGGTTAATTCTCGAGCAAACGGAACTGGGCATTCAGGAAAACGTTGGAGAAGTCTTTTGGAAAGTTGTCCACTATAGACCCCATCTGCAAAATATCCTAAAAATGCTTGCAGCATGAGCAAATTATCTCGATGGAGATTCAAAAACCGCATTTGCTTGACCACTAACCATGAAATGACCGTTCCATCACTTCGTTTGACTGGAGCCAGAATCAAATACTCGGAGGTATGTAAAAACGAACCATCTGCCATCACAATATGAGAAAACTCCTCTGTTGCTAAGGCATGCTTCACTAAGGGGTCTTCGAAGGACAACGGAGGCGGTTCACCTATCACCGCCAGTGGCTCAGCCTGTATGCCACTTGGACCAACACTCTGAATCGAGGCGATTTCAAATTGAAAATATTGCCCAATCAAGGCCAAAAACTTATGAGCCCCGCTATCAGATATGCCCTCTTCTGAATCAAGGAAAAAACCACGCAATCGGGTTAACGCATCACGTAAGGTCAATGGACGACTTGCTAGATGCTTTTCTAGTTGCTGATGAGACATCCCGAGCAAGTGGTACGATTGTGTGATTTCATGAACTCGCCGACGCAAATATTCATTCCATTCTTTGATTTGAGTCAGATGGATATTCCATTGACTCCCAAATTCTCCTGTTAGCAAGACCAAAAAGAGCAATCCCACAACATAGGATTTCCCTAGTGTAGGGAAAGGGCCTCCAAACAATTGATCAGAGATGAGCCATCCACCAAGGATCATTCCACTCGACAACATCCCCGCCCACATCCCATAACGCAGCGCAACAAGAAGTGGTGCTACCCAAATCCAAGGGAACGAATAGCCTGACAAAAAAGGGTCCTCTGGATGCAGCCAAGCTGCAAGACCGACAACGCCAACCGTTAATAGCGTGGCTTCACCCCATTGCCATCGTTGGGGAAGAATACGTAAATGTAATGGAACGTTCATTTAAATATGTAGATGTGCCTGTTCCAAAAGATGACGTACGAGTTTTTGCGCAACCGCACTGACGGCTTCCCGCCCCCACCCCGTTTGAGCACCAACCGCACTCCAGACCACTGTTCCTGTCGCGACATCTACAACTTCGAGTGTCACTCCAACGGCTGGCTCTCCATCCACACCAACCTTATAACGCCATTCGTCAACTACCCCCGTCAATGCATATTGAGCCTGCCGAGATTTGGCCCACGATAAAGCTGCCGCACGGGTATCTGTAAAGGAACCGATCTCAGGAATATCTATTTTCTCTGTCGAAGAATATTGAATGGAAGATTTGACTCCCATAGCATGTAATAACCCTGTTGAGATCGCTTCGACACGTCGACCTGCTTGAGGTGTTTCCGTCAAATTCGTAAACGGCAAAATCGCCCAAGTCTTATCGGTCGACAGTGAGGGTGCGACCGAGGAATCAATCACGGAGCAGCCTCCACTCACCACCAAACACAACCCGCCGACCAACAACCATTCCCATCGCCGCCATGTCCCCATCATGTCCTCCTTCGTTAAAACCACAATTGATACTGCAAACCCCATTCAGTAACGGTAGAGTCTTGTCTAAACCCTCCTCGCAAATATCGCCCATATAACGAAAGCTGGTCTTGTCCGATAACACTCCCTTTAATCCCACCTGAAATATTGGCGCCAACGCTTGTTTCAGGATTAAGATTCACCCCCCCAAATAAAAATGGGCGAATGTTTTTGCCATAGGAAAAGAACGTCGACTCCCCCACTCCTGCCCCCAATTCAATCTGGCTAAACGTTTTGGGAAGTACATTACTAACTGGGATGGATGAATGTTGTGAAGAAAATAACCGCGGCAACTTCCCAGAAACTTCCTGTCTTCTAGAATAGCGTTGCCAATTCCCTGACAACCGAAACGTGATATCAGGATAGGCAAGTCGAAGACGATGAGACCAAGCCCCTTCCACGGCAATGCCTTGTCCAAGGAATCTACGGTCCTGGCTATAAAAACGTGGATAGTCAAACTGCAGGAATGCCGTGTCCCATTTACTCACTTGGTAGGTATGATTCATCCGTAACAAATCTTGAACTCCTCCAACCAGCATGCCCACAGAAATATCGGCTTCCAAATTTCTCCCAATCAAAAATTCAGACGTTGTTCTTCCCCTCCACGTCAGCTGAGTACGGCCACGCAAGGACACAAATGCAGAAAGAGCTTGGCGATGATAGAGTGAAAATTCTCCAAGTACCGGTCCCATATTCCATTGCAAATACCCCCCGATTCGAGTATCGGCTCTCGGCACACGGCGAAATACCTTTCGATCCGTATTGTGTTGCCAGCCATGGCTTATAAAAGGATGAAATTCTATGCCTCGACCAAGCGGAACATTCCAAAGTTGTTCAATCTGTTGGAAAACTAATGGCGAACGGTTTTGAAAGCGAAAGCGGGTATTCACATGAGGAACACCACTCCATAACTGAGCAGTCAAGGGAAGTTGTTGATGAGTGTCTAGGGGAGATGCCATATGCGAAAGAACTGAATCCGACAATACATGAGCATACAAGTCTGGAGTGAGCGAACTCTCCACACCTTCGGAAGCCAACGTTTGCACCAACCGGTCTCGCCGGAGACGTTTTGCAGCTTCCACTTGCTGCAAACGATCTAACGAATGGTTTTTTTCTGATAAGAGACGATCTAGCACTACTTCATTGTTATCAATCAAGGCTAGCGCAAGGGAGGCAAAGTTCGGCTTGGATAATTGTCTGGCATAGTAACGCCATAACCAAAACCGTGCAGGGTCGTATTCTTCTCGACTCAGGTACCAGGACAGAATAAGTTCTTTGGTGGCTGCATCTGGCTGTTGGCGAAGAAGGCGCAAAAAGAGAGCCAAAACTCTGTCTCCAGATTCTCGAGTCAGCGCTAATCTTCCATAAGCGCGCATGACATCTTGATTCCAATCCAGATCATTACTCGACTGGGCCTCCTTGCGTAATGTCACCCAAGCATATTGACGAAGCTCCCAAGCATGAGAACGCTGCCCCGCCAACTCTAGGGCATCTGCATAGTACAACACCCATAAATAATCACGCGGCGATTCTTGAAATTTTTGTTCAAAATAGGGCAGCGCCTGTAGTGGTTGACCAAGCAACATATAGGCTGACGCAAAAGCACTCCAAAACCGCGAATCGGCTGCCGCGCTCTTCTCCCATTTGACCAACAAGGAATGAAGTTGCTCCAGCTGTTGCCCATCAATAAGAAGCCATAGCATGGCTAAACGAATGACTGGAGAATGCGGCTCATGATGCAAGGCTTCTTGATAGGCTTCGAGCGCACGTTCCAGGTCTCCCTTCCTGGAAAAAACTTCCGCGCGGACTAGCCAATATTGTTGTTGGGGTTCAAGTATTCGAAGTTGCGATTCCGTCACATCTTCTAACATCTTGGCTAACGCATCCCACTCTTTTTCTTGTTGAAGAATATCTACACCTAGAAGAAAAAACCCCACCTTAAAAAAACGCTGCCATCCGTATTGAGCTAACTGAATACCAAGTTGAGGATCATCACCCTTCACCAACCACACATATCGTTCCAACTCAAACGCCGAAAGCTCTTTATGCTGAAAAAGTGATTCATACGCCTGACGAGACACAACATCTTCTTGAAGATCCCATGCAATATCTCCCAGGGTTTCCCAATAATGAAAATCATCCAACGGGGCCTTATCTTGTTGTTCAGTAAGAACAGTCAAGGCTTCTCGAAGTTTTCCTTGCTCGTACAACAACCTCGCTCGTTTTTTTGCTAATTTCATCGTACTGCCATACTGCGCACTCAAAATATCGAAGGCCTCTAAAGCCTCTTGCGTTCTCCCCATCCGTTCATAGACTAGCCCCAAATCCTCTAAAGCCTCTTGCTTCGGAGCCTGGTCGAATGCATGTTGAAGTTGGGCAATGGCTTTTTCTGGCTCTCCCATTTCTTCGTATACCCCTGCCAACTCTTTCATGTGATGGGGCAAGAGTCCTAAGGCTTTATTCATTTCTTCCAAACCAAAAGCCCAGGCTTGGAGATTCCGCAACCCTCGTCCTAACCGCACCAGGGCCGCCCAGGCCTCAGGACTGGGCTGCTGCTGCGCCACCACCTGCCACTGCGCTAACGCCTCCGCTCCCCGGCCCGTCCATTCCGCCACTTGCGCCCACCGCTGCCGCCACGTCAGATCCCCCGGCACTGCTGCACTCGCCGCCACCGCTACGTCATACGCGGCCGCCACCGCCCCATTCTCCACATACACCGTGTAGGCTAGCTCATAGATAGCCGCGTCATAGACCGGCGCGCCGGCCGCCCACAACGCCGCCACATACTCACTGGCAGCAGCCCCCGCCCCAGCCGCCCGCAACGCCGTAACCGCACTGCCCACCGCAGCTGGGTCTGTCGCCAACGCCCCCAACTGCTGCGCGACGGCCGCCGGCACGGCCTCAACCTGCTGCCCGGCCACTAACGCCTGCAACCCCGCTTGAAACGCCGCCCGCTGCCCGGCGCGCGTCCCCGCCTGCGCCTGCACCACAAACCACCACGCTGCCGCTTGCGCATAGGCGCCGTGCCCTAAGGCCGTCTCCGCACTCTGCTGATACCACCCCAGTACTTGCTCTGGCGTGCCCTGCCGCGCCAGGTGTGCTAACACCTTCTCCACGACCGCCCATTGCTCATGCGCTAAGCCCACGCGCAACAACTGCTCGCCCTCGGCTACACTCTGCAGTTCTCCTACCAACGCTTGCACCTGGGCCCCGATCGCTGCGCGCGTGGCCGCGTCACCGTCAGCCACGGCCTGCTGCTGCGCTAGCGCCAATAACGCCCATCGGGCCGCGCGTTGTTCCCGGGGAGGCCCCTGTGCCACCACCAACGCTAAGGCGGCTTGGGCCAGTGGACGCTCGGCAGGCTGCGTGAGCCCCGGGGCTAACCGCACCAGGGCCGCCCAGGCCTCAGGACTGGGCTGCTGCTGCGCCACCACCTGCCACTGCGCTAACGCCTCCGCTCCCCGGCCCGTCCATTCCGCCACTTGCGCCCACCGCTGCCGCCACGTCAGATCCCCCGGCACTGCTGCACTCGCCGCCACCGCTACGTCATACGCGGCCGCCACCGCCCCATTCTCCACATACACCGTGTAGGCTAGCTCATAGATAGCCGCGTCATAAGGACGAAGCTTCCTTTTAGATCCCGTTTTTTTCACTTTTATCAAATTTGATATTGGGAACACTCTAAACCAATTCTTTGATTTTTTATCTCCTGCAACTTTTACATTTTCCTCTGCCTCATACTGTGAAGAGACGAATGTGACAAAGATTTTTTTGGCTATTCTGCTTGCTAAATGCAAGAGCTTTTCAACATATTTTTGAGCAAAAGCTCCATTTCCAGCCGCTCTTCCTAATTTCACTAAATACTTTAAAATAAATTCATCTTGGCTTAGGTCTCCAAGATGCTTCTCCGCCTCTACCAAAGCTTCTTGAAGCAAATTCCCTTCGATTAAGGCTTTGAGACCTGATAGGTAATCCTCTCGTTTTTCCTTGATGGATCGACTTTGAGCACGAGCAAGAAAAAATAATTCTGCAGCTTGGGCGTAAGCCCCTTGTCCTAAAACAAGGGTGGCCCCTTTTCGAAACCATTTGGCTTGATGAGTCTGATCTACTTGAGCTAATTGACGATACACTTTAGTCGCCAATTTCCAATCTCCAATAAGTAAGGCCGATTCGGCCAGGCTACTGAGATCTTTTGAGGACATCGAATATTGCAGAAGTTCATCAATCCTCTCGACCATATCCAACTGTAAGTTTTTCTTCATGCGTTCTGGCTTGCCGCTTACCAGTAACTGCATTTCCAAAATTTGCAGATTGATAAACCTTGCGTCCTTTTGTAATACTGAATCTTGACTCTTGAACAAAGGCCTCAATGTTTCTTGCGCAAGACTCAATTCACCTAAATTTACTTGCTGCTTCGCCAATAAAATTCTCCACAATTCCTCTTGTGGATGCTCTTCTTGGATATTTTTTAAAAAAAACATACTAATATCATTTGGATTTTTAACCTGCGCCACTTGCTGTAATACTTTTTGATTGTGGTACAAAACCCCAAATACGACTAACGTACATACTCCTAGCCCAATGAGCTTCCATAAAGGGAATAACCGCTCCTCTGGTTTAGATCGAGGAGCATTACCTACAGACGATGGAAGCAACGCGGTCCTGCCCTTCACCAAAGCGAAGCGTGAAATTTTGGCCTTCGACTTTTTGTTCATTCAGAGGTGGGCCTTCTACTACCTCACATGACGAAACATTTCCCATTTCCATTGTGAGCGGACGATATCCCTTCAACTGCACCTCCATCGCTGTTTCTGTTTGATTCCATTTCAGAATCATGCCATTGGTTGAAACCAAAAATGGGCGTACCGGAGATTTAGCGCCCATCACCAAGAAAGGGGATAAAGACGGATCAACATGGATATATCGTTCATGACCATGATCCGCATACCCCAGAACGCCTCGACTCAATTCCAAATCAGGAAAACCCATTGTTTGTGGCACTCGAAGCTCGGTAGTGTTCTTTACGTTCCGTATTTCCCAGCCACCCTGGATTCGTGCGACAACCATGTGGGAAAAATCTTGCACTAATTGCACATATTCCGAAACAAAAATTGGGTTGACCGGTTGGGACAATGCCCAGTTGTAAACTTTATGTAATGCTCTTAATGATGCCTGTTTGCTAGCAGAATACGTGTGATAATAAATATTGATTGGTTTATAACGCCGAGGATATTCAGTAAGTTGGAAAGTTTCGATGACTTGTTGATACCCATAAAATGGTCCTTTCCATAAGTTGGTGTACATATTTTCGTTTTGATTTGGAGCATATACCTGCAAGTAGGCCCCTTTTTGGATTCCAAGTGGAGCGACTGCGGTCAACGAATGATTTTGTTTAGTGATCGTGGTATCACCACCATTCATATTGGCCAATCCACGCGCATCAACTAATTTCAGGGCCTCATCTGAAGGGTTACAATCCCCGGTCCATAAAAAGACTTGTGTTTTTTTATTCTCCGGCGCTAACGATTGATCAATGTAATCGGCCGATCCTTCAATTTCTCGCGGCAACTGATCAAGCGTAAACGCATACCCAGGGATGGGGAGATGCGGTTTATTGATTTCCTGTTTATTCGCTGTCTGCCATACGAACGGGTGAGAATAGGAATGGCTGGCAATTTCTACGTGAGGAAGTGCAAAGATCTGTTTTGCCGTTCGTTCTAATCGGTGAGAAAGATTCGGATACATTCCTGCCTGGCCAATTTCCCCTTCAATAATGGAAACGGTCGTAGGAATGGCATAGGACCGAAGAATATTCTCCAACAACATTTCTCCGGCATATTCAATTTCAGGATGAGGATGAGAAAATTCTACTCGACTAGGGAATCCGTCTCCATCAACATGGGAAATGAGAAGACGTCGTCCGAACCGAGTAGTGGTTTCTGGAATAGGAATGGGTGCGAGCTGCAGCGCGCGTTGAAAAAATTGAATGGGGTCAAAAATCCACCGATTTCCTCCTTTTTGTGGCAAGGCCACAACTGGAAATGGCCGAAGCGCATACCCGCCCCACCATGACAACCCGATCGCATCTTGTATCGTATTTTCCCCTTTGACAAGCTGTAAGAGCGGTGTTCCGCCTCTATTATGAAAAGGGAAAAAATGTTGGCGATCTGCGAACGGTGGAAACTCTGATCCAATAATCGGATCTAAACTCCGAACATGAATGCGTTCTAGTCCTCGAGAATGCACTCCTACATCAATTTCAAATAGCTGAAGAAGATCGTTCCTATGAGGAAATCCAAAGGACTCCAAAAATACCACTTTGACCTGTTGGAGAATTTGCCGCGAAATCCATTGATGAAATGCATCATCCATCGGAGCTTCAAGCCCTGTGAGCCAGACCACAATACCCGTATAACGACCAGCGATCGTATGGGTCGGAAGGCCTTGTCGAATATCCCAATGCTCTGGCACCAAACCGAGATGTTGCAATGGGAAATCAATAAATCGATGAATTTCACTTTCTGTAGGATCTGAATGTTGTTGGCCATCGTAAAAAAGCAACACCTTTCGAGGGAGAACTTCATGGGACCCAACTCCAAGGGCGTCCAAATCAGGAGTCGTCACCCATGGAATAAACCCAAGGTCTTGAATTTTTTTGGCCACCCCTCGAGCTTCAGATCGCCTTTCCGGAGGGAGATAATCAATAACAATCACCGGAAGCTTATACTTTTTCCGAAAAGATTTTAATTTTTCTAACAACCAAGCACGAGCCGGTTGAGACACGGAAATATATTGTTTGATCGATGGGTTCCAACTCTTGAATAACGATTCCACGGCTAAAGCAAAGATCTCATTGTGGATATGAGGCACTAGTTCGAAACCTCGATTGAAAATGAGTTTTGCCGTAGGATATTTTTGTTTCATTCTACGAATAACTTTGAGAAGACCTAGTTGCTGTGCCTGCTGAAATACCTCGTCTTTTCTGACTAGCTGATAGGAATCAAGGGTATCGAGGAAAAATCCTCGATACCCCTGCGCCCAAAGTGGACTAATAATTTGTTCCAGGACAAAATCCACCCATCCTTCTTGAGATTGATCCACAATTTGAGATTGCCAAGCCTTATTTTTTCCAATAATCCATGCCTCAGGAATCTTTTGCGCATAAGCGCGAGTAGGAAGGACTTCCCCCAGGCTGACATAAGCAAAGAGTTCACTAGTGGAGGTCCGATATTTTTTTGGCTGAAATCCATGTTCCGGCTCTACCACCACCACCTTAAAGGCTTTCAACTCGTCCCATGGGGGATTAGCGCCATAAAACACGGCTGCGCTGAAATCTTGGCTCCATCCATTCCCCACGCCACCTCCCAACACAAGACAGCATCCTAGAAGAAGGACAATTCCCATTTTCCCAAATTTCTGCATCAACCTTTCTCTTGTCCTTGTTTTGAGAATAATCTTTATATACATCGATTTAATAAACCATCACGAAAGCAAAGTGTCTTCTAGGTAATTTTTGCCGACATGCTTCCACCACAACCTCTTATTCCAACAAATGAGGATAATCAGGGTATCCTCTGATCACAGATAGAGCCCAGACTTTGGCACTATGTATCTAGGCCGCCTGGTAAACAGTACACCCGTACATTGCCTAGTTCAGCAAAAACAGTGCCGATATCGAATTTTCAAGAGAGGAAAAAGTAAATAGAGAAGACGCTCAAAGAGGGGGAAAGACCAGAGTTAAATCTTACGTGCAGCCAAAACAATTATAGTCGCAAGCCAGCCAAGAAAGAGGATATTCATAAAAAATCCTTCCATTCCTATACTTATCGGCAGATTAGCTCCTTAAGTTAAGTTATTATTATTTACAAACTGTTATTTCTCTTTCCTTTCGAAAAAGCACCCAATCTTTTCTCTGAAATATGAAAAATACGCAGAAAGACCGTGCCCATCACAGTATTAGGAGAAATTGAAAAACCGAAGGGATCAGGCCGTAGGGTGTGAAACAGAATGATGAGAATGTAATGAAGGGGAAAGTGTGTGGATGTGATCTAAAAGTACGTCGGCTAATTGTCGTTTTGGCATACGCAAAATCGGAATGGGAGGGGCATTAGGGGTGAGAACAATGACTTCATTGGAGTCGCTTCCAAACGCAGATTGTGCGCCTCCAACCTGGTTAACAATCAACATATCCAATTGTTTACCTTTTAGCTTGGCTTGTCCATGTTCAATAAGATTATCCGTTTCTGCAGCAAACCCAATCATTCGTTGATGCGTGCGCTGAGCAGAAAGCGCCAATAAAATATCTTGTGTGCGCTCTAACGGAAGTGCGTCACCATTCCATTGGGCCTTTTTCATTTTATGGGCATATGATTCTTTGGCTCGAAAATCTCCAACTGCCGCGGCCATGATCAGCGTGGAAGCCCAATCAAATCGCGCGGTCAAGGCCTGCAACATGTCATCCGCTGTCACAACAGGCACTCGCGTTACTCCACGAGGACATTCAAGATTAGTAGGGCCTGAGACTAAGACTACCTCTGCCCCTCGTGCGGTAGCCGCTTCAGCCAAGGCATAACCCATTTTTCCAGATGATCCATTAGTAAAGAACCTAACGGGGTCAATGGGTTCACGCGTTGGACCAGCTGAAATTAAAACTCGCTCACCCAACCAATCCCTTCGGGGTTGAAGAGCATGTTGCGTGGCCGTGAGAATGGCTTCCTCACTGGCTAACCGCCCTTTTCCCCAATGCCCAGATGCCAGCTCTCCATTCTCTGGCTCAACAATAGTCACTCCTCTTCCCTGAAGAACCTTCGCATGTGCTTGTACTGTCGGATGAGTCCACATCTCCCCATCCATGGCCGGACAAATGACCAAAGGACATTGCAGAGTCAGAGCCATCGTTCCAAGAACATTATCAGCCAGGCCCAAGGCCAACTTTGCAAGACTGTTGGCTGTGCATGGAGCAACAAGCATAACATCAGCTTGTTCCGTTACCGAAAGATGCTTCATATCCTGATGACCGGAAAACAGATCAGAAGTCACAGGTAAGCCAGAGAGCACTTCAAACGTAAGAGGAGTAACAAATTCGGTGGCAGACTTCGTCATCACCACCTGAACACTAGCTCCCTGTTGAATCAGAAGACGTAGAAGCCCTATAGCTTTATAGACAGCAATACTCCCAGTCACTGCCAGAACGATTCGCTTGCCTGTCAATGGAGAATGAGCCATGAAAAGCCCTAATTCTCACTTTCTTCAGCGGAAGGTTCAATCTCCGCAACACCGTGTTGAGCAGTATCATCAATGTAGACACTCAATTCTTTTTTTATTTCCTGCGCATTTTCGTCAGGTTGCGCATAAAGCGCTGGATCGATAGGACGCTGACTCGCCAACTTTGCTTCCCGCATGGCATCCTTCGCTTCCTGCCCCATTAAAAATGGCACATCTCCCCCCAACACTTCTTCAAGAGCGATCGAAGTATCTTTGGAAAATTTACTGGCTTCCTTTGATTCAGCTCCTCGCACCAGCTGCTTGGCTCGTTGAGCTGCAATCAGCACAATTCGATAGCGAGAATCAAAGTCTTGTTGATGATGTTCGGGTAGTAACGATAATGCATCCATCTGACTCACCTCATCCTTTCTGGGACGTTAAAGAATACTGGAACTAATTTTAGCCTATTCGACCTCTTCAATTACAGCCATTATCGAAACACTTGAGAGGGCTGCACATGGGCCGTTTTTACTCGCTCCGCTATAATGACGGCTCGCAACTCCTGTATGGCCTGGTCCAGGGTCTCATTGCGAATCGTATATTGGTACTCGGAATAACTTTTCATTTCATCTTGGGATTTTTGAAACCGCCGGCTTTGCTCTTCAGAGGAATCAGTCCCTCGATCAGCCAACCGCGTTCTTAAGGTTTCCAAAGAAGGGGGAAGAATAAATATCGTCACGGCCTTGTGCAGAGTTTTCATGACCTGACGAGCGCCCTGAACATCAATATCTAATAAAATATCGGTGTGAATTCCTGGTTCCTGTTCCAATTCTTTCCATGGGGTCCCATATAACTGACCATAGACTTCTGCCCATTCCGCAAACGCATACTCCTCAATTCTTGCGCGAAACTTTTCTTCAGAAATAAACCGATATTCCTTACCATCTGTTTCCCCTGACCGTGGAGCCCGTGTGGTACACGATACTGACAGTCGAATATCCGGAACATCTCGTAAGATATGCTGGCAAAGTGTCGACTTCCCAACACCAGAAGGACCGGAAACAACAAACAACAGCGTCTTCCCTTTTAAGGACATCCTCGTGTTCCAGATAAGAATTATTGCAATACGTTATTCGATATTTTGCACTTGCTCGCGGATTTTTTCCAATTCACTTTTTAATTCCACCACCTCAGCGGAAATATCCCTATCATTCGCCTTGGAGCCTATCGTGTTGACTTCACGTCCCATTTCCTGCAACAGAAAATCAAGCCGCTTACCCACAGGGGTCTTCTCTTTTAATGCCGCACGAAATTGGGCCACATGACTTTGTAACCTGGTCAGCTCCTCCGTCACATCAGAACGTTCAGCCAGCATAGCAATTTCTTGAGCTATTCGATCCATATTCACCGATTGACCATCTAACAATTTTGCAACCCGCCCCTTTAAACGTAGACTCGAAGCTTTCAAAGCCAGGGGAATTCGTTGCTGAACAGCTCGAAGCTGTTTTTCAATCGTGTGAAGACGCTGAGTCAAATCTTTTTGCAACACGGTTCCTTCATTTTTCCGCATTTTCTCTAAATCGCCTAAAGCTTTTTTTGTCAATCTCCTCACTACTGTCGATAGATCTTTAAATGGAGCCGGTTCTTCATTCACCGTAAATAAATCTCGGAAACCAGCGATGACATTCACATCAATCGTTCCACTCAATTGGCAGTCCCGCTGCAACCCTTTCAACCCTTGGATATACCGACGGGCGAGATCCCGATCTAATTGCACGTTTTTTTTTGATGCTAAACCGCTACCATTCACGGTCACCATTATCTCAATACGACCACGATGACACACCTGTTTGACCTGTTCTTTGAGGTCTAATTCCATACTCGAGAGTGTTTTAGGAAGACGAGCCAAGATTTCACAAAATCGATGATTCACCGCTCGAATTTCCACGCCTACCATGGTTCCCTGAGAGAGGATTTCCCGCTTTCCAAATCCTGTCATGCTTCTCATTTAAGCTTGTGTTTCCCTTCCCATTCACACTCGTGATATAGCAAACATCGGTCACACTGTGGCGTTCTGGCCTGACACACATGCCGCCCATGTAATAAAAATCGTTGCGCTCCAATCGTCCATTGCGATTGAAGTAAAAGGGATTGAAGATCCTGTTCGATTTTTGTTGGATCTTGGCTTCGCGTCAAGTCAAGCCGATTGGACACTCGCTTGACATGCGTATCCACGACTACAGCCGGTTTTCCAAAATAGGTCCCTAAGATGACATTGGCTGTCTTTCGCCCAACTCCTGGTAACTGGGTTAATTCCTCCATAGTCTGGGGAATATTTCCATGAAATGTTGCCACCAATACTTTGGCACATCCAATAAGATGTCGGGACTTACTCTTAAAAAACCCGGTTGACTTAATGAGTGATTCCAATTCAGTCTGATCAGCATTTGCAAGTTCTGCTGGTGTACGATAGTGAGCAAAGAGATTAGGTGTGACTTGATTGACACGCTCATCTGTACATTGAGCCGACAGAATAGTTGCCACCAATAACTCAAAGGGATTCGATGAATCCAAGGCCACTGTGGCATCGGGAATCGATTGCTGTAAAACTTTTAAGATTCGCCTCACACGTTTTTTCGCATCGGCATAAGATTGCTGAGGGCGAAGTCTTTTCTGTGTGAGCCCTCTTGAAGCCACCATCACTTTGAACCAAGACCATTGGCTGAGACCATATGTTCAACAAAAATATTTTGTGATGGTTCAGGCATATGAGAATTCTGGTTCTGAAGAGTTACAAGCCTTAGTCTTATTTCTTCGCGAATCCTCTCAAGAGATTGCTTCTCTAACGCAGACCCACCAATTCCTTGAAAGCGATTGCACAATCGCTGCATATCTTCGACGCCAAGAAGATCTCCTTTATTAAAAAACCGAATGCAGGGAATACTTTGAAGGTTTAACTCATTCAAAATCTGGTCAACCGCTATGATATGCTGCTCAGGATTTTTAGCATGAGCATCAATAACATGTACCAACACATCTGCTTCTTGCAATTCTTGCAACGTGGTTTGAAATGCAGCGACCAAATCTTTTGGCAAATCTCTGATAAACCCCACCGTATCTGTCAAAATCACTTCTCTTACAGTTGAAAAACACAACGTACGACTGACAGCATCTAAGGTTTCAAAGACGCGATCTTTGACTGACATCTGACTGTCCGTCAAGGCATTGAACAACGTCGATTTTCCCGCATTGGTGTAGCCGACAAGAGAGACAACCGGCAGCCCCCTTTTGATTCGGCGCTTCCGTTGCTCATGCCGGCCTAGCCCTATTGAGGTTAAGTCCCGCTCTAAATGTTGAATACGGTCATGAATACGGCGACGATCCGTCTCCAATTTTGTTTCTCCTGGGCCCCGCGTGCCAATCCCACCAGCTAGACGTGAAAAAGCTGTGCTCGACTGTGCTAAGCGAGGTAGGCGATATCGCAATTGAGCTAACTCGACTTGAATATTCCCAATATGAGAATGGGCTCGTTTGGCAAAAATATCAAGAATCACTTGCGAACGATCCAACACTCGGATATCAGTAATTTCAGAAATGCCTCGCACTTGTGCCGGAGTCAAATCTTGATCAAAGATCAACATATCTGCTCCAGATTGCAATGCTTGAATTGCCAAATCTTTCATTTTGCCCGAACCCACAACATATTTAGGATGAATGGAAGCTGGGCGCTGGATCACACACCCTAAGACCTCCACACCTTGCGCACGCACTAACTCCTGAAGTTCATCTAATCGCTCTTGTTGAAACGCCACATGGCCTGTCCCTACACTGACTAACAGAGCACGTCCTTCACGAATTCCCTCTTTGGAAACCTCACAACCTTTTAAAATATCCTGTTCTAACGATTGGATAAATTCTTGGCAATTCATCTGAAACGATTGAAAAGCACAAGGCTGTAATTGTTTGTACGCCTGACCTTTTGCAGAACTTGGTAGGTTATGGGCTACATAAACATCCTGCAATCCACCTGTTTGTCCCACACCTAACGCCATAATCAAATCTAAACGAAGAAGAGCCAAGTCGGTGAGATCATCCTGTGTCAACGGTTGATTTTTCAAATGGGTATGAACCAATCTCACGCCACGCAACAACCGAAGACCCGAACGCGTCCTGGATAAATAAGGAATTTCCAATTCATGACTGTTTCCAATAATGACAGACTCAATTTGGCCTTGCCGATTTACCAGCAACCCAATTTGTCGGCGAGTTTCAAATGTGAGGTCGGCGCATTCGCGAGCCACATCCAACGTCACAACTAGTTCAGGCGGAATACGCCGTCGATACAAACGTTCAATACGTCCGACAAAATTTGCTTTCAACCCTTGGAGATTACCAAGTACTTGTGGAATTTTCTGCCTCCCTCATGATCAACTCTCCAGGTATTAAGTCAAAGGTCCCACGTTTGCCAAAAACTCGTTTTTACATTGCAAAGTTGATATCGCGTCTTCCTCCCAAGATGCAAATTCCTGCCGTCGAAATTTTTCCAATCCCGCTGCCGCGATCATCGCCGCATTATCTGTACAAAGAGATCGCGGCGGAAGAGTGACATGTAAACCCTTTCCTTGAGCCTGTGCCTGAATCTTTTCTCTCAAGCGAGAATTAGCCGCAACGCCCCCAACAACTGAAATTGCCTTTGCACCATACTGCTCTGCAGCATCACACAATTTTTCTGCTAACACATCCACAATTGCCTCTTGATAACTTGCCGCGATATCGGCCACAGGCAGCGGCACCTCGCTTGTCTGTTTTGCTTTCTTCAGAAAATATAGGAGCGACGTTTTCAGCCCACTAAAACTAAATGTAAGATCGCCGCTATGCCTTTGTGGACGGGGGAACGACACCGCCTTTGGATTGCCCTGTTTCGCCAATGCATCTATTGCCGGACCACCTGGATACGGCAAATCTAACATTTTTGCTCCTTTATCAAAGGCTTCTCCAGCCGCATCATCCAAGGTCCAACCGATAAATCGACATTCGCCACGATTCGTGACCCACGCTAAATGTGTATGGCCTCCAGAAGCCACAAGCACCATTGCGGGAGTCACCATTGCAGGGTTGGCTAACCAGGCAGACGCCAAATGTCCTTCTAAATGATTCACCGTGACATACGGAATATTCCGAGCAAAAGCTAATGCTTTTGCAAAGTTCACTCCCACAATCAATGCTCCCACCAAACCAGGGCGATTGGTCACCGCAATGCCGGTAATGTCGACAAGAGAAAGCGATGCACGATCCAACGCTTCTTTGGTCAAACTTTCCAACCGTTCCATATGCCGCCGAGAGGCCAACTCAGGCACCACACCACCAAAGGGTGCATGCATAGAAATCTGGGAGTCCATCACACTTGACAGAATGTGGCTTTCTCCATCTAAAACAGCCACAGCAGTTTCATCACAGGATGTCTCAATACCTAAAATGTTTAATGACATTCTTTGAAAAACCTTTCCCAAAAACAACGAGACCCTCAGAACTTGACGTCCTGAGGGTCTCATATACATTCAAACCTCGTTTACTTCCAATCACACACTCGCTAACACTTCTTCTTCAATGAAAGCTGGGGTCTGATCGGTCAGCACCACTTTAATTTTCTTCGCATCTTTAAACCGCCCTTTAATGAGTTCCTCTGAAAGAGGATCACCTAGACAACGTTGAATCGTTCGTCGAAGTGGGCGGGCACCGTACTGAGATTCAAAGCCCTCATCAATGAGCCATTGTTTCACTTCTACACTCACATCTAAAATGATACCTCGGTCAACTAAGCGGGCATTCAGCTCTCCAATGAGGATGTCAATAATACTGAACAAGTGCTCTTTCGTGAGTTGGTGGAAGACCACTAATTCATCAAGACGATTCAAAAATTCAGGACTGAAATGCCGCTTCAATTCACCCAAGACTTCACCTTTCACTCGCGTGGTATTTTCGGCTTCTACATCACGCTGAAATCCGAGTGATACGCCCTTTTGGATAAACCGAGTCCCGATATTCGAAGTCATGACTAAAATCGTATTTTTGAAATCAACTTTCCGACCTAAGCTATCAGTAAGTACACCATCATCAAGCACCTGCAACAAGACATTAAAAATATCTGGATGCGCCTTTTCAATTTCATCAAACAGAACCACGGAATAGGGACGCCGTCGAACCTTTTCCGTCAATTGTCCACCTTCTTCATAGCCGACATACCCTGGAGGAGCCCCAAAGAGTCTAGAGCTCGTGAACTTCTCTTGGTACTCAGACATATCAACCCGAATTAACGCTTCATCCGTATTAAAGAGGAATTCAGCTAAAGCCCTGGCTAATTCGGTTTTTCCAACACCGGTTGGGCCGAGGAAAATAAACGACCCAATTGGCTTTCGAGTATCTTTCAGGCCAGCGCGAGACCGCCGGATGGATCGGCAAATAGCTGAAATGGCTTCTTCTTGTCCCACAATACGTTTATGAAGATAGTCCTCCATATGCAAGAGTTTTTCGGACTCCTCTTCTTCTAACCTAAAGAGAGGAATGCCTGTGATCTTAGACACAACATAGGCCACATCTTCACCTGAGATAACCGGGCGATTTTTTTCTTGTTTTTTCTTCCAATCCTGTTTGGCATCATCCAGCAATTTTCGAAACCGCTCTTCTTCTTCGCGAAACTTTACGGCTTCTTCAAAATTCTGCAAGCCAATTGCCACCTCTTTCTCTCGAGCGACCCTTTTTAACTCTTGATCTAATGATTTCAATTCTGGTGGTAGCGCATAAGTCAACAATTTCGCACGCGAACCAGCTTCATCTATCAGATCAATCGCTTTGTCAGGCAAAAATCTGTCGGTAATATATCGATCAGTGAGTTTAACGGCTTCTTCAACAGCTTCATCGGTATAATCCACTCCATGATGTTCTTCGTATCGATCACGTAACCCTTGAATAATGCTAATGGTTTCTTCCACAGATGGCGGTTGTACGTGGATAGATTGGAACCGCCGCTTTAATGCGCCATCTTTTTCAATATGCTTACGGTATTCATCAAGAGTTGTGGCACCAATGCATTGAATTTCTCCACGGGACAATGCTGGCTTCAACATATTGGCTGCATCAATGGAGCCTTCAGCCGCACCGGCCCCCACTAGAGTATGTAATTCATCAATGAATAAAATAATATTGCCAGCCTGTGAAATTTCTTTCATCACTACTTTCAGGCGTTCTTCAAATTGCCCTCTGTACTTGGTACCCGCAACCAGCGAACCAAGATCTAATGCAATCACACGTCGGTTCAACAAGTTATCAGGAACATCTAATCCGATAATCCTTTGAGCCAGCCCTTCGACAATAGCCGTCTTCCCCACGCCAGACTCACCAATGAGTGCTGGATTATTTTTTGTCCGACGACTTAAAATTTGGAGGACGCGTTCAATCTCATCAGCCCGGCCGATAACTGGATCTAGAGTCCCCTCTTGAGCCAGTTGGGTCAGATCCCTTCCAAACTCATCTAATGCTGGCGTACTACTCTTTTTATCGCGTTCCCTCGTTCCAGTTTTTCGCAAAAAGGTAACAGTCAACTGCCGTGCCGTGAGGAGATTGGCACCTAGACTTCGCAATACTTTTCCACCAATGCCCTCCTCTTCTCGAAGAAGACCAAGCAATAAGTGCTCACTGCCAATGTGATTGTGCCCTAAGAGCCGAGCTTCCTCTACACCATATTCGATAACTTTTTTAACGCGGGGGCTAAAGGGGATTTCACCAAAGGTGACCGTAGTTCCACCGCCAGGAAGATTACGTTCAATTTCTAAACGGATTTGTTCCGGTGATAGCCCCATCTTTTTGATGATCATCAGGGCAATACCATCGGACTCCCGCAGAATAGCCAGAACAAGATGTTCGGTACCGAGATAATCGTTTTGGTGCCGTTCCGCTTCTTCTCTGGCCAGGATGATAATTTTTCTACCACGATCCGTGAATCGTTCGAACATGGTACCTCCTCTAACCGATTATTCGCAAAACTTTTCGCGCACCAAAAAAACCAAGAACTTTCAAAAAAAACTAGAAAAAATCATGATTTCAGTCTATCCGCGACCCCCTAAAACTGTCAAGCAAAGTTGCATGCTCTCACAATAGGATTCGCGATACATTCATAGAAACTCTACCAACAAAATCGCTTCAAAGAAAGCCTGCGATTTGGGAAATTTTTGCCTAGTTTTTTGGCGTCACCCAGGTCTTGCTATCAGCCGGCCAAGAGTCTACCATCGAGTCTCTTAGTCAGCACACCCCGTCTAAAAGTCATGGCCATATTCCAAACCATTGGCATCCTTACCAAACCCTCTGCTCCAGACATGCCTCAGCATGTTGCACAAGTTCAAGATTGGTTACGCATCCACAAGAAAACGGTTCTTCTTGATACTAACGACATGCCACCTTCACCAACATGTCCAGAGCGCCAACGCATAGCGAAAGAGGCAGATCTCCTCATCGTCCTCGGTGGAGACGGGACCATGCTGAGTGGAGCGCGTCTAGTGGAACAACGCAGCATTCCTATCTTGGGAGTCAATATGGGTGGACTTGGGTTTCTGACTGAAATACATTTTGATGATATTCCCAAGGCCTTAGCGGATATTTTTTCAGGATCCTTTCAGTTGGACGCTCGCTTAATGCTTTTCGTTCAAATTCGAAGAGCTGGGAAGATCATAAGCCAACACTCTGCATTAAACGATGTCGTCGTGAGCAAAGGACATTTAGTGAGGATGATCTCTACCACAGTGTCTGTCAATAATGCCTTTATGACCAATATGCAAAGCGACGGACTTATCGTTTCCACACCAACTGGATCTACAGCTTATTCCCTCTCAACCAACGGACCCATTCTCGATCCAAGCCTTGATGCCCTTTTAATTAATCCCATTTGCCCCCACACCTTGACGCACCGGCCATTTTTGGCTCCAAGCACAGCTTCAATTTCCATCCAGCTCACCAGCCAAGAACCTGCAATGGCAACAGTCGACGGCCAAGAAAGAGAAGAAATTCTCGCCGGCGACATTGTAGACATATGCGCATCCAAACACCGGACTCACCTCATTCGTTTTCCAGGTCGAAGTTACTTTGAAGTGTTGCGAACGAAACTACGCTGGGGCGATGGATGGGCCTAACCCACACACCTTCTTGGTGCATGCATAATGGAAGAAAACAATTCAACTGTGTCCAAGTAACGCTTGGCATACTTTTATGAAGTACATAAACAGATGCGCTGGAAAAGTTTAACGGCAGGGATTCAATTCTTGTCAGCTGTTACGGAGCGCAATCGGGACATTCACGTCGCTCATCAGCCATATGAAATTCTTCAGAAGTCAACGGAAACAGTTGATCACACATTTCGCAATTACGGATCTCAAAAAATGCTACACCATCTTTATCAATCTCACATGGCAATAACAAATCTAATGGATCATACCCCAAGGTTTTTTCGTCAGGAAATTTCACCACTGCAAGCCGAACATTAAAAAATTCAAACACCCCCTCTTGCCCTTTATACCGATCCTCATGACCAATGACATACACAGGCTGACCTTTACGTTTTACCCGTAAATCCTTTAAAGTCCTTTCTGTTTGCGACGCACAAAAGAATTCTTGTGATATAGTCGTGTCCTTCATCCTAATCACATTTCCTATTTCAGAAAATTGACCTTACACTATTCAAGCTAGGCGGAAGAGCTTGTAACATGGCCTCAAAATTTAGGTCAAGAGTACAAGAAGAATCTATTAACCGTCAAAGGAGTTCAGAAGCATGTCTGAAATTATGATTTACCAAAAACCCACCTGCTCCACCTGCAGGACAGTCATCAAACTGGTTAAAGAAAGCGGACAGCCCTTTACAGCAGTCAATTATTACGAAAAACCTTTTTCAAAATCTAAGCTCAAAGGACTCTTAAAAAAGGCCAGCCTTAAACCATCTGATGTCATACGCAAGAAAGAGGATATATATAAACGTCTCAATCTGGCTCAATCCCAATTTACCGATGATGAGCTTTTAGACATCATGATCAAACAACCAGATTTAATTCAACGCCCCCTTGTTCAACGAGGGGACCAAGTCATCCTCGCGCGCCCACCAGAAATCGTCAAACAGTTACTATAGAACCCTCTGCAAAAGGCAGCGGCATTGAGGCTCGTTGGGGCTCGGCTCGTTTTTTTGCGGTGTGCTTCTGGTCTGGCGTTCCCTTTTGCTTCGTCCTGGCTACCCTATTCGGGTCTTATCGGGGCCCCTCATCGGGGGCTTACCTTCGTTAGGCTGCCGCGAGCAGGGCTCGCCGACAGAAAAATATATTGGACAGCGCACATAACGTCGTGAACGGCGACGCGTTCTTGGCCAAGCCTTTATACCGGAGCTTCCGGTGTCCCCACAGATGCTTGATGACCCGGAAGGGATGTTCCACCTTAGCCCGGATGCCTGAATGTCGGCGATTGCGTTTCTTTTGCGATGAGGACAAGGGATGGTTCCGGGCGCCGCGGTCCGAAAGCCCGTAATAAAAACCACCCTGGCGCGCTTGGCGTTTGTCCGCTTGCTTGGTATACGCGCTGTCGCCAAATAGCGCCTGTTCGTCGCCGTGTTGTAACTCCTCCAACAGCTGACGGTCATGCCCTTTGGCCGTGGTAAATTCCGTCGAATGAATAATGGGCTGTCCTTGCGCTTGGACCCCGATATGCCCTTTGGCTCCGAAGTGCCACTTGTTGTTCTTGCGAGTCGAACTCATCTCGGGATCCCGTTCCTTGCGACTATTGTTCTTGCTCACGGGGGCGGCTAACAAGGTGGCGTCCACAATCGTGCCCGCTTTGAGCACCAGCCCATGCGAATCTAAGTGCGCATTCACGGCAGTCAGAATCTGTTGGGACAGCCCATGTTCTTCCAAGAGATGCCGAAACCGGCAGATGCTGCTCTCATCAGGAATCACGCCTCCGAAACAGTCAAACCCCAGAAAGGTCTGGAAACTCAGGCGGTCATAGAGGGCTTCTTCCATCAGGGGATCACTCAAGTTATGCCACAGTTGGAGAAAATGAATGCGCAGCATCACCCGCAGCTCATGGGGCCGACGCCCGCCGGTGCTCTTATAATGCGGTTGAATGACGTTCTCCAATTGTTGCCACGGCACGACTTGATCCATCTCGTTCAGAAAGCGCTCAATCCGTAATTGCTTCGTTTTCATTGTGTCCCTCATAGTGGTTTGCATGATGAGGGCTATTCTAACTTATTTCAATACTTTTGCAGAGGGTTCTATAAATCTTTCATATACGTTCAAACCTCTTTGCGAGAATAGGACATTCCTCAAATTCATCCTCGTCATGGCCCTAAAAGGGACGAGGCCTGGACCCCTCACCTTCAGTGCCAAAATATTCGGTCTTGAGATATTGATAGGCTTCAATGATCTTTCGAAGTTCCGGCTCTGAGCTGCGATCGCCCTTTCGGCTATCAGGATGAAGTTTTTTCGCTCGCTCTCGAAATGCTCGCGTCACCACCGGCAAGGATGCTCCAAATTCAATTTCTAAAATTTCAAAGGCTTGAATAGCTGTCCTGACTTCTCCCGCGGGAGCCATCGGATCTCCACCGCCGCCAGTAGCGGCTTTAAAAAAATTAAATAAATTGATTTTGTTTCGACGTCGACGTGGACGCTGCCGAATTTCACTTTCAAATTCTTCAAACCGATCCTCAATAAATTCCAGCCTGGACTCTAACCGCTGAGCTGCATTCACTTCACACACATCTTCGACTTCCGCCTCAACTAATACGAGCATGCGATCCACTTCCAGCAAACCCGCCTCCACATGCAGATAGGCTTCCATGCGCTCCTGAAACATCGTTTCAATCGCAAAGTCCAAGCTTAGTTCCGCCTGCGCCCGAAGCTGTGCAATACGTCGGGTCATACCGGTGATAAATTTTCGTCGATTATGATTGCTTAAGGCCATGATATGCGTGCAACACGGTTTCTAAAATGGGCCATTCTAGCACAACGACCATGATCGAATGAGCCTCTCTCACATCCAAACCTTCCTGCACATACCATGAACGAACATTGCCCAGTATTTAGAGGCCTTGTTATGGTGCTTACCGTTGCACTCGTTTTAAACCATTAATCATTATGAGCAACAGGATCTGTTTTCTCCATGACACATCCATCAAGCGACCAGAAATCCAATCGGCTGATTCACGAAACCAGCCCCTACCTTCTCCAACATGCCCATAACCCAGTAGACTGGTTTCCCTGGGGCGAAGAGGCTCTTACGCGGGCAAAAGAACACAACAAACCCATCCTTCTGTCCGTTGGCTATTCAGCCTGCCATTGGTGCCACGTGATGGAACGGGAATCCTTTGAAAATGACGATATTGCTGCATTGATGAATAAATATTTCATCAACATCAAGGTTGATCGGGAAGAACGGCCGGATATCGATGAAATCTACATGCAAGCCACCACCGCGATGAATCAAGGCCAAGGTGGCTGGCCCATGACCGTGTTTCTGACACCCGACCAGGAACCGATTTTTGCCGGAACCTATTTTCCACCTGTCGACAAATGGGGAAGGCCTGGCTTTGGAACAATCGTCACCAATATCGGAGAGGCTTGGATTAAAGATCAATCAAACATTGTGCAACAAGCCGAACGTTTCACCTCTCGACTGCGTTCGGCACTTCAACCTGCCTCTCCATTAGCTGTGGGGGAAACTGATATTGAAAGCGCGGTGAAACAATTCACCCATGATTTTGATGCTCGCCATGGCGGCTTTGGCCGCGCGCCAAAGTTCCCACCAGCCACAGGTCTCTCCTTTCTCCTTCGCCAGTATCATTGGAGTCGGCAAGAAAATATTCTCACGATGGTCACCAAAACCCTGGACGCCATGGCTACCGGAGGCATGTATGATCATATTGGTGGTGGCTTTGCCCGCTATTCTACAGATGATGAATGGTTAGTCCCGCATTTTGAAAAAATGTTGTACGACAATGCCCTGCTCGCCCGCGCATACGTGGAAGCCTTTCAAGCCACAGGATTGGAACGCTACAGAAAAGTGGCAACGGAAACATTGGACTATATTCTCCGTGAAATGACTGCTCCAGAAGGCGGATTCTATTCTGCAACAGATGCTGATAGCGAAGGCGTCGAGGGCAAATTTTTTGTCTGGACACCCGAACAAATTCGAGAAGTCATCACCAACGAAAAAGATGCGAGCTGGTTTTGCACCTATTATGACATTACTGAGAAAGGGAATTGGGAACAAACCAGCATTCCTCGTACACCCCAATCCATTGAGACCGTCGCAAAAGAATTAGGCTGTTCATCAGAAGAATTACAAAGCACGATTGATCATGTTCGTCTCTTAGTCTATCAAGCTCGCCTCACACGTATTCCACCAGGCTTAGATGACAAAATCATCACAGCCTGGAATGGCATGATGATCAGCACTATGGCCGAAGCTGGACGCGTGTTCAATCACCAGCCTTACCTCGACGGCGCGATACGCGCAGGAGATTTTCTTCTTACGACACTTTCCAGACCTGACAACCGCTTGTGGCGAACATATCGCCATGGCAAAGCCCATCTGAATGCCTGCCTAGAAGATTACGCGTATGCCGCTGAGGCCATGCTGGACCTGTATGAAGCCACAGGAATTGATCGATACATCCATGAAGCCGTCGCCTTAAGCGAAAGGATTGTCGAAGATTTTGAAGATCACGAGCACGGTGGGTTCTTCACGACAGCCAATGATCATGAAACCCTGATTCTTCGAGGCCGGGAAGGCGCAGATGGCGCGACTCCCAGCGGGAACGCAGTCGCAGCCTGTGTTCTTGCACGCTTATCCTATCACTTTCATCGTGAGGACTTTCGCACGGCTGCCACCAATGCCGTCCGAGCCTATGGGCAACAAATTGGTCAGGTTCCGCGCGGGTTTCCCAAAAGCTTGATGGTCGTCGACCTATTACTGCGTAGTCCAATCGAATTAGCCCTCATTGGCGGAACCAACCCCAAGGCTTACACACAACTGCGTACGGCGGTGAATAGCTGTTTTCTGCCTTATCGGGTTATCGCACCTCATCAGGATGTTGAGACAGAAAGCTCTCACCCACTCGTACAGGGAAAGACCCCGGTTAACGGGCAGGCTGCACTGTACATCTGTAAAAACTTTGCGTGCCAAGCCCCCATCACTGATCCAGAGGCGGTTCTCTCTGCCCTACAAAACCCTCAAGAGGATTCAACGCAAACGGAAGGATCTCATCAAACCTTAACCACCGATGGTCTGCCCGGATATGCCACGCCGAAAGGCACCGGGACTTATGTCGCAAACATCTTAGGAAGTGCTCGAACAACACGACCATCTTCAGACGGCTACGCAACCTTGGGATCGACAGGGTTGACCACGTCCCGAATGGGCTTTGGTGGCTATCGAATTAGTCTAGGAGTTGACGAGCATCGCAATGCTCTTGAAAAAGCCATTCAAGACGGTTGTAATCTGATTGATACTTCGACGAATTATGCCGACGGTGAAAGTGAACGATTAGTCGGCACCGTTGTGAAAGACCTCATAGCCAAGCGATTTATTGCGCGTGAAGAAATTATCATCGTGTCCAAAATCGGATACGTGCAAGGCAAGAACCTTGCGCGAGCCGAAGCCAGAGAACAAGACGGACATCCCTTCCCAGAAATGGTCAAATATGGGGATGGCATATGGCACTGTCTGCATCCCGAGTTTTTAGAAGAGCAGCTCACGCTCTCCCTGGATCGACTAGGTCTCGCCACACTAGACGTCTGCCTCCTGCACAATCCCGAATATTTTCTCTCAGAGGCAAAAAATCGCCATCTTTCGCTCAACACTATGCAAATCAAGGATCTCCGGCAGGAATTCTACCGGCGAGTGCAGCAAGCCTTTGTGTACCTTGAATCCCAAGCCGCTGTAGGCCGATTGCAATATTATGGCGTATCATCAAACACTTGCACGGCAAAGCCAGACAACCCTGAAGCCACGTCGCTGTCACAGATGCTCAAGGCCGCCCAAACAGCCGCGCAACAAGCTGGTAAGAACTCGCATCATTTTCGCGTCGTGCAACTCCCGATGAACCTCTTTGAAGCCGGCGCCCTTTTCACACAGAACACAGGGAAAGATGATACAGAGACGGTCTTATCACTGGCCCGAGAACAAGACATCGCCGTACTCGCAAATCGCCCGCTCAACGCAATTCCGGAAAAAGGTGGAGGCATGATTCGTTTGGCAGACCCACAAGCCGAAATCTCCAACACCAACTTTGAGGCCCAACAACCCAAAGTCGCCGCACTTGAGAACGACTATAAACAGGTCTTGGGACCCAATATTCCACAGCCTGAAAAAGGTGTATCGCCACTGGATTACTTCAACTGGGCCGAAGAACTCTCACGCGTACGAGTATCCGTTCAAAACTTAGAGCATTGGGATCAAATCGAGTCACAAACCATTGCGCCGCATGTGAATCGTGTCTTTCAACTCCTCACACAGCATTTCGAGGGCCGAAAAGAAGAAGAGCAAATTTGGCAATCTTGGCGAGACAAATATGTTCCAGAACTCGTGGCATTGCTCAAAGTCATGCGAATGGAAGCGGCACAGAAAAGCGCCAAGAAACTATCAGAAATACAAGAAGTGATTGATCCCTTACTGCCAGAGGATAAACAGAACGAACCGTTTTCTCGCAAAGCCCTCTGGGCAGTGGCCAGCACACCAGGCGTCACCAGCGTCTTGAACGGCATGCGCCACCCCGTTTATGTTGATGACTCCCTCACCATCCTCCAATGGAAACCCCTCATCAACCCCCGACCCATCTTTGAAGCCCTCCTGAATACATCGTAAAATTGAACCAAGAAGGTTTATAGCAAGCCCTCTCTGATGTTGAGAGAATGTTTGAAGAACCCGAAAATTCCATTTCATGGAATAGTACGCTTAATTCCACAAGCGTTGCCAATTAGCCCATTCATATTGCAAGATGCTTGCATTGAGAGGCACGGAGACAAATTCTAGTTGCTTAGCGGTAGTAATGTGCATCAGCGGTGAATCGAGAGAAGCCTCGATGATAATCGCGCCTTCGCGATCCGTCCTATACACGGAAAGACCTAGTTGTTCATAGGCTGCAATGACATCTTGTGCAGGATGCCCATAACGATTATGAGATCCTACTGACGCTACCATAGCTTGAGCCTTGATTTGATCAATCCAGCCATGATGCAAGGAACTCTTGGCTCCATGATGTGGAATTTTTACGATGGTTGCCGAATGACCCTGCGGAAAGTGTTGCAACTGTTCTAACGCCTGCTGCTCGGCATCCGCCGTGAGTAAGATCGAATGCCGTCCACAATCCAGTCTGATGACCAATGAACGATTGTTCAATTCTGCTCCACTGATCTCCTGTGTTGAAACCCGCATGGCAGGGTTATTCTTCAGCAAAGGGCTCAATACCGACAGCACACAGGAGCCGGATCCAATGATGTTGGATCCGGCCCCTATCACTAGTTCTTCAAGACCAAAATCCACGACAGCTGCCTGAAGCCGTCGATAAAATTCCCTGGACCGCACAACACCATTGCTCCAATATTTTCCAACTTCAAATGTTTCGATGACCCACGGCAACCCCCCAACATGATCCCATTGCGGATGTGTCGCAACAACATGATCAATTTGATAAATACCCTGATTCCAAAGATATGGCCCAACGACCGCTCGCCCCATGTTTAATCGACGATAAGCTGGTCCACCATCAATCAAGACCGTCTGACCATCTGGTAATTCAAGAACCGTCGCATCTCCCTGACCTACATCAAGAAACGTTATGCGCAGCATGCCTGGTTCCCAAGTAGTTCGAGGCGACCATCCCCACCAGAGAAGAATCCCTATCAGTAGGGTAACTCCACTCCAGCGAATACTCGATTGTTGCCTGAAGATCACCAACCCGGCCAACACCCACCAAAATACAAGGATTGAAATGATAGTCGGTGATGCAACATGCCATTCTGCCCATGGAATCTTCGACAAATGTACAATGATCTCGGCAAATATCTCAAAGATCCATTGAATAAAAGACCCGAACGGTAACGTCCCTGTTCCGCTCAGCAAAACTCCTACCGCGGCAATAAGGCCAACTGGAATGACCACGATTCCAACCAAAGGAACAATCAGCATATTCGTGAACACACCGAGCCAAGGGATTTGATGGAAATAGTATGCCACTAGCGGTAAGGTCGTCAGGCTCACTGCCAGAGTCATAAACCAAGCCAGTTTACTGTTTTCCCATAATCTCGTACGCCAATTCCGAATCGCACGAGAACCCACTTCCTGTGAGCCCAGATCGTCGGCATCTTTTGTTTTTCGGGTTAGGAGAACCAGCCCAATTGCGGCAACCGAGAGATACGACAATTGAAATGAAATATCGTGGATGGCTTCAGGATACGGCAAGGCCATCACTAGCGCAGCCACAGCCAAGGCAGTCATTAAATTACGTTCACGGCCCAGCCACAGCCCCAAGCAACAGACGACAATCATGATCCACGATCTCACCGTGGCTATTTCTGATCCAGCCAACAGCATATAAAAGGAAACAATTGGGAGAGTAATGAAAATTGAAATGTGCGTGGCAGTCAGATAGAGTGACACATGCTCTAACCAACGAGCTGGGAATCGACGTACGCTCCATTTGACAACCCCAAATACAATGAACGTGAGAAGTCCAAGATGTGAGCCTGAAATCGAAAGAATATGCACCGTCCCACTGGCCATAAATGCATCACGGATATTTTGTTCAATATAGCTTTGTTCTCCAATAATCATCCCCAAAAATAATCCCAAGGCTGGATTGGAGAGACTTGTTGTCGCCGAATGATGGATTGCTTGGCGCCATTCATCAATGAGCCCAAAGAAATTTTGACTAACTGATATGGCTTCTGAAGTTTGCACCAGCACGGCCTGTGGCCCAGATACGGTGGCGACGGCCTGAATCCTCTTTTGCTTTAAATACTTGCCATAATGAAACCCTCCTGGATTGAGTGTCCCATAAGGTTCTCGCAGGCGAGCGGTGACCTGCACATGATTACCATAGACAAGAAATGTATCTGGCTCACGCCAGGTTAGACGAAGACGTCCTGGAATAGGAAGTGAGTCACCATTGGTGATGATGTGATTATCGCCCACAATTAGAATCATGCCATCTGGCGTTTGACGTACAAGGGAGACAATCACGCCTTGAATGGTGACTGCGTGTTTCGTTTCCAATGAAGCCAGAAACGAGCTCTCTATTTTGTGAATAGCAGCCCAATGGGCGTGGGCTATACCGGCTATTAACATGGAAAAGAGGAAGACCCCTCCCCATCGTGAAATCAATCCACGCTGTTCAACCCAGGTAAGAAAAAGACTACAACTTAGAAGAGCCCCTAGAAGTGTAAGGGGAAACAGGGAGAGATACGGCCCAAGCCAAAGCCCGGCCAGGTAGATACCCACACCATACAGAATCACATGGAACGACACACATGGTTATTGAATACACGATTTCACCACATTGACTAAGTCTTCGGCAATCTCTTGAATCACGCAATCATCTTGGCCCTCTACCATTACCCGAAGTAAGGGTTCTGTACCCGAATATCGGACTAAAATACGGCCAGTCCCATTGAGTTGCCTTTCTTTGTCTTGAATAGCTTGCTGCAGGACCGGCAACGTCTCAAGTTTCGGCTTATGAGGAACCTTGACACCTAGCAAGACCTGAGGCGTGGCCTGCATACATTGGGCAATTTCCGAAAGAGGTTTTTGTGCCCGTTTCATCAGTTTGAGCATTTGTAATCCCGTAATCAACCCATCCCCACTTGTATGATAGTCCATAAAAATCATATGGCCCGATTGCTCACCACCGAGATTATATTGATCCGCGAGCATCCGCTCTAAAATATATCGGTCCCCTACCGCCGTACGGATTAAGGAAATCCCTGCATTACGCATGCATACATCAAAACCAAAATTACTCATGACCGTTCCGACAACCGTATCTTTTTTCAGACGGCCCTGTCGTTTCAATTCTAAGGCAAACGCTGCTAAAGCATGATCGCCATTGACCACTTCCCCTTTCTCGCACACAAACATGGCACGATCGGCATCGCCATCCAACGCAATACCAATATCAGCTTTTCGATCCCGAACCATTTGTTGTAATCGTTCAGGATGCACCGCTCCACAGCCATCATTAATATTCAAACCATCTGGCTCATTCCCCGTCACCCACACTTTGGCCCCTAATTCTCGAATGACCTTGGGAAAGACGGAGTATCCGGCCCCATTGGCACAATCCAATACAACTCTCAGATTTTGAAAATCCATGTCACGAGGCAGTGACCGTTTGACAAACTCAATATATCTACCTTCGGCATCGTCAATGCGAAAAGCCTTCCCGATGGCTTCGGCCGTAGGGCGAATATGTTCAATTTCATTGGATAAAATGAGATCTTCAATTCGTTGTTCCAATTCATCCGGCAATTTCAGACCTTCATTCGAAAAAAACTTAATGCCATTATCTTGGTATGGATTATGCGAAGCAGAAATCATCACACCAGCATCTGCCAAAAGGCTTCGAGTTAAAAAAGCAACAGCCGGCGTGGGTAAGGGGCCCACGAGCAAGACATCAACTCCCATTGAACAGAGCCCCGCGGTTAACGCCGACTCTAACATATACCCAGATATACGAGTATCTTTGCCAATGATAATTTGATGCCGCCCTTCCCGCTTGCGGAATACATATGCCGCCGCTCGACCAACTTTCATAGCCATTTCACTGGTCATCGGATCGAGGTTGGCCACTCCTCGAACTCCATCTGTCCCAAAAAGTTTTCCCATTGAATGTTCTCTATTTTATGGTTTCAATATGTCTAGTTTACTTGTCGCACGAATTCCGCAAAGCTTGAGCGACATGAATAACATCTTTCATGGCGGCCACATCATGAACTCTAAATAGATGAGCACCCTGCCAAACAGCAGTCGCAATAGCTGCCGCATTACCCATTTCTCGTTCACCTACCGCTCTGCCTGTTATTTCCCCAATAAAAGCTTTCCGAGATAACCCAATCATAAGCGGTTGTTTTAATTCAAGAAAGTGCCCTATATGGGAAAGGATTTGAAGGTTATGCTGTACGGTTTTGCCAAACCCCACTCCCGGGTCAATAATGATGCGGTCAGCCGAAATTCCCAAGGATCGTGCCACCCCAATTCTTTCCGACAAAAAACATTTGACCTCTCCAACCACATTTTCATAGGAAGGTGCCTGCTGCATCGAAACACTATGCCCTAGTCTATGCATCAGCACAACAGCTGCTCCGGATTCGCGAACGACCTGCGCCATAGAAGGATCATCTCGCAAGGCACTCACATCGTTCACAATCGAAGCCCCACAATCCAACGCCATCTGAGCCACCGAAGCTTTTCGGGTATCTATGGAGATGGGAACACTCACACATTTGCCTAATGCTTCCAAAACCGGACGAACACGAAATATTTCCTCTTCCTCACTAACGTAGTTCGTGCCCGGCTTTGTCGACTCCCCGCCAACATCGATGATGTCTGCACCTTCTGCTACCATTTTTTGAGCCTGATCAACAGCCAGAGTAGAATCCAGAAATCGTGCACCATCCGAAAAAGAATCCGGAGTCACATTCAGAATACCCATGATTAGTGCCTTAGCTCCGAATGAAAGGGTTTTCTCTCGACACTGGATTTCTGGAAGGGTACCCACCAACATGCCGTTTCTCTCATCAATGATGGAATAAAAATGCTATCAGCAAGTAAAAACTATTCAACACATTCCTTAGGATCTGTGGCAGTGGGCCAGCGATGAAGTTCTAATGAATGCAACCTTTAGAACGAGAGTCTCTTGGGGGAGATATGTGCAGATAAAAACGTATCAGACGGCAGCAATCTGTTCGAGGGACGAAGATCGTTGAACGATTTGATCAATTTCAATGCCGTCCAAGACCTCTTTCTCTAACAAAGCTTCAGCGAGCGCACGAAGAGTGTGAATATGTTCTGTGAGCATTCGGGTTGTACGTTCGTAGGATTCAAGAACCAGCCGCTTCACTTCTTTATCAATTTCCAGGGCCACTTGATCACTAAAGTCCCGCTTTGATCCAAAGTCGCGTCCCAGAAACACTTCTTCATCTTTTTTTCCAAAAGTCAGAGGGCCAAGCTTTTCGCTCATTCCCCATTCACAGACCATTTTTCTGGCTAAATCTGTGGCTCGTTCAATATCATTCCCGGCCCCAGTCGTCACGCTCTTAAAGATCAATTCCTCAGCCACCCGCCCACCAAACAAAATGGAAAGCGTATTATATAAAAATTCTTTCGAATAACTATGCCGATCATCAATTGGCAGTTGCATGGTCATCCCTAATGCTCGCCCACGAGGAATAATCGTCACTTTATGCACGGGATCTGTCCCAGGTAAGAGTTTTGCCATAAGTGCATGACCCGCTTCATGAAACGCGGTCGTTCGTTTTTCTTCCTCACTAAGTACCATGCTCTTACGCTCAACACCCATTAATACTTTATCTTTCGCATTTTCAAAATCAATCTGTTCAACAGATTTCTTATCAAGTCGCGCCGCCCACAAGGCCGCTTCATTCACTAAATTTTCTAAATCCGCACCGGAAAAGCCGGGGGTACCCCTGGCTATCTGCTCCAAATCAACTTCCCGAGAGATAGGGACTTTTTTGGTATGAACAGTCAAAATTTCAGCCCGCCCACGGACATCGGGACGATTCACAACCACCTGCCGATCAAAACGTCCTGGCCTCAACAAGGCCGGATCCAACACATCAGGACGGTTGGTTGCGGCAATTAAAATCACGCCTTCTGTCGTATCAAATCCATCCATTTCAACCAATAACTGGTTGAGAGTTTGCTCCCGCTCATCATGCCCACCCCCAAGACCAGCTCCACGCAATCGGCCTACCGCATCAATTTCATCAATGAAAATAATACATGGGGCATGCTTCTTCCCTTGTTCAAATAAGTCCCGAACCCGGGACGCCCCGACTCCCACAAACATCTCCACAAAGTCCGAGCCGCTAATACTAAAAAAGGGCACTCCTGCCTCACCAGCAATAGCTTTGGCTAAGAGCGTTTTCCCGGTCCCGGGAGGGCCAACAATTAAAACACCCTTGGGGATGCGACCACCAAGCTTCTGAAATTTCTGTGGGTCTTTAAGAAATTCAATAATTTCAACCACTTCTTCTTTTGCTTCATCCACACCAGCCACATCAGCAAACGTAACCTTTTTCTTTTCTTCTGTGAGCATCCGCGCCCGACTTTTCCCAAATGAAAGTGCCCGATTGCCACCAACCTGCATCTGACGCATAAGAAAGAACCATAATCCTAAAAACAGGATAAAAGGCCCCCACGCATAGAGGAACGTAATATACCATGGACCTTCATCTGGTGGTTTAGCCTCAATTTGAACAGCTTTTTCCCTCAAAACTTTCACAAGATCGGGATATTCAACAGAGTAAGTTTGAATGCGGTTGCCGTCTCGTAAAATCGCACTGATGTTGTTATGTTTAATGATAACTTTTTCGACATCCCCCCGTTCCAAGTGAGCCATAAATTCACTAAAAATAACCGGATCTTCAGGATGTTGGTTGGGTACCGTGAACAGGTTAAACAACAAGATCATAAACAGGCAGACGAATACCCAAAACAACAGATTTTTCACACGTGAATTCATATTCAAAAAAACTCCCTCAAGAGGACAGTAGAGGCGAGGATGTAACCTAATGTGAAAACACTACGCGAACAAACTAATTGTAACATGCATTTTTGAGAAGTGACAACTCTCCACATCCATGCTCTCGGCTTAAACCGGTTCGGCATCCATTTGAGCTAAGTAGGGGAGATTGCGATATTTTTGTTGAAAATCCAAGCCGTATCCCACAAGATAGATCGGGGGGACCTCAAAACCAACATACCGAATTGTCAGATCAACCTCCCGGTGGGTGGGTTTATTCAACAAGGTACAAAGTTCAAGTGAAGCAGGCTGATGTTGTCGTAATTGAGAAATTAAAAACTGAGCAGTAAGCCCTGAATCAACAATATCTTCCACCAATAACACATGCCGTTTGGTAATCTTTTCAGTTAACTCAGACCAGACTTTGACCGTTCTTTGTGAACGCCCAACTTTCTTTGTACCCGTGGCAATAAGAAAATCAATGTGAATGGGCAATTGAATCACCCGCACCAAATCCGCAAAAAAAACATAGGCCCCCTTCAAGACCCCAATCACGACTAAGTCCTTGCCCTGATAATCTTGAGAAATTTGCTGACCCAGGTCACAGATGCGAGCGCGCATAGCTTCTTGAGTGACGAAGGGTTTTCCAAATACTTTTGGCATAGCTGCTTATTGATAGGTTAGCTCGTCATGGTCGCTATCACAAATGATGTGGTAGACGGTGAGATCTGAAACCGCTCATCCTCTCGCAAGCCTCCAATCCATAGAATACCTTCTGGAGCCACTAATAATGGGATATTTTTCCGCTGAGAACGTGGAAGTTTCATGTCAGAAAAGAAATCCTGTAGCTTTTTTTTCCGTCCACCCATCCCTTTGGGACAAAAGACATCACCAGGTCTCCAACTTCGGATTCGCAAATCATGAGTAAAGGTATCAGCATCAAGAAGCATCTCCAGAGTACTGGGGGTACGAACCATACCCAGGGAAGACTTCACCACAACAGCCATACGTTGTCCGGTTAAGGGCCAAACCACATCCCCTGGAATTCCCACTTCAAATTCTTTCAATGAACATTGTCCTACAGTTTGGACCTCCCTAGACTCTTGTTTCGAAAATACTAATCGGTGATATTCCTGCCCAACCTGAACAAGATTGATGGTGATAGTCCACCCAGATTTCCCCCGGCTCAAACAATTTAATATTTGCTGTATGCGATCAAACCGTGGATTTTGAGTATTCCCTGTCATCCGCTGAAGTGCATGACGAACAATTCGTCGTTGAATGGCAACTGACAACGCAAGCAATGCCGCTCGATTCAGTTGAATTTCTCTTTCATCCATTGATACACACACGTGTTGGAATGCTTCAGTGGCAACTTGTTCAAGATACACATGGTCTTCACGAATAATGTCCGCCTGACGTGACAACACACTCGCAAGCCCCGGAACATAGCCTTTCAATTGAGGGATCAGGTTGTGCCGAACTCGATTTCGCATATAGACCTGCTGACCATTAGAAGAATCGATACGATATGACAACTGGCGTTCATTCAAATAGGCCAAAATGTCGCTTCGCGGAATATCAAGAAATGGCCGAACAATTTCCGCTCCACGTTTCCGAGGAATACCACTCATCCCACCGGTCCCACTGCCTCGAAGCATCCACATCAGCACTGTTTCCGCTTGATCATCAACCGTATGCCCTGTGGCAATCTTAGTAGCATGACATTCTCGAAGCATCCATTCCAGCGCATGATACCGCATCGTATGCGCATAGGCTTGAAACGATTGCTTGAGGCGCTTCGCATCTTCCTTCTTGACGCTCACCTTCTTGATACTCACCGGCACATCAAAACGCTCACCCAATTGTTCCACAAACGCCGCATCTCCATCACTTTCCACTCCACGAAGCCCATGATTCACATGCCCAATATTGAGCACCCAATTCCATCGGGTAGACAAGGCCACTAAACAGGCGAGTAAGGCAACGGAGTCAGGCCCTCCAGACACCGCAACAACGAGGCGATCTCCCGGAAGCAATAAGTCTCGAGCCTTGATGCTTTGATGAACGGCCTCTTCCATTTTCAGAAGAGGCTTCCGGCTAGCCATTCAGTTCTGCTCTTTCTTGCTCATAACGACGTGCGAATGAGGGTCATGATAGGCCGCTAACATTTCTCTGGCTCGAACACCATCCTGTTCCATCTGTTTCAATAGATCGTCAACAGTGGTAAAAGTCATATCTCCTCTGACCTGTTGAACAAATGACACAGAAATATTTTTCCCATATAGTTCAAACATCTGATCAAACACATGGACCTCTAGCAACCGTTCACCTTCTTCGAACGTTGGACGTGTGCCAATATAGGCAACAGAAGGGAAACAGGTACCATCAATCTCAGCCAAGGCAGCATAAATTCCATCTGCGGGAAGAACACGGTGGAGTGGAATTCGAAGATTGGCCGTTGGCCACCCTAATGCACGACCACGTTTTTCGCCTTCAATCACTGTATTAGTTAATCGATAGGCCCTCCCTAAGCATTCCCTCCCCTCGACAACATTCCCAGTTGTCACGCATGTCCTAATACGAGTAGAACTCACAACTTCTCCACCCAATATCACAGACGTCACGGGCTGTACCTCAAAATGTGCTTGTCTGCCTAACTTCGCCAAATCTTGAATCGTCCCACTACGTTCTTTCCCAAAAACAAAGTTTTCTCCGACAAGTAATCGTCGAACTCCTAATCCCTCATGCAACACCTGTTGAACAAATTGCTCCGGGGTCAAGGTGGCTAAGGCCTGAGTAAACGGAAGCACAATGAGTTCGGCAATACCAAGCTGTTCAAAAAAATCATACTTTTCCTGAGGGTCTGACAAAAACTTTGGATCGGTACGCGGTCGCAAAACTTCAATTGGATGGGGGTCAAAGGATACCACCATAGGAACACCATTGAATTGCTGCGCTTGCTGAATGACCGTTTCGATTAACGCTCGATGGCCAATATGCTGCCCATCGAAGTTCCCAATAGTGATAACCGGAAAATCAGCAAGGGGGGCGGGCGGGAGACCTCTGGTAATATTCATAGGTCATGTTGTTGAAGAAGCAGTGCGGCTTCCTTAGCAAAATAAGTGAGAATCAGGTCAGCCCCGGCTCGCTTAATCGAAAGGAGGCTTTCCATCATGACAGTGGATTCGTCAATCCAACCTTGCTGCGCAGCGGCCTTTATCATGCTGTATTCACCACTCACTTGATAGGCCGCCACAGGCACAGAAGAAACCTCTCGCACCTGCTTAAGAACATCCAGATACCATAACGCCGGCTTGACCATCACAATGTCGGCACCCTCATCAAGATCCAGCTCAACCTCCCGTACTGCTTCTCGGGAATTTGCGGCATCCATTTGATAGGAACGACGGTCACCGAATGAGGGACAGGAAAACGCCGCATCCCGAAAAGGAGCATAGAGTGCTGAGGCAAATTTGGCTGAATACGACATAATGGGCATGTCAGTATAGCCATGTTGATCTAAAGCCTCACGAATGGCCTTAACACGTCCATCCATCATATCCGAAGGCGCCACCATATCCACACCAGCTTGCGCATGGCTCACGGCCATGGCTTGAAGACAATTCAAGGTTTCATCATTCAGGATCTTCCCATCACGAACAATGCCACAATGTCCATGAGAGGTATATTCATCAATGCAGACATCCGTAATCACCATCACATCTGGGCATTCGGTTTTCAAGGCTCGTGCAGCGGTTTGGACAACACCATTTCCCTCAAGAGCTGCGGAGCCACGCTCATCCTTGTGCTCAGGAATACCAAAGAGAATAACAGCTGGAATACCTAAATCCCGAGCCTTAACGACTTCGGGAACCAGACAATCTATTGACCACCGGTATTGACCCGGCATCGAAGGAATCGGCTCCCGTTTACTCTCTCCAAATGTGACAAACAATGGGTAAATCAAATCAGCAGAAGTCAACATTGTCTCACGCACCATGCGTCTGAGCGAGGGATGCTGACGAAGCCGCCGCATTCGGTGAACTGGAAATCCCATATTTGCTCCTACAGATATTTCAATAATTCTAGGAAGAGGCTTGGGTCTTGAATCACCGCCACTATCACGAGAATTTACGAAAGGAACAGTCTATTTTCGTGGAAGGTTTGTTAAAAAGACGACAAGGTCCCGCACGGAAATCATCCCAACCATTTTCCCATCTTTGGTAATGCCTAAATGTCGAATATGTTGTTTGGCCATCAGATCGTTGGCGTCTAATAACGTTCGATTCCCTTCAATTGAAGCAATCGGCGCCGACATGATTTGTTCTACCGTCGTTTTCAGAGGATCTGCTCCAGCCGCAACAACCCGTCGAACTAAATCCGTGTCCGTCAGAATACCAATAATTTCCTCTCCACTTGTAATGAAGATGCTGCCGATTCCATGATCACGCATCAACTCCGCAGCTGTTTTGACCAACACATCCCGATCAACTTTAACAATTTTTTCTAAGGGGACCATACACGACTTTACAGGAACCATGGTTCTCTTCCTCCCTTCAAGCAGTTAACAAAATTTTAAACCGGCTGGTCTGCCCTCATGGAAATACCGCCAGTACAATCCAGCATCGTAATAATGCCTCAGATCATCGTGTCCTGGCCTGGCTCTGATTCGCATAGGCAACCATTGCATCTACCAAGGCCGACACCGTATTTTCTGAAGCCACAATATCTACAGACAGACCTTCCTCTCCCACTGTTTTAGCGGTAATAGGCCCGATACATGCTACCGTCATATGTTGTGTCAGTTGATACATCTCCTGGCGGTCGGCAAAAAGTTTACAGAAATTTTTGACAGTCGATGAACTCGTGAAGGTCAAATATTGAATATCTTGGTTACGAAATTTTTCCAAAAGAGGACCTTGTTCTGTAATCGGCAGCAATGCTTGATACCCCTGCACAACCCGAACATCCGCACCCATTTCTCGCAATTGCTCAGGAAGAATCTCTCTAGCGACTTTCGCACGAGGGATCAACATACGTTGTCCTTGTATACCAATAGCCTTAAGCGACTCCAAGATACCTTCAGCCTGAAATTCTTGAGGAACCAGATCAGCAATGACGCCCCATTGATTCACTTTTTTTTCAGTCTGGGGGCCAATACAACAGACCTTTGCGCGTGCCAGACTACGTGCATCCTTTTTGTGAAACCACAACCGTTCCATAAAAGCCTGCACGCCATTCACGCTGGTAAAAATAATCCAATCATAGGACGAGAGCTCTTTGATTGCCTGATCGAGTGGCTCCCAGCTATCAGGCGGACGAATTTCCAACAGAGGGCTTTCGATAGGCTCTGCCCCCTGTTCAGCTAGGAGGTTTGACAGAGCTGGAGCTTGCGCTCGGGGTCTCGTCACCAAAACTCCTTTCCCAAACAACGGGCGAGACTCGCACCAATTGAGATGATCACGCAATTGTACAACTTCTCCCACAATGATAACCGTCGGCGGACTCAAGTTAGCCTCGCTCACTTTTTCCACAATAGTTGCTATGGTCCCCACGACAGTTTGCTGACGAGCATAGGTCCCCCATCGAATAGCCGCAACTGGCGTTGACAGCGATTTCCCTTCTTGAATAAGCCGCTCCACAATCTGAGGTAAGTTCTTTGTTCCCATCAAAAAGACGAGAGTCCCTTCGGATGAAGCCAAACGAGACCATTCCATCGCACTCGAAGACTTTGTTGGATCTTCATGCCCAGTCACAAATGCCACAGTGGACGCCAACGTTCTGTGAGTCACAGGAATTCCCGCATAGGCCGGTACCGCAACGGCAGCGGTCACACCAGGAACGATTGAAAAAAGAATCTTGGCCTCAGCCATCGCTTCTGCTTCTTCCCCCCCCCTTCCAAAGACAAAAGGATCACCACCCTTTAAGCGCACAACACATTTCCCTTCCCGCGCTTTACGGACGAGCAGTCCATTAATTTCTTCCTGATCACGATAGGCGCCACGCCCTTTTCGACCCACATAAATCTTTTCCGCCTCCATAGAAGCGTGCCTCAACAATTCTGGATTGGCTAAATGGTCGTAAAGCACCACATCAGCCATCTCCAAACATTCTCTCCCACGCAAAGTCAGCAGCTTAGGATCACCAGGACCGGCGCCAACAAGGTAGACATGAGCGCATTTTTGGGGCTGTTTTATCTGCTTAGGCAGATCCATAAATTTCCTGTAAGATTGGCTTGGCGCCCCGTTCCAATAATTCTTCAGCCACAATATTCCCAAGGGATTCGGCTTCAGACAACGATACCGCCTGTGAAAATCGCACGTAGCGTTTCCCGTCCAGACTGGCCACCAACCCATCCAAGTGAAGGCGTTCACCGTCAACTACAGCATGGCCAGCAATCGGCACCTGACACCCACCCTCCAGCCGCTTCAGGAGGGCACGTTCAGCCGTTACCGTGATGCGTGTCGACTGATGCTCAAGCCTTTCCACGAGGTCTCGGACAAACCCATCATCTTCACGACCCTCAATGCCTAGTGCCCCCTGTCCAATCGCAGGAAGACTCACATTAATTGGAATACATTCTGTGATACGGGCATCCCACCCTAAACGTCTTAACCCAGATGCTGCCAGCACAATGGCATCAAACCGATTCTCTTCAAGCTTCCGAAGACGGGTATCCACATTACCGCGTAACATCTCAATGCGAAGATCTGGACGGGCATGTAACAACTGTGCCTGGCGCCGCAAACTGCTGGTGCCTACACAGGCACCCAAAGGTAGAGTCTCTAAATTGGCCCCATCACGCGTAAGTAAGGCATCGCGAGGGTCTTCACGCTCAGGAACACAGATAATCCCAAGGCCAGTTGGCAGTTCTGCCGGCACATCTTTCATACTATGAACAGCTAGATCAATATCTTTACGCAAAAGTGCTTCTTCAATTTCTTTGACAAACAGCCCTTTCCCACCGACTTTGGCGAGGGGAACATCTTGAATCTTATCTCCACTGGTCTGGATTCGCTGAAGAACGACAGAAAGGTCAGGCGCCAACCTCCCAATTTGCCCTTTCACCCATTCAGCTTGCCAGAGGGCTAGCTGACTCCCTCGAGTTCCAATAACAAGGGTTGAGCGAGAGTGATTGGAGACACTCACTGCAGATCTTTCTGTGACAAAGATTCCTTAGAAGTTTCATCAGTGACGTCACCCTCTGCCTGTTGCAACTCAAGTGCATGCAGTTCCCGCTCTCGAAGTTCGAAAAACCGTCTTGCCGCTTCAATAAATGCAAAACCATTCTGAGATTGGGCTTCCGCTTTGAGCGTGACAAGTGGCCCATGCAACAGTTTGTTCACAATTGACGAGGCCAACCCTTCAATGGCACCACGATCTTTTTCAGAAAGGTTGCCTAATCGGTGAAAAGTTTTTTCCAATTCACTATTTTTAATATCCTCTGCTTTTTTCCTGAGTGCCACAATTGTTGGCGTCGCTTCCAGGCCGCGAACCCAAGCCACTGTACCGTCCACTTCTTCTTTGACAAGTTTTTCAGCCGTAGCAGCCTCTTTCATTCGTTCATCTTGATTGTGGCCAACATGCGCTTTGAGATCATCAATATCAAAAACAAAGGCATTGTCTACGTCTTTAACAGTCGGATCAATATTGCGGGGAACGGTAATATCAATTAAAAAAATGGGGCGATTTCTTCGTTGCTGGACTGCTCCTTGAATGTCATCTTTTGAAATCACAAAATGAGGAGCTCCCGTTGCACAAATAACGATATCGGCTTTAGGCAAAGTATCGCGGAGCTGCTCATAGGGCACGGCTTGTCCCTGGAAACGTTCAGCCAACGTCAAGGCACGATGCTGATTACGCGTCGTCAATAACACCTCCTTGACCCCATGATTGACTAAATGCTGCGCCGCCAGTTTTCCCATTTCCCCAGCACCAACTAACAACACAACTTGTTGTTTAAGATTTGAAAAAACTTTTTTAGCCAACTCCACAGCCGCATAACTCACGGAGACCGCATATTCACCAATTCTAGTATTTGTACGTATACCTTTTCCTACAGAGATCGCTTTTTTGACCACTTTATTAAGAATGACTCCGGAAGAACGATGGATGAGCGCTGACTCATAGGCTTCCTTCACCTGTCCCAAAATCTGCGGTTCACCTACAACCATGGAGTCCAAACTCGCAGAGACCCTGAAGAGATGAGAAATAGCTTCTTCATCACTATACCGATACAAATGTGGGAGCAAATCTTCTGAAGAAAGAGAAAAGTGAATGGCGACTAAAAAGTCTTCTAATTTACGAAATCCCCACTCCCCTTTCTCGGCCACAGCATACACTTCAACTCTGTTACAAGTTCCCAGAAACATCGCCTCTTTAATCCCAGGATAGGCCCTGAGTCGAGCCAGAGCTTCCCCCATTCGACTATCCGGGATTGCTAAGAGCTCCCGTAGTTCTACCGGAGCTGTCCGATGATTAAGTCCTAGAACAATAATATTCATAAATGAGCAATAGCCTGAGAGCTTTTCATCAAAATGCCAATAAAGGTTAAAATAACCCCTGCAAAACCGACGATTGTCAGATAGGCCGCACGCTTAGCCCGCCAACCAACAGTCACTCTTCCCATGAGCACAACGAAATAAAAGACCCAGGTAATTAAAGCCCACACCTGCTCAGAATTCCAACTCAAGTACGACCCAATTGTTAACTGGGCTGAAACAGCTCCCATCAGGATCCCCAACGTGAGCAACGGAAAACCAAAGAGAATGGAGCGTTGATTGAGCATATCTAAAAAATCTAGCGGCGGAAGCTTAAAGTTTAAGACATTAAATTGTTTGGATTTCAGCAACCATTCTTGCATGAGATACATCAAGCCAGCTACAAAAGCGATGGCAAAGCCTATAGTACCTAATATACTCAATGTGACATGCACCCATACGGTCTGAAACATCGGAGCCACCGTGCCCGTCTCGACAGGTGCCAACGTAGCAGACACCAAGGAGAGAAACGCTAGCGGCAAAATAAAGGCCCCTAAAACCTGTAGACCCTGCTTAAACCCAACGATTAAAAACACTAAGACCAAACCCCACGAAAAAAACGACATGGCATCCCGAAATGTTAAAATCGGGAACTGCCCTGTGGCCAAGATACCTGCCCCCAATGTAGCCGTGTGAGCAAGAAACCCGGCGCCTGTCACCGCAACTGCCACTTTAACCAACACCTCAGAGCGATGGAGAAGAAATGCGAGAAAGAGGAGAGTTCCTCCAAAATACAGGCCCATTGTCAGTAGGGACAATGTTTCAGTCATGTACGACACTCTTCACCCATAAGGTAAAAATACCCAAATTCGAGTATAGATGTGCATCTAGAGAAGGTCAAGAAAATCAATGGGTTACTACCGTTCATCGCTAAGCTCGATACGTACATCTTCTAGACAATCTGTGTCTTACTCAGTACCATGCCACCCTGGCCCATATTTCCTTACCCCCTTCTTTTCCGATTCATCACGATGAATGGCACCCTCTTTATCGTCGGCACGCCAATTGGCAATTTAGAAGACATGTCTTTCCGGGCGATTCGAATTCTTAAAGAAGTCTCGGTTATCGCAGCAGAAGATACCCGCCGAACACAAAAGCTTTGCTCCTATTATCAAATTGACACACCCCTGACCAGTTATCATGACTTCAATAAAGAAGAAAAAACGGATATTCTCTTGAAACGACTACAAGAGGGGAACTCAATTGCCTTAGTGTGCGACGCTGGGACGCCTCTTATCTCAGATCCTGGATACTTTTTGGTTAATCGCACAATACAATCCAATATTCCTCTTGTTCCTATTCCAGGCCCATCTTCTGTCTTGACAGCATTATGTGTCTCTGGGCTTGCCACGGACCGGTTTATTTTTGAAGGCTTTGTACCTAGAAAACCAGGTGTCAGGGAGAAGTTCTTTAAAAAACTGGAACCAGAGGTTGGAACCATCATTGTGTATGAGACCCAACACCGTATTCTTAAAACCTTACGGACCATTCATAAAATGATGGGAAACCGCCATGTAGTTCTTACTCGAGAACTAACAAAGCTTAATGAAGAAATCATGCGCGGGGATGTAGAAGAAATGTGTCATGCGTTAGAAGGAAAATCGATGAAGGGGGAGATGACCTTATTAATCCAGGGGCAACCACAAAGAAAAAGCAAACGGCCACATCCCACACATTCTTCGTCTCTCAGGAATATGCCTTTTGAATGACAATTCGATAATAGGTCTCAACTTGTTCTTTGGTTAACACTTGATGCCCTTCATTTATGATGCTTGCCGGAACATTCTGAATCGGGTCACCATCGTCCAGCAAGACCGTTAACTGTGCCCCAATCTCTAATGTGTCTAATTTCAGTTTAGTTTTGACAAAGTTATAGGGGCAAATAACCCCGCGCAAATCAAGTACTTCCATCCTCTTCTTTCTCTGTTCTCATCTATTCTCTTGCAACCAACACAGTCTCGCGAACGAAAGTTATCCATAGCAAAAGAGCGTGTCGGCTATTACACCGACACGCTCTTTTGCTTCACATACTATTGGACAGTAAATCTTACTGAACAGTACCTTTATTGAAATTTGCCCGATCATCACCATAATCAGTAGCAATGGTCTTGTCTGTTCGTTCATTGACCGTATCTGGTTGAGGGGCGCACTGCCAACAAGGCGCAGCACCGGTCACCACACCAATTTCACTGGTAATTCCTGAAGCCACGGCACCTTGTTGCATTCCACCTTCAGGAACTCCAGTGTAACCAGCCGTTCGGGTGTTAATTCCCCTATACTTATAAGGATTTGGACGTTGACCTAACCCACCACCAAAATCTTCATTGTCTGCTCCGCCCAATAACTGACTGCCATCTAACACATAAACTGAGCGAACCATTTTCTTCCCTGTGCCAAACTTTTGATTGGCATTGGTCTCATTCACAGCTTGAATGGATACATAATCTCCCTTACTAACAGCTTTTACTGTTTGCATGTTGGTCTGGCTATCAAACCATAGTTCCTTCATATTCAAAGGGCCAGTCAACGATTGACGCTCATCATGAGAACTGCCACCCATGTCGATGTACATTTTTCCTGATGGATAATCAATGGCCACGATCTCACCCATAATGGTTTCCGGGGCGGAAAGATACCGCAACATATCCCCTTGGTCCATAACCCGTGATCTGTCACCAACACCTTGCGACATTCCAACTCCAGTACCATACCCAACGTGCTGAGGTGCACGTTCTTGCGCGAATACTACGCCTGCTGAGCTTGCAAGAATGATAGCTGCTCCAATAATACCTACCTTCTGCATGTGGCTCCTCCTTGGAAACTGTGTGTTAATAAGCAAAAAAACGAATCTAAATTTATCTTGAATTTCTTTCCTTAATTGGGGGACAGACTATAGTCAAGGTGAATGGTTCTGTCAACCCCACTTCATCTATTGCACATGTCATATTAAAAGGTATTAATACTTAAGAGTTTTACATTATTTCCTAGATTCCTTAATGCAGCAAAATCTTTATTATGTTTATGGTGCCCGGAGGGAGGGTCGAACTCCCACTCTCGTTAAAGAACCGGATTTTGAGTCCGGCGCGTCTGCCAGTTCCGCCATCCGGGCAATTCAACTTTACAACTGAGTCGATTTCTACCATGAACCCTATAGTAGGTCAAACCATATTAGTTAGAGCTCCAAATAGACTCGAAATTGTCTAACCAATTAGACAATTTCCCACAGATTGAGAATTCACCATTTTTTCATCTGGCCCTAACCAATCAATCCTAGCGCCAACTTCTCACCCCATTTCCGCAAGAGGGCTTGCTTAAGGGCCTGATGTTCGGGAAACGATAAATCCGGATCACGTTGCAATAGTTCCCCTGCTATCTTCCTCGCTTTTGATAACAAATTCACATCTCTGGATAAATCTGCTACTCGGAAGACAATTTCTCCCCATTGCTGCACACCCAAGACTTGACCCGGCCCTCGAATCTTTAAATCTTCTTCCGCTAAGGCAAAGCCATCATCAAGATGAGCAAAAACCGCTAGCCGTTGCTTGGCGGTAGATCGAGAAACTGCTGCGGACGATGAATCATCAGTCATCCCACGACAACCCGCGGGGGAGTTATCAACAGATAGCGCCATTTGCTGACTAAAAGCAGGAATTTTTCCTAATGAATGAACTAACAAACAATAGCCCTGATACTGCCCGCGCCCGACTCTTCCTCGCAATTGATGAAGTTGCGCTAGACCAAAACGTTCGGCATGTTCAATCAGCATCACGGTCGCATTACGGACATCCAATCCAACCTCCACGACTGTGGTCGCCACAAGCAGATCGATTTTTTGTTGCTGAAATTGCGTCATTACCATTTGTTTTTCCCGAGACGAGAGGCGCCCATGCAACAATCCTATCCGAAAGGGGGCAAATTGTTCCCGCAAAATATCAGCCGCCTCTTTAGCCGCTTGTAAGTCTACTTTTTCCGATGGCTCAACTAGGGGATACACAACATAGGCTTGCCGGCCAGCCTCCAACTCACGTCGTAATAATTGATGCGCTCGCTCTCGACTCTTCTCGTCAAACAACTGTGTGTGTATAGGTTTTTTCCCGGGTGGAAATTCATCAATAACTGACACATCCAAATCGCCATACCACGTCATAGCCAAGGTTCTTGGAATAGGCGTCGCCGTCATAACCAGAACATCTGGTTGCCAGAAAGCTTTTTCGCGAAGCGAGGCTCGTTGCATGACGCCAAATTTGTGTTGCTCATCCACAATGACTAACCCTAACTTGGCAAACTGCACATCTGGCTGGAGTAAGGCATGCGTGCCCACCACGACGTGCGTTTCACCAGATTGAAGACCGGCTAGCGTTTCAGTCCGTTCAGCCCCCCCTTGCCCACCCTTTAACAAGATACATGAAATATTGAGTGCCTTGAAAAAGGGCTTGAGAGACAAATAATGTTGTTCACTTAACACTTCTGTTGGAGCCAGCAGGGCAGCTTGATACCCCGACCCACAGGCCATCACGATCGCATGAAGCGCAACAACCGTTTTCCCACATCCCACATCACCCTGAAGTAATCGATTCATGCATGTCGGTTGGCCCATATCTTGAGCAATTTCATGAATCACATGTTCTTGCGCCGACGTTAAGGAGAATGGCAACACCGTTTTCAGCTCAGAAAGCATTGCGTTCTCAACCGAGAAGGCTATGCCAGTTACAGAGTTGACCTGACGCTGCCGCTTCATCGCCAATGCCAGTTGTAGAAGCAATAATTCCTCAAATGCGAGCCGTTGATGTTCAGGAGTGGCCTGACGATTCAACAGAGCCACTGATTGGTCTTGACCAGGTCCGTGTAAGACAGGCAAAGCCTCAGACAAAGTCGAAAGTCCTATCTGCTTTCGCAGAGTGGGCGACAACACCTCTTGGAGCCCTTCTGCATAATGTTCAAAAATGGATTGCATGATCCTACGAAGTTGTTTTGAGCTCAGTCCTTTGGTCTCATGATAAATTGGGACAATTAAGCCTCCAGCAGTTTTTTGAAGATCCGTCTCATCTAAAATTTCATATTCAGGCCCTCGCATCACGAATGGGGAAAGTTCATTCGAGTTCCCGCTTACGGTTCCAGTCAAAAGAACAGCCACCCCTTTTGCCAACGTTTTTTCTAAATAGGGTTGATTAAAAAAAACACCGTCAATCAGACCAGTTTCATCTCGAACTGTGACGGTCACGACAACCAAACGGCGGCGCGAAGTGGTCGTGACCCTGCACTGCTCAACATGCCCTCTTATAGTGGCTTTCATGCCAGGTATGAGATTCCCAATAGGGAGAACTTCTAACCGATCTTCATACCGCCATGGCACAAACCAACAGGCATCCTCGACAGTCAAGATCCCCAGTTTTTCTAAAAGGCGCGCGCGCCGTGGGCCAACCCCCTTGGCATATTGAATTGGGATACTCCAAAGCGGAGATGGGCTCACCATAACGAGAGTAATAGTGGATGAAAACCGGAAAAAGAAATTATAACGACCTAGGCTCAGATTCTGAGACCAAGGATTTGGCTAAAGAGCTTGTACACTAAAATGTAAAAAAACATCGGCAACAGCCCGATTTCTTTTATTTCTGGATAATTGCATGTACAATATCACCTGTGATAACACATGAGTATTCAGAATTTCAGATCGAATCTAAAATCTCAGGGAGTGGATCATGGCTTTTTCATGTGAGGTATGCGGGAAAAATAGGTTAGTCGGGAATAACGTCAGTCACGCGAATAACCGCACCAAAAGGATTTTTCGCCCAAACCTCAGAACCGTTCGAGCTCTGGTTAAAGGGACGGCAAAAAAAATCAAAGTCTGTACCCGCTGCCTCAGATCCGGCCTCATACAAAAAGCCGTTTAACTAATTCTTGACCGTTCTTCTATAGTTGGCCCGGCCGGGCCAACATATGGAAATTCCTAACCATCCTTAGCATAGGCCTTTCGTTCGTTTATCCTTTTGGTTGTGCCACCAACCTCTCTCATTCGTCTCATTGCTATTGGCCTTACTGGCCTGATTCATCCACTCTGTTTTCCTTCTTTTGAATTGGGATGGCTGGCCTGGGTTGTTCTTGTCCCTTTGCACTGCGCCCTTACTGAGCTACCCACGTGGAAAGCCTTTCGGTACGGATGGCTAGCTGGAACCATCGCGTTTGCCGGAACTATTTATTGGGTCATCACTGCCATGAATCAATTCGGGCAGGTACCTCTCATGATAAGTACACTGTTGATGCTACTACTGGCAACCTATCTTGGGCTCTATGTTGGTGGCTATGCAGCGGGCTACGTCATGCTCCAGCGGACAGTACCGCGCTGGCTCTGGTTAGGGGCGCCTGCCTTATGGGTATCATTGGAATTCCTTCGAACCCACGCATTTACCGGATTCCCCTGGATGTTACTGGGCTATTCACAATACCAATGGCTTTCAGGCATTCAAATTTCTGATGTGACCGGCGTCTATGGTGTTTCCTTTTTACTCGTGATGGGGAATATTACCGTCACATTCATTGTCCTGTGGTTGTTGAGCAAGAAGGGCACACCCTCACCCAATATCCCCTGGCAACCGACACTAGCCTTTCTCCTCATGCTGAGTGCCTCTATCGCCTATGGACAATGGCAAATAAAGCAACAAGCGTTGTTCAACCAATCAGACAAATCGTTATCTCTTGGACTTATTCAGGCAAATATTTCCCAAGACAAAAAATGGGATAAAACCTACATTGACGAAACTCTCAGACGCTATACCACACTTAGTCTGCAACTTGGGAAAGACTTGGACCTCCTTATTTGGCCAGAAGCTGCCACTCCCTTTTTCTTTGAAAAAGAACGAGCCTATCAAACGATTGTGCTCTCTGTTCTCAAAGAGAGTCAGAGCCCCTTACTTTTTGGAAGCCCCACTCTTCGCTTTGAACCAGACCGCACTCCGTTTTTACTCAATAGTGCGTACCTCTTGTCACCAGAAAAACTTCTGACCGGTCGCTACGATAAACGCCACCTCGTCCCATTTGGCGAGTACGTCCCCCTTAAATCGGTCTTATTCTTTTTAGAAAAACTCGTCGTAGGCATTGGGGATTTCAAGCCTGGGCAGGGTCCAATGACCATCGCCCTTTCTGATTCCAATGAAACGACTCCCTTCTTATTGGCAGTTCCCATTTGCTACGAAATCATTTTTCCAGATCTCGTTAGACGGATGGCCAAAGAAGGCGCCAAGTTCCTCGTGACCATCACCAACGATGCCTGGTTCGGCGATTCAACGGCACCCTATCAACATTTTTCTATGGCCGTCTTTCGAGCTATTGAGAATCATTTGGCGGTTGCTCGCGCAGCCAATACTGGTATTTCTGGCCTCATTGCTCCCGATGGACGCATTCTGGTTGCAACACCAATATTTACCCAGCAAGCCGTGAAAGGCTCCATCCCAATGGGCACAGGCACAACCACACCTACATGGTATACACAATATGGAGATGTCTTTAGTTGGGGTTGTGTTATACTGACTGGAATATTTTTGATAGTCTGTCGAAAGACCACATCAACTCAATACATCACAAGAGATCTTTAAACAAAGCATTACGAGAGGAACACGAAGTATGCTCGAAGACATTCGGATCCGTATGGAAAAAATTAATGCTCATATCATAGAATTCCGGAGGTATCTTTGACCTCCCTCGCCTGACCTCTGAACTCGACGAAATTCAACAAGAAACCTCACAGCCAGACTTTTGGAATAATCCCGACCATGCAGCTAAGGTTGGACGCCGCCAAGCTGAGCTTGAAGCCCGAGTGAATCGTCTCCAACAACTCGAGCAACAACGAGATGATTTGCTAGCTATTCAGGAATTAATCGGACAACAAGGGGATTCTGAACTAGAAGCTGAATGGACTCAGGGCATTGAAGCCATTGAAGCCTCATTAGAATCTTGGCGGCTGGAGAAACTTTTATCTGACGAACATGATCGCAATAATGCCATTCTGTCCATCAATCCTGGGGCGGGCGGAACGGAATCGCAAGATTGGGCACAAATGCTCATGCGTATGTATATGCGATGGGCACAAGAACGCAATTTTACAGTCGATACCATTGATCTACTGCCTGGAGATGAAGCGGGTATCAAAAGCGTCACACTGGGGATCTCTGGCTCCCTGGCCTATGGGTATTTACGAGGCGAAGCCGGCGTCCATCGACTAGTCCGTATTTCACCATTTGATGCAAACAAACGGCGGCACACTTCATTTGCCGCCGTTAGCGTGTACCCTGAGCTAGACGATGACATTGATATTGTCATCGATGACAAAGACTTACGAATCGATACATTCCGAGCAGGAGGCGCAGGAGGGCAGAATGTGAACAAAGTCGAAACCGCCATTCGCATGACGCACTTACCCACTGGTATTGTTGTTCAATGCCAAAATCAACGTTCCCAACTACAAAACCGCATCGGCGCTATGCGTGTGATGAAAGCCAAGCTCTTTGAAGTCGAGCAACAGAAAAAGAACGAGGAATTTAAAAACATTATCGGCGAAAAAAAGGATATCGCCTGGGGAAGCCAAATTCGCTCTTATGTCTTTCAGCCTTATCAAATGGTCAAAGATCACCGAACCAATTATGAGTCAGGAAATCTCGCGGCAATCATGGATGGCGCACTGGATCCATTTATTGAAGCCTATCTCACAATGAAAGCTTCTAAGACGGCTCAGCCTTCCCCGTCATAGCCAACTATCACCTAGCACATACAGCTCTTTATTCACCTACTATTCACTGAGACCTCATGGATGAATTAAACGAACAACAACAACAGCGCCTGGAAAAATTACAGGCCCTACAAGATAAAGGCATTCGCCCTTTTGGATCCAGTTTTCCGACTACCCATACACTCGAGGCCATCTTGAAGACCTATTCTTCTACAACCAAGGAGGAATTGGAAACAACCCCTGTCCCCTGTGCTGTCGCCGGCCGCATGACGGCCATACGCCGTTTTGGGAAAGCCGCATTTGCCGGACTCCAGGAAGAAGGCCATCGACTACAAGCCTATCTCAAAAAAGATCTACTGGGAGACCAAGCCTACGAACTCTGTCAATCTTTGGACTTGGGTGATTGGATCGGCGTTGAAGGCCGACTCTTTAGGACAAAAACTGACGAACTCACAGTGGAAGTACACACACTCACATTTCTCACAAAGGGATTACGTCCCCTTCCGGAAAAATGGCATGGACTCACGGACATTGAAACTCGGTATCGCCAACGGTACGTAGATCTCATCGCCAATCCCACGGTCCATCAGGTGTTTCGTACTCGCAGTCGCATCATTACAACCATTCGAACATTTTTAACCGAACGGGGGTTCCTTGAAGTCGAAACACCCATGATGCATCCCATTCCTGGCGGCGCCACCGCTCGTCCCTTCGTGACCCATCACAACACGTTGGATGTTGATCTCTATTTACGTGTGGCACCAGAGCTCTACTTGAAACGCCTAATCGTTGGCGGATTTCGGCGAGTCTTCGAAATTAATCGGAATTTCCGGAATGAAGGCATTTCGACTATTCATAATCCTGAATTTACCATGTTGGAATTTTATCAATCCTATGCCAATTACCATGACCTCATGGATCTCACCGAACAACTGTTCCATCAATTAGCGATAGAAGTAGTAGGTGGCCCAACTCTGGATTACCAAGGGCAGAAAATCAGCCTGGCCCCACCTTGGAAGCGTCTGCCATATTTTGATGCTATTGTCGAAATGAATACGCTCGATAAGGGGATCCTGACAGACCAGGACAAAGCTCTCGAGGCTGCCAAAGCCTTGGGTGTCCCTGTTACGCCTCAATCTACTCATGTTGATATTCTCGTCAGCCTCTTTGAGGAAACGGTGGAACCCACGCTTGTTCAACCGACATTTATTACCGACTTCCCCATTGAAATCTCTCCATTAGCACGGAAGAAAGAATCCAACTCCGCTCTAACTGACCGCTTTGAACTCTTCATCGGTGGCAGAGAATTAGCAAATGGCTTTTCGGAATTAAACGATCCTATAGACCAGCGACAACGGTTTGAGGCACAAGTCGCCCTGCGTGATGCGGGCGATGAAGAAGCCCAATTTTTAGACGAAGATTTCGTTCGTGCCCTGGAATATGGGATGCCGCCTACGGCGGGTGAAGGAATTGGCATTGACCGCCTCGTCATGCTGTTGACGAATCAAGCGTCTATTCGTGATGTCATTCTCTTTCCTCAATTGCGACCGGATCATGCCTTGTGAGCCTACCCTATGAAATGATGATCGGCCTGCGATATTTGCGGGCCAAACGCCGACAACGCACCATCTCGCTCAACACCTTTATATCTATTGCGGGGATTACCTTAGGTGTGGCAGCACTCATAGGTACACTCGGCATTATGACCGGCTTCAAAGAAGATCTCCAATCCAAAATTCTAGGGACAACCGCTCATATCATCGTGCAGGAACGTGGCACGAATGATATGAAGGGCTACCCTGATCTTCTCGAACAAATTGAAACAGTTCCTGATGTGGTCGCGGCCTCTCCCTTTATTTTCAAGCAAGTACTCATCTCTTCAAAAAGCAGTGTGCAGGGCGTCATCTTACGAGGGATTCTGGCTGACCGAGAGTCTCAAGTCACCGATTTACAGGCCAATATGAAATTTGGCGATTTAGTGGGATTAAAAGATCCATCGCTAGTTCCACCTGAAAGCGGCCATTCACTCTCTGGGCAAGACCCGCCACCTTCTAAAAACCGCCCCGGCATCATTCTGGGCAAAGAATTATCCATGAAACTTGGAGTCTTTATTGGGGATTCCATTAATGTAGTCTCTCCCGTTGGTCCGATCAAATCATTCACCATGACCCCGAAAATTCGGCCCTTTACCGTCGTCGGTATTTTCGAGTCAGGCATGTTCGAATATGACTCATCGCTTTCGTATATTAGCTTAGAGGAAGCACAAAAATTCTTTGGGTCTGGCGATTCGGTCACCGGCATTCAAGTGAAAGTGCATGATGTGTTTCTCGCACAAAATGTGGCACAGCGACTGGAAGCCACCCTCGGCTTGAATTTTATGGCCCGGGATTGGATGCAATTAAATCGCAATTTATTTTCCGCATTAAAATTAGAAAAAACTATGATGTTTCTCCTCTTAGTGCTCATTACCATTGTCGCCTCATTCAATATTGTGGGCACATTGACGATGATCGTGAACGAGAAACAACGGGAAATTGCTATTCTCAAAGCCATGGGAGCCACTCCCCAATCCATTATGAAAATCTTCATGCTGAATGGGCTCGTCATTGGATTGGTTGGAACAGGAATTGGTGTTCCATTAGGCTATTCCTTTTTATGGCTCATTCAAAACTATTGGACCTTCGATGCATCCGTTTATTACATCTCTCGCATTCCCGTTCATATCTTGCCATTAGATGTCATTCTAGTAGCCACCTCCGCGATTTTGATTAGCTTTGCGGCTACTTTTTATCCCTCATGGCAAGCCGCCAAGTTAGATCCTGTGAGTGCGTTGCGTTATGAATGACCATGACCCCTCACAAACAGATTTACCGGTGCCGTTGATCGTCGTCGACCGCTTAGAACGATCCTTCGACATGGGAAAACAAACCGTTCATGTCCTTAATGGCATCACGATGACCATTCAACGTGGAGAAATGGTGGCCATTATTGGCGCATCCGGCGCGGGGAAAAGCACACTCCTCCATATTCTTGGAACCTTGGATCGCCCCACCAAAGGAACCGTCTTGTTTGAAGGGAAGGACATGTTCAAGGCCAGTGAAACAGCGCTCGCCAGTTTTCGCAATCAACGAATTGGATTTGTGTTTCAATTTCACCACCTGCTTCCCGAATTCACCGCGCTGGAAAACGCCTATCTGCCTGCGCTTATCCAAAAAGTTCCTGAGCACGCCGCCATTGAGTCAGCCAAGTCATTGCTAACAGAAGTAGGGCTATCTCACCGTTTTCATCACAAACCAGGTGAGTTATCTGGAGGAGAACAACAGCGCGTCGCCGTCGCTCGGGCCCTGATCCGTCAACCAGACCTTGTACTCGCCGATGAACCAACCGGAAATTTGGACACCCACACAGGGGAAGAACTCTTTGAGTTGTTACGCAAGTTGAACCAGGCGCACGGAACCGCGTTTATCATCGTAACCCACAATGAAAAACTTTCCCAGCAGACCGATCGTTTGATTCAATTACAGGATGGCCAAATCCTCGAAGACCGCTGCTTACAAAATGTGCAAAATTAAATGTGCGGAGCAGTAACTAAGAAGGGGATAGAAAAAAACAAAAGTCCGAATATAGAGGAAAAAACTGAATTGTGAGGAGTCACATTATTTCATGAATCTGTGCTCCTCACTTTTCACGCCTATCGTTTCTTCTAAGGAGAAGCGGTTATGCGGCCTTTGATCTCATCAAAAGTGGCCTTGGGAATGACATTTTTGGCCACAAGTTCTCCACGCAATCGATATGGACGATTCGACACCACTTCTTCAGCCACTTCCCGACTTAAGCCTAATGATAAAACTAGGTCACTGACCGAAGCCTTATTGATATTCACCCGATCCCCTCCCACATTTGGAGTGGGAGGAAGTGAGGCAATCTTTTTCGGTTGCGGTTTAGAGGGTGCAGGTATTTTTGCAGGCGCCAAAGAAGAAATTTTAGACTTTGAGCTCTCTACCTTGGAAGTCGCTGTTGATGAAAAACCGCTCCCTCGTGTCGTGCCCGGAGTGAACTCAGTGTTTCTATGGGTATCTTTGAGTTCCTTCTTATAGCGTAAAACCGTCTTTTTAAGGGTCTTATTTTGCGCCTTCACTTTTTGATATTGCGAAGTGATAACCCGCAATTTCATGCTCAACTTAGCCTTTTCTTCATCAATCTCCCGTTCACGGGTCTCCAGTAGCGTATGCTCGTTGTTTCGCCCTTCCTTGATACGCTGCACTTCCGTCGTCATCATCTCTAAATCTGTAGAAATCTTTTCGTTCAACCCTTTGAGGTTCTGAATTTGCTCCTCAAGTGCCTCTTGATGCATCCGCCCTTTTTCCAATTCAGCCTTGGCCGATTCCATATCAGCAACGGCAGCCTCATATTTCCCCTTTGAGACCATACACCCTGACAGACTCAGCACCAGCATTACCACCATCACGACCCACCGTGTCATATCAACCTCCTCAGTCCTTGCGATAAAAGAATAGTCATCCATGAAACTTCATTCTTCGATACTATTATCCTACACTTTTTCCCCTATGAAAAGGATGTCGGAGATCAGCAAGGTTATGTCAAGACATCAATTGGCATAAGGCAACCAAACACGTCTATCTCCCGGATGCTCCTTGCACCTTACTTTTCACTTGTTATGATTCGACATACCATTCTGGACGTCGATCTTTCAGCAAGTCATTATATGGATTAATACGTTTATTACGAGCATGACTCACCTCAATCTCATAGGTACACAATTCCGGTTGATCGCCCGCCGCTCGATGAATGATATGTCCGTTGGGGGCGACAATTTCACTCAGGCCAATGAAGGACAATTCCTTTTTATCACCGCGTTGTTCACAGCCCACTCGATTAGCCGTTATGGCAAAGACATGATTTTCAAGACATCGAGTCACCATGGCATCAGGACAATAGGGAAGAACCAAATTACTTGGATGGCAAAGAATATCGGCGCCCTTGAGAGCTAACGTTCGAGCTGACTCTGGATAGAACCAATCAAAGCATACCAACAGTCCGACTTTCGCAGACCCGATATCCCACACCTGAAACCCAGTATTCCCAGGAGCAAACCACAGTGTCTCCTCAAAAAATAAATGCGTTTTGCGATAGGTCACAAGATGCCCGTTCGGTCCAATTAAGATTGCAGAGTTATACAGGCAATCGCCATCGCGCTCAGCTAATCCTACTACGACATGGAGCCCACGGCCCTGTATAGCTTTCGCTAATTGTTGAAAGCGAGGCCCAGTTGGAACAGCCTCAGCCAAATCCCACGCTTCCTCCTTCGAGAGAAATTGATAACCAGACAACGCCAATTCTGGAACAACAAGAAGGTCTCCCTGAAAAGCCTCGATAGCCTGGAGAATCGACTCCACATTACGTTCTGGTTTGCCAAATTGAGGGGCAAACTGAAAAAATCCTACTTTCATGGCTTTATCCGTTTGTCCATAAAAAAAGCGGGTAGAGTTTCCCCCACCCGCTTTCTTCAGAATATTCGAGGCGAACGATTAATGAACCTCTTTCATGTGCATGACCGCGCTCTCGGCATGCTTTGTCCCCACTTCTGCATGTCCAGCCTTGCCATGGGTCACGGCTTCCATTAGCTCATGAACCCCTTCATCTAAATGAGGATTTTTTACTTCTTTTTGTGCGGCTTGCGCATGAGTCAACGCTTCTTGAGCATGCTCCACAAGGGCATCAGCATGCCCCATTCCTCCATGCTTAGCGGCACCCTCCGCATGTGCAATAGCCTCTGCCACGTGCGGATTTCCCCCGGCCATAGCCACTGATCCCCATGTTCCTACTGTGAGCAACGCCCACATACCCACCAGACCCACCATTTTCATCAATGTTCCAATACGCATATCGACCTCCTTATGAAAATGAAAAAAAATTCCCGCGCTCCTGTTGTATCCTCTCATGCATCCTTAACTATTTCAAGATGATTTCATTGGTTCAGGGTTATTGACCTTATGTAAAAGCTTGACATCTTTTTCAGCCGGAGCAGCAAAATCTCTCGACCATTCCCACCAGGAGCCTGGATAGGTTTTGGCCTGCTCAAACCCCACATAACGAAGCAGACAATAAACCCACGCAGCTCTCACGCCACCCAGACAATATGTGATAATTTCTTGATCTTCCCGCAAACCATGTTCCTCAAAAATACTCCGGACTTGTTCTGCTGGTTTAATCGTCGCATCGTGTTGGAGAAATTGATTCCAGGAAATATTAATAGCCGATGGAATATGACCAGCTCGCGGCAACCCATCTATCTCCTTTCCCGCATATTCCTCAACGCTGCGCGCATCCACAATCACAGTATTAGGATGTTGCCCTTTCACCAATTTTTTCAAATCCTGTTTCAGAATAATCAGTTCGGGATGTTCGGTGACAGAAAAATTGCCCATGGCAGGCTTTGCCACCTCGTGAGCAAAAGGCCGCTGTTCCTGCACCCATTTCACCCAGCCACCATCCAAAATCCGGACACTGGGATGTCCTAAGTACTGCAGCATCCAAAACATTCGCCCTTCATCACCCCAGTTATCGAAAGGGTTGGAATAGATCACGACATCACTTGCCTGATTAATACCCAACCCTCGAATCCGTTGTTCCAACTGGGCCAAGTCTGGATTCAACACGCCCTTGGATACAGCAGCAGGATCACTATATTCATGCCACGTGCTATTCACTGCCCCAGGAATATGGGAACTGTAGGCCGCCGCCCCACGCACATCAATCAGCACCAAATCTTCACGTCCCAAGTTCTGGGACAACGTTTCAGAATCAATAAAAAACCCTTGCGTCGCGATCATAACCCTTTATCCTTTGACTGTATGAAGTGAAAACATCCCTGTCAGTTGATCAGAAACAGACTCTTCAGGTTTTTCACACCCCACTCGAGGGTCGATCTCCTGATCATCTAATGCCACAGACAATGTCGGACCTAATGGAAATGCTCGTTCATAAATCGTAAACATATAGGGATTGTCCCCGGTTAGACTGTACTTATCCTTCAGCATCTGATGCTGGTCATCTGTCAGGATATGATACCGAATTCTGGCCTGTACGCTCCACCCTTTTTCTCCCTCAGGCACTTCATACCCAAAGGTGTAGTCTCGGCTGGCTAACGGCCTAAGTCGATTATCATACACTTCCACAATGACCGGTTGCCAAAGAATCCAACGCCCCATAGTGTCGGCTTGTTGATGGACCACCGTTCCCTGAGCATTCCGTACCTCAAATTCGACCGTAAAATGCCGGTCTGGGTCTCCTGTGGGAATCTTATGACCTGCGCCAGCATTAATCAGAGTGAGGGTGAAAAACACATCCTCCCCAGGTTGAGGTGAGGGAGGGTCGGCCTGGACCTGGACAGCGATGCCCTGCTTAATCATCTCGGGATCATGTCCTCCCCGCCAGAGATGTCGACGCCCAAACCGAATAGGACTATCATTTGCCGCTGGTCGGAGCACACCGGGCATATGACAATTTTGGCAAATTAATCCCTTCTCTTTGGCAAAAAATTCGCCTTCATATTCCGAAAACGTCCCGCAGGGCCCATTCGCATAAAATTGCGTGGGTCCAGAAACAACGCTATGGCATCGGTAACAAACTTGAGTAGTACGAAATGAAGGATCAAATTTCGTCGGGTGAGGAGCAGCAGAATCATCATACGGACCAAGAATCACGCCATCTCGCACATGACAAGCAGCACAGGTTACCCCTTCTTGTTGGTATTTGGCATCAAATCGATAATTTGGAATTTCAAAAGCCTTTTCCACGCGCCCACGGGGAATATCTTTCACCAACGTGGGCTGTTGATTTTCTAATGGCGTATGACAATTCAAGCACACCCAAATATTCTTATCTTTTTTCCAATAAGCCTGAAAAAATGGATCATGAAACGCCTGGGCATGAATGCTTGACTTCCATTCCTCATAAATTTCTTCATGACATTGTCCACATTCTTCAGCCTTCAAACTCTGTAATCCTACTGGCACCTGCTGGTAGGGAATCGCCTGTGCATAATCATCACGTAACCCAAAAATCACAACGGGACGCACTTCTGTGTAAAAATAATAGGTCCCAATTCCTAGCGCCAGCGCAAGGAAAAACCAGATTCGCACATGCCATGTTCGTTTCGGCTTCACGTCAGGCTCCATCCAATAACGAAAGAAGATGTTGATCCACTGATCTCGCCAAGGCCTGGAGGTGATAGCCACCCTCTAAACAAGTAAGAATTCGACTCCCGCAAAAATTTTTGGCAATGGAACCGACACTATTCGTTAGCGCGGCATACCCATGCTCTGTGAGATTCATACTCGCGAGAGGATCGTCTCGATGAGCATCAAATCCTGCTGAAATGATCACAAAATCGGGCTGAAAGGATTCCGCTGCGGGTACCAATACCTTCTGGAATACCTCTTGGTAGTCCTCATCGCCCTGCCCTCCAGAAAACGGCACATTTATCGTGAAACCTTTGCCTGCGCCTTTGCCCGTCTCGGTTGCTCGCCCAGTGCCGGGATAAAAAGGAAATTGATGGGTACTGAAAAACAGAATAGAGGAGTCATCGTAGAAAGCATCTTGGGTACCATTCCCATGGTGCACATCCCAATCCACAATAAGCACACGTTTTAGTCCATATTGCTGTTGAATATAGCGCGCCGCAATCGCCACGGTATTCAGAAAACAAAACCCCATGGCCCGATCAGCTTCGGCATGATGCCCAGGGGGGCGAACCGCACAAAAGGCTTGATCGATGTCGCCATTCATGATGGCATCAACCGCAACAAGCGCACCGCCTGTCGCCAAATAGGCAGCATCTAAGGTACCGGGCGACATCGAGGTATCCGGGTCCAAGGCCGCATAGCCATCGGTAGGAGACCGACGAGCCAAGCTATCGATGTACGACGACTGGTGGATAGAGACAACCCATTCACGTTCAGCAGGACGAGGCGTCAGTTGGTGAAGTCGAGACCAGGTGCCTGATGATTGTAATTGAGCACAAATCGCTCTGAGACGCTCTGGAGACTCAGGGTGCCCTCGGCCCATTTCATGGCCCATATACCTGGCATCATAGACAAACCCAACACGTCCCATACTTAATAATTCTCACGGTGAGCGATCAAGTCATGAATGGAAAAGAAAATCAACAAATGTCCAAATATGTCGACAGATCTTTGGAAGGAAAATCGTAGAAGATGCTAGCATGTGACTCTCTACTTAGACAACGCATTATTGGCCATGATAGGGTGAGCTTTGTTCATGACAACACGTATTCATGCCTCCAGAAATTTCCGTCATGCCCAATCCCAAAATCGAACAATTTAAAAAAGTTCTTCAAATGGACCCCAAAGATGAAACCCTGTGGTTCGGGTTAGGAAAAGCCTACATGGGTGACGAAAATTGGGCAGAAGCCACTTCTGCACTAGAACAATGCATTGAAGTCAAACCAAATTACTCGGCCGCATTCTTTGCCCTTGCGCAATCACTCCAAAAGCAAGAGCAGTTCGAGCAATGCCAGGCCATTTGCGAAAAAGGCATCACCGTCGCCACCACCAACGGCGACCTGCTCGTCATCAAAAATTTAGAAGAACTCCGCAACTCCCTCCCCGCTTAATACCTATCTTCAATATTAGGGGTCAGACTCGACTTTATTTGTCCGAGTTTGCTAAGGTTAAATTCTTAAGAATTCACCTTTCGCCAAGGAGAAAATATGGCTCGGCTACCACGGTTTTTTGTCCCTGGTGTTCCTCTCCACGTTATTCAACGCGGGAATAATCGCACTAAGGTGTTTGGGCAAATTAAGGATTATCAGACGTATTTAGACTGGTTAAAGGAATCCGCCCAAGCGCATGGGTGTTCTATTCATGCCTATGTACTTATGACAAATCACGTTCACCTGTTAGTGACTCCATCTCACCAGGAGAGCTTACCTAAAACATTGCAATCACTAGGACGACGCTATGTCCAATATTTCAATGCCATGTATGATCGTACGGGCACACTTTGGGAAGGGCGCTACCGAGCCACGCTCATAGAAGGCGAGGAGTATTTCTTGACCTGTTGCCGCTATATCGAGCTGAACCCCGTACGGGCTGAACTGGTGAAACACCCGCGAGATTATCCTTGGTCAAGCTACCATTATCATGCTGAAGGAAAAGCAAACAATCTCCTGACAGCCCATAGTCTCTACCAACGGTTGGGACGCTCTGCCGAGGCACGGCAACAAGCCTATCGAACGTTGTTCCGTCATCACCTAAGCGGAGAAACATTAGACACTATTCGCGAAGCCACAAATAAAGCCTGGGTCTTAGGAAGTGAGAAATTCAAAGATCGAATGGCTAAAAAACTTGACCGCCGCATAGAACCCTTACCAAGGGGTCGGCCATCACTAGATAAGCACTAGATTGCTTATATATTATAGTAAGAGTAGGGGGTCAGACTCGAATTAAATAATTCGAGTCTGACCCCTTAAAATTTTCGGTTTTTAGCGTTCGGGAGAAGGAGCAGGACGTTTCAGCTCTTCCAATCCCACATGCTTTGGAAGAAGGACAGGGAAAACAATGCCGATGGGGTCTCCTCGCTGAATCGTGATGGGATCTTGAGAAGGAATATCTAATTGCAGAAGAAAGTTTGTGACAAACGCATCATAGTCGGGGAGAAAATCGTATAGATTCGGAGTCGTCTTATATTCCTGGGTTTTGATACCTTCCCAAATAGAAAAAGGCCGTTGTGGAAAATGATAAAAATGATTGGGCACATCCTTCATCATCATGCCTAACTGTTTGGGATAATAAAATCGAATGCCACAACAGAGCTTGGGAAACCCGCTATTTAGAATGGTATCCACATACATCCCAGAAAAGGATTTATAGCCTAACAACCGTTCCTCAGGAAGAATAGGAGGGGATTGCCATTCAAACCCCGTCCCAGCCCGTCGAATCCGACAATCTGCTGGAGAGCGAATGAGCCACCCATACTGCCCCACAAATCGAACAGGGCCACAGTCATCAGGAATTACCTTATATCCACTACCGGCAAGATGACGTTGCTCATCTAGAGACATTCCTGTCATCAAGGGTCGATGGGGATGAAAATCCAGCTTCAATCGTTCAGGAGCAAAGGCAGAGGAATATTCCCGCTCCCAATAGAGCACCCACTTCGTATCGGTCCTTCCTGGCAATTCACTCATAGAGCAATCTTTGTGATGAGGATAAAGAATATCTTACTTTATGGCTGAGGAACTTTCGCCTCGCTTTAGCATCCATGCGACTTCAGCAACACGTTTGCCTAAAATCCAGGCTTCTGATTTTTCTTGTTCGCTAATACCTGGACTATCACCTTCCGTTGTGGCTGATGCACCAAAGGCTCCGCCATCACTCACCACAATCATTTGATTGCCAAGCATCGCAGCCAAAATGGTTAACATGGTCACTTCTTTCCCACTGGAAACTTGCCCACCCGTGGCAAAGGCCGCCCCAACTTTATTTCGCATTTTAAATTCCGGAAACACACCAAATTCAAATTGCCACCGATCAAAAAACATTTTGACTTCCCCAGACATATTCGACCAATACACTGGCGACCCTACAACTAACGCATCGCTACTGAATAGCAAGTCTGCTGTAACGTCTCCAACCCGCGTTCGCAGTACCTGCGTACCGGGAATAGATTTGGCTCCTTCGACCACGCTCTGAGCCATCACTTCTGTATTGCCCGACAGGGAATGGTACGCAACAAGAACTTGAATGGTATCAGGCGGAGATTGGACCTGCGCTGCAACATGGGAACAGCCAACGCAAAGGACAACTAATCCCAAAAACAGACGCATAACAGGTTGACCAATCATCAAAAGTCATGAGAGCCTAGAAGTAGAGGAAACCAGACTAAACGCATGACTCAAGAAAGGGTGGATTAAAAGATATTGAAAAACAAAGCGTTATTGTCGCCCAATTTCTTCATCAATTTGCTCTTCCACCGACACATGCGTCAGAGCCCCGCGATAATCACACTTATGACACCGCACCCGAAATTCCTCCAGCCACCGCTCTTGCACAAAATGTTGATGACACTTCGGACAGGCAAATACCCCCTTCACATAATGCACTTGCTTCTTATACTTCATCATCAAACCCCTCAAAAAAATAGAATGATTACCAACAGTTAGCCTGCCACACCCCATTTCCCAATTGCAACTTTGGGTTCAACTCTACTAAAGAACAGATGAGGAAACAGCTTTTTTGGCTGACTTATGTTGTTTGCGCGGAAAGTAGGTGTCGTGGACTTTTTTGAGGCGGGTGTGCTCGACGTGCGTGTATATTTGGGTGGTGGCGATGCTGGAATGGCCTAACATCATTTGGACGGATCGGAGGTCAGCGCCGTGGTCTAACAAATGTGTGGCAAATGAATGCCGAAGCATGTGGGGTGAGATTGGTTTCGTAATGCCGGCTCGAACTGCTCGGGATTTGAGAATGTTCCAAAAACATTGTCGGCTCATGCCTCGCCCTAACCGAGTCAGAAAAAGATCATGGGACTTCTTTTTTTTGAGATAGTGAGGTCGAATCGCTTCCAAATAATGAGCAACCAGATCTCTGGCCTTTTGACCAATTGGCACAATGCGTTGCTTATCCCTTTTCCCTGTGGCTTGCAAGAACCCAACTTCAACATTGAGATCACTCATTCGTAACGTAACTAATTCTGAAACGCGAAGCCCTGTAGCATAGAGCAATTCCACCATAGCTGCATCACGCTGATCATCTCGATGATCTATAGCTGGAAGGTTGAGCAATCTGGTCACTTCAGCTTCTGACAAGAGCTTTGGCAGTTGCACCCATTGCTTCGGCGTCCCTTTTAATATCCCCTCCAACGCCCCACCCCCCTGAACGGCAGCGCTATGCTTATAAAATCCCCGGACTGCCGCAAGACAGCGTGCAATTGAAGAGGCAGACAACCCAGCTGCTTTCAAACTACGGAGAAACTCAACCCACAGCGGTTTCGTCAGGGCCTGAAAATCAGTAAGGCCTTCTTGTTGGAAAAAATCAGCCAGTTTTCGCAAATCTCGACGATAGGCGGCGACGGTATTAGTTGCACAGCCGCTTTCTACTTGCAGCATTGTCAGGTATTCGTCCATTAATTCTTGCATAACAGTTTTAGGTTGCAGCCTTCCCTCCTATCTCACATTGAAACACGTTTTGTTTTGCACATCTGGGTGATTTGACAAAATTTGTGGTGTTCTTCTATTTAGGTAAGCGCAATTCCTGATATACTACTCTTAAACATCCACCTACTACCCTCTTCTGCCAACTATATTGATCCATCACTACATATATTTCCCGTTGTCATTCCCGTGCTTTCTCACTGTATGACTCTCCCCTCCCGAATTCAATCTTCCCTATTTCGGAGAGCATGTCTCATTGTCATCTTCCTGGTCTTGGGGTCCCTCGGAACAATGGCAGTTCCTGATTATGTCTTGGCCAAGAAGGCTTCCCGCCTTGATGAGGCCAAAACCCTATTAAAAAAAGGGAAGTCGGCTAAAGCCTTGGAAGTTTTGGAGGAATTGATTGATTCGCTTCCGACCCCCGCGATCCTACAAGAAGCCTATCTCCTCCAAGCCAAGGCCCTAAAGAAACGCAACCAAATACCAGAGGCCATGAGTGTTTTAGAGCAATTATTGGAAGAATTTCCGTTCTCTCCTATAACCAACCCCGCACGAATCCTCCTTGCTGAACTCTCGATCAAAACCAATGACTACACTCAGGCCTTAGATCAGCTATACCTTGCCTTAGATTATGCCACTGAACAGGCCTCCCGTCGAACTGTCTTACAACTCATTCGTCAAGCTGAACAAGAAAATGGCAACCCCTTGGGTGCCGTAAAAGCCGCACTCAATGAAATGATGCTCGTCGACCCTGCTGAACGGCTCGAACTCGAACAGTTCGTCCAATCACTTGTTTTGCAGCATTTAGATGAGGAGGCCCTTCAAGAACTCATCGAAAGCCACCCTACCCGATATCCCGGCGATATCGCCACAATTCGGTTGATTGAAATTCATACGTCCCGTGGGGATGAAGTCCTAGCTGAACGAGATATTCGTGGTTTTCTGAAGCGATTTCCTACCCATCCCTATGCACAAACGGCCATGGCCCTTCTCCAATCGTTCATCAGCAAGATTAAAGTCCATCAACATATTCTAGCTGTGGCCTTGCCCTTTTCAGGCCCCATGAAACCGTATGGAACCGATTTATTGAATGGAATCCGATTGGCAATGGACATTGCCAAAGAACAATGGGGGCTCTCATCTATTGGTCTCGTAGTGAAAGACACCACCACCCTCACATCACCTTTACGCGTTGAGATCCAACAACTGCTCAATGAGTTTCAACCTCGCGCTGTCATTGGCCCATTACTGTCTAGAGAAATACGCAACTTAGGCCGCATGCCCGATAATTATGCCACCCCCTTTCTCACACCCTCATCAACTTTGCTGAATGTTCGGCAATATGGATCGTATTGGTTTAATACCGCCATGACCTCTTCCGTGCAAGCCAAACGCCTCGTGGAATATGCCATGATGAAATTGGACTACCACCGATTTTGTATCATCTATCCCAAAACATCTTACGGACGGGAATTAGCCGATATGTTTGCCAAAGAAGTGATCCATTCCGGCGGGGAGATTGTTGCAGTTGAAGAATATTTGGAGGAACAAACAGACATTGGCGAACAGTTGCGGCGTATAAAAGCCAAAGACCTGCAACAATATGGGCTTGAGGAACCAGAAGAAACACGAACAGGCGAAGAACGTCTTGTGTATACTCCAGGCTTTGATGCCGTCTTCCTGCCTGGGCAGCCGGTACATTTAGCGATCTTTGCGGCCCAATTGGCATTTTTTGACATGAATGTTCCAATTCTTGGGGGCAATAGCTGGCATAATCCCGAGCTGTTCCGATGGGCCAAACAAGACTTGAATGGCAGTATTTTCGTGGATGGGTTTTTTCTGAATAGTCCTGATCCCAGCGTACAAATGTTTATTCAACGCTACCGCAATCAGTTTAAAAAAGACCCTTCGCTTTTTGCCGTGCAAGCTTTTGACGCCGCCACAGTAGTCTTAGAAACGCTTCGCAAAGGGGCGCAGTCTGGACAGGATGTCTGGGATCAACTTGTCCGTCGGTCGGATCTGCCCGCCTTAAGTGGCTTTGCGTCTTTTAGCTCAGCGGGCATCTTGAATCGCCGTCTCTATATTCTTGAAGTGAATAACCGTGCCTTTACTCAACTGAATTAGTCCCTATGGATTCGCTTACTTCTTTTCTCCATACGCTTTCGTATATGCTCGTGCCTCTGTTGGCCGCGGTGATTTTCCACGAATATGCCCATGGGTGGGTTGCCAATTTCTTTGGTGATCAAACAGCCAAAGCTCAAGGACGATTAACGCTTAACCCTCTTCCTCACATTGATCTCTGGGGAAGCATCCTGGTCCCCATCATGCTCTCACTAGTTCCTGGTGGGGTCATTTTTGGTTGGGCCAAACCCGTTCCAGTCAACCCCTCACAACTCCATAATCCACGACGTGATATGGCTCTTGTCGCCATCGCGGGTCCTCTCATGAATTTATTCTTGGCCGTTATCAGCGGTATCTTATTGATGCTCTTGGTCTATATGGACCCGACCATCCAAGCCAACTGGCCACCACAGCCCGGGACCGAGCCTCGTCAAGATATGTTAGGCATGGTGCTCGTTCCACTCGCAGCCATGGCCCTCTCATCCATGATTGTGAATATTGTCCTTCTCTCCTTTAATCTCCTACCCTTTCCCCCGTTGGATGGCAGCCGGGTTTTACGAAGTTTGTTACCTTACAAACACGCCATGCTCTTGAATCGCTTGGAGCCCTATGGCATGCTCATCATCTTCGGTTTACTCATGTTAGATTCACGCATTCCTATTATTAGCTCATTTATATTCTTGATGTTTGGCCTCATTGGCCAACCCTTTTTACCGGCATAAATATTAGGGATCGAGCAGCGAAAGATTTTACAAATGTCTACACGTGTACTTAGCGGCATGCAACCAAGTGGACTCATGCATCTCGGCAATTTGCTTGGGGCATTAGAAAATTGGAAAACACTTCAAGCTGAACATGACTGCTTTTTCTTTGTGGCGGATTGGCATGCACTCTCAACCAATTATGCCGACACCAGCCGGGTGAAAGAATTTACCCAAGAGCTACTGATTGACTGGTTGGCAGCCGGAATTGACCCCAATAAAACCACGGTCTTTATCCAATCACATGTTCCTGAGCATGCGATTCTGCATTTACTCTTCTCCATGATCATTCCTATTCCTTGGTTAGAGCGAAATCCGACTTATAAAGAAAAACAGGACGAGATTAAGGAAAAGGATCTCTCAACCTATGGGTTTTTAGGTTATCCAGTGCTTCAGGCTGCAGACATCCTGCTGTACAAGCCTGATCTTGTCCCGGTAGGCAAGGATCAACTCCCGCATTTGGAGCTGACACGAGAAGTTGGCCGTCGGTTCAATAGTTTGTACACCTCAGTTTTTCCAGACCCCAAAGAATATTTGACCAAATTTCCTAAAGTGTTGGGGATTGACGGGCGAAAAATGAGTAAGAGCTATCACAACACCATCAATCTGTCCGATACCGAGCCGGTGGTTCGGCAAAAACTGAAAACGATGGTCACCGACCCGGCCAGAGTCCGACGGACAGATAAAGGGAACCCTGAAGTTTGTCCAGTCTATGATTTTCACAAGATCTTTTCCAATGAATCCATGCTTAAACAAGTTGATGCCGATTGCCGAACAGCAGCCATTGGCTGCATCGACTGCAAAAAACAGGTGGGCGATGCGATGGTAGAACGGTTTTCTCCTATGTGGGAAACTCGTGCAGCCATGACCGCCCAACCGCAACAAACTCAAGAGGTCGTTGAGGAAGGTCGAAAACGGGCCTCTGTTGTCGCAAGCCAGACCATCAAAGAAGTAAAGGAGGCCATGAGGATATGAGAAATCCTCTTCATGATACGAAAACACTTTTCTTGACAGCTTTTTTCCTCCTCGCTAGTATCCATGGCCGCTTTTCTACCAACTATTACACCTCCATGACGGGACATTGACATTACGATGAGTATTCGTGTTGCTATTAATGGTTTTGGGCGAATTGGACGAAATTTTTTCCGAACGAGTTATGCCGATACAGAAATCGAGATCGTGGCATTGAACGATTTAACCGATTCGCAAACGCTTGCACATCTTTTGACCTATGATTCGGTTCATGGGACCTTTCAGGCTAATATCCAGCACACACCAGATTCCCTGATCGTTAATGGTAAAACCATCCGTATTTCTGCTATGAAAGACCCCAAGGCCTTGCCTTGGAAAGACCTCCAGATTGATGTGGTTATTGAATCCACGGGCCGATTCACTGACCGCCAGAGCGCGGGTCAGCATTTAGAAGCTGGAGCCTCTCGCGTTATTATTTCGGCACCGGCGAAAGACCCTGACAACACGATCGTGTTGGGCGTCAACGAATCGACTTACAAGCCGAACGAACACAAAATTATCTCTAATGCCTCTTGTACAACCAATTGTTTGGCTCCACTCTCAAAAATTATTTTACAAGAGTTTGGAATTAAACATGCCTTTATGACTACCGTCCATTCATTTACCAATGATCAGCAGCTTCTCGATTTGCCACATAAGGATTTACGGCGAGCCAGGGCTGCTAGCCTGTCGATGATTCCGACTTCTACTGGCGCGGCCAAAGCCTTACACCTCGTGATTCCTGAATTAAAAGGAAAAATCGACGGCATGGCCATTCGTGTCCCTACCCCCAACGTCTCTCTCATCGACCTCTCTGCTGAAGTGGAAAAAGATTGCGATGCCACCACCGTCAATGCTGCCTTCAAGCAAGCCGCCGCAGGCTCGTTAAAAGGCTATTTGCAGGTTTCTAACGACCCCATTGTTTCCACTGACCTGAACGGATGTCTTTATTCAGCCACGCTTGATGCCCCTCTAACATCCGTCATGGATAAACGCCTCGTGAAAGTGTTTGCCTGGTATGACAATGAGTGGGGCTATTCATGCCGTTTACGAGACCTAGTCAAATATCTCGCGCAGCACAATTAAAATTGACCGCCTGCAGGGCTTGGTGGTACCTGCCCTGTCATACTCCACCTTTCATGGAAGGAATAGGGAGTTATGAATCTCACCAAACAAACGATCGATCAGATTGATCTTCGTAACAAACGCGTGCTCATTCGCGTGGACTTTAATGTCCCACTTGATGATACGGGTGAAATATCCGATGACTCACGAATTCGAGCGGCCCTCCCCACGATCAACCGAGCCATTGATGAGAATGCGGTGGTGATTCTGTGCTCCCACTTAGGTCGTCCCAAAGGTGCGCCAGACCAGGCACTCAGTCTGGCCCCAGTCGCGAGGCGCTTACCACGACTCCTCAATAAACCCGTGATCTTCACCGAGGATTGCATTGGTCCTACGGTCGAATCTGTTGTGAAACAAGCACAACCAGGAGATGTCATACTTTTAGAAAACTTGCGATTTCATGCCGGTGAAGAAAAAAATGACGCGCAATTTTCTGCTCAACTTGCTGCCTTAGCGGATGTATATATTAACGAAGCCTTTGGAACGGCACACCGTTCGCATGCCTCGACCGTCGGTATCACCAAATACATTCAGGTGTCGGCGGCAGGATTTCTCATGAAACGTGAAGTGGAAGCACTAGAAGGAACCGTCGAAAATCCTGTTCGCCCCTTTGTGGCTATATTAGGGGGAGGAAAGGTTTCAGGAAAAATTGGAGTCATTAAAAACCTAACAGAGAAGGTCGACAAAATTATCATCGGCGGCGGCATGGCGTTTACCTTCATTAAGGCCATGGGCTTTGAGATCGGAAAATCACTGGTGGAAAACGACATGCTGGATTTAGCCAAGAAAACCTTGGAGCAAGCCATGGGGGAAAAAATCAAGTTCTATCTCCCAGTGGATTGTGTTGTTGCCGACAGCTTGGAGCCTGACGCAGAAACTAAGATAGTCACCATTCAAGAAATTCCTCCCGGCTGGTATGGGATGGATATTGGCCCAGCCTCCGTTCGACTATTTGGTGAAGCCGTCCAAAATGCCAAGACCATCTTATGGAATGGGCCGATGGGAGTGTTTGAACGAGATGCATTTTCCCGTGGGACCTTTGCGCTAGCCCACTCCGTTGCCAATGCCTATGCCAAAACAATAGTCGGGGGCGGTGATACGGCCTTGGCTGTCCACAAGGCGGGTGAATCCGAGAGCATGGCATTTATTTCGACTGGTGGTGGAGCCGCCCTACAATTGCTTGAAGGCAATCACATGCCAGGGCTTGCCGCTTTACCTGATCGTCCATAGAAATTATGGACTTCGCAATCATCATTTTTTCTCTCTAGAAATTAATGAGGACTTCATGAAACGATTCATTATCGGTAACTGGAAAATGCACAACACCGTTTCCCAGGCCGAAATGTTAATCCGTGATATACTCAAAGAATACCAGGCGCACCCAACCGTTGAAGTTGCAGTTGCCCCGCCATACGTCGCCCTCCAGGCCGTGAAAAGACTTCTCGCCGAAACCTCTATACAACTTGCTGCACAAAACGTTTGTGCCAATGATGAAGGGGCTTTTACGGGAGAAGTGTCTCCACCAATGTTACAGGATCTTGGATGTCACTATGTCATTATTGGACACTCCGAGCGCCGACATCTCTTTGGAGAAACTGATCGCACTATTAACGAAAAAATCCATGCGGCTCTTCGTCACAACCTCAAGCCCATATTCTGTTGCGGGGAACGATTAGAAGAACGAGAAGGGGGGCAAACCCATTCAGTTATCCAATATCAATTACAAACAGGCTTAGCAGAAATACCGGCCAAAGACTTGGACAACATCACCATAGCCTACGAACCCGTCTGGGCAATTGGCACTGGGAGAGCCGCAACCGTAGAACAAGCAACTGAAGTTCATGCAGCGATCCGGTCATACTTGGGAACGAACTGGAACATTGATGCCGAAACAATCCGAATCTTGTATGGAGGCAGCGTTTCAGTAGACAATGCTCAAAGCCTCTTCCAATCATCACAAATTAATGGCGCATTAATCGGGAAAGCTTGTCTAAATTCTCAATCGTTTGTTAACATGGCAGAGATCGCCGTTTTACATTGATCACGACATTTCCAAGGACTATATAGAAATGTATACCTTAGCTGTGACGATTCATCTCATCGTGTGCTTTCTCATGATTGCGTCTATTTTGCTCCAAGCGGGGAAAGGGGCAGAGATCGGGGCTTCATTTGGAGGGTCGTCTCAAACAGTCTTTGGAAGCCGTGGACCAGGAACGTTTCTCAGTAAAGTGACAGTTGGGGCAGCTATCCTGTTTATGCTGACCTCACTAAGCTTAGGCATTCTTTCCCGACAAGCTACAACTTCATCCACGGTCATTGACCTCCACCCAACCACCCATCAAGAATCATCGTCAACGTCCACAGAACCGACAACGCCAGCAACTCCTACTGCTAGCACTTCTGAAACGCCAACGGCACCAGCCTCAGATGCTTCACCAGCGGCAACCCCAGAAACAGCAAAACCTGCCCCAAGCGAACCGTAAGACCCTTTACTAGACATCACACCCTCATTAAACTTGTTCAGGCCGTAAAGCCCAGGCCGCTGTCTAAATAAAAAACTGGAGAGGTATTAAATGGGAGTGAGCCAATTGGCATAGGCGGGATCTTCACCACGTACGATTTTGAAAAAATCGGCTTGTAAAGCTTGCGTAATTGGCCCAGGCTTACCTTCCCCAATCATCCGATCATCTAATTCCCTAACCGGCGTAAGTTCGGCAGCCGTTCCGGTGAAAAAAACTTCATCAGCCACATACATCGCATCTCTCGTAAACCGTTCTTCAACCACAGGAATATTTTTGGCCCGCGCTAAGGCCAAAACAGAATTGCGGGTAATTCCATCAAGAATCGAAGTTAACGGAGTGGTTTTCAAAACACCTTTTGTCACAATAAACACATTTTCTCCAGTACCTTCGGCGACAAACCCATCAGGATCCAAGAGAATACATTCTTCATATCCTGACTTGATGGCCTCCCATTTAGCCAAAATGGAGTTCACATAATAACCAGAGACTTTTGCCCTAGTCATGGACACATTGACATGATGACGGGTAAACGAAGAAATTTTTGCTCGGATTCCCTTCACCAACGCCTCCTCACCTAAATACGACCCCCAGGGCCATGCTGCTATCGAGACGCAGGTCGGATTATCTCCAGGATAGACACCCATGGCTCCAAATCCCACATAGGCAATGGGTCGGATATAGCAAGAGACTAACTGATTAACACGGACCGTTTCGATGATCGCATTGGTGACTTCTTTTTTGTTAAATGGCATGGGCATCAAGGTAATATGGGCAGATTCAAACAATCGATCTACATGTTCCTGGAGACGGAAAATGGCCGACCCTTGCTTTCCTTCGTAACATCTAATGCCCTCAAAAGCTGCCAATCCATAATGCAGTGAATGAGTCAGGACATGAACTTTGGCCTCGTCCCATTCAACAAAGACCCCATCCATCCAAATTTTTTTTGATGCAGTTACCATAAAATGTCTTTCACATATTTCCTTTTCAAAAATCCTTGATGTTTTTCACGGAAGACTAAAGAAATGCTAGGTGTTTTTACTCTCAGTAGCGCAGATGATATACTAAAATCTTGACTTAAATGTAAACATATTGGCAAAATAAATGTTTTGTTAAGGAGTAACCATACCATGTATGCGATCATTGAAACAGGTGGGAAACAATATCGAGCAGAACCTCAGGGCCTTCTGCAAATTGAATCAGTCGAAGGTGATGTGGGTACGACGGTGGAGTTTGACGCGGTACGCTATGTCCAGACGGCTGATACTCCCATTGTCGGCACGCCAACTATTCCCCAAGCCTTGGTCAAAGCTGAAATTATTCGACATGCACGAACCCGCTCCATTACGGTTTTCAAGAAAAAACGCCGAAAGGGCTACCGTCGAACGAGGGGACACCGACAAGGCTTTACGCAAGTGCGTATTACGGAAATTGTCACTCCCTAATCAAAAAATTTTCCTAGTGGAGAAATAATTCATGGCACATAAAAAAGGTGGTGGTTCATCACGAAACGGGCGAGATAGTAACCCACAATACTTGGGCATCAAAGCCTATGCTGGGGAAGCCGTAACAGGAGGTAGCATTTTAGTCCGTCAACGTGGAACCAAATTCTTTCCAGGCACCAATGTGGGCTTAGGAAAAGACTATACTTTGTTTGCTAAAGTGACCGGCACCGTGAAATTTGAGGGGAGCGCCGCTCGACGTAAGGTCAGCGTATATCCTCCCGCCTAACCATCCTCAGATTCTTCCTTTCCTGTCGTAGAATTCTCTTCAGTTTCTTTCTTATGATGAGTAAGATAGGGTTACTATGTTCATCGATCACGCACGCATTTTGGTCAAAGCCGGAAAAGGGGGATCCGGACATTGCAGTTTCCGACGTGAGAAGTTTGTTCCTCGCGGTGGGCCCAATGGTGGGGATGGTGGCAATGGAGGACACGTGATCTTTGAAGCCTCAAATCGAGTCTCGACTCTTTTGGACTTACGATATCATCGGCGTTATGAAGCCCAAGCTGGCGAACGCGGACTGAAATCTAATCAACATGGCGCAAATGGAACTAATGTGATTATTCAAGTCCCAGTCGGAACTTTGGTTAAGGCAGAAGCAACTAACGAACCTCTTGTCGATCTCATCGCTGATGGACAAACGGCTATTGTCGCCCAAGGGGGCAAAGGCGGAAAGGGGAACGCCCGATATGTCTCTTCGACCAATCAAGCCCCACGAGAATTCGAACCAGGTACACCAGGTGAAGAACATTGGCTAATTTTAGAGTTAAAACTCCTGGCTGATGTTGGGCTTGTCGGATTTCCTAATGCAGGAAAGTCTACTTTCATTTCGTCCATCTCCTCGGCCCATCCAGAAATAGGTCACTATCCTTTTACCACCTTACGCCCTCATCTTGGAGTCGTCGAATGGACAGATGATTCATCATTTGTCGTGGCTGATATTCCCGGATTAATTGAAGGTGCGCACGAGGGCAAAGGACTGGGCATTCAATTTCTCAAGCATATTCAGCGAACAGCCCTATTACTCTATTTGATTGATATCACCGAATGGATTGCAGAAGACCCGATCTCTTCCTTTGAAACCTTAAGAAATGAATTACATGCATTTGACCCCACGTTGCTGGAACGCCCTTTTGCCGTTGCTCCCACAAAAATTGATGCCAAAGGCAATGGAGAAAAACTCCAAGCGCTTCAGGCCTATTGCACCCAGAATCAGCATCCATGTTTTCCTCTTTCGGCCATCACCCGGGAAGGGCTCCTCTCCTTAATCACCTATCTAGGTCAGACTGTCCTGACGAATAAGGCATCATGCACCAGCAACAGTTAACCGCATGCAAACGTATAGTCGTAAAAATTGGCAGCAGCCTTGTGGCTTCTTCCAGCGGAGGACTTCACCAAGACCAAATTGCCAGACTCGCGAAAGAATTTGCTGCCTTACAATCCAAGAATAGAGAACTCGTTGTCGTTTCATCTGGCGCTATCGTCGCAGGTATCTCTCATTTAGGATTAAAAAGCTATCCTCAGGATCTCCCCCTTCAACAAGCCGCTGCAGCGGTTGGACAAAGCCGCCTCTTGCGAGCCTATGAAGTGGCCTTTGAGGAATCTGGTCACAAAATTGCGCAAATTTTGCTCACGCACCAAGACTTAGGAGGACGTCGCCGATTTCTGAATGCCCGTCATACACTCACGACATTAATTCAGCTTGGAGTCATTCCTATTATCAACGAAAATGATACGGTTTCAACCGAAGAAATTCGGTTCGGCGACAATGATTCCCTGGCTGGACAAATTGCCCACCTTGTCGATGCTGATCTTTTGGTCATCTTGTCTGATGTGAATGGACTCTATGAAGCGGACCCCCACCTCAACCCAGCAGCCAAACTTATCCCCCTTGTTCCAACGATTACGAAACAGATTGAAAGTTTAGCAGGAGCTTCTAGAACCCAAGCTAGTCGCGGAGGAATGGTGACGAAAATTCAAGCGGCGAAACAGGCTGGACGATTTGGCGTCCCCACACTCTTGCTCAATGGCGAGACACCTCATGCATTAGGCCAGGCCTTAGAAGGAAACCCAGGCGGGACATTTTTTGCCTCAAAACAATCTTCCCTTACGAATCGCAAACAATGGATCGCTTTTACCCTTAGGCCTAAGGGGGAAATTATGCTGGATGAAGGGGCTGTCACAGCACTGGTGCTCCGTGGGAAGAGCTTATTGGCGTCTGGAATCCTCAATGTCAAAGGCACATTTCTCAATGGTGATCCCGTCAGCTGTACGACGACGGAAGGCATTGTTTTCGCACAAGGGCTCACCAACTATTCTGCAGAAACACTCCAACGGATTAAAGGAAAGCAGACTTCAGAAATCCAAGAACTCTTGGGCTCTCTGGAATATGAAGAAGTTATTCATCGCGACAACCTAGCCTTAACTCCGTAGATTGCCCCCTCAAGCTCCAGCACACCTCAACCCATTCACCATGTTAAAAAAATAATTTCTGTTCAACTGAACATTGCCCCTCAAAAGATGGGTTGTAGGAATAGCCCTCAATCTTTAAGTTTAAAGCTCTTCCTCTCAATTTTTTACAGTGGCATTAAGGTTAATGGGAGAATGGTTTTCCTGTTTTCCAAGGAAACCAATTTGCAAGAAATTTGTGTGGCGTTCGTGAGGAATAGAATGCAATGGTCCGAAAAAACGCTCCTCTCTCTCCACCCTCCCAAGCAAACCCATTGAGACCTTTATACGCCTTCCTAGATCTCTGCTCCAGTTACCTCTGGCTTATCTTAAGTGTCACATTTCTCTCGATAGGAGTTGCTGGCCTATGGGCTATAAGCGCACCTCCAATATATCAGGCTTCGGCGACAGTAACCTTTGAATTTCCTAAGACTTCATCTAAAGAACATTTTAATCACAATGAACAAGACTGGAAATTCCAAACCACCAGGCTAAAAACGCATATTCAAAGACTTAAGAGCGACCTTCATCTAGAAAAAGTAGCACACCAAATTATCCTCATCGATCCTCCCGGCTATCAATCTTGGCTTTCAAGGGAAAAGAGAGTATTCCCCTTCCTAGGTGTTTGGTCTCAGCCGGTCGATGATAGAATTCAAAATCTCCAGAAATTCATGGAGCAATGGCTTCCTCAGCCCATACTTTCGGAAGATCAATCAAGCTCCAAGGACACAACTTCTACCCTAAACGTTAGTTCCCCAACTCTCCGTTTAGTTACTTGGCTTAAGAAATACATTCAAATCGAAACAATTACTTATCAGCCCGCAGTTCGAATTACTACTAAGGCCCAAAACCCAAATTTTGCTGCTGTAGTAGCTAATACCGTAGGCACTTTATATATAGACACCATCCATACATCTACTTTAGGGCCCTCTCTAACATTAACTTCGATGACAAACCAACTGGTAAGGATAAAGAAAAAGCTACGACAGACTAAAGAAACCCTGGAAAATTACAAATCCCAGAATCCACATCTGTCCCTGGAAGGCGATGAAAATCAAGACCAAAAGAGCTTATCCACACTAGATCAATTGAAGGTCAAATTGTCACAAACAACCAAGCAGCTCAAGAAATACCAAATCCAATTAACGCTGCTGAAAAAAATTCAAAAAGCCTTTGTCTTAAATGACTCAGAGAAAAAACAGTGGGTTGCTCTTCCTTCTCTTCAGAGATTCTCCTCCCCTCTCAATATGTCTAAAGTTGAAGAAATCTATGCAGAAAGGAACAAGTGGAACAGTAAAATACAATCATGGCTTCAAGAATCCAACGTAGATCTAAGGAAAATCCAATCTGCACAGCAACAACTGGCGAACCTTCATCTTCTCTTTCAAAAAGAAGTGGGACGAGGAATTCAAGTAGCCTCAACTCAACTGGCAAATACAACAGTACAGGAAAAACAGACCCGTCAGCATATAAAGAGATTGAAGAATTCTCTAGATCAACCCAAAAAAAAATTGACGAAATATAATCAACTAGTAAAAGCCGTAAAATATCTAAAAGCATTGCATACAAGCCAGCTGGAATTATTGAAGAATCACCATGAACCCAAGCATCAATCGTTTGAAAGGGCTAAGCTTTCTTACCCAGCAAATCCTCCACAAGAACCCCTTTCGGAACAACCGATTCAAACCCTTTCATGGGGATTACTTGTTGGTATAATAGCCGGAATAACTCTAGCCATTCCTCTTGATTGGAACAGCCGAAAAAAAAGATATATTCATACACCCACCGATCTCAAGCGCATCAATCCTGAGCTTCATTTTTTAGGCTGGATGCCAGATACCGACTCTACCGGAAAAGGAACATTATCGCCTTTTCTAAATGCAGAAAACTCTCTAGACAGTATTGCTGTGCAAGCCATTCAATCCATGACAAAAAATTTACCCTATGACAGAACTGACAACGATTTAGACCTATGGCTCATCACCAGCCCAGCACAACGTGACGGGAAAACCCTACTGGCACAATATCTTGCCAAAGTGCAGGTTGAACAATTATCCAAACAAGTTCTCTTGATTGATGCCAACATCACCCAACCGACCGTTCACTATATGGTCCCTTTCCAGAACAAACACAAACCGTCCGAAGGCTTAAGTGATTTTCTATTAGAAAAAGCAGAAATTGAAAACATAGTTCAGGACACACCCATTCCAGGCCTATCAATGATTTCTACTGGAAACTATTCGACTCTTCCTCATGAAGTATTTCAATCCTCAAAATTCAGCCAGTTATTACAATGGTGCAAAGCAGCCCAATTTCATGTCATTATTATTGGCCCACCAATATCGGACAATGTGGAAACGAGGTTGATAGCCAGTCAGGTAGATCAAACTATGATCATTGTTCGTCCTGAAACCACCTCTCGGAAAGAATTAAAGTCCGCCACTCAATATTTAGAGTCCTATGGCGCAAATATTTCAGGCATTGTGTTTTTTCAAACTCCCTCTAAAAACATGTTGCTGAAAATGAAGAAGGTGGAATCTAAACCATCATCATACACTCGTCGTTCGAGATGGAAGAAAAATGATACATCTCAGACTAAAAGGCATGAGCAAATCAGCCAACGAACACGTACCCAGCAAAAACCCAAGGATAAAAAGCGGAAAACTCACGAACCCACGTTATTAGATTGCCAAAGAGAAAACTACAAGTTGAAGGCACAACTTCAACGCCTAAAAAATGAGCGGGAAGTTCTTGTGAACAGCGCTAGATACTTTGCAAAATTTGCAAAATCTCCACAAGAAATCATGATCCAGAAATAGCAATGGCTGCATACAACGGTAAACATTCTCATTTAATCACGTTCTTAAAAATACTTCTCCTCATATCTACTTTTATTCTGTTACCACATGCGTAGAATGTTTATAGGACTTTTTGGTGGCAGCTTCAATCCCATTCACAATGGACACCTGCACATTGCCAACTATGTCTACAATGCGATGTCGCTTGATCGAGTCATTTTCATTCCCACTGGCGACCCGCCCCACAAACCAGCCACATCTTTGGCGCCAGCTCACCATCGTTTAGCCATGGTAAAACTCGCTACCGAAGCAATTGAACATTTGGTGGTGGATGATCAAGAAGCCTTGTCTCCTCAGGTGTCCTATAGTGTTGACACGGTTACCCGGCTTCAACAGGCATCCCCAACTAGAACCAAGCTAGGTTTTATCATTGGCCTAGATGCATTTTTAGAATTTGAAAGTTGGAAACAGGCCACTCGTTTACTTGAAATGTGCCAAATGATTGTCTGCTCCAGGCCAGGAGTCACCTTTGCCCAGCTTCAGTCTTTATCCATTCTACCTTTTATCCCACCTTCCAGCCTTCATGCCCTTGACAAAGAAGCCAATGCTCGTTTCGATATCCATTTGGCTTCTGGAAGTTGCATAACTCTATTATCTGTCCCACCTTTTGACGCCTCGGCGTCTCAGATTCGAGAGCAACTTGCCCTACAACGCCCAATAGGACATTGGTTGCCGCCTTCTGTGGAGTCCTATATAATCCGGCACCAAGTGTATCCATGAGTCACACAACCCCACCCAAATCATCCCGTTCTCCTGAACAAGCCATCTTTATCGCGCAGGCAGCCAAAGAAAAAAAGGCCGAAGATGTCTTGGTGTTAGAAGTCGGCGATCTCACATCTATTGCCGATTTTTTCATCTTTGCCTCAGGTGAATCTGACCGGCAAGTACGAGGACTCACGGCATTTATTGAAAAGGAAATGGCCCTGCGATATCACACACATCCCGTCATTGAAGGGAAGGAGACGGCCAACTGGGTACTACTGGATTATGGGGACATCATCGTCCATATTTTTCGATCTGATATCAGACAGTATTATGCTTTGGAAAAGATGTGGGCCGATGCTCCCCACATTACCATTCCAGAATCTGAACAGCCACTTGCGCCATCACAACAACTCGTCAGCGGATAATACGAGACTTACACAGGAGAAGCCCAATGACTTGCTTCCAAGATTTAGCAGACCGAGTCCTCAGTGGAGCATCGCCTACACGAGAACAAGCCTTAGATATACTCGCCACACCTCAAGGCAAACTCTTAGACCTCGTCAATGCCGCCTATAAGATTCGGTCACGATATTTTGGCAACACCGTTCGTCTGCAAATGTTGTTGAATGCCAAAAGTGGGGCCTGCCAAGAGGATTGCCATTACTGCTCGCAATCAACAATCTCCGATGCTCCGATTGACCGCTATGCGTTGTTAACACCAGAAAAAATGATGGAAGGCGCTCGCCGCGCCGCTGAGGCCAAAGCCCAACGGTACTGCATCGTCATTAGTGGCCGTTCACCCTTGCAATCGGAAATCACCCAAATATCCAGTGCCGTCAAAACAATAAAAAATGAAATCCCTATTCAAATTTGTTGTTCCTTAGGACTGCTCAATGGCGAACAGGCCAACCAATTGAAAGAGGCCGGTGTGGATCGCATTAATCACAACCTCAACACCAGCGAATCCTTTCATCCCTCCATTTGCACCACACATACCTATCAAGATCGGATCGACACGCTGAAACATGCGCGTGCGGCAGGGCTGGAACTCTGTAGCGGTGGGATAGTCGGGATGGGTGAAAAAGATGAAGACTTAGTGGACCTAGCACTCGCGTTGAAAGAAGTTCAACCCGATTCGATTCCACTCAACATGCTCTATCCAGTCGACGGGACACCCTTTGGCGAAAAAAATGATTTGACCCCTGCCCGATGCCTGACCATCTTGTGCCTCTTCCGCTTCCTACATCCACGAACTGAAATTCGTGCCGCTGGCGGACGTGAAAAAAACCTGCGTTCGCTCCAACCACTAGCCCTCTATGTGGCAGATTCGCTCTTCGTCGATGGCTACCTAACCACCCCAGGCCTTGCTCACAAAGAAGTCTGGGACATGATCAAAGACATGGGTTTCACCGTAGAAGTTACCTACCAAGACACAGAAACAACATCGCAAGCCGAACGCTGCTCAGCCTAACGGTTGTGTCGCAAATAGGAATGGGAGACGAACAAGACCCCATCCACTTCCTTGGCTAGGCGGCGAGCGAATAGAATTGATTGGCACATGAGGTGAAAGCTCTCGCCGTCGTTTTCATCTGCCCCTTCTTGATCATCGCCATGACTTCGATGCCAGCTAACGTGCGTTGCGCGGCATAAAAGTTTTTGAAGCCAAGCATCGGACGTATGAGCCGTTTAATCCGTTGGTGGTCTTGCTCCACGATGTTATTCAAATATTTGCACTGCCGGGGATTGAGCCGTGTGTAGTGGTCTTTGTCGACTTGTTTGAGCCCGGCGGCATTCACGCCACTTTGATTAATATTGACCAAACTCGGCTTTCTGTTTCTCTTGATCGCTTTCTTCAAAAAGCGCCGCGCCGCCTGCCGATCGCGGGTGGCAGTGAGGAGAAAGCCGATCGTGTGGCCGTGCTTATTCATGGCGCGATAATAATATGTCCAGTGGCCTTTCACCTTGAGTATACGTCTCGTCCATTCGCCAGCGCGTCCCCACGCGTTTCTTCTTGTGCCGAAAGGCGGCGTCGAGTTGAGGGGCATAGTGCAGCACCCAGCGATTGATAGTGGAGTGATCGACGGAGAACCCCCGCTCAGCTATTATTTCTTCAATATCCCGGCAACTGAGGGAGTAGGCGAGATACCACCGCACACTTTGGAGGATCATATCTTGGTGAAAATGTCGCCCTTGAAAGGATAGAGTGGCCAGCATGTGCTCCCCTAAAATGGCTCATGATACCATATCGCTCAAATTGCGATAGAACCCTCTGGAAAAGACAACCTTTGTGAATGTTCAAAACAGTTCGTCCAGCAAGGCCCTCCAATTGCCCTCCACGAGATCCCCCGTTTCGTCTCTGCTCTAATTCCCTTACGGTTTTCCAGAGTAGACGGTGGAGCTCGATTGATTCTTCCCAAAAAAATTTGTCTTCAACCATTGACGGACTAGTCATTGTCTTTCACAATCATACCTTCGGCAGGATTGAAAGGCTGCACTGGGAACAACAATGAGCGAATCACTATCCAAAGGCTCCGTCCAAAAGATCTTCAAGGGGTTCTTTTTCCTCACCCATTCAGAAGCAACATGATGACTAATTTTTATAGAGCCAAAGGTCTACTGGTATTCAAACATCTGGTAATAATTCTGTGTTTAGGTCTTGGATTGAGCTCGTCCGGCTGGTGCGAGGACCATTTTCAAGAATTTTTTTGGTCGAGGGGTCAGGTGGAGAACCTTCTAAAGAAAAAAGGGGCCAATCTGAATGTGAGGGATAGAATGGGGGAAACTCCACTACTTTGGGTCGCGCGGAGGAGGGATCTGACCATGGTGGAGGCCCTGCTGGCGAAGGGGTCCGATCCAAACTTCGCTGATGCAGACGACGGGAATACACCCCTACATGCTGCCGCATATTGGGGAGACCGTAAGGTGGTGGAGGCCCTCCTGGCGAAGGGAGCCGACCCAAATGCTACTTATCTGCATGGGCGAACCCCGCTGCATATGGCCTCCGCATGGGGGCACCCTAAGGTGGTGGAGGCCCTGTTGGCGAAGGGAGCCGACCCTAATGCCGCTGAACAGTTTGGGCTGACCTCCCTGCATATGGCCGCAATGAACGGGCACCATGAGGTGGTGGTGATCTTGTTGACCAGAGGAGCGCACATCAATGCTGCTGGTCGGTGGGAGCGGCACACCCCTCTGCATCTGGCCGCAAGGGAGGGGCACCTTGCCGTGGTGGAGGCTTTGCTTCCCAGAGGGGCGAACATCAATGCCATGCAGCAGCACGGAGAGACACCTCTACACTGGGCCAGTGGAGCGGGACACCACGGAGTAGTGATGGTCCTGCTGACCAAAGGAGCGGACCTCAATGCCGCTGATCAGTGGGGGCAGACTTCCCTGCATAAGGCCGCAGCAAAAGGGCACCATAAGATAGTGGTAGCCTTGCTGTTACAGGGAGCGAACGTCAATGCCGCTAGCGTTGTGGGGACGCCCCTGCATGAGGCCGCAGCGGGGGGACATCATGAGGTGGTAGAGGCTTTGCTAGCCAGGGGGGCGCACATCAATGCCGCTGATCAGTCGGGGCGTACCCCCCTGCATAAGGCGGCAGCAAAAGGGCACCGTAAGATAGTGGTAGCCTTACTGTCACAGGGAGCGGATGTCAATGCCGCTAGCGTTGTGGGGACGCCCCTGCATAAGGCTGCAGTGGGGGGACATCATGAGGTGGTAGAGGCTTTGCTGGCCAGAGGGGCGCACATTAATGCCGCTGGTGGGAGGGAGCGGCACACCCCTCTGCATCTGGCCGCAAGGGAGGGGCACCATGAGGTGGTGACGACCTTGCTAGCAAAGGGGGCGGATCTCAATGCCGTTGATAAGGATCAGCAAACCCCTTTACATAAGGCCGCAATAAGGAGACACCACCACGTAATAAAAGTCTTATTGAAAGAGGGGGCAAAATTAGACCTTCGTGATCGACGCGGCCGTACCGCCTTTGATCTGGCTGACGAGAAAGGGGGGAAAGCGATGATTGATGCTCTGAAAACAAGGATGGAAAGCCACGAACGTTCACAGGGAGGCCTGTGAAACAGGGAACGCAGGATAGTGGTGATTTTCTTGTGGCATGAACGGAATTGTTACAAATAGTTACAACGCGGATTTTTCCTGACGCACCCCTGGCTTGAACTTTTTCGCCCAGACGCGACTTTTAGCCTAGGGCGTGTTAACACTGTTTAATGCAACGACAATCAGAGCCCAAGAGATGAAAAAAAGTAAACACCACATCTAATTTGTCGTACCGTGTGAAGATTCGCCGGAACCCTTTCAGTCGGCGGAAAAGCCGTGCCACCTCATTGCGTTGTTTGTCGCGCTCCCGGTCGTACGCCCACGATTCCCGACGATTCTTTTTCGGCACCACCCCCGGGACACCACCCAGATCCCGCACCAACTGACGAGTTGCGTCCCCTTCATAGGCACGATCCATGAGCACATATGTGGCCGTCAACGTCGTCTGCTTTAACAACGCTCGCCCTGCCGGCCCATCCCCCGCGTTCCCTGGCGATAAGGAGAAATTCACCGCCGTTCGAGTATCTGCGGCAACCAGATGAATCTTGGTGGTCCACCCCGCGCGGGACCTTCCAATAGCTTGTGGCCCGTTTTTTTAACGCACCGGTTCCATCCGGATGGACTTTCACTGCACTGCTATCCAGTGAAACGGCTTCGACTCGAACGTGTATGATCTCCCGCTGCTGGAGGGCCGTAAAGACGCGATCAAGCACGCCGCTTTTGGCCCACCGGTTCATCCGAGTGTAGATCGTATGCCAATGCCCGTAATGCTTGGGCAACCCTCGCCACTTACAGCCCTGCTCGGCCACATACAAAATCGCGTTAAGCACTTGACGATTATCAATGGATACATTGCCGCGTTGCCGAGGCAAAAAGGGTTGAATGAGTTGATACGGCAAGTCGGTCAGCTCCATGCTTGCAGTATACCGCATTTAATCTATAGTGTTAACAAACCCTAGCAACACCCTGGAATTATGGCGAGGACGAAATTGGGAGATGATTGTGAAGGCCACCCAGTTCAATGGGCCAGCGTAGGCGGCCAAGAGTAGCGGCTAAAGAGGAGTCATGGAGAGAATCTAAATTATCTCATAAAGCAAGCAACCTAACCCCACTGGAGTTCACCTGATCCAAGATGTCCAGAATATTGCCATCACGAGCAAAAAACCCAATAAAACTATCCCACGTATCTCTAGTGGTGAGAAAAGGGTGAAGTGCATAGGCACGAACCCTATAGGCCTGAGGCATAATCCGCTATACTTCTCAAAAAGGAGAAATAAACTATGAACGAACAATTAACCGCAGTGTTTCAAGAAGTCGCAGAAGGCTATATTGGTTTTGTCGAGGAACTTCCTGGAGCCCACACTCAGAGAACCACGCTCGAAGAAGTTCGCTCGAACTTGCAGGAAGCCGTTCGACTTATCCTCGAAGCCAATCGAACAGTGGCGGCAGAAAGCTTCCGAGATAAGACCGTCATCCGTGAGCCTCTTGCCTTAATTTCATGAAGCGAATTGATTTGATCCGCCATATGGAGGGGTATGGCGTCAAACTCTTACACGAAGGGAGCAACCGCAGTGTATAAATCGTGCAGCCGGGAAAACATCTACCGTTCTACGCCATCGAGAAATTAACGAGTTTCTAGCCAAGAAAATCTGCAAAGATCTTGAGATCCCCATCCCATAATTCTTCACAAGCCTGACACCCATCCCTACCTGAAGAGATTCGATCGAGAATGGAGCTTGCTTTCGACTCGGCAAGTTCTAAACGAGGGAACGGACCAGTGGGACGGACGAAGCGGGTGTTTGAGCGGGTCGCGTCGTTACCGCACCATCAGCAACAGAAGATTTTGGATGTGGTCGATGCGCTGGTCACGCAAACCGATCAACGCTCAGCGTCGTGAGGATAAGCAGCTAAAGGGGTGGAGTGGGACAAGACTGGAGCTGTGGGGTTGCAACACGCTACCCCGGTTGTGGACCTCATTTGTTTGACCTGAAGAACTCTTGCATGATCCTTGGAACATGGTGCACTTCGAACTTGAATTCACCTTATTTACGTCTAAAGGCATTTTTCTTATTCTTACGAGGAGAGATTTCTGCCTTTTTGGAAAATCGGATCAATTCTTTATCTATTACCTGGTTAAGTCGGTCGGAAAATTCCTTGCCATAGTATGTTGGGACAAAACGTGGGATCCCAATATCCCCAGCTTCCCCTCCCGCCCAGAGAAACTGTCCGTCTTGGCTCTCAAGATCAACCCTCATACCTTCAATTGCTAATAGAAGAGCTTGAAGCATATCAAAACTATAAACATATTTTAGTGTGGCTTTTCCTAAACCCTTTATCCTGTAAAAACAGACCCATTCATCATCTTTTACTATACGTGGTTTTCCAAGCGTTAAGGTTATTACCTTTTGAGGTTTGCCGACCACAAATATTTCTCTTTCACCAATAATAGTTCCAATTTCCCGTTTCATGTCCAGCCTTTTCTAAAAATTCCAAAAGCGCCAACCTCTATATACCGCCTCGCTGGCATAGACAAGTGCCTCTAGCTCGGAGACTCTCTAAAGAGCGACAGAAGTTTTCTCTACCTCTCGTACTTGCAGCACAAATCTTTACAGAACAGAGTCGAGTCCCAAACGTTGAACCATCGGGTCGAAGTCTTGATCAGCATAGAGTAAGGGGATATGGTGTTCGATGCAGTAGGTCCCAATCATCACATCAATCGTCTTTCTGACAGTGACGCCCTGCTTTCGTAGTGTCCTGTAATTTTTCGCACTTTTGATGGCCAACAGCCCTCCAAGCATCGACACGACAGGGAAGCTCTCAAGTATCCTGTTCGCCTCACGAAACTCTTGGTCCTCCTGAAAACCTTGAAGGATTTCTGTCAGGATCAGATCTCCAAGCAAAATTTCTTGGGTTCCCAGCAAAGAATCCAAGCTGTCTGTTTCTTGCGAAGGATTCCCATTGAAGTAATCTATCCATACTGAAGAGTCGACAATGATCATGCCTTTTTATCGAGTCTCATCGTTTCAAGATTTCCAGTCCATTTGAATTTTCCACGTCGACGTTTCACGTTCTCTTGGCGTTTTAACCGAAGGAGAAGCTTTAAGCCTTCTTCCACCACACCTTTTTTTGTTTTGATGCCCGTAATCTTTTGAACGTCCGTGATCAATTGGTCATCAATGACAATGTTTGTTCGCATGGAATCCCTCACAATTTGTGTATAATTTTATTATATCATACACATTGCATTTCATACAGACAAGCAAGCTTGTACAATATTGAAAATCTATTCATACCGTAAATCTTCGGCAATGGTTTGTCGGCTGGCCCATCGGGCCGGAGCCCAGGCTCCAATCAATGCAGCAGCAAAGGCTACAAGCACAGCCATTCCAATGGTTTCCCAGGCAAGAGTATATTGAATCGTCCAGCCGAAGGATTGTTTATTGATGACTTTGACTAACACAACAGATAACGCCATCCCCACCACGATTCCCACCACTGCTCCTAACCCAGCTAAATAACAGGATTCCCACACGATTAAACCTTGCACCTGGCGGCCACTCGCACCAATTGCCCGTAACGTTGCCAATTCCCTTCGACGCTCAAGAATCGCGGTAAATAGGGTATTCATGATACCCAGCACGGCAACACTTAAGGCAATGAATTCTAAAACATAGGTGACGCGAAACGTTCGATCAAAAATCTCTAAGATCTCTTGCTTAAGTTCCGCATTACTGATAGTGACGATTGGACTGTGGTTTTTCAATCTTTCTTCGATTTTCCGCCGAACTACTGAAAGATTGTGATCTTTCTTCAAATAGACAGCAAAGACCGTGGCCTCTTGTTCACCCCATTTCTTGAAAAAGAGTTCTTGGTCCATCACTACTTTTCCCCCATCAGTCGCATAATCATAAAACACACCAGCAATCGGAAATTGCTCAAGACCATTAGAGGTCTTTAACGATAATGGGTCACCGACACTCGAACCTAACCGTTTGGCCAACACTTCAGAAATAATCACTCCATCGTCCACCACAACCTTCTCTAAGACATCTGAAGACTTTCCCTCTACAAACAAGTATTGGCTGCGCTCAGCATGAAGACGCATGTCTCGTGCCACTAGAGCTACAGTATGTCGAGCTGTTTCTGCAGTCCTCTCCATATACGGATCCACGGCCTCGACTCCAGGTATCTCTATCACCTGCTTCACGAGACGCTGCGGAAGGCCCTCTTTCGAGGGAGAAGCCTCTGACTCACCTAACCATGTGACAGGCGCGACAATGACATCCGCCATGAGGGTTTGCTCAATCCACAATTCCACCGTCTGGCGAAAACTCTGGATCATGATGCCCACACCCACTAAGATAGCCAACCCGACGACGATGGCCGCCATGGTGACACTCGTACGACAAGGATTGCGCCCCATTTGCTCCGCGGCCAATACAGGCAACAGAGTGGAATCTGGCCCGAGCCAATGTCGCCTCCAGCGACTAAACCCTCGTGACAACATAGGGCCAGCCGCCGCACCTCCCAGCAACAAACAAAAGGCAGCTGCATACCCGCCGATCGGAATACCTTGCACCGCAGGCATCTGGCTACATACCCCAGCTCCAATCAACGCAGTCAGGACCACCCATTTGGAGCCTTGGACGCCCTGAACGTCTTCGATTTGAGATTGCCCGCCCGCAAGCGCCTGAACGGGAGCCATGGCACTTGCTTCCCAAGCTGGCCGGAGGGCTCCTAACAGCGACACACCTATACCCAAACACAGGGCTTCCATCAGTAACGGGATGGGAATGGGACTGGCTAACAAAGCGGTCATGCCATAGAGCTCTCCGACGTTTTCTCCGATCATGATGGTCAACCACCGGGCCAGGGCAACTCCAAGCCAACAACCCAAAATGCCGCCAGCAGCCCCCAACACCCCCGCTTCCATGAAAAATACTGTACTAACGGATTGTCGCTCCATCCCAAGCGAGCGGAGGATCCCGATTTCTTGCCGATGTTGCACAACGGAAAACGCCGTCGTGTTATAGACAAGAAAAATCCCAACCAATAAGCTGATGCCACTCAGCATTGTCAGATTCATTTGAAAGGCTCGCAGCATGAACTCGACTTGCCGATTCCGTCGCGAAGACTGCCTCACCTGAATCTTCTCAGGCAGAAGCGCTTGAAGCTCTTGGACGAGCGTAGAGGTTGCAGCACCAGGTTTCGTGACAATCGCGATATGATGGAGCCTCCCCAACCTGTTAAACAGCCATTGCGCCGAGGCAATGTCCATCAACACCTGATGTTGTACCCCACTTTGGAGGCTCAACGATTCCACGATCTTTCCGACAACCAGATCATGGACCTCGTTCCGGACCTTGACTGAGAATGTTTGTCCCTGACGCACATCGAGTGAGGGCGCGAACTCTTCTCCGACAATCACAGTCCTCGGAGCAAATATTCCCTCCCAATCATCATCCTGCCATGCACCACTAGAAGGCTGTACTCCCAAATCGTGACCTTGCTCCAAGAGATCCATTCCCCAAATGAGAAGAGATCGTCCTGCGATAGAACCCTCCTGGATCTCACTTGTCATTTTGAGAACCGGACTGGCTGATCGAATTCCTGGATGTCGTTGAATCTTCTGCAAAATTTTCTCATCGATGCCATCAAATCCCCCAGAAACAGTTATGGACGCGTCCCCGACCACCGATTCCACGGACTCCTCAAAGGATTGATAAACCTCAGCATTCACGGCCCGAATAGCGAGCCACGCAGACACACCGATCGCCACTCCCAGTACAGTTAACAGGGCTCGGATAGGCCGATGACGCAGGTGCTCGATGATAAGAAGAAGGAAAACTCTGTACATGGGACTGTTGAATAATGGCGACATCGATAGCCCTATGTCGCCAGGAAGCTATTGGCTATCAAAAGCGTCGGGTCCGTTCAAAAAAGTTCGTCCAGCAAGGCCGCAGCCTTTTTTGCGGGCGGAGCGTACCTTCTGTACGTGAGCACGGAAAAAGGTCGAGAGCGCCGCTGGCGGCTTTTTTCAACGGACCCTTCATGGATACGGTTGTCCCAGAAGTGGGGCCTATGTTAAAACGACTACTCAAAAATGCGTGGGATGCTTACGAAAAATGCCCAAAGATACCATTGAAGAACAGGATTCACTCGAACCCGTTTCAGAGGCCGGCACTCAAGGTCAAACGTTAACGGCTCGACAGAAAGAAATCCTCAGTTTGGTCGCGCAAGGCTGTACGAATCGGGAAATAGGGCAACGGCTGGATATTAGTGTGCGAACCGTGGAGGTACATCGGTTTAACCTCATGCGTCGCTTACGGGTCCGAAATGTAGCTCAACTCCTACGACAAGCGATAGCTCTGAAGATTATTCCCAAGGGACCGTCACTTACCAAAGTGACATAATTTCCTTCGTTCCCACCATCATTCTCTCAATTGATTTCCTGAAGTTTTCCACGACAGGCTAGTAATGATGGATATCCTTTTTGCTCCAGACACTCAGCAAGTTCCCGTGCGAGCCGTGTAAACACACCAACACCCTCCTCTACCAGAATAGTTCCAATTTGCACCGCAGAGGCTCCACAGAGCACATGCTCAAAGATATCAGTGCCATTTTCTATCCCGCCTGTTCCAATAATCGGAATCTGATCACCCCAGATCTTCCACAAGGCTCGAACATTGGCCAACGCCACCGGCTTAATGATGCGCCCACCTAACCCGCCAAATCCTCCCTTGGGCTTAATCACGACCTGTTCTAGTTCAGGATCCACGACAAGGGTATTCCCGATGGAATTAATTACAGTAACAAAGGCCACACCTATACGTTGGAGCACTTCCGCAATTTTTTGATGATGAATGGGATCAAAATAAGGAGGAAGCTTCACCCCAAAGGGAATGGAGAACATGTCTCGAATTTCCAACAACAACCGCTCCGTTTCCTCAAAGTCATAGCCAATTTGAGGCTTGCCAGGAATATTGGGGCAAGATAAATTCACTTCAACCAAATCCGGACTTGCAGCATTTAAGGCTTTTGCTCCTTCAAGAAAATCGTCAGGATGCAAACCAGCCAAGCTGGCTACGACAGGTTTCTTATAATGCTTCAACTGAGGAATAAGCTGCACATAGGCTGGATACCCAAGATTGGGCAACCCCATAGAATTAATTGATCCTCCCTCAATCGCGACATACCGTGGGAGAGGGTTCCCCTCACGCGCCAGAGGCGTCATTGACTTTGTCACAATTGCCCCAGCATTTGATTCCCCTAATGCCTCCAATTCAGCCTGCGTCACGCACAATGCCCCTGAAGCATTCATCAGCCCCACTGGAAAGGTTACACCTGCAATACATGTTGAAAGATCCATACAGCGTTACTCCAACTGTCCATCTCGAATAGTTAATACGCGATCTGCCGCTTGGGCCGCATGTATCGAATGCGTCGCCAAGAGCACCGTTTGTCCAAACTCTTGGGCACATTGTCGAAGCAACGAGACGATATTCTCGCCAGCGGTCTCATCCAAATTCCCTGTGGGTTCATCAGCAATAATTATGCGCGGACGATGTACAAACGCCCGAGCAATTGCCACACGCTGTTGCTCACCGCCAGACAATTCATGCAACCGATGGCCCAGCCTATGCCCCATACCGACTTTCTGTAACATCTCAGCTACCAGTGGACATATGGATGTTGATGATTCGCCCTGTAAGCGTAACGGCAGCGCGACATTTTCTTCAATGGTTAATCCGGGAATGAGGTGGAAGGCCTGAAAGACCATCCCAATTTTTTCCCGGCGCCACTGAGTCCATTCTCGGTCACCAAAAGCACCACAAGGATGGCCATCCAACATGATGTCGCCAGAGGTGACCCAATCCAGGCCAGCCACCAAATGCAGTAAGGTGCTTTTCCCACTCCCACTTGGCCCCATGAGTGCACAAAACTCACCTTGCGCAATATTAAGGCACAGATCTCGTAAGGCCAGAACAGGCGTCGCACTCCGTCGGTATTCTTTAAACACATGCTGACATTGAATCATGAAGACATCTAGACCCGTTGGAAAAGCTACGAAGAACTCAGGACAACAGCAGTCCTTTTCCTATATCATACTCATACCTACCTGACCAAGAAGGGAATTGTGGGTATCATGAATCTTCTTTCACCCTCCTCCGCCCCAAAGGGTAGGCATGAACCAATTCTCTTCTTTTCCAGCCCTTCTAAGAAAATTCCTTCACACCATATTCCCGACAGACTGTGCCAGTTGCTGCACGCCTTTATGGGACGACCCTGTTCCGTTTGTCTGTCAAACATGTTGGGGAACCATTGCGAAAATCTCTGGGCCATGTTGTCCGCATTGCGGAGTTCCCTATATTTCACCAACAGCCTTAGAGCACAGCCTCACACATAAATGCGGGACCTGTCGGATGAAACCCCCGGCCTACACCCAAGCCTGGAGCCTCTTCCCGTATCAATCTCCACTCAAAGAAGCGATCGTTTTATTCAAATATCGCGGAAAACGTTCACTGACCACTCCTTTTCTTCATGCCATGACATCCGCATTACCTGACTTGCCAAACATTGATCTACTCATGCCAGTTCCGCTCCATCCACAACGCTTACGCGAACGAGAATATAATCAATCAGCCTTATTGGCGCATGGCCTGAGCCTACACCTCAAGGTTCCATTGCTTTTATCTTGCCTTCTTCGCACTAGGGCCACTGTGCCGCAAACATCGCTCACGAGAAAAGAACGGCTCACCAACCTTCGAAAGGCATTTGCCGTAAAAGATGCCTCTCGCATCAAAGATCAACGCATCCTTTTGATTGACGATGTCTTCACCACCGGCACTACACTTCATGAATGCGCCAAAACCCTCCAAAAATCCGGGTCCGGTCCCGTCTATGGATTAACCTTAGCTCGCATGCTGTAAGACTTATTCCCTCTTTTCAATTCACCGGATTTGCGGTATATACAGTGCCTATTCCGAATGTAGGAGGGCCTCATCTCATGCCTATCTATGAATATCGCTGCGAAGACTGCCGAAAGCACAGTACGTATTTAATTCTTCAGGGCCATTCGTCCACTCTGTCCTGTAAGCATTGCAAGAGCCAGAAATTAGAACGCATTATGTCACGCTTCGCATCTCCAAAATCCGAAGAGGCCCGCATGGAAGCCCTGGCCGATCCCAGCAACTTTGGGGATGTCGATGAAAACGACCCAAAGAGCATGGCTCGCTTTATGAAAAAGATGGGCAAGGAAATGGGAGAAGACATGGGAGAAGATTTTGAAGAAGCGATGGAATCAATGGGAGAGGGTGGCCAGGAAGAGGACAGTATGAGTCTTCCCGATATGGGATAAGGAGACGATCACAAACCATGTGGAATGCCCAGTATAGGGAGAGATATCTTCTCGCCTACTACAGAAAGTGTTGCCATCAAATGGAACACCCAAGCTAGACCACACCACTTGACTTTTCTCCAGCATTAAGTAAGCTAGATTGTACTTTTTGATAGCAGTCTTCTAGAAAGTTTGGCGCCAATAAAATGAGCAACTTTGCCGGTCAATATTACTGTAAGATTGACGAAAAAGGTCGTTTCGTGGTGCCTACCCATATTCGAGAAGACATCGAGGCCAACGGGAATAGCCTGATGTTCTTAAAAAGCCAAGATTTACCCGTCTTAGCCTATACTAAACCAGAATGGGACGCCTGCCTCCAAAAAGCGAAAGATACGCTTGATGAAGATCAGCGGCGGCTTTTTATGTATCACATGGTCTCGGAAGCCACACCATCAGATATGGACCGCGCCGGCCGAATCCTCATTCCTAGCCGTTTACGCAAACTCATCCCCGTAGATGAAGATCAGGAAGTTGTCATCGTAGGCATGTTCCATCGCTTAGAAGTCTGGAATCCCTCCGAATGGCGCCTCTATGCCAGAAAAAATGAAGAAGCCTACGAACAAAACCTGGGAAAAATCCAGGACATTCTGTAATACTGGGCCATACCACCTTCTTTCATACCACTAGTTCTGCTTCGTCATATTGAATCGAGGAACAGTTGAGACCTATTCGTATTAAAACGATGCCTCAGCTCCAGCAAACCAGAGGAAAAGGCAACTTGGTTCTGCTTTCCAGACCACCCCAACGAGCTAAAACTCGAGCCGATAGACTGGATTGGAGTAATCTGGGAGGTGACATCCTCACACCCCAAGAGCTATTTATTGTTTTGCCATTGCCCCCAAGCATTAATCATCAATATGCTACAGTCAATGGTCGCCGAGTGCTCTCTTCAACAGGTCGCCATTACAAAAGTGCTGTCGGAAAACATCTCTCAGCCATCCTACACCAATCACCAAACCGTGCCGACTTTTTCGGAAGTCTTGAAACAGAAGCCATCAGTCTTGCGATAAGATTTTATTTCAAAACCGCATTACGACGAGATTTAGACGGTGGACTTAAGATTGCCCAAGACGCCATTTGCCAAGCCATCAGCCTCAACGACAACCGGATCACTGAAATTCATCTCCACAAAGACTTAGACCCTATTCGTCCAAGAATGGAATGCACGGTTACCCTTCGACACCTCCCCGCAATCAAATCCAAAACTTCTGGCCAACGCCTCAAAGCTGTCCCTCTCAAAAATCACTAATCTGGCCTTTTATGAATATTAGGGGTCAGACTCGAATTAATTTGCCGAACATATATAGTCATTCCAAATAAGTTCCTGATGTTATATACTCCCTCGCACTATGGCCTACAGTATCGATTTACGGAAGCGGGTGGTGAGATTTGTCAGGGAAGGGGGGAGCAAAGCCGAAGCCGCGCGGCGCTTTCACGTCAGTATTTGGTGCGTCCACGATTGGGGTGGGCGAGCGGACTTAACCCCCAAGTATCCTCCGACCCGGCGACGAAAGCTAGATCGGATCGCCCTGCGACGGCATGTGGCCCAATATCCTGAGGCCACTCTTCAGGAACGTGCCAGACATTTTGGGGTTCGAATCAACGCTATCTGGTACGCCTTGCGACAGGCGCAGATCACTCGTCAAAAAAACTCTGCGCTACGCTGAACGAGATCCCACCAAGCGCGCCGCCTACCTGGCCCAGTTACGACACATTCGGCAGCTCCACCGAACCGCGCCCGTGGTCTATCTGGATGAGAGTGGCTTTGAGCGTACCAGCTATCGACCCCATGGCTGGGCCTGCCGCGGGCAGCAAGTCATGGGGGACCGGAGTGGCCAGAACCGGCCCCGCACCAGCTTGATTGCGGGAAAATGTGGCAAACGGCTTCTCGCTCCCGTCCTCTTTGAAGGGAGTACGAATGCCGAGTGGTTCAATGCTTGGCTGAAAGAACACCTGTTCAAGGAACTGCCCCCGCATGCCATTCTCATCATGGATAATGCCGCTTTTCACAAAATGGCCAAGACCCGTGAATTGATTCAGCAAGCGGGACACACGCTCTTATTTCTGCCTCCCTATTCCCCGGACTTCAATCCCATTGAGCAGGACTTTGCCACGTTGAAAAAACGGCGGCAATATGCCTCGCCAGATACCTCACTCGACGAGATAGTCAGAGCGTATGGAACTTATTTGGAATGACTATAGAGTGTACGATGTACATCATACGCCATTTTATTCGAGTCTGACCCCTAATAAAAAAATTAACAAAATTTATCGGGAAGCAAAAGCGCGGGAAAGGGAATGGAGCACGACGGTCAGTGGGTGCTTGGCATGACCTTTAGGTTGATTGGTCAGCGCGGGAAAGTGGAAGCCCATCTTACGACCCATACGATGTCGCACTAAACCTGGTAACCAAATGCTATCGCCAAGATAATGCAGTTTCACTGACACCTTCGCATCGATTGATACCGGTGGCACTTGATCTGTGGAAAATTCCACAAGCATCCCTTGAGAACTCACATTAATGACTCTGCCTTTACACACCGTTCCCTGCCCACAGCGAATGACAACGGGTAAGACTTCCTTCGGGGAGATGGATAGGCGTCGAACTGCTCGTCGATCTTTCTGAGGGCCTGGAACAGGCCGGCGAGAATCCGTTTCAAGAAGAGTGGCATGTCGCATGCTTACGAATCCAGGGTAGTCGTTTCTAAGGCTTCAAAAGCCTTCCATGCTTCATCTTCACTCTGAAAAATAGGAATCCATTCATGAATCTCAGTTAATTCTAAAATATCTCGCACAAATCCCATTGGGGCAATAATCCCCAGCTTTCCCCCAATCCGCTGGAAGCGCCGTTGGGCTAACACCAGCCATCCTAGCGCCGCACTATCAATAAACGACACAGCCACCATATTGAGAACAACAAATCGATAGCCGTCATTAATCGCATGATCAATTCGCCATTTAAAGTCTTGCCTGGCATTTTGGTCAAACCGCCCGACAAATGTTTCGACCACTGTGTGTTTGCTTATTTTACGCTCGGCCACAACCATGTTCCCCCCATTCGATTGATTCGTTTCCCTGTTTATCGGCCTCAAGCCAAGAACACTTAACCACAGGAATCATGATGGAAGGGACCATTTTGGCTGTAAAATGAACGCGGACGTTATGGATGTGGGAAGTGTTGAATGAGCAAATCATCCACATATTGAAAGGGAGCATGTTGCCTTGGATGACTGGTAAAGGGGCGAGTGATTCGAAGATGGACCGTGTGGGTACCAGCTTTGACTAGATGTTCCGCTTGTAAATGATGCCGAAGGGTACCATTATTCTTTATAGGACCCATATCGTGACGAACCACAACCTGATCATCTACTAGCCACTCAAACAGACCACCCGCTAAATTCCGCTTATCTTTTGGGGACTGGTAGGTCACAGCCACATAGGCTGAAAGCAATATAGTCCCTGTATCCGTAGAAAGCTGGAGTCGTAATCCTCCACCCTGGTCAGGTGTATTCTCTGGCTCATATCGTATCTGGCCCACTTTGAAAATTAGACTCTTGGATGGTTGTTTCTCATCAACCGTTCCAAACATGACCACCTTGGGCCACCCAGCCTCACCCACAGTTCCATTAGATGTGACAAACGATTCCCAGGGGGTCTTTTGGTTATTCTCAAAAGTTGTTTGGTTAAGTATTGACGCCTCACAGTCTCCTCCGACACCTACTACCAAAGCACTCAAAATCCAAACAATCATTTTCATTGAAAACTTATTCAACCTGATGAAATGAAAGGATCGTGGTATTTCCCTTAAGTCTATGACCATCACCTCTTGGGGTCTTTCTTTTATAATGGGTTTTTTTTCAGGAACTACCTGGGTATGATACCAAGTTATTTTGCCAAGGAGATCACTTCATGAATATTTATCATATACGCATTTATACTCAATTTATCCTTTATTCCCTCACCACCATTGGCCTAACGTGTCTTGTGAACATTCCAAGCGCATTATCTATTGAACTTTCGACTATGGACAAAAGTGAACGGACTACTGCCGTACCCCTTGAACAAGTCCAGAACCTGCTAATTGAAACACTAGCCCTTACTGAACGAGGGCTGCAAGACTCCACCGCTCTTCGCCAAACAGTCAGCGAACGTTTAGCACAGGCAGGATTCACACCTATATTAGAGAAATCAACACCCCATGACATTCTGATACGCATCAAATGCGAGGAACGAAAGAGCCAGACAGGACCCAGCCAACACAGGAAAGGAGGGCACTCTTTGTCGATGGTTTCTAGGCATTGGAAGGGCCCAGCTTGCTCTATTTCCTATCGTTACCAAGGCGAATCTGCCCTTTGGAGCTGGGAGGTCCGAACCTCGTTTGAAGAAGCCAGGGAAGCGGCCAAAGTAGCAGGAGCCTCTAATAGTGGTCTGTATGCTTTGCAAGAATTACAAAGGCAGCTGGCTCAGGATGAATTCCCCCTGTATTTAGCCGCAGAATGGGGGCAAGCTGACCGTTTAATTGCCCTATTGCGGCAATCAACAGATCAGGTGGACCGTCAGCGCCTTATTCTTCAATTGCTCGGCCCCCTGAATTCTAAGGCTGCACTCCCAACAATTAAAGAAGCCACGACCAACCCCAACCTAGCTGTAACGGCCATAGCAGCTCTGGGAGATCAAGGCGAGGTGGCTATCTCCTCATTAGTTAATATTTTAAAGTCATCCCAAAGCTCTGAACTCAGATTCGCAGCCCTTCAAGCACTTAGAGTCATTGCTACTCACAGCTCGCCTCCCACTCTATATGATGTCTTTGTCGAACAATTAGAATCCCAAGATCCCCGGATGCAAACCGTGGCTGTCAGGGGATTGGGAAGTTTAGGAGATCTACGCGCCATAACCCCAATAGAAGCACTGAACCTTCAGACCTGGTCCAACCCCTCCACTCACCCTGACATGAAAGCTTTACGAGAAGCCCTGAATTGGAGCCTTTTTCAGTTAGCCCCTTCCTCCCACTGGTGAGAAAGGTCTGGAGTTTCGTTCAGACCGAAATAACGCGACCTTGAGTATTTGCTCGTTGGTTTATGGTTTCTTCCCCATACCAATTTCGACTCTCGACTTTACTTTTGTCATGAGTCCGGCATAGGCTTTTCCCCATACATCAAATATCTTTAGGGTTTCTCTTAACTATACGGGGGTAACGTTCAACTCGGTTCTTTTAAGTTTCCTTTTCCTTGAGGGAAAAGAAATAAGAGGAGTTCGAACCTTCCCCTTAGTGAACACGTGATCTCCTGCTAGGATGACGCTCATGAACCGCTCATCACGTCGCCAGGCTGATAAAATCCAACGCACAGCACGTGTACAAAGTCTTTCAGCGGATGCCCAACGCCTCTTCCAAGAAACCGTCAGCCATCACCAGGCCAAACGGTTTCAAGAGGCGGAAGCTGGGTATCAACACATTCTCGATCAATTTCCTCGACATCCAGATTCTTTACATCTTCGAGGACTCCTAGCCTATCAACAAGGGAACTCAGGCGTAGCACTAACATTCATCCAACAAGCCATTTCTCTTGACTCTAGCAAACCTCATTATTTTTTTAATCAGGCCTTAGTACTAGAAAAGGAAGAACGGTGGGAGGAAGCCATCACATCCTATCAAGAGGCTATTCGACTCAACCCTCACTATGTCGAAGCGTTGAGTAATATTGGGAATGTCTATAGGCGTCAACGCCAATGGAACCATGCGATTGCAGCCTATGAAAATGCTAGAAAGCTTAAACCACAATCTGCCAATCTGCTGAACAATTTGGGTGTGGTCTATAAGGAAAAAGGTGACTTGGAGCAAGCTCTGGCTCACTATCAACAGGCGACAACGCTCTCATTTCAACATGCGGAAGCCCATCACAATATGGGTGTCGCACTCAAAGATCAAGGCAAGCTGGAAGAAGCTGCCACCGCCTTCCAACAGGCCTTATCGCTCAAACCCAAATATGCTAACGCCCATTATCACCTAGGACTACTCCGACTCTGGCAACAACAACCCACAGAAGCCCTAGCCTGTTTCCGACAGTCCGCCGACCTTACCTTTAACCAGGGGCAAGGGATCGCACCTCCATTTGTCACCAAGGCCCGTATCAAACATGACGCCGAACAACTGACCTACCTGTTGGCGCATAACTCTTCCATGGCCGCTCCGCAAGAGTATCAAGACACCTTGCAAGCCACGCTGGTTCGCTGCAATGCAGGCGCCCCCGACTCGATTTTTGTCAAACTCACGGTTCAAGAGCAAATAGCCCTGGCCCCTTCTTTTCACAAGTTTTTACATGTACGTCCAGCCGCTAGGGTTACAGAAACAGCCGTGAATCCAAACCTGGACGTTACGAGTATTGAAGAGCAGTATTTTTCCACACGACCTGAAGCCATGTTTGTAGATACCCTCCTTACTCAGGATGCATTAACCACATTACGGACTTTCTGTTTGGAATCCACCATTTGGAAACGTGATTATCAAAACGGATATATCGGGACGTTTTTAGCCAATGGGTTTGCCTGTCCACTGCTTCTCCAAATTGCCGAAGAGTTGCGCTGCCGCTTTCCCCGCATTTTTCGGCAGCACCAATTAGTCCAATCCTGGGCCTTTAAACATGACAGTGCATTACGCGGGCTTAACATGCATGCCGACGCGGCCGCGGTGAATGTGAATTTTTGGATAACCCCTGATGAAGCCAATCGTAACAGGGAATCAGGCGGGTTGGTCGTGTGGGATAAGGAAGCCCCTGATGATTGGGACTTCGTTGAATACAATAACGATAAGAACAAACACAAAATTCATGAATTTCTTGAGCAGAGCGAGGCCAAACCCATTACCATTCCTCACCGCCAAAACCGAGCCATCATTTTCAATTCCAACCTTTTTCACGAAACCGATGTCATAGACTTTCATGATAATTATGAAAGTCGCCGCATTAATGTCACTTTGCTCTATGGCCACCGACAGAAATCCCACTAGGGGCGTGTTGAATAATGAAGATATCGATAGCCATATTTCTCCATGAAGCAATTGGTGATCAACGGCTTCGGGTCCGTTCAAAACAGTTCGTTCAGCAAGGCCGCAGCCCTTTTTGCACACGGAGCGTACTGGCAATACGTGAGTACGGAAAAAGGGCGAGAACGCCGCTGGCGGCTTTTTTCAACGGACCCACTAGCTTGGTTTTTTAAATGGGAATTTTTTCTACGCTGTTCTGTCTACGGGATCCAAGAAAACGAGGTGGGGAGAAATTCGACTAGACAAACAACGAAGAATGAATACCTATGGCTCAAAGAGACACGCAAACCTTGCTTGCTCGAATAATTCTTCAAAAATTTTTCTTCCTTGCAGATATTGGTCTTCCGCGTCAATCAACTTTTTCGTCCGTTCCGGAGCTTGCCACGTAGCTTCATTACAGCGGGCAGCTTTCTCCACGCTAAAAGTGCCACCCCCAGTACAAATCATCAATTCACCATAGGCTTTCCGTTCACGCGCCTGGGCCAACTCCATCGTTCGCTGATAGGGAATTAACGCCTTCCTGGCCTTATGGACTTTTTCAAGCGCCATACCACAGGAAGCATGAAAAGGTTCGGGAAAAGTCCTGGCAGGCCCTAACAAGATGAGGATTAATCCAGCTAATAAGTAAAGAATGCGCATGACCAAATGCTATTGGCTATTTATGCAAATACTCACCATCGGACAAAGAAACTGGAGACAATACCATACAATGGCGCAGACACCCTCTCTGCCCCCACCTAGACATATGGGAGTCAAGTAGATTCCTAAGACAAATGTGACCTCATTCGACTTTCATTGCCACCAATTTATTCTAATTCTTTTCTCTCTTATCACAATGCCAGGTCACATGAGCGGAAAAATCTCCCAATAACAGAAGAACACTTTAAAGGAGTGTACCTTTATTAGTGCAAGGCTTCAAATATCGAATTACGGGAACCGCTTAAAAGAAAATTCTGCGAGTCGTTACCCAACAATACTCAAGATAATAAAAATACCCATATAGGAAATATTTTTCCTTGGCTGTCTGGGATAATTTTTAATTCTTTTCACCTGTAAAAAGAAACGTACGAGGGTGAGGTAACAAGCTTTGCAAGGCTTGGTGAAGAGTTAATGGTGCGCCCGACAGGAATCGAACCTGTAACCTCTTGATTCGTAGTCAAGTACTCTATCCAATTGAGCTACGGGCGCACACCTGATTGTTCAATAACTTAGATGAGTTGGGTAAGATACTAGAATATCCTAGTGTTAAATAGGCGAGCCACTTGCCACAAGTCGCCTTCTAGAAAACTATTGTACCGTGTATAGACTTCCAATGTCTTGTGTCCAGTAATTTTCATAAACGTCAGATAGGCAATCCCGGCTCGTCGCAAATTTGTAACGGCGGCATACTGGAAAACATCGGAATAAGATCCTTCAAAGCTTAAGCAATAACCGGCAGCATGCAACGCCGCACTGGATTGAATTGGCTGGTTGTCTCTATTAGGAACATATGGCCTTCGTAAATGTAGCAGACTTTATACAGGCCCTTGAATAAATCCGTCAACTCTGGGGTTAGCGACACTCATTGCCCCTCGTTGATCTTGGTACCTTCAACTTGCAACCGAATCACATTGGCCTTGAAATCCACAGGATTCAGAGCATTATTTCCCTTTTCTCATTTCAAAGGCTGGCAGGATTCTTTGCGAATCACCCTTCCCATTCTATGTAGCGAAACATATACTTCAATACTGTCAGACCTCGGGTTAAATATCATCCATTGGAGGCTGGATCTCAGCAGAACTTTTCGCAAAGAGCCTCAATATGAGCTACTGTAATTCCCCCCCGCACTTTAGGATGAGTGGACTTAGGAAGACCAGACTATGGATCTCAGAACAGGGTTACCAAAGAACAAACAATGCAATTTTACATTTCTTGAGGCAGAGATATGAACTGGTGGAGAGCATGAGCTGGGGCAATATAGATGGCTTCTAGATCAACCGGCTTACCTGTTATCATATGCACAATCTCAAAAAGATAATCCTCCTCGGTTTTTCCACTTTCTTCCATGTAATGAATTAACACAGCTTCGGCCACCCTAAGCATTTCTGTAAGGTCAATTTTCCAACCTTCGGCTTCTTTATAAAAATGAAACTGATACAGTGGTGACGTACCCGTCTGGATGATGGCATTGCCGCTCGCAACATTGCCATTGATTTCTATGTTTCCCAGCCCCAAGGTCAACAGGGAATCAGTTCCTACCCATCCGTGATTTACGGCATATTCAAATAAGACCTGTCCATTCATGGCTATGAGATGGGTGTCAGGTATGTTGAGTCGAGCAAGAATCACCTGCATTTTATCCATTAACCCGAACTCAACAAAATCTTGTTTCTCAGCATGAATGACCTTGTGACAGAGTTCATCCCAATACCTTCTGGTCCGTTGATCCACCAGAGAATAGGCCAAGGAACCTTGATCATCACGGATCGCTTGCATATAGCTGTCAAAGGTGTGATGAAGACGATGGGTTTCGGGAGTCGTACATCCGTGAGTCAAGCCCAAAGTTAGTTGGAATGCGTCACGGCTCCCAGGTTAATATTATGCGACCTTCCGAGTCGTGGTCATCTCCAAGCGCAGTTCCCGTTTCAGTGCCTCGCGTAACTGCGGCAGATGTTGATAGCCTTTCACTTTGCGCAGTCGTGGCTCGATATCTAACAGCGCAGTGGCCAACCATCGCTGCCGTTGATTTGAGTTCGTCCAGCGATCGACCTTCGCACACCGCTCTTCCACCAAGGCATTGATCGACTCCAGGCAATTCGTCGTTTTGAAGGAGAGGCCGAGGCATGCAAACATGCCCAACCGATGCACGGTCAACGTTTCCTCCAACCCTTCGGCCAAGCTCCGCGCCGCGGATTGGTTCCGAGTCTCGAGTTCCTGCTGCAGGCGACCGAGCGCGGTCTTGGCTTCCGTATACGTTGGACGCTGATACGCGCGTTGAAGCCGTCGTCGCCAGGCCACCTGTTCGCCTTTGGGTAGATGGCGCACAACATTCTCGCGCTTATGCCACTGACAGCGTTGCACTAAGGCGGTCGAGCCCCACGCTTGGCGTACGGCCGCGCGCAACCCTTTGCCGCCATCAATGATCACCAAGAGACCCTGGGAATCGTCGAGGCCCCGTTCCTCCAAGGAGCGGAGGAACGGCGTCAAAACGGTCTCGTTTTCTGTCCCCGTTTCCACAAACCCCAGCACGTGTTTCTCCCCCGTGAGGGTAATCCCCACGGCAATGCCCATCGTCATGTCGGCAAACATCTTGCCATCGAGAAAGACGGCCACTAGATCTAGCTCACGGAGATCACGCTCTTGCAACGCCTTCAGTTGCTTGGCACTCGCCTGCACAAAGGTTCTCGATACGGTCGAACTGGACAGGCCAATCGCGCCGGGGACCGCTTCGGCTGCGGCTTCATAATTCCGACACGAAATGCCATACAGCACTCGCTTGAGGAGCAAGTCATCCAACTGGCCAGTCCCTTGGTAACGATCAATCGTCTGTAATGAGATCTCCCCACCCTGTTGGTGTTGAACACGAGGGATGCGTAGGCGATGCCGTTGCCCCGCCAGCTGTACGCTCCCCGGATTGCTGCCATGACGCCGGCCAGGAAGAGCAGCGGCTTTTCGCGCATAGCGGGCCCCAGCCAAGGCACACACCTCGTTCTCCAAGATCTCGTGCAGATGCATGAGTCCCAAGGGGATCAGGTTCCGAATACATTCCAGCTTACTGTCCACATCAAAGGCTTCATAGTGGTGCGGCCCGAAGACCTGGGCCGTTCCCAACAGTTTCCTCTTCTTGCTTCTGTTCGCAGCGTTCGTAATACTGCTCATGTCGTGGCTCCTTTCATGACGCGCGGACGATGGTTGTTCTTGGTCGAACGCCATCTCAGCACAGTGAAGGGAGCCGCTTCAAATTCCAACTAGACTTAGCACACATTCGTCCTTTGGCAACCCTATTCCCGATATAGAGTTAAAATGGATTTAAATGGCTCTACGGTTGACTCCGGTGGACTAGCTCGTCAAGAGTTAATGGCGCTTTATTCGCTGAGATTCCAAGGAGGGTCTGCAACGCGGCCATCGGCGTTTTGCGGCGGTTGAAGCGGAACACAAACTCATCAAGATAGCTCTGGAGATACTTTGGCTCCACTCCATGATGCGTGCCAATGAGCCACGTTTTGAGATTACTGAAGACCCGGTGGATATGGGGCGCCACTTTGTGCGCTCGCTCCGGGGTGCGAACCATTCGCACACGATGCTTGTACCCGACCAACGCTGCATCAGAATACCCGCGCCACCCATCCGTTCGGAGTGTGGAGTTGGCCTCAATATTTGCCCTCAAAAACCCACGAATGCTGAGCTCGCCTGCATCCTTCAGGATTGAAAGACGCAATCGACCTGTCCGTTCAGATCGTTTCCCTTTTTTGTCGGTATAGGGGAGAACCTCCACGGCCCCGATTATCAAGCTCTTGTGCTTGGCTGTCGTCGCTCCCCGACCTGGCCTGCCTTTGGCTGAGCCGCCGAGGATTGCCTCATCGGCCTCAATCAAGCCGGAGAGCTGGCTTCGGTTTGTGTTGACCATTCCTTGACGCAACCGATGCAGCATATGCCAAGCTGTGGTGGCACTCGAAAGGCCAAGCTGGCGTGCAAGCTGAACGGCACTGATTCCTGGCGTATGAGTCGTCACAAGATACGCAGCCCAGAACCACTCCTGGACGGGCACGTGAGAACGGTGCATGAGTGTGCCGGCCATCGGCGAAGTCTGACGCCCACACGCCCGACACTCGAACACGTAGCGCTTGGAGTTGAGCCAGGCCGACTTCCCCCTGCACTTGGGACAAACAAACCCATCGGGCCAGCGACTCTGCACCAAATATTCAAGACAAGCCTGCCGTGTAGTGAAGCGTTGACGAAATTCCCGCATGTCCTTCGGATACGTTGGGCGCCCCACACTTGAATAGTCACAAGTCCTTCAACTGGAGTCAACCGTAGAGCCATTAAAAGAGTTTTGAGATCAGCATGCAATTAGCAAAGTTCGCGTTCAGGTGAACGGCGCAAAAAACTATTGGATGAGTGAAAGAAAGGGCTATCCTAACATGCTGGTCTATAGGGTTGGTCTTCCCCATTTGAGGGGTAACGCCCATCGCTAGAGTATTGATCCGATTCCGGGAACAATTCCATAATTCCTTTGGCTTACGTCTATTCGCATACGTTCTCGACTACAACAGAGGCCTGGGGGGCTCGCCTATTCCACAGAAAATCTCTACCTTTCCTCAAATTTCCTTTTCTCCGCCGTGATATCTCTTGAATCAGAATCTCTCATCTGCAAGGAAAGTGATATGATTGTAAAAATTACAAATCAGGCCACCAGTTTTCCAAATAAATACAAACGCGTATCCGATTCGATCTCTTACCGATCAGAGCCCATGATCATCCTCCTTTCCTCATCAGCCCTTATTCATTCTATAAAACCAAGGGGTTAACAGCATGACGGCAATCCGTAGGATATGAGTCCCAAAATGGCATTGGTGTTGCTTTATCTCAGGCTAGAAAGAGTAGAGCAACGCCTTAGGAGCCAGGAGGAAACAATCATGGACGACACATTAGTCTGGATTATTAAAATGGTTGGCGCTATTGCTGGTGTCGTAGCTGTCCATCTTTTTTGGAGAGACGCTCCTTTACAGAACAAATCATCCACTTTAAAGAGGATGGACCGCCCGATGGCCCATCCCTTATCTATGAAGGGAGGTCCATCCCATCCAAAACAAATGGAGGTGCATGATGCTACAACGCCATCGACCGTTAACGTATGATGAAAAAAAAGCTGCCGAAGCCGCCTTCAAAGGATCACCATTGGATCCGACGTGGTCAAAAGCGGCACGAAACATCTATGAAGGCCTTTGTACAGCGCAAGCCAACTTACGAAGGAAACCCTTGTGGGACATACAATCTTCTCAGCCATTGCCAGCCAAGAAGATGCCACGACAGTACGTCCTCCTACCAACCAAACCGCTTATGCGAGAGAAGCCAGAAGGGTATCCCTTCCCCTCTTGCAGCCCCTGACACTAATAGGCCACTGTTTGGGTATTGTTCCTCGTATTTTTCACCATCATGCTCACGCAATGAACTTTCACTCCTTTAACTTCATCGGGCTGAAAGAAAGGAAAGCAGAACGATGAAATCGTGGGGGGTTGCACTGAACACCTCTTCGGGGGAAACATCCCTTTCCCAAGTGTCCATTTCAACTAGACCGCTACAATTGTACTTGGAAGCGAAAGAAAGAGGGGTACTTAGGATGCAGGCACAGATTCAGATGTTTCAGTAGGGGCAGGATTATTGACCACTTCTTCAAGAAGATCCACGACTTTTTGAATTTCTTCTGGTTGGCCAAGATTAATCTGAAAAAATGCGGACATATCGGGAATACCTTCCCCAATTTGCTTGGCCACCCCTAAAACACCCTCTACATCTATTTGCAAGAGTTCTTGGGATAAATCTATGGCGGTCTGAATGGCTAGTTCGGTCTGTGGATGGCACCACATATCAGCTAATCGCCCCGATAGAGCGACACAAACAATGGTTAATCGAGAGGCTTCATCCTCAAAAGACGCAAGAGATGGGTTATGACTACCGCGTACCGCTTCCCTCAAGACGTCAGGCAATTCCCAAGTTTCTGCCAACCATGCCCCAATCTCACAATGATCAGTTTTCCATCGGCCCTGCTCCAGGGTTTCAAGCACATGATGGTCTTGATTCGCTTTTTGATAGAGCGCGCCATACTCATTCCCAAAGGCTTCGCTCATGACTAAGATTCCCAAGTCTTGGAGTAGTCCCGCTAAAAAAATCTCTTCTTCCGTAATGCACCGAACACGTTTGGCTAAAATTTTTGCAGCTAAGCTAGCTAAAATACACCGGTGCCAAAAATGGGTATGATCGAAGGCCCCACCGCCTTTTTTGCGGAGATCCCGATAGAGTGAAAAACAAAAGGCTAATGTGGCTATCGAATTCATGCCTAACAGCGTCACGGCCTGCGTCACGGTGGCCACCTTATGTCGACTCCCTCCATAGAAACCTGAATTCGCCACATTTAAGAGTTTGGCCACAAATGACGGGTCTTTACTGATGACCTCGCCCACTTTACTAGCGCTCGCATTGTCATCCCGACAGAGTTGTAAGACCTGTAGAGGCAACGCTGGAATGGCTGGGAGTGTTTTACAATTCTTAATACGTTGGAGAATCTGTGGGTCCATATATACTCAACGCTTATTCAATATTAGTCGTGTTGCAATCTCAGTGCAGTCAGGCAGATGTACCCTCACCGTGAAATTCTTCCTTTTTTGCATGGAAGGCATCAATTCTACAGGACTTCAGTAGTTGTATCGGATCTTCCGAGGCCGACTTGAGGCAAGAACAACTCATTACAGAAGGTTCTTGGACCTTCTTTTCCAAATCTGCATTTTTTGAGAAGAATGAGAAAGGGATTAGTTAGGACAATGCAATCCCATAGAGCGTTGAGGGAGTCGCATCTTGAATAGAAATTGAAACAAGATCTCCTGGACAATCTGACGGAGCAGCCTTTGGCCATACCACTGTCACATTTGATTCTGTATGGCCCATCCATTGCTGATCTGACTTTTTTGCATTTCCTTCAATCAGCACTTCAATCTCCCGGCCAATCATTGCCTGGTTTTTTTGAAGGGAAATCTCTTTTTGCAGTTGAATGATCTGGTTCGCTCGATGCCCCTTCACCTGTTCCGAGATATCATCGGGGAATTTTCTTTGCGCAATCGTGTGTTTGCGTTCTGAGTATTTAAAAACAAAGGCCGCCTGATATTGTACATCCTTCACAAGGTCATAGGTTTCTTGAAACTCCTCATTCGTTTCACCACAGAAACCACAGATCAGATCAGTCGTCAAGACAATAGGGCCTTTTCCCCAAATAGCTTCTACAAGAGCGAGATACTCTCGACGAGTATACCCGCGCCCCATGCGTTTCAAGATACGATCATTACCCGACTGCAAGGGTAAATGAATTTGGTTGCAAATGATTGGATGTTGGGCGACCGCGTCTAACAAGGCTGGAGGAAAGTCTTTTGGGTGTGGCGAGGTAAACCGTACTCGTCGAATACCCGGCACGTCCGCAACTGCCACAAGCAATCGAGCAAAATCCCAGGAACCCGATCGGTAAGAATTCACGTTTTGACCTAACAACGTAATTTGTCGAACCCCTTGATTGACCAGTTGCCGGGCTTCTTCAAGAATCCCTTCTGGCTCCCTGGATCGCTCTCGTCCTCGAGTATAGGGCACCACGCAGAACGAACAAAAATTGTCACATCCTCGCATAACCGCAATCCACCCATTGACCCCACTGCCTCTGTCTGGAACGATCTGGGCATAGGTTTCATATTCGGATAGATCAACGGCTAACCCTCGTCGTTGATATTCCAGGGCATCAGTCAGTAGATCGGGTAAACGCCGGTAGGCATCAGGCCCAACTAACACATCAATCCAGGATCGCGATTCCAGTAATTCCTGCTTCAAGTTTTGGGCCATGCACCCTAAAACGCCGATGACAAGCCCCCGCTTTTTTTTCCGGGCTTTATAGCGCGCGACATGACCATACAGTCGATTGTGAGCATTTTCCCGAATGGCACAGGTATTAAACAAAATCACATCGGCATCTTCATCCACAGAGGTAAATTGGAACCCCCTGGCTTTCATAATCGACCGAACTAATTCGGTGTCATATTCATTCATCTGACACCCAAAGGTTTCCATGTACACTTGATAACCAGTCCGTTCTACGGAAGATGTTTCAGCTTTCAACCTTTTGGGAAGAAGCAAGTTTGTACCACTCATATATTTCTCGCTTGAATCATTTCTACGTTTTCATGAAGGGTTGTACAAGATGTGCTTACCGAAGGATTGAGAAGGCCGACAACCCTATCGGACATGATGCCAGTTGCCAGGACAGGCTGAATAGTATTGTGGAGATCAGAAGAAGATCGCACATCAACCCGAACAAAATGGTCCGTCAAACCTGTCCAGACCCCATTCACCTCTTCCTCAAATAAAACCGAGAGCTCTTGCCCAAAAAATTGCTGCTGAAAGATTTCCCGTTTTTGACGAGACAGGTCACGCAAGATCTGACTCCGTGCTTTAATGTGTTCCGGAGAGACCTGTTCGGCCATCTTGGTTGACGCCGTACCAGGTCTCGGGGAATAACTAAATACATGGGCATAGGCAAAGGGCTGATCTTGTATAAAATCCACAGTATTGGCAAAGGCCTCTTCACCTTCTCCCGGAAAACCCACCATGATATCCGTACCAAAACACAAATCAGGAATCATGGAACATGCCAACTCCATAGCTTCGCGATACTCCTGCACGGAGTACCGACGGTTCATCGCTCGCAATATGGCATTGTCTCCACTTTGTAACGGGACATGAAGGTACCGACACAGCTTTCGTGATGACTGCATATACTCTAAGAGCCCATTCGGAATCGTCGTGGGTTCAATGGAAGAGATCCTGATACGCTCCAACCCTTCAATAGCTTCTAAACGACGTATCAATTCCAATAGGTCAATGTCTTGATCCTGATATCGGCCAACATTCACTCCAGTCACCACCAACTCACGATGACCTCTCTGGACGAGCTCTTTGGCTTCTCGAAGAGCATCAGCCATAAACCGACTTCGCTCTCGTCCTCTGGCAAAGGGAATCAAACAAAAGGCACACATAAATTGGCAACCATCTTGAATTTTCACATTCGCCCGAGTAGTGGAATAGGCTCCAACTCCTTCCAACAAAAAGTTATCAGGCTCCATCCGTTCATGATGGATCTGAGGCATCGATTGTTTTCTAAGTGGGGGAACAGAGGGAAGCATATCTGGCAACTGCATTTTGTATTGATTCCCCACGATCAAATCGATGCCTTCAATTTGACGGAGCACCTCAAGACCAGTCTGGGCATAGCATCCAGTCACCGCGACAAAGGCCTGGGGGGATTGGCGAAGGGTCTGGCGAACAAGTCGACGGCAATCAGCTTCGGCACCTTCTGTCACGGTGCAAGAATTAAGAACAAGGACATCCGTTTCCTGGCCGTATTCCACAAGCAAGAATCCCCGACGTCGAAAGCCATCTTTCAAGAGCGCGGTTTCTGCTTGATTGAGACGGCAACCAATCGTGGAAAAGGCCACTCGTGGCTGTTGAGTCATGAATGGAAGCATACTCCTGGATTATAGAGAAGCCCCCCTCACAGGACAACACGATCACAAAAACGAGAGTTCCCATTCTAGGATGAACATGCTAGTATTTTTCTTCTTGACTTCACACCCGACAACAGGTCGAACCCCGGTTGAAATTTAGACCCACAACGCTCCTACTCTCTACCCTGTCCATCTGGCCACATCAGCCTGGTCGCCTAGTATGTTGGGACAGATCTGTAGAATCGCTTCTTCTCCACGCAACTCATTTTAATCTCCCCTGGGTCCTACGATGAATGCTACTTTTGGAAAGCTTCTCATTTCTCGTTTTATGGGCATTCGTCTCTTGCCGGGACAAGTTGTCGCGTTAGCCGCTATCGGCCTGATTCTATTGGGCGCCTGTCTCCTTTTGCTCCCCTTTGCCACCCAACCGGGCACGAACTTGGGATTTATCGACGCCCTCTTTACGGCCACATCAGCAGTCTGTGTGACCGGACTGATCGTCATGGATACCCCACAAGATTTCACGGCCTTTGGGCAAGGTGTGATTTTGCTACTCATTCAAATTGGCGGGCTGGGCTACGCGTTGATGGCCACCCTCATTTTGCTGATTTTAGGACGTCGCTTGGGGCTACGAGATCGCATGATGCTTTCTGAAACGATGAGTACGATGGATATGCAAGGGCTTGTGCGATTTGTGAAACTCGTAACGCTCATTACCTTTTCACTTGAAGGCATGGGAGCCCTTCTGCTTACCCTTCGTTTCGCCATGGATCATGATTGGGGAACGGCACTTTACTACGGCATCTTTCATGCGATTTCGGCATTTAATAATGCAGGCTTCGCGTTATTCTCAGACAGTCTGGGATCCTTTAAAAAAGACTTGACCATTAATTTTATTGTTACCACTTTAGTCGTATTGGGGAGTATTGGATTTTTAGTGTTTGAAGATCTACTCGATAATCTACGAGGAGCTAGATTCCGTTTGAACACCCACACTAAACTTGTTGTCGTCACAACAGGCATACTCCTTGCTGTTGGGACTATCGGCATTGCCATGCTGGAATGGAATAACCCCACGACTCTGCAACCCTTATCTATCGGTGAAGCCTTCACCGTTTCGTACTTCCATGCGGTTTCACGTACTGCAGGTTTCACCACACTTGACATAGGAGGAATGCGTGAACCAACACTCTATTTTTTACTGATTCTTATGGCCATCGGTGGATCACCAGGCAGTATGTCTGGAGGGATTAAAACCACAACCATCGCGATTGTTTTTCTCACTATCTGGAGCTTGCTTCGGCGAGATGCTGATGTGGAAATCTTTCACCGACGCGTTCCTCCAGATCTCATTACCCGCGCTCTTTGTCTTACAATCATGGCGCTCGCTTTGATTACTGGTATGACTCTGCTTCTCGCTTCCACTGAATCGCAGCCATTTTTATCACTTATGTTTGAAGTCACCTCTGCCATGGGCATTGTCGGCATGTCCTTAGGAGATGGAGAGGCTCAAAGCTTATCCGCACTCCTCACTGATTTTGGAAAAGTCATGATTATGCTTTCTATGCTTTTGGGTCGATTCGGCCCACTCATGATCGGCCTGTTTGCGGTAAAGACCTCCGTGCATAAGCCATATCGGTTAGCCCAATCCCGTGTGGTCATTGGATAAGACTATCGTTCAGGCAATCCGCCGTTGCAGCATAAGAATGAACACCACTAATGTTGGAAGCGGACAAATGATAAAAGGGACCAACCAAACCCACACATTTTTACCTCGCACTCGAGCTTGATCGATCATCCAAACAAAAATCCAAATAACCAACAGAGTATAATTGACAATAATCCATTGCGTTGTGCGGACATGCAATTGACTATCTGCCTCGCCCACGGTCATGAAGAAAAAAATACTTTCCAAGAGAAAGAACGCCGCCAATAAACCAATGACTAATCGTTTACTCCAGACATACATCGCGCTACTCCTTCTAAAAAATAATAACCACTCTGAAAATCATTGATAGCATCTTGCTACCCGCACGAACGTTTCCCCATATTAAAACCGCCTCGATTTATATCAAAAGACCTTATCAAACGTCCTGACGTACCGACTTTTTCACCTACCTCACCGATATAATCAGTACAAAAAACTGACTTTCCCGTCATCTCTAACAGGCTTTTATGCATTTTTTTCTCTCAACTTGAAGCCTTTTTTCCACCCCGATGTGAATAACTCGAATGTGAATTGAATGACCCTGTGCATAACTAATAAAATTCCACCAAAAACCCGCGCGAATATTCATCTTTTCTTCACCCACAAGTTCTACACAGCAATCCCCATCTCTACCCCAAATTTCACAACATTTAGTATTGACAATTTCAACAAACCTCTATAGATTGTGGGTTATTGGTTTTAACCAATTATTTCTTCCTGTCTTATTTTCCTGTTTTCTGTGTCGGTTTTTGGTTTATCAAAGAGCTTGTGTATTTCCTGTTGCGAAAGGCTTTTTACTCTTTTTTACAGCACGAAAGAGGGCCTCAATGGGAAATATTTTGGTCATGACAGATCTTCTTGCTTTTGTCATTTCCCTCCTGCCACAAGCCTTTCAACCTTCTGTCCCGGATCCCGGGAACAACCGATACAATTAGAGAACCGGAACGACTTACCAATTATGACGGAAGAAATACCCCACTCTGTAATCCTGCCTTCCAAAGGAGAGGTTTCATGAAAATTTCGCGCCGATTTACAAAAGCTGGAGAGAGCCCTTATAAAACCATTTCCTTTTCCCGTCGTTCCTCTGAGATTAGAAATACTGATGGCTCAACGGTTTTTCATCAAGACAACATCTTAGCCCCTGAGCATTGGTCTCAACTAGCCATTGATATTCTTGCACAAAAATATTTCCGAAAAGCTGGCGTGCCTCAATATGACGACCACGGCACTCCCCTCCTTGATGAGCAAGGCACTCCTCTTCTTGGTGGCGAACGGGATGCCCGTCAAGTGTTCCACCGCTTAGCCGGATGTTGGACCGACTGGGGAAAGACGCACCAATACTTTGATTCGCCTGAAGATGCCCAAACCTTCCAAGACGAGCTCAGTTATATGCTTGCCTGGCAGATGGCGGCTCCGAATTCTCCGCAATGGTTCAACACAGGCTTGCACTTTGCCTACGGCTTATCTGGTCCCTCACAAGGTCATTACTATGTCGATCCCAATACCCATCGCGTCAAACAATCTCGCAATGCCTATGAACGTCCGCAAGTCCATGCCTGTTTCATTCAATCGATCTCCGATGATTTAGTGAACGAAGGTGGCATTATGGACCTATGGGTTCGGGAAGCCCGTCTCTTTAAATATGGCTCAGGAACAGGCACAAACTTCTCTAAACTTCGAGCAGATGGAGAATCGTTATCAGGCGGTGGCCGTTCATCCGGACTCATGTCCTTTCTCAAAATTGGCGATCGTGCTGCAGGAGCGATCAAATCAGGGGGAACCACCCGTCGAGCAGCCAAAATGGTCTGTCTGGACCTGGATCATCCAGACATCGAAGAATTTATTGACTGGAAAGTCATAGAGGAGCAAAAAGTCGCCGCGATGGTCACCGGCTCCAAAGTCTGCGCACAACACCTCAACGACGTTCTCCAAGCCTGTCACGTAGCGAAATCAGATGGCAGCACCCAGATCGAGATCAACCCACGAGACAATACCGGGTTACGAGAAGCGATCCAAGCGGCTCGTGACGTTTCAGTGCCTGAACCCTATATACAACGTATGTTTAACTATGCACAGGAAGGCTTCACCCATTTTGTTTTTCACGAATACGATACCAATTGGGATAGCAAAGCCTATCAAACGGTCTCTGGCCAAAACTCCAACAACAGTATTCGAGTACCCAATGAATTCTTTTCGGCACTCAAATCCGGCGGCGATTGGATATTAACCCGTCGCACAGACGGGGGCACTCAAAAAACCATCCCTGCCAAAGACCTCTGGGATCGTATTGCCTGGGCAGCCTGGATCTGCGCCGACCCCGGCATTCAATTCGATACAACCATCAATGAATGGCATACGTGTCCTGAAGATGGACGGATTAATGCCTCCAATCCTTGTAGTGAGTACATGTTCCTCGATGACACAGCCTGTAATTTAGCCTCACTGAATTTGGGACGCTTCCTCACTCCCGAAGGCCAATTCGATATTGATGGATTTCGACATGGTGTTAGGTTATGGACCATTGTTCTTGAAATTAGTGTGCTGATGGCAGGATTCCCTAGTCGAGCCATTGCTGAAAAGAGCTTTTCCTTCCGTACATTGGGGTTAGGCTATGCCAATCTTGGCTCTATCCTCATGAAATTGGGAATTCCCTATGACTCTCCTCAGGCCCTAGCTTGGTGTGGTGCTCTCACAGCCTTAATGACAGGGGAATCCTATGCCACTTCCGCAGAAATGGCTAAAGAATTAGGCCCATTCAATGCCTATCCTCGTAATGCCGAATCCATGCTACGGGTCATGCGGAATCACCAACGAGCAACGCACGATGCTCCGACAGAAGACTATGAAGGACTCACCATCCCCCCACGAGGCATTCAAACCAATCAGTGTCCTGAAGATTTACTGAAAGCCGCACAGAAATCCTGGGACCGGGCCCTCGAATTGGGCGAGCAGTATGGGTATCGCAACGCTCAATCAACGGTCATTGCGCCCACGGGAACGATTGGATTGGTGATGGATTGTGATACCACAGGTATCGAACCTGATTTCGCTTTAGTCAAATTTAAAAAACTGGCTGGAGGCGGATATTTTAAAATTATCAACCAAAGCCTTCCGCCTGCTTTACGTCACCTCGGCTATAGCCCCGCACAGATTCAGGATATTGTCACATATGCCACAGGGACTCGTACCCTCAAAAAAGCCCCGTTTATCAATCATGACACGTTGAACGCCAAGGGATTTGATCGAGCTTCACTTGAAAAAATTGAGTCAAAACTCGATGAGGCCTTTGATATTAATTTTGCCTTTAATAAATGGACCTTGGGGGAGGAGTTTTGTCGAGAGAAATTAAGCCTCACTGATTCGCAACTCAACAATCCTCAATTAAATATCCTTCAACATCTGGGATTCGCCCAAGAGGAAATTCTCGCTGCAACTGATTTCTGTTGCGGCACGATGACCGTTGAAGGAGCTCCTCACCTTCAACCGGAACATCTAGCTATATTTGATTGTGCTAATCGATGCGGACGACTTGGACAACGCTACATTCCTCCTGCTGCTCACATTCGTATGATGGCTGCAGCCCAACCCTTTATTAGCGGAGCCATTAGCAAAACCATTAACATGCCTGCCGATGCCACCGTCGAGTCCGTCAAAGAGGCCTATCACACATCATGGACCTCCATGTTGAAAGCCGTGGCCTTGTATCGAGATGGATCGAAGCTGAGCCAACCTCTCAATACGATAAGTGATTGGAAGACGACCGATGCCAAATCCGAGCAGATAGAAACCCTCGCCAAACAAGCTGCGTCCCGCGTTCTGGTTCGCTATCTAGCTAAACGGCGCCCACTTCCCACCCGTCGCGGCGGATATACGCAGAAAGCTATCGTCGGAGGACATAAGATTTATTTGCGAACGGGTGAGTACGAAGATGGCACGTTGGGCGAAATTTTCTTGGATATGCATAAAGAGGGAGCCGCGTTCCGTAGCCTCATGAACTGTTTCGCCATCGCTATCTCACTTGGGCTCCAACATGGGGTTCCACTTGAAGAATTTGTGGATGCCTTCCTATTTACTCGCTTTGAACCCAATGGCCCAGTAAAACTCAACTCTCATATTAAAATGTCCACTTCCATCATCGATTATATTTTTAGGGAAATGGCCATTACCTATCTTGGACGGCATGACCTGGAACAAGTGGCCCCCGAAGATCTTCGTGTCGATGCACTCAAAAAACAAACCGATACCGAAGAAGAAGATGGTGAAGATTTAGTGGACCCCCGCTCTCTGAGTTCGACCTCTATCAGTCCTGAGGTTTTCCCCTCTCGCCATTCCTCATCCGGAAACGGCGCGAACAGAAAAAATGGAGCGAATGGTAATGGTTCTCAAAAAGTCGAAATACACCAGGAAACCGCTACCATTACTGATGTCCAGGAAGCCCGCCAAAAAGGATATGAAGGGGATCCTTGCCAGGAATGCAAGCAGTTCAAAATGGTCAGAAACGGCATGTGCCTGAAATGCGATAATTGCGGCGCAACAAACGGATGCTCATAAACTTACGTATTGGCTAAGGAGAAAACCAGTGTCTCTTGCTCCAATTGATCGCTCAGATGTAGCCAAAAGTTGGCATGCTCAAGGGTTTTCTTGCGGATTATGGATTGATCATGCCGGAAGGGAATGGGCCTATCAGACGCATGACACTGATGAATTGTTCATGCTGATATCTGGAAGTGTCGAACTGGAGATAGGCGAACAATCTATTACGCCTACTGTAGGTATGAAAATTCGTATACCCGCAGGAATGTTGTATACGATTCGAAACGTTGGAGAGAATACTGCTCGCTGGTTTTACGGACGCCAACGAAATATAGAGACCAAAACACGAACAACGGCTACAACACCCTCACGAGAACGGTCGTTTTATCCTGAATTGAAGAGAAAGAGAAGAATAGAAAAACGAATACCTACTGAGGGATCAAAAGTGTTATGAATTCTAAAAAGATGTTGGCTATTCGGTTATTCTTTCTTCAGCTTTAGGGCTATTCGCATCCTTTGCGCACCGGAACCCGGTTGTTAAATCTTGAAAATCCACTTCGGCTTTGGAGCGAGCTGTTACTCGCAAATTTGTCGGCTGATCTTCCCATGACCCTCCTCTCAAGACTTTAAAATCTCCTTCGGTTGGCCCCTGTGGATTTTTCTTGGGACTGTCCTCATAATAATATCGATCATACCAATCATTCACCCATTCAGCGGCATTTCCTGCCATGTGATAGAGCCCATAGGCGCTTTTTCCTCCTTCTTTGAGTCCATGACGAATGCTCATTCCTTTGATTCCACTTGTGACAGGAGAGAGCGTAATAGGGTAACTAACCCAACCTGTTGTACCTTGATTATAATTGGCAATATCCACAAAGGGTTGCATGTGGCCCCACGGATATCGGCGACCATCCGTACCTCTTGCAGCCTTTTCCCATTCAGCTTCTGTCGGCAATCGTTTTTCGACCCATTGGCAATAACGCGTCGCATCGTTCCAGGTAATACCTACCGCTGGACGATCACCAACTTTCCCAGTCGCCGCGCCATCATCCCACAAAGGAGGAGGCTCAATACTGTAATCATGATCTAAAATTTTTTGATACTCCGCCATGGTCACTTCGTACCGATCAATATAATAGGCATCCAGCCATACCGTGTGTTCTGGACGCTCATTTCGAGAACCTTCGTCATCTCCCATCTTGAATTCGCCTTCAGGAATCAACACCATAACACCGGGAGGCCCGTCGACAGGACCTTGGTCTACTTCACCCGATTCGGTATATTTCCAATCTTCCGCAGCCAATGAAGGGCCAACCAACCCTAAAGTACAGATAGCCATTACTATATGTTGCAATAAATTTAGACGCATGAACCCCTCACACTTCTTAGATAAAAAAATTTTGTAATCTCTTCACCATACCGAAAGAAAACTCACATTGGAAGAGTGCCTACTATGTAAAAAGACAAAAGCCGCTGAAGCATACTTCAACGGCTTTAATCATGGCGTCCCCAGCGGGATTTGAACCCGCGTTGCCGCCTTGAAAGGGCGGCGTCCTAGGCCAGACTAGACGATGGGGACGAATGAGACAGATGATGCAAACCAAACATTCCTTAAGGTGCTAAAGCAGCTCTGTAAAGCCGCAGATTCTAGCAACGCCGAAAACCCTGGTCAAACTTGGAGAATAGGAAACTTCACGATAAATCGGAGGAATAATGTCTGTCTATCATTATAGTGGCCTTCAATTCTAAAAGCAGGAGAGACATCACATTTGAGAATTTTTTGAAGTCCCTCAAATTACTCTCCATTACTTTCTTCCTGCAAAAAAAAGGTGGGAAAGCGGGTCTATAAGCCGGATTCTGTACTGATATGAGATAGGCCTCATACAGTGGTGACCATTTCTCTAGAACCTAGGTTACCCTAGGCTTCAAGCAACCTACCCGGGAACCTCGGCCGGGCCAACCTCTCTCCTACTCTTGATGAAGAATCGCTTCCCTCTCAAAACTAGGTTTCGTTCCCCTATTTGGTTTTGCTCCAGGTGACGCTTACCCTGCCACTTGTGTCACCACAAGCGCGGTGGGCTCTTACCCCACCATTTCACCCTTACCTGACTCAAGCCGAAGCCTTAGCCATTGGCGGTATATTTTCTGTGGCGCTGGTGTCGGATCACTCCGCCTGGGCGTTACCCAGCACCTTGCCCTATGGAGTCCGGACTTTCCTCTCACACACATCGTATATGAGCAGTCACCCGACCCACTTTCTCCACCGAATGTCATAGTAGGCTTAGAAGAATGGGAATGCAAGAAGATGATGGACAGGAAGAACAGCTAATCCAAACTTTCCACTTCAAGATGGTGGGCCATGAAGAGAATTCTATGACAATAGGAGCAGTCCATTAACTCCTGGCCTCGTCGCACTTCAGCAACAAGTTGCGGAGGAAGTTGCAGGCGGCATCCTCCACAAGCTCCATTTTTGACCTCAGCAACCGCATAGCCTTTTCTCATAGTTTTTAAACGGTTGTATCGGTCCAACAAGGGTTTTTCAACGATATCAGCGACCTGTTGCTGTTGTTGGCTAAGGTCAGTGAGCTCATTGGTTAATTTAGCAATTTCCCCTTCAAGACGGATTTTTTCAACCTCAAAGGCTTTCTGAGCTTCCTGAGCTTGGATCTCCAATTCCTGAATGGCTTTCTTATTTTCCTCAACCCGTTCCATTGTCTCGAGAACAGACTCTTCAATTGAATCTTTTTTCTTCCTTGACTGTTCAATTTCAAACAAGTGGGCTTGATATTCTTTATTGGTTTTTAACTCAGACAGACGACTTCTTACCTTATGAAGCAAATCTTCTTGGGTAGCTAGTTCTCGTTCAGCACTCCGCTGTTGCTTCACTAGGGCTTCGCCGGTATTTTTTAACGCTTGAAGACGAGCAAGAATCTCTTGGAGGGGAGCTTCTGCTGCCTTTAAAAGGTCTGGTGCTTTTCGTTGGGAATCTTGAATCTGAAAAATTCGAAGATCAAACTTTTGAAGTTCAATAAGAAATTGCAGCTGCGAATTCACAAGGTCCTCAATATGAATACTTCCCCATTCACCCTCTATTAGACTGCCAAGTCCGGCCCGACATCATTGGTGGGCCCACCAGGACTTGAACCTGGGACCAACTGATTATGAGTCAGTCGCTCTAACCAACTGAGCTATGGGCCCAAACCCTACAACCGCCTACCATACCTTTTACCATAGATTCGCTCGCGGAAAAACACCTTTCCCGCTTTTCTTCAATTTTCGCCAAAATAATTTAGGACACCTTCAATCCCGCCTTTTGGTTGCGAATATCATGAATTTGAAGATTTAAGGCATCGATGTCTTCAGACCGGCCTTCTCGTTCAGCAACCTTCAACTGCACAATTAATTCATTCAGTAGGCGTTGGAGCTTTTTGTGTCTCAACATGCCCAGACATCCCACAATATGAGCATCGGGATCCTCCAAGTATAAGTCCCATACGCTTAATTGCGCCACCACCGATTCATAGGCAGGATCGTCACTCAAGGCTTTACGAACTCCTACCAGGTCAATTTGTCCAGCCTGATCTCTACAATGGAGGGCTTGAGCCATGATATGCCGATAGACTGGAATGGTGAATACATCTTCTTCTAGCTCCAGAAAATGCGAGGGATCCAAACGCCCCTGCAATAAAAGAATAATGATATCACGTTCTTCCCGTCGACCTGCCGGGAGCATAACAGCAGGAGAAAGAACAGCCGGCTTGGCCACTGGCCTAGCAGCCTCCACGCGGACACGCAATGTAGGTAACCGCTTCCTGAGCAAGTCTTGCCGAATCCTTAGGCGCTCGGAGACAACTTTCACATATTCCTCTTTTTCTATTGGATTTTTCGTCTTTTGAAGAATCGCTAAGACTTTATCCGCCTGTTTCACTCGATCTTGAATCGAATCCTGTTTGGCCTTATCTAAGATAGACGTCACTACACAATCCAAAAGGGTCACCGCCCTTCGTTCCAACTCACGGAATGCTTCCACACCATTAGCTCGCACATAGGTGTCGGGGTCCTCCCCTGATGGCAAAAATAAAACTCGGACGTCCATGCCTGAATTCATAAAAATATCCAACGTCCGCAACGCCGCATTTACGCCAGCCAGATCTCCATCAAACACCAACATGACAGAGGGCACAAACCGTCGCAAGGCCTGAACATGCTCTGCCGTGAGGGCCGTACCAAGAGGCGCGACAACATTCGTAATGCCATATTCATGCAAGGCAATGACATCCATATACCCTTCGACCAGATAAAATCGGCCTGCTGCGGTTGCAGACTGCCTGGCCTTGTCTAAACCGTAGAGCGAACGCCCCTTTACAAAGAGATCGGTTTCAGGGGAATTCAGATATTTTGGAGAAGCCTCATCCTGCATGACCCGACCTCCAAAGGCCACGACTTGACCCCTGGCATCAGCAATGGGAAACAACACCCGATTTCGAAATCGATCATACGTGGAAAAGCCTTGCCCCCCGTCTTTCTCTTTTTTGATCACCAATCCCGCCTGAACCAATTCATCTTGTTTGACGGATTGTCGTTCCATCCAATGCATCAACCCATTCCAACCTTCAAGAGCATAGCCTAATTGGAAGGTCGTCCATGATTCTCGAGATATCCCCCGTTGATCAAGATAAGCCCGGGCCACTTGAGCTTCTGAAGATTCTTTCAGATTCTGGTGATACCATGACGCTGCGAATTGATACAGCTGAACATACCGCTCACGTGACAAGCCTGATTTCGATGATAAAGTTGACTGACGTCGCTCTGGAAGCGCAATCCCAGCGCGCTCACTCAACTCGCGAAGCGCTTCCATGAAATCCATATTTTCTTGTTTCATGAGAAACGTAAAGACATCGCCTCCAGCCTGACAGCCGAAACAATGAAAAAATTGACTCGCAGGATTAACGGAAAAGGATGGGGATTTTTCAGAATGAAACGGGCAAAGGCCTTTGAAGTTTTGACCGGCCTTGGTAAGACTCACATAGGTGGAAATTAATTCGACGATATCAATGCGTTCACGAATTTGCTGTATGGTTTCAGAAGGAACGCCTCGCTTTTCACTCATTCTGTGGAACCTTCATGAATATCTGAGCCACAATAAACAATATTAGCCCGGCGGCCAAGCAAACGAGCGTCCTCCCAGCACATGGAAATGAAGATGAAAAACAGTCTGCCCCGCTTCCCGACCGGTATTTGCAACAACACGATAGCCACTTTCTGCAAGATCTCGTTCCCGAGCCAGCTTTGCACACACAACCATGAGTTGGCCTAATAAAACGGCATCAGAATCTTGTGTATCCTCTAAGGAAATTACATGCCGCTTAGGGATGACGAGCATATGGACCTGGGCTTGGGGATTAATGTCGTCGAAGGCCACAACCTGATCATCTTCATACACCTTCTTTGTGGGAATTACTCCTTCCACAATCTGACAAAAAATACAATCAGCCATGAGAAGTCTCACCTTCTGCAGATCGAATGCCTGTCTTTCCATATCGCTTACCGAGTTCCTGGTAGATTTCATCAGGAGGAATGGAAAAATGGCCCAGCATCACCAAAGAGTGAAACCATAAGTCAGCCATTTCATAGATAATCTCTTCACGATTCGAGTTTTTCCCTGCCAATACAACCTCACCGGCTTCCTCCACGACTTTCTTCAAAATACGATCGACATCTCCTTGCAATAACTTTGAGACATACGAATCAGAACGAGGATTAGCTTTTCTATGCAAAGCTGTTTCATATAACCGTTGGGTTATTCCACCCCAGGCCGTGCCTTCTTGATTGGGTACATCAATTGTCTCTGATATCGGGAAAGTATGTGAAAAAAAACAAGACCGAGAACCCGTATGACATGTTGGGCCAATTGGCTGAACCTTCACCAGAACCGTGTCTTGATCACAATCAAGAAACACCTCCTTGAGAACCAACTCGTGGCCAGACGTCTCACCTTTCTTCCAAAGCTTATTGCGCGATCGACTCCAGAAATGAACCCGTTGAGTCTGATTAGTCAAATCCCATGATTCTTGATTCATAAATCCGACCATCAACACCGTCCCGTCCAACCAGTCCTGAACAACACAGGGCAACAGTCCCTCTTCATCAAAATGAGGCACGGGCTTTTCCGATACAATATTCATGAGTGTTCTGCCATGGAGACAGGAACTATTCCTGGGCGAATGGGAATCCCTTGCTCCGATAAAAAAGACTTGGCCTGCCCTATTGAATAGGTTTGAAAATGAAAAATAGAAGCCGCTAACACCGCATCGGCCTTCCCCAACATAAACGCCTCAAATAAATGCTGAAGGGTTCCCGCACCTCCTGAGGCAATCACAGGAATCGTGACAGCATCAGATATCGCAGCCGTCAATGGCAAATCATAGCCATCTTTTGTGCCATCTTGGTCCATACTCGTGAGCAAGATTTCTCCAGCACCAAAATTCATCATACGTTGAGCCCACTGAACGGCATCTAACCCCGTTGAATGTCGTCCCCCATGAGTGAACACTTCCCAGCCCTGCCTGTCGCCTTCGCACCCTGTAGCACGTTTCGCATCAATAGCCACAACGATACATTGGGAGCCAAACCGATTCGCTGCCGCTTTCACAAATTCTGGTTCTTTAACCGCTGCCGTATTAATACTCACTTTATCTGCCCCGGCTTCCAGCAAACGACGAATATCCCCCAACGTCCGAATTCCACCACCAACGGTTAATGGCATGAATACTTGTTCAGCCGTCCGAACAACTACATCCAAAATTGTATCTCGTTTTTCATGTGAAGCTGTAATATCTAAAAAACAAAGCTCATCGGCACCCTCACGATCATAGACCTGGGCGACATACACAGGGTCCCCAGCATCACGCAGATTCACGAACGACACACCTTTGACAACACGTCCATCTTTCACATCCAGACATGGGATAATCCGTTTGGTTAGCATGCCGCCTGTCGCTCTCCTTCTGAGCGGACAAGCGCTAAGGCCGCAGGTAAATCCAACGCCCCTTCATAGAGGGCTTTCCCAATAATGACACCAGAAATATTGCGGCCAATCTCTTGAATAGCTCGTATATCATCTAAGGCCGTGACACCACCTGAGGCAATGATCGGAACCGGCGAGATCTCTGCCGCTTCTCGTAATGCAGAAATATTTGGCCCGCTTAACATGCCATCTTTCGAGATATCAGTAAAAACAATCCCGCCTAGAGGGAGATCTTTCAAAGAATCAAAGACCTGTTCAGAGGTCAGAGTAGAAACTGTCGTCCACCCATGCACCGCTACCATTCCGTGCTTCACATCAATCCCAACCAATATCTTATTTGGATGTTGCTGAGCAATATCAGCCAAAAAATTCGCATCCTGGAGAGCAGCTGTTCCGACCACGACCCGGTCAATACCACTAGACCGATACGCCTGAACTGTTTCCACATTTCGGATACCGCCTCCAACTTGAATGGGAATCTTCAGCGTTTTTGCGATAGCTTCAATCTGAGGCAAATGCTTCGGCATGCCTTCCACTGCCCCATCCAAATCGACAATATGCAGATACGAAGCCCCAAGATTTTGCCAATGTTCAGCCATGCCTACCGGGTCATCTGAATACCTGGTCACCTGGCTCATTTCGCCTTGCCGCAGGCGGACACATTTACCATCTTTTAAATCAATCGCGGGGATCAGTAACATCAGTCTCCTATCTCTTGAACAATCGAACCCTATCGAGCAGCAGAAAGTTCTTTCCCTACCGGAAACGCTTCCAACACTTTTTGTACACCCAATTCCGCCAATTCCCGAGCGGTCACAAAACCTCCACTTTTCTCAAAGAACCCTACAATATCTTGAGTCAGCGGTTTTTGTTCTTCAAAAAATTCCCCTTTCCACAACACCGCACCATCTAAGGGCTGGACCAAAAATATTTCAAAGCCCACAGCTGCAGGGCTGGCTCCCATCCTCGTCCCTTCACGTTCACGATATGTCCGAACCTTGCCCATTAACACACCATCGACATGCAACCGGTCTCCAACATCCTTTGCTAAAGCACGAAACGACCCACCATAGGGTTGATCCTCCATATGAGTCGAAGCCAGGGACGAGTCAGTTACGATCACCTCCACGGCTGGTCGAGTGCGAAGAACAGATTCGACCCGTGATGTAATAAATTTGGCCGCCGTATCAGGGACAGAGTACTGATCGCGTTGCGTCCCAGCCTGATCCGCTTGATCCTCACCTGGCAATCGAAATTGCGTGCGGATTTCTTCAGGATCTCTGACCGTTCCCTGGGTCTGTCCATAGCCCCATTGAGGAGACTCAAGCGTCTGGAATGGCACAATGGCAATGCTGGAAATTATAGAAGGGTCAAATTTCGGCGCAGACTGAACGTTGACTTTGGAGGGGACACATCCAAGTGCAAAACTCCACCAAAAAAAAGCACCGAACAGGCCAATACACTTGAACCATTGGCACTCTTTTTGACGATTGAAGATCTTCCTCATTGCCAATCACCAAAATTTTTTAAGACTCGCAACCCAACAGCCTGACTTTTTTCAGGATGAAATTGGGTGGCAAAAATATTATCTTTCCACACACTCGAGGCAAAAGATACACCATATTCCGTTTGCGTACTAACCAATTGCTGATCCGCCGGTTGAACAAAATAAGAATGGACAAAATAGACATATGATTCAGTATCAATATTCCGCAAAGGTGGAGCCGGTTTATCAATACGTATGGTATTCCATCCCATGTGGGGGATTTTATAGGAGGACCCTCTATTTTTAGAGAGAGGAATTGCTCTGACTTTTCCAGGGAAAAGGCCTAATCCCTTATGATTCCCAAATTCCTCACTTTCCGAAAATAGGAGTTGAAAGCCCACGCAAATTCCCAAAAATGGCTTTCCGGCCTGAATGGCTCGATGAATAGGATCCACCAGACCAAAGCTGTTCACACTGGCCATGCAATCACCAAAGGCACCCACGCCAGGTAGCACAACATGACTGGCACGATCAATGAGTTCAAAGTCCCGTGTGACAATCGCATCATGCCCCACGCTCTCAAACCCTTTTTGTACACTACGGAGGTTCCCCATCCCATAATCAATTATCGCAATCATGCGCGTCTCTGTTTATTCTTGTTCACTTTAAGCACAGCTAAGTCGCTATTACCAATCGCCGGGAATGGGCAAAAACTCTTCCAGTAATGCCGAAGTCCTTTGACGAGCAGGGCGTACTTATCGTAGGGAGCACAAAAAAATGGGAAAAACGCCGCTGGCGGCTTTTTTCGGCACTCCCACTTACAAGACGCCTTTCGTGGACAACACGCCGGAAAGCCGATTTTCCTGTCTGATAGCTTGATCTAAAGCCTTCGCCAAAGCTTTAAACACAGCTTCCATAATATGATGTGGATTCCGCCCATACTGTACATTTACATGAAGGTTGAACCTACCCTGACTCACAAAAGCTTGAAAAAAATCCTCAAATAATCCTAAATCAAAGGATTTAATATATCGAGTCGGCAAGGCCACGTTATAGACTAAATATGGCCGTCCACTTAAATCAATCGTAACTTGGGCTAAGGTTTCGTCTAATGGGACGGAGGCAAATCCAAATCGCGCGATCCCTTCCTTCCTTCCAAGAGCCTGATTTAACACTTCCCCCATCACAATACCAATATCTTCAATCGTGTGATGATCATCAATTTCAATATCGCCTTTGGCCTCAATCAGTAGGTCAAAAAACCCATGCTTACCAAAGAGGTTGAGCATATGATCTAAAAATGGAATCGAGGTCTGAATGGTATTGTTGCCGGACCCATCAAGAACCCATTGCACACGAATGGCTGTTTCAGCCGTGGTTCGTTCTTGTGACGCAGATCGGGGAACAGGTAATTTGCTCATGTCCATCGACTCTCCATAGATTGACCATGCGCATCAAACCCCTCCAAAGCGGCAAGACGCACCACAGCTCGTTTAGCTTTGAGCAATGCCGGTTGAGAATAGGACACGACATTACTTCTCTTGACGTATTCGTCTACACCAAGACTGGAAAAAAATCTGGCACTCCCTCCGGTCGGTAACACATGATTCGGACCCGCCACGTAATCAGCAACCGCTGGCGGCGTATAGCGTCCAACAAAAATGGCTCCGGCATGACGGATGCGATGAACAAAGTTTGCGGCTTTTTCCATATTTAATGATAGATGCTCTGGTGCAATCTGATTGGCTAAAGCAAAGCCTTCGTCTAAATTTTTCACAGCAAACGCGACAGCATGTTTGCCAATAGAAAGGCAAGCAATCTTTCGCCGACTTAATTTACCTAATTGCCGTTGAACCTCTTCCACTGTCCGTTGAGCGAAAGCCAATGAAGTCGTGACCAGATAGACACAAGCCTCCTCATCATGCTCGGCCTCGCACAGTAGATCCGCGGCAACGTGCCTGGGATTACTGGATGAATCAGCTAACACCAGGAGTTCACTCGGCCCCGCGATCATATCAATATCCACCTGACCATAGACAAGCCGTTTGGCCGTCGCCACGTACAAATTTCCCGGCCCAACAATTTTATCAACCGAACCAATCCTTGCTGTCCCAAAAGCTAAGGCTCCAATCGCTTGCACGCCCCCAACTCGATAAATTTCATCAACACCAGCAATATCAGCCGCCACGAGCAAAGATGGATGAATGGATCCAGCTGGAGTCGGTGTGCACATAACCACCCGGCCCACTCCTGCAACCTTAGCCGGAATTGCGTTCATCAGCACTGAGGAAGGATAAACTGCTTTACCTCCGGGAACATATACACCCACCGCATCAAGGGGGGTGATGACCTGGCCTAACCGAATACCATCTTTTTGATAGCTCCATGTTGAACGTCGTTGTTTTCGATGAAATGTTCGAATCCGACGGGCCGCATATTTGAGAGCCGCGGTATCAGCCTTTGGAAGAGCGGAGTAGGCATCTTGTATTTCTTTCGCACTCACCCGAAAGTGATTGGGACGAATCTGAATGCCGTCAAACTGCACGGTATACCGTTGAACAGCTTTATCTCCTTTCAAACGAACGTCATTCAAGATTTCTCTGACCGATTGTTCCGCTTTAGCATTTTGCAAAGTTGCCCGCTGACAGATTGCTTTCACGGCATTAGCGTATCCACGGTCTTTCCAAGAAACAATTTTCACCTGCGACGACCCTTTCTAGATCGTTGAAGCACCCGCTCCTTTATCACCTGCTTTTTTATTCGATTGATCACTTCCGTTACCATGGCATATTTCATTTTCAAACTGGCTCGATTCACAATCAATCTTGCTGATGACCAGGCTATAATTTCTACTTCTACCAAATTATTAGCCTTAAGTGTTTTCCCAGTCTCCACCAAATCCACTATCCTGTCGGCTAGTCCAACTAAGGGCGCCAACTCTATAGAGCCATATAGTTTAATGAGTTCAACAGGCAAACCTTGTTGAGTAAAAAACTGTTCGGTGATATTGGGATATTTTGTCGCCACTCGTAGCTTAGAAGATAACCGTTGAACCGAGGTCTGACCATTGGATTGAGCAACGACCAATTTACACACCCCAAGACCAAGGTCGACCGGTTCGTAGACATCAGGACTTTGCTCGAGTAACACATCTTTCCCAACCACGCCTAGATCAGCCGCCCCATATTCTACATAGACCGGCACATCACTCGGACGAACAATAAGAACTCGATGCCCATGATCGGGGTATTCTACAATCAACCGGCGATCATCGTGATCAACATGATAGTCTGAATACCCAGCTTGACGAAATAACGCAAGCGTTGGCGGAAGCAATTTTCCCTTTGAAAGAGCAATCGTGATGCCCTCACTCATGCCACTTCTCGCACTCGCCGCACTTGAGCACCGACGCTTTTCAATTTCTCTTCCAAGTGCTCATAGCCACGGTCTAGATGGTAGACCCGTGATACCGTCGTTTCCCCCTCGGCGGCTAACCCCGCCAAGACCAATCCAGCGCTTGCGCGAAGATCAGAAGCCATAACGGGTGCACCCGTGAGCGCCGGCATACCTTTCACGACCGCATGAGGTCCATCAATTTCAATAGAAGCGCCCATGCGATGGAGTTCAGGAACATGTAAAAACCGTCCTTCAAAAATGGTTTCCGTGAGAATACTGGTTCCTTCTGCCACAGACATCAACGCCATCATCTGAGCCTGTAAATCAGTTGGAAACCCTGGATACGGGAGCGTCTTGACTTCCACCGCCTGAAGCTGACCTGGTCGACGGACTCGAACCCCTTCAGAATGTTCTGTCAATTCTACACCCATTTCCTGCATTTTGGTGAACACATTCCCTAAATGATCAGTGATACAGCCTTTCACCGTGAGATCACCACCAGTGATAGCACCTGCCATCACAAATGTGCCGGCCTCTATGCGATCAGGCATGACCTCATGCTTGGCTCCATGCATTTCAGTGACGCCCTCAATCGTAATAATGTCGGTCCCAGCACCTAAAATTTTGGCCCCTCGCTTCGTGAGAAATGCACACAAATCAGCGATTTCCGGTTCCCGGGCAACATGATGTAAGCTTGTCGTCCCTTCCGCCAAACATGCGGCCATAATCAGATTCTCTGTTCCAGTAACCGTAGGAAAGTCCAGATCAATTCTGGCACCCTTCAGTCGACGAGCTTTGGCATGGATGTAGCCATGTTCCACCTGAACGTCGGCCCCCATAGCACTTAGCCCTTTTAGGTGCAGATTCACTGGCCTTGTTCCTATGGCACAGCCGCCGGGCAAGGAGACTTTGGCTTCGCCCAAGCGAGTTAATAATGGACCAAGAGCTAAAATAGAGGCACGCATGGTTTTAACTAACTCATACGGCGCTTCAATGGATTGGACCTGACTGGCCTCTAAAACGACACGGGCTCCCGCCGTCTGCACTTTAACCCCTAATAACTCCAGGAGTTTGGCCATAGTGATGAGATCTCGGACTTGAGGAACACGATCAATGATGCATTCACCTCCTCCTAACAACGAGGCAGCCAAAATGGGAAGCGCCGAATTTTTCGCTCCGCCAATGTGGACCTCTCCGTTGAGGGGGAAACCCCCCATAATTTTTATTTGATCCATGGGTTTATGACCACATCATGACTGACCAACCCGTTGAAGACACACCATTCGAGGAATGTTCTGTTCATCAGGTTGCACCTTGATTACTTTAAATATTGTAGAAGCCGCAACCTCCTCACAGAAGAGATCTGCTTGCCCTAAGCCAAGCTCTATAGAAATTACCCCATCTGCGGACAGCACATCTGGAGCTTCCTTCAACAACCGCCGATAGATATCTAAGCCATCTGGCCCGCCATCCAGAGCTAGACGCGGTTCAAAGTCTTTGACATCAGGAGAAAGTCGATCCCATTCGTCATGGGAAATATACGGCAGGTTCGCAATAATGGCCGTCACTTTACCTGCTAAACCGCCGGATAACAAGGGGGCCAAAAGATCTCCCGCCAACCAGTGGATCCTTGAATCAACCGCATGTTTGATAGCATTCATCCTTGCTACCTGCAATGCGACTAGGGACCGGTCTGAGGCAATGACCTGCGCCTCCTTAAGCTGTTTAGCCACACTGATGGCCAAACATCCAGACCCCGTTCCTACGTCCCAAATAATTGGTTGTGGATAAGATTGCAGGCGGGCAATTATCTCTTTGACAAGTAAGATTGACTCAGGCCTGGGAATAAGCACCCCATGCCTAACCGTCATGTCCAATCCTAGAAACTCTTGACTCCCTAACACATATTGCAACGGCTCTAATGAGGCTCGTCGTTGAATTAAAGACAGGACATGTTGATATGGCTCTAACCCTAAAGGATCATCTCCATTCGCATGAATCTGTAATTGGGTTAGGCCCAATGCCTCTTGCATAATCCACAAGGCTTCACGTTGCGCATTAGGAATGCAAGCTTGCCTTAAGCAATTAACGGCTTCACCATATACTTGGGAAAGGGGAAGGGACACGGTGCAGACGGCCTCTAACCATATGTGAGCGTCAACCAGATAAAACCAATATTCTAGAAATTTTTGGTGAAATGACTTACTGAGCCTTGAGCGCCGCAACCAAATCCTCGAGCTCACCTTCCAGCACGCGATCCAGTTTATGAAGAGTCAATCCAACGCGATGGTCTGTCACTCGATTTTGGGGAAAGTTGTAGGTGCGGATTTTTTCACTTCGCTCACCCGTTCCAACTTGCGAACGGCGCTGTTGAGCAACGGATGCCTCCTGTTTTTCCCGCTCCGCATCGCCAATTCGTGTCCTCAGGGTTCGCATGGCTTTCGTCCGATTCTTAAGCTGTGACCGCTCATCCTGACAGGTTACGACTACGCCGGTGGGAATATGGGTAATCCGAACCGCAGAATAGGTCGTATTCACACTCTGCCCGCCAGCTCCAGAAGAGCAATAGGTATCAATTCTCAGGTCTTTCAGATCAATCTGAACGTCAACTTCCTCAACTTCCGGCATCACCGCGACCGTTGCAGTTGACGTATGAATACGGCCATTGGCCTCGGTTGTGGGAACTCGCTGAACACGATGCACACCGCTTTCATATTTAAAAAATCCAAAAGCCCCTTCCCCTTCAACAAGTAACACCGCTTCCTTAATTCCCCCGATCCCGGTTTCATTTGACTCAATTAACTCTGCCCGTAACCCTTGGGATTCAGCAAATTTGAAATACATCCGCAAGAGATCTCCAGCAAACAGGGCAGCTTCGCTCCCTCCTGTTCCTGCACGAATCTCTATAAAGGAATTCTTATTATTGCCTTCATCTTCAGGACACAACAATTCAACCACCTGTGTCTCCAAGGCATCGCGGCGAGACTCCAAGCTCTCCAATTCCTCACTCGCCAATCGCCGCATGTCGGGGTCAAGCTCCTGATCATTCGCCATCAATCGAGATTGGATAATTTCCTCACACACACGCTGATATTCTTCATACATCAGCGCAATCGGCTCCAGTTCAGACCGCTCTTTATTCAAAGAAACCAAAAGGGTCGATTGAGATAACACCGCAGGATCGCTCAATTGATCATTTAATGTCTCGAATTTATTGGCAACCGCCTCCCACCTGGCCAGCAGTCCACCATCTCGCAGTTCAGCTTTTGTTAGATTAGCCATAGATACACCATATCACTGATCAGCATACAAGGGGATTCCTACACGTTCGAAGATCACAAACACCTTGATGGGAAAAGAGAGAACGAAATGACCTGTTAACCAAGAATACGTCAGCTATTTAGCTGACTTAATTTGAAAGCTCCACTTGGTCACATTTCATGATGAAGACATATGGTAGGACAACGTAGATTAGAAAACACAATGAGGCTTACGCCTTGGTTTTTGTCTTAGCTGTTTTGCCATACTTTTTATTGAACCGCTCAACTCGCCCTTCAGCGTCAACAATCTTTTGTGTACCGGTAAAGAAGGGATGGCAACTTGAACAAATATCGACTTTCAAATCTCCCACAGTAGTCCGGGTCTGATAAGACATGCCACAGGCACAACTCACATTCGCAAATTCATATGTTGGATGGATTCCCTTTTTCATTGTCTCTCCTTACGCTCACGTCACAGGTGCTTTATTACAATATAATCAGTTTTCTGAATGATTGTCTATTGTGAATTATCGATTCATCGATTGCAAGAACTCATTGTTATCTTTCGTACCTCCAATCTTGTCCATGAGAAACTCCATAGCTTCCATAGTCCCAAGAGGGCTTAACACCTTACGGAGTATCCACATTTTGTTAAGACGGTCACGATCCACAAGGAGTTCTTCTTTCCTGGTTCCAGATTGGCTAATATCAATTGCCGGGAAGAGCCGTTTGTCAGCCAATCGGCGATCCAAATGGACTTCCATATTGCCCGTACCCTTAAATTCTTCGAAAATCACATCATCCATTCGGCTTCCGGTATCAACCAAGGCCGTGGCCAGAATTGTCAGGCTTCCCCCAAATTCAATATTGCGAGCCGCTCCGAAAAATCGCTTCGGACGTTGTAACGCATTGGAATCTAATCCCCCAGATAGGACTTTCCCACTTGGCGGGGAGATCGTATTATAGGCACGAGCTAACCGAGTGATACTATCCAATAAAATCACCACATCCCGCTTGTGCTCGACTAAACGCTTGGCTTTCTCCATCACAATTTCGGCCACTTGAGCATGGCGTTGAGGCGGTTCATCAAAAGTCGAGCTAATCACCTCCGCAGCTTTGACCTGTCGCTGCCAATCCGTCACTTCCTCAGGCCGTTCATCAATCAGCAACACAATTAACGTGATTTCAGGATGATTAGCAATAATGGAACGAGCCACCGCCTGGAGTAACATGGTCTTTCCGGTCCTGGGAGCCGCAACAATCAATCCACGTTGACCTTTACCAATGGGAGTAGTGAGCTCCATCACTCTCGTGCAATATTCTTCTCGATCAAATTCTAGATTAATTCGTTCTTCGGCATACAACGGGGTTAGGTTATCGAATAAAATCTTATCGCGCTGCACTTCCGGTTCATCATAGTTAATCTTTTCGACTTTCAAGAGGGCAAAATACCGCTCTCCGTCTTTGGGAGGGCGAATTTGTCCAGAAACAATATCTCCGGTCCGTAAGTTAAACCGTCGAATTTGGGAAGGGGAAATATAAATGTCATCTGGACCAGGTAAATAATTTGAGTCAGGCGCCCGAAGAAACCCAAATCCATCCGATAGGGTCTCTAATACACCTTCTCCAAATATGACGCCATTTTTATCACTTTGTCCCTGAAGAATGGAGAAAATTAGCTCTTGCTTCCGCAAATTCGGAGCCCCGTCAATCTTGAGACCTCGTGCTAAATCATTTAACTCTCCAATTGATTTCTGCTTCAGCTCGGCAAGATGCATAAGATTACTCCATTGGTTGACCGGAAGGATTTCCTTGTAAATACGATTGGAAGAAACATGTGGAAAGGAGACATGCTGGAAAACTGTTGACCATCTTCACATTGACCATCATTATGGCTAATGCCATAGCAGGAAAGGACACAACCCATTTCTCGATTCATCGTTGTTTAACCCATTTTTATTAAATTAAGGAAGAATGCTCAAAACACTCGAGGAACGACACTCATCAACAGCAGCCGCAATGTCCTATCTACGATTTGGGTTAAAACAAAAGAGTCCGGGAAGTTAAATTAGGCGGATATAGCGTTTTTTCAATATTGGGCAGGTCTTAATCTCTTATGTATCTCACACATGATTCGCTTGTCAATAGTGACCGTATCGGCCAAAACAAGAAAAACCTTAAGCCTAAATGAGGATGAAGTCAACAATTTTCTTTTGTCCTTGAGTAAGAGTTGGCAGCTTTCTGCATTCTATGGTAAACCATCCCTAATCTAAATGGAAGCTAACCGGAGAAACCTTTTTATATGTCGGAAGCAGGCTTTCCTTTTTCCAGCGAACGAATTTTTACGCTCTCTGAGGCTAATGCCTTAATCCCAGAGCTTGAACAACATTGGGCATCGATTAAACAGGGCCGCCAAATCCTTATTGATACTCGTGACGAAGTCAAAAAAGCCAGCGCCCAAGCCTCAGTTGGTGGAGGTACGGTTGTAGGAGTCAAATATATCGAAGGGTTACAAGACATCAATGGTAGTTTGCATGCCATTCAAGAACTCGGAGTGGTCATTAAAGATGTTGAAATCGGTTTATGTGATTTCCCGTTTATGCTCAATGACAAGCTCGTGTTTCTATGTTGGAAATCTGGCGAAGACTGCGTAGAATGGTGGCATGATATTGATAGTGGCTACGCCAACCGACAACACATCGATCAATCCGATCCCTAGTTTTTCCCTGCCAAATCCTACAACATTTCATACATCATAGGCCCAAACACCACTGGGGAATACTTTCTTCATGAGAGAGGGAGGTGGTCTTCCTTCTCACCAATGAAACTCACACAGAGGGGGTGAAATGAAATTTGTCATTTTAGGAAAAGATGGCCCTGATGGAACCGTCAAACGGCCATTATTCCGTGATGCTCATCTTCAACGACTGGAAGAATGGGCCCAACAAGGAAAAATTATTTTGGCAGGGCCATTGACCGACAAAACAGGGAGCGTAATCGTCGTTGAGGCAGATTCGTTACAAGAGGTTCAAACCTTTGCCAATAATGATCCTTACATGATTCATGGGGTATTTCAGGAGGTAACGGTTCACCCTTTCAAGCAAGTTTTTCCTCAAGAATCTGATTCAGTCAAGACTTGAACAACTTGGTCTTAAGCTTTTGAACGTCGAACCGAATTATTTAAAGAAGCGAGCGAACACACACATTTCCATTCTTCTAGGCGAACTGGTTGGACAGAAAGACGAGAACCCTTGCGAAGCAATTCCATATGTGCAAGATCTTTTATCGTTCGCAAGTACTCCAAGGTAAGGGGACTGGGAAAAGTTTTGAGTAATTTGACATCTACTAAAAACCATCGTGGCGCTTCAGGCTTGCTTTTAGGATCGTAATACCGACTTTTTTTATCGAAGGCATACGGATCAGGATAGGCCGCTTGCACAACCTCAACGGTTCCAACAATTGACGGAGGATCGGCATTGCTATGGTAAAAAAATCCTCGATCTCCTACCTTCATGGACTTAAGAAAATTTCGAGCTTGATAGTTGCGCACACCTTCCCAGCACGTGATTTGGCCAGAAGACTGGGCTAAATCTTGAATAGAAAAACTGGTCGGCTCTGATTTGAATAACCAATACTGCGGCATAACAGTCGGATATGAGCGTGATTCGAATGATGCAACACCCAGTTCTCATTTTTGAGATTGGGTGTAAGTATTATAGAATGCCTTAAAGCTGTAGAACAATCTCGCTCTTCTCACTCTAAAATACGTTCATGATTGATCAGTTTATCCAATTTTTGGAAACATGGGTCTCCCAAGAAATGTGGGTTGGACTCATTGTATTTTCTGTCATCGCCTTTATTGGCACGTTGATCGCCATCCCCGCAATTCTCATTCGTCTTCCTGCAGATTATTTCCAACACCATCATCACAAGCCTTGGTTTGCCAACCATCATCCAGTGGTGCGTACCCTGGGCCTTTTAGCAAAAAATATCGTAGGGTTGATTTTTCTCCTAGCTGGAATCGCCATGTTGTTTTTGCCAGGACAAGGCCTTCTGACAATGCTGTTGGGTATTCTCTTCATCGACTTTCCCGGTAAACATCGCCTGGAACAAAAGCTAATCCAGCACCCTAAAATCCTGCACGCCATCAATGCCTTCCGGGAGAAAGCCGGAAAACCTCCATTTACATTTGACTAACCGGCACACCTATCAAACATCTCCAATGAGGCAACTACTGTCTTTTCACCTCAAACACTCCATGCCTGTTCTGGGCAATATCACCATCAACAGCGAATAGGAATGATCAAAAAAGTTCGTCCATCAAGACCGCAGCCCTGTTAGAGGTGGCCCCGGGAAACTGCACAACGGGCTAAGTGGATACGCTCTGCAAAAGGTGGCATGATGTTGCTACCAATGAAAGGAGCGAATCATGAAGAGACGACCTCGACGGAATCATTCTCCGGCCTTTAAGTCCAAAGTGGCGCTGGCCGCGATCAAGGGGGAACAGACGGTAGCCGAATTGGCCCAACGTTTCGATGTGCATCCCAATCAAATCACGCAATGGAAGACCTTACTCTTAGAGCGTGCAACAACGGTGTTTGAGGGGGGCGAGCCCGCCCCGCCTCTCGTGGATGTGAAACAGCTGCATGCCAAGATTGGGGAACTGACGTTGGAAAACGATTTTTTAGAGGGTGCGCTCACCAAAGCGGGCGTGCTGAGCGCCAGACGATGATCAACCGCACACATCAACTCTCGGTGAGTCAACAGGCCAAGGCCTTAGGGATCAGTCGTGGGAGTGTGTATTATCGACCGAAGCCGGTCTCTGAGGAGGAGCAGCGGCTGATGAACCGGATTGACCAGTTACATCTAGAGTACCCATTTGCAGGAGCCCGGATGCTCCGGGCTCTCCTACGGCAGGAAGGGAGTATGGTTGGGCGTAAGCATGTGAGGACCCTGATGAACCGCATGGGGCTGGAAACCCTGTATCGCAAGCCTCGCACCACACAGCGCCATCCCAGTCATCAGGTCTATCCGTATCTGCTTCGAGACCTGACGATCACCCGCGCCAATCAGGTCTGGGCGATGGATATCACCTATATTCCGCTGGCCAAAGGGTTTGTGTATCTAGTCGCAGTGGTCGATTGGTCTACGCGTCGTGTGCTGGCTTGGCGCGTGTCGATCATGATGGACGTCCAGTTTTGTCTGGAGGCGGTTGAGGAGGCCCTCAGCCGGTATGGGAAACCGAACATTCTCAATACGGATCAAGGCAGTCAGTTTACGAGTCACAGCTTTACGGAGTGGCTCAAGGCCCAGGGGATTCGACTCAGTATGGACGGTCGAGGAGCGTGGCGGGATAATATCTTTGTCGAACGCTTGTGGCGTACCGTGAAATACGAAGAAGTCTACTTGCATGCCTATGAGTCCGTGTCAGCGGCACGAACGGGGATCGATCGCTATTTTCAGTTCTATAATAGCCGGCGTCCGCATTCGAGCCTCGCAGAGCGGACGCCGGATCAGGTCTATTTTCAACAACTGCCGCAGTTACAAGCGGCTTAATTCAACTAGGAGTGATCCACTTATCTTTGACCAATGAGTTGTTCAAAAAGTTGGGGCCACCTCTGTTGACGCGCGGAGCGTACTCATAGTACGTGAGCACGACAACATGGCGAGAACAAAGCTGGCGCCTTTTTTCAACATTCCTACGGTTTACTCCACTCAAGTCCATTGATAGGATGTTTTCCCATGACCATTTTCCACAAATTAGGGTGGGCAGGCCTGGCAATTCTTTGTGCCATCGCCTTCGGCCATGTGGTTGGCATCCTTAATCCTCAGGAAAAAGTGAATGGCCTGTGGCTAGTTGTGGCTGCCTCCTGCTTTTATGTCTTAGCCTATCGATTTTACGGCCAGTTTCTTTCTCGTCATGTCATGGAACTGGACAACCGCCGTCGAACTCCCGCCCATCGACTGGAAGACGGAACAAATTTTTACCCGGCTAATAAATACATTCTCTTTGGCCATCATTTTGCCGCAATCGCCGGCGCCGGCCCATTGCTGGGTCCAGTACTCGCGTCACAATTCGGGTATCTTCCTGGATTCTTATGGATCGTGATAGGGGCGGTCTTAGCCGGAGCCGTCCAGGACTTCGTGATTCTTGTTGCTTCCATGCGTCGAAACGGGCGCTCACTTCCAGAAATCGCACATGCTGAACTAGGCCCTATTACCGGGATAGCTACCGCCATTGCCGTCCTGTTCATCGTAATTGTCGCCCTAGCAGGCTTAGGGTTAGCTGTTGTCAACGCACTCTATGACAATGCCTGGGGCACCTTTACAATCGTGATGACCATTCCAATTGCCTTTGTCATGGGATGGTATCTGCAAAGATTTCGTCCTGGACAAGTGGGAGAGATGACAGTTCTTGGACTGTTCTTATTAGTCATCGCCATCATCTTTGGACGAACAGTCGCACAATCAGAATGGGCAGAGTGGTTCTTATGGGACCGTACCACGTTGACCTGGTGTCTGGCCTCGTATGGATTTCTGGCGTCCGTCCTGCCAGTCTGGATCCTGTTAGTTCCTCGCGACTATCTCTCTACCTATATGAAGTTGGGTGTTGTCGCCTTACTGGGAGCGGGAGTCATCGTGTTAGCTCCTACGATTGAAATGCCAAGAACCACTGAGTTTATTAGCGGAAACGGCCCAATTATTCCCGGCACATTGTTTCCATTTCTCTTTATTACCATCGCGTGCGGGGCTATCTCTGGCTTCCATTCACTCGTCTCATCCGGCACCACTCCAAAACTTATTAGCCACGAATCCCAAGCTATTGTTGGATATGGGGCCATGCTCCTAGAAAGCTTCGTGGGTGTCATTGCCTTGATCGCTGCCTGCCTGATGGTCCCAGGAGACTACTTCGCAATCAATACCCATCTCTCCGTTGACACATTAGAAGCCATGGGATTTCCTATCGCTCACCTTGTCGAACTCTCACGTATGGTGGAAGTCGATGTCTCCGGAAGGCCAGGAGGCGCGGTTTCCTTGGCTGTCGGAATGGCTTCCATTTTTGCAGGACTTCCCGGCATGTCAGGCCTCATGGCCTACTGGTATCAATTCGCATTGCTCTTTGAGGCCTTGTTTATTCTCACCACCATTGATGCGGGCACTCGTGTTGCCCGGTACCTAGTACAAGAACTGGGAGGACGAGCATATGCCCCACTGAAGCAGATCAATTGGTGGCCAGGAGTTATAGGAGCCAGTCTGTTGGTGGTAGGAGCCTGGGGTTATCTCATCGGGACAGGTAGTATTGCGACCATCTGGCCCATGTTTGGCGCAGCCAATCAGTTATTGGGCATGCTTGCGCTGTGTATTGCCACCACCATTCTGATTAAAATGCAAAAAACCTCCTATCTCTGGGTAACAGTTATCCCGATGATCTTTGTCGGCATTATCACGCTGGCTGGCTGCTATGAACTCTTTGTTCTTTTTATGAGTCGAGCCGCCTCAAGTGACAGCTCACAAGCATTAACGATGGGCATTAATGCAACGTTAGTTGGGGTGGTGGCTCTGTTGGCCATCATTGTCCTCCTCGATAGTGCACGAAAATGGCATGGCTATCTGGTTCAAAAACTTCCATTGAATAGTACCGAAGTGTATGAAGGCGAAGGTATTAATATTCCCGCTGGTCCCTGTTGTTAGAAAGACTCTGGCTAGCGAATTAACAACGAGAGGAATTTTATGGCTGACAACTATTCTTTTGATGTGGTCTCACAGATTGACATGCAAGAAATGAAAAATGTCGTGGATCAAACCCTGAAAGAAATTGGGCAACGCTACGATTTCAAAGGTTCAAAAAGCGAGCTCACGCTCAAAGAAAAAGAAAAGGAATTGATCGTGGTCTCAGATGACGACTATAAACTCAATGCCGTAGTAGACATCCTAAAAGCTAAATGCGTCAAACGAAATGTTTCATTAAAGGCGCTCACCTACGGGAAGGTCGAAGAAGCATTAGGAGGCACGGTTCGACAACTCATTACAATTCAGAGCGGTTTGCCCACTGACAAAGCCAAAGCTATTACTAGATCTATTAAAGACGCAAAATTTAAAGCCCAAGGCCAAATTCAAGGGGAACAAGTTCGGGTGCAAGGTAAAAGCAAAGATGAACTCCAAGCTGTCATGACTCATCTGAAAGCTCAGGACTTTGGACTAGATCTCCAATTTGAAAATTATCGATAAAGCCCAGGGCGAATTGCCCTCACGTCCAGTCTTCTTCTGGAATACCTTTACACCATTGCCCAAAAACATGTAAGGATCGATCCAAAGCTTGTTGTGCAGCTTGTGCTCGTAAAATTTCAAAAGATTCTTCCAGAGACGGCCCACCTTCACCAAGAGGCGCATCCAAAAACTCCAGTGTTTCTGTGGAACTAGCTGGCAAAACAATCAACCCCTGAAAATCTGATAAGCGAAGGACTATCACTTCTGCCAACGCTGTATTTTCTACCATTGTCCCGCTCATCTGCGTCATCATACGTTCCTGGCCCAATGTGACGGGTCCAGTCTGTTCCCGACTCGATAAAAGTACAAGTAGCATGTGTGAGAGCCTGTGTTCCTCACCACGGCTAGCGAGTGCTTGCTGAATCTCTACTCGCTGAGCCAAAGATGGAAAGGGTAATGAAATCACTGAAGCCACCTGGCATCGTTGAAGGAGAAACTGTTCTGTTCGTCTACTGAGGATTCCGAGAAACTCCGAAGAAATTGGCTGGGCCGCTCCCGGTCCTGTCGCATCAGAATGAACCATGAGCCCAATACGTTCTATCTTCGGCCACGTTGAATGCACCTGCAACTCTCGATAGATCTGAGCGTCCAAGAGAGCATTCAGCCGCGAATGTGGACCATCTCCACACCCAACTAAGAGCAACAAGAAAGTCCCTGCGCTAATCGAGAGAACAAGACCTTTCATATTATGAACCTGGGCTCTTTTTCCAGACATCTCTCAGATGCATGACGGCTTGTTCAATCGCATCATGCCCAGAGACCCAACGCAATGTCTCATATGCATCCTCTTCCGTATTCGGATAAATAGGTGGCTGCGTGTGGGGGCGACGGACGACCGGATAGACATTTGATTCCAATGGAACAGCTAACCGTTCCAAGATTGCCCACGCCTGTCCATCAGAGGTCACAACGGGTCGGCCTGTTTTTCCGTCTATTAAGGCGAGTTCAAGTCTGGCGTAATTTTCTGCTCGATACCCGACTAACCCCCCACTCCGTAATCCCGTAGGCTGCTGAAATCCATTGAGTGGAAATCGGTCGAAAACCTCCCTTTCGGAACTGGAAAGAACCGCAAAAACCAGAAAGGGGACATGCTGCTTGTTTGCTAGTTGGATAAATGGGGTACTCAAACGATTCGCCTGTGACGACTCTAGGTAGACAATCGAGGATAAGGCAATAGGGATTTGCTTTTGAATCTCGGCCCTGAGATAGTCCCCAAGCGAATGAAGGGTTGTTTCCTGTAATCCTGGAGCTGACTGCTCAAATTCCGCGTCATTCACCACAATGAGAACAGCCATCACATCATTAGCGAAAGAAACATGCTCCAACTTCGTAGTGTCAGTTACTGAAGGAATTTGGGGAAGATAGATTGGCAAACGTTTGGGGGAATTTTCGAAGGAACAGGCACTACCTAAACCAAAAACAAGTAGCCCGGTTATCGTAAAAATAGATCGCCACATCATGCCGCCTCCATGATATTGAGATAGGGTGAAGATCGAGATGAAATTGTCTCCCCTTGCATAACCTATGGTCAAGAAATGCCAACATTCATCATCTTTGCCATGATATCTGATGAACTTGCAACTCACAGAACCATGGGGTAGTGTAGGGCTGTGTGCTCGAAACTGAAACATATTCTCACAGGCAGCATCCTAGGAATTTTACTCCTTGCCCCTACTGCTTGTGACAAAATCTCTCTTCCCCGACTGGGCTTTGAAGATAAACCTGAACCCCGTCTCCCAGTAGCGGTCACTTTTGCCTTCGCACCAGAACTCGTTGGATACACCCATACCGTCGAGGCTTGTGGCTTACCCCATTCAATTCCGGTAGGGAAAATCGTCTCCAACACTTTCATGCGAGTTGGCCAAGAACGGTTCAATGGAGTCCGCGCCGAACCGCCAATTGGACAGGCTCAAGGGGCCACATTAGATGGGTACCGAGTGTTGGTAAATTTCAGAAAATTTGGATTTGACAATGTTACGGGAACCAATGAAGAAGAACGTTATGACGCAACGATCGATCTTAATATTTTGGCGATTTATGAAGATAGCGGAGGAACAGCCTTAGCCCAAACTCCCTTAACCTACCACAAAAATACCAACATCTGGGTTCCCGCTCTGGCTAGTCAATCGACCTCTTGCGCCACTGGTTCCATTGATAGGGCAGTTGAAGAAGCTGCAGAAACCCTCGCCAAGGAAATGGCGAGTGTCATGCCTCGGCTTGCCCAGCCTACACAGGCACATTCACCTGCCGTAGTAAGCGCAGGAGAGCAAACTTCTGTTCCTCTTCGACAGCCAACAAAACCAGCAGTCCAATATCGCACAAAATTAGTGGATGCCAATCGCAATTTAGTCTTAGAAGCCAATGAAGCTGTCGTCTTATTCATCGAGATCACGAATACTAGTGACACCGATATTCCCTCAGCCTATGTTGAACTTCGGGGCACGCCATTATTAGTAGAGGCTTTCAAACGTGTGGCACAACTCCCCGTTCCTTTAGGTTCCCTTAAATCTGGAGAAAAACGCACAGCTGAAATCCGTGGACGTCTGGGGGCTATCTCGAAAGGGACACAGGGGGAATTAATCATTGGAATTATTCTTTCCGAAGGCCTTCCTCCGGGAACCCATAGTATCCGCACAGAGATCCAACCCAACCTATAAACAAGCTCTCCACCAGACAACTCTAGTGTTGTAACCTCCAATCAGCCGTTCAGTACGTGAGCACAGAAAACTGGCTGCGGCCTTGTGACGGGCCTTTACTTGACCCCTCGCTTTTGATGGCCAGCGGCACCCTAGCGAAATATGGCCCTCTATATTTTCCTTATTTATAGCTATTCCAATTAAGTTCCATAGTCTCTGATAATTTCGTCCAGTGTTGTTTCTGGCGGGGCATATTGCCGTCGTTTCTTCATCGTCGCAAAGTCCTGTTCGATGGGATTGAAGTCCGGGGAGTACGGGGGGAGATAGAGTAGCGTATGCCCGGCCTGTTCGATCAAGTCCCGAGTCTTCGGGGTTTTGTGAAACGCCGCATTATCCATAATCAGGATGGAGTGGGGTGGGAGTTCCTGTAAAAGATGATCCTTCAGCCAGGCGTTAAACCACTCGGCATGGGTATTCCCCTCGAATAGCATGGGAGCGAGAAGGCGCTGGCCCCACTTGGCCGCCAGCAAACTGGTGCGTGGGCGAGGATGCCCACTGCGCTCCCCAGCGACTCGTTGGCCTTTGCAAGCCCACCCACGCCTCCGCTCGGCGGTGCGCTCAAAGCCACTTTCATCCACATAGATCAGCTTGTCCGCCCTTTGGTCCCGATGGAAGGCGCGGATCTGTTGGAGATAGGACGCACGTTTGTCGGGATCTCGTTCAGCGTACCGCAGAGTTTTTTTTACATGTAATCTGCAGTCGGTTGAGCGCCACCCAGATGGCATTAATCTGAACACCAAAGTGCTGCGCGCGTTCCTTGAGCGTGGCATCGGGATACTGGGCAACGTGTTGTCGCAAGGCCAATCGATCAAGCTTTCGCTGCCGAGGCCCATGACGCTTGGGGGCCAAATCGGGGCGCCGACACCAATCCTGCACACACCATGCACTCACTTGAAACCGCCGGGCCGCTTCGGCCTTACTCCCACCGGCCTTCACGTATCCCACTACCCGTTTCCGCAAATCGAGGCTGTAGGCCATAATACCCAGCATAATACACGTATTGGAACTTAATTGGAATAGCTATAACACGCCCATCAAACGAACGTCGGTCAAAAGATTAAAAAAAACGCCCCTGTTGAGATCTTCAACAGGGGCGTCTTGCAAGGGAACAAAACTCCCTATGCTTGTTTCCCGCTAACCTGCGGGATAAGAATTTCTTAGAAATTGACCCAGAGTTGGGTATAGCCCCAATCCTGGTCACTCGTGGCACCATTAGAATCATTCTTGGTCAAATAATCGCCGGCAAAGAAGTGGCCGTAGCCAATTTGCCAACCAACTTTATTACCTTGGAAGAATAAGGTGTAGACTACGTCGATTTCACCACCAAGAGATTTTTCACTGTTGCCGGCAGGAGTTCGTTTAAAGACCGCTTGATTGGCTCCATACCAGTTGTCATCTTCATTTGCTAACCGCATCACATGACCAGCAATCTCAAAGTGGCTGTCGGCTGTCGGACGAACTTGTAAGTTCCCGCCGTAGGTCAACATATTCTGCCAGGACATTCTGTCCATGTAGCCAAAGTGAATATGGTTGGTTGGGAACAATTGGCTGAAGGTTCCTCCGCACTTATTCCCACCAGCAGCATTACAGCTCCCATCACCAGTCGCATAGTTGATTTCTGCACCGATTCGAGGCTGCATGGGGGTCGGGAAAGTCAAACCGGCATCTAAATGCCCAGCTAAGGCATTAATACGCTCGTTTCTGTTACCCATGGTGGCGCCAGCCCCCAAGGAACCGAACTGCCAATACCCTTCACCTGTTACATCAAACATCCCTTTTTTGGTCGCAACGCGGGCACCAACGGTATGACGGCTTTGGTTAGCCGGCTGTCCTCCTGGAGGGCTCCCAGCTGAAGCACCGCCATCCTCAAAAATCCAGGCGGGCTCAATGGCAACACCACTAAAATTCATCGGCAAGCGCGCAAACCAAATATCAGCATCGCGTGTATCGGCAGAAGGATTAAGAGAAGCACCACAACCTCCTCCACTATTAGCACAATCTCCTTCTTTAACTCGCAACCAGCCTACTTCCACTGGAACTGAAGAATGATTGTATCGCATGGTCACACCATCAAAGGCAAAACCAACATTATTCCAGTCGAAATGTCCAAAAATTCTGTGATTTCCCCAGACGACTAATTGACGTCCAGCCTTGAGAGTTAAGTTTGGGGTCAAAAAATTCCTGATGACCATGAATCCCTGGCGAAGGAACAAGTCCGATCCAGTCCCATTGGGATTGATTCCTCCACTCCCAGGGTCAGGATCAACAGTCCCCCAGTTATGGGAGACTTGAGGTTGGACGAAAAACGCGACATCCGGAGAGATGGCATAGTGAAATCCCAACCGAATGAGCTGTTGGGTGAAAAAGTCAGAGTCACTATGGGTTTCGACAAAAGTAGAAGTCGTGCCAAAACCACCGTCAGAACGGAATTCTGGACGAACCCGCATGTCTCCTGAAATCGTGAGTTTTGTCGGATCCCACATTGCTCCGGCTGGCGGATCAAATTTGTGATATGGCACCAAATCAGGAATGGCCCGTGGGACAGCAGGGACATTCGTGTTTTTGTCCGTTGCCGGGGTTGTTTTTGCGGCAAAACCAGGCACGGCAGTCATGGCCACAAGCATGGCTGCTGCGGTCAATCCCGTAAAGGTTCGGTAAAAAGTCCTCATTGCACTCCTCCTGTTAGTGAAAACCTTTGTGGACTCGAATTCCATCATCATGAAACAGCATTAACAAAATTCAGAAATTGATGGATGTTCGCGCCCGCTTCCGTTTTTGAATAATCTGTGCCCAGTTTTACCGGAGCACTGTTTTACATAACCCTTACGGCTACCCCATCAATTTTTTGTTTTTGATGATTTGCCGCAAGATGGTGTATTGCTAATTAGATGCCAATTAATTAAAAACACTCTAAGTTATTAAAAAATAATGTTTTTTCTATAACGATATACCATGAACAACATTGAACATTATCGCCTGAATGCTACGATAGTTGTAAAAACACAACAAAAAAACAAGCAACGATAGTATTTTGCACCAATTCGAGGAAACCCACACCAAGTTTAAACAGGCCTTTGTCCTCCAGGCTCGTTTATTTCATCTGTCGCTCCCTTAATTTGTTCCTCAGCTTCTTTCATTGAGGATTCTAAATCTTGTTCTACGGCTTTTAACTCTGAGGTAATCATGTTGATCTCTGGCTCAACGGACTGTCGAAGATCTTCTGTTGTGTCTTTAAATCCCTTGACTGCCTTGCCAACTTGCTTGCCAATTTCCGGGAGTTCCTTCGGTCCAAAGAGCATGAAGGCAATGACCAGAATGATCAAAATTTCCATCGCTCCTAAGCCGAACATGTCTTTGCATCCTTACGATGTAACCAACCACACCAATTATTTAAAAACTGATTCGAATCGATGTTGTCTCTTTGGCCTCTCAGCTAACCCAGATTCACCATGCCTACCTTGGGATGATACTATTAGCCCTGTTTAGGTTGGGTCGATTCTACAGGCTGCTGAGCAACGGCTTCCGATATGGGAGCCTGTGCGGGTTGAGGTTGATTGGCAACTTGTGGTGGTGGAGGTGGTGATGCCGGACTCCCTTCCATTTCTTCATTAGGGGTGACATCTAGGGCATCCGCTTCAGCCACGGACTTTTTAAATCCCTTGATGGCCTTGCCTAACCCTTCCCCTAATTGTGGGATTTTTCCCGCACCAAATATAATGAGGACGATAATGAGGATGAGCAAAAGCTCCATCCACCCAAAGGATCCAAACACCTACAACCTCAATCTAAAAGAAAAAATAAAGCAAGAATTCCTAAAAAAGTCCGCGAAGTATACACAACCTCTATGCAAAAATCCACCTTTCAGGGTTCTAAAAACTACGCTTCTTGAAGAGAGTTCACTTCACTAACCCGCAGACTTTTCATTGAGTCAGAAGGAGAGAAAATAACAAAGTCTTATTGACCACTAAATGAAAAATGCATGTAGTCCACCGGCTGAGATGGTAATTCCCACATCGCTTTAATCCCATCTAGGTCGTATCCTAATTTTTCTAACGCCGGCATGGCTGCTCGAATTTCGGCTTCGGTAAGATATGCAATGGTATCGGGTACACCCTGGCTCGACAGCCCTTTTAGTAGTGTTTCTAATTCTGCTCGTTCCGTTTGAGGTGTATCTTCGGGAATGGGAAATTCGATTCGCCGCTGATAGGGAGACTGATATGTCTGATTCACCGCATCCAAGGTCCGAAGAATAAAGGCATCCAACTTCCATGGCTCCCCTTCTGGCGGGTAAGGATGCGAGGCCAGCAGATCCATGATGCTCAGTACATGAGTGTCTAAACTTCTCGAAACAAAATCTCGTTGAGATTCAATAAGGCCCGTTTGAATACCCAAATGCATAGCGACACTTTGCAACAACTGGAAGTTGACCATGAAACTGAACTGGCCACCTTGAACCGTGTAACAGGGCTTTTCCGGATCATTGAGCACATGAGGATCAGCTGTTCCCGCATCAAAACTACTGAAGCCAATAGCATTGGACGTTAAAAGCCTTCGGGCCTCCTGCAAACTTTGACTCGCTCCTACGTTGTATGGCACCAACACTTCCTCATCAATGCCTTTGAGAAATTCCGTGACCGTTCGACGGAAAGGAAACGCTTTCGCATCAATGGGTTGATACTCGCGCTCCCAAACTAAATCGCCTAAAAAATTAGCGAAAGTAGGCAAGGTTTCAAGATCTGCGTGATCAAAGGCCTCCACAAATTTGGACCAATCCGGGAAATCTGCCAATCGCTTTTCATTTAAATTTGGTCGAAGTTGTTCTTCTTTGATTTCTCCTTCTTTTCGCAGCACTAATTTGGTGGGCAACTCGCTCCACAATTCATTACAAATAATACGATCCACCGAACCATCATCAAATGATGCTAAGTCTTCTATTGATCGGCATTCAAATGACACACGGTCCCGGTGTTTGGCCAAATCAACATTTTGCTTAGCTTGTTCTAAGAGGACTGTTTCTTGTTCCATACAGATATAGGTGATCCTGGGAAACACCTTCCGTTCGTGATCTAATTCTTGAAGACGGTCCAGAAAACATGCGGCTAGATTCCCATTTCCTGCACCCCACTCCATCACAACGAGGGGAGCAGAGCTACATTCTTTTTTCTCATCAGCTTTTTCTCGTGCCTGACATCGCCGCCAATAATCTTCCGCCAAGGCATAGCCTAGACGAAAGTCTGCCGCTGCAAAGGTTTGGTAAAATTCCCGTACACGGGTTCCCAACAAACCGTAAAACAGTCGATTGATATGCACTTGCCAGACATCAACCGGCTTAAAATCACCAACAAGTTGCGGAAGGGCATCAGGGTCATTAGCTGCTTGAACACTCATAAATTTGAACCTATCATCTTTTTGAAACTCATGAATAAACGCCAATTACAAAGGCATAGATAAAAATGCGTAGAACCGCAAAAATTCTAACAAAGCCTCTTTTCAGGCCGCAAGATAATAGGATGGGTTGACCTAGCAGCGAGTACAAGGGTAGAGAGAGATTGGAAAACATTCCGAAAAGATATCACCTTTACTAGAGCATGAATCGTTAGATCATTTTCGAACGACAATTCCTCCTGAACTCAGCAACATCCATGCATAGTCTTGCCCGAATTTTTCCTGCCTACCTAAACCTCTTAGCACTCTTTTTCACTCTTCTCATTTTCACGATAGGAACACCCTGTTGGGCAGAAGATCTTCAGTCCTCAACCGCACCCCCTAGCGTCTTCCATCCTCAAGAAACACAACATGGCTTTTCGGAATTTGATTCCCCTCCTGATTTTTTCGAAGATGAATCGCCAACTGAAAACACAGCGCCTTACAAAGAGTACTCCGACTCACCACAACTCCCCTCCTTGGACCACAAACCCGGAGGGCTTTTTGAAAGCCTCGTTTTTGCCGAGAGTATCGAAGAAGATCGCACAATTCGCCGAGGTCACATCCTAGTACCCGTGAACCCGGCGGAGGCTTTTCCCGCATCTATCAAAGCCGTGCATTTAGTCTTTACGGTCCATGATCACCTGGCTCCATATCAAATCATTGGACGTCTCTTTCCAGAAGAGGTGCCAAATATGGATGCCAATCAATGGATCGATGAAGATCGTGCAGATTTAGCTCTTGAGGATATCAGTGGGTATTTAAAATTTTTTGCGCCAAATGGAACGTGGCATCCAGGCCGCTATCGAGTCGATATCTACGTGGGATATATGGTGAACACTATGAATAAAATGGGAACGATGCGCTTTCATATTGATTCAGACTCTGGCCCTGCCGCACAGAACCCCTAAAAGCTCTTTCACATTTTCATCGATACATGTGATTGAGATTTTCTTGACGGATCTTCATATTTACCGTAAGGTAATGAGGAGTTTACCCTAGGAAGAAGTTAGGTTTTCCAGGATAACTCACATGACCCATTTCTAGACATTTCTATGAAATTCTCCACATACATCCAAGGAAATGCGAAAGTCCACCCATGTTAAAAAAAAGTGGCCGACACCTTTTGCTGTTTATTTTTATTGGGGGCCTATTGGGTGGCATTCTTGGGGAAATTCTCCAAGTCGTCTCGCCTCAGGGCATCATTCGTGATATTTTCGGAGAAGCCCAAAGCTTAGGGGTCGACCCACCCGTCACCGTCAACTTGGTCCTACTCAAATTTACCTTAGGCTTTCTCCTCAAAATAAACTTACTCAGCGTCCTTGGCATGCTCCTCGGAGCCTACCTCTACAAACATATTTAAAAAACAAAAAAGCCATTAAGGGGTCAGACTCGAATTAATTAATTCGAGTCTGACCCCTTAATTTTTATGTTCTCTCTTCTCTCAAATGCCAACTTGAAGGAGTTTTTGGCGGAGAACACGGAGAGTATCACGGATTTTCGCAGCTTGCTCAAATTTCAAATCCTTGGCCGCGGCTTTCATCTCTTTTTCTAACGTTACCATACGTTTTTCTAAGTCCGCTTCGTTCGCATACACTTCTTCAGTTTCCGCTGCGACCGATAAATCCGCATAATCGGCTTCTGCTAACTGATACTCTAAATCATGAATACGCTTTTGAATGGTAGTGGGGGTAATTTTGTGCTCTTGATTATAGGTTAACTGAATCGCCCGTCGACGCCCCGTCTCTTCTATCGTCATTTCCATAGACTTCGTCAGCGTATCGCCGTAGAGAATCACCTTGCCATCACTGTGCCGAGCTGCCCGACCAGAGGTTTGCACTAACGCACGATAGCCACGCAAAAACCCTTCTTTGTCAGCATCCAAGACCGCGACCAAGCTCACCTCGGGCAAATCCAACCCTTCACGCAATAAATTGATCCCTACCAACACATCAAATATCCCACGCCGCAAATCCCGAATAATGTCGGCCCGCTCCAAAGTCTTGATATCTGAATGCAAATATCGAACTTTCAAGCCTTGGTCGTAATAATACTCAGTGAGGTCTTCGGCCATTCGCTTGGTCAGCGTCGTCACTAAAACTCGCTGGCCTTTGGCAACTCGCTGGCGAATTTCCCCCAGCAGATGTTCTACCTGCCCTTTTGCTGGAATCACTTCCATCACTGGGTCAATTAACCCAGTCGGACGAATGATTTGTTCGACCGGTGGCACTTGCGCATGTTCTAATTCATATGCCCCAGGCGTGGCTGACACATACACTACCTGATTCATAAACCGTTCAAATTCGGGAAACTTGAGTGGGCGATTGTCCATCGCCGAAGGTAGTCGAAACCCATAATCAACCAATGTCTTCTTACGAGAATGATCGCCCTCATACATTCCACCGAATTGCGGAACCGTGGCATGCGACTCATCCACGATCATCAAATAATCCTTGGGAAAATAGTCTAACAAGGTCGGCGGCGGTTCTCCTGACTTCCGCCCGCTTAAATGACGGGAATAATTTTCGATGCCATGACAATAGCCCATAGTACGAACCATCTCTAGGTCAAACTTGGTGCGCTGCTCAATACGCTGCGCCTCCAATAATTGATTGGTCTTTCGAAAATAGTCCAGACGATCTTCTAGCTCATCCTCAATGCCTGAAATAGCCTGCTCATAGCGATCGGGCGCAATCACATAATGGCTCTTAGGGTAAATCGCAATTTTAGGGAGCTTGCGCAAAATCGTACCCGTAAGTGGATCGATTTCATAGAGAGCTTCCACCTCGTCACCGAACAATTCAATGCGCACAGTATTGGAATCAGAAGAAGCCGGATAAATTTCAATCACATCCCCCCGCGCCCGAAACATTCCACGCTGCAACTCCAGGTCATTCCGCGAATATTGAATATCTACTAATTTCGCCAAAATCTTTTCCCGCGATATTTCCATGCCCGGCTCAAGATACAACAGCATGTCATGGTAGACCTCTGGCGAACCCAATCCGTAAATGCACGACACCGAAGCTACAATAATAATGTCGTTGCGTTGTAACAGAGTGGTTGTGGCTGCATGCCGCATTTGATCGATTGTGTCATTGATAGCCGAGTCTTTCGCAATATAGGTATCAGTTGTGGGAATGTAAGCTTCCGGCTGGTAGTAATCGTAATAGCTGACAAAATATTCCACCGCATTGTCAGGGAAAAAAGATTTGAATTCCTGGTAAAGTTGAGCCGCTAAGGTTTTATTATGAACGACGACCAATGTCGGCCGCTGCACATTGGCAATGACATTGGCCATCGTAAACGTCTTCCCCGACCCCGTGACCCCCAACAACACCTGGTGCTTCAGCCCTTCGTTAAGGCCGGACGTCAGCGCAGCAATGGCCTTGCCTTGATCGCCCTTCGGCACGTAGCCAGATTGAAGAGAAAATGTGCTCATAAAAATCCTGAAGGCAATGTACCATAGCCCAAAACCTTTGGACATGCTTTAGGCTTGAAGAAGTCAGACTGGATTTCACGATCTATGCGATTAGTTCTTGCAGAATACATCGATTTAATCGAGTCTGACCCCTTATATTATGACCCTGGGTTAAAATAGCCCGACAATCTGACCTTTGCGGTCTAGACCTATCGCTTCAGCAGCAGGCACACGGGGCAGACCCGGCATGGTCATGATGTCACCAGTGATGGCCACGACAAATTCTGCACCCATTGCCAAGCGCACTTCACGAATAGGGACCGTAAAGCCAGTCGGCGCACCTTTTAAGGAAGGATCTGTCGAGAAACTGTACTGGGTTTTGGCCATGCACACAGGGAAATGCCCGTACCCATGTTTTTCTAATTCAGTGAGACGTGCTTGAACCGTTCGAGGAATCTCCACATCATCGGCACGATATATCTCTCGGGCCACTGTTCGCATTTTTTCTGAAAGTGGAAGGGCATCGGGATACAAGGGTGCAAACTTCGAGAGCTCTGAATCGGCAATTTCCCGAACCGTTTCCGCCAATTGCGCAGCCCCTTTTCCACCCTTGGCCCAGTGATTGGAAACCACCATACGGACACCTAATTCTTGGCATGATCGTTCGATAAGATCTAATTCCACTTGCGTATCATGGGTAAATTGATTGATGGCCACAACGGTAGGCACACCGTTTTTTTTGATATTTTCCAGATGTTGTAATAAATTCGGCAATCCTTGTTTGAGGGCCACAAGGTCTTCTTTACCAAGAGCTTGTTCTTCCGCTCCGCCATGGAGTTTCAGGGCTTTCACAGTCGCCACGACCACCACGCAGGAGGGAGTAAGTCCGGCTTTGCGACATTTAATATTGAAAAATTTTTCAGCACCCAGATCAGCACCGAATCCAGCTTCAGTCACCACATAATCAGCCAGCTTTAACGCTAGCTTTGTGGCCACAATGGAATTGCATCCATGGGCGATATTCCCGAATGGCCCACCATGTATCAAGGCCGGGCTCTGCTCTAACGTCTGAACCAGATTAGGATTGAACGCATCTTTCAGCAGGACAATCATGGCACCTTCTGCCTTAATATCCCGCGCAAAAACCATGTCCTTCTGCGCAGTCCTCCCCACTTTGATATTTCCTAACCGCCGTTCCAAATCTTTCATATCAGAGGCCAGGCAAAGAATCGCCATGACTTCCGAGGCAGCCGTAATGTCAAAACGACCTTCACGTGCGTAACCATTGGCTTTGCCACCCAATCCCGTCACAATGGCACGAAGCGACCGATCATTGACATCCTGCACCCGCCCCCACGTCACTCGCCGCGAATCAATCTGTGGCTTGTGCCCCCAATGAAGATGGTTTGAGACCATGGCCGCGAGCAGGTTATGAGCCGCTGTGATGGCATGAAAATCTCCAGTGAAATGCAAATTAATGTCTGTCATCGGCGCGACTTGCGCATAGCCCCCGCCACAAGCTCCACCTTTCATACCAAAGCATGGGCCGAGGCTTGGTTCCCGGATGGCAACGATAGTGTTAGCTCCAATATGATTTAACCCATCGGCTAAACCAATTGAAGTCGTCGTCTTACCTTCCCCTGCTTTTGTTGGAGAAATCGCTGTGACCAAAATGAGCTTGCCATCTGGCTTGTCGGAGAGGGTTGTCAGCGTGGAGAGAGGAATTTTGGCTTTATGCTTACCATACAAATCCAAAATATCGGGATCCAATCCCAATTTGTCTAGCGCGATTTCGGCAACAGGCCGTAACTGAGCACGGCTAGCAATTTCAAGATTAATCGAAGAACTCATTATTGGCCTCTCAAAGAATTGGGATCATAACAAGAAATTTACATCCTCTTCATCATAGTTTTTTACTAATCTGTACTCGCTTGGTATTGTGCTCTCTGTTCTGTTAAGAAGAGAACATGAAAAATTTTCTAACATTCCTCAACTTGACCTTCATTCTGCTGATTGGGAACATCTCTATAATCTCGGCTCAAGATTTCCAAGTCGGGCAATCGGTCATCCTCAAAGCCAAGAAACCCATTGGCGTTCCACTGCATCATAAACCCTCGCCAAGCTATCTGAAGCATGTTCCTAGTGGCACAACTGCCATCATCAAACAACTGGCTCAGAATAGCCCTTGGATATCTATCCAATTAGATTCAGGAGAGACTCGTTGGATTCATAAAAAATACCTTCAGACATATACCACGACCCCTCAGCCAATCATGCAAAGCCCACCTCCTACTCCTACCATGTCTACTGTTAAAACCAAAATCACTATAGGAGGAGAAGAGGAGGTGTGGAGGAACAAGGATCAATGCCAAACAGCCCTCAACAGCGGACTTAGAATGGCAGACAACGTATCTGTCACTCTACGTGTCGCAACCTGGAATCTGCGCTGGTTTCCCGTGGGGTCTCCACCAGATCAACAGCAAGCTTCTGCGAATCCCACCGATTTGGATTGGTTGATTTGCGTGATTCGCTGGATGCAGGTCGACGTTTTGGCGATACAAGAAAGCCTAGCCACACCCGAAGCGACCCGAGCCTGGAAGACCCTCACCACACAGCTATCCACCCAGACCGCCGAGACGTGGCGTTGGTATCGCCAGCCCTGCGGGCGACCCGACAATCACCATATTGGATTGCTTTGGAATGACTCTCGCGTAACATTGTCCAAATTTGACAGCCTGTGGGAATTCAATGCAAAGGCCAAATCTGCCAGCCAGTCCTGTACCGCTGGGCTTAGACCGGGACAGTATGCCTATGTGCAATCTCGCCAAAAGAATGGGGCAGACTTTCATCTTATCGCAGTTCACTTGAAATCTGGACCTACTGTATTTGCAGTAGAAGCGCGGCAGAAAGTTTTAAATCGTATTGACGAGGCTGTCGCGCCATTCCTGGAGAAAGATCAAGATGTCATGATTCTTGGGGATTTCAATACCATGGGGGCCGGAGACCGACATTCACAAAAATCCGAGCTGAAATATCTTCGCCGATTTGTGCGAAAAGAAAAACCAGGCTTTACGGACCTTCCGGTTGAGCCACAATGTTCACATTATTTTCGTGGGCGGGGCGGACAATTGGATCATATTCTCGTGGCAAATGAAATGAAGGAGATTAGAATTGAGTCGGTTCAAATGAGCGGATACTGCGCACTAGCAAACTGCCAACGCCTCAGAGATGACTATCCGTTGGCCTATCGGCACCTATCAGACCACTGCCCCATCGTACTAGAAATCGCCAACATCGACAAAGATTAAATGTCGAACTTAAAATAAAAGGGGTCAGACTCGAATTAATTAATTCGAGTCTGACCCCTTTTTTTAGATGTAGCTGAACTCTAACCGCTTTTACCGGGGCTTACTTCCTGTATTGTGCCAGCCCGCCTGGCTTCGGCTTCCACGAATACTCGTTTCACGAATGGATGTTCGCTCTTAATATCCTTGTCCAACTTGGCGACGCTTTGTTCAACCTCTTCGGCGGTGATATCATCACGAAAATTTACGCTGATATTGACCAAGATAAACTCAGGTCCCATGTGCATCGTCAGCACTTCATTAACGTGCGTAATATTATGCCGTTGATTAGCTTTCTCTCGAATACTTTGCACAACATCTCGGTTCGCGCTCTCTCCAATGAGAAGTCCCTTTGTTTCATATGCCAACCATATCGCGGTTCCTCCTAGAATCAATCCGATAATAACTGTGGCAATGCCATCTAAATACACAATCCCAGTGAGTTGCCCTAACCAAATTCCTAGAAATGCCACGATCAACCCAAGAACTGCCGCCGAATCTTCAAACAATACCATGAAAATTGTAGGATCTTTTCCACGCTGCACGGCTTGGACATAAGACCACTTGCCCTTGGCTCGAGAAAATTCTCTGAAGGCAAAAAACCAGGCCCCGCCTTCGAAAATTAAGGCAAGACCCAAGACGATATAATTGATTAAGGGATTCTCAACCGGCTGGGGATGGAAAATATGAAGCACCCCTTCATAAAGTGAAATGCCTGATCCCAATGCAAAGATTAGAATCGCGACCACAAAGCTCCAAAAGTACACCTCTTTTCCATACCCAAAGGGGAATTTCTCATCAGCAGGTCTTTTGGCTTTATGCAGACCATACAATAAGAGACCTTGATTGCCGGTATCCACGAGAGAATGAATGCCTTCGGCTAACATTGCGGAACTGCCCGTGAACACAGATGCCGCAAATTTCGTCACAGCGATCAAGGCATTGCCAATCAATGCGGCATAGATGACTTTTTTTGAGGAAGATGCCATAAGCCCCTTAACAAACTATGGATTTCTTGCCAGAGTCAAACGTCAGATTTTCTGGAAGATCACTATCCTATTCCTCTGTTAGAATAATTATTTTGGAAAATACTAGCGAAACTCCCCACGATCTTTCGATTCTCAAACCCAAATAGGATTATATTTCTCAAATATTCTCCACTTACTACTACTAATTGTATCACTGCGATCAAAATTGACACTAAATATAGACTTCGCCTATATTTATGTATCTTTAATGCTTCTTTAGCTCACGTCTTTTGCTTTACTCCTTTTCCCATTTTGGGATGTCAAGACTACGATTTTTTCCTATTGCAGCTTGGCGCTGAAAGCCATGAGGAATAGAATGGCACTATCAGTAACAACTACCCATAATCTCAGCACTAAGAGCCCCAAAAAAGGATTAGAACTTTAGTCTGTGACGTTTCTCGCGTCTATATGCACTAGCAACCCTTTTACAGTAAAAAGGAATTTATCTGTTCCCTTGATGATGCAGAATTAGAATAATAAAACTCCTAGATTTTGATTTGATGATTAAAGCCGGGCAGTCTAATCTTAGAGTTCCGAAACAACAGGTTTGATGACTTGTTTAAGGCTTAAGGGGGTAATATCCCCTTTGCTGTGCAATGGAAATGTTATCATTTCCAAGAGTAGCGAGACAGGATCAAGTTACCCTCCATTTTGGTTATCCTGAACGCCACCCTTTATTCGCTATGATTCTTACAAATGCCTAACTTCTCAAAAAATTTGACACACTATCACCCTTAGCGCAAATTCCCATTTTAGAAAAAAATGGCTCATAAAAATCACCAAGGTACCTCAAGCGGTCGAACTGTCAAGGCGCGGGATTTGCCCTATATCGAACGCTCCGCAGATATTGAATTGCTGGACCACTGTCGAAATGGAAGACCAGCGTACATTCTTCATTCCCCGCAAATGGGAAAATCAAGCTTGCTTGTCCATACCGCCGAACAACTCAATAGCTCATCCCATCATGCTGTAATAATCGACCTTAGCCAATTCCCTTTACCTCCCTGGGAAGAAGAATGGTTTCATACTATCGTACATCTTTTAGATGAAAGCCTAGACCTTTCTACGGATATTTTAGCTTGGTGGAAGAAACCATCAGTTTTTGCCATCCCACCCCATAAACGACTGACCCAATTACTCACCGAAGTCATTTTGCCAGAAATTCCTACCCCTTTGGTTTTGTTTATTGATGAAATTGAACGAATTGCACCGCTTCCATTTCGCCAACATTTCTTTGATTGGTTGGCCATGCTCTATGAATCTCGCGGGACAAATTCCACATTGTATCGCTTCTCATTTGTCGTCTGTGGCGTAGCCACGCCCTCCCAACTCATTCCAGAAGAAGGGCCTTTGTTGTTCCAATGGAGTCATCGTGTTCTACTTTCAGACTTCACTCTTGATGAAGCTCTTCCTTTGGCCGAAGGTCTCAGCCTTCCATCAGATACCGCACAAGAGATAATGGAATGGCTCTATCGATGGACAAAAGGACACCCCTATCTCACTCAATTACTCTGCCAACTTCTTGAAGAACAACACCGTGTTGGCTGGTTTGAAGCTGAAGTCGACGATTGCATTCAGCATTTCATACACAGTGCCCAATGCCTTCGTGAACCACACTTTCAATTTGTTCGAACAGCCTTAACTGAACCTGATGCAAATGGAGACTCCCTCCTTCACCCCTATCTCGATCTCTTAGAAGGTAGGTTTGAAAAACTGAAAAGTAACCCGGCGGCCGTTGAACAGTTGCGCTTAATTGGTGTTCTTGGTGTTCATGAGAATGAACTCACTATCCGCAACCTCCTTTATCAGGAGGCTTTTTCTGAAAAGTGGGTAAAACGTCATCTCCAAGCGCCCACACATCGTACCACCCCTCCAACGCCAGAACTTCCCTCATCACCCCCTCCTTCACCCCAAGTTGAATCGATATCTTCTCCCACAACAAAACATTCAAATATTTTAGCCGCTAGTTTATTTTTAGCTGGTGTAGGGCTACTCGTATGGCTGTTCAATCCTTTTAACTCATCACCTCCCACTGTTATCGTGGGGCAAGACCCATCACTTTTAAAAGAATCTTCAAAGAGTCTCGACACACCTACAGAAATAGAAGGGAAGCCAGTTGCTCCCGTAGCCCTCCAACAAGCCCAGGAAAAAATCAAGAAACTCGAAGCGACTATTGTCCGCTACCAACAACTTGCAGACGATGAATATCAGGCCTTATTGGAACAACGTGACCAATTAGAGGCTCAGCTAGCATCAAAAAATAATACGCTTTCCGATTTACAATCTCAGATGCAAGCACTGATTTCTGAACAACACGATCAGCAAAATACCTATGAACAAAAGATTGCCCAGCTTGAAATCGAACGCAATCAGATCGAAGCTACGGCTAGGACAAATGCAAAAGATTTGAATACTGCGATTGAAGAAGTCAAAACATTGCAAATGGCCGTTTTGAAGAAATCCGCACTTACTCCTTCGGAAATGACCAAACTGATGGCTGACCGCTCCAGCTTGGAATCTCAATTGAAAACTGCCAATACTGCTTTGGCTGTTGCCCATGAACGCGCAAGGAATTTGGAATCTCAACTTCTCCAACAACAACAGGTGGTCAAAGCTGAAACCCAGCAGCGTTTGGAAGATAGAGAGAGATTTGAAACCACGATCAAAGAACTAGAAACAACGGTTGATACCACGCGTCAATTACTCTCTACGAAAGAAACCACGGCCCTGGAACAGGCTAAACTTGCCCAGTCCGAACTAGACCGCCTACAACAGGATCGCAGCAAGTACCAAGAAATGTTGGCGACCAGCCAAGAAGAATTGGCTTCCTTACAATCTCGGAGCCTTGCGCTCAAAGCGACTTTAGCTCAGAAAGATCGGGCTATTGAAAATGATCGCAGCAAGTACGAAGAATTGTTGGCAGCCCGCCAAGAAGAATTGGATTCCTTACAATCTCAAAATCTTGAGCTGGATGCGACTTTAGTCCAGAAAGATCGTGTTATTGAAAAAGAAAAGCAGCAACACACTACCCTGACAACTGAAATTCAAGAACTTCGCACCCAAGAGTCTCAAGCGGCTGGACGCATTGTCCAACTTGAGACATTACTTACTCAAAATCGTGAAGGGGCCAGAAGCACATTAACCTCTATAGAAAAAGAACGAGACCAACTTCGCGCACAATTGATTCAAACACAAAAGGAGCTTAACTCCGTTAAAACCCAAACGGCCTCCTTGAAAACTCAACTTTCCGACGCGACAACTGAAGTCACACAAAATAAAAATGCCTTGCAAGCTGTCCATACTTCATCATCCGAACAAGCTAGGCGGACAGAGGAAAAAATTTCTGAACTCTCCCTCATTCGGTCAACGCTTCAATCTCAATTGCTGGAAAGTCAAACGGCTTTAAACCAAGCTCAAGCGACCATCAAACAGCTTGAGAACAACGCAACAGCAATGTCCAAGACTCAAAATATGCTGACAAAAGTGAAAGAAGAACGAGACCAATATTCTGAAAAACTTCAAAGGGAAAAAGTCCAATTAGCAAAAGCCCAAGATCGCATTCAGAGCCTTGAGCAATCTTTACATATCATGTCTTCTAAGCTTGAGAATAGTGCATTAGCAAGTTCGCGATCATTGGGAGGAAACCAAGCAGAAGGTTCGAGCTCTCTTCAAAAAGTGAAGATGACCAACGCTATTTCAAGCATCCTCACCAAACTTACACAATCTCCCAGCCCAATCACATCCGGAGCTTCCAAACTCCTCTGGGCCCGCCAAATCTATGAGTTGAGTCTTCGAACCCAAGGAGGAGGGCGTGTGACTATCGATCGTTTGCTGCGGGACGGACTTCATACAGCTCCCATTCAACTTAAGGGAGTTTCGGCTAAAATCCAAACTTTAACGTTTGATCCATCCGGAGAACATGTGGTTGCTGGAACAAGTGCTGGAAAAGTGCTGTCTTGGTCCATAAGCCGCCCACAAAATTCGCCACAAACATTCACCGGGCATTCGGCTAGCATCTTGTCCGTCATGGTAAGTCCAAATGGCCAACACATCGCTTCGGGAAGTTTAGATTCCACTATCCGCTTATGGGACCGCTTACAACCCAACGCAAAACCTCAACTTCTTCAAGGCCATGAGAAAGGTATCACCAGCCTGGCATTTCGGCCTGATGGGAAACAATTAGCTTCGGGAAGCCAGGATCATACGATTCGATTATGGGATTTGACTACGAACCAACCGCGGCCAGTAACCTTAGGCACCCACACTGGTCGAGTCAATGCTATTGCCTATACTCCCGATGGCCAAACCCTTCTTTCCGGTGGAGATGACCTCACACTTCGAATGTGGGACCTTCAACGATTGAAAAGTCCCCCAAAAATTTTGCGAGGACATCAACAGAGCATTTCGACAATTGCTATTCACCCCACGGGATGGACCGTGGCAACCGGAAGTCGTGATCGTCAAATCGGCATATGGAATCTTCGACAATCATTGATCGTTCCAATTTTTTTACAAGGATCGGCCGGAAGAATTTCAGATGTGAAATTCAGTACGGATGGTACGTCCCTAGCCTCAGTCAGTTCAGATAAAACATTACGCATTTGGAATTGGCAAAAGCCCAATCAGCCACCGATTCAATTTCCTGAACAGAAAGGAACCTTAGAATCTCTGGCAATTAGTCCAAATGGACAAACGATTGCTATTGGGGGCAGTAGTAAAAGCGTGACACTCTGGTCTAGCACAGGGAAATTAGCTCATGCGGTATGCGACACGGCACAAGAAAACATTTCTTTTGAGGAATGGAAAAAAATTGCTGGAGAAAAAACGCCCTATGAACGAACCTGTCCCAACCTCCCATTACATCCCTCCTTTTTAGAGGAAGGAAGGAAACTCGCGAAAGAAGGTAAGCGGAAACAAGCTCAAGCTATTTTTGAACGGGCCAAGCAATTAGATCCCTATTTAAAATTTGACCCCAAAAAAGAACTTAAAAAACTTTCAGCGAGGTCATAATAATAGGCGGAATCAGAGGTAGTAGAGAGGGATCAGCATCTCCCATGAGGCTTCACGAAGAACTGATCAATTGAATAGAAAGTAAGGGATGAAAAAATCCTGCGGATCTCCCCCCATGCTTTCTTGTCATAATGTGTTCAGGCATTCATTGGATCTGAATAGACCCTCCTGGTTGGACGGATAGGATGGCAGAGTCAGGCGAAATATTTACAGTATTCATACTCCCATCATTAAATGTTCCAAGATCGACAAACGGATTAAATCCAGCGGGAGCTGAAAAATCCCCCTGATTACCTGCTACCTGCCAGTTAGGATTGGAAAAGGGTGAAAAACACCCACCCCCAGCACAGAGAGAATTGGAGAGATTCACCACATTATTGCCTGTGCCAAAATCGACCAAGGCCCCATTCGTCAAAGAAAATAACGATCCAGTACCTACATTCACAAATGCCCCACCTGCAAGCGTCAGAGTACTACCATCCTGAAGAGATACTAGACTTCCGTTTATAACATTAAGCTGGCCACCTCCAGTCACATTAAACAAATTTCCATTGACCATCATGGAACTGGCATTGAGACGAACAAGTGCATCCCCTGGGAGTAAAGTCCCATTGAGTTTGGCATTTTGACCAGCCACTCGACCGAAATCCGATGCGGTTTCCAGCGTTCCTCCCAGCATTGCCAAGAGAGGGGAAGAGGCTTCTAAAAGCGCTTGATCCAAATCACCCGTTTGGCCAGAATTCGCTGTTGAACCAACCATTACCCCGGTAGTCACTTCAGCGCTACCGTCAATAATTTCAATGATAGGAGACACCTCGTCTCGCAGGAGATCAATACCATTAGCGTCTTTTCCGATAACTGACAGTTCAACGGGCCCCAGTAAAGTCCCATCCAAGATAGACAATAAAGCTGTCGAGAACATCGAGTTAGCCGGTTGAATCCGGCTCCCCTCTAAAATAGCTAAGGTCCGATCCTCCATTTTCACAATGGCAGGATCTCCCGGTTCTCCCAAGATGGAAACCGCCGACGCTTGAACAGCTTGCCCCAACGTTGTCTCCAGTCCTGAAAAACTCTCGTTGGTTTTCTCCTGAAGAGCTAAGGCCACCTGGGTATCGCTAGTAAGGACAACTCCCTTTTTCAAGGTCACCCCTGTTGATGCACTACGAACCTGCACCGTTCCATCAATCCCTGCATCAGAGTCAACTTTGGGGTCAGGCTGTTCTAGACCTCCTAATCCGGCAGCCAGAATGAGTTCAAAGCAAGAGATTGCGGAAAGCTGGCAGGGAAATTCTGCACTTGTATCAGGTACCGCCGCTAAAATATCGTCTGGGTCTATCAGAGAGGATCTAGCAAATTGGGCTAATTGTTCGCTTTGGCTTAATCGAGAACTTCCCTCGACCCCAAGTTGAGGGTTAGAAGTTGGAGATGGATTAGGGTCTGGGATAGCCACTGGAAGTCGTGACGCAGGAATATTAAAAAGAGCAAAGTTAAGTGGTATTTTTTGGTTTGAGGGACTTATTGATCCTGCTGGTCTGAGGTCACTTACCACTAACGAATTCTGAGGGACCTTTCCAAGATGTGGAGCGGATGCTAACAATCCACTATCTGCTAAAAGTAATTCTTTGTCTGCCGTGAAATCCCCATTTACGAAATTCAGTACGCCTTGCCCTCCGGATGTTCCATTGACCGGCCACAGCGACGTGCCAGACTGTACATTCGTGTCGAACCCAGAAAAGGGCGGGCTTCCTCCTCCAACATTCTCTGCACTAAAAAAGGAAGTGGAGGGAGGCACCGTCCCTCCTACATTCACCTCAGGAAACTCTCGAGGGAGCGGAAGGGGAGGATCCAATGGTGGAGTGGAACCTGATGAGTCACCTCCTAATGAGGGATCACCTCCCGTAGTAGGCAAAATCACTCCCCCAATATTTCCAATACCTGGTTCACTTCCTTGGGTATTAGCCGCCAACAATAAACCATTGGAGGCTCCTGTAGTGGCAAGCACAACCTGCTCATTCACTTCAACATCCTCCGAGCCAGCCCCTACCAATGCATGCTGCAAAGCTAACGCCTGACTCATCTGTTTTTTGGCAATCAGTTTCTTCGTCGGCTCTGGAATTTCGCAATGTGCTCCTACAGCACAAACAGCTCGCCAATCTGACAAGTGTAAGGGAGCCTCCAGAGTCCGTATTTGGCCATTCAAAAATCCTAGACATTCACCAGGGGCAATCGTCTTTTGTTTCCACGTTCCTTGCTGGGTACCAGGAAACTCAACCGTCAGCTTTCCTTCATTCACACAAAAGGTTTCTACAAGTCCAACATCCCTAGCTGTAACTGATTCTGAACGCAGATTGGTCCGAATCAAAGACTTCCTGTAAGCTTGAGAGTGCTGAGCCACATTCCTTAATGTTTGTTGTACTTCTGCTGTGATAAGTCCTCCACTAGTCATTGCTCGGATATTAGGCGTTCTGAAAGCTAACGAAGCACCATCTTGACCATGCATGGGAATGGACCACTCGGCCGACCCAACTTGTAATATTATCGCAAGTTCCCCATAGGCATTTTTGCTCAACAAGACTTCAGAATATTCTTGAACAGAGACTAAGCCTTGATTTTCTAACAAAATCTCCGCAACAGATTCTTCTTCAGTACTGATTACGTCACCAACAGTCAGAATCGACCTATAGGCCGGAGAATAGCCCGGGAGATCTTTTTCACCCGGTGAGACGGTCACAACTCCGCGTATGCCAGAGATGATAGCCTCCCCCATTGAAGGTTTTTGGATAACAGCTTCTGATGTTTGTATGGCTAAGACCCAGGAAGGACCAATAACTTGAAGAGCCACCAAAAAAGATGAAAGAAATTTGAAAAGGATCATCTTTCAATACTCCTAGGTTATTTCAGAAATATTTCTAAAATTTTGAGGATTGTTATTGAAGAAACCAAATTAAAATTCTCTTGCCAAACTAAATCTTAGTAACTAAGGGTTTCTATCAAATAGGTAAACTTAGTGTCTATTACACGAAAGACCTACAAATTGATAAAGAACTCTTAATATTACCTTAATTTTTCTTTATGTCTCCCCGAAATTCCATCGGAAAGTGGCATCACATGCTGATTCATAACTTCGCTATAAACGACTAGATTTTACAGACGCTTGTCGTATGGGGTGCCCCTAAAACTTCCACTGTCGTTTTCTTATGAAAAATTTATTACAACAATTAATTCTTCCTTTTTACGACCGACATATTACAGTATGTTCTTCACCACCATTCGTTTCATCAAACAATTCCCTTCCGATGGTTCTAGGACCAAAAAAAAATCATCTTCGCAAATTTCTTTTACGAAGCTTCTAACTATTTTTGGACTTTTTCTTTATCCTTTCATTCTCGTCAGTTGCCTCAATCAAGATCGCTACATGGAAACTCATGAAATTTCTCACCTAAAGGTGGTGTTTTTAGATAAACAAAGCTTGCAGGACTTGTGGCAATCAAAGACGGGTGAACCAGGGATTCAATTCCAACCCTGGCTACGAGGAGATTTGGCTTCTGTAAAAACGGTTCGAGGATTTTATGATTTTTCGACTGATACCCTGTACTGTCCAAAATGGAATTATGAAGTTTGTGGGCACGAACTTCATCATGCGGCATTGGGCCATTTTCATCCTAACGATTAGCCGCATCAGACCTCGATTCCTTTAGGCTCCTTCTTCAGAAGCTATGGCTGGCTCTTTTAGAAAAGGCTTCAACTCATTATAGGTTTGCCGAAGCAAAGCAATATCTCGATCCCAGGCCTCCATAAAAATCGCAAACCGCCCTTTTTCATACCGACCAGGCATCCAGGCCATCGCAAAAAGGCTCCCATCTTCTGACCAAAATATTTGCATAACGGAGAATCGATTCATCAGGGCATTGGTTACGCGATAGCGGGACCCAACATCTGTGTGGGGACTATTGCCAGGAAACCCGGTTTGCATGCGAATTCCTCCAAACGCATTCGTAATAAAAAGGTGAATTTTAGAGCTATGTCTAGCACGGATACCAGATTCAATGAGATCACATTCGTACCCTAAAAACTCTAAGTGTTCGATAACCGGATCGTTCGTGGAATCAACTTCGGCATGCACCTCTGAACAAAATCCTAGAAAGATAAAACCGACAAATACGAATATCGCCCTTTCTACTCCACGCTTCTGCGTAGGGAACACGTTTCCCACTCTACCCCACTTCACCATCATCCAGCTCCTTCCCTGGCTCAATCCTTTTTCACTCAACCCCTTACAAGTGAAAGAACTTTCCATTTACACTTGATGAATTCCTCGCTGTATTCTCCAGGCAAAACACACGTTTGAATGGATGGTCGCACCTAAGCCATATTGACAAATCTCCAGAAATCCTTGTAAATCATGCTCATATTGTAGGCGTCGTCCTAATCTATTGTAAATTTTTCTAGTCGTGTCTTCTTTACATTAGGTAAACTCAGTGACCTGTCCAACAACCTTGATTCTCTCTTTTACCTCTTCCCGAATAGGATAGACTATGTATCACCCTAGTCGCCGAAAATTTTGTGTCTCATTAATTGTTCTTTTCGGGCTTACTACATTCTGGTGCCTAACTCCAGCAATAGCACAGCGCGGGGATGCAAATATCCAGGCTGCGCGTGCCGCCATCGCCTACGACGACAAACAGTATGATGAAGCCTTGGCACTACTAAACAATGTATTAACCCTTGACCCAAAACATGAGCGAGGCCTTTTTTATAAAGGTTTAGTATATTTGGCCCAAGAAAAGCCTCAGCAAGCCATTGGCCCCCTTGAGACCGTGTATCAGCTTAAACCAACTGATACAGATATCCAACACCATCTAGGAATCGCCTATTTTTCTGCTGGGGAATACGAAAAAGCCAGGAATTTACTTGTACCCATTTTCGAGCAAAACCCTGACACTGAAAACTTAGGATATTACGTTGGATTTCTCCAATACCGTGACAAGCAATATGGGGACGCCGTTGAAGCCTTTGACCAAAATCAATCCCCCAATCCAGACATTCGCCAATTAAATGGGTTTTATCGAGGGTTGGCTTTTGGAGTTTTAGGATTACCGGATGAAGCCTTACACGAATTAGAACAAGTCCAACGCACTCAAACCATTTCTCCCTTGACTCAAGCGTCCGTACGCATTCGTGAGGCACTCTCAGCTGGTCAAATTTTCGGTAAGAAAAAACGGTTTAGACTACAGATCAGTGCCGGTAGATTCTACGACGACAATGTGAAAATTAATCCTGACTCTGCCGGGGACATTCCGATTTTGAATCCTCCTAATGACCCTAATTTGCTTCTTAGAGATTTACGACGTCGCAATACCACCGCACCCGGATTTATTGGCTCCTTACGTGCTGATTATTCTTTCTTGCAGAGTGGGCCACTTGAAGCCACCGCCACCTACTCTTTCTTACAAACGCTCCATGGGGAAGGATTCAATGAATTTAATATTCAGAACCACCTAGTTGGAGTATCAGGGTTTTATCGAGGCGTGATCGCCACCCTCCCCTTTCAATTAGGTGCCCAATACACCTATGACTATCTCTTTCTAGATTCCGATGGCTTCCTCTCCAGACATACTCCAACTTTTAGTGCCACTGTACTTGGACCAACATTCACCCTTCCAGGGATTGGGAGTGTCGGAAACCTCACCACTGGCTTATACCGCTACCAAGTCCAAACATTTTTCCGTGAAATTGGCGCTCGAGATGTACGATTTCGCGGTGAATTGAGAGATGGATACAACAACACTCTTGGTCTCATTCATGCTTTCAGATTAATCGATGATCAACTCATCTTGCGAGTTGGCTATCAATACGATAACGAAAGCACAGACGGCGCAGCGTTTTCTTATCGAGGAGATCGACTCCTCACCGGAGCCCAACTACAACTCCCTTGGGGAAAAATGTCCCTTCGCTATGATTACGATATCCATTGGCGAGATTATAAAAATAATCAAACCACCGTTATTTTTACGGATAGAGATGGCAGACTTTCCAAACGAGATGACCGCCAACAAACCCACCTTGTGCAACTGACAAAGCCACTCCCATATAATTTATCCCTCACGGCTCAATACCAAGGCATTCGGAATAAATCCGACATTCCTCTGTACGATTACAAGAAAAACACCTGGACCATGATTCTCACCTGGATCTATTAACCTTGCTTTTTGATCGCCCAGTGGCCCATAAGCCAAACGATCACTGGAATACCTATCCAAACCAGTTCACTCAGAATTACACCCAACCCCCAAGACGAAAAAAAATCTGATAGGCCAATGGGAGACACAGCAATGGGTCTCCAGGGGAAAAAGTATCGTGTGCCATCAAATGGCGCAAAAAAGGCAATCCCTAGGCCACCATTCGTAAAGGCATCCAGGAAACCATGCGATAGGGTAACTGCCGCAAAATAGATCGCTAAGAAGCCAAAACGCTTGTTGAAAAATGGAAGGCCAGGGACAGCCAAGAATGGAACGAGAATTCCCAACAATATCGCAAATGCAATTGAATGGGTGATCCCTCGATGACCCAACATGTGTTCGTAGGGAATACCCAGCACGAAGCCTACAACATCAGCATCGGGCAACACAGAACACAGCGCCGTCAATATCCAAAACCGCGTGGAATGCCAAACAGGATCCAGGGTTTTCCCCATCGCATAAGCTACCACCATATGTCCAAAAGCTGAAGCCATCTATAGTCGCTTTGCTTTGCTGCCTGCTATCATAAATTTTCGGGGAGGTTTTCCCCTGAGGTCACTAAGGAAATTGACTCACATTCTACCCATCACCATGTCCCTCATTGTTCTCAAATTTTTCAAAGGCTATCGCGATCACCAGTTCATTAATTCTATTCAATCTTTAATAATCCTGCTCTTCCTTCTTCCGGTTTTTTCCCTCATAGGCTGCACACCGATTTCCAAAGACTCTACGGAACAACCAAACACGTTTCCCAACTCATCCCATCACTCAAACCAATCCAGCCGTTCATGGCACCGTACTTCGCAGTATCTCACGATGCGAGATGGCGTCAAGATTGCGGTTGATCTCTATTTGCCTGATGGCCTAGAACCAGACCAACACATCCCAACCATCATCCATCAAACCCGCTATTGGCGAGCCATTGAATATCGTTGGCCCATCTCCCTATTCAAAGACACCCGTCCACGTGGCACGATTGGGCACTATGCTGAGCAATTTCTTCAACAGGGCTATGCCTGGGTGGATGTGGATGTACGCGGCTCTGGAGCCTCATTTGGCTCACGACCTGTCGCCTATTCCCCAGCGGAAATTCAGGACGGCGCCGAAATTGTAGATTGGATTCTTGAGCAGCCCTGGTCAAATCAAAAAGTCGGAGCCATGGGTATTTCCTACAGCGGCGGAACCGCGGAGATGCTATTGGTCAACCAACATCCCGCGGTCAAAGCCGTAGCTCCCATGTTTGCAGGGTTTGATCTTTATTCCGAAATTGCTTTTCCCGGCGGCATCCATTTGAAATGGTTTACAGAAACCTGGAGCTACATCAATAACCAATTGGACCACAATAAATTACCCTTTGCCGGTTGGGTAACTAATCTGTTTGTGCGGGGTGTCCATCCGGTTGACCATGATCTAGACAACCAGCTCCTCACCATGGCCATCCAAGAGCATGAGGTAAATTGGAGCCCGTTTCATGAAGCTTCAGGCATGACATTTCGAGACGACCCCCCACCCTCTCGACAAGCTCCAAATATTGATGCATTGAGTCCTCAAACCTACGCACAAGCCATCGCGCACACTGGCGCAGCCATCTATAGCTATAGTGGATGGTTTGATGGAGGATATAGCCTAGCTGCCATTAAACGTCACCTGCACCAGAACAATCCTCAAAACAAACTCATCGTAGGACCTTGGGACCATGGAGGTAAACGCCAGATCAGTCCGTATAGATTGGGAACAGCCGAATTCGATCATGCTGGAGAGCTGATCAAGTTTTTCAATCACCATCTCAAAGAAAATCGGACTCCCCACGATAACTCCCCCCCAATCCAGTATTACACGATGGGAGCCGAACGATGGAACGCCACAACACAATGGCCTCCATTCTCCACACCTACTCAACTCTATTTTCATACAAACCACCAACTTTCAGAGACGCATTCACCAGAGGAATCCCCACCTGATCGATATTATGTCGATCTCACCGCAGGAACCGGCCTGCAGTCACGATGGAACACCATGGTGGGCATCCCACTGAAAGACCCGTACCCCGATCGCGATGAACAAGATAAAAAGCTGCTGCTCTATACAACCGATCCGCTTCACGAAGACCTGGAAGTTACTGGACACCCGGTTGCCACCGTCTACCTTTCAGCTAATGCTATGGATACCACGCTGTTTGTGTATTTGGAAGATGTCACACCGGAAGGCCAGGTGCATTATGTCACGGAAGGTGAATTACGAGCTCTACATCGAACTTGGCAACCAGACGATCCCGTAACTCACACACTCTCCATTCCCCATCGTACCTATCGGCGAGCCGATGCCTCGCCTCTCATTCCAAATGAAGTCACCCAACTCACCATCGACCTACTCCCCATCTCGTATCAATTCAAAAAAGGCCACCGCATTCGCGTGGCCTTGGCTGGAGCTGACAAAGACCACTTCCAATTGCTAGACAGCCACGCGCCAACCTGGAAAATTTGGCACACACCCAACCACCCCTCACACATCACATTGCCAGTGGTTCAAAATTCCCCCAATTAATTTTCTCTTCTTTTTTCCTCGCCCTTTAAGAGAGAGAATGAAGGTGAGGGTAAAGTTCGATACAACAGTTAAAGGGCTATCCCCATGCACCCTCGTTTCATGAGGTATAATAGTCTTATGCCATTAAAACAAAAGCGCCGAACTTCTAGACGTTCCCGACGAGGGAAAAAGCAGACGCTTCACATAACCCTCGCAATATTCCGGCGTGTTGTTCGTGAATGTTGGCATGTGAGCCAAGCTTTCTTGAAAGCCATATGGGCCTCACCTCCATTTGTTCGTGTAACCCTCATCCCCATTCTGCTGTTCCTTCTGTGGTTTGGAGTGAACGCAGCCTTCCAGACATACCATAAACCAAGCGAAATACTTTTTCCCTTGGACCATTCCTTCAACAAGCACCCTACTCAAACATGGAAGGAATATGAATCTCTCTTCCATGAGCATGCCACGGCCATCATCACACCAGAGTTTCTGGCTGCATTGGCACAGGTCGAGGGTGGAGGGAATCCTGTGGCACGTACCTATTGGCGATGGCAACTAACGTGGAATCCTCTGGCGCTCTACCAACCAGCATCAAGCGCAGCTGGCATGTACCAGATAACCGATGGAACCTTTGAAGAAGCAAAAAGCTACTGCATTCACAACCATCAAGTGATTAAGGAGGGACCATGGCATGATCTGAAATCATGCTGGTTCAACAGTCTGTATATGCGCATCCTCCCAAGTCATGCCATAGAATTGACAGCGGCCTATCTGGATTCCCGCGTCACACACACAATAGGCCCCCAAAAGATGAATAGAGTGCCGCTCCAACGGAAACAAGACCTTGCCGCCGTCATCCAGCTCTGTGGGACTGGTGCAGGACGGGATTATGCCGCACGTGGGTATAAGCTAACCCTTCACCAACGATGTGGAGACCACGAGGTCAGCAAGTACCTGGCTCGGCTTCATGCCTTGCAAGACCGATTCGCAAAGCGAGTAGGCAAAACCGAAACCATCCGACAGGCCCATTAATCCTCATTGTATAATTGTTTGGACTGCTCTTTAAAAATTGAACGTTTGGGAATTATAAAGGATCACATCGACCGGGGTTTAATCAAGAATACTCCATCGCGAATAGTAAGCAGAACCGCCGAGACTCGCGATTCGGCATGGACCATCCGATTGAGTTCTTGGATAGCCGCCGTATTCGTGTCGGGCGGAGGCATGGTTAATACATCCCCGCTCCATAGAACATTATCAATTAAAATCACTCCGGCTGGCGCAATCAAATCTAACGAACGCTGAAAATACTGCACATAGTTGGCTTTATCTGCATCGATAAAAATAAGGTCGAATGGGCTATTTAAATCGGCAAGGGTTTCTAACGCCGGAGCCAACCGAAGGTGAATTTTCGAACCATGCGGACTTTCTGCCCAATATTTCTTCGCGAGAGCCGTCGTCTCCGGGTCTATATCACACGTCACGACCAACCCGTCACCAGGAAGACTTTCTGCAAAACACAACGCGCTATAGCCGGTGAACGTACCTATTTCTAAAACCCGCTTAGCACCCACCGTCATAGCCATGACTTTCAAGAACGCCCCTTCCAATGATCCTACAACCATTTGTGGACATTCCATTGTCCGGTACGTTTCTTCGCGAAGTCGCCGACACACATCTGATTCCATAAGTGAATGAGCCTCAGCATAGGCTTCCACATCCGGCAACACGATTGGTTTCATATACACCTCATAAAGATTTCAGTTCCTGCAAATGAGAAGCATTGTGCTCATCAGTCTATCCATAAATCAAGCACCAACAACGTTATAAGTAAGGGGTCAGACTCGAATTAAATAATTCGAGTCTGACCCCTTACTATATTGCTAATCTTTGGAGAACTGGCGTAGAGTGGCACTCGTTCATCATCTTGATAGCAATCTCTAGCAAAAAGGACGTTTGGCCATGACCACCTCTGCTTCACTTGACCAGTTAACCGCAAAGCTTCGAGAGATTCATCATCTGCGGGATGCTGCTGCGGTTCTCTCATGGGATCAAGAAACCTACATGCCAGCAGGAAGTGGGGGCATTCGGGCCGAACAACTGGCTACGATACAAACACTCGCCCACAACCAATTCGTGTCACCTGAAGTCGAGTCCCTGCTTGGATCTTTTATTGATATCGAAACCGGAAACCTTCTTCCCCAACACCACGATTCTCTGGATGATACCTGCCAAGCATTACTTCGTGAAACCTGGCGGGACTTTTCTCGTGCAAAAAAGCTGCCTTCATCATTTGTGAATGCACTGGAACGAGAATGTTCTCTCGCACAGCAAGTCTGGGCTGAAGCACGCAAGACCAACGATTTCCAACGATTTCTTCCAAACTTAGAACGGCTTGCAGGGCTTAAACGACAAGAGGCAGATTATTTAGGGTTTACTGATACACCCTACAATGCGTTATTGGATACGTTTGAACCAGGAACTACCGTGGCTCAGCTCCGCCCTTTGTTTGCTGAACTGCGTACACACCTGATTCGCTTACTCGATCAGATCCGAAACTCTCCGGTTCAACCCAATATCAGCCTACTCACGCAATCCTTTGACACGACCAAGCAAGTTGAGTTTGGCCGCCTTGTGCTCAAACAAATGGGGTATGATTTTCAACGAGGACGCCTTGATCTTTCTGCCCACCCCTTTACGACCTCGTTCCACCCAACCGATACACGAGTCACCACACGTGTCTTTGAGACCGACATGCCATCATGCCTGTTCAGCTGCATCCATGAGGGCGGACACGGCTTGTACGAGCAGGGCCTCTCATCTACACATTATGGGACGCCCTTGGGGGAAGCTATTTCCTTAGGTATTCATGAAAGTCAGTCACGCTTGTGGGAAAATTCTGTGGGCCGATCGCAAGCCTTTTGGCAATATTTCTACCCCAAACTGCAGGAAACGTTTCCTACTCAACTTGGCAACGTATCAGTTGACGAATTTTATTTGGCCATTAATCGCGTCACCCCTTCGTTGATTCGTGTCGAAGCAGACGAACTGACCTATAACCTGCATATTATGGTGCGGTTTGAAATTGAACTTGACGTCATTGAAGGACGAGTCGAGATCGATGAATTACCCGACATCTGGAATGCCAAAATTCAAGAATATTTAGGGATTACTCCAGCCAATGATGCGGAAGGAGTACTGCAAGACGTGCATTGGTCATTTGGAGCGTTTGGTTACTTCCCCACATACACCTTAGGCAACCTCTATGCTGCCATGCTGTTTCATCAAGCCAAGATAGAGATCCCCGACCTTCTCAACCATATTAGCGAAGGAAATTTTTTATCTCTAAAAAAATGGCTGAATGACCGCGTACATCGATGGGGACGCCAATATTCATCCAGCGACCTAATTCAGCAAATAACCGGACAACCACTGACATCTCAGCCTTTTCTCCGGGATTTAGAAGAAAAGTTCAGCAACCTGTATCAATTCCCGACAATGTCTACGGCCCACGTTTCTTAAGAATTGTGCTATTTCCTCAGTTCTTTCCTTTAAATCGGTAAGTCCTTCGACAGACTTGTTCTCCTACCAGCCCCAGGCCTAGCGTTCAGCTATTCATTCAACTGAAGTCCGACTTCACTCCTCACAACGGAATGCAAGAACGGGCTCTATCGTTTTTTTATTTTATTTAAGGAGAATCATTATGATTCAGAAATCAACTCACATTTCATCTCTGTTGCTGGCCTTACTTTTCACATTGGGGCTTCTAATTCCTACCACCTGGGGGATGAGTGCCGTGAAAACGGACATCAATGCCGCGAATATGGCGCAACTGCAGGCCGTCACTGGCATTGGGCAGGATACGGCCCAAAAGATCCTCACCTATAAAGAAGAACATGGGGATTTTAAAACGATGGAAGAATTAGAGGCGGTCAGTGGCGTAGGAAAAGTTCGGCTGGAAGCGTTAAATGAAGCATTTATGGTCAAGCCATCGAAAGATGAAAAGAAAACCTCAATGAAATAATCTCTCCTTTGAATTCTGCGTCTTTTTCGCTTCGCGAAAAGGACGCAGAAAAGGATTTAATGCCCCAACCCATAGACCATTCATTTCATACATAAAATGATACGTTTCTCAATACTGCACGTTTTCAGGCTAATACCCCATCGCTTTGTTCAGATTTTTCGCCTGGGCAGCCGTCAGCGTAAAAGCTTCCGTGGTCTCCACCCGTGAGGGCACCAACATAATGGTGTGAAACGAAATATCCCGGATAGCCAGTTTTTCTTCCGGATTATCCGCCGGACTTAACTCCACAGCTTCCACAGAACTCATGATCTCACTCGTGTCTTGCGGCCCATACGTCTCAACCACGATACGGATAATCTCGATTGTCTGCTCATTCGCCTCTTGTCCTTCCACCGCTTTATCGACCAACTCTACCACCGCTTCCGCATCTCCAATTACATCAAAGTTTTGAATCCGTTCCTTCCGGCGTAAAAACAACAAATCATTATCCACATCCTTACTAAAGGCACCATAGGGAAACCGCACAAATTCCCAATGCAGCCCTTTCAACCCTTTTCCCAACATTTGCAATTCCGACAGAAACAACAATTGTTGAAGTTTCACATCACTCATCAATCCCATAGACTCAGTTAAATGCAACGTGTAAATCAGTAACGCCCGGTCACTCGTAACTTCTATCGGTTTTCGCATAAAGACTCCACCTCGTTTTCTACCAATATCATGTCAAAAAATTCCTTGACCCAATAGGCCTCTTGGGGTTTAATACTTGTTCGCATTTTCAGGGAACCGCTGCCCATGCCTAAACCCGTCAAAGAACTCGAACTTCTTAAACATCATCTCGCCAAGCACAGCCTCAAGTTGACGCGACAGCGAGAACTTATTCTCACCACGTTCCTGAAAATGGAGCATGTCACAGCTGAGCAGTTATATCATATCTTGGCCAAGAAAGACCCTCACATTGGCCTCGCCACCATCTACCGAACTCTTAAACTCTTTTGCGACACGGGCCTAGCTCAGGAACGCCATTTCGGCACCCAAACACAGTTCGACAACGTAGCCCATAAAGGCCATCATGACCATTTAATCTGCACCGGATGTGGGAAAATCGTGGAATTTAATAATTGCCAAATTGAAGACCTCCAAGAAGCCGTGGCCCGGAAAAACGGGTTCACGATTGAAACCCACAAACTCGAGCTCTATGGCCTCTGCAGTACCTGCCAAGCCGCATAATCTTTCTTTTTCCTCCCATTCCTCATTTAGTTCTCTTTCACCAAACTTGCTCCCTTATGGATTCTCGTAGTAAAGTAAAGATTATGAAAATGATTCTCTAAATCGTTAGGAGACTTCAAATTATGCCTTATTTTTCAATATATTTATTCTTTATTTTATTCAGCATACTGGCCATTGGAGTCCCTCCTACGCATGCTGAAGACTCAGTTGTTGTCTATTCCGGACGGGCTGAACGGCTGATTAAACCCGTTCTCGATCATTTTCAAGAAACCACTGGCACACCGGTCCAACTGCTCACTGCCGGAAGCACCGAGTTAGTAAATCGATTACGGGCTGAAAAGGCGCGCACGCCTGCCGACGTCTTTATTACAAATGAAGCTGGGGCTTTGGAATTAGCTCGCAAACTTCAACTCTTACAACCAATTGCCATTCCCAATGTCAACACAGATATTCCTGAACCCTTTCGAGCACCTGATAATAGTTGGATCGGTCTCTCAGGGCGCATGTGGGTAACCGTCTACAACACAAATCTAGTGGACCCTTCCACCATTCATTCGTTAGTAGACGTGTCCACACCAGCATGGAAAGGGAAATTAGCCATCCCCAGCGCCAATAGCGAATATCTTCAAGCCGGTGCGTCTATGGTTCTAGCTGCCAAAGGGAAAGAGACTGCCAACAAATTTTTACAAGGCATTCGTGATAACGCTGGCAATGAGGTCTATGGGAAAAATCGGCAAATTGTGGATGCAGTGGCCAAAGGGAAAGTTAGCGTGGGCCTTGTGAATCACTATTATATTTTCCGCCATTTGGCCACAGATCCCAAGGCCCCAATTGCTCCACTCATTACCGACCAAGAGAAAGACGGTATGGGCAGCATCATGAATGTCGCAGGCATTGGTTTAACGGCCCATGCCAAACATGTTGGTCCTGCGCACCAACTTATTTCATTTCTCATGTCGCCAAAAGGCCAAGCGATGTTTGCCGAAATCAATAAGGAATATCCAGTAAACCCGGCTGTCCAAGCCGACCCCGCCATTCCCCCAGCTTCAACGTTTCGTGCCTCGTCTATTCCGCTAACACGGTTGGCCGAATTACGCGATCCGATTATTGATATGATCCAGCACTTGGGTCTTCGCTAATCATAAAGGGCGCTCTTAGATGGTTTGCCAAACCCCGCTGATTCCGCTATCACTATTAGGTGTCAGCATTGCCACACTTCTAGTGTTTCCCCTTGCCTATGTTACTTATTCGGCTTTCACAGGGGATCTTTCCCAAGCCAGCAATCTCTGGAACTCCCGCCTTCCTGAATTATTGACGAATACCATATCCCTGGCTATCGGTGTTTCCTTAACCACCCTCACACTGGGTATTTCTACGGCATGGGTAGTCACACGCTATCAGTTTTGGGGAAGAACGTTTTGGGATTGGGGGTTTGTGTTGCCATTAGCTATCCCTTCCTTTGTCTTGGCTTATGTGTATACTTATTTATTGGATACAGCCGGACCGGTTGAACACATCTGGCAGTGGCTCACCAACTCAGATGCCCGCATTCCTTCTCCCTATAGCTTTACAGGCGCACTACTCGTGATGACCTTAAATACTTTTCCCTACGTCTACTTATTAGCTCGAGCCGCATTTCAAAATTTCAATCTATCCTATGAGGAGGCAGCGCACGCCACAGGTGCTACTCGCTGGGAAGTATTTTGGCGCATTTCTTTACCGCTCATCCGCCCTGCTTTGGTCGCCAGTATGTTTTTGGTCATACTGTATGTGGTCTCGGACTTTGGCGCAGTTTCGCTTCTGCGATTTCAAACATTTACCTATGCCATTTACCAACAAATCACCGGACGTTTTGATTATCAGTCCGCGGCCCTACTAAGCCTTCTCTTAGTTAGCATGGCTCTGGTTTTTTTATGTGCCGAACGCTGGTTTCGTACACAAAGCCGATTCTATCAAACATCTGGCCGAGTTCGGACTGCAACTCCAAAGCCCTGTTCGTTTCTTGGTCGCCTGACTATTAACATTGCATTTTTTATTATTTTTACAGCAGCGTTCGGACTACCCGTCCTGTTACTTATCCAATGGACAGTCACCGCATGGACCAATGGCGACATCGGCATTTCTTTTGGCAGCTACATCATGAATAGTGTATTCCTTTCGGCTGCCGCAGCCACCGCAGCTCTGGCCTTGGGAACCCCTCTAGCCTATCTGGCAACCCGCTTTCCTTCCAAACTGCATCTAGCCTGCCTACAAGGTGCCTATATTGGCTATGTGCTCCCTGGCCCAGTTGCCGCCTTAGCGCTACTCATGTTGTTTACGGATATGATTCCCCTCCTGTATGGCACTGTCTTCGTTTTGATTGTGGCGTACTTGATCCATTATTTGCCTGCAGGGCTCCAAGCCATGGAATCGGCCCTGCAACAAATTAATCCAAATCTCGAAGAAGCCGCACGCAATCTTGGCGCTAAAGGCATCCGAGCATTTAGGCAAGTGACCTTACCGCTCGTCCGACGGGGATTTGTGGCTGCTTGGCTGCTTATGTTTCTCCTTTGCATGAAGGAACTGCCAGCGACTTTGCTCCTACGTCCAATTGGTTTTGATACGTTGGCGGTGAGGATTTGGCTTGAAGCCAGCGAAGAGCTTTATCAACTGGCGGCCCCACCGGCTTTGCTCATTGTTATATTCACGATTCCAGCCGTTGTACTCTTATCCAAAAAAAATTGGCAGGCAAGCTAAGCCTCAGTACAATAGGAATTAAACGCTTTCTCATGTCCCTTGTCTGTGAACCACCACCTATGAATTCGGCATCCTTGTCAACAGACACTTCTTCTTTGCCCCCGGTGCTCGAGGTTAACTCCATTACTTGCGGCTATCAGGCCGGAGTTCCCACTGTCCACAACCTCACACTCCATCTTCAACCTGGAAAGATTTTATGTTTATTAGGGCCTTCCGGCTGTGGAAAGACCACTACCTTACGAGCCATTGCGGGATTTGAAAAGATTTCCGCTGGGGAAATTCGATTACAAGAGCAGGTTTTAGCTTCAACTTCTACCCATTTGCCTCCCGAACAACGGCGCGTCGGGATGGTATTTCAAGAATATGCTTTGTTTCCCCATATGTCCGTAAAAGACAACGTGGCCTTTGGGCTGTATCACTGGCCCGCTTCCAAGCGCAACGATCGCGTTCAGACATTATTAGATTTAGTGGGACTCCAAGATCTTGAACATCGTTTTCCGCATGAACTGTCAGGAGGTCAGCAACAACGAGTCGCCATTGCCAGAGCATTAGCGCCTCAACCGCTGATGCTCTTATTAGATGAACCATTCAGTAACTTAGACCCTGACATGACCATAAAAATGCGGAAAGAACTATATCGAGTGCTTCGGCAAACCCAAACGACCGCAATTTTAGTCACGCATGACCATGAAGAAGCCTTTGCCATGGCGGACCAGGTCGCTGTGATGCAAAATGGCGTATTGGTACAATGCGATACGCCGGAGGCTATTTATCAACAACCCTCCTGTTCATTTGTGGCAAAATTTATCGGACAAGCTAATACTATTCCCGGAATTATTCAGAATGGACAGGTGGAAACTGAGATTGGAATATTCCCGAATCCACCTGATTTTCAACCTGGGAGCCAAGTCCTAGTCATGATTCGTCCAAATAATATTGAAATTTCTCCATCCGAATCAGGGTCCGGGCAGATTGAAAGTCGCCAATTTCAGGGGTCACAAACCCTCTATACCGTGCGTTTAGCTTCCGGCCAACCCATTCATTGCTGCATGCCGCCCATTCCCGTGTATAATATAGAAACATCGGTGGACATCACTGTCACAACTTCACAGACTATACTCTTTCCACAACCCGCTCTTTCAGAAGAGTGAAAGGAGGTTTTCCACATGAGATTGACTCCGTGCACACAGGGTTTTCGATTACTTCCCGTTGGATCGGCCATACTCGGATTAGTGTTGAGCTTTCCCATGCTTACCATGGCAAGTGGTTATGGGCATGGCGGTGGAAGCGCTCACCATACCACAGGCAAAACATCGCCTCATGGATACGGCTCAATGGGACATGGCAAAGGCCATTCTGGCGGGAGTAAACATCATGGAGGCCATGGGGCGAGAGGAATGATGGGTGGAGGAAGTCACGGTCCACACCAAAGTGCCTCAAAATTTATTGATCATATTCTAAAATTCAAAGACGGCATGGCCATTACCGATGATCAAGTGGCAAAGCTTCAATCCATCAAAACCGATTTTGAAAAAACCAAAATAAAAATGAAGGCTGACATCCAACTAGCAAGTGTAGACCTGCATGATCTCTTGCGAGATGATAAAGGGGCTCTCAATGAAGTTGAAGCTAAATTAAAAGATCTCTATGACACGCGAGCGGGTATGTATTTCGCGTCCGTGAAAGCCAGCCGGGATGCCAAAGCCGTCTTAACGGATGAACAACGTGCTCGAATGAAAACTGTTCACGACCGTATTAACGCCCATAAAGGTGGGGGGATGGGAGCCAAAGGACACCCTGGAGGCTACAAACACCATGGGAAAGAACATAAAAGTTAGTTTCTAGTTTTGTAACGTGGGTATCTGGGAAAAGGGGGCTATGACGCCCCCTTTTTTTATACTGTTACGGCTCTCCTATTCGAGATATTTTTAGATGTCTCGAGTGTCTTGCCCATTTTCGGCCAATCCTTGTATCTTCCCAGCGTTAGGAACTTAGGATAGGCACTCACACTGTAACGTGTTGAAAATATAAGACAACGACTTCAGAAAGCTATACATTCTTAATAATTCCCAAAATCAATACATACCGATATCTGCTTTTTTCAGGAAACACAGGCTCACATGCTTGAAATGAATTCAAGGGCTTCGATGGACGCCTCGCGCCCCACAACGGACATCGTGGTGCTGTCAGTTTCTTCAAAAAAGAGATATTATCCTGATCAGCCAAAGATTCCAGAAAAACTGGGCTAATCGACGCAACTAATATCAAATACAACAATTCCTGGGAATTGTTCAGCAGACTCGATGGGTGTTAGTCGGACAGTATTTCCAAGGCCTGTCCTCTTACACAAATCCATTTAAACATTGTTAGGTCGCTTACGCTAATCACGAACACTGTATTAACGATGCAGTCCTCGGAGTGTCTACGGTGGAAATAGATGTGCTGATCATATTCGTTGTAGTCGTCGGGGTGATCCTTACATTGCTATTTAAGATCAGGGCTTCGCGCACGCCACCTCCCCCTGAAGGCCTGGCTAACGAACTTCAAAGAGTTGAAGTGCGACACATAGTTGACGGGGATACCGTCATCGTATTCGATTCTTGGAGTGAATCTTGGCTTCGCCTTGACGCCATAGATTGTCCAGAAAAGGAACAACCTTGGGGTAAAACCGCAAAAGCTGGACTGATCAAGCTGATCGGAGGGCGGAATGTGCATATTGAGACACATGGGATCGATAAACACGGGCGAAAGTTAGCAACAATTTACTTGCAGCATGGTCGCGGTTCGGAGTGGATTAACGTCAATGAACGCATGGTTATGCTTGGTCACGCGTGGGTGATGCGTAAGTACTACAATCACCTGCCAAGGAACCGACAGCATCAGCTCAACAAGCTTGAAAACTGGGCAAAATCCAAGCGAGTTGGGTTATGGAGCACCGACGATCCGGTCCCACCCTGGCAGTGGCGTAATCAAGGGTGATTTATGCTGGGCAAGCTCGGCATTAGAAATATTAGGTGCTCCGAGTATGCTTCTTGGGGAGCCACCTAACAAGGCATTGCAGCGGACAGCCAACACGCTGCGCGGCTTCCGCATAACTGAGCTTGGTCGCTAATGTCCCCTCGTGGCCGATGATAAACTATTTGGGGGCAGTAGATTGAGGATGAAGAACGTATGCTTTTGGAAATAGGTCCCGGTCACATCCAACACTGCGAATCAAGTTAGATCTGACTTAGTACATTGACGACGCTAATTTCAAGCGAGATTTAAGGCCAGAGGAAACTATCACTTCCCCTTGGGCCTTAACGATCACACCTTCCACATTGGGTAATGATTCGATGAGAGCCATTCCTTTTTTCGGGCCCATAACGAAAATGCCGGTGTCTAAGCCATCAGCCATCACGCCGTCTTTGGCAATAACCGTCACACTCTGACATCCTCGTGCTGGCTGCAGCGTCGCTGGATCCAGAATATGGTGATACCGGACTCCGTCTTGCATAATAAACCGTTGATAATCGCCCGCTGTCGACACCGCTTCATTTTCTAATTCAATTCGGCCCAATATTTCTCCTTGTTCCTTACGCGGATGCTGAATACCAAAGACAAACCGCTCTTGATCAGGCATCCGGCCAAACGTTTTGATGTCTCCTGACAGCGCCACCACTCCTGCCGTTGCCCCAGCCTTCTGCATCTCGTTAACAACGAGATCTGCCGTATAACCTTTGCCAATGCCGCCCACATCAATTTGCATGCCTGCGCGGGTAAGAAAGACCCTACTCTTCTGTTCATCAAGCACAACATTTTCAAGGAGAATCAACGGACGGACTTCATCCAGTTCTTCTGGCGAAGGAATTCTCCCTTCCTGACTGACATTCCACGCGGTTACCGCAGGCCCAACGGCAATATTAAAACCACCCTCGGTTAACTTTGCCATGCGAAGGGAGGCCTTCAACACTTCCATATTTTCTGAGCCCACTGGCACAGGATGCTTCCCTGCTTCCGCATTTACCAGGGAGAGTTCGCTGTCAGGAATCCAAGTACTCATCAATTGTTCAATGCGCCGTATTTCAGCCAGCCCCTCTGCTACCGCGTTCTTGGCTACCTCTTCCTGTGGCGCTACACCAGTCACAAAGACGAGCGTCCCCATTAAATATTGGCTGCGCTTAACAAGGAATTCTTTCGCAAACACGTGGCCAACATTTGAGAGTAATAATGCCAACATGCATAGGCACAGAAGTCCTGCGCGATACAGAATTGATAGTCTTCTGACTACACACACCATGTGTCTTCTCCTTCAATAGTCAAATAAGTCGTGAACTCATAGAAAAGCCTCTTGAACATAATGCTCCCATCATCTGCGATAAAAATATTTGGCTCGCGGCTGAGCAGGGGCTACCGCAAAAAGACGAGTCTGATTGGCTATCGGTTGAGGCAGTGAAACGGCCAAAGCCTTTTCATCAAGTTCCGGATGCAAAGCTACCAACAAGTCCCAATCAGGCATCTCGTCGAGAACATCCCATTGGAGCATTCTGACAGTTTTCGGTGCATCCACCTGCATTCGCCAAATGCCCACGTACACCGTTTTCTCTGCAACTACCTCAAAGCTCAGCTTGACATGAGATTCTGACCGAAACGGTCCTTCGCCAAGTTGTATCCGAAATACCTTATAACGGCCAGGCGCCAACCTGGTAACAAACCTCGTTGCCTTCTCGGATAGTGGCACTCTCGTCCATTCCCCAGTCTTGATATTTTTGAGATCAAAAAATCGAACACGGGGCTCTTCCTGATGCAATCGGAAAATAGGACCTTTAGCTTCCACCTGAATAAAGCCCAGCACGAGCGATCCCTTTTGGGCTCCCTTTTCTAGACGGCCAGGCTCCAAAGTCTCACACCCCGGCAACAGCCCCCCGGCGAGCAAGACAGCCACCATCCATCGCGCCATTAACCTTTTCCCTATAAAAAAAGCCATTTCTCTCTATCGAATTTTGAGATTTGGATTCTCTAGTCTAGTAAAACCACCTAAACCATTTCTTTGCAGGGAATGTTGAAAAAAGTCGCCAGCAGCATTCTTGCCCTTTTTCCGTGCTCACGTAGGCCCAGTATGCTCCGCGCGAAAAAATGGCTGCGGCCTTGCTGGACGGACTTTTTTGACCATTCCCGTCGAATTGAAGTCACCATGGATCTGAAGACCTTTTCGTATCTTGCAATTGAATGAGCCAACAGTCCCCTTCATATCAATATCTCTGAAGGGATTGACAAACTCCAGTCTATTTCATTAATAATAATGGTTATCAATATCAATTAACATAGAATTCATAATCATTCTCAATTAGTCAAACAATACGCGGTTCTTTTCATGGTCGCAAGTCAGCATCAAACAGCTGGTACAGATTCAAATTCTGACTTGTCTGAGGCTCGATGTGAATGTGGGCAGCTCGTCGCGAAGTTCGGAGTTCAGAGTGTTGAATTAAAATGCAAACGCTGCAAGCGTCTGGTTTCTATTCCTTTTTCCACTCTTTCCCACTCCGAAGTAACGGTTTCACTCTGCACCACCCCACCTTCTTCAAGATCATCGTCCTCACCGTCTGGTTAACGTGGCTTACTATACCGAGAGCCTCTGAGCTCCATTTTCTCATTCACCTCAGAGGACCAGGAGTCCCTTGCTAGTAGGAGTACACATCATGAGGTTTCGATTGATGTTTGGGGCTTTTTCAGCTTTGAGTTTACTTGTAGTTGGAATCGGGGCAGGGCAGATCGCCATAGCCCAAGAAGATACCATATCCAAAGAGGAGATTGAACGAATCGTTGATCAGCGACTAGAAGATATCATGCGCCAAGGGTCCCAAGACGCTCCTCCAACTGATTTTTCACAGATGCCGGTACGTGGCTTGGGGCAAACCAATCAGTCCCAACAGAGGATACAACAAGGCAGTGGTGATTGGGTCACCGGTGGGAGTGTGCTTGAAGGTGGCCGAACGGTATATGCCAAACCGTTCGTCCGTGCCCCAAAGACCATCGTCGGTGGCTATATCGACTTTACCATCTCAGATTGCAATAACGCGAATGCTCGGGATTGCTCAGAAGGGTTAGAGTTTGACCAAGAACGATTCGTACCATTCTTTTATTCACAAGTCACTGATCGGTTGAGCGTTGCCGCAGAAGTGGAAATTGAACATGGCGGACCTCAAGGCAACCAAGGTGATGGCGATGTCAAAATTGAATTTGCCACGATGGATTATCGGTTCGAAGATTGGTTCAATCTCCGTGGTGGTATTATTTTGATTCCGATGGGCCGGTTCAACTTGGTTCATGACTCGCCGTTGAACGACCTTCCGTTACGGCCCATGGTCAGCCGGCTGATTATTCCTTCGACCTTTGCCGAATCCGGAATTGGATTTTTCGGGACAGTCTATCCAACCCAGCTATCAAAAGTCGACTACGAATTTTACGTCACCCAAGGATTTGACGGAGGAAGTAGTGCGATCGGTGGCGCTACCTTTGGAGAAGGTGGATATCGGGGGAACAAAGGCAGTTTCAAGACCGACAACAATGAAAATAAAGCCATTGTGAGTCGGATTTCGGTCAGCCCGATCCTCGGCATCGAAGTCGCCGGCTCCGTCCACCATGGCAAATGGGATGATGAACGAGACGAATACATGACCATTTGGGCGGTTGACGGCCTCATTCAACGTGGCCCGTTTGAACTCCTTGGAGAAGCCGCGTGGACACGGGTTGGCGGAGGCTCACGCAATCCTGATGCCACCAATGGAATGCCGCCTAAGCGGATGGCGGGTTACTACGTGCAAGGCAATTATCATTTCATGCCAGATTTTCTGAAACAAGCTGCGCCCACTTATTTCGGTGATTCCTCCACATTCACCGGTGTCGTGCGATGGGGCGAAGCGGATACCAACACCCAACGACATGGAAACGTCAATGACCTTCAACGACTCACACTCGGCTTAAACTTCCGGCCTGTTGAAGATTCAGTTATTAAGTTTGCCTATACCTTTAACGACCACAAAGATAACCCACAGTCACGTAATGGTTGGCAGTTTAGTATGGCAACGTATTTCTAATGATGAATCCATTCTTTCTTCTTATTGGCCTTTCGATACTATGGCTCTCGGGGTGCGTTGGCCTGACCAACGCGCCCCGCGTGGCAACCACCTGCCAGCCGGAAGACACATGGGGAGTGGCATTGTCTAGCCTCCAAGAATTTGAGCTGCGCCGTATCGATAAGGCGAAGGGAGTCATTGAAACTGAATGGATTGCCGTTCATAATCCCCAAACCACGAAGAGTGGACTCTTCCAACGCAGTATGAACCAAGAACGGGCTCGTTTCATCCTCAATATCGCCCCTGAACAACAGGGCAGCAGCATCACCGTCAAGCAAATTCGAGAATTCTGGTCACCTCAAGGCGTACAATCTCGTGCCTGGCGGCAAATTCCTGCACATGAGCAACAAGAACGTCAATTGGCATCTCGCATCGAAACCCGACTCAAGAGGCAGTCATGTTAACTTTCTTGCATTCATCTATTCTTCACAAATTTTTCATCGCAGCGACTATCATCCTTGTTTCAGGAACAGGCGTTTTCTCATTATCGTTAGCCGCAGAGCCGCATCCTGAGAAAATTTGGGACCATGAGCTCAACCGTTGGCTCACCCCTGATGAACTTGGGCACATGGAAATCTATTTCACGGAAGAAGAAGCCGCCAAAGTCATGTTCCCCGATTCCGAACACATACGTCGAGAGACACTCACACTGACGGCGGAGCAAAAAGCGTTGATTGAACAACGTATTGGATGGAAATTTCCCGAAACCTCATTCCCCGTGTATATCGGGGAAACACGGGGCAAAGTTGACGGCTATGCGATTGTGCAAAACACCATCGGCAAGCATCGTCCCATTACCTACATGGTCGGGATTGATGCTGAAGGCGAAGTGATGAATTTTGAGGTGCTTGTTTATCGCGAAGCCCGAGGCAACGAAATCGCGAAAAAACGATTCAATTATCAATATCAAGGTAAAGATGTTCGAGACCCCATTCGCATTAATCGGGATATTATAAATATTTCCGGAGCCACGATGTCTGTGCGCTCAGCCAGCGCCGGAGTCAAACGTGTGCTTGTCCTAGTTGATGAATATTATTTGAAGCCCAAAGGGTTAGGGACAAGCACCTTAGTAGCTGGAAGTGCCGAAAAAGGATTCTTGGAATCTCTTCTTGGGTTTTGAGTGAAAAACGTTATTGAATGCGAAATTTTAATGCCCGATTTCGCCTCCGTGATACTGACCGCCACATTCGTTTAGTCTATACTTGGTTTCTTCTCCTTATGCTCGCCGGTTTTGTCTTTACCTTCGTATGGGCACATGACATGACGCAACTCACACCCAAAGGGCTGGCAGCCCATTATCGCGGCTCTGATGCTAACTTCGGGGAACCCATGTCATTTGGACAATTATCTGAAACAACTCATTTTCACCTCTTTACGATGCCAGTTGTGTTTATGATTTTGGTGCATGTCCTCTATTTGACCATGATCAGCCCTTTTCTGAAGGTTCTCACCACCTGGATTTCGTTTTTGGGAGTCACACTTGATCTGATTTCCCCTTGGTTGATCACTTATATATCACCGGTCTTTGTCCTCACCATGCTGACGGGTGATCTTCTGATGGTTATCGGCTTTCTGATTATGTTTGTCGTACCCATGTATGAAATGTGGTGGCAAAAAGCCGCATTTATGATGCCCGAATCAGAGGACTAAGCTTGGCTCTCTTTGCAAAAAACTTCAGCAATCAATATTTTTAGAAACAGGCAGAAATGACAGAGCCTTTCGCCAATGGGTCATGACTGGCAAATAAAGCCGATATGTTATCTGCTGTGGAATTTCAGCAGCTCAAGAAGAAGCGCCAGAACAGGAAGACGACAGTCTAAGTGGCAGAACTACCCACATGCTACTCTCTACTTATGCTCTTTATGGGTAAAAGGAAACAGCACTCTTGGATAAATACCTGAATTCAAGTAGTAAGTGCAATTGATGGCTCCACGAGTGGGACGAAGTGCTGGTGAAAGAGTTGGTTGGGCGTTTGATACCCGCGTGTTTTTCTGGGGCGATTATTCAAGTGGGCAACGGCCTCTTTCACTTGGTGCCAGGAAATCGTTCGGAAATCCGTGCGTTTCGGAAAAAACTGACGAAGTAGCCCGTTGGTGTTCTCATTGATGCCACGCTCCCACGAGGCATACGGATGGGCAAAGTAGGTGGAAGCCTCCAGGGCCCGTGCGATCGCTTCATGCTTCACGAACTCGGAGCCATTATCAAAGGTCAGGGTTTTCACGCGTTCTTTGACGGGACGGAGCAACCGGATGATAGCCTGACTGACGGTCTGGGCGGTCCGGCTCAAGACCCGCGAGCAGACCGTATACAGTGAAGCACGATCGACCACCGTCACCAGGACACTTTTCCAATCCTGTCCAATTACCGTGTCACATTCCCAATCCCCAAGACGTGCTTTGTTCTCGACGGCTTTCGGGCGCTCCGTAATTGAGACGCGATTGGGAATGTGGGAGGCTCGAGCGCCTGCGCCATATCGCTTGCGCCGCCTCTTGCCTCCTTGGCGGAGAAACGGCTTCAAGTGTGTGTGGCGTGTGGCATCGCGGTAGATGAAGCGATAGATTGTTTCATGGCTGAGCCGGATACCGTGATGCTTCTTCAAGTAGCCACTCACCTGTTCTGGGCTTAAGTACTGCTGAAGAAGCTGGGTGCTCACGAGCGCGAGCTCATCCGTGAGCTTTCGGTACTTTCGTCGATTGGCATAGGCTTTTCGATGCTTCACAATGTGCCGCGCCCAGTAGTAGGTGTACATGCGGCACTGGGCGTAGGTATTCCGCTTGAGTTCACGGCTAATCGTCGAGGGATGTCGCCCCAGCGCCTTAGCAATCTGGGCTTGCGTGGCCCCAGTCCGTCGGGCTTGCCAGATATAAAACCGTTCTTTGTCGTCGAGGTGCTGATACGATAGCATGAATGGCGCTCCTTGCGTGAGATGGATCATGTCGTCTCCACATCGTACCCAAGTGAGAGCCGTCGAGAAATGGCACTTATTCTATGAATCCGCCATATTACTTTAACAATACCGTCTCATTGAGGGCTTGAAGATTGTTCAAAGAAACATTCCCACGCGAGCAAGGCAAGAATTTTTCGATGGGGTAATATTGTATTGCGCTTTGATAATTTCCATGGTGGCAGTATGCCGCATTTTCATATAGTGTGAACATGTTCTAGCGTTCGAGACCGTCCACCTTGTGTCTGTGCTTCCTTAAGACAAGCCATCAATTGTGTATAGAGCGCTTCCGCATAGAAACCATCAGTGATTTCCAGATGGCCAACCGGGACGTCGTAAACTCGCTCAACTTTCATACATAATTCACTCCAATACCTTATCAATCTTGTATCAGTTTGAAAAAGAGAAATTCCTCCAGCATATGGGCCTGGCACATATTGGTTCGCAAGATTATCTTTTATGGTATTGTAATAAAATTTCCGAAAATAAGGCGGCAATGGATAACCGAATATGAAATATAACTTGAAAAAGATTTCCTTTAATTGCTTTTTCCAGCTCCATGATTGTAGTCGCCCCAAAATGCCGCGTGGAATTTTAGCTAGTAGAGATAAATTTATGTCACCGCGACGACCAGAGGTTAGGGCTTCATTGACATCCGCCTTAGAAATAGACTGCAATCGATTCTGCCGTTGAGGTTGAGAGAAATCTTGAAGAAAAGGTGTCGTGGGATCCACTAACGCAAGAAAGGCAACGACTTCCCTTTTGTCGAGAAGTTGTCTGGCCATTTCATATGCCACGAGTCCACCGAAGGAATATCCTGCCAAGTAATATGGCCCGTTTGGTTGAATTTCACGTATCTCCTTTACATACTGTGCAGCCAAGTCTTCCAATGTAAGATCGGAAATGGGAAAACCATTATGAGCACGTGTAAAATAAATCCCGTATAACGGTTGATCAGGATAATCTTTCATAAACGGTCTGAAAGTATTTCCAAACGACATACAGAATATCGGTATATTGGACCCACTGGTCTTGATTGGTACTAAACACGACTCCGTTGCTGGAGCTCGGGATGGGATTTGGGGCTGATCTTTAGCGAGAATTTTTACCAACCGTTCAATGGTTTGAGTCTGAAAAATCATAGAAATGGAGATTTTTGTTTGAAGCACTCGTTCCAATGCCCTTGCCAAGCGAACTGCCAAAAGTGACTCTCCTCCCAAGTCAAAGAAATTGTCCGTTACGCCAATTGGATTCTGCCCCAACACGTCTTGCCAAATGATAACTACTTGCCTCTCTAAAGAATTTCGTGGTGCAACATATGTTTCCGCGGCCTCAGATAACGATTGCTTTTTTGCCGGGAGCTTTTCTCTATCTACTTTGCCGTTAGGGGTCAGTGGAAGAGCATCAAGCCAAACAAATGCAGATGGAATCATATACTGAGGAAGTTTTTCATTCAGAAAAATTCGTAAGTCAGAGACAGATGAAATTGATCCACTGGAAGATACCAGGTAGGCTACGAGTCTTTTGTCTTCTGTTTGTTCGCTCTTAGCACTTACAACCGATTCACGTATATCAGGATGTAGAGCGAGAGCTGACTCGATCTCTCCTAATTCGATCCGAAATCCCCGAATTTTGACTTGATGGTCAAGTCTTCCTAAAAATTCGATCTGTCCATCAGGCAAGAAACGAGCTAAATCTCCACTCTTATACAGCCGAGCTTGTGGGTTCTTGTTAAAGGGATTCGGAATAAACCGTTCCTTGGTCAATTCCGGTCGATTGAGATAGCCTCTAGCCAGACCATCTCCTCCAATATGTAATTCTCCAGGTACTCCGATTGGCACCAAATGAAGGTGAGGATCAAGAATATACACTTGTGTGTTAGCAATAGGTTTACCAATGGTTTCTGGACTGTCGATATTTCTCTTACTAAAGGTAGAATAAACTGTGTCCTCTGATGGACCGTAAAGATCGTATACTTGCTCCACACTAGTCTTCTCATAAATGGTTCTTACAAGAGATCCTTTTAACGGTTCCCCTGCCAGATTGATGGTTCGTACAGATTTTGGCACTTCCCTAAGGTTAAGAAGCTCCTTTATTGCAGAGGGTACAGTATTGATTAAAGTCACTTCATTCGCAGCAGGAATCTCGGGCAGTTGTAATACGTTTTCGGCTAAAATGATTTTCCCACCACAACTTAGCGTAACGAAAATTTCGAAAACTGAAAGATCGAAGCAGATTGATGTGGAGCATAGTACACCCGAGAGTTCCTTTCTAGAGAACGTCTCTCTACTCCAAGAGATCAACTGAACGACGCTGCGATGCTCAATGGCTACACCTTTGGGACGACCGGACGATCCAGAAGTAAAAATCACATAGGCTAGATTATTCGATTGCAGATGACCACCGGCATTTTCCTCGCTTTCTCCAGAAATCACTCCCCAATCTGAGTCCAAGCATAGTACCTCGGTGTTACTCAGAGGTATTGACTCCTGCAACCGATTCTGAGTCAACAATAAAGGAACCTTTGCATCGTGAAGCATTAATGAGAGTCGTTCCTTTGGGTAGGTCGGATCTAACGGAACATATGCTCCTCCAGCTTTTAGTATGCCCATCAAACCCACGATCATTTGAAATGATCGCTCTACGCAGATTCCAACTGGAGTTTCCTGTTGGACGCCTCGTTTTTGTAAGTAATGGGCTACTTGATTGGCTTGTTTGTTAAGTTGCGTATAGGTCAGATGCTTACCTTCAAAAATTACTGCACTCGCATTGGGTGTTTTTTCGACCTGCTCTTCGAAAATGTAGTGCATGCATTTGGTTTGGGGATAGTCAGATTGGGTGTTATTCCATTCTACAAGAATTTGGGTTTTTTCGTGTTCTTCTAAGATGGATAGATTGGAAATTTTCTCATTTGGATTGGCAACAATTGATTTCAACACACACTGGTAATGATCAAGCCAGCGGCGGATTGTGAGATCATCAAAAAGGTCCGTATTGTAATCAAATCGGAGAATTATTTCGTCATCAGCTTCCTTTAAGTAGAATTCAAGATCAAAGTTACAGAAATTTCTCAAGTTGGGTTTAATCGTGGAGTCTAACCCTTCAAAGTGTATTCCTCTTGCAGAGGTTTCATACGTAATTATTGTTGAAATAAGAGGAATTCGGCTTAAGTCTCTAGATAGATTCAGCTTCTTTATGAGGCTACTAAAAGAGTAGTGCTGGTGCTCAAAAGCATCACACAGTAGATTCCGTACTATGGAAAAACTGTCTGAAACTTTTTGACCAGGATTGATATGATTGCGAATCGGCAGAAGATTCACACAATGGCCAACAAGTTTTTTATTTCCTAATGATGATTGGCCACCTGCTGCAAGTCCGACAACAATGTCTTCCTGGCCGGACAAACGCTGTAGTAAAATGTAATACGCTGCTAACAGTAATGAAAAAATTGTACATCCATTTTCCTTAGCCAACCGATCTAATTCTCTGTATTGTGTTGATTGAATCGTAATACTTTGCTGCCTACAGGAATAAGTCTTTATGGGGGGGCGTGGCCGGTCAGTGGGCAATTCTAATGTTGGGACATTCTCCGAAAACGGCTCCAACCAGAAGGATTCAGTGTCCGTCACTGAGCTTTTGTCTTGTTCATCTCTCAACCACTGAGTGAATTCACTGAATTGTAATGTCTTCTGAAGCTCAACACTCGCTGTGTCCATCAATGATGAATAGCAGGCGCTTAAATCCTGTAAGATTATTTCTAAGGACCATCCATCGCAAATAATATGATGTACGGTGAAGATAACAAGATGTTCCTCCTGACCCATCTTAACAATCCGAGCTCGAAATAATGGCCCTTTAACAAGATCAAACGGTTCTTCAACTTCATTTTTCTTGAAAGTATGGATTTCAGCATCTCGTTTATTGGCTTGGTGAATCGAGAGATCAATGAAAGGCATTTCTATTTGGAGAGTTTCAGCTATGCGCTGATAATCCCCGTTTTTGACAATGGTCGTTCGTAGCGCTTCATGTCGATTGCAAACCTGATTCATAGCACGTCGTAGCAGATCAACGTTTAATGGTCCTTTAAGACATAGTGATGTCGAAACATTGAAGGCACACGATGCTTCGTTGCCCAAACACGTCGCTAGCCAAATCTCCAACTGCGCATCAGTTAGCGGGATTTCTCTAAAACCAGATTCAAAAGCCTCCATCTTTTCCACTGTCACTCTACTTTCAGGGCTTGAGAGTACTCTTTTTTCGGAAGACCCCAGTGCAGGTGATTCTGCTAGAAATCCTCCTGCTCGCATTTCTTCACCAGCTTTCTTAAATGCTTCAATTAAAATGGCAATATCCTCTTCTGTGTGAGCAACGGTAAGGTAATTCGGTCGGCCTTCGTGGCAGTGTATGCCGCTGTCACGCAAATAATGCCAGAAAAGACCTGAAAATTGGTGATTATCTATGAACCGAATTAAGAAAAGCGTAGCGAAATGAACTATACGAATCGGCAGTTGGCTTTGCTCAAAGTAGTGATTAAGGTCACCGGCAAATTTGGATGTTTTCTGATTGACATCTTCCAGAAGCTTCGGTCCGCATTTCTTGAGCTGGCTTAATGCTGCGTGAGCCGCTGCCAATGACAAAGGGTGCCTAACAAACGTCCCGGCAAACCAGGTTGTTCCTACCTCGGGGACGGAGTCATCACCGAAATTCCACATTCCTCCATCTAAGGCATCTAAATATTCTGCCTTTCCACCCACGATTCCAATAGGCATGCCTCCGCCGACCACCTTCCCATAGGCGGCAATATCAGCCTTTACCCCAAAGTGAGCTTGCGCACCCCCGAAATGCAATCTGAACCCCGTAATCATTTCATCAAAAATGAGTGGAAGATTTTTTTTCTCAGTAAGGTCTCTCAAAGCATGTAAAAACTCTCTTGGCTGTATTTCAGGGTTACGACTCTGAATGGGTTCTACCAAGACAGCAGCTAGTTCATTAGCATAGTCTTTGATCATGTCAAGAGAATGAAAATCACCATAATCCAGCACCAAAACATCTTCTACAGCTTTACGTGGGATGCCGGAGGCAACTGGTATAGAAAGTTTACGACCCTTTGAAGAGATGCTCTTCACCAGAACTTCGTCAAAAATGCCATGGTAGGCGCCTGAAAAAACGGCAATCCTTTCGCGGCCTGTCACATGTCGAGCCATACGAATTGCAGCCAGCACAGCCTCTGAACCCGTATTACAGAATGCAACTCTTTCCATACCCGTAAACTCGCAAACTAAATCTGCCACTTGGCCAGAGAGTGCTGTTTGTGGACCTGTCGCCATCGTTTCCTTTAACTGTTTTTCAATCGCTTCTACGATAAAGGGGGGCGAATGACCGAATATACTCACTCCAAATCCCATAGTAATATCGAGCCACTCGTTTCCATCGACATCCAGAAGTTTCGATCCGTAGGATTTAGCAGCGAAAATTGGATACACCAATTCTTTCCAGGGAAGTTGGAAACCCGCCGCTGTCCGGGGATCAGCCAGGTTCGTTCGATACGCCTGGGTCAGCCTTTTTGATTCTTTAGTCCGAGCCGTAAACCGTTTAATCAAGGCATCCAAATGCTGTTGCTGAGTGGTTGATAGACTCCTCGTTCGATCCTTCACTAGTTTCTGAGGGCTAAGACCGGAAATACCCTCCCCTACCAAGTCTACACGTTTAGGTTCAGCGGAAGGACCGCCTTTTAACGTTGGAGAAGGCTCATTCCGCATGGCCAGGAACAAGCCTGAATCTGTTCTGGATCTTTTCTCTGCATCAAAAGGCAGCGCATGCACGAACCCAAAACTTTGATTTTGACAGGCCCTTTCCCACTGATCGAATCCTACCAGTGGCGTATGCTCTCGATAACCGTCGTTAAAATACCACCATCCTTCCGTAGTGCCCCATACTAAATTTGTCCAGCGATGTGCTGTCACTAATTCGATCAAGCATATAAAACCCCTTGGCATCAAGAGTTTCTTCAGGTTACCCAACGTAGACTCAATATTGGGTGTTGCATGAACGACGTTCAGCGCCAAAATGATATCAAAACTTTCCGGCTTGAACCCTTGCTCTTCGGAATCTTTTGCTATATCAAGAACTCCAAATTTCATCATCCCTAACCCACGCCTGTCTGCCTCCTTTTTTGCAGCATTCACGAAGGCTCTGCCAATGTCCGTAAAGTAATACGTAACATCACGGTCTTTCAGAGCTTCCGCCAGTTCCCAAGTTAACGAGCCGCTTCCGGCGCCAACTTCCAAAATTCTGACAGGGCTGTTTGCGGCCAGTTTTAGAATCAATTCTTTCGTCAACAATTTATAGATTCGCAAGCGTTGGTGTTCAATCGTGTTATCCTCGAGGTTTCTCTTAATTAGGTCACGGGTCCCATCGGGGAATAGCACTTGGATCGCAGGCATTTCACCAGAGAGTGCATCTCGAAAATGTTGAGCGCAATGATCCAACATCTCGAAAATCCCCATGAATTGAGGATAGGTACTCATCAAGGAGTCTTTTAAAGATTGTGGATCTTTCAGGGCAGGTTTAACCTCTAAAAATAGAATTTCGTCGTTCTCACATTTAATGACCTTGTCTTCAGTCAAGACTTTTAGCATGTAATGAAAAAACTTCTCGAATTTAGGTACTACCCTTAGAATCCTTTGAAGTTCCAATACCTTGTACTGGCATCCATCGCTAATTTTGATGTCGCAGGATTGAAAGTATTGGCATACATAAGCCGAACACAGATCATTGAGAGCATGCTCAAGGCCATCGTAGACATCCATTCCTTGAATACCTAATTCCCTGGCTAGTGTGCTTTCTCGTCCGCTTAATGCAGATAGCTCAGCTTTAAAATCTAACTCCCATCGGTCGCGTTTCATCGATACATCAATCCCTGAAATATCTTTCGTGTCAATGGCACCGGATGGCTGTGGCATTATTGAAGTCGAGGACGATGTGAAATGGCCCTGATGTCGATTCCGATCTCTAAGAATTTCAAGTAGCTTCGTATTTGTTTGGATTTGCTGAATGATCATGTTTTCGAGAGAAGATTCAATGCCCGCTTCTCCATCCTCAAGGTCCCTCTTTCCCGGCTGCATAGACTTGAAGGCCGAGTTACCAGGCAATGATTCGATTGACGATACAGGTGTTATTGGATTCCTCAACTGTAATTGGACTTCTTGTGTTTTATCCGGAAAGGCCTCAGGCGGTAGTTGGGTATCTATATACCCTGCCAAAGAATTGATCGTTGAGAATTCTTCGAACAATTGGCGAAATAAAATTTTGACTTCAAATGTTTTCTTAATAGCCGCATTGGCTTGGGTCAGCAACAGAGAATCAAAACCCAGTTCGAGAAATGTTGCATGGATATCAATATCTGTTGGATCAATTCCAGTGAGGTCTTCGATTAAACTTTTCAACTCTGAAACAATTCGTTCACTCCGATTCAGTCGTGGAGTTGAATCCATGTATTGGCGATCTATCGTGAGAGTTTGGCTTTCGTCTGGACTAGCCTCAGTTAAAAGAGTCGAGTCAATCACTGGTTCTCTCGCGTGTGTGATGGCTTCAACCCAATAGCGCTTTCGTTCGAACGGATAGGTCGGCAACGGAACGCGGAGTCGGGTCTCAAGAGCATAAAACTGAGACCAATCAATCTTCACTCCAGCAAGCCACAATCTCCCCAGACTATTCAGCAAGAATGCAAACTCTGGAGTTTGTTCTTTGGGATGGCGCAAAGATGAAACCACATCTTGACTCTTAACATTTTTGGGATGACGCCTTGCAAACGTACTGAGTGTTTGCCCTGGTCCGACCTCAAGGACAATCTGCTCAGAATCCTGCAATAAAACCTGGAGGCCATCAGAAAATTTCACGGTTTGTCGAATGTGGTTGGCCCAATAGCTTGGATCTGTTGCCTCTACTGCGGAAATCCAGGTACCGCTAACATTGGAAATATATGGAATGTGGGGAGGCTGCAAGTCAATTTCCTTCACTCGCTCAGCAAAAGTCTCCAGGATAGGATCCATCATCGCCGAGTGAAATGCATGAGATGTGTGAAGGCGGCGACATTCTATTCCGCTTTCGAGAAGCTGATGTTGCAATGCATCGACATCACTGATGGGGCCTGAAACAACGCACGACATTGGACTATTCACTGCCGCTAAAGATAATCGTTCTCCCAAGTGAGACTTCACTTCTTCTTCCGGTAAAGGTACGGCAAGCATGGCTCCAGGAGGCAATTGCTGCATCAGACGCCCGCGCGTAGCTACCAACGCCAGCGCACTTTCTAGAGAGAAGACACCGGCAAGACACGCCGCTACATACTCTCCGATGCTGTGACCGATCATTGCCTGAGGTTGGACACCCCATGCGGACCACATTTTTGCCAGAGCATACTCAATCACAAATAGAGCTGGCTGTGTCATGTGGGTTTGATTGAGCAGTTCGGAAGCTTCATCCAATTTTGTATCTTGGGGAAAAAGCACTTGACGGATATCAAGATTCAAAGAAGGTTTGAGGATTTCTGCACAGACATCGACTTGCTCACGGAACGTCGATTCGACTGCATACAGTTCTGACCCCATCTTGATATACTGAGACCCTTGGCCTGAGAACATAAACACTACGTTACGCTCTTTAGCTGGTTGGATACTCGAAATGACGTGTTGGGGATCCCCTATTTCGATCATGGAAACCGCATCTTCAATTTTCTGGCACACCAACATCCTTCGATGGTTGAAAGCCCGTCGTCCCAATTTCAACGTATACGCCACATCCGCAAGAGACAATTCGGGGTTCATTTTAAGATGCATAGCCAGATTTTTGCTCGCCTGATGAAGTGCCGTGTCAGTCTTGGCTGAAAGTACTAACAAATGCCACGGTCTCCCTGAACTGGAAGATTCTAACTGAGGGGCTTCTTCGAGTATGATATGTGCATTGGTACCCCCGAGACCAAAAGAACTTACCCCGGCCCGGCGGGGGTGTCCATTTCTCGGCCATTCAGAAAGTTTGTCATTGACATAAAATGGACTATTCTCGAAATCAATTTGAGGGTTGGGTTTCTTATAATTCAGGCTCGGTGGAATCAGGCGATTTTCTAGGGCAAGGGCAGTTTTGATGATGCCCGCTACGCCGGCGCCCGCATCCAGATGGCCGATATTGGTCTTGACCGACCCAATCGCACAAAAAGCTTGCTGATCTGTCGACTCTCGAAATGCCTTGGTCGCAGCCGCAATTTCTATGGGGTCACCTAGAGCAGTTCCCGTACCATGTGCTTCAAGGTACTGGATGGTTTCTGCACTAATCCCAGCCATTGCAATCGCTTCTGCGATGGCTGCACTTTGACCACGAACGCCAGGCGCTGTAAAGCCGACTTTGGCCGCTCCGTCGTTGCTTACAGCTGTTCCTCGAACAATTGCATGGATCCAATCGCCGTCCCGTAGGGCATCTGAAAGACGTTTAATAAGGATCATGCCAATACCATTTCCAATTACTGTACCTCGCGCTTCAGCATCGAAAGCACGACAATGTCCATCAGGTGAGGGTATTCCGTCTTCCTGATAGACATAACCTGCAGAAAGAGGTGCTCGTACTCGTGCGCCACCAACTAAACACATATCATTTTCCCCCGACAGCAGACTTTGACAGGCAAGATGTAGGGCTACACCCGAGGTGGAGCACGCGGTATTGACGCAAAGACTTGGTCCACACAAATTGAGTTTAAACGCCGTCCGAGTGATCGCATATTCGCGCTCACTGCAAATCATGGACAGGTATTCGCCAACCCCTTCAAGGATTGCCGGATTTTTGTCGAGAACTTTATACCGGTATGTATTGGGCGCAAGACCACCAAAAACGCCGATTAGACCTTTGAATTGTTCAGGATCGTAACCAGCTCTCTCTAACACCGCCCATGCGGCTTCCAGAAATACCCGGTGCTGAGGATCCATAATCTGCGCTTCTCGGGGACTAATGCCAAAAAATAATGCATCGAAGCAATCCAGATCTTCAGCCTGCGCACCGGAATTGACAAAATTAGGATCTTTCAGTGTTTCAGATGTCACTCCAGCGGCTGCTAATTCCTCTGCACTGAAGCTGCAAACAGACTCAACTCCATTCTGAAGATTGCTCCAGAATTCCTCAATATTTCTTGCGCCAGGTACCCTGACGTCCATGCCAATGATCGCTATATCTTCTCGATTAGGAATAGACTCGTTGTCCATAGTTAACTGTCTTTCTGTCGGTGTACACGGCGAGCTTTTAGAGCCTGATTATGCCTGAGTTGTTGTACGTCTCGTCGTTGCCTTCGAGAGGTGTTCACAGCCAAAGCATTGGGTCGTTTGTACCCAAGACTTTCAGCTAATTTCCATGTACGATCGCTAAGGAAATTGTCGCTTAGCACCCCCTTCCAGTTATCAGCAACCTTTGGGTCAATACGATCGTGCATTAAAAAATGCGTGTCGCCCATCGGCTTGGACACCTTATGGATCCCATCGACCATTTTGCTTTCGATGTTCATGTATGGCGTTGCCATATCATCATGGTATGAAATGTTCAGTGTCTTGCACACGTTGCGAAGTACGGGTTCTGGGGACCTCACCAGTTCTTCGTAGTGAATGCGGACCCATCGATGGCTCGGAACGTTTTTCAAGAATTCCACCGTCGTTTCGTGACTAACCAGCCACACAAGCTCAGCCAATTGCAGGGGAGAAAAGGAATGCTGTTTGAGAAACAGCACCTGATCCATATGATAGTTCTGGAAAGACTTCGCCATGGCGTATGGATGGCGAACGAGATGGATGTAGAGCGGCTGCTCGAAATCTTGTTCGGCCTTTTGTAACGCGTTGCTATCCAGCACGTAAGATGGCGATTTATCTACGAGTATGCGCTCACCCGCCCAGAATTGTAAGTGTTGGTAAAACTGTCGGGTCGTGAGTTGTTGACTCTCGTACTGTTCCATCAAATTTTGAGCTTTATCAGCGCCGTATTTCCGTAACTCCATAATCGCCCTAATCGTCCCTTCAAGCCAAAGGCTGAACTTTCCGGAGAAGGCTTTACGCCGTTCCTCGAGGGTATGAAAACAGAGGAGTTGCAACTCTGCTGCCGCGAAGAGTTGAGGGTGTCCGGCGAGCATGACTCTTAACAGAGTGGTGCCCGAACGAGGTGGCGCCAGCACAAAGATCGCGGGTCGGCTGGATTTGCCACCAGATTCGGGTGGGGCAGGTTCTGTGAGTTTATAGACGGCCGCGTGCATGTCTTCAACATCATGGTCTGTGATGGTGGTGGAACTGCCGGTAACGGACAGAGTGGCGGTGCCTTTTTTGTATTTCTGGAGAACAGATTCAGGATAATCTTTCTCCAAAAACTGGGAGTATTCACGAATAGTTGGCGAATCGAAAATTGAAACGATATAGATATTGACAGCGAATTCTGTTGCGATCTTTGAAACAAATTCTGCTGCCAAGATGGAATTGCCTCCAAGGTCAAAAAATGGATCCTGGACTCCAATCCCATCGATGCGCAAAAGGTTACTCCACAGGTCTGTCAGATGACGCTCAAGGTCGGTCGCGGGCGGCACATAAGGATACCCTAGATCCGGGCGTTGCCTTGAGGGGGTCGGCAAGGCCTTGCGGTCCGTCTTCCCATTGGCCGATATCGGCATGACGGGAAGCACGACTAGAGCGGAGGGGAGCATGTAATCAGGGAGACGACGTTTTAAATAAGGGCGGAGAACGTGCATTGAAACAGAGGTTTCGTACCCTTGGCTGGCAACAACGTAAGCGACTAAACGATGCTCACCAGCGATATCTTCCCGGGCTAGCACGGCTGCTTGAGATATCTCTGGCATTTCTTCAAGGACTGCCTCGATCTCACCAAGCTCGATTCTCATGCCCAAAATCTTTACCTGGTTGTCTATGCGACCGAGAAAATCGATATTGGCATCCGATCGCCAGCGAGCCAGGTCACCGGACTTGTACATGTAACTGGTACCCGGCTCTGTCAATTCATTTCCAGCAGATCTAGTAGTGGAGGATTGCTTGGCAAAAGGATCGGGAACAAAATATTTCGCTGTGAGTTCTTCTCTTCCTAAGTAGCCACGCCCGACTTGTACACCTCCAATGTGCAACTCGCCCACCGCGCCATTTTTGACGGGTTCTCCCGCGGCGTTGAGGATGTAGATTTGAGTGTTAGAGACCGGGACACCAATCGGTATGGAAAGCTCTGGCCAGTTTTTTTGGCAGGTCCAGTGAGTGACATCGACAGCGGCCTCCGTAGGACCGTAGAGGTTGTGCAACTGCACGTGATCGAGCAACGTAAAAAATCTGTCATGAACGGATCGTGAGAGCACTTCTCCACTACAGATGACATGGCGTAGACTTCGACATTGCTCTGTCCGTTCTGGTTTTTTGAGGAACGAATGCAGCATTGATGGGACAAAATGGCAGACGCGAATCTCGTGTTGTTCAATGAGGTGTGCGAGATAATCGGCATCTTTGTGCCCCTCAGGACGCGCGAGTACGAGACGGGCCCCAATCATGAGCGGCCAGAAAAACTCCCACACTGAAACATCAAAGCTAAATGGAGTTTTTTGTAGAACTGCATCTTCAGGTTTAAGATCGTAGCGCACTTGCATCCAAATCAGGCGGTTACAAATGGCCCGGTGCGAAATCATGACCCCCTTTGGACGACCACTTGTGCCTGAGGTATAAATGACATAGGCCAAGTGATCAGGAGTCAGGTTCTCAGATGAAACTGGTTGAGAAGATTCAGTGTGCCATTCAGGTAGCCCGTCCAAGAATACTAAAACTTGGCTAGACCACTTGATTTTTTGTCGCCACTTTTCTTGCAGGAGTACAACCGGTGCACCACAATCCTCAATCATGAATAAGAGTCGGTCATCTGGATACCCCGGATCGATGGGCACATAAGCACCCCCGGCTTTGAGAATGGCTACCATGGCGATGACCATCTCCATAGAACGATCAGCAACAACAGCTACCAATACATCGGGACCGACACCAAGTGATTGTAACCGCCGCGCTAATTGATTGGATCGCTCATTGAGTTCGTGATAAGAAAGGCGTGAATCTTCAAAACACAAGGCGGTGGAATGCTCCAGCGTCTCCAAATTAGAACGAAAAAGATCAGGCAGTATTGACGGTGCATTTTCCCAGTGTGACGGTGAATGAGCTGCAGATGAGGTGGTATTTTGTGCGATTCTTGGCATGAAAAATCCCTAAAGAGTCATTCAAAAGATGTCGGAGAGAAAATTTGATTCTTGATCTTTTTTTAAAATAATTTACTGAATCATAAATCTTGTCCTAAAAACGTTCTAACGTTGGATCTTCCCTCGGGGTAGAGTTGCGGTGAGTCACCCCATTCCTTGTCAAGGCCACCAAAACACCAATTAAACTCAGTATTTTCTCAAGCGAACAATCCACTTTTTGACGGACTTATTGTATTGTGACCTAATTGTTGGAAGAGAGGGCAGACAATCGAAGAGCTATAGCAGAACAGTGGTGTTGAGGAATAATAAGCTAAGATATACCTAACGGAAGGAGAATACTGGAAATTTTAATGGCAAAGGCTAGGACTTCTGGACAACTACAGAGGAGGCATCTATCTGGAAATGATTTAATAATTGGTAAGATCAAGACGTATCAAAAATTACTTCATCATCCTTCCCAAATGATGCTTTTGAATAAAACTGAGTTGCCAGATTACGAGCTTTCCGCTAGCTATACTCAATTCATTTAGTCTGAAACCAACATCTCATCAAGTCACACAACATTCAATTACATATAAGAAAATGACAGCACCCTTGTTAGATTCCTCCTTTCAATATATATATTTGACTTGTCCATTGCTCTAATGGCTATTTTTATCGAATCGGCTCCCATATTGCAAGCTTCCATTTTGCTTCTTTCCTACTACTAGCACGTATAAGCAAATCCACAACGTGACATCAGACGACTAACGGAGAGAAACCATGTCGAATAGATCAGCAAGTTCATGCAAAAGCGGGAGGGTTTAACACCATTTGATTTTAATTGTTCGGCCCCGCGTTCTTCATGGCAATGATATCAAACAGCACACTGGACTACTGTCACGATTACTGCACCTGCCGTTCCATACAATATTTATCCTTCAAAAATTCGGCATTGTTTAATATGTATGGCTTTCTGAAGTTTTTGTCTTTTGTTTTCAACACGATAGATTAGAGAAGGATTATCTATACCAAATTAACAATGTTGAATAATTTTCCCTATTTTTTCAGTCAAAAAACGCAGGCTCATCTTTCTCTAAGAATCCATTCACTGCCGCTACAAGAATTTTCTGAATATCCTCGCGTTGCTTTTCCGAAGAAATTTTTTCATTCTGTCTATTGGTCACGTAAAACACGTCAACGACTTGGTCCACTCGCGTACCAATTCTAGCCATGTGAATAGAGAGATTTAGTTGTACAAGCGTTTTAGCTAATACGAATAAGAGACCTGGCTTGTCGTCTGCAAATACGTCAATGACTGTATAGGAATCAGAGACTTCATTATCAATAAGAACTTCGGTAGCATGACGTCCAGTTGGAAATTGGCGCCCAAATGTCATACGGCGATGGCGTTCAAAGACTTGTTCAACTGAAGCCTCCTCTTGTACGACTGACCGGATTTCCTGAGAGACTTCATTCAATCGAAATTCCGTAGGTTGGCCATCACAATCAGGATCGTTAACTGAAAAAATGTCCAAGGCGGTACCGTCAGCTAACGTCATAATTTGAGCATTCAATACACCCAATCCACGTGCTGCCAAGACTCCTGTGACTTGCATAAAGAGACCTGGCTTGGCTTGTTCTCGCGTAATCAACACATATTCCGAGACACCCAATTCACTATTAAATCGTCCCTTAACATATGTTGGACTAGCCGACAAATTCTTCATGGCCAAAAGATGGGCAGCCATTTGGTCGACAGAAGTCGAGGTGATATACCAATCAGGCAATTGCAAGCATTGACTCTCAACCCACGAAGCCCAATCTGATACTTGAATAGAGGATTCTCCCAACTGAGTCTCCATGGCTTCAAGAAGTGCTTTCTGCATGACCGGTTGCAGAAACAATTGTCCGTCTGTAGATGGAGAGGGTTGCTGGCCTTCGACTAAGACTTCATATGTACGGGCATACAGCTCACTCAGTAACGATTCTTTCCATTTGGTCATGACCTCCGGCCCTACTGCTGAAATGTCGGCCACAGTCAAAATGAACATTTTTTGAAGAACGGCAACGGTTTTCATTTTCCTCGCAAATATTGCCGTAATTTTTGGATCAGTCACATCCCGGCGAAAAGCCGTATGAGACATGACGAGATGATGAAATACAAGAAAAACTAGCACCTCTCTTTCCTTTGAGGTCAGCCCTAATCTATCCGCAGTGATGTGTGCCAGCTCTTGTCCGACCTTACAATGATCCCCAGCTCGACCTTTCCCTAAATCATGCAGTAACAAGGCCAAGTGTAGAATATCCTTGTCCTCAATCTCCCGATAAACCTCCCCTATCATCCCTTGATCTTCTAGGAATCGTTCTGCTTCTTTGACGGCTAATAGACTATGCTCATCCACTGTATATTTATGATATTGGTTGAATTGCATAAGACCTCGAACACGAGAAAAAGCTGGCACGAGCTTTTCTAAAAGCCCCGCTTGGTGCATTGCCCTAAGCGTCTTCTCAATTCGACCTGGACGCCCTAATATTCCTCGAAAAAGACGACTAACTTCATCCGTATGAAATTGTTCATTTGGCATAGAGGCAAGATGTTGTGACAATTCATTCAACACCTGCGGATCGATAGCCATGGCTTGTTCATGCGATATTTCGAATAATTTCAACAGTACGATAGGGCTTTCGAAGGCTCCCAGTAATTTTTCTTGAGGGATAGTAAGCCGTTGCCCTTCCTTCCGAAAATATCCGTCAATCAACACATGAGGCCACCACCGTCGTCTCACCTTACTTAACCAAGATTGCTCCTGTGCTTGCTCGAGAAACCGTATGCTCCGATCATGCAACCCCATAGTATGTTGAAAATATGTCTGCATAAATTGTTCAACAGCTAACAAATTCGGAAGATCAGACAAACCATAAAATTCCGCAACCCTGACCTGATCATCAAAGGTAAGAATATCTTGCGCTCTCTTTGCCTCAAAATGAAGAAACGCTCTAAGATGCCAGAGAAACTCCTGTGCATCCTGCAACACTTGATAGTCTTGAAATGCTAAGATCCCTCGATTGGACAATTCTTGAATGGCTCCAACTCCATAGCGAGCCTGCCCGACCCATTGAATCAGATGGAGATCTCGCAATCCGCCTTTACTTTTTTTAATATTGGGTTCAAGTAAAAAAACCGTTTCTCCAAATTTGGCATATTCCCGCTGCCGCTCATCAATTTTATCTCGAACAAATTGCTTAGCTTGACGCCTGAGAATACGTCGATCAAATTTCCTCTGAAATGCCTGGAAGACAGCGGCATTCCCTCCTAAAAATCTCGATTCCATCAATGAGGTGCACGTTGGAAGGTCAGTGGCTCCCATCTCAAGACATTCTGCAATCGTTCGCACACTATGACCAACTTGAAAACCTAAATCCCACAAATGATGAAATACACCCTTAGAAATTGTCTCAGCAATTTGAGTATGATCGCCGTACGTCAGCACCATAACATCAATATCCGAATAGGGAGCCAACTCCCGACGGCCGTATCCACCCATGGCGACTAAACAACAGTGCTGCCAGCTTTCTCGCGTCTTGGAATGGCTTTGTTGGACGACTTCCCGAAACCGCGCGATTATGAGCGCATCCATAAAATCAGAAAACGCTTGAACAACTTCCCCACCTGTCGCTCCGTCTTTCAAACGTTGAGATAAAGATTCGCGTTGTTCCTCCAGACTCTGGGAATGCACATGAGTGAGAGGCATAGAAGAAAAGGGATGACTAGTGGCCATTATCTGTCGCTACTTGAGAGAAATGAGGATTTGGTTAGGGAACCATTATCCCTTAGGAACATATCGGTTGGTAATGGGCATACGTCGATCTTTCCCTAAAGCCCGAGCCGTGATTTTAATACCCACTGGAGCTTGGCGCCGTTTATATTCACTGCTATCCACAAGCTGGATCACTTTTTTTACAGTTTGCACAGCATAGCCCAATGTAACTATCTTACTTTTGGAATAGTTGTGTTCAATATAGGCCTCTAAGATAGCATCTAATTCGGGATACGGTGGCAATGAATCCTGATCTTCCTGATTGGCTCGTAATTCTGCCGAAGGGGCCCGCACATGAATTCTTTCAGGAATACGTACCCGATCAAAATCTTGGCCATGCCACTCACTTCGCCATCGAGCCAATTGATAGACTCGCATTTTCGGAATGTCCTTGATCACCGCAAAACCACCTGCCATATCGCCATATAATGTGGCATACCCAACACTCATTTCGCTTTTATTTCCTGTTGTCAAAACAAGATAGCCAAACTTGTTTGAAAGGGCCATCAATAACGTTCCTCGAATACGTGCCTGCAAATTTTCTTCGGTCGTATTCACCGAATACCCCTTGAAAAACGGGCGTAATGCACGAAGGAAGGGTTTAAAGAGGTTAGTAATAGGGATATTCAGCAAGTCAATCTCTAAGTTTTTCGCCAAGATCTTTGAATCATATTTACTGATTGAAGAGGTATAAGGAGATGGCATCATGACACCCACAACCGCTTCAGGACCGAGAGCATCTCGGGCAATGAGTGCGGTTAAGGCTGAATCAATGCCTCCACTGATCCCCACGACAACTTTCGAGAACAAATTTTTTCTAGCATAGTCTTTCACGCCTAACACCAAGGCTCGATAGATTTCTTCAGATTCGCTCATAGAGCATGGCATTTTTTCCGCAGGAGACAGCATTTTTTTTGAATCGCCATTTTTCCAGGGAATGTTGACAAAGAAAATCCCTGCCTTTTTTTTCGCGGGTGGCGGTTTTCTCCATCGAGGCAGTTGTTGCCCTGAGTTGAAAATCTCCAGGTCAGTGAGTATCAAGTCTTCTTCAAAGGCCTTTGCTTGAGCAATACGTTGTCCTTGAGGGTCATATACGACGCTATTTCCATCAAAAACTAATTCATCCTGCCCTCCCACCATGTTGGTATAACTCACAAACACCCGGTAGGTTTTCGCACGCTCTACCAACATCCGTCGTCGAGAACGTGTTTTTCCAATATGATAGGGAGAGGCATTCATATTCAAGATAATCTGTGCGCCCCCTCGTTTCACTTGTCCCCATGCTGGCCCATCAGGAAACCAAATATCCTCACAAATACTGATGCCTATACGAATCGACCCCAAGCAAAAAATTGAATTCTCTGTGCTTTCCTGAAAATATCGCTGTTCATCAAAGACCCCGTAATTGGGAAGTTTCTGCTTGGCGTAACTCCCAACTAGTCGACCTTCTCCAAATACCCATGCAACATTGAGTGGCTTCTTTGTTTCTATGGAAGAAACGGGATGAGATATACCTTTGGCAGGCATCCCTACACTTCCGACTACCGCCATCAGATCATTGGATATCTTGGCAATCCGTTGTTGGTTCCGGCAAACATCACGAAGAAACTGCGGCATCAGGAGAAGATCTTCTGGAGGATATCCCGACACCGCCAATTCGGGAAAAACTACGACATCAGCTTTGGCTCTTTTGGCCTCACGAATCCATCGGCAAATAGCTCGAGTATTTCCCTCAAGATCACCAACTACTGCATTCATCTGAGCCATGGCCAATCGTAGTTTCATCATAAAAAAACGCCCTCTGTCCCAAAAGGAACCGAGGACGCCATTGTCCTATGTTTCATTGACTCACTGTAGAAAGGCAACGTCATTGTTGCCCATATTCAACTATTATACAAGTGCCAAGCTTAGTCTTCAAACTCTCCCGTATCATATCTAGCTGTTTTGAAGATGTTGCAATTCCTATGTTCTATGGTTGAGTTGCCTGTTGAAGTTCTTCGGCCAAAATAATAGCCTCTGCTATTTCACGCATGGATTTTCGCAAATTCATGCTTTGCCGTTGCATCAACCGAAAAGCCTCGGGTTCTGAAAGCCCCTTGGAGGCCATAAGAAAACCTTTCGCTCGTTCTACTTGTTTGCGAACTTCTAACGCTTCTTGCATCTCAAAAGATTTTTCCAACAATCGCGTATGTTCGATGGCCACCGCCGATTGGTTGGCAATGACTTGTAGCGTCTTGACTTCTTCTTCCGAAAAAACATGCTGGCTCGAGGTATACACATTCACGACTCCAATCACGTTATTTTTGATTAACATGGGAACAGAGAGCAACGAATGTAGCCCCTCTTGCTTTGCCAGATCACGATAAAAATATCCGCCTTCTGTTCTCACGTCTGGCACATAAACTGGCCGTTGTTCCTGTACCGCCCGTCCACTCATACTTTGGCCGACTTTCAGGGGAGGCTTTCGCCGGTAGGCATCGCTTAAGCTCTGGGTTGCCGAAATCCGAAGTTCGCCAGATTCTTGGTCGACCAGCATAATAGAGCAAATCTTAGAGCTCATTAATTGCGCGGTCATCGTGACAATTAACTGTAAGACATCCTCAATCAATCTATCCGAAGCTACGGTTTCTGAGACTTGGGAAAGGGTCTCAAGCCGCCGGGCTTTTTCCCGCATTTCAGCAAATAATCTGGCATTTGCAATGGTTCCTCCTACCTGATTAGCAATTGTCAGGAGCAGAGCTAACGTTTCTTCGGTATAACGTTTGGAACGTTTGTGCTGGACGTTAATCACACCAATAATTTCGCCTTTACTGATTATAGGGACCGACACAAAGGCCTGATATCGATCTTCCGGCAATCGATGAAAGAATTTAAACCTGGCGTCATCGCTCGCATGCCGAGGCACAACAACGGGAACTTTTTCACGGGCCACCCATCCCGTAATTCCTTCGCCTAATCCGATAGAGATCCGCCCGATTAATCGTGGATGTGGGTTCTTCGATGCACTCAAAATTAACTCTTCCTTATTTTCTGAAAGCAAATACAATAAACAGGCATCGGCTTTCGTCACTTCAACCACAACCTCAACTATTTGCTTTAAGACAATAGGTAATTCCAACGTATTACTAATCGACTCGCTAATGCGATGGAGAATATAAATCTCACGAGTGCGTTCCCGCACTTGCTGCTTCAGCTCATCACTTGTCAATTGTTTGGCCCGTGCCATACTACTTTTTGCGTGCAAGACGTGAACGGGATGGCAATTGTCGAACTCCCGTAGCAAGTCTAGGAGAAGAGGATTGTTGAAGAGAAAACCATTTCCGGATAGATTCACGTACGAGAGGCACGACGCCTACCTCTCCAATGCACCGTGGCAAAACACAGTGAATATCTCCTTTGATCACCTTTTTATCATGTTGCATGGTTTGCCACAGATTCAAGAATGTCATTTCTTTTGGAATGGCAAATGGCAACCCAGCCCTTTTAATAAGATCATTTTGCCGTTCAACCACACTATGCGAGCACATTCCTAAATATTGCCCTATTAACGCTTCTTGAACCATTCCAATTCCAACCGCTTCACCATGGATCCATTTTCTATAGCGCCCCCAGGCTTCCAAAGCATGTCCCACCGTATGCCCATAATTGAGAATTCGTCTTCTGCCTGATTCACGTTCATCCCCTGCCACCACGTCGGCCTTAATTTCACAACAGCGTCGAAGAACATGAAGCATGGCCTCATCGGCCTGCTCTTGTATTTCTTCTACATGCTGCTCTAGATAGGAAAAAAATTGTTCGTCGGCAATTACCCCATATTTTATGACTTCAGCCAAGCCGGCAATCCATTGCCTGGGAGGAAGTGTTTTGAGTACATGCGGATCAATAACCACTATTTTGGGCTGATAAAATGCCCCAATTAAGTTCTTTCCTTCTGGATGATTGACTCCCGTTTTTCCACCGACGCTTGAATCTACTTGCGCCACAAGAGTCGTTGGCACCTGAACAAACGGAATGCCTCGTAAATAGGTTGACGCTGCAAAACCTGCCACATCTCCAGTAACACCTCCCCCTAATGCCAAAATCATATCCTGTCGTTCCAATTGCTGGGCCACCAGCGCATCCAGAATTTTAGACAGCCACTGCACGGTCTTGGCCTTCTCTCCATCTGGAACGATGATGAGGAACGGAGAAAACCCAGCCTGCCGTAAGGCACGGAGGACAACACTGCCGTACAATTGATGAACCACAGGATTTGTCACGATACCAACACGCCCAGCACAACCAGCACTTTTGAGAATAACTCCAATTTGGCTCAAGATGCCCGGTTGAATAAGAATCTCATAGCTCCGATCGCCTAACGCCACCGGAACACGATTAGAGGCAGGAACAATCTTCATGGACAGCAAGTCATAGAAAAGGAACTATGGAATGGAAGTTTGTAGTGATACATCCTTCATACACACATACATACGTGATAGCCAGCCATGGTTCAAAATGAGCGAACATACTCCTGATAAGCCTTAAAATTTCGTTTCATTTCATCTAACGTATCTCCCCCAAATTTTTCGATGAGGGCATTGGCCATTTCATAGGCAATGACAGCTTCACCAACGACCCCAGCCGCAGGAACGGTACAAATATCCGATCGTTCAACCGTCGCTTCAAAAGGTTCTTTGGTCTCAATATCCACACTGTCCTTTGGACTGTACAAGGTGGCAATTGGCTTCATGGCCACACGTATAACAATAGGTTGGCCATTGGTGATACCGCCTTCTAACCCACCCGCGTTATTTGATTTGCGAATGAATTGGCCCACCGTTTGATCAAAATAAATGTCATCATGGACTTCTGAGCCATAGCGACGAGCCGACTCAAAACCCATTCCGATTTCCACACCCTTCATGGCTTGAATACTCATGGCCGCCATTGCCAATCGTGCAGTCAACCGTCGATCCCATTGGGCATACGTGCCCAATCCAATCGGAGGGTTCGTCACCACGACTTCAAATATTCCTCCCAGTGAATCACCCTTATGTTTGGCTCCACGAATATGTTCAACCATCTTTTTGGCAGCTTCAGAATCCGGGCACCGTACGTCTGATTGTTCTGCTTCTTGATACGCCGCAAGAGGATCAGCTTGCGTAGGCGCGACGACAGCACCGATGGCCATGGTATAACTCACGACCTGCATATCGAACTGCGCCAATAGCGCCTTCGCGATTCCTCCAATCGCCACTCGAATGGCTGTTTCTCTAGCACTAGCCTTTTCCAGGACATTTCGAATATCCCGATGGCCATATTTAATGGCCCCAACTAAATCTGCATGTCCCGGACGTGGACGTGTGACAACGCGTTCAGTCGAAGGCGGCCCAGGTTCTGAGGCCATAATCTCTTTCCAATTTTCCCAATCTTTATTCCAAATAAGGAGCCCCAACGGATTCCCTAATGTTTTTCCTTTTCGGACACCACAAATAAATTCGATTCGGTCTTTTTCAATACGCATCCGTCCACCACGTCCATACCCACCTTGTCGACGCATAAGATCAGCATTAATCGCATCAGCTGTAACCGGTAGCCCCGAAGGGACACCTTCCACAACTGCCATGAGCCCCCGACCATGTGATTCCCCTGCATTTAAATATCTCAACATAACAATCCCTACCGTTAATACGTAAAAAGTCCTATATCAGGTAATATTCTTTGCTGAAAAGCCCAAACGTACTAGGAGATTATGAAGGTTTCTCTGGTCTTTCTCAACCAGAATTTTCAGAAAGATGTTCTATGCGGTGAAAAGGAAAGCACAAAGATTTGGAATGGCGAAAGGCCATTTTTAGTTGGCCAGGAAGAGGAATGCTCAAAAAGTATTTCCCGTGGATTAATAGTTTTAACGATCCATCCTGAACGGGCGACTTCTGAACCAGCTTTAACAACCACTCGTTTTTTTGGTGATAGTTGAATCACGGCTTGACGCCCAAATTTACCTTCAATGATACCCAATAATTTCCATGGAGGAGCAGTGGGCACTGGGATAGAATCTATCGCAGGAAGCACAGGATCAGCTTTCCTTGGCGAGGATGAAATAGAACCACGCTTTTTTATTGGTTGAAATGGATCACGCCGATTTTGGAAAGCTCCCGTGGTGTGGCTTAATCGAATCATTTTATCCACTAGGTTTATCTTTGGCGAGGAATGTAGGAAATCTGCGGATAGAGCAAACGAACTACTCAATAGGCTAGCAACGATAGACACAAAAATCTGACTCGCAACACTAACGCCCTGACTTGCAGGACTTTTTCTCACAATATGACAGACCTGTTTCTTCAACATACTATTTTCTCTTGCTTACCCTCAGCCTCCACACAACCCATTATATTTTTTGCATATCCTCCGGCAGAGACAATTGGTGAGGATCAAGACCTTTAATGGTAAAGTCAGTGCTCACTAAAGACTCATTCACACCATTTTGCTTTCTCAGAAGAATCAAGGAGTCGACAGCGTGGAGCCACGATAATTCTAACACCTCATCTAAAAAGTGAACGGTATCAAAAAAACTTCCTTCAACTTTCACTTTAATGTCGAGTGCCACATGAGCTTGTTCACCATCCCTAGACGTAAGTTGGGGCTTCCACAAACGAACGGACACTCCCATACGATTGCTAATGTCCATTACCTCTCTACGAAAAGCCGTCGGCTTAGACCCTACGGGTAATTGATTGAGAGTTGGAGCCAACTGCCCACGTAAAAGAGCCACTTCCTCTTCAACTCCCTTTAATAAGGCTATGCGCTCCATAGACTTCTGATTCTTCGAGGCCAACACGCCTACCTCCTGAGATACTCTAGCAATGGAACTTTGGATAGGACTCCACACCCAACTCTGCATACCTAGCAAAAACAAAGCCCCTGCTATTCCAAAGATCATGCATCGTTGCCAAATAGGCGTTTCATTCCACCAGTGAATCATATGCACACTCAAGGCCCCAATACGAAACGAATCATAAAAGAAAATAGAGTTCCACTTTTTTGATCGTCGCGGTCAAGAATTTCCACAACAGGCAATGAAGTGACAACCTGATACCTCTCCAGGGCATCAATAAAGGAGCCAATATCTCTGAGTGCTAATGCTTGCCCGCGCAATTCAACAACTTGGTTTGTCATTTGAACACGATCTAACCACATCTCAAGACCATCGGCACTACGGCTCACTCCATCTAATAAGACCAAAGGGTGCATTTTCCCTAGCTGTTGAGATTGCATAACCTCAATAGACTTACGAAGTCGCTGCCGTTCCTTCTGATACTCATTAAGACGACTCAACGTAGCTTGATTCTCGTCAAGAAGTTGGGTTTGAACGTGTTTTGCTTGGAGTACCCGTTCCAAATTCTGTTGCTGAGTTTGAGTCCACCACACACTTGCTGCACCAATCCCTAAGCACAGCAGGACACTCATTAAACCCATGCCAATTGTAGAACTCTCCTTTTTAGCAGGAAGGCCCTGTAATTGACGCGCCAAATTAATTTCAATCATGACAAAGCGCTCCTCGTAATGCCACGGCCACAGCCACGCTCATTAATGGCGCAATTTGTTGGAATACAGGGTTTTCTTGGATTGATGGAGGGACGGTGATTGCCTCGAATGGATCGATGAGATGAACCGGCATACCCAATGAAAGAGCCAATGATTGCGCCATACCTGGTGCAACTGCATATCTACCAGAAAGAAGTATTCCTCTATCCATGCCTTTGGTTGAGTGGTCAGATAAGGATTCCAATATTCTCGATACCTTCTGGCTTGTTTCTTGGAAAAATTGCTCCAAAAGCAGTGCCGCCGATGGTCCCAATTCATTTCCCAATGCTAAGGATGGCTCAAGACTTATCTGATCAAGTAGATCTTCATACCATTCAGCCCCATAGGTTTCTTGACGAATATCAACAGGGGCACCATGTCTAATCAGGGCCATCACGATTCCTGTAGACTCGATATGGGCGAGTAACCACGTGTCTTCCGTACCATAGTTGTACGTCACTAAATTGATAAGGGAAAAAATATCAACATCTACGAAATGCAAAGCCCTTTTATTTCGGTTAAATGCCTCCATTTGCTGCTCTACACATTCTTTTTTTGCAACAACAAGAAAATGTTCTTGTTGGTCAGTTGCATGCTCCGAAAGTGATCCACGACGGCAAACATCCCAAACAACATCCTGAGTCTCAAACGAAATATATCGATCAAGCTCCAATGAAAGATGATCGCGAAGGTCATTTTCGCTCATTTCAGGAAGCGTAATCGCTTTCACCAACACCGAAAACCATGATAAAGACGTGCCTATCATATGCGCATGTGCTGGAATTTTTTTTGTGGTGGCCTCAATTTCTTCCGACAAACTCCCCTCTTCTTGCAACAGTTTTCCTTTAACGGGATGCATAAAAAAATCCTCCAACATCAACCCATTACGACTTACACGTAACGTTACTATGAAAATGATACGCCCACACAGATCAACCCCTATAGCTAACGGCGTAGGGCCGAATATGCCCTTAGCTCCAGAGACCATTCGTTGCCAATACGATTTTTGAAAAATTGCCATGATTGTTTCAGTTCTTTGTTTCTAGTATTAGCTGGGTCTGTTTCGTACCTGCAATGACTCAATATGACGATATATTTCTATTCTAGACACATTTTGACCTATAAATTTTTGGCAGAATGGCTAAAAACAGAGAAAGACGACTCGGAATCAACACAAACAGTAAAAAAGGCAAGGAATGGGAAAAATGGACAGGAAAACTAGGGGCGGGAAAGGTGAAAAAAAAGGATGCAAATAGCTATTTCAAGTTTATATTGATTGTTTTTTTTCCTTTTGAATTTCTCGGTGTCGAAGGGTAACTTCATGTCCCAAAGTCTTTAAAATATCTTTCATATGTATGGCCATAGATACCGAACGATGACGGCCTCCTGTACATCCAAAAGCAATGGTTAAATAACTGCGTTGCTCTCGTTCGAATAATGGGAGTAAAAAGGCAAAGAGTTTTCTCAAATGCTCTAAAAACTCTTTGCCTTCTTTGCTATCCACCACAAACTTCTGAATTTCAACATGTTCACCGGTTAACGGTTGTAACTCTGGAATAAAATGTGGATTGCGTAGGAATCGGACATCAAAGACAAGGTCAATATCGACGGGTACTCCGAACTTATATCCAAAACTCAATAAATTGATTTTTAAAGTCTGGCTATCATCGCGATCCTGATAATGTTCCCTCATCCAAGATTTGAGATCATGGACAGAAAACTCAGATGTATCTAATACGCGATGTGCTCGATTCCTGAGAGCCGCTAGACGTTCCCTTTCTAGTTGAATACCTTCAATCACAGGTCGCTGGGGAAGTAGGGGATGAGGACGACGAGATTCAGAAAATCTTCGAACTAAAATCTCATCCTGGGCTTCTAAAAACAACAGTTCGACATGACATCCATTTGACTGCAACGCTTCAAGATTACTCAACAAATCATCAAAAAAGCCTCGCTCCCGAATATCAATCCCTAGCGCAACTTTTTTTACATCTTTTCCCGGTTGCGTACAAATTTCTGTGAATTTCTGGAAGAGCGCTGGAGGAAGATTATCAACACAGAAAAACCCTAAATCTTCTAAACACTTCAGAGCCTGGGTTTTTCCAGATCCCGATGTTCCTGTCACCATCATCAACTGCAGAGGCAAGGCATTTCCTTCAACCTGATTACGAGAAAGCTCAGTAATCATCAAAGTCTCTCAAAAAAATACAGCATGATTCAATAATCTTGGGACATATGTTGAAGTCTGAAGAAGCTTATGATTTGATACACCATCAGAGGGTAATTGGCATAACCACATTTCTGAAACCGCAATCGGATTATGTCGGAATACGTTTGCGTTGGCTAGCCGAGGGAATATGGAGTTCAGCACGGTATTTAGCAACGGTCCGGCGTGCGATAAGAATATTCTTCTGTTTGAGTCTTGAAACAATTTCTTGATCTTTTAATGGATTCGACGACTCTTCCTGAGCCACCATTTCCCTGATCATTTCCCTCACGGTGATAGAAGACATATCTTCACCACGATTATCTGCTCGCTGAATTCCTGCATTAAAGAAAAATTTCAACTCCAATATTCCTTGGGGACAATGAACATACTTATTCGTGGTGACACGACTAATAGTGGATTCATGCATCCCAACATCATCAGCAACTTGTTTTAAGACCAATGGACGGAGATATTGGATCCCTTTTTCCAAAAATGCCTCTTGAAACTTAATCAAGCTAGTAACAACTTTCACAATGGTTTTATTACGTTGATCGATGCTCCTAATGATCCACTGCGCCCCTTTAAGTTTTTCTTCTAGGTAAGTTTTGGTTGTGCCTGCGTCTTCACCTGAATTTGATAACAAACGGCGATAATAGGGACTAATTCGCAACCGGGGAAGTCCGTCTTCATTTAATAGGACGACCCATTCTCCTTCATGTTTTACCACATATACGTCAGGGATAATGATGGAATTACTGTCTGTTGAAAACGGCCGCCCAGGTTTGGGCTCTAATCCTTCAATGACGTGGACCGCTTCATAAACCTCGTCCAATGTTATCCCTAAGGTTTTCGCGACCACTTGATACCGTTTTTTTTGGAGATCGACTAAATGATTATTGATAATTGAAGACATGACTTCCATTGAAAACAGAGAAGGAAAGGGTTTTTCTATCCCTGACTCATCCTGGCGAAGCATTCGTAGTTGAACCAATAAACATTCAGCTAAATTTTGCGCGGCCACTCCTGGAGGATCAAAGGTCTGTATCTGTCGAAGCACGTGCTCCAACTGCTCGAGAGGACATTTGGCATCCTCTTGTAATTCGGACAAGGGAACACGTAAATACCCATCCTCATCTAAGTTCCCAATGATCAACCTTCCAATATCTCGATCGGCTCCTTCAAGGGAAGATAAGCGAAGTTGCCACTCTAAGTGTTCTTCCAGAGAAGTGGGTTTCGTTAAAGTCTGTTCGTAGGATGGGAATTCCTCATCCCCAGCACCGACTTGATCACGCTGGGCTGGACGCCAATCATTCCCTAAAATGTTATCCCATTCTTCAGATGTTAGGGGTTCACTTTCCTTAACCGGTTGAACTTCGTCAGCATCTCCAGCAGTCCCTTCATTTTCTAACTCTTTCGCGCCCTCACTGCCTTCTTCTGCAATAACGGGCTCCTCCTCTTGAGTTTCTAAAGTCAGATCTTCCAAAAGAGGATTTTCGACTAATTGTTGGGCTAAGTTTTGTTGGAGCTCTAATCGTGATAATTGCAACAGCTTAATAGCTTGTTGCAGCTGAGGGGTCATGACCAGCTTCTGTGAGAGACGAAGATCTAAACGAAGGTCCATAAGTCGAAAGATTACCCTATGCTATTACGTCATTTTAAAGCGTTCACCGAGATACACCGCTCTGGCTTTTGGACTATTCACGATAATCTCAGGCGCACCACTTTCCAAAATCATTCCCTCACTTATTATATAGGCTCGGTCGGTAATGGAAAGCGTGTCTTGCACATTGTGATCTGTAATAAGAATCCCAATGTTTTTCTTTTTCAAGTTCGTGAGAATATCTTGAATATCCCCAACGGCTATTGGGTCAATTCCTGCGAAGGGTTCATCGAGGAAAAGAAATTTTGGTTTCGTGGCTAATGCCCGCGTAATCTCCAACCGACGTCGCTCTCCTCCTGAAAGCGTATAGGAGGCATGCGTTCGAAGTCGGGTCAGATTCAATTCTTCAAGCAAAGTATCCAATCGAGTTTTTCGTTGAGCTGAGGAAAGTTTCAGGGTTTCCAAGACAGCCAACACATTATCTTCCACAGACAACCGACGAAAAATTGAGGCTTCTTGTGGCAAATAGCCAATTCCTCGCCGGGCACGCTTATACATTGGAAGATGGGTGATTTCCTCTTGATCCAGGAAAATATTTCCCTGATCAGGCCGACAAAGTCCGACCACCATATCAAAAATGGTGGTTTTCCCAGCCCCATTTGGACCGAGAAGCCCCACAACTTCTCCACCCAGTAACTCTACACTAACGCCCCGGACAACTTTCCGTCCTTTAAAGCTTTTTTGAAGATCCGTGGTAAATATTTTATGTGTTTCATGTGACGAATCCTCACCCATAGGCTAAGCAGGCCTCAAACCAAACAATGAGTTTTCGCGGGGAAACAATTCACAGGGTTTTGATAAAAACCATTTCATACGGATTCAACCCATATCAAAAGCGCAACACCTTTTAGAAACAATCAACCAAACTCATATGCGATTACATGAGAGCGTTTCTACGTATTTTAACAATGTCACCTTTTACTTTTCCTCGTATTCCTCAATGGTCACCCGCGTCTCTCCTTCGACGACACTCCGGTTTTCTTTCAGAAACATGGTAATCTTACGACCACTGACCCGAGTTCCTGCTTGCCAAACCACTGGGGCACCTCGAAGGGTGATCACTTCCGCTTGTTTATCATAAAGCGCATGTTGGCATTTTGCTCGACTATCACCTTTGGCAATCTTGACATGACTCTTTGCTTCAATAAATTTTATTTCTTTTTTGGATTCTTCAGTAGCGATTTTCCCAGTATCAGCGGATTGCGATCTTTCTTTCTCTTTGAAATGGACAATCATCATATCCGAAAGAACAACTAAATCCTCTTGAACCATTTTCACATTTTCACGAAAAATAGCCTGATTAGTTTGGCTACTTGCCGTCATAGTATTTGAGGTTATCACCGTAGCTGTTTTCTGACTTGCTCCCCACCCTGGAGAGGAGGAGACAATGCCCACGATGACGCATACCCAACAGCTAGAGACCTTCAGGAAATGTGTTATGGCGATGCCACCTCCGCACGGACACTGTGGAGTATCTGAAATTCATTTTTGTCTGCATCTCCAATCAACCCTATTCCTGTAATGACCATTCCGTCCCCTTGAATGACAACTGGATCATTCGTACGAATTTTGCGCGTCTCTTCTTTCCAACTCAAACGGTCTGCAAACACCCGATATCCTGATTCAAACAACATGACCGTTTTTTCTCGTTGGCTCTTTAATTCAAAGTCATTATTTGCAGTATTCATGATGCCCTCTTCCGAAGTAATCACCATTTGTTTTTTTTGAAATTCTTGATCAAATAACTGCACTTTCACCGTTTGCAACTTCGCCAGATGTTCATCTTCAAAAACCTTCGCCTGCTCAGCCGTCACAACCCACTTTGTGGCACCAGATCGTGTTTGCTGGTAAGAAAACCCTTGAATCCACGCATCAGCCCCCTGCTGTTCTTGCAAAGGGACAGAAGCGGTCGCTTGGCTTCTTTCTTCCATATGATTGATCACTCGTTGTGCAATAAAAACAGCCAAAAGGATGATGACAATTGTCAGGACACTCCGGATGAGATTGGTTTTCATCGGGCCGACATCGATGTGATATAGAGAACTCTACATGCTAAAAACCCAATAAAAATGATAACATAGGGGCTATAGCAAGTAAATGAATCCCCTAGGGATTCAAGGATACAGAAGTGAGGTTACGGAAGGAGGAGGCACAACTTTTATGGGAGGCAAGGAAAACGTGAGAGATCAATCATCTATTTTGAGTCATCAGTTTGGCTAACCGTTTCTTGAGACACACTAACTCCTTCGACTAATTCAATCGCCACGAGTTTTGCGGCATCTCCTGGTCGCTGCCTGGTTTTTATAATGCGGGTATAACCACCATGACGATCAGAAAATCTCTTGGCAACATCATCAAAGAGTTTCGAAACCGCTTGTTTGGTTCGTAGTACACGCAACGCCCCTCTTCTCGCATGAAGAGTCCCTTCCTTGCCAAGCGTAATGAGCCTATCCGTGATACCACGCAACTCCTTTGCTTTTGCTTCTGTAGTTTCAATTCGTTCATGTTCCATTAACGACGTTGCCAAATTCCTAAATAGCGCCAACCGGTGCTTTGTATTTCGCCCAAACTGCCTACCTCGTTTTCTATGCCGCACAACAGCACCGTCCTTTTCAAAAAGTTCAGGAGTGTGATTCCGTTACTTCACTCACTTTGGTCCCAAGCTCTAACCCCATTTCAGCCAAGACCTCTTTGATTTCATTTAAGGATTTTTTTCCAAAATTCTTTGTCTTCAACATCTCATTTTCACTTCGCTGGACTAATTCACCAATACTTTTGATATTGGCATTCTTCAAACAGTTTGCCGCGCGCACCGAAAGTTCTAACTCGTTGACACTTCGGAATAGATGTTGATTGACCTGCAAGTTTGCTTCGTCGCTACTTGTATCTTGTGTCGATTCTCCCCCCGCTTCCTCCGATGGAAGACAAATATCTAAATGGTCTCGCAGAATACTTCCAGCCGAGGTCACCGCATCTTGGGGAGTGATACTATCATCGGTCCACACTTCCAGTATTAATTTATCGTAGTCCGTTATTCGACCCACCCGCGCACTTTCGACGCTAAAGTTCACCCGTTTAATAGGAGAAAAAACAGAGTCAACAGGAATGACGCCTATAGGGAGCCCCTCTTCTTTGTTCCGCTCGGCAGGCACATAGCCTCTTCCAGGCTTGACAATAAGTTCAATATCTAAGGTACCTTCTTTGTCTAAGGTAGCAATATGTAAATCGGGATTGAGAATAGTCACTTCAGAATCCACCGACAGATCACCAGCCTTGACCTCTCCAGGGCCCTTCTTTTTCAACCGAATCGCCTTGGCCTTCTCTGAATATAATCGTAATCGCAATCCTTTAATGTTAAGGATCAGGATTGTGACATCCTCCGTGACTCCAGGAATTGTAGAAAACTCGTGGTATACCCCTTCTATTTTGACAGACGTCACCGCGGCCCCAGGAAGCGATGAGAGAAGTACCCGTCGCAGAGCACTTCCCAGCGTTGTCCCAAACCCCCGCTCAAAAGGCTCAGCCGTAAATTTGCCATACGTTGACGAAGCTGTTTCTTTTTCTAATTCCAGCTTCGTGGGCAGTTGGAAATCCTTCATGCTTGTAATCATAAGGATTGCGTCTCCCTTTCTTGATCCCTAGGCGGTGACATTGACTGCCCCATACCCTTTGTAACGTTTTTCCAGCTCATGACTATCCTATTTGCAATTATCGAGAATACAATTCAACCACAACTTGCTCATTCACCAACACATCAATATCTTCTTTTGTTGGGAGAGCTTGGACAGTCCCTTTCAAGACATTACGTTCCATGTCTAACCAGTTTGGAACACCACGACCCTCAGCGACCTCAAGCGCAGCTTGGACAGGAACAAGCTGTCGGCTCTTTTCCCGAACTTCAATAGAATCTCCTACATTGATAGTCATGGAGGGGATCGTAACTTTCCGTCCATTAACTAACAAATGCCCATGATTCACTAATTGCCGGGCTTGGCCACGTGATGCAGCAATTCCTAGCCGATAGACCACATTATCCAATCTTCGCTCCAAAAGGCTTAATAGGTGTTCTCCGGTAATACCTTTTTTACGAACGGCCATATGATACGTTTTGAGAAATTGGCGTTCTTGCATCCCATACACCCGTCTGAGCTTTTGTTTTTCTCGTAGCTGTGTTCCATATTCAGTAGCTCGAGTTCTCCGAGATTGCCCATGCTGTCCTGGCGGGTAACTTCGGCGCTCAATCGCACATTTCTCAGACATACACCTGGTGCCTTTAAGAAATAATTTCACGCCTTCTCGCCGACATAATCGACAAACAGGACCAGTATATTTGGCCATAGCCGTTCTCTCCTTCTAGAATATCTTTAAAATTATACTCGACGCCGCTTGGGAGGCCGACACCCATTATGAGGAATTGGCGTCACATCGCGTATCAGGTTCACCCGCAAACCAACTGATTGTAACGCTCGGACAGCGGCTTCTCGCCCAGAACCAGGTCCATTCACATACACATCCACTTGACGGAGACCAAACTCCATCGCTTTCTTTGCGGCAACTTCTCCTGCTCGAGTGGCGGCAAAAGGAGTACTTTTCCTTGAACCTTTAAACCCTTGGCTTCCAGCACTGGCCCAAGAAACTGCTCCACCTGACATATCAGTAATCGTCACGATAGTATTATTAAAAGAAGCCATGATGTGAACGATACCAACCTGTACGACCTTGCGTTCCTTTTTCTTCCCCTTCTTGACACTCATGACTCGTTCCTTTCGACAGGTTTACCGTTTCGATTTGCCACCAATGGCACCTCGTCGACCCTTCCTCGTCCTAGAATTTGTTTTTGTCCGCTGCCCTCGAACCGGCAAGCCCTTACGATGACGAAGACCACGATAGGTTCCAATATCCATTAATCGCTTGATGCTCATGGATTGCTCTTTTCGAAGATCGCCTTCAACATCATAGTCTTGATCAATGGTTTCCCGTAACTTGACAACTTCATCTTCTTGCAAATCTTTGATCCGTGTCTCGAAGGCCACACCAGTCTTCTGCAAAATTTCTCTGGCTCGGGTAGGCCCAATACCAAAAATATAGGTCAACCCCACATCAACTCTTTTTCCGATTGGAAGTTCTACCCCTGCAATTCTCGCCATCGCGTGTATTCCTTCGTTAAAGACATTGGGCTATCGAGCTCATAAATTTTTCTACCCTTGGCGTTGCTTATGCCGTGGATTAGCACAAAGCACTCGAACAACACCTTTCCGGCGTATCACTTTGCATTTCGCACAGATGGGCTTCACAGATGCTTGAACTTTCACAATTAATATCCTCTATTTAAACCGATACGTAATCCGCCCACGTGTGAGATCATAGGGAGACAGCTCCACAGTCACTTTATCACCAGGCAAAATACGAATAAAATGCATGCGCATTTTCCCAGAAATATGGGCTAATAATATGTGTCCATTCTCTAACTTCACACGAAACATAGCATTCGGCAATGTTTCGGTAACCGAACCTTGGACCTCAATAACATCTTCTTTTCCCATAATATTTTACTGCGTATCCCTTTTAGGCACTCGCTGTAAGAATACGAGGAGGCCCAGTTGGTTCGATCGTAATGGTATGCTCAAAATGAGCAGAAAGAGAACCATCACTCGTGACAGCTGTCCACCCATCTTTCAAGACTTTCACGCCAGTTCCACCTACATTCACCATTGGCTCAATGGCCAGAACCATTCCAGGCTTGAGGCGGGGGCCTTGGCCTGGCTTTCCATAATTAGGCACCTGTGGCTCTTCATGTAATTGGCGACCAATCCCATGACCGACAAAATCCCTGACTACAGAAAATCCATGTTGTTCAACATATCCTTGAATAGCTGAAGAAATATCTGACAACCGTTTTCCGGTCACCGCTTGAGCCAAGCCTTTGGATAAGGCTTCTTTCGTGACCTGAACCAATTGGTGAACTTCTGGATGGGGGTCTCCGACTGAGGCTGTCACCGCTCCATCTCCATAAAATCCCTCAACAATTGCACCAACATCCAATCCAATAATATCACCCTCTTTCAGGACCCTTTTGGACGGAATACCATGAACTACTTCTTCATTGACTGAAGCACAAAGACTCTTGGGATAATTTCGATAACCTTTAAATGCCGGAATAGCTCCATGGTCACGAATAAATGTTTCCGTTAAGACATCCAAGTCCAATGTCGTCATACCAGGCTTGAGTTCTTGAATCAATAATTTTTGACATTCAGCAACAATTTTACCGGCTTGAGAAATGAGTCCAATCTCTTCCTGCGTTTTCAGAATAATCATTCTACTCTTGGCGGAGCCAAAAGAGCTACTAATCGATCTTGGACAACAGACACCTGCCCTGCTCCATCTAATTCCCCAAGTTTGTTTCTAGATTGATAATATTCTATTAAAGGAGCTGTTTGTTCTTCGTAGACTGCTAAGCGCGATTCAATAGTTTCCGGTTTATCATCATTTCTTTGAATCAACGTTGAGCCACAGGAATCACAAATTCCATCTTTTTTAGGAGGCACAGATTCGAGATGATAGACCGACTTGCAATCTGGACAGCTTCGTCTCCCGCTGATTCGCCTCACAATCTCATCTTTGGCAAGGGAAAAATAGACAACCCGATCTACATCCTCCCCTCTAGAAGCTAAATAGGACAATAATTGATCCGCTTGCATTACAGTTCTGGGAAATCCATCCAGCAGAAACCCTTTATAGCACTCAGAAGATCCAAGTTTTTCCTCTACTAACCCAATGACCACTGCATCGGGAACCAATTCCCCTCGGCTCATATATCCTTTGGCTTCTTTACCTAACGAAGTTTCATTTGCCACACTCTCACGTAACAAATCACCTGTTGATAACTTAGGAATCCCAAATTTTTTGGCGATGTAATCAGCCTGAGTCCCCTTTCCCACTCCAGGAGGCCCAAGAAATATAACTCTCATTGACTACCCACTTCTTCCTTTTAACGATCCCTTGCCTAAAAACCCGTCATAGTTTCGCATAAGCATATGATTTTCAATTTGTTGAGCCGTATCGAGACCCACGCCAATGACAATCAAGAGGGAAGTTCCCCCAAAGTAAAAGGGCATATTCAATTTATAAATCAACAATTCTGGAATAACGCACACAATAGCCAGATAGATCGCCCCGGCAAAGGTAATTCTGGTTAAGACTTTATAAATAAAATCAGCGGTTTTTTGACCTGGTCTGATGCCAGGAATAAACCCACCATATTTTTTCATATTATCAGCCATATCCACTGGGTTTAACACAACAGCCGTATAAAAAAAGCAAAAGAAAATAATCAGCCCCACGTATATCAGAGTGTATAGCAAAGAACCTGGCGCCAGTTGAGCTCCAAATGACTGTACCCAAGGCACTTGAATAAAACTTGTGATCGTCGCAGGAAAAGCAATGATTGACGAAGCAAAAATTGGTGGAATAACGCCTGCTGTATTGATCTTCAATGGGATATGAGTATTTTGCCCTCCATACACACGACGTCCAACCACTCGTTTAGCATATTGGACCGCAATTTTTCTTCGACCACTTTCCAAAAACACAATAGCTGCCATAACGGCTAGCATCACTAACCCAAGGATAATGAGCAGCAGCAGGCTAATCTGCCCAACCTTGTATAATTCAAAAGTTTGAACAATGGCACTTGGCAAACTAGCAACGATTCCAGAAAAAATAATTAAGGAAATACCATTTCCAACGCCCCGTTCAGTAATTTGCTCACCCAACCACATGAGGAATGCCGTTCCTGCAACGAGGGTAATGACTGTCATAAAACGGAACCCCCAACCAGGATCCAGAACAAAAGCTCCCTCATTCATTCCTTCAAGGCCAAGCGCAATACCAAAGCCTTGAATAAAGGCAATGACAATTGTTCCATACCGTGTGTATTGAATAATAGTTTTCCTACCTCGTTCACCTTCTTTCGCTAACTTCGACAGATGAGGAACAACAACCGTAAGGAGCTGTAGAATAATAGAAGCACTGATATAGGGCATGATGCCCAATGCAAAAATGGTCAGTCTTGATAATGCCCCTCCCGAGAAAATATCCAGGAACCCCATGAGGGCTCCCCCACGTTCCGTAAGGAATTTAAATAATTCCTCATTATTGATACCGGGAGTTGGAATATGAGCTCCAACCCGGTAAACAGCCAACATAGCCAAGGTAAAGAGAACCCGGCTGCGCAACTCAGGAATTTTTAGAATATTTTGAAGGCTTGTAACAAGCCGTTCAAGCACGGCCGATCACCTTGGCTTGTCCGCCAGCTGCTTCAATCTTTTGTTTGGCTGAACTACTAAATTTATGGGCTTCAACCACAAGGGAACGACTAACATCGCCTTCACCAAGAATCTTCAGTCGAGAATTTCTGCCCTTTAAAAGACCCAATTCCCTAAAAACCGATAGATTAAAATCGGAGATACTTTCTTGAGCAGAAAGGGCTTGAATGTTGACAACGGTATATTCTATTCGGAAGACATTGGTAAACCCACGCTTTGGTAAACGACGGGCCAATGGCATTTGTCCACCTTCAAATCCTATTTGGTTGGCCCGTCCGGAACGAGCCAACAAACCCTTATGCCCTTTCCCAGATGTTTTCCCATGCCCAGACCCATGGCCACGCCCCAAACGTTTCTTTTTTGTTTTTGAACCAGGAAACGGATGTAAATCGTGGAGCTTCATGATTCAGAAACCTCGATGAGATGTCTCACTTTCTTTACCAATCCTCTAACTTGTGGCGTATCAGGCCTTGAAACAGTATGTCCGATTCTCCGCAAACCTAAACCTTTCAGAACAAGGCGCATTTTCACAGGATGGCCGATTTGGCTCCGCTTTAATGTAATCATCAATTGGGATGGCGTAGCCATAATATTTCCCTTACCTCACACTTTTTTTTACAAAAATTACTCGCCTTCATCCACGGGGGCCTGCCTCAAAGCTTTTACTTCCTGGGGGTCACGTAGCTGGCGTAACCCTTGAATTGTTGCACGCACCGCATTAAATGGGTTTCCTCGGCCAAGGGTTTTCGCCACAACATTTCTGGTTCCAGCCACCTCCAGTAAAGAGCGAACAGCTCCACCGGCAATAATGCCGGTTCCCTGCTTTGCCGGCTTTAACATAATATGTTCCCCGCCAAAACGACCATGGACTTCATGAGGAATGGAATTATATTTCAATGGTATTCGAATAAGGTTTTTCTTTGCATGTTCAACAGCTTTGGCAATGGCCGATGGAACCTCAGCTGCTTTACCTTTGCCAATACCAACCCAACCCTCTCCATCCCCAACAACTACGAGGGCAGAAAAAGAAAACCGCTTTCCGCCTTTAACGACCTTGGCGACTCTGTTAATCACCACAGGCTTGTCTTTTAAATTAAGCTCTTCAACATTAACCCTCACAAGCGTGAATCCTTCCCTTCTCTTAGTATTTGGGAACAGGCATTAGAATTTCAGACCAGCAGAACGAGCCGCATCAGCAAGAGCCTTGACTCGACCGTGATATAATCTCCCCCCACGATCAAAAACCACCATCTCCACAGGAATCGCTTTTGCCCGCTCGGCAATAGTCTCGCCAACAACTTTAGCTGCTTCAACGCTTCCTGCAGATTTTATTCGACCTTTTAAACCAGGATCACAGGTTGATGCGGAAACCAAGGTTTTTCCTGCAATATCATCAATGATTTGGGCATAAATATGGGCATTGCTTCGAAAGACACTCAACCGTGGACGGGATGATAAGCCAACAATGCGAAGGCGAACTCTGCGACTGCGCTTTCCCAACCGTTTTCGCTTTTCAGAAATATTCACAAGTTCACCTTACTTTTTACCAGCCTTACCAGCTTTTTTCCGTAGCTCTTCCCCAGCATATTTAATCCCTTTATGTTTATATACGTCAGGGATTTTCAATTCTCGTATTTGCGCAGCAACCTGAGATACGACACGCTTATCTATTCCCTTCAGGGAAATTAGGGTTTGCTTATCTACTGTTGCCTTTACTCCTTGAGGCAGCCTCAAGGTTACCGGATGGGCATAGCCAACCGTAAAGCTCAAATCATCCCCCTGAATCTGCGCTCGATACCCGACACCCATTACCTCAAGATCTTTTTGATAACCCTCTTTCACACCGGTAATTTGATTGGATATTTCTGCCCTTGTTAATCCATGAAGTGCACGCAATTTTACAGAATTACTTTCACGCTTGAGAGAGATTACTCCATCCTCAACGGCAGCTTTGATTCCAGGGAACAAATTCCACTCCAATTGCCCCAACGGACCTTTTACCAATACCTTAGACTCATGCACTTTTACTTCTACGCCCGATGGAATCGATATGGGCTTTCTTCCAATCCTTGACATGAATATCCTATCAATTAAAGCTTGTAACAGTTACAGCCTAACAACCTCTACCATACGTGACATAGAATTTCGCCACCAACTTGCATCTCACGGCACTGTTCATCCGTCAGGAGGCCTCGATCTGTTGTAAGAATTGCCACACCCAAACCTTTCATAACTTTTTGCACTTCACTTTTACCAGCATAGACACGGCAGCCTGGCTTACTGATACGCTTCATACCCGTGATGAATGATTTTTTTTGACGCCCAGGAGAATATCGTAACGCCACTTCCAAAGTCGGATGCGCCTCGGTAGCAATAGACTGATAATCACGAATAAATCCTTCATCTTTTAAAATACGAAGAATTTCTCGTTTCACTCTCGATGCAGGAATCTTCACTAAATCGTGTCCACGGCTTCCTGCATTTTGAATTCGCACAAATAAATCCGAGATCGGATCAGTCATCGACATGATGAAAAACCTCTTGCAACAAGTTTTATTTCAGATATGCTCACAGCGCAATTCTTTCCCTTTACCAACTCGATTTCGTCACACCTGGTATATCCCCACGCAAGCTAAGGAATCTGAAGCAAATACGACACATACGAAACCGGCGCAGGAAACCTCTCACACGCCCACAGCATGGACAACGATTATATTGACGGCAAGGAAACTTTGGTTCCCGCTTGGCTTTATTTTTAAGTGCTAACCTTGACACCGATTCGTTCTCCCTCTTCTAGGATTTTCGGAAAGGCATCCCTAAATGAGCCAATAAGGCCTTTGCCTCATCATTTCTTTTAGCTGAAGTCACAAAGGTAATATCCATTCCATGAATAGAAGCAATATCATCATATTTAATCTCGGGAAACGTTAACTGCTCTTTTAATCCCAAGGTGTAATTGCCCCGGCCATCAAAAGCTTTAGGCGAAATACCACGAAAGTCACGAATGCGAGGCAATGCAACGGCCACTAACCGGTCCATAAATTCATGCATTCGAGCTCCACGTAAGGTCACCTTCACACCAATAGGAACACCTTCGCGTAACTTAAAACCAGCAATAGCCTTTTTCGCTCTCGTCAAGATAGGTTTCTGCCCAGTAATTTGCTCTAATTCTGCAGCAGCACTCTCCAGCAATTTCACATTTTGAACTGCTTCACCCATACCGACGTTTAAAACAATCCGCTCGATGCGTGGAACTTGCATGGGGTTTTTATAGCCAAACTCTTTCATCATGGCAGGCAAAACTTTTTCACGAAATAACACCTTTAGACGTGGCACATAATCAGCGGGTGGCACTGAAGAAGATTGCGGGCTTTTATCTTTGGATTTTTTAGAATCTTTTGCTGCAGCTTGCGACTTCATTAGCTTTTATCCAATACTTCGGTAGGAGCCTTTTGATACACACGAACTTTACGCCCATCATCAAAGGTTTTCATCTTGAGGCGAGAAGGCTTTTCCACTGATTCACAAAAGGCCATCACATTCGAGATAGCCATTGCCCCCTCTCTCTCCAAAATCCCACCTTGTTTATTTTTAGCATTTGGCTTGGTATGCCGCTTAATCATATTGAGCTTCTCTACAATCACTCGGCCATTCTTTGGGAGAACCTCTAAAACCTTTCCGGTTTTTCCACGTTCTTTCCCAGCGATTACCATCACCACATCGCCTTTTTTGATTCGATATTTTCCAACCATGGGTATATTTCTAAATGACCTCGGGAGCTAACGAGATTATTTTCATATATTTTTTTTGTCGCAACTCCCTTGCGACGGGACCAAAAATACGTGTACCAACTGGATCACCTTGGGCATTCACCAGGACACACGCATTACGGTCGAATTTAATATGAGATCCGTCACTACGACGTGAACCTTTTTTTGTTCTTACAATGACCGCTTTCATCACGTCACCCTTCTTAACCGTTGCCCGCGGAATTGCCTCTCGAACAGATACTACAATCAAATCGCCCAACGAACCATAACGACGTTTGGTTCCACCAAGGACATGGAAACAACGCACACTTTTTGCTCCAGAGTTGTCTGCAACATCTAAATATGTATAATTTTGAATCATAACGTCTTTCTATACCCCGACCTGAAAACGTGCTTCTATTTCTTATCCGACAGACTTCTTCCCAAAAATTTCAGCTACCCGCCAACACTTATCCTTACTAATTGGACGGGAGTAAATAATTTTCACTTGATCACCCATCTTGCATTGGCTTTGCTCATCATGGGCTTTCATTTTTGTTTTTCTTCTAAGCACCTTCCCATACAACAAATGGCGCTCGATCCGCACCACCTCAACAACCACCGTCTTCTGCATTTTATTGCTAACAACTTTCCCGAAAAGTGCACGAGGGATAGGCCTTGCTTGTGTCATAAATTAACAACTTTCCTGAAAAACTTCATGCCTAGTATTAACTCTTTTGGCGAAGAATCGTATGCACCCGAGCAATACTGCGCTTGGTTTCTCGAATTTTCATCGGGTTCTCGATTCGTCCCATCGCTAACTGACTTCGAAAGTGAAATAATTCCTGCTTTAGCTCACTAACTTTTTTAACCAATTCAACTTTATCTAGATTCTTTAATTCTTCAATTTCCATAATACTTGCTCTACTACTTATAAAACTGGAATTTCTCCTCGAACAACAAATCTGGTCATTACTGGAAGTTTATGGCCAGCTAAACGTAATGCCTCTTCGGCAATTTCCCTACTGACATCGTCCATCTCAAATAAAATACGGCCAGACTTTACGACAGCTACCCAATATTCTGGATTTCCCTTTCCTTTACCCATGCGGACTTCTGCGGGTTTTTTAGTAATAGGCTTATCTGGAAAAATCCTCGTCCAAATTCTTCCTCCCCGCTTAACATGGCGAGTCATAGCAATACGCGCCGCTTCAATTTGCCTTGCAGTAATTCTTCCTGGTTCCATTGTCTTCAAACCAAACTGCCCATGAGACACTTCACTGCCTCGATAAGCCTTCCCCCTCATTCGACCCTTATGAACCTTACGGAACTTAATACGTTTCGGCGCTAACATTCTTCAAGTTCTCCATAATAGGCAACACGTCTCTCACAGAAATCCAAGAGATGGTTCTGTATTTTCTAACGAGGGAATTTGGGCATCACCTTTATATATCCACGTCTTAACCCCTATTTGCCCCATAGCCGTTTTTGCTTCTGCAAATCCATACTCAACATCTGCTCGCAACGTATGAAGCGGAACACGTCCTTCGCGATACCATTCTGTCCTAGCAATTTCATGCCCACCCAAACGACCGGCGCAATAGACTTTAATTCCCAAAGCACCGAGACGAAGAGCAGATGCCACACTTCGCTTCAAAGCCCGACGAAAGGACACACGTTTCTCTAATTGTGTAGCGATGTTCTCAGCCACCAATTGAGCATCAATCTCTGGTTTTTTAATTTCTTTAACAGTCACGAAAACTTCATTCCCATAGTCTTGTTCAAGGGAAGCCTTCAATTTATCAACTTCTGCACCTTTTCGACCAATAATAATTCCAGGTCGAGCCGTATGAATAATTAGCTTCAATTGATTTCCAGACCGTTCGATTTCCACACTGGAAATTCCAGCATGATACAATCGCTTTTTCACTAAACTCCTAATAGACAAGTCCTGATGTAGGAGGGTTGCATAATCTTTCTTGGCATACCAACGGGATCTCCATGTCCTGGTGTAACCTAATCGAAACCCATATGGGTGGGTCTTTTGCCCCATACAATTACTCTCCTTGCCTATTCACAGATTGGAAAACTTTATTCTCAGCTAATCAACTGGACTCACGACAATAGTAATATGACTCGTACGCTTTTTTATTGGACTGGCTCTTCCCATTGCTCGAGGCTGAAATCTTTTAAGGGCAGGGCCTCCATCGACGTAGGCCCTAGAAATTTTCAGCATTTCAGGTTCACCCAGATCTTTTTGCCCCGCATTTGAGACAGCCGAAAACAGCAATTGCTCAACGACTCGAGCCGCCGATCGAGGAGTAAACTTCAAAAGCGCAAGCGCCTCCGCCGCGTTCCTCCCCCTTACCATATCAACAACTAATCTGGCCTTGCGGGGAGCCATCCTTACATGCCTTAAAATTGCTTTTGCTTCAGCCATCGATTTCTTTTCTTCTCAATAAACTCCAAAGTAGAGGAAACTACTTTAATGCCACACCTTTTTCACTTTTGGCAGCACTATGTCCTTTAAATAGCCTTGTTGGAGAAAACTCACCTAATTTATGACCAACCATATTGTCAGTTATGAAAACTGGAATAAACTTCTTCCCATTATGCACCGCAAAGGTCAATCCAATCATGTCTGGCGTAATAGTAGAACGGCGAGACCATGTTTTAATGACTCGCGATTCATCAGAATCCTTAGCTTTCTCCACCTTCTTCAGAAGGTGGTTATCTACAAATGGACCTTTATGAACGGACCGTGGCATCGCATCCCCCTATCTATCGAGACTTTTTCTTTCTACGAGCAATAATATAGCGCGAACTTTGATTCCTCGGCTTACGGGTTTTAAATCCTTTTGCTGGTTGCCCCCAAGGGGAAACCGGATGAGGGTTTCCAGCACCAGCCTTTCCCTCGCCCCCGCCATGCGGATGGTCAACAGGGTTCATGACCACTCCACGTACATGTGGCCTCTTTCCCTTCCAACGAGAACGACCAGCCTTTCCAACCGTGACATTACCATGATCAAGATTCCCAACTTGACCAATAGTTGCCATACATGTACCCAAAATTCTTCGCATTTCTCCGGATGCTAAACGAATCTGAACGTAGCCTTGATCGCGACCCATGACCTGAGCGGAAACGCCTGCACTTCTGGCTAACTGCGCACCCTTCCCAGGCTTTAATTCAATATTATGAATCACAATACCCAAAGGCATCTCCATAAGAGGCAGAGCATTTCCAACCCTTACCTCGCTTTGAGTACCAGAAGATACCGTATCGCCAACGGCTAAACCATGAGGAGCCAAGATATACCGCTTTTCCCCATCAGCATAATGCAACAAGGCAATTCGAGCCGTTCGATTTGGATCATATTCTATAGTCGCAACCTTAGCTGGGACACCAGACTTATTTCTCTTGAAATCAATTTTTCTGTACTGCCTCTTGTGACCACCACCTTTAAAACGAACCGTAATCCTACCAGTGTTATTTCTTCCACCAGATGCTGAAATGGTCTTCGTAAGACTTTTCTCTGGTTTATTCGGAGACAACCCTTTATTGATCACCGCGGACATTCCACGACGCCCTGGAGATGTTGGATTATATTCTTTTATTGGCATAAACGATTTTCTCTTTTTCTAATGGCATTCATAAGACACAAACAAATAGGACTTATGCACTCTCATACAACTCTATCTTCTCACCCTCTTTTAGGGTGACAAGTGCTTTCCGCCAATCAGAGCGCTTCCCTAAATACCGCCCTTGTCGCTTCTTTTTCCCCCTAACGTTCATCACATTTACAGAAGCAACTTTCACACTAAAAATATTTTCAACAGCTCGCCTCACATCAATCCGGGTAGCCCGACTATTGACCGCAAAAGCCACACTATTCTTTATTTCACGTATGGAAGTGATTTTCTCAGTCAATAAAGGCCGAATCAGCACATCATATGGATTCATGCTATACCCACATTTCCTGCATTTGCTGCAGCTCTCCCCGCGAGACCACAAGCTTTTCACACCACAACAAATCATAAACATTAAGATCTTTGGCATGAAGAACTTTCAGAAGCTTGACATTTTTCCCAATTCGAACAATATCCATAAGCCCTTCTTCAACAACTAAAACCACTTTTCCCGTCGCACCCAGCAGAGACAACTGCCGAACCAACTCTTTTGTCTTCATTTCAGACAACGATAAATCAACAATAACCAAATCACCGGCAGACGCTTTTGCTGTTAAACCAGCTTTCAAAGCGGCCCGGTAAACTTTTTTAGGTAATTGATAACCATAGGATCTTGGCTTAGGGCCAAACACTGCTCCCCCATGCCTCCATATGGGCGAACGAGCAGAACCAGCCCTTGCGCGCCCAGTATGCTTTTGCTTCCAAGGTTTTTTCCCTGACCCTCGGACCTCGCCTCGACCCTTGGCAGAAGCGGTACCCTGACGAATGGAAGCCCTTTGCATCACCACTGCTCGATGAACAAGCCTCTCATCCACGGAAGCCGAAAAAACACCTTCATTCAATTCAATAGTATCTACTTTTTTTCCGGTTGAATCATATACTGGAACAGCATCCATAGTCCGACCTTATCCAGCCTTCCTGACAATCACCATCCCACCAATAGGACCGGGGATTGATCCAGAAATAAGCAAAATATTCTCTTCCAACTTGACATCAAAAACCCTTAACCCCTTTACAGTTGTCCGCTTATTCCCCATTTGACCAGGCAATGCTTTATTTTTAAACACTCGAGAAGGGAATGAACACTGTCCCACTGCCCCAGGCGCCCGATGAAACATTGATCCATGAGTCGCAGGACCACCTCCATAATTATGCCGCTTCATGACACCCTGATACCCTTTCCCTTTGGAAATCCCCTGCACGTTCACTTTGTCACCTTTAGAAAAAATATCTACACCAATCATGGCACCAATTTCTGGCTTCCCAATAGCACGAAATTCCCTCAGATAACGCCAACGCTTGCCATTTACCTTCTTCAAATGACCAATCTGCGCTTTTGTCAACTTTCGCTCAGACACTTCATGAGACCCCACCTGAACTGCATCATACCCATCACGAGCCTTTTCTTTTACTTGCACGACTCCACAAGGACCTACCTCTACAACAGTAACAGGAATAAGACTCCGAGCCTCATTGAATACCTGAATCATGCCCAATTTTTTACCTAACAACCCATCAACCATTTTTTCATGCTACCTATATTTTACTGAGCCAACCGAGCGATCCACGGAAACCGTGCTAGAACATCATAGCTTAATTTCAACATCCACTCCTGCAGCTAAGTTCAGCTTCATCAGGGCGTCCATCGTCTCGGGGGTAGGCTCCATGATATCCAACAATCGCTTATGCGTTCGAATTTCGAATTGTTCACGAGATTTTTTATCGACATGGGTTGAGCGTTGAACTGTATATTTTTCTATTCTCGTCGGCAAAGGAACAGGTCCTGCAATCAGGGCTCCGCTTCGCCGGACCGTATCCACAATCTCACGGACAGATTGATCCAACACGCGATAATCAAAGCCCTTTAACCGTATTCGAATTCTTCGATCTCGATCCACGAAAAACCTACCCTTCCCCTCTCGAATTAATTCTTATTCCACAATTTCGGTGACCACACCTGCCCCGACCGTTCGTCCGCCCTCGCGCACCGCAAACCGCACCCCCTGCTCCATCGCAATCGGCGCAATCAATTCCCCCGCAAACGACACATTATCCCCCGGCATCACCATCTCCACCCCTTCATGCAACTGCACCACGCCCGTGACGTCCGTCGTCCGAAAATAAAACTGCGGCCGATAGCCATTAAAAAAGGGCGTATGCCGCCCCCCCTCTTCCTTCGTCAACACATACACTTCGGCCTTAAACTTCGTATGCGGCGTAATCGACTTCGGCTTGGCCAACACCATCCCCCGCTCCACCTCTTCTTTCTTTGTCCCCCGCAGCAAGGCACCAATGTTGTCCCCCGCCTGCCCCTCATCCAAGACCTTCCGGAACATTTCCACGCCCGTGACGATGGTAGTCTGCGTGGCCTTTAAGCCCACGATCTCAATTTCATCCCCGACCTTGACTTGCCCACGCTCCACTCGCCCCGTCACCACCGTTCCCCGACCACTAATGGTAAACACATCTTCAATGGGCATGAGAAACGGCTTATCAATCGCCCGCTCCGGGGTCGGAATATACGTATCCACCGCTTCCAACAATTTCGTAATCGAGCCCACCCCAATCTCACTGGCATCCCCTTCAATGGCTTTGATAGCCGACCCTATCACGACCGGCACATCATCCCCGGGAAACCCATACTTCGTGAGCAGCTCGCGTACTTCTAACTCCACCAATTCCAGCAATTCTTTATCTTCGACTTTATCCGCTTTATTCAAAAAGACGACGATATAGGGCACCCCCACTTGCCGCGCCAACAAAATATGCTCCCGGGTTTGCGGCATGGGCCCATCCGCGGCACTCACTACTAAAATCGCCCCATCCATTTGCGCCGCCCCGGTGATCATGTTCTTCACATAGTCCGCATGGCCCGGACAATCCACGTGCGCGTAATGCCGATTGTCGGTTTCATACTCCACATGCGAGATGGCAATGGTGAGAATTTTCGTGGGATCTCGCCGCCCCTGGCTTTCACTGGCTTTGGCGACATCATCATAGGGCACATAGGCAGCCTGCCCCAAATCGCCCATCACTTTGGTCAACGCCGAGGTCAGCGTGGTTTTTCCGTGATCCACATGCCCAATCGTGCCTACATTTAAATGCGGCTTCTTCCGCTCAAATTTCGCCTTCGCCATCCTCTTTCCTCCTCAATTCACTTTTTATCAGACAAGAACAATTCATAAAGAACAGGCTTATTCACCTTGATTTTTCTTGATTATTTGCTGCGCCATCAACTTGGGAACAACTTCATAGGACTCAAACTCCATACTATAAGTGGCTCGCCCCTGCGTCTTTGACCGCAAATCAGTGGAATACCCAAACATTTCACTCAAGGGAACTGCGGCATCTACCACTTGAGATCCACCCCTCGCCTTCATTCCATGAATTTTTCCTCGGCGACCATTTAAATCACCAATAATATCACCCATAAAATCTTGAGGAACCAAAACCTCCACCTTCATGACCGGCTCCAACAAAACTAAATCTGCTTTTTCACAGGCGCTCACCAACGCCATTGATCCAGCAATCTTAAAGGCCATTTCACTGGAGTCAACTTCATGAAAAGAGCCATCAAACAAGGTGACCTTTAAGTCTCTCAGAGGATATCCCGCCAAAATACCGCTTTCCATTCGCTCCTTGACGCCTTTCTCTACAGGAGCAATATACTCCTTCGGCACGGCACCACCAACAATTTTATTAATAAATTCCAAACCAACACCAGGCTCACCAGGCTCAACGCGAAGCCATACATGGCCATACTGACCACGCCCGCCAGTCTGCTTGACATATTTCGCTTCAGCCTCAGCCTCACCACGTATCGTTTCACGGTAAGCTACCTGCGGCTTTCCAACATTAGCCTGAACTTTAAATTCACGAAGAAGACGATCAACAATGATCTCCAGGTGCAACTCACCCATCCCAGAAATAATTGTCTGACCAGTTTCTTCATCAGATTTAATACGGAAAGATGGATCCTCTTGCGCTAACTTCTCCAGAGAATACCCTAGCTTATCCATATCCTGCTTCGTCTTTGGCTCTACCGCCAAAGAAATCACTGGCTCAGGAAACTTAATAACTTCGAGTAAAATTTGATGCTTTTCATCACACAAGGTATCGCCTGTCCTTGTATCCTTCAAACCTACCGCCGCGGCAATATCCCCAGCCGATACCTCTTCTATTTCCTCACGCTTATTGGCATGCATCTTTAGCAACCGACTAATTCGCTCTTTTTTCCCTTTGGCCATATTATAGACATAGGATCCAGCACTCAGCTTACCGGAATACACCCTAAAATAAGTCAATTGGCCAGAGAACGGATCGGACATAATCTTAAAAGCCAAGGCGGAAAAAGGCTCACTATCCTCTGGCTTTCGAAGCAACTCCCCCTCACTAACAGGATCAACCCCTCGAACAGGAGGAAGATCAACTGGGGAGGGAAGATAATCGACAACTGCATCTAGTAAAGGCTGAACTCCCTTGTTCTTAAAGGCCGAGCCACAGAACACAGGAGCAATCTTTAAAGCAATAGTCCCCAAACGAATAGCTCGCTTAACCTCATCAACCTCAAGATTTTCTCCACCCAAATATCGCTCCATGACCCCTTCATCAAACTCAACAACAGCCTCGAGCATCTTTTCTCTATACTCTTTCGCTTGCTCAAGATACTCATCTGGTATCTCATCAGTAACATAAGCCGCGCCAAGCGTCTCATCATCGAAAACCAAGGCCTTCATGATCAGTAAATCAATCACACCCCTAAAACCCTCTTCCCTCCCTAAAGGAAGCTGAAGAACAACAGGCGTCGCTCCAAGACGATCAATAAGCGTTTGAACTGCAGGGAAAAAATCTGCCCCAACACGATCCATTTTATTCATAAAAACAATTCGAGGTACTCCATATTTATCAGCTTGACGCCAAACGGTCTCAGACTGAGGCTCAACACCCTGAACTGAATCAAAAACAGCCACAGCTCCATCCAAAACGCGAAGCGACCTTTCAACCTCTATGGTGAAATCCACATGGCCAGGCGTGTCAATAATATTAATCCGACTATCCTTCCAGGAACAGGTTGTGGCCGCTGAAGTAATCGTAATACCTCGCTCACGCTCCTGCTCCATCCAGTCCATGGTGGCTGCACCTTCATGAACTTCACCAATTTTATAGGAGACCCCAGTATAAAAAAGGACACGCTCAGTGGTCGTAGTCTTCCCAGCATCAATATGGGCCATGATCCCAATATTCCGAGTTCGACTGAGAAGCACGTCAGTAGCCACAAATCCCCCACACAACAATGCTGCAAAAGACTTGAATTACAGAGGAAGCCTTAAAAAGCAACTTCCCGATCTAACAAGTCCGCTGCAGCATCTTAATTCAACACTACCATCGATAATGAGCAAAAGCCCTGTTGGCTTCAGCCATTCGATGCGTCTCATCGCGCTTTTTCACAGCAGATCCATTATTGTTGGCAGCATCCATTAATTCGGCCGCCAATCTTTCTCGCATACTTTTACCACTGCGAGATAACGCACTATCTTTAATCCATCGCAAAGCCAATGCAATTTGCCGAACAGGACGAATCTCCACCGGCACCTGATAAGAGGCCCCACCAACTCTCCGAGACTTCACTTCCACCATTGGCTTCACATTTCCAAGGGCGGCATGAAAAACCTTAAGCGGCTCATCACCCGTTTTCTCTTTCACAATATCGAAGGCCCCATAACACAAACGCTCAGCTGTACTCTTTTTTCCATCCCGCAAAAGAATATTCAAAAATCTTCCCACCACAGGATCCTTATAACGCGAATCTTGCACAACCTTTTGACGAAGAACGAGAGGCCTACGCGGCATAATTAGCCTTTTTCTACCGTACGATTGAAAATTAAAGTTGAATTACTTAGGTCGCTTTGCTCCATACTTGGAACGACCTTGCTTTCGGTTGGCTACCCCGACCGCATCCAAAGCACCACGGACCATGTGGTACCGAACGCCCGGAAGATCCTTCACCCGACCACCACGAACCAGGACAATTGAATGTTCTTGGAGATTATGCCCCATACCGGGTATGTAAGCGGTAACTTCCAAGCCAGTAGTAAGACGCACCCTGGCTACCTTACGAAGGGCCGAATTTGGCTTTTTTGGAGTAGTTGTATAAACGCGAAGACACACACCTCTTCGTTGAGGGCAACGATTTAACGCTGAGCTTTTGCTCTTTGCCTTAATCGTTTTTCGACCCACTCGAATTAATTGGTTAACAGTTGGCATCTCTATTTATTACCTATTAAAAATCAATATTCAAACTCATTGAGGGTAACCTGCCGATCTTATAGACAATCAGAGTTCTTGTCAAGAACTTCCCTCTGAGTTAAAGAACATTTACTCTTAATTAATCTTGCTCGATTACACTTTCTCAAGTCCCGGACTTTCCTCTAAAACCTCTGGCTCTTCTTCTATCGGAAGTGGCACATATGTCTCCCGATAATCCCCCCACCCGGTCCCTGCTGGAATAAGGCGCCCAACAATCACATTTTCCTTTAACCCTCGAAGCTCATCAGTCCTACCGTTGATCGCTGCCTCAGTGAGCACTCGAGTTGTTTCCTGGAAAGATGCTCCCGAAATAAAGCTATCTGTACTAAGTGAAGCCTTGGTAATTCCCAGTAGCACAGGCTTTCCTAGTGCAGGCTGCCCATCTTCAGCCAACACCTTTTCATTTTCGTCATCAAAAACAAACTTATTCACCTGAGTGCCTGGCAAGAATGCGGTGTCACCAGCATCTTCTACTCTAATTTTTTTCAACATTTGGCGGGTAATCACCTCAATATGCTTGTCGTTTATCACCACACCCTGCAACCGATACACTTCCTGCACTTCATTGACTAGATATTTTTGCAATTCCCGCGGACCAAGCACACTAAGAATATCATGGGGATTGGCCGAACCATCCATTAAGGGCTCTCCCGCACGCACCCAATCGCCCTCATGGACATTGACGTGACGCCCGCGGGGAATCAAATATTCTTTGACATCCCCAATCTTATTATCCACAGTAACCTTACGAAGACCCTTTACAAACCCCCCAAAGGAAACCTCCCCGTCAATTTCACTCACAACAGCATGCTCTTTTGGCTTTCTGGCTTCAAACAACTCTGCAACACGCGGCAACCCACCAGTTATATCCTTAGTTTTCGTTGTCTCACGAGGAATCTTGGCCAGCACATCCCCTGGATATACCGTTGCACCTTTTTCTACAAAAATATGGGCGCCTACAGGCAACAAATATCGCGCAGGAGATCCAGAGCTCAATTTTGCTGTTTTACCCGATTCATCTTTAACTGAAAGCCGTGGACGCAAATTGGTTCCCGCTTGCTCAATCACAACTCGCCGGGAAAGCCCGGTAATCTCGTCCACTTCATCCTTAATCGTGACACCTTCAGCGATATCTCCTAGGGCAACCCTTCCACCGACTTCTGTCAAAATCGTGAGGGAGTAGGGGTCCCACTCCACAAACTTTTGCCCAATTTCAACCTTTCCACCATCTTTGATTTTGACCTTGGCTCCATAAACCAACGGGTATTTTTCACGTTCACGCCCCGTGTCATCGTATACAGCAACTTTGGCATTTCTTACCATAACCACCCAATCACCCTGCTGCGTTTTAACTGCCATACCTGGATTATGAACGTCCGCATTCTTTTTCGCATCAAAACTGAGGAATTTAATCACACCCTCATGCTTCGCTTCCAAAACTGTTTGCTCAACCACTTTACTAGCGGTTCCTCCAATATGAAACGTGCGCATCGTTAACTGCGTTCCAGGTTCTCCAATAGACTGAGCAGCGATGACTCCGACAGGCTCGCCTTTTTCAACAAGTCGCCCGCGCGCCAAATCCCTACCATAACACTTAGCGCACACCCCCCATCGTGATTGGCAGGTCAAAACCGAACGGATTTTGATATGATCAATGCCTGCTTCAACGATAACTTTGCAAAGGTCTTCATCTAATTCTTCATGAGCTTTCACAAGAATCTCTTGCGTCACAGGATCATGAACATCCTCAGCAGTTAATCGCCCAAGAATTCGCTCATCCAAGGATTGAATAACTTCACCGCCCTCCACCAGTGCGGACACAATAATACCATTCGCCGTCTGACAGTCTAATTCGGAAATGATGACGTCTTGCGCTGCATCGACCAAACGACGAGTCAAGTACCCTGAATTCGCAGTCTTGAGAGCAGTATCGGCCAGACCTTTTCGCGCCCCATGAGTGGAGATGAAGTATTGCAACACGGTCAGGCCCTCACGGAAATTTGCCGTAATCGGCGTTTCAATAATTTCGCCAGATGGCTTAGCCATTAAACCACGCATCCCCCCTAACTGCCGAATTTGCTGAGAACTCCCCCGAGCACCAGAGTCAGCCATCATATAGATGGGGTTGAGCCCTTCCGTTTTAGCTCGCCCACCACCCTGACTGATTTCCTTCATCATTTCAATAGCTACTTGCTCACTGACATGAGCCCAGATATCAATTACCTTGTTGTATCGCTCACCATTAGTAATAAGCCCCTCGCTATACTGATTTTGAACTTGAGTGACATCCCCTTGAGCACGATTAATCAAATCGCTCTTACGAGAAGGAATATGCATATTGTCGATACAAATTGACACACCGGCCTTGGTCGCATAGGTAAACCCCAAATCCTTTAAGCGATCCAACATCACCACCACTTCATGGAGACCGGCCAAACGATATACTCGATCTACTAATTTGGCAATTTCCTTCTTAGTCATCAATTGATTCGCATGCGAAAAGTCCATACTCGCCGGCAATATTTCAAACAAAATGACTCGCCCAACCGTAGACTCAACAACTTCGCCCCCGACTCGAACCTTTATCCGCGCCTGTTCCTCCACCTCTCCTGAATCATACGCAATACGAACTTCTTCAGTTGAGGAGAAAATTTTGCCTTCTCCGCGAGCCCCATCACGATCATTCGTCAGCCAATAGCACCCCAACACCATATCTTGCGACGGAACAGAAAGCGGGCGCCCATTTGCCGGCGACAATATATTATTCGCCGCCATCATTAACACACGGGCTTCAATCTGGGCCTCAACTGACAGCGGAACATGAACAGCCATTTGATCACCATCGAAGTCCGCATTAAACGCGGCACAAACCAACGGATGCAAGCGAATTGCTTTCCCTTCAACCAAAATAGGATCGAAGGCTTGAATACCCAGCCGATGGAGCGTTGGTGCGCGATTTAACATTACTGGATGCTCACGGATAACCTCATCTAGCACATCCCATACTTCAGGGCGCTCCTTTTCTACTAATCGTTTAGCACTTTTAATCGTGGTGGCAGCACCTCGCTCTTCTAGTTTATGAAAGATAAACGGCTTAAAGAGCTCAAGTGCCATCTTCTTAGGTAAACCGCACTGATTAAGGCGCAGCTCTGGTCCAACCACAATTACTGACCGCCCGGAATAATCCACGCGCTTCCCTAACAAATTTTGCCTAAACCGCCCCTGCTTCCCTTTCAACATATCACTCAGAGATTTTAAGGGTCGCTTATTCGCCCCTCGTATCACACGACCTCGTCGACCATTATCGAATAATGCATCAACCGCTTCCTGCAGCATACGCATTTCATTGCGAATGATGACCCCAGGCGCTTTCAATTCCACTAATCGCTTCAGACGGTTATTTCGATTAATAACACGTCGATACAAATCATTTAGGTCAGAAGTGGCAAAGCGACCGCCATCCAAAGGCACAAGAGGACGCAATTCTGGCGGCAACACCGGGATAGCATCCATAATCATCCACTCCGGATTGTTCCCAGAGGTATGAAACGCTTCAATCACTTTTAAGCGCTTAGTCAGCTTTTTCCCAACTGCAACAGAAGTCGTGCTTTTTATTTTGTCGTGGCGCTCATCCCACAAGGCCTCAATATCGACTTTTTGCAATAACTCCCGAATGGCTTCCGCCCCAATGCCCACCTTAAACGAGGCGGCCCCATGTTCATCCACGCACTCGCGATATCGCTCTTCTGTGAGCAATTCCCGCTCTTTGAGATCGGTATTGCCAGGATCCAAAACCACATAAGCCTCAAAATAGAGAATCTTCTCTAATTGCTTCAGGCTCATATCCAACAATATCCCAATACGACTCGGCACCCCTTTCAAAAACCAAATATGCGCGACAGGTGCCGCCAACTCAATATGCCCCATACGCTCACGACGCACTTTGGACTGAATGACTTCCACACCGCATTTATCACAAACAATTCCTCGGTGTTTCATTCGCTTATATTTTCCGCAGTTACATTCCCAGTCTTTCGTCGGCCCAAAGATTTTTGCGCAAAAAAGCCCATCACGTTCTGGCTTAAAGGATCGATAATTAATGGTCTCTGGCTTTTTCACTTCTCCATATGACCATGAACGAATTTTTTCAGGTGAAGCAATACGAATCCGCATCGCATCAAATGAAACCGCGTCTCTTGGCTTTTCAAAAAGCGAATAGATACTTTCCAAGTGTATTCCTCCAGTTATAAGGAATGGCGAACGGGCTTAAGGGACATGAGCCTTATTCAGCTGATTTAATCAGCTCCACATCCAGCCCCAAACTCTGTAGCTCTTTGACTAAGACATTAAATGATTCAGGTAATCCGGGCTCCAGGAAGTTCTCTCCCTTCACAACCGCTTCGTACATCCTAGAACGACCCGGCACATCATCAGACTTGACGGTAAGAAATTCTTGTAAGGTTGAAGCAGCTCCATAAGCCTGCAACGCCCACACTTCCATCTCCCCTAATCTCTGCCCACCAAACTGGGCCTTCCCTCCCAAGGGCTGCTGAGTCACCAACGAATAGGGACCAATGGAGCGCGCGTGAATTTTATCATCGACTAGATGATGCAGCTTCAACATATACATGTAGCCCACAGTGACCGGACTTTTAAATGGTTCACCGGAACGGCCATCATACACAACAGACTGCCCAGACTCCGGTAAGTTAGCCTTAACTAACAAACCCTTGATTTCCTTCTCCGAGGCACCATCAAACACCGGAGTTTCTACCTTAATCCCTAAAGCATGCGCAGCCCACCCCAAATGTGTTTCCAAAATTTGCCCGACATTCATTCGAGAAGGTACACCCAATGGGTTTAAAACAATTTCTACTGGGGTGCCATCAGGAAGATATGGCATGTCCTCCTCGGCCATAATGCGAGAGACCACACCTTTATTTCCATGACGCCCAGCCATCTTATCCCCAACGGCAATTTTTCTCTTGATCGCCAGATAGACTTTAACTAATTTAATCACACCTGGCGGCAATTCATCTCCTCGGCGAAGCCGCCCTACTCGTTCATCATATTCTGTTTGCAAAATCTCAATTTGGTCTTTAGCTTCACGTTCAATTTCATCAAGTTTTTTCTGTTCTTCGGCATCAGCCAAAATTACGCGGCGCGCATCATCATCAGTTAGTTTCCGCAGCACATCTGCTGTAATACGCCCTTTCTTTTTAAGAATGACTTCTCCACTATCAGGGTCCATTAAATCGCGCCCAACAAACTGCCCCAACAACAATTTCCGAATCTTTCGATTTCGCTCTTCCTCGATAATCCGCAATTCCTCCTGATAATTACGCTCAACTTTCACTCGATCATCAGTTTCGATGGTCCGGGTCCGTTCATCTTTATCTACCCCTTTACGGGAAAATATTTTGACATCAACGACAATTCCCTCGATGCCAGGAGGCACCTGCAAGGATGTATCTTTTACATCCCCAGCTTTTTCGCCAAAAATCGCACGCAAAAGCTTTTCTTCAGGCGTCAGCTGAGTCTCTCCCTTCGGCGTAACTTTCCCAACCAAAATATCGCCAGCCTTCACTTCCGCGCCAATTCGAACAATCCCGCTCTCATCTAAATTCCTGAGAGCCTCTTCCCCCAGGTTAGGAATATCGCGGGTAATTTCCTCTTTGCCTAACTTGGTATCACGAGCTTCAACTTCAAATTCTTCAATATGGATTGAAGTAAAGGTGTCCTCTTTCACCAACTTTTCACTCAGCAATATGGCATCTTCATAGTTATATCCACCCCAGGGCATGAAGGCCACCAATACATTTTTCCCCAAAGCTAATTCCCCACGATCCATGGAAGGGCCATCAGCCAATACCTGTCCTTCTTTTACCGGTTGGCCCACACGAACAATAGGCGTTTGGGTAATACAGGTATTTTGGTTGGTTCGTTGGAACTTCACTAAGTCATAGGTATCGAGAATTCTAGAACTCTTCCTTTTTTCATCTTTGCCTTTACTCCCAGCCCGAACCACAATCCTTCTGGCATCAACAGACTCAACAATGCCATCCCGCTGCGCAATTGCTAAATAGCCAGAATCACGGGCAACCACTGCCTCCATACCCGTTCCGACTAATGGAGAATCGCTCTTAACCGTAGGCACCGCTTGCCGCTGCATATTAGAACCCATGAGGGCACGATTTGCATCGTCATGCTCCAAAAAAGGAATAAGGGCCGTGGCAACACTTACCACTTGCTTTGGGGAAACGTCTAAATAATCCACGGTATCCGGGGTTGTCGTGACAAATTCCCCGGCTTCTCGCGCCGCTATTGTTTCCGAGGTAAGCTGTCCATTTTTATCCATGGCCGTATTGGCTTGCGCAATGACAACCTGATCCCCATCTAAGGGCGAAAGAAATTCAACATCATCAGACACTCGCCCCTTGCGCACTTTCCTAAAGGGCGCTTCAATAAAACCAAATTCATTAATACGGGCATAGGTAGCCAACGAGGTAATCAACCCAATATTGGGACCCTCCGGCGTCTCAATCGGACAAATGCGGCTATAATGCGAAGGATGAACATCACGAACTTCAAACCCCGCACGTTCCCGCGTTAATCCACCAGGCCCCAGGGCAGAAAGCCTTCGCTTATGGGTAATTTCAGCCAGCGGATTTGTTTGATCCATAAATTGGGACAATTGGCTTCCAGCAAAAAACTCTTTAATGGCAGCAACTATTGGCTTGGCATTAATAAGGTCATGTGGCAACACGGTCTCCATATCCAGGAGGTTCATACGCTCCTTGATACTTCGTTCCATTCTCGCTAAACCAATACGAATTTGATTCTCCAACAATTCCCCGACCGAACGCACCCGGCGATTACCTAAATGATCAATATCATCCACATCACCTTTACCCGCCTTTAAATCAACCAGGCAGCGCACCACTTCGACGATATCTTGCGCAGACAATGTCCGTTGGTCTAACGACAAATCAAGATTAAATCGTTTATTCATTTTCAAACGACCAACTGGGGACAAGTCATACCGCTTGGGATTCAAAAAAAGATTTTCAAATAACAGCTTTGCCGATTCGATTGATGGCATCTCACCAGGCCGAAGCCGTTTATAAATTTCAACCCAAGCCTCTTCCTTAGAATTCGTCCTCTCAGCTTCTAACGTATCCAAAATGACCGGGCTCGTCGTGGGACTATCCAAATAAATGACCTTAAAGCTCTCCATCCGCCCTTCAAGAATACGCTCCACAACCGGAGCGGTTAACCGCTGATTCTTTTCGAGAAGAACTTCTTGGCTTTCAGGGTCCACAAGCTCCGTCAACACGGCTCGGCCAATTAAGTCGTCTGATTTAATGGGAATTTCTTTAATACCAGCAGAACGCACACGACCCATCAGGGTTTTATTTAACTTCATACCTTCTTTGGCCAACACATCTCCATTTTTATCAACAAGATCTTGTGGAGTCCGCAACCCTGCGTGAATCTCAGGGTCAAGCTTACGCAGCAACCTGCCATTGCTGACCCGAACTTCCTCTACAGGGTAATACATCTTCAGAAGATCGTCTGTACTGAACCCAAAACCTTTCAACAAAATCGTCGCAGGCATTTTTCGTCGACGGTCAATGCGAACATACAAGATATCCTTGGCATCATATTCAAAGTCTAACCACGAACCTCGATAAGGGATAATCCGACCAGAGAACAACACTTTCCCACTAGAATGCGTACGCCCTTTATCATGGCCAAACGATGGTCCCGGAGAACGATGCAACTGACTGACTGCCACCCGCTCAGTCCCATTGACAATAAAGGTGCCGCGATCAGTCATTAAAGGCAACTCGCCAACATAGACTTCTTGCTCGCGTACGTCTAACACACGATTCTTGACAGCCTTATCCTGCTGATCAAACACCACCAACCGAACACGGAGCTTTAACGGAGCCGCAAACGTCATCCCCTGCTCGATGCATTCACGAATATCATATTTGGGGGTTCCCAATGAATAACTAGAAAACTCCAAAATAGCCGAATTATTGTAATCCATAATCGGAAACACGCTTTTAAACGCCGCATGTAACCCCTTTTCATCCCGACGATCAGGAAGCGTCTCGGCCTGCAAAAACTCTTCATAGGAACGACGCTGAACTTCTACAAGATCAGGAATTACAATATGCGTACGGATTTTCGAAAAACTATGTCGCTGAACACTGCCTTCAGAGGCTGTTTGTGCCATTCACATCTCCTTATGGATTAACAACGACCCGAAACCAAGCCGGCTTCGAAACTGTCCAAAAACAAAACCTTTATTTCACTTCAACTGTCGCACCCACCTCTTGAAGCTTCTTTTGAATAGCATCAGCTTCCTCTTTGGATGCGCCTTCTTTCACAGGCTTAGGCACACCTTCAACCAAATCCTTAGCCTCCTTTAAACCTAAGCCAGTGATTTCCCGAACAACTTTAATGGCTTGAATCTTTTTGTCAGCAGGCGCACCTGTCAAGATGACATCAAATTCGGTCTTTTCTTCTGCCGCTGTCCCTGCACCAGCACCAGGAGCTGCCGCCACAACTCCTACCGGAGCCGCCGCCGTCACCCCAAACTTCTCTTCCAAGTCTTTCACCAATTCCGAAAGCTCCAACACACTCATGCTGGACACCCCGTCAATAATATCCTCTTTTGATAACTTTGCTTCCTTCGTAGCCATTTCCCCTTCTCCTTTCTTGCTTTTATTTTCCTGAATCGCAGCGAGCACTGCAACAAATCCTCGAACTATCTGATTGAGCCCTACGACAAACCCTCGAATAGGCCCCTGGAAGGCCGACAACAACATAGCAAGCAATTCCGACTTTGACGGCAAATCGGCCACTGATGACAGACGAACCGGGTCCAATTCCTCTCCATCAAGCACCGCCCCTTTAATTTGCAAGTTTTTTTCACATTTTTCTGCTTTGATAAAATCCCGCACGACCTTGGTCGGTAAGACCGGATCATCATACCCAATGACCAACACAGATTGTCCTTTAAACAAAGGCTGCAAGGGAACCAGCGAAGTATCACCCAGCGCACGAATCGCTAACGTATTCTTCACAACATGCATATGTGCCTGCGCCTCACGAAGCTTTTTCCGCAAGTCATTTACTTGGTTCACTGGCATCCCCGCACATTCACTTACAATAGCGATGCGCGCCCGAGAAAACCGCTCATGCAAGGTAGCCACCACTTCAGATTTTTCAGTCTTTTTCATACCCTAACCCACCTACTGAGATTAATAGTTCACCCAACTTGCTTGGCAAGCGCCACGCTATCCAGACGAATTCCAGGGCCCATCGTACTCGACAACGTTGCACTCTTCACATACCTTCCCTTACTAGACGAAGGTTTAGCTTTCAGAATAGAGTCAAACACCGTTCGAACATTATCTACAATTTGCTGGCTTTGAAACGAGACTTTTCCAACTGGCACATGCACATTCCCCGCTTTATCAACCTTGTACTCTACTCGTCCTTTGCGGATTTCCTGAACAGCCCTACCAACCTCAAAGGTGACGGTCCCGGTTTTTGGGTTTGGCATCAGTCCTCTTGGGCCAAGCACTTTTCCCAATTTCCCGACAGCTCCCATCATATCCGGCGTGGCAATCATTGAATCAAAATCCAACCACCCGTCTTGAATTTTTTGCAAAAGATCATCATTCCCCGCAAAATCAGCTCCTGCCTCTCTCGCCTCCTGCTCTTTCTCACCTTTGGCAATGACTAAAATTCGAATCTTTTTCCCGGTACCATGAGGTAGCACAGTCGTTCCTCTCACCATTTGATCAGCCCGCTTTGGATCCACACCCAATGATAAGGCAATCTCAACAGATTCATCGAATTTGGCAAAGGCAGCCTCTTTCACCAGGGTACTCGCCTCTTCAAGAGAATACTCTGGCTTTACAACCCTAGCTAATGATTCTTTAAAATTTTTCCCCACGACACCATTCCTCTATTATTGTTGCATTTAAAATTTTTAATATAATTACTCAGCAACCGTAATACCCATACTCCGCGCGGTACCGGCAATTACTTTCATGGCAGCTGGCACATCACTCGCATTTAAATCTTCTACTTTCAACTTGGCGATTTCTTCTAATTGTGCCTGAGTAATGGTTCCAACTTTACTTTTATGTGGAATCCCAGATCCCTTCACCACACCGGCTGCTTTTTTCAAGAGATCTGACGCCGGAGGGGTTTTTGTAATAAAGCTAAAACTTCGATCTTTATAGACAGAAATCACCACAGGAATAATGCTACCCTCCTGCTTCTGAGTCTTGGCGTTAAACTGCTTGCAAAAATCCATAATATTCACGCCATGCTGCCCTAATGAAGGGCCGACAGGAGGTGCTGGATTAGCTTTCCCAGCAGGAATTTGCAATTTAATTTGACTCGTTACTTCTTTAGCCATAGATTCACCTACCTTACAATTCTAAGACCCTCATCAAAAACTAGGACAATGGATGCACAAACCTTTGCCACTATTACGCTCTTTCCACTTGAGAAAAAGCTAATTCCACAGGAGTCGATCGCCCAAAAATACTGACCAAGGCCTTTACTCTGGCATGATCCTGGTCCACCTCATCAACCAATCCGTTGAAGCCCAAAAATGGCCCATCCACGATACGCACACTATCTCCTTTGGAAAAACTGGCCAATTCTCTTGGAGCAGAAACACCAGACTCAAGTTGCTTCAATAGCGTGGAGACCTCTTCAGGATCTAGAGGAATCGGTCGAGTCCCACCACCGACAAACCCTGTCACCTTCGGAGTCTCTTTAATCATCGTCACCATTTCATCATTAATAGGCCCCATGGCCTCCAAAAGAACATAGCCTGGGAAAAATTTCCGCTTGGAAGCCCGGCGCTTCCCCTCTTTAAACTCCACCACATCTTCCGTAGGAACAAGCACCTGCCCAACTGATTCTGCCATACCAAGCTGATTGGCTCGCTCAACAATTCCCGTCCGCACTCGCCCCTCAAAACCAGCATACGTGTGAATGACATACCAATGGCTCGTCATGAATCCCCTTCTTCTCCGTTAGACAATTCTGCTGATTAACCACACGAGAAACGAATCCACTACCGACAAGTATATAGACATAAATATACAAAATAAGAGTACAACGGTGGTCGAACCAATTGTTTCAGATTTCGTGGGATAGGAAATCTTCTTCAACTCACTTCGAACATCAGACAGAAACTCTGTAATGGAAGACCAGACTTTCTTAAACATCTCCTATTCCTCGCCATTCAAATAATCAACCATCCAACCCAAACCCCTCGCACAAAAATCTTTGGCAGGGGCACCAGGATTCGAACCCGGACTTTCGGTTTTGGAGACCGACGTGCTAACCATTGACACTATGCCCCTTCAAAAATTCCACAGCCAGGAGCCACTCAAAACAAACGTTACTTCACCTCTTTATGTGGAAGATGTTTTCGGCAATGACGACAATACTTTTTCATTTCCAAACGATCCGGGTCGTTTTTTTTATTCTTCATGGTTGAATAGTTTCGTCGCTTGCAATCCCCGCAAGCTAGAGAAATAATGACTCTCATTGCTGCACCTCTGTATGTTTATTCCACAATTTCGGTGACCACACCTGCCCCGACCGTTCGTCCGCCCTCGCGCACCGCAAACCGCACCCCCTGCTCCATCGCAATCGGCGCAATCAATTCCCCCGCAAACGACACATTATCCCCCGGCATCACCATCTCCACCCCTTCATGCAACTGCACCACGCCCGTGACGTCCGTCGTCCGAAAATAAAACTGCGGCCGATAGCCATTAAAAAAGGGCGTATGCCGCCCCCCCTCTTCCTTCGTCAACACATACACTTCGGCCTTAAACTTCGTATGCGGCGTAATCGACTTCGGCTTGGCCAACACCATCCCCCGCTCCACCTCTTCTTTCTTTGTCCCCCGCAGCAAGGCACCAATGTTGTCCCCCGCCTGCCCCTCATCCAAGACCTTCCGGAACATTTCCACGCCCGTGACGATGGTAGTCTGCGTGGCCTTTAAGCCCACGATCTCAATTTCATCCCCGACCTTGACTTGCCCACGCTCCACTCGCCCCGTCACCACCGTTCCCCGACCACTAATGGTAAACACATCTTCAATGGGCATGAGAAACGGCTTATCAATCGCCCGCTCCGGGGTCGGAATATACGTATCCACCGCTTCCAACAATTTCGTAATCGAGCCCACCCCAATCTCACTGGCATCCCCTTCAATGGCTTTGATAGCCGACCCTATCACGACCGGCACATCATCCCCGGGAAACCCATACTTCGTGAGCAGCTCGCGTACTTCTAACTCCACCAATTCCAGCAATTCTTTATCTTCGACTTTATCCGCTTTATTCAAAAAGACGACGATATAGGGCACCCCCACTTGCCGCGCCAACAAAATATGCTCCCGGGTTTGCGGCATGGGCCCATCCGCGGCACTCACTACTAAAATCGCCCCATCCATTTGCGCCGCCCCGGTGATCATGTTCTTCACATAGTCCGCATGGCCCGGACAATCCACGTGCGCGTAATGCCGATTGTCGGTTTCATACTCCACATGCGAGATGGCAATGGTGAGAATTTTCGTGGGATCTCGCCGCCCCTGGCTTTCACTGGCTTTGGCGACATCATCATAGGGCACATAGGCAGCCTGCCCCAAATCGCCCATCACTTTGGTCAACGCCGAGGTCAGCGTGGTTTTTCCGTGATCCACATGCCCAATCGTGCCTACATTTAAATGCGGCTTCTTCCGCTCAAATTTCGCCTTCGCCATCCCAACTCTCCTTCGCTAACAAGCAGCGCACATAAACATTATTTCAGGACCGTTCATTGACAATTCAATGGAGCCCACGACGCGGATCGAACGCGTGACCTCGTCCTTACCAAGGACGTGCTCTACCAACTGAGCTACATGGGCTCTTAAATAGCATTGCGAAAAGAATCCATAACTTCCTTTTGAAAATTACCCATTAGCTAGCCAACCATACGACAAATTGGAGCGGGCGATGGGATTTGAACCCACGACAGCCAGCTTGGAAGGCTGGAACTCTACCACTGAGCTACGCCCGCAAATATCATGACCATTGTTTTTGACATCTTATTCATAATGAACAGGGGAAAATCCCATATTCTCCTACCATTTTCGCCGATACCCTTTCATAACCTGCTAGACATGGTGGGCAGGCAAGGGTTCGAACCTTGGAAGCCGATGGCAGCAGATTTACAGTCTGCCCCCGTTGACCACTTGGGTACCTGCCCATTTGACCACGTAGGGCGGTGTTTCTAGACAAAACGTCTTTGAATTACATCATGGAAATTTAGATGAAGATTTGTGTGACGTGAGGCAAGGCAAATACCCTCTCCCGATCATCCCCTTCAACAACCAATAAAAATTAAAGGTTTGTTCTTACGTACAGGAGCGGAAAATTTACCCTACCTGTAAACAGATTATTATAAATTTCTCTATTGTTTGGGTCAAGACTTAAAAAAGCACCTTATTTGACAAAAGGAGAAAAGTCCAAAACAATTTGACAATGCCCCCCCATCCGATACACATTCCCACAGTTATGAGGAAAGTGGCAGAAAATTTTCTCGCCAAAAGAAAGATGCGCCATTCCTTATGAACACGTGTTTCTACTCCATTCATTACCTTGGCAGAATTCTATTGGTGTTAGGATTAATGAGTGGCTGGAATGGAATATACTCACATCTGGCACAGGCGCAATTACCCCATTCAACTGGAAACGGTTTAGGGACAATTACCACACCAAATGGGAGCACGATTTTTGTAGAAATCGCCGATTCCCCAGATACACGTGCGCAGGGCCTCATGTTTCGCCCTTCTATGGCACAAGATCGCGGAATGCTTTTCCTCTTCCCTGAACAGGGAAATCATACATTTTGGATGAAAAATACGTTAATTCCCTTAGATATGCTCTGGCTTGATAAAGCAGGGACCATTATTCACCTGGAGTCACATGTTCCGATTTGCACGCGGAAAGATGATGGATGCCCAAGATATCAGGCACCCATCAAATCATTTACTATCCTTGAACTCAATGCCGGAATAGCCGAAAAGCTGGATTTAGCCGTAGGCAGCCAACTAAAGATCGACATTCCTCCAATGAGTTTTCCCTACTAAGAAAAGTCCCACCTTCAAATTCAACCAGCTGGTCAAGCCCATCCTCTCACTCGCTTGGCAGACACAATCCCATCAATTCGTTGAATGTCCTGAAGAATGAGCTCCAAATGAATCGTATTCTTCACCTCAATGGAAAAGTCCAAAACAGCCTTCCGATCTTCTCTCGTTGATATTTCTGCTTTTGTAATATTGGCCTGACATTGGGAAATCCCAGAAGACACCTTGGCCAAGACACCAGGACGATCAAGGGTCAGAACTGACACCTCAACCGAATAGGAACCTTGTACATTAGCATCCCACGCCACCTCAACTAACCGATTATGCTCCCATTCCAATGACTGAAAATTCGGGCAATTAACCGCATGAACTGTTACCCCTCGCCCGCGGGTCATATATCCACGAATATGTTCCCCTGGGACGGGCTTGCAGCATTGAGACAACTGCAGAAGAACATCGTTGACTCCTCCAACCATAACGGGGTCTCCCTTCTCTGGCCCTTTCGATTTCACGAGAGAAACTGGAAGTTCATCAGTTGACACCAAGGAGAATGAATGCTCACTCCCTTCCCTAAAATGCTCCACCACTTGATCGGGAGCCAAACGACCATACCCTACCATTCGGATCAGTTCCTCGACCGTCTCACAGCCCTTCACCCTGGCCATAGCCACCATACGTTCTGATTTCAAGGCTAGATCAGCAGAGGTCTCCTGCCGCTCAAACTCTTGCTCTAGTAAACTTCGTCCAAGCTCCAACGCCCGTTTTTGCTCTTCAACTCTAAACCAATGCTTAATCTTGGTTTTCGCTTTGGAAGTACGCACAAACTTCAGCCATCCACGGTGCGGAACTTGAGCGGGTGACGTCAAAATTTCCACCATATCCCCACTATGCAATTGATATCGAAGTGGCACCAACTTGCCGTTCACCTTGGCCCCGACACAGTGATCCCCAATTTCCGTATGAATAGCGTAAGCTAAATCGACCGGGGTTGACCCCACGGGCACCTCACGCACTTCCCCTTTTGGAGTAAAGACAAAAACTACATCGTGGAATAAATCCAATTTCACAGAATCCATAAACTGCCGATTATCTGAAAGATCTTTGTGCCATTCGACAAATTGCCGAAGCCAGCTAAAGACTTCCTCATCACTCTTTCGTGGGCTCCCCGGCTCTTTATACAACCAATGCGCCGCAACACCGTATTCATTAATCCGATGCATCTCAGCAGTACGAATTTGAAACTCGACATATTCCCCCTGTGGACCAATAACAGTTGTATGCAAGGATTGGTAAAGGTTCGATCGCGGGGTCGCCACATAATCCTTAAAGCGCCCAGGGACAGGAGGCCAAATGGAGTGAATAAGGCCCAACACCGAATAACAATTCATTTTGGTATCGGTCACAATGCGAATCGCCGTAAGATCATAAATTTCATCGAACGAAACTGACCGTCGTTCCATTTTTTGGTATATGCTAAACAGATGCTTAGGCCGCCCATCAATTTTTCCAGGAAGGCCCGCCTCAGCAAGAGCATTCTGCGCAATGTGAATAAGGGACTGACTAAAGGCCTGACGTTCATCATCCTTTTTAGCCAATCGTAGTTTTAAAAGAGCACAAGCTTCCGGCTGAAGATATTGGAAACATAAATCCTCTAATTCTTGCTTAATCCAGCTCATTCCCAACCGATTGGCTAAGGGAGCATAAATCTCCATGGTCTCTTGGGAAATTTTTTTCCGTTTCTCATCAGATAAACCTTCCAAGGTCTGCATATTATGTAAGCGGTCTGCCAGCTTAATGAAGACCACTCGAATATCATCAGCCATAGACAGGACCATTTTTCGAAAATTCTCTGCCTGCTTCTCTTCGTAAGACTTAAACGGAATCTGTCCAATCTTAGTGACCCCTTCAACCAGCCGCACCACGTCCGCTCCAAACTCCTGTTCCAAGTCCTCCTGGGTCGCCACCGTATCTTCAAGCGTGTCATGAAGCAGCCCCGCAGCAATGGCCGTCACATCAAGTTTTAAAAATGTCAAAATGCCTGCAACGGCTAATGGATGCTGCACATAGGGTTCCCCGGTTTGACGCATCTGTCCTTCATGCGCTTTCACTGAGTATTCATAAGCCCGACGAATCAGGCTCGTGTCAGCCTCAGGATCGTACGCAACAACTTGTTCCATCAACTGTTCAATGTCTGTCAGTTGTACAACACTCATAGAGTTCCCACAGCATCTACGATACCGCCTCTGTTTATACTAAAAAATCATAACAAAAAATCACGAAAATTGCTGAATATTCCCTCATGCCGAGATCATGTTCATACCCCAAACAGCAATGAGCGCCCACATGGGATTCAATAAGTGCCGGGATTCGGCCCGGCAGCCGAGGTCCTTTTGTTTCGGCAACGGGAGTATTGAATAATGAAGATATCAAAAGCCAGTTTTTGCAGTGAAGCTCTTGGCGATCAACAACATCTGGGCTGTTCAAAAAAGTCCGTTCAGCAAGGCCCGCAAGATATTAAGAGCGTCCGTCGTCAGAGCTTGACTGTAGGCGGCGGGCTTTAAAAGCGTAAAGAACTTGGTAAAGCCAGAAGGGAACACAACTTGGCTTCGCCCGCGGTGCTGAGAAACTACACACTCCTCTTTTAAGTGCGCAGAAAAGAATGAAAAGTCCAATTTATGTAACACAATGCTCAGTTCTGCTACATTTTTTGTTGGGTTGTCAGCTAGCAGTTTATGCTCTTGCTAGCCATTCCTATACACCGCAAGGATTATCCTCCTAGAATGCAGCAACCTAGGTCAGTTTCTCTAGTATTTCCTGAGCCCTCTTTAGTGCGCATTCATTCCTCGGAATAAATACGTTCCTTATCCAATCTTTGTGAGGCGGCAATACCTTGCCGTCTCTTCTCTTTTCGACAAACCAAGGTCGAAACCCATTCCAATGCGCATGCTTCCCACTTTCCAGATATTCACGTCCTTTGACAATCGCGCCCTCAAGATCTTTGATGCGTTCAAGAATTTTCCTCTTTTTTAAGTTCATGAGCGTCACACAATTTTTTAAACAAACCAGTGAGTATATTGGTCCATATAGCTCTCTAGAATGCTAAATCCAACCTGTAAGAGCTAAGCTTTATCAAGAGGTAAAAGGCATCCATGTAACACTATGGGGTATTCTATTACATTTTCCGGATTTTTTGTTATCTCAGTTGCCTAGCCGTTTACCCCGAAACTTGATTCCTCATCCTAAGTCTTGAGGTGTTCTTCAACTCTTCCCAATTTCCGGCGCCTGCTATCCGGCTCCTGAGATGGACGCTCTTATCATTCAACGGACCTTGTCTGAGACCATACAAGCGCAGCGAGTTGGTCCGCTCCTTCACAATCTTGCGTCCATCTCATCTGAATGTGGCCGGACTAGGCGTCAATGGTTTTGTCTACTTTTGCCGAAACAAAAGTAGCTCGTCCGCCGGGGCAAAACACGGCTATACAAAAAATCGCTTGGATATTTATGAGGAACACTAAGATAGATTCCCGATAAAAATGTCGGGAATGCCGGCGTAAGACTAAACGAAAGTTATGCAATAAACAGGTGGTACAGCAACTAGGAAGGACTGATGTGCGGGCACAAGCATTTTTTAAAAACTTAGAAGCTATTCCCCGCCTTTTTGCACGTAGTTTTTCACAAACTCAGCGGCATTTTCTTCGAGGACTTTATCAATCTCGTCAACTAAGTCATCCATTTCTTCTTTTAACCGTTGTCCCGTTTCGGCTACTTTGGGATTGGCCTGAATTTCTTCAGAGTCTTGAGGAGCGTTTGGCTTTTTGGACTCATGCTTTCGGTCTTGCTTGTCCATATACTCCACCTCCTTTACATGGTGCAAACACTTGATTTCAGCCTACTCCACCGTTTCCGGGAGCGTCAAGATTGAAGCCGATCATCCTCGTCTGTTATAAATTGCTCCCCTTTTTGCAATGTGATACATTGGTGTCTTTGGGCGATTAGCTCAGTGGGAGAGCGCTGCCTTCACACGGCAGAGGCCACTGGTTCGATCCCAGTATCGCCCACCATTTGCCTTTCCACCAATCGTCGTTTTTTCGACTCTCAATCACCGACCATAGCGTATTTGCGATGCGTACGGTTCTCCATCACACATTCAAGGCGTTTCGCAAGCAGGTCGTAGTCATTACTGGTATTTCCACACTTTGCTTCCTGCCCCATTGCACATCCGGACCACCAGCATCGCCTTTGCCACCCTCCGAAAGCGATCTCAATGTCTTAGGCCCTACCTACCTTTGCCAAACTAAAAAAGAGGCCCAAGCCAGTTGGTTGAAACCGGGAAGTCAGAAACGTACCTGGGGGAATGGGCATGAATATTTTCAAGAAATTTCCCTGCCGAGTAAACAAGGCCAATGGATAGTCTTCAACAAAGATGAGACCGTTGTGGGTGTGATCACCGTCTTTCCTGACGGCCTTTCATTGGACGACTACCCTACGCTACGGAGTACCCTTTCCAAGCTTCCTCCAGCAAGGGAATTTTATCTCACTTCCTCCCAGCTCCTGGAAGGGCAGGCTCCAGATTCTGCCACACTCTACCGTACAGGAAAAGCCAAGACGACTCACCAATATTATATCCGGCATCGAAAAGGACAAGACGACGAACTCATCATGGCAATCTTTGTCCTTGACCCTTATGAAAGTCTGTTGGATGGAAGTCATCCACGATTTCTTTCCTATTTGGATGTAGCCTCTGCTCAAACGGAAAAAAAGTTTGCGCCAACCACTATCCCGTCACGAACTGGCAAAGACTTTTTGGGATTGCAACAATTTGCCAGAGGGGAGATTGCGTTATTTGCCTCATGTGGTACTCAAGATCCCAATATCGCCCAGAATGCCTATCAACAAGCTATCCAATATGGACTCTCCGAAAAGAAACAGTTGGCCGAAGCGCATCATCGTCTTGGGCTTACCTTTTCCCATCTCGGAAAGCTCGCAGAAGCACAAAAATCGATTGAAGCAGCCTTAGTGATTCAACCCCATGCCTCAAATATTTTAAATAGTTATGGAAGCGTCCTCGTTAAACGAAAGAAAACCCTGGCAGGCATCCAGGCCTATGAACAAGCGTTGGCACTGCAACCAGCTTATGCTCAAGCCCGATTTAATTTGGCTAACGTTTTTGAATCAATCAATTCCAAACGCGCTATCCAAGAATACGAAACATTTATTGTGCTGGCCGAAGACAATCCAGATTACTCGGCAAAAGTAGGCGTCGCGAAAGCAAAGATTAAGGCTCTGGAAGGTCAATAAACCTCATGCTGGATCAATGCCCATGGTCAAGACTCACCACATGTGATTGCGTATGAAATTCTATGGAGTCCGGTACGGCCGAACAACTGGAGTATTTGAGAGCTGGGACGCCTGTCGAAAACAAGTGTACAAATTTCCTGGTGCCGAATATAAAGCCTTTCCTACTCGTGAGGAAGCCTCGGCATTTGTCTCTCACCGTTCTCCTCTGACGGAAACGAATCAAATAACTTCGAAGACCTTACCCCACTCTAGCACGGAGATTTGGGTAGACGGATCCTGTATTCCACAATCTAATGGCTCGCTCTGCATTGGATGGGGCTTGCTTGTCAAACAGGATGGGGAGGAAGTCTACCGTGCCAAAGGCAACAATATCCCTCCAGAAGCCAGCAGCCATCGAAACGTGGCCGGTGAAATTTTCGGCATTTTAAAAGCCCTAGAATGGTGCCAAGCTCATGGAATTTCCGAGGTCACGATTTATTTCGATTATCAAGGGTTGGAAAGCTGGGTTACAGGAGCTTGGCGAACAAAATTGCCTTTTACCCAATTATATGCCCAAAGAGTCACGGCTTCAGGCATCACCATACATTGGCAGAAAGTGAAAGCTCATTCCGGAGTGCTGGAAAACGAAATTGTTGATCAATTAGCCAAAGAAGGGGCAATGAGTGGGGAAAACAATACAGAGAATGAGGAATGAAGTCCTTGGGAGAGATCAATATTTCTTATAATTTCCCCTCCCCTTTGAGATAACTTCGGAAACGTCCCATCAGTTCCTCCCCAAGAACCCCAACATCAGGTTTGGTTTTCATATAATCGCGAATTTCTTCCAATCGGTGTTCTGCCTGTTCATTGCCCTTTAAGCGCTTCACTTTATCTAGAGCATCATCAAAGGCATCAAAAGTCAATTCTTTGTATCCAAATGCTCGAATACGTTTGACCGCTTTCATCATGGCTTCATTTCGAAAGACAGTCAAATGGTCTGAATCGATTTCTTCCAGACCAAGCTTTCTGGCTCGACGCTCGGCAGCTTTCCGGATCCCGCTCCGAACAAAATCCGGAGAGGTCTGAAGACGCTTCCAAGCATCATCAGTCCAGGCCACTTGAGACTGTGGAGCTTCCCATAGACGCATCAGAGATTCTGCGTCAAGACGAGGAATTCCCTGTTCACGCGCAAGATCTTCTGCATCATGCTTTAACATATCAGCCACAAATTCTTTGGCCATGGGAGGAGAATGTTCAATTTTTTGCTGTAAGAGTGCTAGGGCTTCTTCTGTCCATTCTAAAGGAGGGCCAACAGTTTCTTGCAGATCACCTAAGGCTTCAACCTTTTCAAACAATTCAACATTGACCTCCATATGGCCTCGTTCTTTGGCCACATCTTCCGTAATATTGGCAATCATACCTCGCATGAACTCTGGAATCGACTCAAGCCGCTTTTTTGCTTCGGCTGTCCATGGTAGTTTGCCAGCAGCCATATCAGTAGCCGCCTGAGACATTCCAGCTTCACCGCCCATTTGCCCCATCATTTGACCTTTGAATTGGTCCAGGATATCAACAGTAATCTCTGGATATCCAAGCTCTTTGGCCTTTTTATCAGCTAACCGACGAACCATGCCTCTTAAAAAGCTCGGAGCACGCTCAAGCCTCAAGAGAGCTTCTTCCGTCCAGCGAACATCCTCAACTGTTGATGAAGGTTCAGAATTTGACATCGATCACGACACGACTTTTTCTTCAGGATTGAGTAATTCTTTTATTTCTTTTCCAGCCTTAAAAAATGGCATGCGCTTTTCCGGAACCGAAACCGATTCGCCTGTTTTGGGATTTCGACCCTCTTTCGTTTGACGATGACGCAGACGAAAACTTCCAAATCCACGAATTTCCGTCTTTTCACCACGTTTCAACGAGTCACGGATTGAATCAAAAATGGTGTTGACCACCAACTCGGCCTGTCGTCGACTTAATTGGGGAGCCTTTTCCGCCAACTTCTCGATGAGATCCGCTTTCGTCATTCAATCCTCCTTATTTTGACTATGCCACCCACAAATAGAGTAATGGAGCTGAAAACCGGGACGGTGCCAAATTTCGAATCCTACCTAAAAATGTGCTCTCCAGAAATTCTTGAAAGGAGAAAGGTTTTTGAGTCTCCACTACACGCGGGGTGCCTTCTATTCCCCCCAACTCTCCCGCTAACTTTATGGCATCATGTAAATCCCCGATCTCATCAATCAATAACACGGATTTGGCCTGCCGCCCGGTAAACACTCGGCCATCGGCTAAGACTTCCACTTCGGCAGCATCCATCGATCGGCCATCGGCAACCGCTTCAATAAACTGGCTCAAAGTATCATGCATGACAGATTCTAATAATTCCCGATCCTCTTCGGCCATAGGACGAAACGGGGAACCCAGATCTTTAAATTTCCCCGTTTTGACAACCACACTTTTGACGCCCACTTTTTCCAACAATTCCTGGAAATTAGCCATCTGCATAATGACGCCAATACTCCCGGTCAACGTCCCAGGATTTGCAAGAATCCGATCGGTGGCTACCGCAATATAATAACCTCCAGATGCAGCCACGGTTCCCATCGAGGCCACCACCGTTTTATTTTGCTCCCTCCGAACCCGCTTGACAGCATTGTAAATTTCTTGCGAAGGCGCAACTCCGCCTCCAGGACTATCAATTCTCACCACAATGGCCTTGACTAGTGGATCATCTCCAAACACTTGAAGCTCTTCCACTGCTTGGGAAGAATCCATGATAGGACCTTCAACGCGAACAATGGCCACACCTTCTTTTCCCACCTCTAAAAGCTCCGGCACAATGGCCTTGCCGATCATAAACATGACCAGACCAGCCAACAGCATCCAAAACACACGCTTCCAGCTAGGATACCCATCACTCATCAGGATAGCCTCCATTGTGGAAACATATAATTCGGCTCTTAGCCATTGGATTCAGGAGCAGCTTCTTCTCCTTGATCTTCTGAAGTTTGAGCCACACGACCTAAGCTTTGGTCAACCGTTCCTTGACTACTATTAAATTGGTCGACTTCACTTTGCTCTTCATCCTTTAAATGCTCCCATAAACTGAGAGCTATTTTTCGATCTTCACAATCCACTTTTACTATCTTCGCGACAACTTCTTGCCCAACTGCAAACTTCTCTTCCAGACCCTCTTGCATGTCCGGCCCAATTTCGCTGACATGAATCAGACCTTCTACACCACCTTCTAATTCAACAAACACCCCAAAATCAGCAACTTTGGACACCTGCCCCGTAGCGTTCTCACCCACATGATAACGCTGGGGAATGTCGCTCACCCAAGGGTCGGAAATTAATTGCTTATACCCTAAGGACAATCGCTCTTTATCCTTATCAATCTTGAGAATCACCGCATTGACAGATTGTCCTTTTTTAAACAATTCCGAAGGATGCTTAATGTGCTTGATCCAAGACATATCGGAAATATGAATAAGACCATCAACACCTTCATCCAACCCTACAAAGGCCCCAAAGTCAGTAACACTTTTCACTTTCCCTTCAATCTGTGTGCCTTCAGGATATTTTTGTTCAATAATATCCCAGGGATTGGGAGCGGTTTGCTTCATTCCTAGAGAAATCTTTCGGCTATGCTGATCAACATGAAGAACCTGTGCTTCGATTTCATCGCCAACGGACACCACTTTTGACGGATGTCGTACTTCATGAGTCCAGGACATTTCAGAGACATGCACCAACCCTTCGACTCCAGGTTCCAATTCCACGAAAGCTCCATAATCGGTCAGGCTGACCACTTTGCCTTTGACCCGGCTTCGTCCTGGATATTTTTCTTCGACCTTTGTCCATGGATCTGCAGATTTTTGTTTCACACCCAAAGAAATCCGGCCCGTTTCCCGGTCATACTTCAGGACCAAAACTTCGACTCGATCTCCAATGGAGAACATGTCGGAGGGGTGTCCAACCCGGCCCCAAGAAATATCGGTAATGTGCAACAAACCATCAATGCCGCCTAAATCTAAAAACGCGCCATAGTCAGTGATATTCTTCACAGTCCCTTCTATTAACTGACCTTCTGATAACGTGGACAACGTGGTTTCCCGACGCTTATCACGCGTTTCCTCCAGTAGCGCCCGACGTGAAACCACGACATTGCCACGACGGTGATTGATTTTGATAATCTTAAAAGTATAGGTTTTTCCAACCAACCCATCTAAATCACGCACTGGCGTTAAGTCAATTTGTGAACCAGGCAAAAAGGCTTTGACGCCAATATCCACAATCATGCCGCCTTTAATACGGGAAATGACTTTCCCCTGCACCTCCGTCTCCTCATTATGAGCCACTTCCAGGTCTTCCCAGACTTTCATTTTGTCGGCTTTCTCTTTGGAAAGCATCAAATTCCCGTCTGAGTCTTCGCATTGCTCAATATAGACCTGCACAGGGTCATTCACGGCAATGGTCTCGAGCTCCTCTTGGGAAAATTGATCTACTGGGATCATCCCTTCAGATTTATACCCAATATCTACCACCACACGGTCTCGCTGAACATCAATCACCCGACCCTCTGTAATAGTCCCTTCTTCAATATTTTTAAAGGTTTCATCATACAGCGCTGCCAGCGTTTCTCGATCCATTTTTTCAGATTGTGTGGAAAGCGTATTCATCCGACTTGATACCTCCAACGAAACAGACACGGGTTAAATGGTGATTAAAAAAATATTGCCAATACGAACATATATTGATTGATCATACCGAACGGCCTTTCATTATTAAGGAGGGGATGTGCCTCCAACTTGGGCAATTTCATCCATCACCGTCCGGCCGATGTGTTCATACTCATGCTTCTTCGTAGTTGTGTCTGCACTTGAAAAATTCAGTAATTTCCCAAAGAAAACAGTCACCGGAAACAGTCGTGGCCACTTGGCCTCGACGGGTAAAACATTAAAGGTACCAGAAATATACGCTGGAATCACCTGGCAGCCAGATTCCTTGACTAAAAAACCTATTCCAGGCCTTCCAGGTTGCAGGCGACCATCCTCCGTACGACTTCCTTCAGGGAAAATCACTACGGGTGTTCCAGCCTTTAAATGCTCAAGGGCTACATCAAACGCTTTTCGGTCAAGACGATGGGTCTTTAATGGAATCCACCCCAATCGCTGTAAAGTCCAACTTAACACAGGATTAGGAAAAAGTGTGGCCCGCCCTAAAAAAACTACCCGCCGCTTGATAGCGCAACCCAATAAGGGAATATCAAAATAGCTTGCGTGATTGGCTGCAACAATCACCCCACCAGTCTTGGGGAAAAGCTGTTCGCCTTCCACAACACGAAACCGCAAAAACAGTCGGGCCAACAGATTAAAGAGAAGCCACAAGCTCCAATATATGACCCCACTCACAAACGGTCCGCGATCATACCCAACATCTGATCTACCACAGCCTCAATAGGCTGATGTGACGTGTCAATATGGATAGCCTGAGATGCTGGGAATAGGGGATCAACAGCTCGATGACGATCACGATGATCTCGTGAAATCATCTCCTCTCGCACAATAGCCAGCGGAATATCCTGTCCCTTGGCCCTCAACTCTTGCTGGCGCCGTCTCGCTCGTACGTCAATATCAGCATCCAAAAAAAATTTCATATCGGCATCTGGAAACACCCGCGTTCCCATGTCCCGCCCTTCAGCAATGACACCTCCTGCCATCCCAACTTTCTGCTGAACAGGCAGCAACCATTTTCTGACCATTGGCAAGACGGCAATAGAGGAAGCCATTTGACTAATCACCGGCATGCGAATTTCAGCTTGCTTGACCGTCTGCCCATCAATCTGAATCCCAAACCCTTTCTGGTCTTCAAATAATTGAAGATTCGTGCGGGAAAGAAGGGATTCAATGTCGGCAAGATTGTCAGGCTCCAATTTTTCTTGCTGGATTTTCCAAGCCGTGGCTCGGTAAAGCGCTCCTGTATCAAGACAGCGGTACTGCAAACGTGCAGCCAGAGATTTAGAGACCGTGCTCTTCCCTACTCCGGCAGGACCATCAATCGTTATGACTAGGCGACGCGGGGAAACGGCTTCTTGTGCTCCTTCAGAAGAAATTTGTTGAGGTATTATAGAGGTCACTTAGAATTTGTCAATAAATCCAATAGTTTATTATGAAAGCCTGGGAAGGAAGTCTCCACGCACTCCACACCTTCTATCCCAATTGGATCGTCAGCAACTAAACCTGCAATGGCCAAGGACATTGCCACACGGTGGTCACCATAACTCTGACATTGTGCACCTCGTAACCTTGAACTCCCTTGAATCACTAAGCCATCTGGCTGCTCTTCTACATTCACCCCAATTCTGGCTAATTCTAGGGCCATGGCATGAATACGATCTGTTTCCTTCACTCGTAATTCTTGGGCGCCTGTTATGCGCGTTTCCCCTTCGGCTAAGGCTGCTGCCACACAGAGAATGGGAAGTTCATCGATGGTCTTAGGAATCATATCTGGCCCAATGGTGATACCCTTTAACTGTGTGGCTCGAACATGGAGATCACCCACTGGTTCACCAGCCTCATCTCTTGTATTGAGCGTGGCAATATCAGCACCCATTGCCAAGAGGACATCCAAAATTCCTATCCGTTCAGGATTTAACCCAATTCCGGCGAGTACAATTTCCGAGTCTGGAACAATCGAAGCTGCAACAAGAAAAAATGCGGCGGCGGAAATATCTCCAGGCACCGAGAGAGGTTTTCCTTCATAAGACTGTTGGCCTTGAACATGCACCGTACAATCTTCTACTTGTAGAGGAATTCCCAAATAAGAAAACATCCGTTCCGAATGATCACGGGATTTCATAGGTTCTTGAATCGTCGTCGTGCCCTCCGCAAAAAGTCCTGCAAGAAGCACACAGGATTTAATTTGTGCACTCGCAACAGGAGACTCATACCGCATGCCCCGCAGCCTACCTCCCTGAATACTTAAAGGAGCCAAATCCCCGTTCTTTCTTCCTGAAATCGTCGTCCCCATCTGTCGTAACGGTTTCACCACGCGCCCCATAGGCCGATTTCTCAACGAGGCATCACCAGTCAGAACAGAAAAAAATTTTTGCCCAGCCAGTACTCCGGCTAGCAGTCGGAGCCCTGTCCCAGAATTTCCACAATCCAAAACATTGGAAGGTTCTGTAAACCCCCAGAGGCCCTTACCTGTGACAGTTAATCGATCAGGTTCTTCCGAAATCTCTATACCGAGTGCTCGAATCACTCTGAGAGTATTGAAGCAATCTTCACCCTTGGAATATCCGGTAATGTGAGTCACCCCATGAGCGAGCCCACCAAGAATCAACGCACGGTGTGTGATGGATTTGTCTCCGGGAACTGTTATAGTCCCACGAAGCGGCCCTCTAGCGGGAGTAACTGTGAGCTGACTCATGGCAACCGTTCCCTTAGCGTCTTAGCCTGCTCAATATTATCCGCTATGCCATCTCCATCCTGATCCTTCATCAGTTGCTTAAAGGCTTGAAGTTGCGTGATGTACTGATCAACCATTTTCAACAAATTTTCGCGATTAGCTAGACAAATATCCCGCCACATCTCTGGAGAACTGGCCGCTATGCGCGTGGTATCTCGTAATCCCCCACCGGAAAAATCCAAGAGCCTGAGATCCTTCGGAGTGTCACCTTGCAAATCATCTAAGGCATGCATGAGGGAAAATGCGGCTACATGTGGAAGATGACTGACCGCTCCAAGCACCCAATCATGAACCATGGGATCCATTGACAAAACATCAGACCCTGCCTGTTCCCACACACGACGGACTTTACCCAACGCTTCGACATTTGTCCGGGACGTAGGCGTCACAATGCAACGTGCCCCTTCAAAAAGCTGTGCAGAGGCATAAGCCACCCCAGACTTTTCTTTGCCGGCAATCGGATGGGCTCCAACAAAATGTCCATTGCCTGGAAGAGCCTCCTCTAAATCCACGACGAGTTGCCCTTTCACACTCCCGACATCACTCACGATGGTTCCGGCAGAAACATGTTGCCCCCATCGTTGAACATGAGAAACATAGGTATCAACCGGAGTCGCCAGTACAATAAAATCAGAATCTTGGACGGCTTCCTGTGGCTCAGAACAAAAACGATCAATTGCTCCAAGCTCTACAGCCAATTCCAGGTTCGATTGCCGGCGACCAATACCAACAACCGTTTTGGCTAACTTGCGTTCCTTCAAGACGAGACCGAGGGAGCCTCCCAGCAGCCCTACACCAATGATCGTGACTTGCTGAAACAGATAATCTGAAGAATGGCTAGGCATGGCAACAAAACAAGAAAACTAAAACTGAGTGGGGGGATGAGTTAGAGATCACGGCCAATGGCCTGTGCAACTTTTTTGAGATCATCCATTAAACTCGTAAAACGGCTGGGCTTTAATGATTCTTCACCATCGCAGAGCGCACATTCGGGATTCGAATGGACTTCGATGAGCAATCCGTCGGCGCCGGCGGCAATGGCGGCCTTGGCCATCGGTGCCACAAGCTTCCAATTTCCCGTGGCATGACTCGGATCCACAATGACGGGCAAATGCGACATTTCCTTCAAGGTCGGCACAGCCGCAAGATCTAGCGTATTGCGATACTGCGACTCAAATGTCCGAATTCCACGTTCACATAACATGACATTACGATTCCCACGAGACAGAATATATTCCGCGGACAACAAAAATTCTTTAATGGTCGCAGAAAGGCCCCGCTTTAATAGCACAGGTTTATCATACGCGCCCACTTCCTTGAGCAATTCAAAATTTTGCATATTGCGGGCGCCAATCTGAATCACATCCGCATGCTCCAGAAAATATCCGAGGTCACGTGCGTCCAAAATCTCGCTCACCACCGGAAGCCCCGTTTGCTTCCGGGCTTCAGTCAGAAAATTCAACCCCTCCTGCCCCAAGCCCTGAAAGGAATAGGGCGAAGTTCGAGGCTTATAGGCGCCCCCTCGCAGGATAGATGCCCCGGCGCTGGCGACTTCTTTTGCAATGCCGACTGTAATTTCTAATTTTTCTACCGCACAGGGCCCCGCCATCACCGCAATCTTTTGCCCGCCAACTTTGACTCCACCCACATCAACCACAGAATCATGCGGTTGAAATTCACGACTCACTAACTTCCAGGGAGCCAGAATGGGAGTGACGCTTTCCACGCCTGGAAATACCGATAGCGGCTGGCCTTCCAAGATCCGCTCATCACCGATGACACCTACTACGGTCCGCTCCTCGCCTTTCGTGACTTGCGATTTCAAGCCAAGAGAACGAAGACGGTCTACCAAATGTTCAACGTCTTGTTCCGTGGCTTCAGGTTTCAACACAATAATCATAGGATGTTCAACTCATTCGGGTTTTGACAGGGTTGGCAGCACATGTTCGAGGGCCTCTAGGAGCCGCCGATTTTCTGTGGGTTGGCCAATGGTCACGCGGATCATCGATCCACGAATATGCCGCACAATCACCCCTTCCCGAAGCAGCGCATCATAGAGAACAGCACCATCCATCCCAACATCAAAATAGATAAAGTTGGCCTGGGTTGGAATAGTGGTGAACCCCATCTTGGTTAATCCGTCTTCTAGAAAGGCCATTTCCGCTTCATTCATCGCACAACTCTTCGCCACATGCTCATCATCTAATAATGCCGCTTGCGCCGCTGCTTGCGCTAGACTATTCACATTGAAGGGAGGACGCACACGATTCACATAACTGGCAATCTCTGATGTCGTGATCCCATAACCCACACGCAAACCTGCCAGGCCATAGATCTTCGAAAACGTCCGCAACACCACTACCGGTCGCCCGTCTCGTACATACCGCAAACTCTCTGGATATTCGGCATCCCGAACATATTCGTAGTAGGCCTCATCGAATACGACCACCACATGCTCGGGAATCTTCGCCAGCGCTGAGTCGATCTCTTTAGCGGAGAGCATCGTGCCCGTCGGATTATTCGGATTACAAATAAAAAACAGCCGAGTACGGTCTGTGATCGCTTCCACCATAGCTGGCAAATCATGGGTCCAATTCTTCAAGGGCACTTCAACCGGCACCCCATGCCCGCCTAGCACCGACAGGCGATACATGACAAAGGTCAAATCCGCCATGACCGCTTCATCGCCAGGGGCAAGGAACGTATTGATCAGCAGGCTGATGACTTCATCCGATCCATTGCCCACAAGAATCTGATCCTGAGGCATCTGCCATTTCTTAGCTAATGCCTCCCGTAACGCATGCGCTCCGCCATCAGGGTATCGATGCAGTGACGCCGACGCCTGCCCAAGAACTTGTAGAGCCTTTGGAGACGGCCCCCATGGATTTTCATTTGATGCCAATTTAATGGCTTCAGAAATCCCGAGTTCCCGTTCCAATTCAGAAAGGGGTTTCCCAGGAGAATACGGTTTCAACGAAGCAATCGTTGGATGAACATGTAAGGCCATATCAAACAATCTGGTTTATCGAACGTGTGGTGGACTAAGCTTACTGGTGAATGGGATAGGAGCCTAACACTTTCAAAAACAAACACCGCGATTTCACTTCATCCAGGGCTTTCTTGACGCGGTCATCATCTTGATGACCTTCCAGATCCATGAAAAACAAATACTCCCAGACTTTTCGACGAGTAGGCCGAGATTCAATTTTCGTCATGTTGATACCATAAGACGAAAAGGGACGTATCAGGTCATAGAGCGCACCAACCTTATCTTTTGCCGAAACGATAAAGGATGTTTTATCTCGACCCGTTTGTTCGGCACCACGTAGGGACAACACCAGAAACCTGGTAAAATTATTGGTGTTATCTTCAATACGAGAGCGCAAGATCGTTAATCCATACAATTGCGCCGCTAACTCCGAGGCAATGGCTGCCGCCGTTGGATCGTTGACGCATCGTTCTGCTGCCTTGGCTGTACTAGGTTCTTCAGCAATGGACACCGACGGCACATGAGTTTCTAACCAATTCCGACATTGTGCAATAGCATGAGGATGGGAATAGATCGTTTTGACATCTTTAATGTTCTGCGCTTTGGATAAAAAGTGATGAGAAATTTCCATCATCACTTCACCATAAATGAGCAACGGCGAATCAACAAACAAATCTAAGGTATGATTGACCACACCTTCTGTGGAATTCTCAATAGGTACGACGCCAAACCGCATACGCCCCCGCTCCACATCATCAAACACATCTTTAATACTATTGACAGGAAGGTATTCAGCCGATTCGCCAAATTTCCGCATGGCCGCTAAATGGGTAAATGTCGCAGGCGGACCAAGATAGGCAATGGTTTGAGTGCCTTCTAGGGACAACGAAGCAGACATGATTTCGCGATAGACGGGACGGAGGGCTTCACTGGGAAACGGTCCAGGGTTGTTCTCCATCAATCGCTTGACCAGAGCGGCTTCCCGACCTTGGGTATGCAAATGGGCAGCTGCGTCCTGTTTCTTTTTCAATTTGCCGACTTGAATCACATATTGGGAACGTTCATTCAATAGCTTGAGAATTTCATCATCAAGCCGATCAATTCCCTCCCGGCACCCTTGGATATTGTCTGGCATATCCATTCCAGCAATCCTTTTTCTAAGGACTATACATCGCCTAACAGCTAGCCCCGAGCATACAAGGAATGCTTTTCAGTGGCAAGCCAAACTGGTATGAACCAACACCTAATCTTTTCAACAATCAAGCTGTTCTATCTCAGAAGATTACACGCTGACAAACAACCAGATTCTTCCTCGTCAGATGAGCACGGACACAGTTACAAGCCCGATTCTGACATTAATACATCAATGAATTCCCTTGACTTACTCCCATATTTTACTAGGATTCAAGTAACTATTTGAATGTTCAATTTATCGTATTATCCCTTTCACCAATATTAATGAAACGAGTTTTTTCCGTCACAACCCCTATCACTTTTCTTCTCACATCCTTAGCTATCTTTAGCTCGAGTCTTACCCCGCCTACTGCCCAGGCGATTCCTGCCTTCGCCAGAAAGTATGACGTGAACTGCACAGTTTGTCATACCCGTGTTCCACGATTAAACCGGACCGGCGAACGGTTTTTGGAAAATGGCTATCAACTGCCAGGCACCGAAGACGGTGACTCGATTAAAAAATCACTACTGGGCGACCTCACACTGGATGATGTCACCAATTATCTGGGCTTTCGACTCCGTGGCAATGTTCTCAGAAATTTTGAGTATTCCCGCAGGGCTACCGGATCAAATATCGCCGGCAACCCACAAGACCGGACTGAGCTGGGTTTTCCAGAGGTCTTCAGCATGTTTACCGCCGGAACCGTCACCAATAATGTCGGTTTTTTTGTTGAGCTAGAATCCAATCTTGAAGAAGACGAAACTGGGATTGAACGCGCTTTCCTGACGTTCAATAATTTCGGGCAACATGATTGGGCACACCTCCGGGTCGGGAAACTTGATCCTTCCGCATATTCGTCTTATGCCACACTTCGGCAACACTTTGAACTGGTGGGAGACAATTCGGAGGATAACGGATCGTTCATGGCCTCCACGATTAACCGTATCGGCCTCACGCCCGCAGCTTTTGCCAATAAATTTTACGGCCTATTTGATCGAAGAGGAACCACTATCTTGCCCACGGCTCCATCCTTATTTCATGCCGTGGCTGAAATGGGTCTGGACCTCTATGGCCGTCCCTTTGGTGATTGGTTTTTGTATCAAGTCGGTATTCTCAATGGTGCCAACGAACCCTTTGGCGATTCTAATAAATCCAAAGACTGGTATGTCCTCACCCGTTTTGATTTTGCGCAGTCTGAATATTTTTCGATCAATTTTTCTGGCTTTGCCTATTTTGGCCGTAACAACGCCAAGGTGGCTTCCGCAGCCAATGCGAACTGGAGCCAATATGGGTTCTTGGCAAATATCCGTTACCATATGGTGGATATCTATGGAGCCTTTGTCGTGGACCGATTGACTGGCCTTCCTAAATCTGCAGACAGCCAAATCGATAACTCAGCCACGGGAGTCACGCTCGAAGCCAACGTGTTGGCAACTGATCGAATTCTGGTCGGCCTCCGATACGATCATCTGGATGCTGGCGGCCTGCGAAGCCAGCGAACCAGCCACTCGTTATTGGCCCTGATTGCCAAATATTACATTCGGTCCAATATCGCGGTTTTTCTACGGGATGATTTCAATCTTCGAAAGGCCCAAGGGGGCCGTTCCTCAGCAAGGAATTTTCGTAATGGCTTTTTTGTCGGCGCAGATGTGGTGTTTTAACCAGTCGTACCAGCAGAGAATTGTTGGCCCCCTGCTGGGCGTAATGTTCTGGTCCACTGTAGGCCTCACCCCTTTATTCGCTGCTGAGCCTCAAAGCAATCTTTCAGATTCCCTCGCAAGAGGTAAACGCCTGTATGAACAATCCTGTTTGCTCTGTCATGGGAAAACTGGAGCAGGCGACGGGCCGGACGCCTTTTATCTAGGAGCCTATTCCGCACCACGTCCTCGAGAATTCGTTGGTGGAGAATATAAGTTCCGCTCTACCCCTTCTGGGGAACCGCCAACCGATTATGATCTTTTTCAGACGATTACCAACGGCATCCCTGGCTACATGCCGTCATTTCAAAGCTTTTCTGAAAACGAACGATGGGGCCTTGTTGGCTATATCAAACAGTTCTCACCACTTTTCGAAGAAATAGAACGAACACCTATTGCCCTAGCATCTGGCCCATTGCCGGCAACAACTCACAGCATTACCCGGGGTCATGAGTTGTATGAACTATTAGATTGCGCCAAGTGCCATGGCCCTGAGGCCATGATGCCCGGAGGACTCTATGAACAAGGCGAATTACGGGACCGCCGTGAACTAGATATCCTCCCTCGTGACTTACACAACCCTTCTTCATTCAAAAATGGCCAGCAACCGCGAGACATCGCAATAAGCATCCTCACCGGTCTGGATGGCACCCCTATGGCTTCCTATCAGGAGGCCCTCTCGCCCAATCCTGAAGACATTTGGCACCTCGTCAATTATCTCTTATCACTATCCCCACAATAGGCAAGACTCAATGCACATATTCACGACCAACCATATTCCTTTTGGGTGAATGCAAAGGAACCAATAGTGGGAGTAATGAAGATATCAAAGGTCATATTTCATTAGGAACGCTTGGACGGTCAGAAGCGTCGGGTCGGTTCAAAAAAGTCTGTCCGGCAAGACCACAGCCATTTTGACACGCGGAACGTACTGGCAATACGTGAGCACGGCAAAATGGCGAGAACGTCGCTGGCGGCTTTTTTCAACAGACTCATAGTGGATCGACAACCTGTTCCTGAATACACTCTCCGAATAGAGTCCTAGCAACATGACAAACTATCGTCCCAGTCATCGGCAAATTCAACGAACCCTCTTCTTTACTATGCTCTGGCTTACTGGAATTTATAATGTTGCTCAGATCGGCAACGCCCAGACCACCTCTCTGCAAGGGAAAGTCGTCTACCTCGGACCTCTTCCGTCCATGGAAGAAGTGATCATTAAAAAAGATATCGAGGTCTGTGGAAAGACCCGTGAGTTGCAATCCGTTGTCCTTGCTGAGGATAAAGGGTTACAGGACGTCATTGTGAGTGTGAAAATGGAAGGGAAGGATCGCTCCATCGAAGAGCCAGAACCTACAAAAACGATTGTAAACAAGGGATGTCAATTCTTAAAGCACGCAATCACGGCGACCGTAAAACAAAAATTGGCCATCGAAAATCTCGATAACATTTTGCATAATACCCATGTTCGCACCAAAACTCGTGCATTTATCAACGTCGTATTACTTCCTCAGGCAAAAGGTGTTCAGAAGGTCTTGAGAGAGCCGGGTCTTATGACAGTCACATGTAATAAACATCCTTTCATGAACGGTGTCATTCATGTGTTCACCCATCCCTACCACACCGTGACCGATAGTTACGGACACTTTACTATTCCCAGCCTTCCATCTGGCACCTATACCCTCACATTCTGGCACGAAACACTGGGCACGATTCAACAGCCCGTAACCATTCCACCAAAAAACAACGCTATTCTGAATATTGAATTTCCAGCCCGCGTGAAACCTTGGTGAGAAATTGAGGAAGAAAAAGGAAAAAGTGAGAACGAATATGGCTCACTTGGGAAGTGATTGCTCTTGCTCCAACATGTCCTGCAGGCCATCCTGAATACGAGAGAATTCTTGTTGCACGGAAGTCAACAGGTCAAGTCCGTCTTGAAGATTCCGCTGGCGCCCAAGAGATTCCAATTGATGCGCAAGAGAGGCTAATTCCGTGAGCCCCATATTCGCAGCCATCCCTTTCAACCCGTGAGCCGCTTCACACACATCATGAGCATTTTGCGAATCTAATGCGACACCTAGTTTATCCACACAGGTAAGCGCATCCGACACAAATTGATTCACCAGCTTCGCCACAAAGGCGCTACCTCCAGCCATCCGCCAATCGGTTACCATTTGCGGCGAGAGCACCGGCTCCAAGGAGGTCCCTTGGTTAAAAACCGTTGAACGCAACTCGGACGAAGAAACGGGCTCGGACGTTGCGTGTACATCTTCTTGAAAACCAGGGGCGATCGTCTCTTGATCGGTCGTCAGCTCAGGATGCTCCTTCACCGACAACCATTTCGCGAGAATGTCTTCCAGGTCTTGGTGTTTGATAGGTTTGCTAATGTAATCGTCCATACCCGCATCTAAGCATTTCTCTCGATCACCTCTCATGGCATTGGCAGTCATAGCCACAATTGGAATACGGCCAGAGCGAGGAGTGAAGGGTAAAGAGTCCGGAGTTCCAGAAACAGTCTTCTCTAGCTCCTCACTCTTTAAGCTTGACTCCTGATTATTTCCTTCTAACATTTCCCTTTCTGCCCTTCTAATCATCCGTGTGGCCTCATATCCATCCATTTCGGGCATTTGACAATCCATAAAGACCAAATCAAAGGGAACTCGCTGGAGGACATCTATGGCTTCAATTCCATTCCCGACAACATCAACACGATGTCCTAACCGTTCTAGCATCAGCTGCGCCAATTGCTGATTCACCTGATGGTCATCGACAACAAGAATATGCCCAGAGATACCGTTTGGGGCCAAGACAGTGCTCTCAAATCTTCTTTGGTCATGAGAAAAATGATCAGCAGCCAATTCACCTGGTTGGGCCATTAGCATCTCCAGGCAAGCTTTCAGATCCCTCTTGCGTACCGGCTTTCCGAGATAGGCATGAATTCCAGCCGTCCGCGCCTTGGCATGATCGCCCTTGAGACCACTTGACGAGATTAGCACCAACTTCAGCCCTTGCAATGCCGGATCAGCTTTAATCAAACGAGCGAGTTCCATACCATCCATGTTGGGCATGTTCAGATCTAGGAGCACCACATCAAAAGGCTTCCCCTGTTTGCAACCCTCACGAAGGACCGCCAATGCTTGTACGCCATCTTCAGCAAGCACACCTTCAACTCCCCAGGCTTGCGTGTAATAGTGAAGGACCATTCGGTTTGTTTGATTATCATCAACGCAACAGACTTTGAGACCTCTCAACGGCGAAGAAAGTTCCGGCAGTGTCAGTGATTCCTCTGCCTGGTTCACGAGATAAAACCGCATATGCACCGAAAAGCAACTCCCTTTGCCAAGTTCACTGGTGACGCTAATCGTGCCATTCATGGCTTCAGCCAATTGTTTGGAAATAGCCAACCCCAATCCCGTTCCTCCATATTTTCTTGTCGTAGAACTATCAGCCTGGGTAAAGGGCTGAAAGAGTTTGATTTGTTGTTCAGCTGAAAGACCAATACCAGTATCAACCACTTGCACTTGTAGAGTAATACCATCCTCTGTTTGGCTTTCCACATCAACCTTGACCGACACTTCCCCAACTTCAGTAAATTTAATGGCATTGCTCACCAAATTCATCAGAATTTGGCGAAAACGTCCAGGGTCACCCCTCAAAATGGACGGAACCTGATGAACAATACAACTAGTCAATTCAAGATTTTTCTGATTAGCTCGCTCAGCCAAAAGATCCAAGACTTCCTCGACACATGATTGAAGGTCAAAGGGAATATCCTCTAGTTCGAACTTCCCAGCCTCCAGTTTCGAAAAATCCAAAATATCATTGATGATGGTCAACAAGGCTTCGCCAGACCCTCTGACTGTTTCCATCATCTTCCGTTGATCCGCACCCAACTCCGTATCCAACAACAACCCGGTCATCCCAATGACCCCATTCATCGGTGTGCGAATTTCATGACTCATCATGGCCAAAAATTCTGACTTGGCTTTGGCCGCATCTAATGCTGCATCGCGGGATTGCGCCAACTCACGGTTATTTAGCTCCAACTCCTGTGCCGCTTTTGTGACTTGCTGCTCTGCTATTTTTCGTTGGGTAATTTCATGAAAATAGACACGCACCACTTGACTGGATTCTAAAAACGTAATTTGGGTTTCAAAAACCCGTTCAGCCACCGCTACTTCTTGCTTCACACTGACGACACTGGCATTCATCACATAGTCCAATGAATCTTTCAATCCTTTTAAAACGGGGTGCGTCACCCCTACTACTCCTAGGTCTGGAAATATTCGGGTGCCGGCTGGATTAATATATGTGATTTGACACTGAAGATTTAATTCAATGATCGGATTCGGATTCAATTCAGGAAAAGAAGCCAATCGACCCAATTCTCGATTTTTTTCCTCTTGAGCCACCATTAACCGTTGAAGAGTTTTTGTGCGATTTTCCAATAACCCTGCCGTTTGGGTCGCCACACTGGCTAATTGCTCCACCTCTCCCCGCGTCTCATGTGTTTCTCGGGCAGGCAAGATCGAGGAGTCGGCATTCTCGTTTTCTTGAAGAATCGCATCACCGGTAATCTGAGCGACGGTCTGAAGTTTTCTAATCATCTCCTGTAACATTGGGATAATTTGATTGAGCCCTTTCCGAACTCCCACAATAGCTATCCCAATAAAAAGACTTGCCATGAGCACTAACCCAAACCATAACTCATGTTCCTTTTCTTGCACTCGATCCATTGAAAAACCCACACGAACCCAGGCCATGATTTCCTGTTGGTCAAGCAAGGGCTCAACCACCACATACATGGAATGGCCGTCCTGCCTGTTCATGAATCCCTCAACTTCTTTTCCAGTTTTTTGAGCTTCTATGAGCTGCGGATCTTCGACAACTTGCCCAATCATGGAGGGCTCCATAGCAGCAATCACCATACGATCTTCATCAAGAACTTCCAAGATCGCCAGATGTCCCTCCTCCGCATAGGCCGGCATCGCTTCCTGGATACGGTATAAATTATCCATGATTGCTCCGGACCCTATGGTAGAAAAGGTTCTTGCGACGGCAAGACCTCGCTCCCGAAATGACTGTTCGAGTAATTGACGTTGGTTATAGCCAATCAGAATCGCTCCAGCTAAGACCAAGAAGCCAAAGCAGAGCGTCAAACTGCTGGAGATGCGGAAGACCACACTCCTCTTCCACTTCTGATGTAACCAGCCCATCAAAAAATGGTTAGGAGTCTGGCTGTTAAACATAGCGGTGCCCTAAAATCAATCGGCTCATCGCCTCCAATAGATCCCTTCTTTATGTGGACACACACTTGCCCTGAGCGCCCAAGGGTAGAGTTCGACCCACACGTTCAAGAAGATTTTCGGTTTTTAGGAAGCGATACTAAAGAATCTCAATGTAGGAGAAAAGGAAGTTACTGGTAGGAAAAGGTAATGCGGACCGTACCTTCTTTGGGAACATTCACCACTTTGTTCAGTATGCCCAGAGTTTCATGCCACACCTGAATCGGGTGCTTTCCGGGTGGAATCCCAGAAATGTGAAATGTCCCGGTTTTGTCGGTCCGGTCATAATAGGAATGGTTAAAGACATACAGAAAAGATTCCATAAACACATGTTTATCACACCGAATCTTATGTAGCCCGTGGCGTTTTAACCGCTTCACGATAGGTTTCCCTCCTGGAACCTGCGCCACATTCAGAAAAGTCCGTTTGCCTAATTTGATATGGGTATTATGAAGGATAGGGTCCTGGTTGCGTACCTCAATCTCTTCCCCTTGCCTAGCCACACCGATTCGTGGGGCAAAGGCGCATTGCGTATTGAGAACCATACGTTCCTTCTTGGTGGCAAGGTAATCTTCTTTTTTCATCCCTTCTATGCTGACAACAGCCCCGCTCAACGCTCCATGGGCATCATGAACATTGACCGTCTGTATGCTCACCCCAACCCCACAGTGATCTTGATCTTTTGTCACAGCTTTCAATTGTGGATTAGGAACGACACCTTGGTAATGAACAGTTCCTTCTATGGTTCCAGCATAGGCGACCCCAATCAAGCCTAAGCCATGAACTCCCCAAGAACTCGGCATAAACAATCCACTAATCAGAAGGAACCAACAGCCATGTGAGACACGGAGAAATAGCAATCGACAGTACCCTCTATGTTATACCCACTGGTTTTAGCATGTTTCTATCTTCTTTTGTGATGTGAAAACTTGAATTCACACAGCTGCAGAATGAACTGAAACAAGAACCAAGACTGTGTGCCTCAAGGCTGTACCGACAAGGACAGAATATAATTGGCGAGATGCCAGGCGTCTTCCTCCTGCCCAGCAAATTGACTCGCGTAGGATGGCATCGGGGTCCCATCTAACCCCGTAAAGAGCGTTCTGACCACATCACGAGCCGTCGACCCATTTTTCCAGCCTGTGCGGTTCGTCAAATCATTCGGTGAGATGGGTAATTCCGTGCTATCTTTCAGCTCTCCTGCCAAGGCCACTTCTCCCTCACCAAGACCTTGCTCCCCATGACAGCTATGACAATCCATTTCCATATACAAAGCTTTTCCACGTTGCACACTCTCGGTAGAAGGCGCAATAGCAGATTCAGGAATGCTCACCAATTCAGGCATCTCCTCTTGAAAGCCAGCATAGAATGTCTTGATATAGGCAACGACCTGCCAGCGCTGCTCAGGAGATAAGCCACTAAACGTGGGCATCGTGCCGGGGATACCGTTGGTCACGATGCGCAAGAGATCTTGATCTAGCGGGAGGCTCCCTGATTCAGTTGAGCGAAATTTATAATTGCCCACGGTCAAATCCCTCGGACGTGAGGCCGAATAGGCCGCATTGTAAAACCCAGCCTGTCCATCTCCCAGACCAGCCTCACCATGACACACAAGGCAGGACTGTTCATAGATAATTCGCCCTTCTTCGAGAACATGTGACGATTTTTTTCCAACCTCCCCCAATACCGGTTGAGTCAATAAGAATACGACAACTGTCAGATTGAGATATCGTAGAGAGATCCTCATGAATACCTTCTCCTTTAAAAGACAATAGCCAGATCCACCGCGAATCTATTGCGAAGATTGCGAGCGGCACTGGTGCCCCCTTCGGCATCCCGTACATTAAAATCATCACGTAGGGAAATCGACATATTGGGCCGCAAGTAATACTTTGCTAAGAGCCCCACAAATGTCGCACTCGTACGAGTTGCCAAGAGGCCCCCAGCATCCATATGGTCATACCGCGTTCCTAACAACAGCCGGTCAGTCACGAGCGCATGGGCTTCGACCGTTACACCCGTCGCGGTAGAGTCAAACGTTGCCCCCATGCCGCTCGGTAAATCCGTCACTCGATCAATGGTATAGGCTCCGTATACATCTAGCCACTTGTAACGGACACGTGCCCCGACCCCATAACGACTCCGGCTCACATCAGCTCCAGTCGCCACTTTGGCGTTATGGTTCCCAAAATAGGCAAAGCCAGACAGATTGGCGGAGAAAAAGTCTGATCGGGCATAATCAAATCGGGTCATGACATACCAATCTTTGGAATTATTGGAATCCCCAGCCCGTTCATTGCCGCCATTGAGGATACCCGCTTGGTACAGAAACCAATCCCCGAATGGCCGTCCATGGATATCAATGCCTACCTCTTCAGGCGAGTGATACAACGTGGAGTCAAAGGGTTGAATCGCATTTCGATTCCGATCAAACAGCCCATAAAATTTTGAGGCATAGGCGCTCTGCATCAGCGCCCATCGATTAACTGTGGGCGTGTTGAATGCTCCAAAAGGCGGGGCCAGTTTGGGGCCTATTGGTGGAAACTGTGGACGTCCACGCGCCATTGAAAAAAACGCAGAAGGATCCAGTCGCCCCACCCGAAGATGGCCCCAATTCATCCCACCCAGATTATTCAAGGTGACATAAGCGCGGCCAAGGTCCAGTTCACTTGACCGACCAAAAAGTGACGTCACATCCACAAAAAATCCAACGTTATTGGTAATGGTCCCGGCCGTAAAGAGACGGAGAATCGTGGGCGTACCGAGTTCCGTCTGGTCACCAGATCCTTCGATCTCCCTTTTGAGCTCGTAGTGATCGAGGCCGCTTGCGACAAAAAGAACGCTGAAATAATTAGAGACCTGATCTAAGGTCAAGTCTCCATATTTGAGTTTACCGACAATGCCGCCATCATCCGTCCCCGGCATTTGATAACCATTTTCTAGAAATTGCTCCCCAAACTTATTCAACCGTGGCTGTCGCGTGTGGCACACATTGCAATTGACTTTATATTTCCTGGCAAATGCAGGCAGGGCCTCTGCCTCTGAAACCCAGCCAGGGAAGGAAGTCACAAAGAGCACAAACCCCAAAGCCAACATGATATCCAGTCTGGGCCGGAGTAAACGCATGGGAGAGGTCATAGGCTTCTCTTTCTTCATGGGATGGAGGAACATAAAATCGACAAGGTGAGAGCGCTGCGTTTCCTCAGTGCAGACGGAGTCCTATCTCTTTTTCATCGTTCATGTTACATTATTTTTCTCTTATGTCATTATGCTTCGGTAACAATCTCTTCTGGATGCCTCCCACTTCGATTCGCTCAAAAATACAGGGCTACGGATGCACTATTCTGCTTGGGTTGGCTATATGCAGTTGCATGTCAAACACCACATCTACACGGTTTTTGGTGGAGCAGCCAGACAAAACTGTAGGCATGGAAGTCACCTATCGGGAAGGCTCGCCTGAATACTCACATCCGGCTCATCTTCCCCCCGAAATACTTGGCCAAATCTTGCAACATGTTGAAGTGCAGCCCTCATCCCTTCTTGACCGCATGGTGGGAAGCTCTTCAACAATTCAAGCTGCTTTTTCAGAAGAGCAACGAAGGTTTTTTTCGAATCATCTGTCGCAAGCACTGAATCGAGCCACCCCCTTGGAAACGGTCACCTTTTATTGGGCAACTTCTCGAGGAAACGGCATTTGGGAACTCACATCTGGAGGTCTTTATCTTCAAGATCACACATTACATCTTGTTCTTCCTAATTTCCGTCAGACTGTCCCGGGACAACATCCTCCCCAACACATCAAAGAAGATCCGCTACTCCCATTGGGCCAACCCTTGCATTCACTGACAGCCATCAAGCCTGCCCAACAAGTGACTCACAGCCTGGCCACTGAACTGTGGTCACCACAAACACCTCATTTTGTCTTTCCTCTCAACCTATTTTCCTCGACACACGGGACTACACCTGACCCACAAGCGCAAACCTCCGGTACATCCCAACCTCCTGATCGTTCCATGAAGGCACGGCTTCAAAGGCTAAAGGAACTTTGGCAAGACGATTTGTTAAGCGAGAAAGAATATCAACAAAAACGACAGGAGATTCTGGAAAAACTATGAAAGAAGTGAGTCGTGAGGAGTGAGAATGAAAAAGTTCGATGCAAAAGGTAAATAGCCAGGGAACAGATAACCCGATCAGTTATCTACTCTGTAAAAACTTGCACTTCAGTTGACAGACAGTGTCAGATTCATTGGCCTCTCACATGTTAAAGAGTTTTTCTCTTGTCATGCCCGCAGTATAAAGCGGACATCCAGTCCTCTATTGCCGTAAACCTGGATTCCCGCCTTCGCGGGAATGACATGGCTCCCAAATTCCTATGACTCCTGTCTAGGCTTCATCGAACATTGCCAGAGAGATGAAATCCAAGTTTCTACATCTACTCTCATTTTTTGGTTCTGTCCTTACACCTTACTTCTCCCTTCTTACTTTTTACTATTCAATGGTAGCTTTCCGCATCAGAAGGAAACTTGCCACATTCCACTTCTTCCTTATAACGCGTGAGCGCCTGCAAGGCCTCGGCTTTTAAATGAGCATAGGGTTTCACAAACTTTGGGATGAAATCATCAAACAAGCCTAGCAGGTCATAGAGCACGAGCACTTGGCCATCACATCCTTGCCCGGCCCCAATACCAATCGTGGGAATCGCCAGTTCTTGAGTGACGGTATTCGCCAAGGAACGGGGCACACATTCCAGCACCACCGCAAAAGCCCCTGCCTCTTCAAGGGCTTTGGCTTCTTCCATAATCCGATCGGCGGCAGCCTGCGCTTTTCCTTGAACCTTGTATCCCCCAGATTGATTGACTGATTGTGGCGTCATGCCGACATGCCCCATGACTGGAATCCCTACACGCGTCATCGCCTGGACACGGTCGACGACCGGCAATCCTCCCTCCAGTTTAACCGCCGTTGCGCCAGCCTGAAGAAAACGCCCGGCATTTCTCACGGCCTCATCCACATTCACTTGATACGACAGAAACGGCATGTCTCCAATAATTAAAGCTCGGTGAGCTGCCTGTGCGACTATTCGGGTATGATACAGCATGTCTTCCATGGTGACGGATAGGGTATTCGGCTTTCCCTGGACGACCATCCCCAGCGAATCTCCGACTAGTATGACTTCCAACCCAGCCTGCTCGATGATTTGCGTGAACAACGCATCATAGGCGGTGACCACCGTGATTTTTTTACCGTCCTTTTTATGCTGTTGAAATTCAGGAATCGTGAGATGGCCCATGGAGTCCCTATTTGAGATGACTACTGACCCGCTGAATATTTCTGAAAAATTTCGTCTTTGGATGCGATAAATTTACTACCAGTGTCCGATCGGAATGCTCAAAAATGCCGTCCAGCAAGGCCGCAGCCTTTTTGACGCGCGGAGCGTACTTCCAGTACGTGAGCACGGCAAAATGGCGAGAACGCCGCTGGTGGATTTTTTCAGCATTTCTGTTTGGCAATTCGTTTGGCCGACTCCAGCGTATTCTGAAGCAACATCGCAATCGTCATGGGACCAACTCCGCCAGGGACCGGTGTGATCCAACTGGCTCGTTCTTTCACACGGTCAAAATCGACATCTCCCACGAGCTTACCATCGGGCAAGCGGTTAATGCCCACATCAATGACCACCGCCCCTTCTTTCACCATATCAGGCGTGACAAAAAGAGGTTTACCAATGGCCGCAATGACAATATCAGCCTCATGAACCACGTCGGAAAGATCTTTGGTTCGTGAATGGCACATCGTCACGGTCGCATGACGATGTAACAACAACATGGCGACAGGTTTGCCCACGATATTACTACGACCAATGACCACTGCTCGCTTGCCGGAAATATCCACGCCTGTGGAATCAATCATATGAATGACGCCCTTCGGTGTACAGGGAACAAAAACCGGATCTCCTTCTACTAAACGCCCCACATTCACTGGATGAAATCCATCAGCATCTTTTTCCGGAGAGACCGCCTGTAAAATCGCTTTGCTTTCGATATGTGGCGGTAATGGCAACTGTACTAAAATACCATGAATCTTGGGGTCGGCATTCAATGAATGAATCAGTTTCAACAATTCATTCTGCGTGGTTGATGCCGGCAAAATATGCTCTTGCGGGTACAGGCCGGCTTTTTCGCAAGCTCGCTTCTTATTTCTGACATAGACCGCTGAGGCAGGATCATCCCCCACTAACACTGCTGCTAAACCGGGTTTCACTCCAGTGTTTTTTTCAAGTATCGCGACCTCTTGGCCAATGCCTTCTCGAAGAGTCAATGCCAAGGCTTTTCCATCAATAATTTGTGCAGCCACTTGTTTCTCCTTGCAAGTCTGAATTGAATGTGTCCCAAAAGGTTGAAACACCTTTGGGTGACGTATGAAACGATATCAGCCACTCAAAACTTCGTCAACGAAGACTCACAAGTACATTCCTTGACACCTCAAGAAACCCTCACCTACCATGCCCGTACTAGTCAGCAAGCTTGATATTTGTCACCCCCTACCCTCTTGCCTTTTCACCATGACAGGATGGATAGAGAGAATTCACTGAATGAGCGATGACAAGCCCGAAAGCGTCTGCGCCAAGCTCATTGAAGAGATGCAAAGTCTGCAGCTCTCTACGGTTGGAGAAGACGGCGTTCCACACTGTGGATATACCCCTTACCTGCACCGAACACCATGCAGTTTTTATATCTTTGTCAGTCAACTGGCAGTCCATACACGAGATCTGCTCAGCAAAGGGACCGCCGCAATAATGATTATTGCTGATGAACAATCCACATCACAGATTTTTGCCAGAACCAGAGTCCATTATCAGTGCCAGGCACAACTTCTTGCACCTGAACATCCTGAGTACCCCTCGATACTCGATGACTATCAGGCACGGCATGGCAAGACGGCAGGACTATTACGGCAACTACCAGACTTTGTGTTATTTCTTCTGCAACCATTGCATGGACAATTTGTCATGGGATTTGGAAAAGCGTATACCCTGACGGGAAACAATCTGTCGATATTTGAACCTGCCCAACGTGGATAGGCGACTTGGACTGTTTTCTTTACCGACACATGCGAAACGAACAGCTATGTCATTAGTACCTTTTTACTCTCAACACAGGCGTTCCCAGCTCCTACTCATCTTGAAAAATATCGTTTGTGCAGTCACGCGATACACCCTGGTGGCAATCTTGAGCCTTGTACTGTGTAGTTCACAACATGCCATGGCTTATGAAATTGCGAACCTCCTCTTTCCCCAAAATATTATCGCAGACGATGGTCAAGTGTATTATATCGCCAACGCCAACGGAGACCCCGGCACACGCGAGAACAACGGATTTATTAGTAAAGCCAACCAAGAAGGAAAGATCACTGACCGCCATTTCATTCAAGGTGGCCAGAAATCGGTGACGTTACATTCACCGAAAGAAATGTCCATTATTGGGAATATACTTTATGTCGCGGACCTGGATGTAGTGCGGGGATTTGAGAAGACCACGGGAGACCCCATGGTCACCATTCCCTTTGCGCGATTTCGTGCAAAATCCCTGACTGGCCTCACAGCAGATTTGCAAGGAAAACTCTATGTCTCTGATGCCGAGACCAACACGATCTTTCAGATTCACCCATCAAAGGACCACTCCATTTCTGAATTCATCCATGATGTCAAACTCTCGCATCCTCACGGCTTGGCCATTCATCCACGTAATGGACATTTGATGGGTGTAGGGTGGGATGACGGCAAAGTCTTTGAGATTGATGAACAGGGCGTTCTCCACGAGCTATTTGTGAACTCTTTTTTCTCCGGTGGATTTCACAATCTTGACGGCATTGATTTTGACCGCTATGGAATCATGTATATCTCTGACTTAACTGCGGGAAAAGTTTGGCGCATTCGTCCTGACCTCAAGAAAGAAGCGATTGCTGAATTCTTGCTTTCGCCATCAGGCATCGGGGTTGATCGAGTGAATCATGTGATTCTTGTCCCCTATCTTTATGCCAAAGGTGCCGAAATCAATGGTTTAGAGCGTCCCTCCAATGCAAACCCAAATAAAAAGAAACGCACATTTTCTGATTATGGCCTAGATTTTTCTAAGAAAGATTCGCCAAATGAGTAAATGTATCCATTGCCACCAACGCAAAGGCAAACGAGCATGTCCAGCTTTACATGGGATGATTTGCAGTCAATGTTGTGGCGAACATCGTCTCACGAATATCTCTTGCCCGGCCTCCTGCGTATTCTTAGAAGCCAATGACACTTATCAGCAAAAACGTGCAGGAGGACGATTTGAATTAGACCGTCGCACATTTTATCGAGAGCTCTTAGATTTTGGAGGCGAACGGGCCACCGAGGTATTTTATGTGTTTGAGGCCTTAGCCTTCCGCCATTTTCAAGATCGCAGAGATGCACAAGATGTCGATGTCTTGGAAGGTCTCCAAAGCCTCCGGAGGAGCTTTAGCCTCATTCAGATTCCAGAAACGGGCACACCCGCCTTTGGGGAAGAGCTACGAAAAGAGTTTAAAGTCTTTGGCGAACGCCAGACATTGGAACCAACAATGGTTACCGAAGTATTAGATCGAGCTCAAACTTTTATTCAGGGGTTTTCAGGGACAGGGCTTCGTTCTCAACGATTCTTACAGGGACTCTTGGGATATGTGCGTGACCGTCATCCCAATGTGGCAGAACAACTGGCTCGTCAAACAGGAGCTGGCGGGCGAATTGTCATACCTAGTGGATTTGACTACCAACCCGATACCAGCTCCTCTTAACTCAACCTTCCAATTATCTCAACAACTGTGAAAGTCTTAACTTCTGTATTCTAGATTTATTCCATCACTTCAACCGTCATTTCAATCCGTTCGACTGGATTATCCCGTAAATCTCTGGGCTGACCGACAATTTTATCGACAACTTCAACGCCTTTCAACACTTCCCCAAAAACGCTGTATTGCCCATCCAAATGAGGCGCCTTATCGGCCATGATAAAAAATTGAGAGCCAGCACTATTGGGGTCGGCGGTACGTGCGGCAGAAAGAATCCCCTTTTCATGTGGCACTTTACTAAATTCTGCTGGAACCGTGTAGCCGGGACCGCCAGTGCCGAATCGGTTACTATTCGCAGGATCCTTAGTCAATGGATCACCTCCTTGAATCATAAATCCCGGAATGATCCGATGAAAAATTGTACCATTATAAAATCCAGATTTTGCTAATTTCAGAAAACTTTCCACGTGTTTGGGAGCAATATCTGGAAAAAGCACAATTTCCATTTCACCAAATTTTGTTTTCAAAAGCACATGAGGTGCCTGTGCCGCTTTAGATGCCTCTTCGGCCCAGGTCGTTGATAAGAACAGCCCATGCATCAGGATTAGTACACCAAGAAAACCTAAGATGCGCCGAACAGTATGGACCGCTCTGGTTGATAAAACATTCATCATCACTCCTCCATAGCTAATTCATGTAAGATCATTTAATAACATCTGTCTCACCTAAACTCACCTGAGCAAACGCTTCCTCCGCTGCTCGTTGCGCGGCTTCTTTTTTTGTGTGACCTTCGCCTCGCCCTCGAATATGCCCACCAAATTCCACGGTCATGCTAAATATTTTTTGATGATCTGGACCCGACTCCCGAACAAGTCGATATCGGGGGCTTGTTCCTTCGTGTTTATGCACCCATTCTTGAAGACGACTTTTCCAATCTCCTTCAACAGAGAACTCAGGACGATCCCGTAAATCAGAAAACTCTACACCCAGTACTCGATGAATAAATGTGCGAGCCACTTCCATTCCACCATCAAGGTACACCGCCCCGATTAGCGCTTCCAGGGCATTAGCTAATAGTGATTGCTTTTCCCGTCCTAAAGACGTTTCTTCACCTCGGCCGAGCCGCAACCATTGCCCAAGTGCAAGACGTCCAGCCGCTTTGGCCAATGTAACCCGACTAATCAAGCCAGCTTTACGCTTGGATAATTCCCCCTCTGTACAAGTGGGGAAAATAGTAACTAGGCTTTCACTGACTACAAGGCCCAATACCGCATCTCCTAAGAACTCTAATCGCTCATTATGCTGCGCTGTCGTTTGTTCAGATGTTTGCGAATATGACCGATGAGTCAGAGCTTCACATAACAGCGATTCGCGTTTAAACACGTATCCTATCGTGTCTTCAATGTCGCGACTCTGAAACACTCCCCATCACCACCGTCATCATACCATCACACAATCACACCGTTTTTTTTATTCTCTTTCCCCAAACCGTTTCATTGTATCATATCGTACGGAAGGGCTATCAGAACAGGTAAACATAAAAAAGTATTGGGAAAAGCACGGTGGGAAAGACCACGTTTTTTTGGGTTTATGCTTCCTGCCACCGGCGGAATACCAAACAAGCATTGACTCCGCCAAATCCAAATGCGTTGGAAATAGCCACATCAAAAGAACAGTCACGAGACCGGTGGGGAACATAATCCAGGTCACATTCAGGTTCCGGATTGTCTAAATTGATCGTTGGAGGAATAATGCCTTTTTGTAAAGCCAAGATGGAGAAAACGGCTTCAATACCACCAGCTGCACCTAGTAAATGTCCCGTCATCGACTTTGTGGAACTTACAGGAATGGAATAGGCTTGCTCCTCGAAGACTTTCTTGATGACTTGGGTTTCTATTTGATCTGCAAAGGTTGATGTTCCATGGGCATTAATGTAACCAACTGATGATTTCGAGACTCCGGCATCTTTTAGCGCATTTTTCATACAGGCAACCGCACCCGCACCATCTTCAGGGGGAGCGGTAATATGAAAGGCATCGCTGTTCATGGCATAGCCTATAATTTCGGCATAGATATGTGCTCCCCGTGCACGCGCATGTTCAAGTTCTTCTATAACAAGTACCCCTGCGCCTTCTCCAATGACAAAACCATCCCGATCTTTATCGAACGGACGACTCGCTTTCTCAGGTTCATCGTTCCGCTTAGAAAGAGCCTTTGCCGCCGCAAAACCTGCTACAGCTGTAGGACAAATTGTTGACTCCGTACCACCCACAATCATGGCATCAGCTTCGCCACGCTGAATAAGCCGAAACCCATCTCCTATACAATGATTCCCAGTTGCGCATGCTGTAACGGTGCAAGCGTTTGGACCTTTTGCCCCAAACCGGATGGCGACTTGCCCTGATGCCAGGTTAATGATAACCATGGGTATAAAAAACGGAGAGACACGATCAGGTCCTCGCTCTAATAAAATATTGTGGTAATGCTCAATAGCAGGAAGACCGCCAATACCCGCTCCGATATACACACCAACTCGCTCGGCATTATGCGAATCCACCACCAACTTAGCATCATCAACAGCCTCTTGGCTCGCAGCGACGGCAAAATGGATAAACGTATCCATTTTTTTGATTTCTTTTTTTTCAATGAAGTTGGCCGGATCGAAATTCTTAACTTCGCCGGCAATACGAACAGAGTACCTACTGGCATCAAAACGGGAAATTGGTGCAATGCCAGAATATCCCTGACACAATTTTTCCCATGATTTAGATACACCGATATCTAACGGGGTGACGAGCCCCATCCCAGTCACAACCACTCGTCGTGGTATCCACTCACTCATGAGCACCCATACCGCTTTGGGGAAAGAATATCAGACTTTTTCCTTGATAAAGTCCACAGCCGAGGCAACCGTTTGAATCTTTTCTGCATCTTCATCGGGAATTTCAATCTCAAACTCCTCCTCCAGAGCCATCACCAATTCTACCGTATCTAAAGAATCGGCCCCGAGATCTTCCACAAACTTTGCTTCAGGCACAACATCATCTTCTTCAACTCCTAATTGTTCAGCAATAATTTTTTTGATTCGTTCTTCTACAGCCATCGTTGGCACCTCCTCCTTCCAATGTTTATTCACTATGCAAAATGCAATAATTTTGATTTATGCCATATGCATCCCGCCATTCACATGTAACACATGCCCAGTAATGTAACCCGCTTTGTCTGAACATAAAAAGCTTACCGCATCAGCAATATCTGATGCCTGTCCCAGGCGCTTTAATGGAATCTGACTTAAAAGGGTCTCCTTTGTGTCAGCGGAAAGATCTTGCGTCATCGCGGTATCAATAAATCCAGGCGCCACGGCATTCACAGTAATGTTACGACTGGCATATTCCCGCGCAACGGTTTTCGTCAGACCAATAACCGCAGCCTTCGACGCGGCATAGTTGGCTTGACCAATATTCCCAATGGCCCCAACGATGGAAGCAATATTGACGATGCGCCCATTACGTTGCCGACTCATAAGCGGCACCACAGCTTTCGTACAATAAAAGGTCCCAGTTAAATTCACCTGCAAGACCGATTGCCAATCTTCTTCTTTCATCCTGAGCAACAGGCCATCGCGGGTAATTCCAGCATTATTGACAAATATATCGATGCGTTCCCATTCTTGTTGCACGTGCTCAACCAACCTTTTGACTTGGTCCCAATCTCCAACATTGACCGAAACCGCCAGAGCTTTTCTGCCTATTTTTTTTATACGAGCAACCGTGTCCTCACATCGATTAGCATTCAAATCAGCGACCACCACATCAGCGCCTTCTTCGGCCAATGACGTAGCAATCGCCTGACCAATGCCTTGCGCACCTCCCGTGACAACAGCAATTTTCCCTGTCAATAACATCTTCAACCTTTCGATAGATTGGTGACTATGGGACCATTATGCCACATGGGCAACTACGTATTCATAGGATTCCTGATCGGAAATATTCCAAGTTTCGGCCTCAGGCACAATACGCTTCACCAATCCCGTCAAGACCTTACCGGGACCAATTTCAACAAAATGTGTAATGCCCATTCCCCACATAGCCCGAATAGTTTCTTGCCATCGAACCGAAGAAGGCAGTTGTTTGACCAACGACATCCGAACATCAGCAGCTGACTGCAGCGCTCTGGCTTCAACATTGTTAATCAACGGAACCGTTAAATCAGACCAATCTAATGCATCAATATCTTTTTTTAAGCGATCGGCCGCAGGCTGCATTAATGGGGTATGGACAGGGACACTCACCGGCAAGACCTTCACACGTTTGGCTCCACGGGTCTTTGCAACTTCTAATGCCCGTTCAACAGCGAATTTCTCTCCGGCAATCACTGTCTGCTCAGGTGAATTCATATTAGCCGGAGCGACAATACCAAATGGCTCGGCTTCTTTACAGACCTCAGAAACTGCTTCCTGCGAAAGCCCCAATATTGCTGCCACTAATCCACTACCTGGACTCACAGCATCTGCCATATATTGCCCACGTTTTTGCACCAAACCAACTGCGTCAGAAAATCCAATCGCGCCTGCAGCCACAAGAGCAGTATATTCTCCCATGCTATGCCCTGCCACAGCAGCTGGAATAATAGGGCCATCCTTTACGAGTTGGAAGGCTGCTATGCTCGTCACAAGTAAGGCGGGTTGAGTAAATTCCGTTTGATTAAGTCGCTCCGCCGGTCCTTCAAAGCATAACGTACCAACATCATATCCTAAAACCCGTTCAGCTTCTTGATAAAGCGTAGATATCCTGCCATTTTTCTCATATAATACTTTTCCCATTCCCACCGATTGCGAGCCCTGGCCTGGGAATAAAAAACCGACAGTCGATCTCAATGTGATACTCGTATATTTCGAAAACATATTGCTTCGCAGTATGTTTCGTGAAGAAGCAAAATACCTTTGAGACTGTTAATCGACAATAAATTCACCCCCATCCACACAAATCACATTTCCCGTGATCCAATGAGCTTTGGGATGACACAGAAGACTTAAGGCATCGGCCACATCCTGTGTTGTGGTTAAACGATTTGATGGATTTTTTCGTTGGGCCATAGCAATCATGTCATCAGACCCGGGAATTTTTCTCAACGCTGGTGTATCGGTCACCCCTGCCATAAGTGAATTGACCGTAATGCCTAACGGAGCTAACTCTAGGGCCAATTGCCGGGTATGAGATTCGAGAGCCGACTTGGCAGCGGAAACGGCTCCATATGTTTTCCACACACGAGCTCCCCCCGCACTAGTCATTGAAAAAATTCGACCTCCGGATCCCAAAAAATTTTGTCTCACTAAATCTTGAGTCCAATACACTAGAGAATTGGCCATCACATCTATCGTCATATCCATTTGCGCTTTATTGATACCTTCGGTCACAGATTCTGCAATATACGGCTTTAATGTTCCAAAGGCTAATGAATGCATAAGCACTCGGATCCTAAGTGGCTTTCCTAATTCTTCTCCTCGTTGCTTGATCGTCTGCAAAATATCCATTCGCTTTTGCGAGTCAGCCGCATTAACATTAAAAAATAAGGCCTCACGCCCAGATTCACGAATCTGCGTGGCAATTCGTTCGGCATTGGGCAGAGTGGACTTTCGGTCCAAATGCACCCCGATAATATTAAACCCCACATTCGCCAATTCTATAGCCGCCGCTTCACCAAAACCGCTTGAGGCCCCAAGAATTAAAGCCCAATCTCCTTCACCCCATTTCATGTCAGACATAATTTCCCCTTTTCCTAAAATGCTATCCAAGGAAATGTCCTATTCCATTCGTCTCACTCAATGCCATACTACCGATCTTGTTTGCATTTTATTATCTTCAATCAAGCCTATTGTTGTTAACCTACCAACGCACCAACGCTGACGCCCATGTTAGGCCTGCCCCAAACGCGGCCAAGAGAACCAAGTTGCCTTTTTGAATTTTTTGGCTTCGCACGGCCTCATCTAAAGCCAAGGGAATCGATGCAGCAGAAGTATTACCAAATTTTTCCAAATTAATCATCAATTTTTCTTGTGCTAACCCTAAACGCTGACTCACAGCTTTCAAAATTCGCATATTAGCCTGATGAGGGATAAACACATCAATATCCTCCATGGCCACTCCGTTGGCTTGCACCGCTTCATGCGCGGCTTCTTCCATAGATTTGACCGCAATTTTAAAGGTCTCGTTGCCTTTCATTTTGATAAAACATTGCTTGTTAGCTAATACCTCCTTTGAGGCTGGGGCTTTCGAGCCCCCACCGGGAACATGGATCATTTCAGACAAACGCCCATTCGCATGTAAATGAGTGGAAAGTACTCCAGCATCCTGGGAACTAGAACCAAGGACAGCGGCCCCAGCTCCATCACCAAATAGCACACATGTATTTCGATCAGTCCAGTCCGTAATGGCTGACATCACTTCTGCCCCAACAACAAGTACATACCGCATCCCTGTTTTGACATAAGCATCGGCAATCGAAAGCGCATAGACAAACCCGCAACAGGCCGCTGAGATATCACAAGCAGCAGCACGGGTAGCCCTTAAACGATCTTGAAGAAGACAAGCCGTTGAGGGAAGAGGAGTGTCTCCTGTGCATGTGGCCACAAGAATCAGATCAATATCATTTGCCTTCACATTTGCCGCAAGAAGCGCCTGCCGGGCAGCCTCTAGCGCCAAGTCAGAACAAGCTTGGCCTGATTCAACAAGACGGCGTTCTCTGATACCCGTTCGCTCCACAATCCACGTATCAGATGTCTCAACCATACGTTCCAAATCGGCATTGCTCAACACTCGATTGGGCACGTAACTTCCAGTCCCGAGAATAGCACTCTTCATGAGAAATCAGGAAACAACTTTTGATTCAACCGCCGGTGGGATCACGCCTTCTGCAATATCATCTCTGATAGCCTCAATTAAACCCCCTTTAGCTAAAGCATGAGCTTGCAACACGGCATTTTTAATAGCTTTCGAAGAGGATCGACCGTGACAGATCATACTAATACCCTCCACACCTAACAATGGAGCCCCTCCAAACTCGGCATAATCTGTTTTCCGACGCAGGCGAAGCAATGGGCCAGCCACAAAGAGATAGGAAAAACGACCAAGTGCCGATTGTGCAATTTCTTTCATCAGCATTTTTTTTATCGCATCTGCCAATCCTTCTGAAATCTTCAATGCCACATTCCCAATAAAACCGTCGGACACAATCACATCGGCATTCCCACTATACACATCTCGTCCTTCGACATTGCCAATAAAGTGTATGGGACTTTCTTTGAGAAGCTTAAACGCTTCCTTAGTCGCTTCATTGCCCTTTGTATCCTCTTCTCCGATACTCAATAGCCCAATACGAGGCCGATCCACGCCCAAAAGATGCTTCCCATACTCATGCCCCATAATGCCAAATTGGTGGAGTTGGCGAGCCGTACAATCAACAGTCGCTCCAACATCTAGCATAATGGCCTTCCCCTGACGCGTCGGTAATGTAGCAGCAATAGCCGGACGGTCAACCCCGGCAATAGAACCTAAAAGAAAAAAAGCTGAAACCATAGTGGCTCCGGTATTACCAGCGCTCACCAAGGCATCAGCTTGTTTTGTTTTGACTAACTCGGTGGCTTTCCAGATTGAAGAGTCCCGCTTTTTTCGAGCTGCTAGTGCTGGAGATTCATGCATCCCCACAACCTGTGAAGCATGGAAAATTTCAACATTTGATTTTTTGCCGCTCAGCTTATCTAACTGCGCCTGGATGGCAGACTGATCTCCTACCAAGATCACCGAGATAGGTAATTCACGGCTGGCCTGAAGAGCACCTTCAACGGTGGGAGATAAGCCATGATCTCCTCCCATCGCGTCAACGGCTATTTTCATGGGATTTGCTTAGATATGGTCTGCAGGAATAAGATCAGGCATTAACCTTCTTCAACCGCAATAATCGCTTTCCCTTTGTAGGTGCCGCAATTCAAACACGTCACATGAGGTTGTTTTAGCTCATGACATTGGGGACAAATGGAGAGATTTGGCGGTGTGAGGCTATGATGAGATCGACGCTTATCACGACGGGCTTTCGAGATTTTGTGTTTCGGATTTGCCATGGGATTCCAACTTAATTGTTAAGAGATGGATATTTTTCTAACTTTCATTCTAGTATTTGCATAGATTTTGAAGAATGTTTTTGTCAATTGGCTAATGCAATATTGGATGCACATTCGAACCCAATCATGAAGATACCGTCACCGGTGCGCAACATGCACAAATTCCTTCATTTAAATTAGCGCCACAGGCCTGACACAACCCTGCGCAATTTTCATAACATAGAGCTTGCAGTGGCGAGGCAAGAATGAGATGTTCTCGCAAGGCAGGAAGCAAATCAATCTGATTATCTACTATGGGATACATATCAATCTCGTCTTCAGTTTCGTCATCAACAACAGAAGCATGCTTTCGAGTATTTTTCCCTTTTCTTATCTTTTTGGAAGGTTGATCCGTAACAGAAAATGAAGGGGATTGCCTAAATTCGATCTCACAATCCTGGGATAGATCTTCTTCAAAGCTGGTTAAACATCGGACACACTCACGTAGGATTTTTCCAGTCAAAGTCCCTTCAAAACGAGCTAATTTCTCATCAAGAACAAAAATCTGTCCCGCACAATTGATGGAACCAAGAATTTTTCCATCATCGGAAGGCAAAAGGATATCAGAATATTCGACCTCGCGTTCGATAGATTGGCCTTCAACTGGAACCTCGCCTAAATTGATGAGTAGAGACATGAATCACGCGGAGTATGTTTCTTTATACCCGCCCCCAAATTTTTAGGGGAATCACAACGACCCTATTGATTAACTTTTTTAACGAAGTTCTTCTGAAAATGAAATAATCGCAACATGCCTGGCCCGTTTCACAGCCTTTGTCAGCCGTCTTTGGTGGCGCAAACAATTTCCTGATGTTCGACGAGGAATAATTCTTCCGCGTTCGGTGAGAAAACCTCTTAGAAGATTGGCATCTTTATAATCCAGGGGTGTTTTATCAAAACAGAAACGACACACTCTCTTCCGCTGAAATAATCTACCTTTTTCCACAGAAACCTCTCCTCCACTAAAAATTACGGCATAGGATCAGGAAAATACTCTTCTGATTCATAGGATGCTTCTTCAGTGGTACCTGTTCCAGAACTCCCGTAAGACGCCTTTTTAGGCATAAATGTTACAGTCTGGGCAACAACCTCATGCTTACTTCGTTTCTGCCCATCGTCAGTTTCCCACCTTCGTTGCTGCAAACGACCATCCACAATTGCTCCATCACCCTTGTTGAGATATTGGCCACAATGCTCAGCTTGCCTCCCAAATACAACGATATCAACATAGCATACTTCTTCTTTTTGGTCATCAGCTTGGCGATAACGCCGATTAACGGCTAACGGAAAATTGACGACAGGGGTCCCACTTGGCGTATACCGAAGCTCAGGATTTCGCGTCAGATTCCCTATTAAGATGACCTTATTAAACCCCGTCATCCCCGGAAACCTCCCCCTCAGCTTTTGCCTCAGATTCAGCTACGGCCACTAAGTCAGCCGGGTTCACACGAACCGTCATAAATTTCATAACTTGATCTTCCATCCGCTGAAAACGCTCGAGCTCCGCAACCACAGTTGGTGGGCCTTCAAATTGGACCGTAATGAAGGTGCCTTTTCGTTCATGCTTAATATCATAGGCCAATTTTTTCTTCCCACTATTTTCTAATTTTAGGATATTTGCCCCAGCCTGAGTTAATACTCCCTTTATTTTCTCAACCACCGCCTCATTCTCCGTTTCTGCCTGAACAGGCCGAAGAATACTAATTGATTCATAGAGTTTCATAACACCCCTTCTTCCTGAAGAATTAACCTGCACACAGACGAACCAATCCCTTTGTATCACAAAAGGATTGAAACTACCATAGGGTAAAAGATGCTGTCAAACCAACGAAGTACAATGTAGCTTCTTGATTAGATTAACTAAATCAAGAATGACAAACTATCTAGCACAAGCTATTTTTCAAGGTCTTGATGAAGGGGGGGAGCATGAAATCGGTTCATAGCTACGGAAACTCCTTCATTGACAATGCACTCTATTGCATCAACCGCATTTGGTAAGAAGACCTCAACTGTCGATAACTCGTCTGATGAAAATGGTGACAATACATAATGAGCAGGATCTTCATTAACGGATGGTCGACCAATTCCAGCCTTCAGTCGGCAAAAATCTTGGTTCCCAACATTCGCCAGAACCGAACGGAGACCATTGTGCCCACCAGGGCCGCCTCGAGTTTTAATTTTTAAGGTTCCGAGTGGGAGATCCAGATCATCATAGACCAGAATCAGATCTGAGGCGGTGCAATTATGGCGTTGAAAAAGAGATGGAAGAACTTCCCCCGTCTGATTCATCCACCTTAGGGGCAAGACGAGGAGAACGGGATGCTCACCAACTTTTCCCTGGCCTTCAAGAACATCATATTGTTTCGTGAAAGAGATTTCCCAACGATGCGCAGCCAGCTCAAGAATCATCCATCCTAGATTGTGTCTGGTCTTTTGATAAGTTGGGCCTGGGTTTCCAAGGCCCACAACCACAGACAAGGATTACTTTTTACCTTCTTTAGCTTTGCTTTCTGGGGCAGCCGCCGCAGCTGCTGGCGTCCCTTCAGCTTTAGCCTTATCCTCTACTGGAGCTGTAGCACTCTCAGCAACTTCGCGCGTCAGTAGGGATTCAAGCTTAGCCTCGGAAATCTTGGTTGCAACATGCACGACCATCAACTCTGGATCATCCAAGACTTTTACACCTTCCGGAGCTTCAACTTCTTTCACATGGATCCCATCTCCCACACCAAGATGGGTCCCTGTCACTTCGATGTGGTCAGGAATCAATCCAGGGAGGCATTCGATATGTAATTCTCGAAGAGGCTGATGCAAGATACCCCCTTCTTTGAGACCAACCGGGGCTGCCCCAATGATGGAAACAGGTACCTTTACGCGAAGAGGTTTGTCCATCGAGACTTCAAACAAATCAATATGGAGAATCGCTCCCGTAATCGGATCGAGCTGGTGATCTTGCAACACCGCGACTTTCTCTGTTTCACCTGGCATTCTGACTGTTAACAGTCCTGTATGGCCAACTTGAGATAGCACTAATTTTCTCGCTTTATTATGCTCTATAGCTAAAAATTGCGATTTTCCACCTCCATATATGACACCTGGGATTTTACCCTCGCGTCGCAACTGACGTGCCACCCCTTTTCCAGCCTTATCTCGTCGTTCCACTTCAAGGTCATATTTCATAGCAATATCCTCTTTCTCTTCGTTATAAGAAGTGAATAGTACGTATCTGAAACTCCATAATCCTAAATTCCTAGACAAATAAGGAGGTGACAGATTCTTCTCGATATATCCTTAGGATCGCTTCGCCTAGTAACGGCGCAACGGAAAGGGATTTTAACTTGGAACACTGTTGTTCTTTGCCATTTAAAGGAATCGTATTAGTCGCAACAACCTCTCGTAAACACGACCCTTCTAATCTCTCCAATGCTGGTCCCGATAAGACCGGATGGGTGCAACCCGCCCAGACAGAGAGCGCACCATTATCTAAACATGTTTGTGCCGTTTGAACAATAGTTCCAGCAGTATCTATCATATCATCAAACAAAAGGGCATTCATGCCTTTGACATCCCCGATAATATTCATGACTTCCGCCTGGTTAGGTGATTCTCGTCGTTTATCAATAATAGCCAAGGACGAATTCAATCGTTTGGCAAACGCTCTGGCCCGTTCCACTCCCCCGGCATCAGGAGAAACAATCACCATGTCCGATATTTGCTGCTTTTTTATATATTCCAACAATATCGGCATGGCATAAAGATGGTCTACTGGAATATCAAAGAATCCTTGGATCGGCCCTGCATGCAAATCCATGGTCAACACACGATTAGTACCGGCTACCGTCAATAAATCCGCAATCAACTTGGCACTGATCGGCACCCGGGGTTGATCCTTTCGATCTTGCCGCCCATATCCATAATAGGGAATGACCGCGGTAATTCTGGAAGCCGAAGAACGTTTTACAGCATCAATCATCAGCAATAACTCCATAATGGAGGTATTCACTGGATGGCAGCAGGATTGAATGAGAAAGACATCTCCACCCCTGACGTTCTCATCAATACGCACCCGTATCTCGCCATCACTAAAGGTCGTGACCGTGGCTTGGCTCAATTCTTGGCCAATATATTCAGCAATTTCTTTTGCTAACGTGGGGTTGGAGTTCCCTGTTAACAATTTAAGATCACGTGGCATAAAGTTTTCATACTTTCTCGAATGAATGTAGGTGCCCCACTACTTAGGCGAGTTCACTTGACAAAAAGCAGGGGAAAGTTAATGGGAAAATCTGTGGCTTGTCAACTCATATTCCAAAACTCAAGCTAGAAGAGCTGCAGCAAAAGTTTCATCCCCAATGGAATCATGAGGCAGAGGTGATGTTCCCATGGGAATAGCAAACACATGCCATTGAGTATTTTGTCGTAGCTCGGCAGTTGCCGTACGGGCAGCCTCCGGGGTATCAAATACCCCAAATACCGTCGCTCCGCTTCCTGATAACAGAGCAGCCTCCGCTCCAAAAGCACGGAGTTTTTTCTTAATAAATTCTAAAATCGGGTAGACTGGAAATAAAGGGGCTTCAAAATCATTCTCCATGCCCTCGATGATTGCTTCCCACGAGACGCGCAAGGCTGCTTCAACTTCTTGGCACCAGGAACCTAAGGGAGCAATATTCTCTCTCTGGGATGCCAATTGCTCATAGGCCCATTTGGTCTGGATGGGGAACCGCGGGTTCACTAATACCACCCACCGTTTCCCATCAATAATGCAGGGAATCACCTCCTGTCCCCAACCCCGAACCATGGCGCAAGGCGTGTGAAAAAAAAAGGGAATATCACTGCCTAACTCCCCACCTACTTCACACAGCTCGGAAAGTCCCCACCCTAATTTTAGCAATTGATTTAACCCATAGATGGTGGCAGCGGCATCACTGCTCCCCCCACCCAACCCGGCTGCAAGAGGAATCGCTTTCTTAAGAGTTATTTCTACTCCAACAGATCCATTAATCCGCCCCAGCACGTTTTTAGCAGCACGATAGACCAAATTCCTTTGATCAACAGGGAGTATTTCATCATCACAAGTTAATTGAATACGATCATGGTTCGGATTCAATCGAATTCGCACTTGATCGAACAAATCAACAGAATGCATGAGGGACCATAACTTATGATACCCATTCGGTAGTTGATTGAATACACGAATACAGAGATTCACTTTAGCCGGAGCCTGAACAACAATTTCCTCACCAGGGGCACCACTATTACACACGACTCATCCTCCTTCTACCCAATAATCGATCCAATGGAAAAAATGGGAAGATACATCGCCACAACGACAAGTGCAATTCCACTGCCCACCATCACAATAACACAAGGCTCCAACATCGAAGTTACCGTGGCAACCACCCGATCCACTTCTTGCTCAAATAAATCGGCGATCTTTTCAAGCATGATGTCTAACGACCCGGTTGATTCACCAACCTTAATCATTTGGGGCACCATACGAGGAAATGCACCACTGGCCAACAGGGTCTCTGAAAGCGGTTTTCCATCTTGAACCTCAATAGCAACTTTGGCAATCCGTTTCTTCAGAACGGAATTACCCGTTACGGTTGCCGCCACAGACAACCCTGATAACAGAGGCACACCTCGACGCACCAGAAATCCCATGGTTCGAGCAAACCGCACAATCGCTGCTTTTCGAAAAATTTCCCCAATTAAGGGCAACCGTAAAAGAAGCCCATCCAATAATTCTCTGCTGGCTGACTTTGCAAGGAACATTTTCCCCAAAAAAACCAAGATTCCCAACAGAACGACTAAAATCAGCGCATGCTCTCGTAAACCATTAGAAAGCTCAAGAACCATTTGCGTGAGCCATGGAAGCGATTCCCCAAATTCCTGGAAAAGCCCAGAAAACAGAGGGACCACCCAGATCAACAAAAACACAAAGACCATCATGGCCACAGTCACCAACAAGGACGGATAGGCTAATGCCGATATAATCTTGGCCCGCAGCTGCACTTGCTTATCAAGATACACCGCTAGCTGCGCCATACTTTCATCCAAACGACCTGTGGTTTCTCCAACTTCTACCATACGACAATAAAACTCATGAAAAATGGCAGGAAAATTCTCAAGGGCCTGCGCTAAAAATGCCCCTTGTTCAACTTCGTCTCTGATACGAGAGACAATTGGCTGCCAAGCTGGATTACTCACCTCAGTCCTAAGAATATCTAGACATTCCAGCAGTGGTACTCCGGCACCAATCAAGGTTGAAAATTGATGGGTAAAGAGGACCAATTCTTTGTTCGTGATAGGTGATTTTCTCCAGTCTAATTTCCATGGTTTCGCATTAATCGCTTCATCAACTTTTTCTGTGATGCGCATGACTATCATATCTTGTCGACGAAGCAATTGAATCGCTTCCCGTGCAGAGTCCGCCGAGATATCCCCTTGAATAGACTGTCCCTCTGGATTTTTTGCCATGTATTGAAACATTGCCATCGTATAGACTTCCAACTTCTTTATTTAATTTCCCCCTATTTCAACTCTTGAAAAGGGGAATTAAAGCAACAATATGCTTTCCACGCTTTGGGCCGAAAAGATGGTCATGATCTTGAAAAAGATTGAGCATTACTCGTCCGATTCAACAACTTGGTGAATTCTTCAGGGAACGCTGTCAGCTCTAGTGCCAACTCTGAAAGAATGACCTTTTTGCTCACTAAATCTGCTAAAGATTGATTCATCGTTTGCATCCCATACTGACTATGCCCCGTTTGCATCATGGAATAAATTTGATGCAGCTTATCTTCGCGAATAAGATTACGGATCGCAGAAGAAAGAATTAAAATTTCTAGAGCCAATATCCTCCCCATACCTTCTCTACATGGAACCAATCGTTGCGATAATATCCCCTCTAACACCATCGACACCTGGGCGCGCACTTCAGGTTGTTGATGAGCTGGGAACACAGAAATAAGCCGCGTTAGGGACTGGATGGCTGAATTAGTATGTATGGTAGCCACGGTCAAGTGTCCAGTCTCTGCCATCGTCAAAGCGGCTTGAATTGTCTCACGATCTCGCAATTCCCCTAAAAAAACCACGTCAGGATCTTGGCGCAAAAGACCTTTTAAGGCTGACTGAAATTCCGATACATCAGAACCCACTTCAATTTGTGACACCAGACACTTCTTATGAGAATGTTGCATTTCAATAGGATCTTCAAGCGAAACAATATGGGCCTGGCGCTCCTGGTTCACTTGATCCAACATGGCTGCCAGCGTGGTACTTTTCCCACTGCCTGTCGGTCCAGTTACAAGGATCAGCCCCTGAGACTTTTTCATTAACGCTTTGACAACCGGGGGCACTCCTAATTCCTCTAGTGAGGGAATGGTCGTGGAAACCGCCCGAATGGCCATGGCCAAAGCACCCCGTTGAGTATACATATGAAAGCGGAATCGACCGACTTCCGGTAGTGTATAGGCCCCATCCCATTCACCTTCTATGGCTAGCTGCTGTTCTTCCTTATCCGTGAGTAAGCCGTTGGCAAATCGTCTGACGTCTTTGTCCTTGAGCAATGGTCGCGCCATGGGTTCTAATTGGCCATTGATTCGCAGACGTGGAACACTTTCAGGAACCACATGCAAGTCCGATCCTCCCTGTTCACGTAAATCTCGTAGTAAGTCTAACAATTCCATGAATTTCACTGACTCCTTACTCGGAACATAGATACTCAATCCTCACTTGTTTCTGTCAAAATTTCATTCATCGTGGTTTGGCCCCGCTGAACCGCGTCTAGCCCCGCTTGCCGTAAAGTCCGAAACCCTTTACCCATGGCACAAGCACGAATTTCACTGGTCGATGCGCGAGATAAAATTTTCTCATGCAAGGTTTCCACGATTGGCAATGTTTCAAACAAGGCCATTCGCCCCTTATATCCGGTCATATGACATTGTTCACAACCACGACCTTTCATGGCCTGCCCTGTTACAACCCCTGACGGATAAAAGTCAGTATTTTCTTCATGAAGAGGAGAAATTGCCTCAGGTTCTGCACAATGTTCACAAATTTTTCTCACAAGTCGCTGCCCCACAATCAACGAAATGGCTGAGGACACAAGAAAAGGCTCCACGCCCATATCAATGAGACGGGTAATCGCCCCAGGTCCATTCATCGTGTGGAGCGTGGACAAGACACGATGTCCAGTCAGCGAAGCTTGAATTGAAATTTGGGCAGTCTCACGATCGCGAATCTCGCCAACCATCATTACATCAGGGTCTTGGCGTAAAAAAGAGCGTAACCCGGCTGAAAAATTCAACCCAATCTCTTCATGAATTTGTAATTGATTAATGCCTTGAATCTGAAATTCTACCGGATCTTCGACGGTGACAATATTCATGTGCGGGGTATTAAGATATTGCAGGGCGCTATAGAGTGTCGTGGTTTTTCCACTTCCCGTTGGCCCCGTGACCAAAATCATGCCATAGGGACTTTCTAAGGCGGTGATTACTCGGTCTAAATCAGGCTGATCCATGCCAAGATTGGTAAGGTGCAACGCCAAGCCGGACTGATTCAAGAGGCGCAAGACCGCTTTTTCGCCGAACAGACAAGGCAAAATAGCCACCCGAATGTCGACTTGCGGAAAGTCTTCGATTTTCATCCGTCCATCTTGTGGTAACCGCCGCTCAGCAATATCTAATTCTGCAAGAATTTTGAGCCGTGCGAGTAAGGAGGGATGCAAGTCCTTGGGAAGATTATGCATAGGTCGCAACACACCATCTAACCGAAAACGAATCCGAATGAGACGGTCTAACGGTTCGATATGAATATCACTGGCTTCCATTGCAATGGCCTGGTGTACCAAAGCATTCACCACATCCACAGCGGAGGTCTCGCGCTCAATTTTGAGCCCATGTAGAGGATTCATCAAAGAAGCATCATCAACAACAGACCCTTGAGATGCGACTCCTCGATCGAACGTCGGCAGAGAAGATGATGGAGTCGAAAGTTGTTCGTCACTCACCTGTTGATTGACCACCTGATCTCTAGATGCCCGGTTATGCTCTAAAAAAGATTCCTCATGGGGCAGGCCATAGGCCTGGCAAATAGTAGCTCGAATATCAGATTCGGACGCTACCATTGGAGTGATGTGAAGCCCTGTTCTAAACCGAAGTTCTTCTAACAAGGAGGAATTCGTCGGATCGACCATAGCCAACGTTAACCGAGAAGCGGTTTGATTGACGGGCACGACTAAATGTTCTTGGGCCATAGCAACTGGAAGAACGGCTAAAAGAGGCGGATCAAAAGAACAGGTGGAGAGTTCAACGGTAGGAACACCGTAGTGCTGACTTAAGAATTCTAAGAGAGTTGATTCGGAAAGCACTCCCATACGAACGAGAATACTCCCCAACCGACCGCCTTCACCGCGTTGAATGACCAAAGCCTGTGCGAGATCTTCTGAGGACACAACCTTCGCCTCAACAAGCTGATCACCGACCCGTTCACGGATCACAGCGATACGTCTCCTGAACCCTCGTTCTGACTGGAACCATTTACATTTCGAATCCCACGCCACAAATAATGCACACCAGACCCGATTGTCAGCATCACCATCACCCACAAGAACGGCTCGACGAGAGAAACAGGCACTTTCTCAGTCACATATAACATGATGGCGATGACATAACAGATTTGGGCAAACGTGGTCCCTTTGCCCAAAGCCGTCGGGGAAATATCAATATCAGTTTCTGTTAAATTGGCGACGAGTGTACCGGCCAATAAAATAGCATCACGGCTCACGACCACGATTACAGCCCAGATCGGAATAAAATCCAAAACTGAAAGCGTAATGATGGCCGACATCAGTAACAATTTATCCGCCAAAGGATCCAAGTACTCTCCTAAGCGAGTCCGTTGATCCGTCAGGCGGGCCACCATCCCATCCAGGGTGTCAGTTAGTGCGGCAATTAGGAGAGTGATAAGGGCAGAATCATAGTGGCCATAGAGTAAAAGCCCAACAAAAACAGGGACTAACAGAATCCGAAGGACGGTTAAGCTATTGGGAAGATTGATTGGAATCTCGGCAACCGATGACTCTCGATCCATTTCACCACACAACCTTTCCTAATTCCGTAGTTTATCCTAAGCGTAATGAAGAGTACGTGCGGTTTCTGACGCAAGTCAACCAGACTTGCAGCCTATACCAGGGCAGCCTATAATCCCTTCCCATGTGCTTTGAAGATTGTCATCCATTCCTGAAAACAGTGACATTTCAAAGAACTTTACAATCGATCGCGACCTGACAGAGAAATATTCAACCATCTTTAATGATAAAAGCTTGGAAAGCCCCTTGATTTTTCCCCGCTATATTTCTCTTCTTCTGCAGGAGGGAAATTTCACAGAAACACATTTGCCAACATCTTGAGGAGCCAACACATATGACCTCCTTGCCTTTATCATTTCGAGTCAAAAATGCCATTGTGGAAAAGCACCAATTAGAAGGAACCGACCCCAGCGACAGATACTTCAATCGACTGATTCCAATTAAGCGAGTAGAAGGCGGTTATACTGGCTCCGTCATGTATGAAGCCTTAACAATTGAGTCTCAAGTCCACCGAGCCATTTCGAACACCACTAAGGACATTGTCGATCAACTGCGTGAATTAGGCTTTACAAAAATGCGCACCCGCCTCAATTTCAAAGGGCAAAAATACCTCGCCGAAAAAGAAACCTGGGTCGAATACTCCGACGTCTAGCACTCAAAGTCCCATTACTCACTTGAGAAATTCCCATGCGAAGTGATAGGTAAGCCAACCACAAGGCTTCTTTATTTGTGTCCGGCCTCCATTATTTCCTTCAAGAACAATTTTAGAGCAGGCACGGTAGGGCTACTCTGTCTCGCGCCTATCCCTACGAGTCTGAGTATTACTATGCCCACATACGCAGAAGACAGCGTTGGGATTGCTACTGACCGCATAAACTTTTCCCCTACCCCTGAACAGCTCGGGTTGTTTCAAAGCTCAGACTTTGAACGAACAACAGGGAGTTGCAAGGCTTGTAACGCACCTCCACAAGCCTTGTGGTACTTCAAAAACGAAGTTATCGCCATACCCAAAACTGATCACCCCAATCACATGTCAATGCCTTTACCCTTCATCATATGGCTTGGATCACATGACCTTCTGCAGCATGTCCAGTTGGACAAATCAACTTCACACATTTTTTTGCCCAATGGCCAGAAAATCCCACTAAAACTCACTCCGCAGATTTCTTCCAATCGTTCCTTCTATGACCACTCCACTTCAAAATATTTCCATAACCAGGCGCTTCGCCTGCGTGGTGATTTCGTAAAGAGTGAAGGAACTTCCACGTTTGTTGCAAAAATGCTCTGGCCCGAAAATTTCCGACTCGATCTCAATGAAGGACCTCTAAATACATCAGTCCCATTCCTTTCCCTAGCTACACTCATCGAGGACCAAGAGGGAGGTGCAAGCGCACCTTTTCTGACTAAACTTTTATGGGAACGCCACCCAGGAACTAGACGCGATTGGTCCAATCATGCGGCATTAGGTTTCATGCTCAATGGAGCCCAGGGGGATGACGACGAGGCACATGGAGGACATTTTGGCCTGGTAACAGGCCGGGTTGGACCAGAGGGTCAGATGGCTGATTGGATGATGAATAATTTTTATGACTTAGATATTGAGAGTGAAAAGGGGATCATCCCCAGTATGCTCCCTCTAGATCATTATTTGATGGACCTGAATAGCGGTCAGTCCTACTATCGCCCAAGTTATCTCTTGGTAGCTATTCTTCGGGAAGACCGTATCGCGAAAGACGTTCAGGCTTCAGCACAACAAACGTTTGAGGCATTGTATCGTCATGACTTTCTCTATCACCATGCCAAAGCCAATTGCACAGGGTTAAGCATTGATATTCTAAGAGACTTAGGTTGGGCCATTCCCACAAAAGGCGCAACCAGTTACCTCAAGGCAATTGGTGCATTCTATTACGTGGCTGCTACAGAACAAAGCCTGAGCGCTGGAGAAAAAATTTATGACTACCTCACACAAGAACAAACTCGACTGTTCCCGCGCATGGCATTTGAAACAGCGGGTCAAGATCTTTTAGAAATTGTGCAGGGAAGGGGTGAGACCACTAACCGCACTTTCACCCAATTTGAACGGCGTTTACAGAATGATGTCGAAGCTGTAATGTTTATTCGCATACCGCAAATCCCTTCAAGTAGGGCATTTGGAACTTACCCAGTCCTGACATTCAATGACTATGAAAAACGAGTGCCAGAAGATCGCAACGACTGGCAAGTTGTTCCAGTCCCCCCGCGTCCTTTCCCTGAACAGCTCCGTAATAATTCAGCATCAATTCCTTCTCTCACTTTGTTCACTCCGACAATCATACTCATGCTACTTCCAGCGGGCCTTCTTGGATTGCTTATACTTTTCCGCTTTTTCTTGAAAACCTAACTGGCCTGCAAAAAGAAAATTATGGCTCTATGGTTGACTCCGGTGGACTAGCTCGTCAAGAGTTAATGGCGCTTTATTCGCTGAGATTCCAAGGAGGGTCTGCAACGCGGCCATCGGCGTTTTGCGGCGGTTGAAGCGGAACACAAACTCATCAAGATAGCTCTGGAGATACTTTGGCTCCACTCCATGATGCGTGCCAATGAGCCACGTTTTGAGATTACTGAAGACCCGGTGGATATGGGGCGCCACTTTGTGCGCTCGCTCCGGGGTGCGAACCATTCGCACACGATGCTTGTACCCGACCAACGCTGCATCAGAATACCCGCGCCACCCATCCGTTCGGAGTGTGGAGTTGGCCTCAATATTTGCCCTCAAAAACCCACGAATGCTGAGCTCGCCTGCATCCTTCAGGATTGAAAGACGCAATCGACCTGTCCGTTCAGATCGTTTCCCTTTTTTGTCGGTATAGGGGAGAACCTCCACGGCCCCGATTATCAAGCTCTTGTGCTTGGCTGTCGTCGCTCCCCGACCTGGCCTGCCTTTGGCTGAGCCGCCGAGGATTGCCTCATCGGCCTCAATCAAGCCGGAGAGCTGGCTTCGGTTTGTGTTGACCATTCCTTGACGCAACCGATGCAGCATATGCCAAGCTGTGGTGGCACTCGAAAGGCCAAGCTGGCGTGCAAGCTGAACGGCACTGATTCCTGGCGTATGAGTCGTCACAAGATACGCAGCCCAGAACCACTCCTGGACGGGCACGTGAGAACGGTGCATGAGTGTGCCGGCCATCGGCGAAGTCTGACGCCCACACGCCCGACACTCGAACACGTAGCGCTTGGAGTTGAGCCAGGCCGACTTCCCCCTGCACTTGGGACAAACAAACCCATCGGGCCAGCGACTCTGCACCAAATATTCAAGACAAGCCTGCCGTGTAGTGAAGCGTTGACGAAATTCCCGCATGTCCTTCGGATACGTTGGGCGCCCCACACTTGAATAGTCACAAGTCCTTCAACTGGAGTCAACCGTAGAGCCATTAAGAAAATTTTCATTATTCAGCAACACACTTCTCTGGACCTTCTCCTATTAACAAGAGTAAATCCTTTGGTTTAATTGGACTCTTCACTCAATTGTTGAATAATCGCATCATGTAGTTTGGGCCGGAAGGTTTTGATGGCTTGATTGTCGCGGGTGGGGTGGACGCGATTGGATAGGAAGATGACTTCCAACTCCCGGATCGGGTCAATCCAAATCGACGTGCCGGTAAATCCTAAATGCCCAAAAGACTTAGAAGAAAACCGTTGACCTGAGGAAGAAGGTTGAGAAGGCGTATCCCAACCCAATCCCCAACTGGTCTCAGGTTGAGCTTTTACAAATTGCTTGACTACATCTTGCTCAAAAATACTAGACCTACCACAATAGCTATCCACCCAAGCTTTGGTGATATGTCCCACAGCCTGGGCAGTTCCAAATAATCCAGCATGTCCAGCCACTCCCCCAAGTGCTGCCGCATTTTCATCATGCACTTCGCCCTGGAGTAAGCATCCTCGCCAGGGATCATTCTCGGTGGGTGCAATCTGGAATGCAACATCTTCCTGAGATTTTTGAATCTCAAAGACCAGTGTGTCTGCCTGCAAGGGAACAAATAATCGCTCTCGTGAAAAATCTGCGAGTGACTGCCCCGTCACCCGTTCAATCACAAATCCCAACACCATATACCCCAAATCGCTATACACGCTGGTTGATGAAGCCGTTGAGTCAATCGGTTCCTTAAGAATCATTTCTAAAAATGCTTTGACTCGTTGTTCCCGACATTCAGGCTCTACTGATAGGACTGGAGAAAATGCTTGGTAGAACGGTCGCCAAGCTGGGAGTCCACTTTGATGAGATAATAAATTGCGTAAAGGAATCTGGCCTAGTGGAAAACCTTTCGATTCTTCTAAATACATAACCAGGGGTTGGACAAGGTCCAGCCGTCCATCCTGAACGAGGAGAAGTATTGAAGAGGCCGTAGCTAAAGGTTTTGTGAGAGAAGCCAAGTCATAGATGGTGGTGAGTTGAACCGAAGGAGAGTTTGGAAACGAGGATGTGAGGCCTACGGCCTGATGAAGACGAAGGTGCCCTTTTTGGCGGACAAACAACACGGCTCCGGGGAAAACCCCGGTTTGTATGCCTTCTTGTAGAATACAGTTGATGGGATCGATCTGACCCACAACTTCGTAAAAGGACGGGAGCCGTTATCCCGCTTCTCTGTGGGAGGCGTGCTCGATATTCAATTGCGGACCTTCTGATTGTAACGATTGCTCATCTTCTTCCAATGAGGAGTCAAACGCGACATTTGGTTCTTCTTCGACTTCAACCAGTCGATGGAAGGAGTCCAAGGTCGAACGAAGACGATCCAAGACTAAAGCGCGCTGTTGTCGCAAGCCAGAAATCGTCCTCCGCATTTCCACCAACTCAGCGCGACTTTGAGCAAGAATTTCCTCGGCTTTTAATTCGGCTTCTTTGACGACCAAATCCGCATCCCGCTGCGCCCCACGCTTGAGTTGGTCCACAAACGATTGGGTAGAAATCAGCGTACTCGTCAATGTCGATTCGGCTCGTTTAAGCTGCCCAAGCTCATCATCTTTTCCCGATAGCTTTTCTTTCAAAACCAAATTTTCTTTCGCGATCTCTTCAACCGATTCCGCAATTTCTTCTAAGAACTGATCGACTTGGACTTTGTTATATCCCCGCCATTGCGTATCGAAAACCTTATGTTGAATATCTAATGGTGTAATTCTCATCATAACATCCTTTCCTGGCACATCTTAGTGCATACGAAACGCTAAGTCTTTTAAAGATCCTACCACGGCGATTTGTAAAAACATAATTATTAGAATAGCAATGATCGGGGAAAAATCAAATCCCATACTTCCCATGCCCAATCGTTTCCTAATTTGATACAGGACGGGATCGGTAACCCGTTGTAAAAATTGCACAATGGGGTTATATGGATCTGGGTTGACCCAGGAGATCAAGGCCCGAATAATAATGACCCACATATAAAGCCAGAGGATCGTATCTAAAATCGTGGCGATAGCACTTATTACATTTCCCAATACATCTCCTGCAAAATCCATAGTACTCCTTTTTGGTTAGGCAATTGTTGCCTCCCCATCTTCTGGAAAGATTAACCCCGCTTACCAAAAATAGACGACCCAATCCGGACCATCGTGGCTCCTTCTTCAATCGCCACTTGGTAATCATGGGACATCCCCATCGAAAGTTCTCTCATACTGCCATGCACCAGCTTAATCCGTCCCAGCGAATCCCTTAATTGTCGCAACTCCGTAAAATACGGTCTGATATCCTCTGGATTCTCGCAGAAAGGGGGAAGAGTCATCAAACCCCGAATGGCCACGTGGGGAAACCGGTTAATATGTTCAATAACTTCAGGCATATCTTTACAGAAAAATCCCCCTTTGGTCTTTTCTTTCGCAATATTGACTTGAAGCAACATGTCCTGATGAATGCCAATCTTACCTGCAATAGCCTCGATTCCTTGGGCTTGCTCCATACTTTCGACCGAATGCAGTAGGGAAAAGTTCCCCACAATATCCTTCAACTTTCGGCTTTGCATACGCCCAATAAAATGCCAGGCCAGCCCCTGACGCGGGCCAATGATCCGGATTTTTTCTTGAGCTTCCTGGAGCCTATTTTCTCCAAATATTCTCACCCCCGCTTTGTAGGCTTCCAAAAGAATATCTGGCGAAACCGTCTTACTGGCTGCTACCACTTGGATAGTGGATAGATCTCTTTTTACGCGATACGCTGCCTGTTGGATGCCTTCTTGAATAACCTGCACATTACCAGCGATGTTTCCAGGACCTGATGTTTCTTCCGATGACAGCACAACAGATATTGTAAACGGGAATAGCGCTTAAGTCACAAAGACCTATTCAGAAGGAACGGACACCTTAAGAGCGAGGCTTCTACCGATTGATCCATGTCCACTTTTTCACTTTTAGCTTTTATATATTTCCGGCGGGAGCATGATTCCACTGAGCATGGTTCCGTTGACTTTTCCATCCCTACGATAGGAAAAAAACAGATCCTCACGGCAGTGCGTACAATAGTCAACTCTGTCCACTTGATGTTCGGGAACTCCACTGGCAAGAACTTGGTGCCAAATCAGTTTTTTGAGATCCAACATCCCTTTCCTGGGACTGGATTCTTGAAGTACACCACGCCAATCAGGGTAATTGGCTTGCAATGGTTCAATGACGGGAGCGTCTACTTCATAGCAACAAGGACCGATGGAAGGACCAATAGCGAGATGCATCTGAGACACCTCAGTCCCAAACTGCTCTGCACAAGCTTGAATGGTCTGGGGAACAATGCCGCCGACGGCTCCTCGCCAACCCGCATGAATGGCTCCCACAACCCCCATTTTGTGGTCGACCAGTAGCACCGGCACACAATCCGCTGTCCGGACAACAAGCAAAAACTCCGGTTGGTTGGTAATTAAGGCATCTCCAGCACCCTCTGGAATTAATCCGGCTTTGACAGGGCTGTCAAATATAACTACCCGAGTACTGTGGATTTGCTTCAGGCTACCCACGAAGGGAAACGATGGAGGGCAGGTTGTCACTTCGCCGACTTGAATCGAAGTCTGCAAAGCTTCAAGCACCTGCCGTGTGCCGAAGAAATGGCGCAAAGAAATTACGTCACTGGTGAATCCATAATCAGACAACGCCAGGTTCACAGATGCCGGCCTTTCACATATCACATCACGTATGGACTTGACGGAAAATCTTAGCTATCAGTTTTCTTTCGCAAAAATGTCGGAACATCCCAATCATCATCCACAAGCAAACTCCCATTGCCATTCCCATTGCCCGTTCCATTCTCACCGGCTTTTCGCACAGCGGCTTGTCGACGCAAATAGGTTGGACGATCGATATCATCTTCCGCATTGCTACTGGTACTATCGACCCCAACAGAAACCAAAGGTTGAGTTTGGGGCGTTTGAACCGGTTCCACAACAAGCGTTGGCTGATGGTTACTGGAAAATCGCAAAACAGACTCTCCTTGCTCAAATCCTGTTGCAATCACAGTTACCGTCAATTCCTCACCCATGTCCGGGTTGATGACTTGGCCAACAATAATATTGGCTTGCGGGTCAGCAGCTTCCCGCGCAATATTCGACGCCTCATCCACTTCATGTAAGGTCATACTGGGTCCACCCGTGATATTCAGTAAGAGCCCTCGGGCGCCTTCCACACTGCCATCCTCCAACAAGGGACTCGCAATAGCCAATTTGGCTGCCTCTGCAGCTCGAGTTGGCCCACGACCGGTTCCCATGCCCATCACAGCCCGCCCGGAATATCCCATCACCGTTCGCACGTCCGCAAAATCAACATTGACTAAACCTGGAGTCGTAATGACATCGGAAATCCCCTGAATCGCTTGGCGCAAGACATCATCCGCAATTTTAAACGCTTCCAAGAGAGGCGTATTTTTATCAACCAAACCTAGTAGTTTTTGGTTTGGAATGATGAGCAGCGAATCCACATGTTTTTTCAACTCGCGTATGCCTTCCTCCGCAAAATTAGCGCGACGATTTCCTTCATATTGAAATGGCTTCGTCACGACTCCCACAGTAAGAATCCCCAACTCCCGCGCAATCTTGGCGGCCACTGGCGCCCCGCCTGTGCCTGTGCCACCACCCATCCCTGCCGTAACGAAAACCATATCCGACCCTTCTAACGCATCACGGATTTGGGTCTCGCTTTCAATGGCTGACTCTTTGCCGGTCTCAGGCCGTGCCCCTGCACCCAATCCTCGAGCACGTTCTGGCCCCAATTGAATTTTGTAGGACGCCATTGAACGTCCAAGCGCCTGCAAATCGGTATTCGCGACCACAAACTCTACTCGACTTAGACCTGACTCAATCATCGTATTCACCGCATTGCAGCCTGCACCACCAACACCAACAACTTTGATGTTAATCTCAGCCAGTTCCTCATCTGAAAGTGAAAACATTGGACTCCTCCTTCCTGCCCTAACTTCGGCAGATTGTTGTAACGTGTTTTAACGATTGTCTTTTCATTCGTAATGGGGACATGGATGCTATCTTCTCCTTTCCCTCCATGGATTAAAAAAAATTCATAACCCAGCTCTTCATCTTGAAGACCATTCCTCCCATCCAGCGGGAAGGTTTTTTCGGCTTGCCACCTCCGGCCCCTACCAACTCAAATTCGTTTTCCTGACTGACAGAATGTACGATTAATCCGACAGCCGTCGAATACATGGGGTTTTGCACAATATCCCGTAATCCACCTACACCTAGCGGCCGCCCTAATCGCACTGAAAGATTGAGAACCTGCTCCGCTACGTCACACATGCCAGGAAGTAAAGAGGTTCCACCCGTTAAGACGCCACCAGCAACCAACATCCCATCATATCCTGCACGCCGTATTTCCCGACGCACCATCTCGAACATTTCTTCCACGCGAGGCGAGAGAACCTGGGCCACAACAGTTCTCGGCATAACCCTAGGCGGACGCCCACCCACACTGGGGACTTCAATATTCTCATCGTCGTTTAACAGCTGACTGCTTGCCACGCCATATTGCAACTTAATTTTTTCAGCATCTTCCGGAGCTGTTCGTAATCCTATAGCCAGATCTGAAGTCAAGTGATGGCCACCAATTGGAATGACGGCAGAATGGCGGATACACCCTTCCACCCAAATAGCCACATCTGTCGTCCCTCCTCCAATATCAACCATCACCACTCCCAACTCCCGCTCCTCGGGGGAAAGCACCGCAGCACTGGAAGCCAAGGGCTGCAACACAATATCCACAACATCCAGCCCCGCCCGACCGACACACCGCGCAAGATTTTGAGCAGATGTGACCGCACCCGTCACAATATGCACATCAACTTCTAGCCGAGACCCAGCAATTCCCAAAGGATCTCGAATCCCTTCTTGATCATCAACAATAAATTCACGCGGAAGCACATGTAGAATTTGTCGATCAGGTGGAGGAACGGCACAGCCACGGGCTGTATCAACCGCTCGACGGATATCACTTTTTGTCACTTCTCGTTTCTTTAAAGCCACTACCCCTTGCGCGCTTTCACTCCCAATATGGCTACCAGCAATCCCTGTATACACAGAATTAATCTGTACAGCTGCCATCAATTCAGCTTCTTCAACCGCCTGCTTAATCGATTCCACCGTGCTTTCCATGTTGACAACCATACCCTTCCGTAGTCCAGTGGACCGATGGGAGCCAATACCAATTACGTTGACGGAATGATCTGATAATATTTCCCCCACGACGGCGCAGATTTTCGTCGTCCCAATATCTAACCCAACCACAATGTGTTCTTTTTTTGTCATGGTTCAGAGTGTCCTCTTGCGAAGGATGACTTTTTGTGAAAATCTCAAATCGACTTCCTGCGATTGAGCTTCAATCTTTTTCTTAATCGTCGGATACAAAACCAAGAATCGTTCCCATTGTCGATCTGCTTCCTGCCCAAACTTCACACGAATACGAGGAAGGTCCACGACCGTGGTATGGGTATGTGCCACATTGACTTTTGGGCGACCTGAAAACCGCTCTGACAGAAGTGCAGCCAAATGAATCCCACGTTTAGCTCGCCGGTGACTGTCATCCAATTGTTGTAAAAAAGATTTCGATGTCATCCCTTCCAATACAGGTAAGGCGTGACGAAGTTTCGTTGTCTCTACAGGCAACAAATACCCTTCAGTATCCACAAGATAGGATTCCTTTTCAGCTCCCAACACCGCCGCCGGCTGACGTTCCTTCACTTGTACGATCAGGGTATGAGGAAGAACGCGATCAAAGGTGATCGCACGAATCCAGGGATGCGCCTCCAACTGCTCTGAAAGTTGATCAATATCAATCGACCACAGACTTGAATCTGGAGCTAAGTCCAGTTGAGTAAAAACTACTTCTCGAGAAAGATGATCTAAGCCTACAATCGTGGTTTGTTGAATCTTCGTCCACTCATTGACAGACTGTATGACTGCTCGTCCGCCAACCATGAGCAATACCAGAAGGCCGGCCAGTAGACTGCCCACAACCACACGTCGGGCAGGCGATGTTTCCTGTGTTGTGTCTTTTCTTCCCACAACATCCCTCCGCTTAAGCGGACGGTTTTTCCGAGGCGGTTTCGAAGAAATCATGCCGCGAATACCCATTATGCCGTTTTCCTTTTCTGGGCCTTCAGATTTTCAGAACTCGCGCTATGCTTTTGTAAGGCTGCCTGTAACATGCCTTCCACTAAATCATCGTAGGTCATACCCTGTTGCGCCGCAGCCATCGGCAATAAACTTCGTTCCGTCATGCCAGGAATGGTATTCAACTCTAGAACATATGGACGTCCATTAGGATGAATCCGGAAATCGACACGAGCGGCACCACAACATCCCAACGCGTTGTACACTTGAAGACTCTGGGCCTTCAACAAACGCTGCAATCGAGGCGTGAGAGGAGCAGGACAAAGATACCGGGTCCCAGCCTTTCCATATTTCGCATTAAAATTATAAAAGCCTCCTGGCACAATGACTTCAACGGCTGGAAACGTCTGCTGACCTAATATTCCAATTGCCACTTCTCGACCTGGAATATATTTTTCTACTACCGCGTGCCCACCATGTCGAAAAGCCGTTCGCAGAGCCTTCTTCCACCCCGTAGGACCTCTAACAATGGACACCCCAATACTGGACCCTTCCGTACATGGCTTGACGACAACCGGCCAACCTAATTTTCCAGGCAAAAGAGAAGGGACTGTTGTACTATGGACTATTTCCCCAGGAGGGACAGCCACTCCCGCAGCCTGAAGCAGCACGCGTGTTAATCCTTTATCCATACAGACAGCACTCGCACTCACACCAGATCCGGTATAGGGAATATTCATAATTTCTAAGAGCCCCTGAACCGTGCCATCTTCTCCTCCCAAACCATGAAGGGCAATAAACGCGATCGACACTTTCTTCGTGCGAAGCTGCTGAGGCAAAGTGGCATCAGCATCGATAGGAACTACAGCATAGCGACGCCGACGTAACGATTCACAAATAGATCGACCTGATTTCAACGATATATCCCGCTCAGCCGATGTGCCTCCCATCAGCACGCCTATTCGCAAAGACTTCTTATTGGTGCTTTCTGGTTTCTTCAACGTACTCCCCAAACACACACTTGGAACAGTTCTCCATCAAACCATTTTTCTAGAATTTCAAATCTCTCGTTTTAACCATTTGACGCTTATCGTTCCCCGACCACTTTCCATTCCAGCTTCAAACGAATACCAAATTTTCTAGCAACCTGATCGCGGACCTTCTTGACTAACAAAAGCACTTGCTCAGCAGTTGCCGCTCCTCTATTCACAATAAAATTGGCATGTTTTGTTGAAACTTCAGCATCCCCAACGCGCAATCCTTTTAACCCAGCTGCTTCGATCAATCGACCGGCAGAATGTTCTTCAGGATTTTTGAACACAGAACCAGCATTAGGCAGAGTGAGCGGTTGCGTAGATTTGCGATACTGCAAGTACTGTTTGGTGGCATCCTGAATAGTTTTTTTTGCCGCTGAGCTCAATTGCATCCAAGCACCCACCACAATGCCTCTCGGAAGGGTCGTCTTCCGATAGCCAAATGAAAGTGCTGAAGCTTCTATTCGTTTACGTTTGCCAAACATGGTGACAAAGTCCACAGCCTGTAACACATCTTGCATCTCCCCTAAATGGGTTCCGGCATTCATCACGACTCCCCCACCTACCGTTCCCGGAATGCCTGCAGCCCATTCCATTCCTGTGAGCATCCGGCCAAGAGCAAATTGCATCAATCGCGGCAACCTCACACCAGCCTGCGCATAGACCACTTGGTTCGATTTTTCCTGAATCTGGGTTAAATGCTTCAACTGCATGACAATGCCACGGATACCTTTATCTCGAATCACTACGTTCGTTCCACCCAAAACCATAAGTGGAATATGGTTCAGCCGTGCCTCTCTTACTACACGAATCACATCCTCCACCTCGGCTGGAAACACCAACGCATCGGCTGGTCCCCCAACGTGAAGAGCTGTCTCTGAAGCTAAAGGTGCGTGCCACAGAATTTCTCCATCGACATGAGAAAGGGCCTGACGAATCGTGGGCATTAAGAAGCTTTTTCGTGAACCTCTTTTCATGACATCCGTGCCAAAAATTCATTCATTACACTCCTTAATAGAGAAGTAAAAAGTACGAAAGGAAAAACCACGAACGAAGTGATTGCTGTTCCTGACTTTTCCCTTTTCACCACACACTTTTTACTCCTTCGGCTTTATATCTAATGAATGTAAAAGTTCTTGTCCAATCTTCCATACATCCCCTGCACCTAAGGTCAACAACACATCACCTTCACGAAGTTCATCTTGTAGTTTCTTGGCAAATTCAGGATCACTATTGACCCAATGGACAGTTAAATGACCAGACGCCTGAATCTTCTCTACGAGGGTCTGCCCGCTGATCCCTGCAATGGGCTCTTCACCGGCTGCATAAATGTCTAAAACATACACCACATCTGCGAGCTCAAACGCCTTGGCAAAATCATCAACCAGATCTCGTGTCCTTGAATATCGATGCGGCTGGAACACCACAACCAAACGTCGTGACCAGGTCGCACGCGCAGCAGCTAATGTGGCACGGACCTCTGTTGGATGATGACCATAATCATCCACAACCATGATCCCGTTTTTCTCACCACGAATTTGAAAGCGTCGTTCGACACCAGAAAATGCGGCTAATCCGGACCGAATGAGATCTAACGGCACATCCAATTCTAACGCCACACCAATGGCGGCTAACGCATTTGAGACATTATGGACACCCGGAATACGAATTCGAAACGGTCCAATCTTTTGCCCGCGATAATGTGCGCGAAATTCTACCCCTAATGCTTTAGACTCAATATCTGTCGCGAATAGATCTGGAGTCAGTACTCCGGAAAAATCATTCATGCCAAAGGTCTGATACCGTTTGACAACACCTGGCAATAATCGACGAATCCACGGATCATCAGCAGAAAGGATAGCTGCCCCATAAAACGGGATCTTATTAATAAATTCCAAAAACGCTTCCTGGAGCTTCTCCATACTTCCATAATGTTCAAGATGCTCGCGATCCATATTGGTCACCACCACAATAGAGGGTGACAACCGCAAAAACGAACCATCACTTTCATCAGCTTCTGCGATAAGGAGGTCACTGCGCCCCAAACGCGCATGAGTCCCCATGGCATTCACCTTTCCTCCCACAACAAATGTCGGATCTAACCCCGCTTGCGCAAGAATGGAGGCCACCATGGAGGTTGTCGTGGTTTTCCCATGAGCACCCGCAATGGCAATGCCAAATTTCAAACGCATTAATTCGGCCAGCATTTCTGCACGAGGAATGACCGGAATCACTTTGGCGCGAGCCGCACGAATTTCTGGATTGGTTGTCGCAATAGCCGAGGACATCACGACAACCTGCGCATCTTCAACATGCGATTCCTCATGTCCGATATATACCGTTCCGCCCATTTCTTCTAACCGCCGTATGCTGTCGGAATATCCTGTATCTGAACCCGTCACTTTATAGCCTAAGGTAAGGAGCACTTCCGCAATACCACTCATGCCACTGCCACCAATACCCACGAGATGAATATGTTGGATTTTTCGGAACATAATGTCCTAGCCCCCCAGAGGAAAGCGAAAGAACTAGAGGGAAGCGCTGTACGAACTCCCGTATAAAAGAGAAGACTGCTTGTTGTCCCATAACACGTTCTTGGTTCCCTCGAAGTGATTTCGTAAGGCACGTATGATTGCCATCACGTTCGTGGTCGGCAAGATAGCTAACCCCTTGCGTCATCTCTTCACAAGCGCTCCCTTCACTCTTTGCACAAATCCTTCCTCTTCATTAAAGATGAGCGATGACTCCATGAATTCTTGTGCAACCTTGCCAATTTTCAGAAGGCAAAATCGCGTAAATATTTCTCGCTTACGAGCAAGCCAGGGCAAGACATTCACGTACCATGTGTTCTGTGGCATCAACTTTTCTTGTCTCCCAGCTCTTTTGAGACATAGCTTGAAATGCTGGAATATCCTGCATCATGCATTCAATTTCCGCGACTAATATTTTCCCGGTCAAATCAGCCTGTTTCACCATTCGCGCGGCACCGGCTTGTTCCATAGCTCTCGCATTCATTTCCTGATGGTTGTGCGTGGCATAAGGGAATGGGATTAAAATACCAACTTTTCCATAAGCCGCTAACTCTGCCAAAGTGCTAGCCCCAGCACGACAAATCACCAGGTCTGCCTTGGCTAGCTCTTTTGGCATATCAAACAAAAATGGTTGAACCACTGCTTGCAGGCCGCGCTGTTGATACGCTTGCTGGACTCGTTCCCAATCATCAGCTCCGGTTTGATGAGTGATCGTGACCGATTTCCTGAGAATTTCTGATTGGTCAAGCGCCTCCAGCATGGCAGAATTAATCGCCTCCGCACCTTGGCTCCCGCCAAAAATCAACACATGTTTTATCTGTTGAGGAGGTATAGGAACATGGTCCAACACAAAGTCTTGACGGATCGGAGTGCCAATGACTCGAACTTTGGAAGAAGAAAAAAACGATCTTGCGCTTTCAAATGCTAAAAAAATTCGATTGACTACCGGACCCAAAAGGCGATTGGCTAATCCCGGCATGGCATTGGGTTCCAAAATGACACGAGGAATCTGAAGCAGCCACGCTGCAATTATTACCGGCGGGCTGAAATACCCCCCAGTTCCTATCACCAGGTCTGCTTGAGGAGATCGAAGAATGTTCATGGCCTGCCACAATGATTGAGGTAGGAGCCACAGCGCGCGACATCGACTCAGCATGCTTTTCCCCACAAAACCTTCTACAGAAATGACCTGCACGGGAAATCCTTCTTGAGAGAGAATATCTCGTTCCACAGCTTTCCCTGTTCCTACAAACACAATCTGCCCATCTGGGTCATGCGATTGAATGGCTTTGGCATAGGCAATAGCCGGATAGATATGTCCTCCAGTTCCTCCCGCCGCGATGACCACTCTCATGACAGTCCACAGCTAGAGACTTGCCCGCCCTTGACGGGCAATACTCAGTAATATGCCAATGGCCAACATCGTCGTGAGAAGGGATGACCCACCGTAACTGACAAGAGGCAGCGTCAAACCTTTGGTCGGCAACATCCCACTGACTACACCAGCATTAATCATGGCTTGCATCGTCAGGAGCAGCGTAATTCCTAATGCTAGAAACCGTCCGAACACATCTGGTGCCAAAGCGGCAACTCGAAACCCCTTAAAAACCAAAATCACAAACAATCCCAACAATCCTAAGGTGCCCATCAAGCCCAGCTCTTCTCCGACCAAGGCCAACACAAAATCCGTATGTCCCTCAGGAAGATAAAGAAGTTTTTGTGTGCCATGTCCGAGGCCCACGCCAAAAATTCCTCCATTTTCCAAGGCGAGAAGAGATTGCACCAACTGCCATCCCGCACCTTCTCGGTCCTGAAAGGGGTTCAAGAATGTCGTAAACCGCTCCCATCGTTCAGGGTTCCACACAATCAATGCCAGAAACCCTAAGAACATCGGCAAACTTAAACAGGCTATATGACGAATCCTCGCTCCGGCTAAATACATCATGGCAACGAACACCAACCCAATGACCACAATACTTCCCAAGTCCGGCTCAACAACAATTAAGAAACACAGAAGACTCACCACCGCAACAGGCGGAAGAAATCCACGACGCCAATCCGTCACACGGCGGTTCGGATTGGCCAGAAACGCGGCGAGATATAACACCACGGCCAGCTTGGCCATTTCAGTCGGTTGAATGGAAAACACCCCCAAGGTAAGCCATCGACGTGCCCCATTTATTTGTGGACCAAAGGCGAGCACCAGCAATAATCCACTGATACAGCCCAACAAAATCCAAGGCACCCACGGCTTCCATTGACGGTAATCAATAGAGGATCCAATAAAGAGGACACAAAACCCCAACACCATCCAGACGATTTGCCGCTGCAAATAATGAGTAGAATCTCCATAGGCTTTTTCTGCCACAACCCCACTCGCACTGAACACCATGATTAATCCACCGAGTGACAAAGCCATAGTTATTCCTAAAATCAACGGATCGATTCGACGTCGACCAACCGCGGAAGACCCTTGAAATAAATCAGCCCAAGCCCGTAAATCCCGGTGTGCATTTCTACGGCCAAGTAAGGGCATGTTCACCTAGCGAAGCTCCTGTACAAGACGCTTGAATGCCAACCCACGCTGATGGTAATTCTCAAACATATCGAAGCTCGAGCACGCAGGCGAAAATAAAACGACATCCCCACTTGTTGCCAGTGAACAGGCATGGGCCACCGCATCTTCAAGATTGCCAGCACCACTCATTGGCACACTCGCGCTTAACTCAGTAAGAATCCGAGGAGCGGCTTCTCCGATCACCACAATACTTTTCACGCCTCGTTGAATGGCTGGCAAGAGGAGCCGAAAATCTCCGCCTTTATCTTTCCCCCCAAGAATCAAGACGACTGGTTCATGAAAGCTTTTAAGCGCGTTCAGCGTGGCATCAACATTCGTTCCTTTTGAATCATTAATAAACATTATTCCCTGCCAAATCCGCACGGATTCCAAAGCATGCTCAATAGGAGGAACATGTTGAAATGCTTTCATCATAGCTTCCTTGGAACATCTACACAGCAGCCCAACATTCATCGCAGCCATAGCATTCGCGATGTTATGATCCCCTGGCATATGAATATCATTACGATGAAAGATGTCCTCCTCCTTTCCCTGCATTCTGGCATGAATCATTGTCCCATCAAGATAAGTGCCCTGTTCGACCTCACGACACAGACTAAATTCCATGAGACCTGCGGGAGCATCACGAGCCATTTTTTTGACTGTAGAATCATCGGCATTGATGACCATCCAATCCTCATCAGTTTGATTTTCAAAAATTCGTTTTTTGGCCGCTCGATATTCTTCTTGTGTAGCATGTCGATCAAGATGATCAGGCGTCACATTTAATAGAACGGCAATCCATGGCTTAAACCGCTTGATGGTTTCTAGCTGAAAGCTGGAGACTTCCGCGACAATGTAGTCATAGGGAACAGCCTGGGGGGAATCTGTGAATCGAGGCACGGCTTCGCAAAGCGGAATACCAAGATTGCCTCCCACAAACACATGCTTCCCGCTTTCTTGGAGGAGGGAGCCAATGAGACGAACTGTAGTACTTTTCCCATTGGTGCCTGTGACAGCAATGATGGGAGCCTGAAGAAATCTCGCCGCTAACTCAATTTCCCCAATAACTGTAACATTATTTTCGCGAGCCCTCTCAAGAATTTCGTGATCCTGAGATACTCCCGGGCTGACGACAAGAAGAGCCGTTTGCCTTATGACAGTCTCTAGTTGACCACCGATACAGACCCGTGCTCCTCGTTGTTCATAGGCTTTTCTCAGCCCTTCAAGCTCAGGACGAGGATGCTCTTCTAAAAGTGTGAGGTTTGAACCTTGATCCAGAAGAAGATCAGCTGCAGCCCGCCCACTGCGCCCCATTCCAAACACCGTCGCATTAACCCCCTTCCAATCACCCATTGGAACCGACGACTCGATACTCACTGCATCCATGACTCCAGAAAATTTCACCAACATCCTGTGATTAGCGTAGTTTCAGCGTACTGATGCTCAACAATCCCAAAATAATCGCAATGATCCAAAGGCGCACAACCACTTTAGGCTCTTCCCAGCCTTTCATTTCAAAATGATGATGGAGTGGAGCCATGAGAAAAATCCGTTTTCCTCGAGACTTAAAAGAAATCACTTGGAATATGACGGATACCGCTTCCATGACAAAAACGCCACCAACCAACACCAAAAGCAACTCATGCTTGCAGACCACAGCCACCGTTCCGATGGCCGCTCCTAACGGCAAGGAACCTACATCACCCATAAACACGGAAGCCGGATACGTGTTAAACCAGAGAAATCCAAGGCCGGATCCAATAATGGAGGCCATCAACACGGATAGTTCCCCAGCCCCCTCAATGTGTGGAATCAGAAGATATTCTGAGACCAATCGATTCCCCACAGCCCACGCAACTACCGTATAGGCCATCGCAGAAATGATGACCGGCCCTACCGCCAAACCGTCTAACCCATCAGTCAAATTCACAGCATTGGAACAACCCACAATGACTAAAATGGCAAAAGGAATATAGAACACACCAAGGTCCGGATTAAAATTCTTGAAAAAAGGAACGCTGAGTTGAGTGGAATAGGCTGGGGAAAGATAAAAAAATAATCCAATGCCAATAGCCACACCTAACTGCCCGATAAACTTTTGAAGAGGGGTCAACCCCTCCGATTTCTCTCGCAAAATCTTAATATAATCATCCACAAACCCAATTAAGCCGAAACCGACAATCGCTAACATGACCAGCCACACATAGTAATTGGAGATATCCGCCCACAATAACGTTGCAAAAAGCACAGAAAACAAAATCAGCACCCCTCCCATCGTCGGCGTGCCAGATTTCCCAAGATGTGATTGCGGGCCATCTGTTCGAATCTTCTGTCCCAACCCCAACATTTGCAATTTTTTGATAACTGGAGGGGCCAAAAAAAATACAATCAGAAACGCCGTAATCGCGGCATAAATCATTCGAAAGCTGAGATACCGAAACACATTGAAAATTGCATAGTCGGTATGAAGCGGATACAACCAGAGGTAGAGCATTAGATTATTTTTTGCCTCGTCTTATTGATCGAACGACATTCAACACACGTTCCATTTGAGCCCCACGGGAAGCTTTAATCAACACAATGTCACCACGCCGCACCAGAGCTTTTAAGCACTCCCCTGCTTCGGTAGCATCCTTGACGACTGTGACGGGTAAATTCTTTCGAACACTCTGCGCACCTTTTCCTGTCATAGGACCAAAGACGCCACACGTAATCACATGGCCAACCTGTTTTTTGGCTGCATAACGACCAATCTCCTCATGATATTGACGCTCTTCTTTCCCAAGTTCGAGCATATCGCCCAACACGGCAATCGTTCTTCGAGTCGGATCAAGTTCGACGAGCACATCCAACGCAGCTTTCACCGAAACAGGATTGGCGTTATAGCAATCATAAAGATAGATGATGCCTCCATGGCGACGAATTTCTGATCGCATAGGAGCTGGACGAAATGCTTCCAAGCCGGTCACGATGTCCACAGGGGAAAAACCTAACGCATAACCTGCGGCAGCCCCTGCCAATGCATTCGAGATATTGTGCATCCCCATCGTGCGAACCGAAGCCTGCTTACTAGTTTTCCGATTCGGCAGCCAGAGGCGAAAGTCTGTGCGCCTCCCATCCCAAGCTAAATGGGAGCCGCGAACCTGCGCAACGTGGCCTAAACCAAAAGAATAAACTTGGCAACGGGCCTTTTTTGAAAACTGTTTGAAATAGCGATCATCTGCATTCAAAATGGCCGCGCCATCACTTGGAAGCCAGGGAAGTAATTCTGCCTTGGATGCGGCTGACCGGGCCATCGTTCGGTAAAACTCTAAATGGTCTGGACCCACATTCGTGACCACTCCTAATGCAGGTCTCGCAATTTCACAAAGTCGCGTGGTTTGGCCAACTTGATCCACCCCCATTTCAACCACCGCTGCCTGATGGCCGGAATGCAATCCTAACAATGTCTTTGGAACACCAATGGCATTATTAAAATTGGCTTGCGTCTGAAGAACGTTCCAGCGCGTCCTGAGGATTCGACTCACCATTTCCTTCGTCGTCGTTTTTCCATTGCTCCCCGTGATAGCAATGACAGGAATGGAAAACCGTGCTCGATGAAAACTGGCAAGGTCTTGATAGGCTCGCAAAGTATTTTTTACTTGTACGACAGCAGGAGGATTGTGTTTCTGTTGACGGACAGCTTTCAACACCTTGCTGGCAGGAGGCTCTTGAACCACCACTCCTATGGCCCCCTGCTCCCAAGCTTTCCTGACAAAATCATGTCCATCAAAATTAGGGCCCTTCAAAGCGAAAAAAAGATCACCTGGCTTGATCGCGCGAGAATCTGTTTGCACACAACGAAACCTCCGCCGAGGTTTTCCTTGCGAAAGCAATGTACCTTGTGTGGCAGCAAGCACTTCATCTACCTCAAATGTCGACATGAGGCCTATGGTCTATCCCCACCTGGACAGATGCGTTGACAAATAGCCTTTCTCGCTTCTTCACGATCGTCAAAATGCACTTTCTGTGTTCCAAGAATTTGATAATCCTCATGTCCCTTGCCAGCAATCAAGACCAGATCCCCTACCCCGGCCGCCTCAATGGCCGCTTCAATGGCCCGGGCGCGCTCAGCAATTGTTTGATACGGACATCGCTCCTTCGGTGGCAACGTCTCAATGCCCGCTTCAATATCAGCAAGAATGGCATGAGGATCTTCGGTTCGTGGATTATCCGACGTGACAATCACAAGATCACTTTTTGCCACCGCGACCTGCCCCATTTTTGATCGCTTCCCTGGATCACGATCACCCCCGCAACCAAAAACCGTAATCACTCGTCCCTGCTTAATAGTCTGCGCAGCTTCAAGCAAGCGACGGAGCGCATCGTCGGTATGCGCATAGTCCACCACAACCATAAAGTCCTGACCCTCCTGAATACACTCAAACCTTCCAGGCACATTCGAAATGGATTTAAGAGCTTGCTCTATTGAACCAGGAGAGAGTCCCATTTCTAACCCAATACCAATCGCTGCCAACATATTCGACACATTATGTTCTCCAACCAATTGGCTCTTGATGCTCATAAGTCCTAATGGACTGTTCACCGAAAACTGCGTCCCCTGCATGCTCAGTTGGATAGCTTCGGCCTGAATATCAGCTTTGGCATGAAGTCCAAACGTCCACACGGGAATGGGACATGCTTGGAGAACCTGCGAAGCCCAGGGGTCGTCAGCATTCACCAAAGCCCGTTTAGGTCCTGGCTTGGACCCGCCTGCCACATAGTCAGTAAACAACTGAAGCTTCGACTGAAAATACTCCTCCATGCTGTGGTGAAAATCTAAATGGTCTTGGGTCAAATTGGTAAACACGACAATATCGAACTCACAGCCGGCAACCCGATCTAACGACAGAGCATGAGAGGAGACTTCTAAAACCCCCACATCAATTCCACCGTGCACCATTTCGCCTAACATACGCTGCAGCTTGACCGGAGCCGGCGTGGTATGTGAAGCCTCACGCCACTCCTTCCCCAACATATACCCCACGGTGCCAAGTAACCCCACCTGACGCCCTTGCGCTTCCAAAAGAGATTTGGCTAAATGAGTCACTGTGGTTTTTCCATTCGTCCCGGTGACGCCAACCATCTTCAAATGGCGTGATGGATTCCCATACAATTGAGCCGCCATTAATCCCAAGGCCTTGCGTGAATCCTGCACCTGAATCAATGCAGAACCGTCCAACGCCGTTTTGGTAGAAGTGTGCTCTACATATTCCCCTTCCACCACAACAGCCGTTGCGCCTTGAGCAAAAGCTTGACTCACAAAATGATGTCCATCTTGTTGGGTTCCTTGAATAGCCACAAATACTGAGCCTGGCACGACAACACGAGAATCTTCCGTGAGCGAGACGACCTCAGACTGGAGATCGCCAGAAGCTTTCACCACATCAACCGGAGCAAGTAACTCTTGAAGCGTCACAACTTACTGCACATGCGCCTGTAGAGAAGGTGAACTGGGAAAAGCAGAAGCTGTCCGTATTAATTCCCCTCCACCTGGCATTATCCCTAAATGGGGCAATATTCGATTGGCCACTCTCCCAAATACTGGAGCGGCACTGACTCCTCCCCACTTCCCATTTTCTTCTTTGGGGTCATCAATAACCACCAGCATGGTGAACCGTGGCTGCTCAACCGGCACAAATCCGACAAACGAGGCAATAACATTGGATGAAGAATAGGTGCCAGTTGCGGGATCGATTTTCTGAGAAGTCCCCGTTTTTCCTGCAACACGATACCCTGACAATTTCGCCCGTTTACCCGTTCCATTATCAACAACTGTTTCAAGAATATGACTGAGACGATTAGCAGTTTGTGCCGAGATAGGACGACGCTTCGGCTCTGGATGCTTGGTCACGATTGATTTCCCATGACCATCCATAACTGAAGACACCACATGCGGCGTCATAAGCCATCCCCCGTTGGCCACGACGGACATTGCCGTGACCATTTGTATCGGCGTGACGGCAATTTCTTGCCCCATGGCTAAGGAGGACAAACTGCGTCCACTCCACTCTGCTGGCTCCCGCAAGATTCCCGACGATTCTCCGGAGAGATCAATCCCGGTCTTCTCTCCAAAACCAAAAGCCTTCAAATAGCCAAACATGCGTGGCTTCCCTAATTCGAGCGCAACCTTAATGACTCCAACATTGCTTGACTTTGCCACCGCTTCCGTAAAAGTTATCCAACTGGAGCGTGCATGATCGTGGACCACCGTTCCGGCAACAGACATTTGTCCATCACCTCCATAAATCAACGTATCGGGATCCATGATGCCTTCTTCCAACGCAGCCGCCGCTACAACAATTTTTAAGGTTGAACCCGGCTCATACGGATCGGTGACTGCCGAATTTTTCCAATCCTTGGGGGAGAGTTGCCTGAAGCGGTTGGGATCAAAAGTAGGATAAATGGCCCACGCGAAAATCCCCCCGGTTATGGGATCCATAATTAAAATGGTTCCTGACTTGGCGCCGCTTTGGTTCACCGCCTTGGCTAATTCATCTTCGGCAATAAACTGGATGACCTCATCAATCGTCAGAGTGAGGTGATAACCAGCATGATGACTTGTCGAGGCTGGATCATCCAGCGATGAAATCACTCCACCTTTGGCATCGCGCTGAAACTGCACCCAAGTCTTTTCTCCTCGCAAAAATGCCTCATAGTGAAACTCAACGCCCTCCAACCCCTGATTATCATCACCCGCAAAACCCATAATATGAGCACCCAGTTCTTTCTTCGGGTAAAAACGCTGAGGACTTCTAATCACGTCTACTCCCGGAATAGCCATTGCTTCGATCTGCTTGGCTCGTTCTTCAGAAAGCTGACGCGTGACGCGAACTCGCGATGATGAATTCTGGAACAACTCCTGCAGTTGGGATGTCGGCATATCTATGGCTGGCGCTAAGGCACGGGCAACTTGTTGAGGATCCTGAAGAGATTTGGGATTCACAAAGACTGAGGGCACATCGACATTGAGAGCCAAAGGATGACCATGACGATCCACAATCACTCCGCGGTCCAACTGAACCATCATAGATTTTTGATGTTGGCGCTGAACCGCATGGGCCCCAGCATCCGACTGCAATACCTGCAAATAAAACAGCCGACAGCCTATGAGGGAAAAGCCCAAGAGGAGGCTGAAACACACAACGCCACTCCGCATTTTGCAAATGGGATGAATGTCTTGTGTGGGCCCACTCATGGCCGACCAAAGAGGGAAGTCGAAACATTCTGGACGAGACGGGCCGGGGATTGCTCGCCGGATTCCGAGGGCAACTCTATATCTCGGGAAATCATGACCACTTGTCCATCTTGGGGAAGCATGAGGTGCAACTCGTCTTGAGCTCGGCGGGCAACCTGTTGCGGATCCGTCAACTCTGAAAACCGAACGCGCAACATCTCTTGCTGTTTTTTCAGAACAGTGCGCCGACTCTCCAGTTCTTCCATGTCATAGCCAAGACGCCACATATCAATTTTGACCCCTACATAGAACAGGCACCAAATCCCTAATAAAATCATCACCCCTAACAAGGCATTTTTTTTCATAAACACGCTCCCTCCGGTAACCGTTGGGCAACACGCAGCTTTGCGCTTCTGGATCGTGGATTTTCTTCAAGTTCCTGTTGACTCGCTGTCACAGGCTTTTTCGTCAAAATAGTGATCGCTGGGGCTTCCCCGCCAGCCATAGCCCGAAACGCATGCTTCACCACTCGGTCTTCTAAAGAATGAAAGGCGACCACACACACGCGCCCGCCCTCTTTTAAAAGACTCACTGCAGCTTGCAAGGCTGGTCGCAGCAGATCCAATTCTTGATTCACTCGAATACGAAGAGCTTGAAAGGTCCGGGTGGCGCAATGAATACGGCCTTTTCTATAGGCATGCGGAACCGCACCCTTAATGACCGAGACCAACGCCTGAGTCGTTTCCAACGGAAAAGTTTTTCTGGACTCCACAATCGCCCGGGCTATTCGTCGAGCAAATCGCTCTTCGCCACAGACAAATAACAAATCAGCTAATTCCTTTTCGGGCAAGACCTTCACCAGATCAGCAGCTGTTAGCCCTTCGGTTTGGTTCATGCGCATATCCAAAGGCCCATCCGACGCAAAACTAAATCCTCGCTCCGGTCGATCTAACTGTAATGAAGACACCCCTAGGTCAAAGACCACGCCATCCACCCTCTCAAAACCTGCCTGATTCACAAAACCCACAAGGTGGGAGTAATTCCCATTAAAAAATTTGACATGTATCCCATATGGCTTTAAGTTTTTTTCCGCCTCAACCAAGGCCTCAGGATCCCGATCCAAACCAAGAATACAAGCATTATTTCCAGCGCTTTCGAGTATTTTTAATGACGTCCCTCCAAGTCCTAAGGTACAATCCACATAAATTCCACCGGGCTTTGGGCTAATCCATTGGCAAATTTCTTCTGCAAGAACAGGAACATGCACATTATTCACACATCATGTCACATTTTTGCCATATTTGTGACCTTTTTCTCCCACTTTCTCCCACATCATGCAGTATACAACTCCAGCCAATGATGTCAAGCATCTACAAACTCTTGATGAAATTAGCAGGAAAAGCGAAGGGATCTACTAGATCTACAGCCTGGCTCAAAAAGGCAAGAATACTTTGTCACTAGTTTTGCAAAGGCTACTCACCTCTCAAACGTGGACGAACTCAAAAAAGCTCATGAATCGAAAAAGACATTTTGGGTACAAAAAATTTTGACCATAATCAATTGCACTCAGCCGTACAAACTTCCTGATCACAGGGTATTTCAGTGATTACTTCAATGAAGTCGACTTCTACCATCAGGCAGCGGCGGTATTTTCATACAGCCTCGAATCGGTTGCGTCTTCTTATATGCTTGTCTTGCCTGCAATGAAAGGGGAAACTTTAACTTCCCAATTATTTTATGACCCCCAAAAACATGCAGAAAGAAAAAAATGAATATTGCAAATAATTTGCAATATTCATTGACTGCGCTTGTTCTCCTTGTTAAGTTGCGCCATTAAACCCTGAACGGGCAAACTCGGTCATGACCAATACAAGCTCTCTCCGACTTCGACTCACCTTCTTACTGCTGCTCCTGCTCAGTGGAGTACTCCTGTTCTCTGTCCCCTTCGGGTTGGCTCTTGAAGTTCATCATGTGTTTTCTGAAATTGACCATGATGGACATGAACATGCCGAACATGACCTCTGTACCTGGGTGGAGCACCACACTGGAGGATCCTATGTTCAGGATTCTTACAGGTCCGGTCACACGTGTGAACTACAAAATCTTTCTTACCACCCTCATCACGAATGGGTATCTTCCTTAAGCCTTCGTGTTGATGGATCACGAGCACCCCCCCTCTCTTAATTCTTCTTAAACATTGTTATTTACCAATTCCTCTTTTGGCCGGTAAGGGAATGGTGTCCTTTTGCCCCTGTTCTCCAAAGTCCCAAAAAGGAAAAAAATGGCTCTACGGTTGACTCCGGTTGAAGGACTTGTGACTATTCAAGTGTGGGGCGCCCAACGTATCCGAAGGACATGCGGGAATTTCGTCAACGCTTCACTACACGGCAGGCTTGTCTTGAATATTTGGTGCAGAGTCGCTGGCCCGATGGGTTTGTTTGTCCCAAGTGCAGGGGGAAGTCGGCCTGGCTCAACTCCAAGCGCTACGTGTTCGAGTGTCGGGCGTGTGGGCGTCAGACTTCGCCGATGGCCGGCACACTCATGCACCGTTCTCACGTGCCCGTCCAGGAGTGGTTCTGGGCTGCGTATCTTGTGACGACTCATACGCCAGGAATCAGTGCCGTTCAGCTTGCACGCCAGCTTGGCCTTTCGAGTGCCACCACAGCTTGGCATATGCTGCATCGGTTGCGTCAAGGAATGGTCAACACAAACCGAAGCCAGCTCTCCGGCTTGATTGAGGCCGATGAGGCAATCCTCGGCGGCTCAGCCAAAGGCAGGCCAGGTCGGGGAGCGACGACAGCCAAGCACAAGAGCTTGATAATCGGGGCCGTGGAGGTTCTCCCCTATACCGACAAAAAAGGGAAACGATCTGAACGGACAGGTCGATTGCGTCTTTCAATCCTGAAGGATGCAGGCGAGCTCAGCATTCGTGGGTTTTTGAGGGCAAATATTGAGGCCAACTCCACACTCCGAACGGATGGGTGGCGCGGGTATTCTGATGCAGCGTTGGTCGGGTACAAGCATCGTGTGCGAATGGTTCGCACCCCGGAGCGAGCGCACAAAGTGGCGCCCCATATCCACCGGGTCTTCAGTAATCTCAAAACGTGGCTCATTGGCACGCATCATGGAGTGGAGCCAAAGTATCTCCAGAGCTATCTTGATGAGTTTGTGTTCCGCTTCAACCGCCGCAAAACGCCGATGGCCGCGTTGCAGACCCTCCTTGGAATCTCAGCGAATAAAGCGCCATTAACTCTTGACGAGCTAGTCCACCGGAGTCAACCATAGAGCCATCAGGAAAAAATTAAGAAAATTTGGAGGAAGGACTATGTTTCGTGTAAGAAAGATATTTTCCCTATTTCTAGGGGTTAAAATGCTCAGTCTATTAATCGTTTCCACCCTATTGTTTGTTTCAACAGAAGCTTTAGCGGAACGTATAAATAGGAATCCCAAAGGACTAAATGGACATAGAGATGAAATTCATCGAATGCAATTATCTCAGGATATACGCTTGGCGGCTGCCGCGTCCCAAGATACATCTGAAAATTCCTCACAAGGGACTTCGTTAGAGAATCGATATCCAGGGGCCAAGTCATCTTCAAAGCCCAAAGATTTACTTGATCGCACAGGGGGTATGCCGATGGGCACACGACCTGTTCAAGATCCTAACGCTGAAACTGAAACTTCCGTATATGGCCCCTCGGTAGCGAACCCCTCAGTGGAGAGTAGATTCCCAGGGGCCAAGTCTTCTGCCGAACCCAAGGATTTATACAATCGCACAGGAGGTATGCCAATAGCCGTACCACCAGTTCTGGACATTGGTGAAACGCCAAGAGAAAAGGGCATTCTCCGCCGACAGCAAATTTTAAATCGTTTTAATCCTGCATTGGGGTTTGTGATCGAAACGATTGGGGGCTATACCCAACGCCGCATGCGTTTTGTGGATGGCGATGGAGACGATGCAGGTGGCGAAATCGGAACCAAACTACCCGCCGGTTTTTCTTCCGCACTTCGCACGATTGAATTATTCGCGGCGGCGGATATCGATCCATTTGCCAGGGCCTACCTCATTGCCGCAGGGCATGCCGAAGGGGTGAATGCTCGCGGATCAGAAGAATTTGGAAAAGCGTTCTTCGAGATCGAAGAGGCCGCCATACAGACCACTTCCTTGCCCTACAACCTGTCCATCCGTGGAGGTCGCTTTTTTGCGGATTGGGGGTACTTAGGACGACGGCATGCCCATGATTTACCCCAAATTGATATTCCTCCAACCTTAGCGTTGTACATGGGCCAAGGGAATCGAACAGATGGGATAGAACTATCATGGTTGGCACCAACGGATACCTATCTGGCACTAACTGCTGGCTATGGGTTTCATTTTGGGTGGGTGGGGGAAGGCCCATTGAGTAGTCTTCGAACTCAGCCAATTCAGGGAAGCACGGTATTTGGTTCGGTTCGCACCTATAAAGATCTTTCTGATGATCACAATGTCGAGTTAGGATTCTCTTTCCTCTATACCCCACAATCCCGGGTTGCAGAAGCAAGTGAACTGGCATTCCTAGCTGTGGATGAGGACGACCCCATTGATCGGCGTACCTTTAATGTGGATTTTCACTACCGTTGGTATCCGTTAGGAAGAGGGTTACGACAGAGCGTTTCGCTGCATGGGGAAATCCTTTATGACTATGGACAAGGTCGCCGGAGTATTTTTGGAAACACGAAGTCTCGTGGGGCGTGGGGGGGCTATGTATACGCAGAATATCGGTTCAACAAACAATGGCGTCCGGGTTTCCGGTTTGATTATCACCAAATGCCGAGCGAACCTGCCCTGGTCACCAATCCTCAAACGGGGAACCCGGGCAGTACGGTCAACACCTCAGGAAGTCGAACGTCCGCTGTGACATACTCCCCCTATATCACATACTATCCAAGTGAGTTTCAGCGTTTGGTGTTGCAATATAATCATAGCCGGTACGGCAATACCTTTGATCCGCAAAATCAAGTGTTGTTGCAATGGCAAGTAGTCATCGGAAGTCACCAACATGGGTTTACGGAACGACAGTAAGGTCGAAAGGACCTCATGAGAAAAATATTCAAGAACCTTCTTCTTATGTTCCTCCTATGCTGTTCCCTAGGGATGGCAGAACGCCCTAGTCTTGAACAAGGAGGGAAAATTCAGGTTGTGACTTCGATCCCCGATCTGGCGGATTTTACCGCCAGGATCGGGGGAAAGTTCGTGTCGGTAGAGAGCTTGGCCAAAGGCGTGGAAGATCCACATGGGGTGCCGATCAAACCGAGTTTTGTCCCAAAACTGAATCGAGCCGATGTTCTAGTGATATTGGGACTGGACGCCGAACATGCCTGGTTACCGGCATTAGTTGATGTGGCCAGAAATCCAAACATTCTTCCCGGAAATAAAGGATTGATCAATTGCGCCCGGAACATCAACCCCAAGCAGGTTCCCAAATCATTACTTCGCCGTGAGGGTGATGTCCATCCACTCGGGAATCCACATTTTAACCTTGATCCAGTCTACGCCAAGGTCATTGCGCAGACGATTGCTGATGGACTGTCAAAGGCTTTTCCTGTGGGGGAACCTCATTTTCAAGCCAATGTACAAAAATTTCATGCGCATCTGGACAAGAAGCTCATTGAGTGGCAACAACTTGCCAAACCACTCCGTGGAGTAAAGTTTGTTTCTTACCATCAAGATACGATTTATTTTGCGGAACGATTTGGATTACAGGAAGTCGCTCAAATTGAAATTAAACCGGGCATTGAACCAACTCAAGGGCATTTGGTCTGGTTAGTGGATCGAATGAAGGAACAGCAGGTTGGCCTGGTGTTGCGCGAACCGCATTATCCCGAACGACTTCCAAATTGGGTGGCCAACCAAACCGGATCCAAGGTCGCAAAATTTCTCATTATGGTCGGGGGAAATCCAGGAGTTGACACCTACGAGAAACTGATTGAATTTAATCTTCATTCTATGCTGAATGCTCTCAGTATTCCCTAGTCTCATCTAAATTTTCCCATGCCGCCGCCCCTTCTTTCTCTGGACAATGTAACGATCGGGTACCCAGGTTTTCCGATTTTAGAAAAGGTCTCACTGGAGGTTTTTCCGGAAGATTCGTATGCCGTTTTAGGCCCTAATGGTTCTGGAAAAACGGCTTTGCTTAAAACGATTGCCGGGATTCTTCCCCCTATAGAAGGCAAGCTGCATCGATTAACTTCTGACGGGAATGATTCACTACGCGTCGGCTATGTTCCACAGCGAGCTGCGCTTACTGGACTGCTCCCTCTCACTGTTGGAGAAGTAATTCAGATGGGGACATATGGAAACGTCAAACCGTGGCAACGGTTGGGACGAGTTGAGCGGGACAAAATCGAGTGGGCGGTGCAAGAAGTAGAAATTGGGGACTTAGAACGGAAGCGGTACTCAGAATTATCAGGGGGGCAACAACAACGCACGTTAATCGCCAGAGCCTTGGCCAGTGACCCCGCGGTTCTGGTATTGGATGAACCCTTGGCAAGCCTCGACAGAAAGACAGTCCAAACCATGTTGCGGTTATTGGTCAAGTTGAAATCTGATACAGGGATTACCTTATTGTGGGCAGATCATTTTATTCCAGAACTACTTCAAGTGGTGCAGGATGTCATCGAGATTGGGTATCGGACCGTGCACACACAGCCGGTAGAACATTATGCCCCAGACGGCGCAAGGAATATGAATCTCAGATAGCGAACAATCATGGAAGAACTCTTCACCATTCTTCATCCATCCTATGTGTTACGGAATGCCTTGTACGGAGGAATGGTTACGGGAATCGTTCTGCCGCTCATTGGAGTCTTCATGTATTGCAGAAGGATGGTGTTCTTGGGAGTCACCCTTCCCCAATTGTCAACCGGTGGAATCGCCGCGGCCGTGTTTTGGCATTTGACCTATCATCAACAACAACCCACTCATAGTGATTTTCTCCTCGCCCTATTTGGTTCAACGATTGTGACCACGGGAACCTTGTTGCTTCTTGCAACGCTCGAACGACGGGGCCATGAAATGGTAGAAGGCCGGATAGGAACGGTTTACGTTTTTGCTGGAGCAGTAACCATTCTGTTACTGGCATCTGAACGGGTTCCGGAAGTAGGCATCGTGACACTCTTGCGAGGACAAATCATCGCCATTTCCGATATGGACATGGCCATCCTTCTGACAGCCTATACAACCATTGTCCTACTGATTACGCTTTTTCGCAGGGAGCTGTTATTAGTGTCGGTCGATCGAGATCTGGCATTATCTCTGGGCAAACGGCTTTGGGTGTGGGATATTCTCTTGTATGGGCTAGTGGGGTTAGCCATTTCTTTAGGCGTGCTGATGGTCGGCCCCTTACTCACGTTTGCCTTCCTCCTTCTCCCCACAATGATAGCCATCCGACTCGCCAAAAGGTTTTTTCTTGTCCCGCTTCTGGGAGGATTTTGGGGAGCTGGAATTGCGCTCATTGGATTTCTTGTATCGTATTTCATGGATTGGCCGACCGGTGCCACTGATTCTTTGTTGGCTTGTCTCGTTCTAGGCCTCATTGCTCTGGGACAATGGCTACGCCGGCTAATGTTTCACCCTAGTGCGAGATAATCTTTTTGAGAGCAGCAAATACAACCTAGATATGAGGATTAGAGGAACGTAGTGTAGCTCTGCATGTTCATTTTTGGAGCTTTAGGGACTGTCTGTTTGCAGTTGGTCTTCGAGGTGTTCCAGTTGTCGGTGTTGCTGTTGGAGTGACTCACGCAACTCTTCCAATTCTTCATGAATGGATGGGGACGCAGGAGAAACGGTTTGAGCATTACTCTCCATCGACTTTGCCAACGTAGGAAGATGGATCGCAAAGTGGAAGGGGAAGGATGTCTGGGAAGCGGCCTCTAGGTTATCACTGGTCAAGACCCCTATTGGTTGAAATGACATATTCCACATTTTGGGACGGCTAAATGAGGTAGATGGTCTAGAAAGTAATGGAGATCTTTTAGAAGTTTCATGATACCCACGAATAATGACATGGATAGTAGTGTCTACATAATACAGGGCGCCGGTTGTATACTGGGTTTTCTGGGATTGCCTGGAATGCACTTGAAAGACAATCTCTTCCTCTGGAGTCGCTTTTGCCAATCCGTCAATCACGTGTGGGACTAAGAACTGAATTTCTGTTTCCGTGAAAGCCTGTATCGGAGAATTGTTGTTGGTCAGTGCTGATTCAAGTAAACTTTGGGTGTCTTGAACATACAGGCCCTTGAGCACCCCGCGTATGATGTAAGGTTCCAGGGCAACAGGGTGTTGAGCCCTTTTCTCTGGCTCGGCAAAGACTTGTAAAGCAATGGCCCCTTGTGGTCCTTCGAAGAGAGGCGTTTTGACCCTGGGAACTGTCAGACAACTCGCCATACTACAGCCCATACTGATCAGAATCACATAAAGGGCACTATGCCGAAAAATAGAGCTCACGAGCATTTATCCTTCCTAAGAGGGAGTGTTGAATAATGAAGATAAAAAAGTTCAGATTGCAGATGAACACCCTCTGGAGGCTTCACGGATGATGGCAATCGCAGACCGAACGAAAAGAATGGCGATCAAGAGCCCAATCACAATATCTGGCCAGGGGGAGTCGGAGAGGTAGACCATAAGAGCCGCAACAAGCACGCCCGCATTGCCAATCACATCATTGCGAGAACACATCCATGCGGACCGCATGTTGATATCATCGCCTCGGTGCTGCCAGAGGAGTAGAAGACAGATGAGATTGGCGGCAAGCGCCATCATCCCTACCACCCCCATCACCTCGGCAATTGGCACGAAGCCATAGACAGTCTTGAAGACCACGTGAACCAGTACACCTATGCCAAATGCGCCCATCATGACACCTTTGAGCAACGCAGCGCGCCCTAGCCAGACCGAACCCCGTCCGATCACATAGAGGCTGAACCCATAGACAATGGCATCGCCTAACATATCCACCGAGTCGGCTAGAAGCGCGGTCGAATGGCTGAGAAGGCCGGCTATCGCCTCCAGGAGAAACATACCGATATTGATCCAGAGGACTACTCGTATAACTCCCTGCTGCTGCTCTGAAATAGTTGTGACCTTGCAACATTCCTCCATCGACTAACCTTAGCACCAATTCCTCCCTATTCGTAAGTAGAGGAAAGATCCAAGCCTACTGAATTCAATCGGCAGTTTGCCAAATTTCCCATACTGAAGCGCTTGGAGGACTTTGATTTTAGTGCCTAGCCCTCCTTGGACCGACGCCTGTTTGAGGAGTTGGCCACTGGACGGTTTCTCAATGAAGGGCGCAACCTTGTCCCTTCTACTTCTTCATCCATCGTCTTGATAGGGCCAGAAGTCCTCACGCCGCGCGTCGTGTGCCTAGCGAATTTCTCGTTATGCTGCCCTTGCGAATAGGGGTCAGACTCGATTTTAATAAATCGAGTCTGACCCCTATTTTTCGTGTGACTGGTCACCTGCCTGTCAACATCGGCCACGCAAACGCCTTCAGTTTCGTACTCCAGCGGAAGTCCTGGTAAAAATTCCCAATGTTGCACTTCAACTTTGAATCCGCCCTAGCGACCTCGGTTACTGGATCAAAGAATGAAATTCTTGGTCATTGAGAATCCCACTACCACGATGAACCATTAAGATAGTTCCATCTTGACCCAGAAGAATATATGTAGGAAAGGCTCGAATGCCAAAATCCCCAGCCATGACCTTGTGTTCGTCATAGGCTGTTGGAAAGACAAAAGTTCCTTGATTTCTGTTGACATAGCCTTCCACATCGGCCAACGAAGCTGAAGTCCCTATAGAGAGTACCTGTAAATCACTGGGGCTATCTTCTTCATAAAATTGAGCCAGCTTAGGAATTTCTGAACGACATACACCGCACCAGGGGGCCCAAAACATTAACAAAGCTTTTTCCCCTTCAAAATGAAAATTGGAATAGGACCCTCCATCTAAAGAAACAACATCAAAATCTGGAGCGACTTCACATGCAAATTGAGCGAGCGAGGGATTCAGCAACAATCCGTTGAACAGCCATAAGGATAGGAGTAGCGCAACAAGTATAGGACCAAACGACCAATTGTGGGAGCACAGTTTTCTGCACATAGGTATTTCTCCAATGAATAGAAGTTATCAGCTTTCATGTAAGAACGTGTTGAATAATGAAGATACCGAGAGCCATATTTCGCCAGGAAGCCGTTGGTGATCAATAGCCGCGGGTCGGTTCAAAAAAGCCCGCTCTGAGTCTGTCGAAGGGAAGGCCGCAGTCATTTTTGCGCGTGGAGTATACTGGCAATATGTGAGCACGGGAAAAGGGCGAGAACGCCGCTGGCGACTTTTTTCAACAGACCCATGTAGGAAATTGTCGGCTGAGTGCGATGATGTCTAAAGGGTGATATGGCTAGGCCGGATGCAGAAAAAGAACAAAACTAATAGGGAATCACAGAATATTATCTAACGGCACTCTATCCCTGTCCGTCACGTCCGTGAGCTTGCCCGCCTTGTCAGGTAAGAAAAAGTAGCGACTAAAAACGGTTGTGTCGCATCATAGGTATGCGTGCGATTCTCAGATGGAGTCACTTGATCCAAGATACCCAGAATATTCCCCACGGAATTGTAGGTATAGCCAAAGGCGGCACCTGATTGTCAAGGCACAACAAGTTTCCTTGCAGCTGTATATTTTCTGATTCCATGTCAAGTATATAAGAAAGGTGCACCGTTAGAGAGAATTGACCCAATACACTGAACCCCGTACACTACCCACAATGTCATATCGCAATCGAATAACAATTGAACCAGAAAAACGTGGGGGGAAACCCTGCATTCGAGGTCTACGTATTACGGTATATGACATCCTTGAATATCTAGCTGGAGGCATGACAGAACAACAAATCTTAGAAGATTTCCCTGATCTCGAATTAGATGATATTCGGGCTTGTCTCGCTTTTGCGGCTGATCGCGAACGAAAACTCGTCTCTATCCCTCCTGCGTGAAACTGCTTTTCGACGAAAACTTATCCCCCCTCGGCTTGTTCACCTCGTGGCCAAGCTGTTTCCCGGATCAACCCATGTCCGTGACATTGGATTAGCCTCCGCAAATGATCAGTCTGTTTGGACCTATGCCTTCCAACATGATTTTATCATTGTGTCAAAAGATTCCGATTTTCATCAACGAAGCTTTGTGGAAGGGGCACCCCCAAAAGTTATTTGGCTACGATGCGGGAATTGTGACACCCAAGAAATTTCGAAACTTCTTCAAAACCATAGAACAGACTGTGAACGCTTCGCCAACGATCCTCAAACCGCATTCCTAGAAATTGGCTAACACCTAATTCATGTAAACCTCATATATAGTGTCCCAATTCCTTGACTAAACTGGCAACACAAAGCCGAGTCGCCCACCTCAGACATCACAGTCATCCTCCGTTACCACATCATCAGCAACAGAAGATTATCGATGTGCTCGATCCCTAATCGCGAAAACGAGTCAACGTTCCACGTCGTGATAAGCGGCCAAACAGGAGAATGGAGTGGACAGAAGAGGCACGGGACGAGGATTAAATATAGTATATCACTACTTGACCTGTAATTCCCGCAATAAGGGGCGTGGAATTTTCTGGACGTCCCTTGCTCCCTCATGCAACGGGTAAAAATGGCCGCCGCCTATGAGTGGAAAACCGTCAAGCAGTGGTTGATAGATGTGGCAAAAGCTCGATTAGCGGAATTGGAAAAGCCAGGAATCCTGCCAAAGGGGGAATAGGTCTGATTATGGCTTAACAAAAATAGGGCGTACAAGAACCCAATTCTAATCGCAAGCCTTCTGACCCGTTATCAAATTCGGTCGCTTCTAAAGAAAGTCCAAGGCACACAAGTGTTCATAAAACGCTTGTTGGTTGCTTGATAACTCTTGGGGATATTCTGATACTAAGAACTTGTAGGATGCCAGAAGGCGGCGATGAGGGCTTTGAATGAGGGGGTGTTGCGAATTGACCGGCAAATCCAAAGGCTTATCTTGTGCGCTCTTAAAATATGTTTCTTCTTCCGCAATAGCGGCCATCACCTGATGATGAAAATGGCCTAACCCTGGGGGAATAGGTAACATGAGAAAACGCTTGAGAATCTGTTCATAATTGTCTAACCGAAGGGGTCGAGTGTGGTCTTGTCGAAGACGGCGCAACTGAGAAACTCGTTCGACGACCGCCAGATCCACGAGAGCAAAGGCTTGCTCCAAATAATGGGCTTCCTCTTTGCTGAGGACCGACTGACTTGAACGGTACCTCACCCGATTGTGGGGAATCGCTCGGTATGCTTGTGCCACACTCATCGATTGCTGAATGGGTTGGAGAGCCAGCGACTTTAGATGCTTGATTTCATGAGCAGACAAGGAAGAGCCAAGAGTCCCGAGGAAAGATACCCCTCCTACCACCGCGCAGAAAACGACGATTCCACCAAGAAATTTCATGACATACGAGGTCCTCTAAGGTAACTCATCCCAAGGCAAGACTGAAAGAAAGCCGAACGCATTACCGTCTGTATCGACCAAAGATACACAAACCTTGATTGTGAAGACAAAGCAACACAGGGGTCTCCCATAACTATCATACACATAGCTAGTGGCAATGATTCCACTACTATCGGTCAGGTGCGTAATCGAGCCCTGATGATTGCTGTGATAGTAGAAGAACCCTTGTCCAGCTTTCTGTAAGACCAACGGTTGGTCGACTTGATCGCCATGCGAATAGCGTGCCGTGAAGGTATTGGTGCCATCATATTCCAACAGGATATCTTCGCCATCATAGACATACCTTGTGATGTTCCCCGCCACATCCTTCTCAATACGCCGCCCCAGGCCATCATATTTGTATGTCACCGTGGTGGTATCCGGGCGATCAACCTGAATGAGTTGATCCTGGGCATCCCAGTGATACGTGGTCACTTCGGTCGAATTGGCTTTGTTGGTCTTTGTTTCTAGATTGCCATTGTTGTCATAGGTATAGGTAAAGGCATCGTCTTCAGTCAGACGATTCAAGTCATCATGCGTGTGGGTCGTTGAGAGGAAGGACGTGGTCCGATTTCCCACCAAATCGTAGTCATACGTTTCGGCATTGGCGACGGCGCCTCCCGTCTTCAGTCGCTGCAGCGCATCATAGGTGTGGCTCCGGGTTTCACTGGGATTCACCTGATCCAGGATTTGGAGGATATTCCCGACCGTACTGTAGGTGTAGCTAAAGGAGGCAAAACTGGAGAGTACGCAGAGACACTAATTAGTCAACAAAAGCTCTGACTCTTTAGATCGTTCAGAGCAGCTGTGGTCGAGTCTTAAAGACGGAGAGAAGCATGTTTCCAGCCGACTTCAGTAGAGTCATCATGACTGGAAAGGGTGCCTGGGCGACCGGAAATATTCAAGTATTTCAAGGCGGATGAGTTAATAGAAGGGACACTTTTAGAAATGCCTCTGCCTGTTTAGTTGCCACGTGATAGTAGGCAATTGAACATACCCGTGCTATAAGTGGATGGAGAGTAACAGGCCATGGCTTTTGTCAGGAAGGACCACTCCCTGCGTGAGCACGCGTGAACACAATGAGCGGAAATTTCCCAACTGGCAGGAACTCACTGCCGGCGGACGACGGTATTGGCTAGATGTGCTCGGCCGTCACGGCTGGAAAGCCCGGTACGTGAAAGAGGTTGACGCCACGGAAGTGACAGTGCGATTTTATCAAGAAATCTACAACGAAGAGGGGACCCTCGTCGAAGTGCACGAGAAGTATCCCATTGACCACGGCCATCAGAAGGTAAAACCATGAACCAGATCATTACTCGGCAAATTGTTGCAGACCAACTCGCCGCCTACCTCCAGCATGAGCTGTCGCTCCCTGAACTCGTGACCTGGGCCGAATCAACACTGATGGAGGGGGAGTTTGAGTCGGAACATCTCACGGCCATTCGCGATGTGGTGGCCCGCCTCGGCGTGGCCGACGTCCGGGCTTTCGGCCTGACCTGGGACGACTGCGAGCAACTCCTGAAGCAGCTCGGGTATGCAGCGCATGTCCACATCGAAGTTGCGTAATCCTCATTGAGGACGCGCCCAGCTCTCCGCTTCGAACCACCGCGCTTGCCGGTTTTCGCCAGTATCTCCCAACACAATACATGCTTCCCTTTTTAGTTGCGTGGTTTCATTCAATGGCATTGTCACATAAACTTAGATTTGCCACACTGTCTGGCATGAACACGACAACACTCAGTTACCAACGCCATCGCTTTCCTTCTGAAATTATTAGTCACGCGGTCTGGCTGTACCACCGCTTCTGTCTCAGCTTCCGGGAAGTCGAAGAGCTGTTGGCTGAACGTGGCATCCTTGTCACCTACGAATCGATCCGGCGCTGGTGTCTGAAATTTGGTCCGGCCTATGCGCGCCGCCTCAAGAAACGCCAAGGCCAATTGGGCGATGCCTGGCACCTCGATGAAGCCGTCATCACGATTCAGGGGGAACATCAGTATCTGTGGCGTGCGGTTGATCAAGATGGCGATACCATTGATATTCTGGTACAGAAACGACGCAACAAGAAGGCGGCCGTCCGCTTCTTTCGTCGTTTGATCAAAGGCCAAAGCGGTGAGCCTCGCTGGCTCATCACGGATAAACTCCGCAGTTATGACGCCGCCCATCGTGAAGTCATGCCAGAGGTGGAGCACATCAATACGATCTACGCCAACAACCGCGTCGAAGTCTCGCATCAACCGACGCGACAGCAAGAATATCATATGCGCGGCTTTGCCTCAGCACAGCAGGCTCAACGGTTTTTGACCTTGCATGGACTCACCCAGAATCTCTTCCGCCTTGGCCGCCACCTCATGCAGGCGGTCAATTATCGGCTGTGGCGCATGCAGTCGTTTCAGATTTGGCAGGAATCCGTGTGTGCATAAACGGAGTGTGGGAATTCGTTCCATTGTGTTTGCTGTAGGTTAAATTGACAAAACGGATGGCGGTACTACCGCAGTATAGCCAGAGACTCACGCAGGCGTCTGAAACCTTCGTCCAGACTGATGTCTGGTTGATAGCCTAGATCTTGACGGGCTCGGTCCAACCGAAACCAATGGCTGGTAGATAATTGACGAGCCACGAAACGAGTCATAATGGGTTCGCGGTGTGGAGGGAAAAGTCGATGTACCATTTCCAGCGTCGCCCCAGCCAGATATGCGAGTTGAGGATGGATGCATCTCGTGATTGGGGGAAGATTGGCAGCGGCAAGAATATGGTTCAACAACGTCTTCATAGGCAAAGGTTCGTCGTTGCTGATGAAATAGGCCTTACCAGCACAAGTCACTTTCGGCACCAATTTCTCTACGGCCAGCACATGTGCCAGGGCCGCATTTTCGACAAAGGTAGAATCCACTAAATTAGAGCCATCGCCGAGAAGAGCCAGTCTCCCGGCACGAGCCCGGGACACGACACGAGGCACTAGATGGGGATCACCTGGTCCCCAGATGAGGTGAGGCCGCAACGCGATAGTTGCCAGCTCTGGATCATTGGCCGCCAGCACAGCCTGTTCGGCCAGAGCCTTGGTTCGGGGATAATCAGCCAGAAACCGCGTTGCATACGGGGCAGATTCATCAACACCTGCCTCGTCACAGCCCGTAAACACCACACTGGGAGAACTGGTGTAGACCAGACGCCGAATCTGTAACTCACGGCACACCTGGATAACATTCTCCGTGCCATGAATATTCGTCTGAATATAGTCTTCAGCGCGGCCCCACACCCCCGCTTTTGCTGCTGTATGGATGACAGCTTCACAACCCCTAGCCACATGACGCAAAGCCTTCAGATCTGTCAGATTCCCTTGCCGAATATCAAAACCAGCCGCACGAAGATCGGGGGAATCTTCACGGCTAAAACTGAGTACAGCATGGCCTTGGTTCATCAGCATTCGAACTATCGTGGCACCAAGGAAACCGGTTCCACCAGTCACGAGGACTTTCATCTGCTCTGGCACCTGACAATGCGCCCCAAACGCTCACGATCAATCTTGGCGTTGTGGCGGATATCGACGGGAAAGGCTGGATGAAAAAATACCTCATGTATACCCTGAGTATGTTCAAAGCGACTCCCCATATCTAGCAATTCGGCACGAATTTTCTGGCGTGAGGCCTTGGGAGTCCTAGATTCAAGCTGGACACAGAGGCCAGGGCGCAAGCCATCAGAAGTATTCAGCCGAATTAACGCGGTGCGATAGACCTTCGGGTGGCTATTGAACACCCCTTCACAAGGGATAGGATAGTACGTTTTATCACCTGCTATCACGCAATGGGCCACCCTCCCGCAGAACCATAATCGGCCTCGCTCATCCAAGTAGCCCACATCCCCCATTCGATGCCAAATCCGCTCTTGCGAGTCAGAAAATCTTGCGCGGCGTTGCGCCTCTTCACAGTCATCATACCCAAGACTCAGATTAGGGCCGCTGACGACGATTTCACCAATACCCCCTGGCTTCAACCATTCAGAATTATAGTTCTCTGCTTGTTTGAAGTTCATGTCCATAATCCCAACCTGAACGTCGGACACAGGTCGACCAACACAGATTCCTTTGCCAAGAGCCGTCTGTGCAGCCGTCTCGGTGAGGATCTCATCACTCGCTATGGTTGTCACAGGCAAAATTTCCGTGGCTCCGTAAGGCGTATGAATACGCGTGTCTGAAGCTAGCATAGGCACAAGGTCTTCGAGCACATCAGCCTGAACCGGCGCGCCAGCCGATATCACCCTCCGCAAACTGGATAGTGTTTGTCTATGGCTTCGATTCCAACGTCCAAGACGCCGTAACAGAGCCGGTGAACCAAACAGGCTCGTGACCCGATAACGTTTCACCGCCTGAATGATATGCTGCGGTCGCACTTTAGCTGGTCGAGTAAAGTTCATCTTCGGTATCACCGCACTCATCCCAAGAGCCGGGGCGAACAAGGCGAATAAGGGAAACGTGCTCAGATCAATCTCTCCCGGTGAAATGTCATAACACTCACGCAGCATACGAATTTGGGCTTGGAAGGTCGCATGCGTATAGATCACGCCCTTGGGAGGGCCCGTGCTGCCGCTCGTAAACAAAATGGCAGCAGGATCTTCTACTTTGACCACCGGAAATGGAACTAAATCTGCCTGTTTTCCCAATCGAACAAGACTCTGTAACGAACAGTTCTCTTGGCTCTCTCCCGGTAAAATAAGAGGCACGGCAGCAGTATGAATATTGATGCGATTACTCATCCTACCCCAACCAAATAATCTGCGAGCTACATGCGCTTTTCGTGATCCAATGATGGCCTGCGGTTTGGCATGATTGAGGCAACGGCCAAGTTTCCCTACACCAATCCCGGGGTCGATACAGATCATAATGGCACCGGATTTCATGAGAGCAAACACGACTGCAAAAAATTCCGGTCCAGGGGGCACCAAAAGGGCCACGCGAATGCCCTTGCCAATCCCGACTTGAAGCAACCCTCGCGCAATGTCATTGCTCCAGTCGTCAAGTTGTTTAAAACTTAATTCCGTGAAAGCCGTGGCCCACGGCCAGACCCTAGAAACGGTACAGGCAAGAGCTAGCCATTGAGGCTGGCTGGCAGCCATTTGGCTCAAGTGAAATGCCACATTTGCCTCAGACGTGTGAGAGGAGTCCAGATCTTGCTGAACCATTATGATTCGGCTTTGAGAAATTCTTCCAGCAGGGGAATGATATGTTCATGCGCGTCTTCCAGGACATAATGACCAGCTTCGGGAAAGCGGGTTATCACAGCCTGTGGCCAGATACTTCGCCATTTGCCCAGGAAATCATTATCAAACACAAAATCCTGCTCGCCCCAGAATATTCTTACAGGACAGTCTAAAAACTGCGGGAGGCTTTGTTCAATATTTGTGACACAATCATAGCTCGTATCACCTGGGCGCAGGGGAATATCTTCGACAAATCGATGCACGCCAATGCGGTTCGCCCAGCTGTCATATGGTGCCAGCAAGTTTGCCTGATCAGCGGCTGAAAGACGGGCAGTCTTCACACATTGCCACGTTGCGCCGAGACAAAACAAGTTCAACGTACGTACAGCTACCGCACCAAGCACCGGAGTCCGACATAAACCCAATGACCAAGGCAGGGGTTTCCCCTCCGGCAATCTGAAGGCGGCCGTATTCATCAACACCAAGCCTGCTATACGAGAGCGGTGACGGGCGGCATAGCCCATCCCAATCATGCCACCCCAGTCATGGAGAATTAGAGTTAGCGGACCAGCAGGGCAGAGTTGCTCCAGAAGGTCCTCCAAATCCGCAATCCGTTGTTTAAGAGTATAGGAATATACCTGATCATCAGGTTTGCTGGAGAGACCCATACCAATATGGTCGGGAACGATACATCGATAGCGGTTGCTGAAATGTGTTACCAGTCGACGGTAATAAAAACTCCACGTTGGATTCCCATGCACCATAACCAACGTGCCACTGGATCCTTTTCGCAGTCCTGTATCGATAACATGCATCTGGTGACCGTGAATACCCAGCCACCGACCTGAGGGAACGTCGGACGTTGTGACGCTCTTTACCATTGCCAACCGAGCATCATGCAGTTCAAGCCACTACCGATTCCGAGAAAGGCCACCCGCTGGCCAGCTTGCAAAAACCCCCGTTGACTGGCAAGTGCCGCAGTGAGGGGAAGAGACACCGTGCCCATATTTCCTAAATAACTAAAGCTAGAAAAATCTTTTTCTTGCTTGATTCCCAAAGCCTGAAGCACTTGAACCTGATGGCCCGAACCAACCTGATGACAAATGACTCTGTCCACCATCTCAAGTTGCCAGCCAAGATGGGCCAGAAACGTTTCCCAGGTTTCCTGTCCAAGTTGTACCCCATGCTTGAGTACACTCACGGAATCGGTCTGCATTCGCTGGCGATAGCCCGCCGAATGTCCGTTGGGTCCGGATTCGGCAGCATCAGGGAACAACCCCCATCGGCATAAACCATGATGTTCCGGATGAGCACGGGCCACAGCACCTAGCAATTTCGGCCTTTCCCCTTTGGTAAAGGATCCATCGGTCAGCAGCACCGCTGCGGCCCCTGACCCTCCGGTCAGAGTTGCCAAAGATAGGCTCAACTGCTGCATTCCCTGATAACGCAACATCTCCTCAATCATCAGGTCGTTAATTTCCCTGGCCGATTCACAACTGACGATGAGTCCCGCACGGATTTGTCCAAGCTCGATACGGTTTGCAATATCGATAATTCCATTCAACATTCCCAAACATGCATTGGACAGATCATAGATCTGACTGCTAGATGCGACATTCAATCGATCCGCTACCCCACAAGCTGTTGCAGGCTCAAACAATTCTCGACACACACCAGCATAGATCAGCACCTCAATATCAGCACCATCTAGTCCAGCCTGACTCAACGCCTTTTCGCCAGCCGCTGTGGCACCATCAACAAGAGATTGTTCTTGGGTCCACCAGCGTCGCTCTCGTATTCCGGTGAGAGCTTCGAGTTGTCCTGGGGACAGATGCAAATGTTTATACAAAGGCGCTAAGCGCTGCTCTAGTTCATGACTAGTCACTACGACCGGAGCCAATTCATAGCCAATGGATTCAAGACGTGCGCGAGTATACTTCATCGGTCACCGTGTATGATCAAACTGAGGTTTTCTACGCTATAAATCGTTCGCCCATCTACCACAACATACCCATCGGCAACCAAGACGGCATTGAGACTGTCTACTTTCACCAGATGAATCTGTACCGAAACTCGATTATTCTGAGGAATGATCTGGCCTCGATACGTCCAACGCATTTCTATACCAGGAACAGGAGATTGAAACAGCGTAGAAGCATCCTTCGTGCTCTTAAGATGCGACCAGCGTTCTAAGGCAAAAACTTTTAATAACTGGACCATAGATTCAATGCCGAGAGAACCGGGGATAACCGGGTCCTGATAGAAATGAGCTTTGAAATACCAGGCATCCGGGTCAACGTCGGCATAGCCTTCAACCCATCCCAGCCCATGCCGACCACCTGTTTGACTGATAACTGACACTCGATCCAGCATCCTGAACCGGCTGTCTGGAAACGGCGCGTGAACGGGATAAGGCAATGCTTCGGGTGGGCTTGTGGTTACTTGCTCCACTGCATACCATTCCGCCTCACGAATGCCAACCTGCTGCTTGAGCGCCGCCTTCGAGAAAAATCCAAATACTGTTTCACAAATATAGAGAGCTCCCACAGCATCAAACAAGGTCACGCTAAAAGACTGGATGATCATTCCACCAGAACTCGACACTTTATTAATCCGAGTCTGTGCCTGAATACAACCTGAACTTCTGGTCATGGGCCGGTGCAACGTAGCCTGACCGTCAAGGTTGCGAAATGACAAATCGACGTCACTCGTCAGAGCAGACCCCAGATAGGCCGCCAGCCAACCACAGGGTTGAAGAGCGATTTCCATTAATATGGCCAGGGGAACGGCATCCTGACGATTGGCGTCAAAATACCAGGCTTGTGGTGTGATCTGATGGATGGACTGAATCTCTCCACCAGCCGTAGGCTGCCACTGCTGACAATGTTCAATCAGGTCAATTTGATCTAAAAATAAATACGGCGGACGGGGAAGGCGAGCCAGAACTCGTTCCTGGTCAAAGATTCGGTATCGCTCACCAAAAGCATCTGATGGCCGTCCTTCTGCATACGCTAGAATGGACGCCTGACCAAACAACGGTGAACGGTTCGTAGAGGCAGGAGTTCCAGACGCTTGCTGCCAAAGTACCTCAAGGGTCTGACGAGTCAGGCCAAGAAGACACAGAGACATGTCTTGCATTTCCACGATAGGGTGTCCATCTGCCAACATTAGTGCGTCTGCAATGGCATAGGGAGTGCCATCTTCTAGATACCCTGTTTCCTTGACGAAAATCTGATATTGCACAGCACGAGTCGAGCCAATGACCTGACCACGACATTTTAGCTTACCGCGTTTGCCTTGCACAGACTGATACGCAACCTGACCCTGATCGCCTATCCAACCCATGCGCAATAAATATACACGCAATGTATGCAAACAACATTCATACATCAACGTACCGGGCATCACCTGATCGTCGACAAAATGGCAGGTTAAAAACCAGTCATCGTCGTGAATATCTGCCTCACCGGTAATTTGGCCACATGCCTCAGGCCCGGGTGCCTGAATATCCAAAATTCTGTGAACCAGGCGCATGCGCCCTCCTGGCAAGGTCTCGGCCCTATGAAGAGGCAAAATGTCGAATCCTGCTCCAAAGCAATGAGTCAGATCTCCGTCGCGCAAACTGTCGAGTTGTTGCTCACTATACTGTTCAGCCGGATTCAATGGTGGAGCAAGCCATGCAGCATGTGCCACAGGTTTCGTCGCTAGACCAGAAGATGCGGGTGGACGAACAATTCCCTGACCAGCCGCTAATTCGGTCTGAGTAAAAAACCCTGCACTACCATTGCGCATGCTTAACAGCAACGTACCATTAACTGTTGCATCAAACTCAAACTGGAATAGATGGGTTGTGCCTAGTGTAAAGAAACGAATGATGCGGATGTCATACCGAATGCATGAACCAGGGCCCGGCAGTTGATCATGAAAGGTAATTTCAGCATCTAACAGACGATAGAAAGCTTTACCTCGAGTCACACGATCAACGCCCAACCAACCACAAAGAAACAAGTCCGCCTGTCCGGCCTCCACTGCAATGCAAGTCGGAATCTTGTTCCCGTCCAAATACCAAGCACTGGGCCTGATATCATGCTCCGTAATAATTCGTGCAGGGCCTAATGAGCCCGCCTCTCCTTCGATACTCATAATACGGTCGACCAACATCAGAGGTTCATCTGGCAGGCGTACCCGAGTTGGAAAATGATCGATATCTGAAAAATCAGTCCCCAACATTTCTCCTATCCCACCCACAGCAAAACGCAGACAATCCGGGCGGTCAAAGAGGATCGGTGCCTCCACAGTAGAATTCACTTTTGGAGTAATAATGTCAGGACTCAAATCCGCATCAGAAAAAGACCTTTCTACAGCAGGGCTTGCCGCCAGACGCAGCCACAACGCATCATGCATACTCTCTTCGATACTACTTTGTAAATTGAGATAGGCTTGATGTGCTTGGTGACGGGACTCAAGCATCGCCAACATCCCTTGAACAACAGGGGTCGACCAACTGTTCTTTGCCTGCTGTGTGTCATGAAGTGCACTGGGAATCGGAGGCATCTCATCTAATGGTTGAAAAGGGGGTTTTGGAACCTTCGATCGGCGAATTGGACGTTCCGGAACTTCCCAAGCCAACAAGCCTGGCGCTAGAGTTAAGACCTGTTGTGGGTGCTGACAACGATCAGGAACAGGATGATGTTGGCGCCAGGCATGGGTATTCAAAGCGACACCATGAGCAGCAATACGCCCAGCCGCTTGAAGCAAACTTGTATACTCATGCACCCGGCTATAACTTGCGCTACAGGCCAGATGCTCACGTTCACCCAAAATATTGTCTATCATCCGGGTACAGGCAGCACCCGGTCCTGTTTCCACAAATAGCCGCACACCATCGGCATAGGCTGTTTCAATAAGTCTCCTGAAATCGAAGGTTTCAAGGGCCATTCCAAGGATTGAATCGGCCGCAGATTCAGCGTTCACCTGATAGCTTCGACCCAGATGACAACTATAATGAGTCATGCCAGCAACAGATCGAGTGTTCTGAAGATGCAAGTTGCGATAGGCTTCTGCAACCGGCCGGACAACTTCACAATGGACAGTTGTTGCTCCATTGATCGGATGCAAGACCACACCAAGCTCCGCGGCAAAACGGGCTAAGATTTCTTCATCTCCTCCAACCACGCATTCAGTGTTAGTATTAATGATCAACAAATAGATCATCTGTTTTGCAAAGGACTGAGTCAGAACTTCACATACCCTCTCAACCGGTGCCTGAACCATCGCCATTCGCCAATTCACTGGCTCCGAAACATCGAACCCCCAATGTTCACGAATCGAAGCAAAACCCGAACCTAACTGGTCAGTAAATAAATCGGTGTCTCGTATTCGTGCCAACATCCGATCGCGCTCGTGCCAACATCCACTGGCAAATAAACTAGCGGTTTCGCCAAGGCTATAGCCAATCATGGCTTCGCCCTTTACTCCCATTTGGCGAAAAATGTCGTACACAAAGGTGCTAGCCCAAATTTGGGAACACAAAAGCGTTGGGTGATCATGCTCACTCACCGGGACGTTTTGCCAGAATCTCCCACCAGCAAACTGATCCAATAGGTGCTGATGACGCATATCATTCTGGTCAAGGACGGCGGCCGCAGACACACTTAGTTGTCGGCTCATACCGTTGTAATGATTGCCGGATCCTGGAAACACAAAAGCCAGACGACCGCCCTGAGGAACCAGTGGTTTAGGTTCATAAAAAAGCTCAGAACTTGTTGGGCGCATATTGCCTTCAACGCAACTACGAGCTTCACGTAACAGAGCGATAAAACGGGATGTGTCTGAGGCCACCATACTGACAGTAAGGGCACCTGGTTCCCACACATGATGTTGGTGCCAACGATCAGCGATAGCAGCGACAGAAGTCTCAGACGCCTGCACAAACTGCTCACGACATTCTTCAATGGCCTGAAGGAGCCTATCAGTGTCACACCCATATACACATAGTAACGTGCTCACAGCTTCCACAGGAGGCTGGGCATATGATTCAACCCCTTCGGCAATGAGTTGCACCATTCCACCCATAAGACTATTCACACACAACAACGCCTGACGTGGTCCATCAGCACGGTTACGCAACCAGTAGTGAGACTCTTTGGGACAATAATATCCTCCAAGGTCCCACTGAACACCTTCTTTAGCCAGAGAAGGAGTTGTGGGTAACACCCGGTAATGCAGGCAGAGAGCCATTCGCAGCAAGCTGGACATACCATCGGCCGCCCCAGTGTCACCCAACATTTCACGGCAGGATGAGATGACAAGCGAATTCATGCCAGATTTTCCCAATCCACTTTTCAAAACCTGCATTTCAGTATCAAATCGGCTTGAGATGCCACCTAACTCAACTAATCCCAATCGAACTGAATCCAATCCAGCATCACTCAACGCCTCTTTCAAACATTGCTGATACTGTTCTGCGCTCGAATCTGGTGGGTTCTGGCCTGCAGAACACTGGGCCATACCTCGCAGCAAACAATAGATTTGATCACCATCACGAATAGCATCACTGTGACGCTTGAGTACCACGGCTCCAGCACCTTCACCAAACACACCCCCACATTGAAGTTCTTCCTGAGCGCGCAAGGCACGTGGCTCACCATTTAAGTCGACTCCACCCACCACAGCAAGATTGATCTCCCGACGACGTAGGGCGCGCATGGCAATCTCTATAGCTTTAAGCGCCGAAGCCCGTTCACAGGAAACCGTAAAACTCCCTGCCCCTGCCCCTAACCAACGTGCAAGTCGACTAGCAACGATACCCCCAAGAGCGCCCATTGTTCGATCTGCATTCAAGTAGGGACCTGAGGCATCCTTAAGCCCAGTTAGCCACTCCTTATTGGACATGGCCAATCCATCAAGGACTCCATCTGACTCCCAATCATGTAACTTCCGTTCACATTGCCAGCGCCAATGAAAATTACAGGTATTCATATCCAATTCGATACCAACATACACCCCAGTGCTCAGATGTGTATGATGGTTTGTCGCGACCCCAGCATCATCTAGAGCTTCGGCTGCAACTTGAAGCATGAGCGCCTGTTGAGGCAATAATTTTTCCAATTCTTTTGGTGGAATTCGAAAACGGAGTCTGTCAATGGTGATTACTTCAAGCGGATAGCCTCGACGCATCCCCTCTCCAGAAAAGCCTGGTGATCGTCCTGTTTCCAACGACTGCTCTGCTTGCGTATCACCCAGCAAGCGAGATGTCAGTGCCGCTGGGTTGGTCCAAGGGCCAAACTGTCCACTCAGACCCACAATAGCGATGGGCTCCTGTTGAACCTGATCTACCTTACGTTGCCGCACCTTCGTATTGTGCATGGATTTGGCATACATAGGAGACCATTCCTCCACAAGCACGTGTGCATTAACTCCACCAAAACCAAAGGCACTGACCGCAGCCCGGCGTGGGATTCCCTCTCCTCGCACCAGCCATGGCTCGGCCTTAGCAAGCATCCGAAAGTGGCTATCGTCAGCTTCAAGGACAGGGAGAAGGTGCTTGCTATTTGCCGAGGGCGGTAATTGCCTAGCTTTCATAGCCAATAGCACCTTAATCAAACCGGCAATACCTGCCGCAGTCAGCAAGTGTCCAATATTGCTTTTTACCGACCCAATCACACAGACTTTGGTGAGATCAGATGGAGCTCCAGACCAAAGTTGCTGCAGACTGGCAAGCTCAACCCTATCACCTGTTGGAGTACCCGTGCCGTGGCATTCAATCAAATCCACCTGCTCTGGCCGCCAACCAGCCAGCTCGTAGGCCTTATGCATGGCACGCAATTGCCCCTCGCTATCGGGGTGCATGAGATTGCCGCCGATATCATTTGATAGGCCAATTCCTGGCAAGGTCGCATAGATGTGATCACCGCTGTCTAGCGCATCCTCAAGGCGTTTAAGCACCACCATCCCTGCGCCTTCACCGACAAGTAAACCATCCGCATTACGGCTAAATGGTTGACAGTTTCCACTTGGCGAAAGGGCATGCAAATGCGAAAACCCCATTTGCGTGTAAAGACTATCAGGACGTGACAGACCTCCCACCAACATGGCGTCACGACGCCCCTCGCGCAATTCATCCATCGCCAACTTCATGGCAAAGAGGGAAGAGGCACAGGCTGCATCCAAGCAACTTGCCCCACCACCAAGATCTAAAGCTGCTGCGAGTAGGCCAGCAGGCAGACCAGCAACATATCGATTTAGGGGATTGAAGGGAGGAAACGCTCCAGAAGACGATTCACCCCAGACAGCTTCCGTGGCCCGAGCGAGCAGAACATCAGACCAATTTGAGAGGGTTTCCGAAGGCAATACAATTTGTCCCAAAAGCACACCACAGTTTCGACGATCCAAAGTATCGGTAACCGCATCATTCCAAGCCTGCTGCCCCGCATGGAGGAGCAGATGAAATAATGGGTCCAGCTCTGAGGTATCAAACCCTGGGATGACCGGAGTAGTAAAGGAAGGCAGAGGGTCAACAAAACATGCTCGGCTAGATAGGAGCCGATCTGCACTCAACTGTTTCTGGCAAAAAAATTGTGGATCATCCGGCCAACGACCAGCTGGGGGTTGACTGGCGACACAATCCCCTCTGTAAATGAGAGACCAGAATTGGTCGGCATCATGCGCCCCAGGGAATATACATCCCAGGCCAACAATGGCAATATCCTGTTGGGTGGTCACGAGAGTCTCCGTTAGGAGTGACTGGCGAGAGAGTTACGAGCAAATCCGGCGTTGAGAGAAACATCAATTACACATTCATATTTTTCAATATGTGCAATCAAACAATTCTGACTATCACGAAAATCAATATTCGCAATTGCTTTATGAGGCTGATGAGCTTGAATTTGAGCTTCGATACCTACAGGTGAAGTGGAAGGAAAAGGGGCATATAACTCTAAGCGGCCAATAGCAGTGGGAAGAGAACCATGCTGATAAAGATGTTCAGACCATAATATCATCATTTGAAAACTTGCATCCAAAACTAATGGATCCGCCAACCACTCAGCTCGTAATGGATCTTTGATCCAAACATTTGGTGCCGGTGCCGTACGGGTTTCGCCACTAATTCCTTGGTCATCACAGCCATGGATGTGAGTGAGCCCTTGCAAATCAATTCCATGGAACAACCGACTATCTTCATAAGGTTGTCGAGAATACGCTAAGCGAACGCCAGCTAACCCCGAATCCGCAACAATCGGATACTCCTCAGCTAAATGAACATGGGCACGGGCATGAAGCATATCATCGCTGCGTACTTCTACAATGAGGACTTCACGCCGCCCTCGTTTTGTGGATTCGCCATTCGCTAGTCCGGCCAATACTCGGATTTTTTTGCTTTGGGTGGCGTCAATGGTGACTCCCTTGAATACCCTGAAATCCTCGAGTCCAACAAACCGAAGACCCGGTGAGGCATGTAAGGCCCCATGGGCAAGCCATTCGATGATTAAGGCAACAGGCACTACCGCCCGATTGTTGAAGACATGGGAACTCAGAATAGGAATCGACGCCAAACTTACTTCTTGGCTGAAGCAAAGCTGTAGCGGAGAACCCTCGGTTGGCGTTTCAGATGAAGTAGGCCCCAACACAACCAATTCCACATCAGCTGAGGGAGCACTTTGCAATTCTTGGATAAGGTATTCGGCTCCAGCATCTAAGGGAATCAGACCAACCCCCTCATTGTGGAACATTTTTTTGAGTCGTATATCAACCATCCCCCCATCCCATGGCCCCCAATTCACGCTTAACACCTTGCTCTTGGTATATTGTTTCGCCACCTCTTGTGCTAACTTGTTTAAGCATTCATTAGCAGCAGCATAATCAGCCTGCCCCCTGCGCCCCAGCCTGGCGGTAGTTGAGGAACAGGCGACAATGAACGCAGGATCCTGGCCGTTCACGCACGCCATGAGGTTCATGAAGCCGTCACATTTTGTGGACAGGACTGCCTGGAACTGCGCCTCAGTTTTGTCTGCAATTAAACCATCAGCAAGAATGCCAGCTCCATGTATGACACCTCGTAATGGACCAAACTCAGCCATGCATGCTTTGAGGACCTGAATAGTCTCCTCACGGCGACAAACATCAACACTACGATACAAGACCTGAGACCCGCATGATTTAATTGTGGCTAGGTTCTCCACCATTTCACGATTTGCCATTATCTGTTGAAACAAAAGCTCAATCTCTTTTGGTGACTTTGCCCCACCATGGTACTCGTGAATAGCTCGCTTAATCGCTCCCTCTCCGTTTACCCCCTGGAGCCAATCGGCTTCAGGTATCGGTTCAGGGCTCCGCCCCAACAACAACAACGTCGGTTGATAGCGACGAGCCAAGGCAATCGCAATCGCTGCACTGATTCCTCTTGCACCTCCGCTAACCAAAACTAAGTCTTTTGAATGAATCAATGGTCCATCTCTGAAATCAGCCACTGGAATGTCTTGCGGAATCAGTTCTAGAGCAATTTGGCCTCGCCCGCTGAGGCCCACTTCAAGTGGACCATCTAAAAGCATTTCAGCCACAATTGCTTCGGCCAGCTCCTGAGAAGCTCCCCAGTTCTTACCAATATCAATGCTTTTACACTTCACATGGGGCCATTCTCGGGCGGCCGTTTTAATAATCCCTCCGAGTCCTGCACTCAACGGTTGCTCAATAGTCTGAGGGCTCAACCCAAATTGTCCATCTAGCCGACTCACCGAGGCTAGCAGAGCTGGGGCATGAGTACCGGCCTGCTGCAGTCGTGGCCCGCACTCACGTATGAGAGAAAACATGTTGGTCAAAGTATCCGCATGTACCTCTTGAGGGCTTACGATCAATAAACCTGAGAGAGAAGCAATAGCTTGGTTTTTATCTACATAGATCAATTTGGAAACAATTCCTCGCTGCTTGAAAGCATCCTGCAACGCATCACCTAGATCCGTACCATCAGCATAGATTCCGATCACGGCATCTTTTGATATGTGCAAAGGCTTACGCTCCTGCAATACCCCAGCGGTACTTTTTAAGACCAAGCGATGTAGTCCCCCATCCAGACTTCCACGTCCAACTGGCAATTCCATTTGTGTGATATGGGAGAGTGTTTCTTCTCCGTTCCGAGAATGTCGTGACACTGAGCCATTCCCAGAATGATTCTCATTAGTAAAGTGTTTCCCATTAACAGAGGTCTTTCCATTTCGGGGCTGAGACAGGTCATCACCTAAATATTCAATAATGTCCCCAATGCTTCGCAAACGAGCCATGGCATCAGGTTCAACAACAAGCGAAGTTGGCAATCGTTCTTGGAGCGTGGAAAAAATCTCCACCCGTTTAATAGAGTCGATCCCCAGATCCTCGTCCATGCGCATAGCCGAATTCAAAGCTTCTATTGGATAACCCGTTTTATCCGCGATCACTGCAATAATGGCCGCAGCAATCTCTGAATGTTCGTGGGAACTGGCAGCAGAAAGAGGTGGCGTGTGAAGGGAACCTGCGGGAACGGTGTCAGGGATAGATCTTTCATCGAGAGAATCAGACAAATGGGCTTCTATCTGTTCTAACCTATCCAAACTACTTGCCTCTGCAGCAGACAACGCAGCAAGAGTTGGAAATCGTTCCGATAATGCCGAAAGAATTTCCACTCGTTTAATAGAATCGATGCCTAAATCCTTATCCAAAGACATCTTAGGGGTGAGCACTTCTCGAGGGTATCCAGTTTTTTCTGCAACAATATCCAGAAGAGCAGTCCTGGCCATCCCATTAGAAAGCGGAGCTATGGTTTCCGAAGTACGCATGAAGCCTGCCAGCGCTTCTGACATACTACCTGGTGGCACAGACAAAGGCTTAAGAGAGGTAGTAGATGGACTTGGCATCTTTACTGGTTTACTAGGAACCCCCATCTCTGAGTCCTCAGGCTCGACCCCAACAGCCCGCATTTGCTGCCGAAGCAATATCTCGATGGAACGCTGGGCCGACTGTTGGCTTTCCAAATATTGCCGATGCAATTCAGACGTTTCCTTTTGCATTTTCTGTAGGGCGAGCAGAGCGGACTGAACTAACTCCAGATTTGTCTCCGGAGGTGTAGAATCATGTGAACTAGGCGCAGGAGGCAAAGAACGTTGCGCGCTTGCCATGGCAACCGAGGGTTTCAAAGAGGCAAGAGGATACTGCATGGCCGGCAGTTCCTTTGGCTCAAAATGATTCGCACCGGAAATTTGAATGCTAAAGCCATGCGATTGCTGAACCACTGGTGGGCTTGGATCCCATTGCCGCAGATCAACGGCATAGCCATCTGCAGCCAATTGCGCAAGCGAAAGGCCCAGGTCATCTAGTTCTTTTCCATTGCCACAACTGGCATCTAACGCAATCACCTTATGTGGATGATCCGTGAGAATAGCTCCGATTAGAGTCCGCAATACCTTCCCCGGACCAGCTTCGATGAAAGTGTATATGCCTTCATCATACATATTGCGGATCATGTCAATAAAACGAATCGGCGCGGTGATCTGGGAACTCAGCAAGGAGATAATTTCTGTCGCATCTTGAGGGTAGGGACCAGCGGAGACATTTGAATATACCTGATGAATCGGGGGAGAAAATTTAGTCTGGTCAAGGCTATCTGCAAATCGGTCTCTAGCTTCTGTCATAAGGGAGCTGTGAAAGGCCCCGGCAACATTCAGCAGTACGGAATGTAACCCACGAGCGTTAAACACGGCACGAGCTTTATCAAGCTCTGGATAGGCCCCTGACAACACAAGCTGTGTCGGACTATTGTAATTGGCTATTGCCAGAGCCAGTGATTCAGTCTTAAGAATTGATTCAACATCTGCCACCTGAGCGTTGACCGCCAACATTCCACCTGGGGCTAGCTGGCAAGATCTCTCCATACACTCGCCACGCTGTCGTGCAAGCCGTAAGAGCGCCTCGTCGCTAATGACACCTGCCGCAAACAATGCGATAAATTCCCCAAAACTATGCCCGGCAAACGCTTCAGCCTGCAGACCAAACGCGGAGAGGATATCCAGAATACCAAGGCTCGCTGCTGCCAATGCCGGCTGAGCAATACACGTTGCCCGCAGGGCCTCTCGCTGGCGGGTAATCTGATCGGGATGAAACACAGGTAATGGATACACATACTCGCTAATCCGTACTGGATCAGCCACGCTTCCTATGTCAAGGGAATTATTAACTTGTTCCCAGCGCCCCAACATGCTAGGAAACAAACAACTGAGGTCTTTCAACATATTGATTCGCTGCGATCCTTGGCCCGGGAAAACGACACCCAAGCGTCCCGATGGTTTGCCCTCACCATAAAACCCCTTTGTATGTTGCGAAGCTGATTTCTGTTGAAATGGCAGAATTTCAATTTCTTCGAACAGTGACTCCTCAGCCAAATCTTCAGGTCGCAATAGAAAAACTAAACGACAGGGTGCGCTTGCAGAAAATTGCTCCCGACTCTGCTTTGCCAGATTGCGTACAACACCCCAGCGAGACCCTTGACTGGATTTGACCGCCTGCCGAAAGCTTGTTAACTGTTCGAGGATGGCTTCCCGGCTTTGGCTACTAAAAGCCACAAGCTGTAGATTGCCATCCCAGTCTGGAACGGCTTTGGTTGTGTGGGCCTCTTCTAACACACAATGAAAATTACTTCCGCCAAAACCAAACGCGCTCACTGCCGCACGGCGAGGGTGCGTGGACTTGGATATCCAAGGTCTGGTGCTGGTATTAAGATAAATAGGAGATTGGCCAGGAGTAAGAGAGTCCAGCGGCTGGCTCACTTTGAGTGTAGGGGGCAACACCTTATGTTCCAAGGCCATGACGGTTTTGATGATGCCTGCTACTCCAGCGGCAGCCTTCGTATGTCCAATCATCGATTTGACTGAACCCAGAGCGCACCAACTCTTATTCTCGCCTGTGGTATGAGAAGACACTTGTTCACAGACTAAATCCTGCACATCCTCGCTAAACACGGCACTCAACGCATCGGCTTCAACTTGGTCACCGACACGGGTACCCGTGCCATGGGCCTCCACTAATTCAATCGTCTGAGGTTTCACGTCGGCTTCTCGATAGGCTGCGCGCAACGCTCGGGCTTGGCCACTGCTACTTGGAGCATAGATGGCATTACCAGCCCCATCACTGGAAGCCCCAATCCCTTTAATAACAGCTCGAATCTGATCGCCATCTCGACGAGCATCGCTCAAACGCTTGAGAACTAACACACCGACACCCTCACCAAGCATCGTCCCATCTGCATCGGCGCTAAAAGGACGGGCATTCCCACTTGCTGAAAGGGCAGGCGTCTTACTGAAGCACATATACATGAAGATGTCATTGAAGGTGTCGATTCCTCCACTGATAGCCATATCGCAACGGCCTAGCATTAATTCCATCACAGCCATATGGATGGCACTAATAGAACTGGCACAGGCGGCATCCACTACACAATTGGCACCACCAAGATCCAGGCGGTTTGCAATACGCCCGGCAGTCACATTGCCGAGCAGACCGGGAAACGACTGTTCTTGCCAAGGGACATACCCCCCGGCAATACGCGATATTATTTCCTCGGTTGTGTCAGCCGGAATGCCGGCATCCAGCATAGCCTTCCGCCAGAGAGGATGGCCAAGACGTGCACCAAGAGGGATAACCAGCTCCAAGGTCCCGGTTACCCCAAGCATAACGCTGGTGCGGGACCGATCAAAGCCTCTCCCAGATGAGGAGTCTTGGCGGGCAGCATAACCAGCGTCAGCCAGGGCCTGCTCCGCTGCAACTAAGGCCAATAACTGAGTGCTATCTATGGCTTCAATTGTATTTGGGGCAATCCCATAATGCAGGGGATTGAAGTCTACTGGGTCAAGAAATCCCCCTTGGCGTGCGTAGGTCATATCTGGGGTAGCGGGATCAGGATCAAAATAGTCGTCAGGGTTCCAATGACTTTCCGGAACATCCATCATCGCATCCTGGGCAGTTTTGATATTTCGCCAATAGGTGTTGAGATCCGGGGCCTTGGGAAACATACAACCGATTCCGACGATCGCTATCGGTTCGCTCATGGCGAAATCTTGGGAGGGTGACTGATTGTTCATGAGATCTGACAAAGCTGACTGATGTGACTCATGGGTTTCGGTGTCAGACAAGCAGCTGATGGAAGAAATTGTATACCCACTTGCTTCAGATATTGGAAGCGTTGCAGGACAGCAGCATGGTACAAAATATTCATTGCGATCTCTGCCACATGACGGTTTTCTCGCAGAGCCATAAAGCTCCCAGCAGTCCACGCATTGAATGCCCCCATAGCTGGGCCACACCACACCTGGTAATCCATTTTCCTTTCCGCTGCCCCACTGTTAGCCCATCGAGATGTAAGAGCGAGATACCACCGAAAGACTAGCGCCATCATGTGCTTGGGATCTGCTTCAGCCCGTTCAATCTGTCGCGGTTCCCGTTCCAAGAAAAATTTCCTGGTCTTGTCCCATACGTGCTGAAAGCTGGCGCAAAAATAATCTTGTTCGATTCGTTTCTGATCTTCGGCTGGAATAGCCGCGAAAGACTCATAGGATTTGTACATTTCGTACAGTCGGCTGGCGCGCATGGCGAACATGGTCCCGCGCTTCAGAACTTGCAACTTCACGCCCATTTCAAACATATCTGCCGCCGGTGCCATGGCAATGTCAGCTTGCTGTGCCTCGGCTAACATTTGCTTGACCACATCACTCGTGGCCGCTTCGGTACTGGCTTGATTCACGCTCCCGGTCACCACAAACGCCGCACCCATGGCAAAGGCGGCGGCGGCGGCTTGTGGCGTACCAATTCCTCCAGCCGCCCCCACACGTAAATGAACACTCTTAGCGTAATTGGCCTGATACTGATCTCGAAGATTGAGCATCTGCGGCAACAGCGTCATGGCCGGTCGATTATCTGTGTGTCCAGCAGAGTCCGCTTCCGCAATGAGATCTTCCGCCATCGGAATTTCCCCGGCCAACATCGCATCTTGTTCACTAATCTGGCCGTCTGCGATAAGTTGTGTCAGGATTGGCTTTGGCGCAGGACTAAACCACCGCTGTGCAACCTCCACTCTCGAGGCCTTGGCAATAATACGATTCGGAGCTATGACTTTTCCAGACGGGTTCCGGTAAATGCCATGCAGACGATAACGAACAACGGCAGGAGTCAAAGCCAAATATGCCGATGCCTCAATTAGGCGAATATGACGAGCCAAATACAGATCCACAATCGCCGATTCATATGCAGGCTCCGAAGGACTGTGAATCAAGTTCATGGCAAAGGCTGGCAAATCTGATTCAGCCTGCAAACGATCAATAGCCTGTTCAATATCAACCAACGACTGGCCTGCAGCCCCATAGGATCCCAGCATGCCTGCCCTACCCATGGCGATAACCAGTTTCGTGTTTGCAATTCCATGGGCCATGGCTCCAGCCATATACGGATACCGAAGATTATGTGTCTCAAGAAAAGAACAATCGCCGAGTTGATGGAGTCCCAAACTGGGCAAAAATCCCCCTAATTGATATTTCTCATGCTTACTGCTATTGGGATCCCGCTCATCTTCACTAAAGCTGAAGGTCCCCCCATTTTCCCAAATCCATATTGGCTGGGAGAGGTTCATCAGTGCCTGAAATTGGGCATCTCGATCCGTGATCAGCGGAATTCTACTGGACTTGAGCGACTTAACAGCTACGGACAAAGGAACCTCATGAATAAAGGCATATTGCCTAATGCTGGCATCCTAGCTCGGCTTTTTTCCACTAAAAAGAAATGTCTAGTGCTGTCCAATGAGTAGATTCCGTCAATTCCCATACGAAAAAATCTATGGACAAACCATTGAGTTCAACGAGCCAATAAAATTATTCAGGGAGTCAATTGAATGATTTGAATCGAATTAATAAGAGCGACGATTTCTTACTATCCTATTTTACGACAATAATGATTGTTCTCCGAAAGATGCATGTCGCAATGTTAATTCATCGGCCCCATTTGAGGGTTAAAATGAGTCATCTTAAAATAATCCATTTCTGTGACAGAAACATCAATAATAACATAGAGATAGGCGTATTTCTAACAATTATCCCAGAAGTAGAAAAATTTCGATTGCGGCAAACCCTCTCCCGAACGCACATGGAAATCACAACAAACCCGGCATTTCAATACAACTGAGGGGAAATACCTTCCTCCATGATCAAGTGTGCTCCACTGAAACCAAAAAGCATTTGAAAATTCATATTTTGCCTACCATCCTCACCTTCATGATAAAACCCTTGATGCTTTAGCGCTAGTTCCTCATCAGCTTCTTGATCACTATGATAACGCGCTTAAGGAATTCTGGATGAAAAAGACGAGATCCTCATAACCTAACCTTACACATTCTTGACAAAAAGGAAGAGTCAAACCAAGCCCATTACTCTGTGAATAACTTATCTCTAACTATCCTGTTTATAGATGGATTTAGGAGAGATACCTAAACGTATATATCAAGCATAGCAAATGAAATCTTTACTGAAAAATGAGGAAGGGCAACGAGTGCGGTCAAGGTTTTTCATACTGGTGAGCCGCGTTGGGCTCGAACCAACGACCCTCGCCTTAAAAGGGCGATGCTCTACCAACTGAGCTAGCGGCTCACCGAACGAGGATGCTAACAATGGGCCTAGTCGTTGTCAAACAACCGAAAAGTCATCGGATAGCAAATTGACAGGGAGTTACTTGAATCGCGTTTTTGACGGGCCAAGAGGGTTACGGATCACAATTGTCTCTTCTCGTTTTGACCCTGTGGAAATCATATCGATGCGACAAGCCACCAACTCTTTTATGCGGGCCAAATATTTTTTGGCCGTAGTAGGCAAGTTCTTATATGATGTCACCCCAGTCGTATCGGTGGTCCAACCTGGCCACCGTTCATAGACGGGCCGACAATTCTCTAGCACATCCAAATCAGCCGGCATCTCCCGATAGAGCTTACCCTGATAACGATAGCCTATACAGATCTTCAATTCCTGACAGCCATCTAAGACATCCAATTTTGTCATGGCGAGCGAGGTTAATCCATTCACCCGAACAGCATACCGCAATAAAACCGCATCAAGCCATCCGCACCGCCGTGCCCGTCCAGTCGTGGCCCCGTATTCATGCCCCCGTTTCATTAATTTGGCACCCATCGCATCATCTAATTCAGTTGGGAACGGTCCACCACCTACTCGAGTAGTGTAAGCCTTGGTGACGCCTAACACCGAGGAAATATTGGTTGGCCCTACACCGCTTCCTGTGCAAGCCCCTCCAGAACAGGAGCTAGACGAAGTCACATACGGATAGGTTCCAAAATCAACATCTAGGTGGGTGCCTTGAGCTCCCTCAAATAACACTTTTTTCCCATCTGCAAACGCTCGGTCTAAGATAAGTGGGACATCCGCAATATGAGGCCGCAAGCGCTCCCCATAGGCTTGATATGCCTTGAATATCGATTGCACAGTAAATCCCTTGGCGTGATAAATCCGTTCTAAAAAGGCATTAATCTCTACTAAATTTTCTTTGATTTTTTTCTTCAAGATGTCAGGATTGAGCAAATCACCCATGCGAATACCTACGCGAGCCATTTTATCCACGTAGGCCGGACCTATTCCCCGGCCGGTTGTGCCAATCCGCCGGGCACCCTTGGCTTTTTCCGCGGCCTTATCTATCGCTTTATGATAAGGCATGATGACGTGGGCACGTTGGCAAATGAGAAATCGTTTTCCCACAGCAATACCATTTTTCTTTAATCCATCCAGCTCTCCTATAAGCCCTCCTGGATCAATGGCCACTCCGTTGCCAAGCACACACAGTTTTCTAGAGTAGAGAACTCCAGAAGGAATGAGATGGAAAATAAACGTGCCTTTGTCGGTGATAACGGTATGCCCAGCATTTGAGCCCCCCTGATAGCGGACAATCACATCCGCATCTTTCGCGAGCAGGTCGACAATCTTTCCTTTGCCTTCATCACCCCACTGTGAGCCAACGACCACGAGCGCCGACATAACCTTCTTCACTCCTTCCAATCCACTGGGCAAAAAAAAGCTCTGACAACGGATCCAGGCCAGAGCACAAGGGTGGCATCGTAGGTCGCACATCACAAATTGTCAACGAAGAAATACTATCTACAGCCACACTCGGCTTTCTTGACCACATGCAAAACGCGTGATAGCATCATCTTCGGTGTGGGGCTGTGGCGCAGTTGGGAGCGCGCGTGAATGGCATTCACGAGGTCGCCGGTTCAATCCCGGCCAGCTCCACCAACCTTCCTTATTTTCTACTATTTTCTGACATTCATCCCTGACAGGAGAGAGTCAGCGCCATCGGCCGAAAGGCCGAATTACATGACTACGGAATCACAATGTTACACATTGAACGCCTGACAAAAACCTTCCCGACCAAGCCTCTATTTCTAGAAGCCTCTGCACACCTGAAGCCACATACTCGAGTGGGATTAGTTGGACCGAACGGATCAGGAAAAACCTCGCTCTTACGCATGATCCTTAATGAGAACGATATCGAAAGTGGTCGAATTCGAAAACGGCCGCATCTCCGTTTAGGCTATCTCCCGCAAGAACTTGAAACGCTACCTGGCAAAACGATCTTAGATGCCACGCATCGAAATGAATTTCCAGAATATGAAGCCAAACGCATCCTGGCTGGACTGGGGTTTCAAGAGGGAGACTGGGGCCGAAAAAATCAAGCACTTTCCGGCGGTTACCGTATGAGAGTGGCCCTAGCCTACCTCTTATTGTCAGCTCCAGATGTGCTCATGCTTGATGAGCCCACCAACCATCTTGATAAACCCACGCAGCGATGGCTAGAAAACTTCCTCATCAATTCCTCATTCACGCTACTCATTATCAGCCACGACATTGAATTTCTGGACAAAATGGTGACCCATATCTGGGAAGTTCGCAATCACACATTGCAAGAATATCGTGGCAACTATACGCGCTTCCAAAAACTCAAAGCCGAACGAGACGCACAGGAAGAAGCGGCTGCCAATCGACAATCCAAAGAAATCTCCCGCGTCCAATCCTTTGTAGATCGCTTCCGTTATCAAGCTAATAAAGCTACCCAAGTTCAATCGCGCATTAAACAACTGGAAAAGGTCAAGCGAATCGAATTACAGCGAGATACCAAACGCCTAAAGTTTAAATTCCCTGAGCCACCTGCCAGCGGAAGAGAAGTCCTTTATATGCAGAATATCCACAAACGGTACGGAGAAAAAATCGTCTATCAGGGATTAGACTTTGCGATTGAGCGAGGCCAGCGGATAGCCTTCGTTGGGGAAAATGGGGCCGGAAAATCTACACTTCTCAAAATGCTCGCTGGTGTTCTGGAGTTTGAAGAAGGCAAACGAACCGTTGGGCATGGCGTCACGATTCATTACTTTGCACAACACCAAGCAGAGATTCTTCATCCCGAACACAGCATCTTGGACTCCCTTGAAGAGGCAGCCCCTCTAGCTGAGCGAAACTTTCTTCGCGGGTTGGCCGGCGCCTTTCTCTTTTCCGGGGACGATCAACACAAACCCATCAAGGCCTTAAGCGGAGGAGAACGCAATCGTGTCGCCTTAGCCCGTATGCTCGTTGAACCAGCCAACACCTTACTTCTCGATGAGCCCACCAATCATTTAGATCCCTCATCGGTGGACATGTTAACCGACGCACTCCTTCAATTCCCTGGCACGATCGTGTTTATTTCGCATGACCCTACGTTTCTTATGCGGGTCTCGACAAGAGTTGTAGAAATTGATGAAGGAAAAGCCCGCGACTATATTGGAGACTACGAATACTACTGTTGGAAACGTGCCAAGGAACTAGAAGATCAAATTCCGCCGGAAGCCAAGCTCGACAAGAAAAAATCCAAAAAAAAGCAGAAAGCCCAAAAAGACAAACCCACCAGGGAACATGGCACCAACGGGGTCACGACAACCTCTGTCGCTTCTCCTCCTGCACCATCTCGACGAGACCTCTCGAAAAGTATCGCTCGATTGGAAAAACAAGTGGTTAATATTGAAAAAGAAATCGCCGCGCTTGAAGAACAAATCAAAGCGCGAGATGTCGAATTAGCTGACCCAGAAACCTACCAAGATTACTCCCGTTGGAATACCCTTCACCAAGAACGAGAGAAATGGACCCGTGACCTGGACCGCCTCACTCATAAATGGGGAGACCTGAACACCCAACTCGAATCCCAAAAATCCCAGATAAGATGATCCTTCTTAATATATTATATTGACTTATTCTTTTGACTTTTTCCTTTCAAACTCCTCAGCCTTTCTAGCCAAATTTTCCATGTACTCCATTATCTCTTGATAACCTCGATAGAGATGAACGGGCATTATTTCCTCAAACTCTTTGGGCAAAAGCCCCTGATGGTCAAAGTATTCTAAAAATGACACATTGAAAGCATTGAGCAGTTCATGTTTTGAACGACAGAAATACCCTTCTACCCATTCAAAGCATTCTTTCAGTTCTTCCAGTTTTCCAGACTTGCACATTTCCTCCGCATGCCGTTGGAGATCTCCCATAGAACAATGAATAAGATCCTCATTCCAATCTATACTTTCTTTTAACTCTGGATATTTCTTCTTTACCTCCGCCAAAAACTCTTCAATTAGGTCCTTATCAGATTCCCCCTCTACCCAATTTGGATACTCACGATCTTCACTCATAATTGTCTACGGTTCTTTCTGACATTAAAATGACCCAATTGCCTAAATTCATCACTTTTTGATTTCAAAAAAGACCAAAATTTAGAAACCCGTCACTTTGGTTACCATTCAATATTCTCTGAAGGTTTTATCCACCAATGGTACTCAGTCTTGACAAATATGCCAGCAAGAGTTGGCTGGTAAAAGCCGATAAGGCTCTACTCTACATTTCGTGATCTATTGAATGGATCATGGGCGACACAAGGAGGATGCTGGTATGCTGACAGAATTATCTCTAGGCCAGGCGCAAGCGCCGAACCTGGCTCAAAAGACTGTGCCCGTTCGAAACTCCCAAGCTCGACCAACGACCTCACCTCAAACCGATACGGTTTCCTTGAGTGGCCCCACATCACGTAAAGATGTGGCCGCGCTTGTCTTGAATAAAACATTAGCCAATATTCAAAAAGCTAGTGGCTTGGAATCGGCTCAAACCCTATACAATGGACTCTCAGAAAAAGACCTCAAAAATCTCGAAAGCCTGGTAGAGTCTGCAAAAGCTGATCTGGGCGTGTCCACAGACTCATCCCTTGATGTCTCTCCCGAAGCTACAGCCAATCGGATAGTGGACTTTGCCCTGCTCGCATTCTCTCAATTTCAAGACAATCATGCTGAATTAAGTGAAGAAGACGTTAGGAGTGAGTTTGTAGATTTTCTTGGCAAAGCCATAGGGAAAGGTGTTGGGGAAGCCAGGGATATTCTCACCAGTCTCAACGCCCTGTCAGAGGAAGTGGACGTCGACATCATCAATCAACGCCTCCAAGAGTTCGCCAAGCAGGGAAAACCTGAAGAGCCCTCATCACCTCAAACAGGCGATCAAGAACCCGTGCTGCCCTCCTTGCAATAAAACGTGGCTGGCACTCACTAGCAAACCAATCACCCACAATCTGTGCATCTACTGGGAATCCATTGAGTAATGCCTGCAGACATATGCCCACGAAAACGTCGAAAAGTGCTGAAGATTCGCTTTTCCCAAAACCATTCTCTACCACCAATGCCATTCGTTTGTGGCAAGGACGTGTAAGCCCAAAATAAAATTTGTGGTGGCATGCGCAATGACGCAAGGCCACAACCGTCGCGTTTGATAATAGAGGCCATTATAGGCCACACCTGCCATCATTCCTGCCAACCACAAGTTATGCTCTAGACCAAACAGCACAACCGTGGCTACAAACGAAGCTAAAGTAAAAGTACCAAATGCCACCTTTTCAAAATCGGGATTCACTACCCATCGAATCAGAAACGATCGCCAAAAAAGTTCTTCCATGAGAGGAACAACAACCGATGCACCAAAAATCCGGATGGCCGCAAGCGCCCACCCTATTCCCGCGCCTTCTTCAAAGGGATTGTAGCCGGTTATTTCCCCTTGAGTAGCCCAGGACCAATCCATTCTGACCCACAGGAGATAGACTAAAATCCCCACACCAATGCTTAACCCCGCCTCCCTGGCATCTGTAAAAATTGGTCGTTGTAGCTCTTGATACGAGGACCAGAAATACACCAGCAGCCCAAGCACAACTATAGTTTTTATCGGGTATAACCAAAGGTCAGCACCCGAATCCTCAGGTACAATGCTGCTGACTGCAATAAACCCCATATAGGCGGCAAAAGGAAGGACTCGTGGCCACATCAATTTTTATCCTTTCCCTCAAGATCAGGGTTTTTAAACCTGGCCACATAGATAGAGACCAGGGCTACACGCTCTTTTAGTCGGAAAAACAGGGCTTGCTCTTAATGGTAGAAACTAGGACTGAGAATACTACGCTTCACCTTGAAGTAAATCTAGCGGTGAAAAGTCGTCGGTAAGAATTTGGCCTGGTTTTAAAGAGACAGGGGCATGGGAGAGAAAAAATTCCAACCCTTCAAACGGGAATTGACTTCGATTCATAGAACGGGTCAACTGGTCAACGAATTTTGGAGATCGCATTGCTTCTACAGGTTTCCCGGCAAAAAATATCAGATTGACGGAACCTTTTTTAGTTTTCAACCAGTCAGGACCAGCCACACCATAAGTTGTTATATCCTCAAAAGCCAACCCCATTGTCGCGTATACAGCTTCTGCCCGTCGAACATTCGCAGGCGAATCCGATGATGCGAGATTAACAGCAATCGCGCCATCAGCACTCACATGGGCACGTAGTTCTTCAAAAAATTCTTGGGTCGTGACATGAAAAGGAATCAAGTGTCGGGCAAAGACATCCACCCACACGACATCATATTGCGTTGGATTGTTTCGTAAAAACATTCGCGCATCTTGTACCACCACATGATGATTCTCGGGTGAGACATAGTCAAAATACTGCGCAGCCGCCTTGACCACGGAAGGGTCCATTTCCACAACATCAAGTTCCAAATTGGGCCAATGCACAGCTAACCATTTCGCAAGAGAACCACCCCCATGTCCTAAAATTAGTCCACGTTTTGGTTTCTCCAAAATAGGCAGAACTCCCATCATGACCTGGCTATAGGGTAATGCCAGGAATGTCGGCTCTGCTTTCCACATAACCGCATGAAACGTATTATTTAATATGAGATAGCGAAACACATCATTTTCGCTCACCCTGACTTGTTGGTAGGGACTATCCTCCTGATGAATAGCCGGTGGCAAGACGATCACCGGGTGAAAGCCCATCCATGTTATACCTCCAACCATGGCTAGCATAGCCACTTGAAGCACAGGTGAAAGTTGCTGGCTTTGCCATGTCCAAATGACACCTAACAACATTAAGACCAGGCCTAAGACGGCCACCAGAGTCGTGCTTCCCATCCAGGTTAACAAATAAAATGACGTCCCCCACGTCCCAACGAGACTGCCCATAGTAGAAACAGCTATCATGCCCCCTGTATGCCTTCCAAGATGCCCCATATCAGCTATGGCCAACCGCAACAGAGCTGGCAACACCCCGCTCAACCCAAAGGCTGGAATAGCTAACAACACACTGGCTGCAAAACAAGGTCCCCACCGCGGATCCTGAATCCAGTGAAACACTTGAAAGACCACAGGCTGACCTGCCCATGCCAAAAGTAACGTCCACCCTCCAGACACCAACAATAACCAAGCCAACACGCGTTGGGGTGGGAATCGATCAGCGAACCATCCTCCAGTGGCGTATCCAGAGCTCATCGCCGCCAGCACGACGCCAATGAGTGCCCCCCACACGAAAAGAGAACTGCCGAACACTGGTGCCAATAAACGACTGCCAACGATTTCTAACCCCATCACAACCGCACCGGTCGTAAAAGCCGTCGCAAAACACCACCATCGTGGTAGGCTAATAGGATACGAGGATTTGAGGGGAGGGACTTCCGTCATATTTTCTAACGCCTTTGGGACAAAAGGGAAATGATGCTAATGCATGATCTCCAGGGTGTCAATTCAGCACACCTAGATCATAAATAGAACTCCTTCTTTCTCTTCAACCCTAAGGCTGTGCTCATAAATTTCAAAAGTTTGCAAGATAGCACTCCTTTCAAGAATGCGGTAACATTCTCTTTCGAATGACCCAACCCACTCCACCTTCATCAGACTTCTTGTCTCCTCAAGATCCACAAAAAGAGACTCATCAGATCAGTCGAGCGGCAGGTTTGATTGGCGCAGCCACGTTTTGCAGCCGCATTTTGGGTTTTATTCGGGACATCATCCTGGCCAATTTATTCGGAGCCAATGCTGCAGCCGACGCCTTTTACATCGCCTATCGTATCCCAAACCTCTTACGGGAACTCTTTGCTGAAGGCTCCATGTCCTCCGCCTTTATCCCTGTGTTTACGGAATATCATTCCACGCGGACCAAACAAGAAGCCTGGGAACTGGCCAGCGCCGCCTTTACCACCCTTCTAACCATTGTCACCATCGTCACACTTCTTGGCATTCTGGCCGCCCCAAGCCTGGTCTGGCTTCTAGCGCCTGGCCTGCATCATGACACCGCACAGCTCGCCACGACAACGCTCCTGACACAAATCATGTTCCCTTACCTTCTGTTTGTCAGCTTGGCAGCCTTAGCAATGGGGATTCTCAACGCTCTTCGGTCATTTGCCATTCCCGCCTTGGCTCCAGTTTTTTTCAATGTCTGCGTGATCGTCTTTGCTCTGGTTATTTCTCGGCTGTTTGAACAACCTATTCTGGCTGTAGCGCTAGGAATTGTCGTTGGCGGACTTGCACAATTTCTCATGCAATTACCAGGGTTACACAAGAAAGGATTTCTGTTTTTCTGGAATTTTTATCCTACTCATCCAGGCGTGAGACGTATGGGAGTCTTGCTCATTCCCACGCTTCTAGGACTCGCGGTCACCCAAATTAACTTAACAATTAGTACGATCCTGGCATCGTACTTTGAAGGTGGTCCAACTTATTTATTCTATGCCATGCGGCTCATTCAATTTCCCCTAGGGATTTTTGGGGTGGCTATGGCTACCGCCATTTTGCCAAGTTTGTCCACCCATGCTGCCCAAGGAGCACATGATGACCTGCGCGCCACGGTAAACTTTGGACTCAGAATGGTGTTCTTCATCATTTTGCCATCCATGGTCGGACTTATGCTTCTACGAATCCCAATTATTCATCTGTTCTTTGAACATGGGGCTTTTTCAGCTTTGGATACTATTGGTACGGCATCCGCGTTATTAGGATTCTCCGTTGGGCTCTGGGCCTTTGCCAGTTATCGAATCTTAGCCATGGCTTTTTATTCGCTACAAGATACCCGGACCCCTGCAGCCGTGGCTATTGCCTCGGTCGGAATAAATATTGGGTTATCCCTTTGGCTCATGACCCCTCTGGGGCATACTGGATTAGCATTGGCTGCAGGATTGGCAGCTATGTTCCATGCCCTCCTTTTAGCAACGATTTTGGGAAACCGTCTCCATGGCTTACTCTGGACAACATTAGGCACCTCCCTGGCTCGAACGGCCCTTGCCCTCCTACCTGTGAGCGCGCTTTGCTTCTGGATGTCATCATTTCCTTTATGGCAAGAAGCAGGACAAAGCCTACAAAAAATGGTATGGCTCCTATTGGCAATTGGCGGAAGCGCCATTGGTTATTTTGGCATACATCATCTACTCAATTCAGATGAACTTGTACACTTAAAACTTATGCTGAAACGGAAACTCCCGAAGAAAAAACTCCAATGATTGCTGTTATACAACGTGTGGGACAAGCTTCTGTGTCCGTCGAATGCCAATGTATTGCTAAGATTGGACATGGGCTTATGGTATTGGTTGGTGTAGCCAAGAACGACACGGAAGCAGATGTCCAGTTCATGGTAGAAAAAATCCCTCAACTGAGAATCTTTGCCGATAACCAAGGGCATATGAATCGTTCACTTCAGGAAAGTCATGGAGAATTGCTGCTGGTCTCTCAATTTACCTTACTGGCCAATATCACCAAAGGTCGCCGCCCAAGTTTCGAATGGGCAGCTTCCCCAGAAGAGGCTTACAAGCTTTACCAAAACATGTTGGAACAATTTCAAATATTGGGCATCTCTGTTCAAAGTGGTCGCTTCGGAGCATCAATGGTCATCAACTTGGAAAATGATGGTCCAGTGACTTTAATCCTGGACAGCAGGGACAAAAACAAGGGGAAAAAGGTTAAGGAGGTCGCCCCTTAGGCCGATAACACTAGACAACGGAATACAGATAGTAATCTCGAAATTGGAGAAGAGGAGGGAGGAGCATGATGACGCCTATCCCTGATCAACATCCGTTAAAGCAATTATTTGGTCGATTGACCGAACGAAATTTTTCCGAAGCCTTAGGTTGGCCAGACTTTCGCGTGACCGACTATGTCGCGAATCTTCTTTTAGAATTTATCCATACTGATCAACTCTCCCGCATCAAGAATCATGAAGGCGAGCCCGTCGAAACAGTGGTAGAACTGCTGTACGAAGCCGAGTCCCATAGCCATGATTCTTCCGCTAAAAAAGAATGTGATATTCACCGTCACATTGGCGATCTCACCTTATTTCTCACCGGCGTTTTTCCTGAATATTGCAGTCACCTGAAATGTTCTGGATTAATTCATCACAAAGATTCCCTGGTTGATTATGTCAAAACCGGGAAACGATCCTATGGCATTGTGGCCGAATACCAAGACCCTGAAGCCAAAAATCCTCCTGCCTTGTTTCAAACATTGTCTACAAATTTTGAACTGTGTGTCGCCGGTCTGGGGTTTGTTAGACTAGACTTGGACCGTTTTCAGGACTCGCCAACACAACAGACAACCAGCATTTTGTACCATTAACCATATCTGAAATGGGCGTGTCCCCCTACCTCAGAACCTCCCCTAACCGTCACCAAGGTACACCAACATCCTCAGGGAATTATCGGGGTCCTCTTCACCCTCAAACTAAAGATTTTTTGACTTCCAAAGGCAACTCCAGACTATAACAACCATCAAATAAAGACAGTTTTTACGTAATTCGGCTACAGAAAGAACAAAATATGCCGAAATAACCTGGAGGAAGAAAGATAGGGAACATCCTTGTTTGTCGGTCCCATCAAATAAGGAGGGTAATTTCCGCCGGGACAACGCGACCTGATTAGATACTGCTTGAAGCATTGTCTACCAACCCTAGATATTCATCATGAACCCAGAACTTGAAGCAAAGCTCAAAGCTTGTCCTAATCTCCCCAGTCCTCCAACTGTGGCCGTTCAAATTATTGAATTGGCAAATGAACCAGAGATGGACTTTAAACGTATTATTCAGGCCCTCAATTGTGATCCCGCCTTAGCCAGCAAGATTTTACGGGTCGCTAATTCGCCGCTTTATGCCTATGCAAAAAAAGTTGAAAATCTTCACCAAGCCCTCATGGTACTTGGCGTGAACGCTACCATTTCATTGGCTTTATCTTTTTCTTTAACCAAATCACTCCAAACAACAAAACAAACCGGGCTTGAATATAATCTATATTGGAAGCGGGCCTTCTTGGCAGGAATGGCGTGTCAAGTTTTAGGGGATACCTGCCAGGTGTCAGACATTGAAGAATTGCATTTAGCCAGCCTGTTACAAGATTTAGGAATGCTCGCCCTGGACCAGGTTTTTCCAGACCTCTATTCGAGTCATACATGTCTCCAAAGTCAGCATGCAAGCATTATCGCGCATGAACAAGAATCTCTGGGCACCTCTCACGGAGTTGTGGGGAGTTGGCTCCTGACCCAGTGGAATTTGCCGAATCGACTACGATTAGCCGTGGCAGGCAGCGATGATCCTTCACGCATACCTGCCCAAGATGAACGAGCCAAATTCAGCTATTGTGTATCTCTCTCAGGAGTGATTGCCGAAATTTTCCTGCGAGAAACTGATGCCAACTATTTGCAACAGGTCAAACATCAAGCCAAATCGCTTTTGCAGCTCACGCCCGAAACCCTAATGGAGGTATTGGAATCTATCAAAGAAGGCCTGCCGGAAACCGAACGTATTTATGAGACGAATCTGAAAACCTGGAATGATCCTCAATCGATTTTGGAAAGTGCAAGAGAGTCCCTTTTAGCTCGCAATCTCCAGGCACTCAAGCAAATCGAGGAGCTCAAAATTAACAATGCTAATATGGAAGCTCAATTTCATAATTTGGAAGAGACCCACAGACACGACTCATTAACCGGAACTCTCACCAGAGCCCACTTAGATAAATGTCTAGAGACTTCATTCGAAAAGGCAGTGGCCAATGGAGAATGCCTAACACTGATCTTTGGAGATCTAGACAAATTTAAATCAGTGAATGATACCTACGGCCATCAGGCTGGAGACTTCGTCCTTCAATCTTCAGCTCGTTTACTCCTATCCATCCTTCGTACCACCGACATAGTAGGACGATACGGAGGCGAGGAGTTTGTCCTGGTCCTGCCTAAATCAACAGGGGCGGGAGCTGAAATTGTAGCGGAAAGGATTCTAGCCGCTTTTCGCAAAACCACACATGAATTGGCGAAACAACAAAACCTGACTGTGACAATTTCACTCGGAATCGCCACACATACTCCCGAAACCCCTTACCCCAACGTCGCTGAACTGCTTCAGCATGCCGATGAGGCGGTGTATTTCGCCAAAACTCACGGCGGCAATCAATGCGCCTCCTATGAGACGATAAAAACCGAACAGCCGGCTTAACTCAAAGATGAGGACAAAAGTGCGAAGTACGTGGTGAAAAAGTTAGGGGCTAACCAAGAAGTCGAGAATAATCAATCTCATCAAAAATTCCAAACCACCTTCTCTATTCTTTCTTTTTGACTTCGCACTTTTCATTCCTAATTTGCTTGATCAAAACCAAAAATTGCGATAAAAATAGTCTTTAAGATCTTTGACGATGAATACACCAATTTTCCATCTTTCTTTCCCCGTGCGTGACATCGCCTCGACGAAGAAATTTTATGAAGAAGGTTTAGGCTGTGGCGTTGGACGACAATCTGCCGTGGCCATCATGCTTGATTTTCACGGGCATCAAATTGTGGCACACGTCACAGACAACCTGGGACCAGCCCAATCCAACATTTATCCCCGCCATTTTGGCCTGGTGTGTCAATCGGAAGAAGAGTGGAACCAATGGCGAGATCGAGCTCAAAAGAATGAATTATCATTTTTTCGTGACCCTCACCGCCGTTTCACCGGCACTCCCTTAGAACATCTGACTTTTTTCTTGAAAGACCCCTCTCACAACCTTCTAGAGTTCAAATATTATCTCAATGCCAATGCTATCTTTGGAGAGCAATCCTTTACTCAGATAGGCGATGATCACGAACGTGTGACACCCAAAGCCTGACACGAATCCTCCTCATTTGAGTCGCAAGGGTTCGGCCACCCCCAACTAACCTAAAGCTTCCAAGACCTCCTTATAATGTCCCTCCACTTTCACCTTGGAAAACACATGGCTAATAGTTCCATCTTTGTCAATTAGAACAGTTGTCCGTTCAATTCCCATGTATTTCCGGCCGTACATTGACTTCTCCTTCCAAACCCCATAGGCCTGAATAGTTGCCTTGGATTCATCGCTTAACAGGGGAAAATTCAACTCATACTTATTGGAAAATTTTTGATGGGAAACCACAGAATCGGCACTGAGTCCAAAGACAACCGCCCCTCTTTTCCGAATGGCTGGAAGGCCATCCCGAAACGAACAGGCCTCCTTTGTACAACCAGAAGTATTATCTTTAGGATAAAAAAACAGAACGACTTTCTTCCCTTTTAGTTCAGATAGCTTCACAACTTGTCCTTTTTCATTGGGCAAGGAAAATGCTGGGGCACGACTTCCCACCTTAAGTCCTCCTGCTGAGATAGCAGTCTTTCCTTTTGACGAAGTTTGGCGACTTTTCTTAATCGCAGATGTGGCCGCCTTCGTTGTAGCTGTCTTCTTTGTTGAGACTTTTGCCTTAGTCACTGCTTTTGAGACACCAGTCCCTGACTTCTTCCCCTTAGGTATGTTTGAGGGCATAATTTCTCCTTTAGATTAAGGTAATTAGGGCGAAACGTAACCAAAATAGATCTTGAGGAACCGTTTGAACAGATTCTCGGTTCGGTGATTAAAGCGATATTCGACTTCTTTCAAATACATCGGGAAATGGTATTTGGAAACTCCACGATACTGATACAAAATATGTTTGGCATAACTCCAGAACCCTTCGATCCCGTTAATATGATTTCTGGGCTTTCGCCGACTCACGAATTCCTTCGAATGATTGATCGTATGATGTTTGCCATACCGTTTCAAGGACTGGTAGCCCCGAAAGGCATCCGTGAAATAGACCGACCCCTTTCGAGTTTTCGCTTGAATATGTTTCATGAGTTCCTCGGCACTCACCGATTCAACCACTTTGGTGTAAACACGGTTATCCCGCTCCAGGAGCCCAAAGACGACACTTTTACCAGCTGCCGCTCGGCCACGTTTACCCTTGCGCCGTCCCCCAAAGTACGCCTCATCCAATTCGATTTCCCCTTTGAGCTTTCCACCCTCCAGCTCCGTCAAATGGAACAAGGCTTCTCGCAATCGTTGATAGACACGGGTGACCACTTTGACATCCACGCCCAGATCTTGCGCCAATCGGTAAGCCGGTTGCAGTTGATAGAACCCCTGGAGAATGGCAATCTCCCGACGCAGACGACTCAAGCTTTTGCTCTTTCCACACAGTTGGCATTTCACATACCCGCGACTGGTGTGCAAGACCTTAAACGATCCACAGAAAATACACTTGCGGCCCCGCAAAAAGTTGGCCGCACAACTAAAAACCGTGTTTTGCCCTGTACCCATGCGCCTCTTCTAGCACACATAGGTTACGAAACGCCCTAATTACCTAGATTAATAGTTAGAAAATGAAAGTTTGGCATTGAGTCTGAAAATTATTGGGGCAATATTTCTATCTATTCTCGCTCAATGAGAATATCAAACCACACAAAGCAGATGAATTGATTGAACGTTGAACCCTATCTCATACCTTATGAAAGGCACAACAGGTCGAATGATTCATTTGCCAAAATAGGAGCTGGAAATACGGTATAGATGGCGTGACGCCCGGGCGGGCTTAAAGAATTTGAGAGAATTAGTTTGAGGAAATAGACTCTTCAACCTCGATTCGTGGAGGGATCAACGAGGTATATTCTGAAAGACGGGATTCCAACCGTTGTATGGCCTCATCTTTTTTGGCTAATTCCACATCCAGAAGATTATTTTTCATTTCCGCATTCTGAAGTTCATCTTGGAGACTCTGTAATTCTGGATGAAAACGATCAAGCTTCTCCCGTGTCTCTTTTAATTGCTGCGTAAGCCGCTCATTAGAATCTTGCAAGTCCTTTTTGACAATAACATTAGCTTCTTGAAGTGTTTGAATTTCTTTTGATTTGGTATCCTTCACCTCTGCCATCGTATTCTCCAATGCTTTCACCTGATTTTCCAGAACTGCTTTCTCATCACGCAGCCCAAGCACACATGTTCTGAGTTCTTCCAGAATCTCAGCAATATCTTTTTTGTCAGGCATAGCCTCACCTTCATTCGCTGAATGTAAGTATTTCTATATTTCTTGAAATAGATATCGGTTCGCTTTTCCTTAAAATTAAGGATTGACCTCATTATTAATATTGGAAGCAACGCGACCCCAGCGTCTCCTCTTCATATTTTCCAATTAAAAGGCTTTCTAAGAGCTTATTTTCTTTATGGTCTTTCTGGTTATGATTCTCACAACATCAATTTTAAAATCTTCTCTAACCTTGCTTGACAATGTACGAGAATATCGTTTAAATATATTATTCCTATCGATTTAGTATGAATTAAATATGGACCGATTTCCAGCCAAGGTAACATATGGCATTATGGCCACCATTGAATTAGCTTGCCATGACCGAACCATTCCGCTTCAGGCCAAAACCATAGCCAAGCGCCAGGGCATTCCTTCTAGATTTATTGAACAAATCCTTCAACAACTCAAACAGGCAGGGATTATTCGAAGTCTGAGAGGTGCTCAAGGAGGATATACCTTGGTTCCGAACCCTCAAGACCTATCTTTGGCTGAACTGGTAAATTCGATAAAGGGCATAGACCCTACTTCTCCCACGGTCAACAGATCAACTGAGCATCCTGAAAATTCGCAAGTCTCCAGCGCACTCCTTTCACAGATTTGGGCACAAGTTCAGGAAGCCGAGCAGGCCGTTCTTCGAATGATTTCACTCCAATCCCTGGTCGAGCAGTATCAAACTCTCGAACCCAAGGGTAGCTTGATGTATCATATTTAGTTCCGCTATTAATGAGAGGTTTCACAATGTCCCGGAAATTAATAAATACGAAACAGACCATCAGCAAGACGCCTGACCTGAGAGTGTTGAATAATGAAGATATCAAAGGCCATATTTCGCCATGAAGCTCTTGGCGATCAACAACCTCGGGTCGGTTCAAAAAAGTCCGTTCAGCAAGACCGCAGCCTTTTTTGCGCGCGGAGCGTACTGGTACTACGTGAGCACGGGAAAATGGCGAGAACACCGCTGACGGCTTTTTTCAACAGACCCGACTTTTATCTGCCAATTGGAGAACAACCATGAGCACCTCACCAACTGAAACCCGCCCCCCCATACAGACCATTCCGATTCCTCAAGAAATTATTGAGGAAATCGAAACATTCGAAGATGAGGTGGCGAGGCTTCAATCCGGCGATACACCAATAGACGTGTTTAAGCCCTTCCGGTTGCAATATGGGATCTACGGGCAACGGCAACCTGATGTCCAAATGATCCGTATCAAAATTCCATTTGGGGGAATCACCGCCAATCAATTACGGCAAGTCGCCGAACTCACTGACACGTATGCCACCGGCGTCGGACATATCACCACACGGCAAGATATACAATTGCATTTCGTACCGCTCTCGCATGTAGGCACCGTCATGCGGAAATTGGCAGAAGTAGATTTGACCACCCGGGAAGCCTGCGCCAATACCGTCAGAAATGTTACGGCCTGTGCACTGGCTGGCGTCTGCCCAGGAGAGGTCTTTGATGTCACCCCGTATGCGAAAACGGTGGCCTATCATTTGTTACGAAATCCATTAAACCAAAGTCTTCCACGGAAGTTTAAAATTGCCTTTTCTGGCTGCAAACAGGACTGTGCCCTTACGCCCATCCACGATGTCGGACTCTTAGCCGCTCGTAATGCTGAAGGCACGGTCGGGTTTAAAATGGTCGTGGGCGGTGGATTAGGGTCAACTCCGCGTTTGGCGAAAACACTGAGAGAGTTTGCCCCGATGGACGAAATTATTCCGTCCATTGAAGCGATGCTGAAAGTCTTTGACAATTTGGGCAATCGTAAAAACCGCAGTAAGGCCCGCATGAAGTTTGTTCTCGACAAATTAGGTTTTGAGGAGTTTTCGAAACGGTGGAAAGAAACCTACGAAAGCATGGTGCAATCAGGAGCAACCAAGCTGGGCTTCATCCCTGGTGTATATCCCGACGATCCCCCATTAATTATGCCAACAAAAAATGGCAATGGTGCAGGGGCACAAGGGAATGGCTCAAGCAATGGGAATGTATCCTCTCTACCTGATGCGTTTAATGCTTGGCGTACGAGCAACGTCATCACCCAGCGGCAGCCAGGATTTCACGCCGCGGCCATACGGCTCCGCTCTGGAGACCTGACCACAGAACAAATGTTCGTTCTGGCTGATCTTGCCGAACGTTATGCCAACGGGAATCTTCGAACCACCATTAATCAAAATATGATGGTTCGGTGGATCCCAGATAACCAGCTCCCTCTGTTTTATGATGAGCTCGTCACGCATGGGTTAGGCGATCCAGGTGCCGAAGGGGTGGAGGATATTGTGGCCTGTCCCGGAACCGATACCTGTGGACTCGGCATCACCTCATCAAAAGGTTTGGCGCGAGCGCTAGCCGAAGTGTTTCCAGCTGGCAAAACACCTGATGACCTGAAAGGCGTCGACGTCAAAATTAGTGGATGCCACAATTCTTGCGCGCAGCATCATATTGCTACGATTGGGTTCCATGGAGTCGGCAAACGTGTTGGTGACCACGTGGCCCCAGTGTATGAGCTACACCTAGGGGGGCAGGTGAATGGGGCGGCAAAGATTGCTCAATTGATCGTCAAAGTGCCGGCGAAAAATGTGCCGGCTGCGGTGCAGCATTTGTTGGACCTGTATCGACGATCACGAAACGAGGGAGAATCACTCCCGGTTTTTATTGCCCGTACCGGCAAAGCCGCGCTCAAAGATGAACTCATCCCGTATACGATTCTCCCTTCTTATCAAGATGATCGGAAGTTTTATTTTGATTGGGAGGGCGACGAAGAATTCTCTGTCGAGGACCTCGGTCCTGGTGAATGTGCCGGTGGCGCATTAGAGATGATCGACAACCGAATTCTTGAGGCTGAGCAAGAGCTCTATCAGACTCGAATTCTAGTTGAAAAGCACCAATATGCCATGGCTATAAATAAAGCTTATCGAGCCGTGGTCGCGGGTGCCAAGGCTATTCTGGTAACCGAAGGTATTGACCCCAACACCGATGCTGAGACCTTATTGGAATTTGACACAATGATTCAGGACAAAGGGTTGCTGCCCGTGGAATATCACAACGTTGCTGAAAAATTTGGTGAGATGGGGACTAAAGATGCATCAGCAGACTTCACTCAAGGCAAAATTGCGTTTGCCAAATGTTTTGTGGATGCCTGCCGAACCGTCACCGAACAAATCGGGCAAGATCTCAAGCTCACACCAGCTGAAGTGGGAAGTGATGACACTTCGCCACCATCCAGTACGACACCTCAAGTTGAGGCACCATCCTCCTCAGCTGGAGAAGCAGAAATTTATGACTTACGTGGTGTAGCCTGCCCTATGAACTATGTCAAAACGAAATTAAAGCTCGAAATGATGGACGAAGGTGAACAATTGGAAGTCTGGCTTGATGCTGGCGACCCTATTCGCAATGTTCCAGTCAGTCTGCAGAATGATGGCCATAAAGTGCTCCAGCAAGTCCCGATGGATGCGGATGAGCAACACTTTAAAGTCCTTGTCGAGAAAGTCGAAGACTAAAAAAAAGGATTCATGATGTCGACCTCGCTTAATACTCCACCCTCCTCGGATGAATTGGCAAAACTCAATGAATCCTTTGAAGGACAGACTCCGCAGAACATCCTGAAAACAGCTTTGGAGCAATATGGGACACGTATCATTTTGGCTTGCAGCTTCGGAGCCGAAGATGTCGCACTGGCGGATATGATGTTTCGGATCAATCCTCACAGTGTGCTCTTTTACCTAGATACCGAATTTTTATTTCCAGAAACACTAGCCGTTCGTGACAACATCATTAAGCAGTATCAGTTACATGATGAACAAATCATCCACATGAAATCGTCGCTCACTCCGATGGAACAAGCTGCACAACATGGCGAAGGTCTGTGGTTGAGAGACCCTGACCGATGCTGCCAAATCCGCAAGATCGATCCGTTAACCCAAGTCCTACGGCAGTATGATGCTTGGATCACGGGAATTCGGCGCGATCAATCACCTACTCGCGCTGATACTGGTTTTGTCGAGTGGGATGCCAAATTTGGTTTGGTGAAATTCAATCCGCTTGCTGCCTGGTCATCGGACCAAGTGTGGGAGTACATTCATTCCAACAATGTGCCCTACAACGAACTCCACGATCAGCACTTTCCCAGCATTGGCTGTACGCACTGTACAGCTCCAGTCATGCCCGGCGAGGATCCTCGATCCGGCAGATGGAAAAGTTCAACAAAAACCGAATGTGGGCTTCATCGTTAATCATTAAGGAAAGTTGGGCATCCATCCCCACTATTTATCCTAGACAGTCATTAGTAACATAAGAGGAAATTCGTGAAAAAAATCGCTGTAATTGTAACTCGCGGAGGATTCAATAACCTACTTCAAGCCTGTGAATGGATGGCTCTAGCTGCGTCCAGTGGCATTGAAGTCAGTGGGTATTTTCGAGATGAGGCCGCAGGCCGTATGACCGAATCAAAAATCAAAGAACTCACGATGTCTCAAGAATATAAAGGACGCGAGAGTGCTCTTCGAGATCTCTTGCGAAAAGAAGAGAAAGCTGATCTTCCAGCTTTACTCCTAAAAGCAAAAGAAAGTGGCAACCTCAAGCTCAGCATTTGTAAGGAATCTCTCAGCTACTTTAATCTCAGACCAGAAGAGCTTATTCCAGAATTAGACGAAGTGCAAACGATCGCGACATTTTGGAAAGAAGCAGTTATATCAGCAGACCAGGTACTCACGTTTTGATACCGAGCCATTCCATGGACCATGTGATTGCCAAAATTGGCAAGGGGCTAAAAGGCGCCAAAGATTTATCGTGGGAAGAGGCGAAATATTCCCTGAATGCCATCATTGAAGGACAAGCTACCGCAGGTCAAATTGGAGCCTTTTTGATAGCTATGCGGATAAAGACTGAATCCATCGGGGAATTAGCGGCCTTTACCGCAACGGCCAGGAAGTATGTTCCACCCATTCACATTTCTAATTCTGCTCATATGGTTGATCTCCCACTTTACGGAGAGAAACATCATACCATTCATATTGTGATTGCAGCGTCGCTCGTCGCAGGCGCGGCTGGCGCCGGAATATTCATGCATGGCATTGAGAACCCGAGCCTGGGCTATGACCTTCAACACGTTCTTCAAGAGTTAAGACTCCCCATTGCTCTGTCCGCTGATGAAGCGACACGTCAGGCAGCTCAACATGCCTGGGTTTATATGGATCTCGCAGGATACCACGCCCCATTAACAAAACTTTTAGACCTACGCCGGGAGTTTGGGTTACAAAATCTCTCGCATCAAATTGCCAGACTGCTCAACCCCGCCCAAATGCCTTCGCAGGTCATTGGTATTGCGCATCCACCCTATCTCAATAAAATGGTCGAAGCGCTGGACATGCTGCGAACATCACGGGCCCTGATTATCCAAGGGGTAGAAGGATTTCCTGAACTGTCAATATCTGCGCCTTCACCTGCACAAGAACTACGAAGTGGCCATATTTCGCCCCTGACGTTCCGACCAGAAGATGCAGGTTTTCGTTTTGGGCCCTTTCAAACGATGAGTGCCAAAGCCAGTTTCCAAAAAGGCAATACATGTCCAACTAGCGCTCAGCACGAAGCTCAGGTCACCCTTCAATTGTTGGAAAATCGTCAACGAGGCGACCAACGGGCTTGGGTTATTTTTAATTCCGCATTATATATCTATGCAGCCGGTCTGGCGTCATCTGTAGCCCAAGCTACCCCTCTAGCCATTGAGGCATTAGACTCTGGCAAGGCCGCAAACTTTTACCAAAGCCTTGTCAACAACAAGACGCCAGCTTCCCCTAACGCTGACTCTCTTTCCACTCCCTTGGTGACAGCATGAAACACATTCGCCAACTCGAAGATCAGAGTATCTTTATCCTCAGGGAAGCCTATAAAAACTTTGATAATCTTGGCATGCTCTGGTCCATGGGGAAAGATTCTACAGTTTTGTTGTGGTTGGCACGCAAAGCGTTTTTTGGTCATGTCCCATTTCCTCTGTTACATGTGGATACCAGTTACAAAATACCTGAGATGATTGAATACCGTGATCGTCTCGCCCGGGAATGGCGCCTCAACCTGGTCGTCGGGCAAAACAAAAAGGCCTTAGCTGAAGGCATGAATCATGAAAAGGGCCGCATTACTTGTTGCACAGCCTTAAAAACCGAAGGACTCAAACTCTTGCTAGAAGAAAAAGGCTACACCGGCATTATTTTGGGTGTGCGATCTGATGAAGACGCGACTCGTGCCAAAGAACGCTATTTTTCTCCTCGTGACAAAAACAACGATTGGGATTTCCGCGATCAGCCGCCAGAACTATGGGACCAATACAAAATCTCCTTTCCGCCAGGCACCCATATTCGCATTCATCCATTGCTAGATTGGACAGAAATCAATATTTGGGAATACATCAAACTGGAAAATATTCCATTTTTAGATCATTTATATTTAGATCAGGGCTCAGGCACACGTTATCGAAGTCTGGGCTGTGCTCCCTGCACAACGCCCATTCAATCCACTGCCAAAACCGTAGGCGATGTCATCATTGAACTGAGAAACAGTAAAGTGGCTGAGCGAGCCGGTCGGGCACAGGATGAAGGACGGGGGATGGAACAGTTACGGAAAGACGGATATATGTAGCCATGACAACAGAAACCACCATTCAAGAACGCATGAATATTGTGATCGTTGGGCATGTCGATCATGGCAAATCCACGTTACTGGGTCGTCTCTATGCCGACACAGGAACTCTTCCAGAAGGGAAGATCGAAAAAATTCAGGCCATTTGCCGACAACAAGGCAAGGAATTTGAATACGCGTTTTTGTTCGATGCCTTTTTAGAGGAACAGCAGCAGGGCATTACCATTGATACCGCTCGAACCTTTTTCACCTGGGGCGGCCGCCAATATATCATCATCGATGCGCCAGGGCATAAAGAGTTTTTAAAAAATATGGTATCAGGTGCTGCACGAGCCGAAGCGGCTTTACTCATCATAGATGCACTAGAAGGGGTACGCGATCAATCCAAGCGCCACGGCTTATTACTCTCTATGTTAGGAGTCAAACAAGTGACCGTGGTGGTAAATAAAATGGACCTTGTGAAGTATCGAGAAGATACGTTTCAGGCCATTGAAAAAGAATACCGTGAATTCCTGACTCAATTGAATGTCGTGCCTCAATACATTATCCCAGCCAGTGCCAAGCAAGGCATCAATATTACGCAAGTTAGCCCTGAGACACCTTGGTATACAGGTCCCTCGGTACTGGATTCTTTATCCCACTTTCACCTGGAGACTGCCGAAAGCGAACAAGCTCTTCGGTTCCCTCTTCAAGACGTCTATAAGTTTGATGCCCGACGAATCTTGGTCGGTCGCATTACGGCTGGAAAGTTGAAAATTGGAGACCGTTTAGTCTTTTCCCCCACCAACAAAGCTGCCAACATTCAATCTATTGAAGCGTTCAATGTTGATCCATCACCGACACATGCCGTTGCTGGCCAATCTGTCGGCATCACTCTGGATGAACAAATCTTTGTGGAACGCGGCCACATTGCCACACATGAAGAGACTCGGCCTTTGGTCTCTACGCAGCTTCGTGCCAATCTATTTTGGTTAGGGAGTCAGCCACTTGAAACGCAAAAAACATATACCTTGCGGCTCGCGACGCGTGAAGTGCCCTGCGAAATTGCGGAAATCCATCGCATCGTCGACGCAAACAATCTTGACGATCGCCAAACACAAGCAACAGTGCAACGAAATGAAGTGGCTGATATCACCTTGAGAGCTAAATCCCCATTGGCCTTCGACCTCTATGCCAACTTTGAAACCACCGGTCGTTTCGTCCTCGTCGACAACTATGACGTCGCAGGCGGTGGGATCATTACCGAACTGATTGCTGACGAACAAGAAGATTTCCGCACCGAAGCGCGAGAACGCGATTCAGCCTGGGTGAAAGGTGATGTTGGCGCGGAAGAACGAAGCCGACAATATGGTCACCGAGCGGCCGTGGTGTTACTGACTGGACCAGATATCACTGCCAAGAGTTTTCTTGCAAGGAAGTTGGAAACGGTATTGGTGGCAGAAGGGCGGTATGCCTACCTTTTGGCTGCAGAGAATTTACAGCGGGGCTTAGATGCGGATCTGCATGACATCAAACCAGAAGAGATGGTCCGCCGGTTTGGAGAAGTTGTTCGGTTATTGACGGACACGGGTTCGCTTGTGATTACCACCACAAATGCGTTCCCACAAACGGCAAAGGGTATTGTTCAAACAGTGCAAACTTTGGTCAATCCGATCCCCGTTATCACAGTTCACATGACGAAAGACCAGGCTGGCCCTCAACCCGATAGAGATCTCATTTTTGCTGGGCCAGAAAATTTCGATGCCTGTACCCACCAAATCCTGGAGACCTTAAAACAAAAAGGCATTCTCACCGAACCAAAGAAGTCTCAATCCGCCGTACAATTTTCTATCTAGAAAGCGGTCAAGACTCACATGTCAGTCAGTTCCATAGTATAAAAAATGAGGAGGAGATGATGGATAAAGTCATGGATTATGTGTATGTGACAAACATTATTCCTCCACAGGCCTGCGAATCGGTCTTAAACGACATCCGTGACAAAGAATGGGAGAAGCATTCTTGGTATAACTATGAGGACAATCAATACTCCTCTCAGCCAGATAAGGAGTTAGATGTGCTCAATACCAATCAAGCCTTACAGGATACGCTCGGCCCATTCATTTTACGGGCCATTCAGGAATACATGGTGAAATTTGGGAAGCAAAAAGATGAGAAAATCAAAAGTTTTGTGAGGACCTTTACTCCCATACGATTTAATCGATATCAAACCGGCACCATGATGCGCGAACATTATGATCACATTCATTCCATCTTTGACGGCCAACGCAAGGGCATTCCCATCTTAACCATCCTCGGGGCCTTGAATGAAGGGTATGAGGGCGGGGAATTTTGGTTTACTGGGCTTCAGGAGGTCAAAATGAAGGCAGGAGATATTATTCTGTTTCCAGCTAACTTCATGTATCCCCATGAAGTCAAAGAAGTCACGAAGGGCGAACGCTATACGTTTGTGGCCTGGGCGTTTTAGGGATTCACTTGATAATGAAACCATTTTCCAGTCAAGCACTCTCTTTTCTCAGCTAACTTTTGCCTTTTGCCGTGTCTCAGTTGGGGCTTGTTGACATTCCATTGGTAATGGGCCACACAGCCCTAGGATGCCATCGACACCAGGGGTAGGGGGGCGTTCCCAAAATCCCCTCGCGCTTTCACGAAGCAGTTCCTGCAAAGAAAGACAGAGAAAGCCCCTGGCGGTTTCCTGCAACCTCTTCTTGATTCCAACAGTTTAATAATTATCTCAAGTGGAAAGGCTAGCTGTATTGCGATACACTAAAAGGAAGGCTCCCTCTTCGGAGGGAAAATCGTAAACATTCAATAAGGGGGTGACTGGCTTCGACGGGAAGCAAGAGGTCAACAGAGCGTGTCGAGCTCTCGGAGTCTCGTTAAACCTTCGGGAAAACATTAGTTGCCAACGATAATTTGGCTCTCGCAGCTTAATTGACTGCGACGTCTCTCCTCTCTTTGTCTGCGGGAGGGGAAGAGGCGACACTTTGCAGGCTGGTCCAAAGCTGGTGCTCAGCGGCGGCGGACGAGAACGTTCTGGGCTAGTGGGCGCTCTAAGCCGGTCGGTGGGCGTGGGCAACCGCGAATTTTAAATCATCGGCTACACACGTAGGGCTGTTGCGCTGAATGTTCTCGGACAGGGGTTCGATTAACAACATGGTCGCCCCGGGGAGCAATCCTCGGGTGAAAACGGGGCTCATTCGGTGAACCCTAACGCCCGCACAAAACGGGCCATGGCAACGCCGAGGGGTCGGAAGAGGCCAACTCTTCAGGCCCTGTAGAGACTCAGAGACTCGCTGGTCGTCAGATGAGCGGGCACTCGGAGCATCACCAGATGCTAAGACGCCCCGCATCCCACGTGGATGAAGGCATAGTCCGGCCCACGCTGAAAAGCATGGAACATCCGTCCCCTCACCTCCACCAATCGGCCTCTGGATCAAAAGATCCAGGGGCCCTTTTTTTGGTTTAGAAAACATCTGACCTTGCACTGGAGATTTCATGTCCTACCAAACTGTAAAGAAACTGGCTCCGAGGGATGTGGGCTATCTCGCGGGGCTTATTGATGGAGAAGGCACAGTTACCTTATCAAGAAGAAATCTCAACAAACATCGGGCTTTGGTCATCACAATCAGTAGTACGGAAATGAGCATTTTAAAGTATGTTCAAAAAATTACTGGAGTGGGAAAAATCACCAACAAACGCATTACCAAAGCCAACCACACTCCCAGCTTTACCTACCAAGTATCCAATCGACAGGCCCTGGACATCTTAAAACAAACCGCAGATTTCTTTAGATCATACAAGCAAGATCGTGCAAGATTAGCACTTCAAGACTACACCCGAGTCACACCAAGAAACGGGCGGTATTCGCCAGCTCTGCTAGAGGAACGAAATCAGTTTATTGACAAGTTTTTGGCCATCCGGGCGGGACAGTTGAAGCATTGTCCTAGGGTAGGATAATTGTTTTTTCCTCGAACGGGTCAGAATGCGAGTGCAGGTGAGATCTTGTCTGGTTTGTTGCAGTAAGCGGTTACTCTGGAAAAGAAAGAGATAGGGAATGTCCTATGTCGAGAGTTTCGTTGGCGTGAACCCAGTTGTTCGAATGACAGGATATCCTGCATCTGCCATAGTCGGGTATAGTTTATCCTGACAGGTGAAATCCATAATTGGTCAACAAAAGATTTAATCCCTTTTTTGATCCATGTCACAACGAAAGGGACGAGTATGACCTGGGGGAACATGGGTTTAGCATAGGTTAATGTACGCCTAACAACCGCGTGGAGATCCTCTCGTACGACTTCATACTTCTTTTTATCAGCCCTAAATGACAATCTGATTGCAAAGATCCAGAAAGAGCATTGAACTTCCCTGCCGGTTATAAAAAGTGACTGAGGAATGGGAGACATAGATGGCCAAGGTTAACAAGCGCAACAACAACGAAGAGCCGATTGAAAAACAGTTGTGGAAGGCTGCCGATAAGCTCAGGAAAAATATTGATGCCGCACAATATAAGCACATCGTATTAGGATTGATATTCCTGAAATACATTTCTGATGCCTTTGAGGATTTATTCAACAGGCTCCAAAAAGGCGAAGGCGACTATGCGGGTTCTGACCCGGAAGACAAGGACGAATACAAGGCGGAAAATGTTTTTTTTGTGCCAGAGATTGCCCGCTGGTCACATCTGCAAGCCAACGCCAAATTGCCGGAAATCGGCAAAGTGGTGGACCAGGCCATGGATGCCATTGAAAAGGACAATCCCTCGCTTCGGGATGTGTTGCCGAAAGTCTATGCCAGGGGCAACCTCGACCCCACCAATCTTGGCGGGTTAATTGACCTTGTCGGAAACATTGCTTTGGGTGACGCCAAGGCCCGAAGTGCCGATGTGCTGGGGCATGTGTTTGAATATTTCCTGGGTGAATTTGCGCTGGCGGAAGGGAAAAAGGGCGGGCAGTTCTATACCCCGCGCAGCGTGGTTGAATTGCTGGTGGACATGCTGGAACCCACCAAAGGCCGGGTGTTTGACCCCTGTTGCGGGTCTGGGGGCATGTTCGTGCAATCCGAAAAGTTTGTGGTCGACCATCAAGGCAAGGTGAATGATATTTCCATTTACGGACAGGAAAGCAACCAGACCACTTGGCGGCTGGCCAAGATGAATCTGGCGATTCGTGGCATCGACAGTTCCCAAGTGAAATGGAACAACGAAGGCTCTTTCTTAAATGACACCCACAAGGATTTAAAAGCCGATTATGTCATCGCTAATCCGCCATTTAATGACAGTGATTGGAGCGGTGATCTACTCAGAAAAGACGGCAGATGGAAATACGGCACACCACCCACAGGCAACGCCAACTATGCCTGGATACAACACTTCCTGTATCACCTAAGCCCCAGCGGGCAGACCGGATTTGTTCTGGCCAAAGGTGCGTTAACTTCTAAGACTTCCGGCGAAGGCGACATCCGCAAAGAACTGGTTGAAGCCCGCTTGGTGGATTGTATCGTCAATCTGCCTGCCAAGCTATTTCTCAACACACAAATTCCGGCTAGCCTCTGGTTCCTAAGCCGCAATAAAGCCAATGGCACCCGTTCGGCAAGCTCAGGGCAGGCGTTTCGCAACCGTACTGATGAAATTCTCTTTATTGATGCCCGCAGAGTTATATTTAAAAGTTGGGGATGATCTGAAAGCGAAAGGCGGCGTATCCTGGTGATAAGCACATCACCACCCTTTCAAGCAAAAGGAGGATACGCCATGAACCAGCGTAACGTTGTAGAGCAGACGAATCAAGATGAGTATACGGAGGATCCCTTGACGGCGGTGCTGCGGAAGGGGGCACGGGAGCGGCTGACTCAAGCGGTGGAGGAGGAAGCCCAAGCGTTTCTCGCTGCCCATGCGACTCTCCGCGATGACGAGGGGCATCAGATGATTGTGCTGAATGGGCACTTACCCGAACGCACGATTCAAACGGGCATTGGGGGCATCCCGGTTCGAGGCCGGCGAGTCCGAGATCAACGAAAGATTCCGAAGGCCGATCGCATTGCGTTTACCTCGACGATCCTGCCGCGCTATCTTCGGCGGAGCAAGAGCCTCGAGGAGTTGATTCCGTGGCTCTATTTGAAGGGGATTTCGACCGGCGATTTCTCCGAGGCCTTACGAGCTCTTGTCGGCAGTCCTGCCGGGCTCTCGGCGGCCACGGTCTGTCGGTTAAAGACGGGCTGGCAGCAGGAGTGGGCAACCTGGCAGCAGCGTGATCTGACGGGAAAACGGTATGTCTACTTCTGGGTCGATGGGCTCCACCTGAATGTGCGGATGGAGGACTCGCCCTGCCTTTTGGTCGTGATTGGAGCCACTGCCGACGGGCACAAAGAGCTGGTCGCCGTCGAGGATGGGGGGCGGGAGAGCGAGCAGTCTTGGAAGGACCTCCTCCTCAATCTGCACCACCGCGGCTTAACGATCGGGCCAGACTTGGCGACGGGCGACGGGGCCTTGGGATTCTGGAAAGCCCTGCCTCAAGTCTATGCTTCGACCAAGGGGCAACGCTGTTGGGTGCATAAGACCGTGAACGTGTTGAACAAACTCCCGAAGAGTCTGCAGGCGAAAGCGAAGGCCGGGCTTCACGAGATCTGGATGGCCCCCACGAAGGCCCAGGCGGACAAGGCCTTTGATGGATTGCTCCAGACCTATGAGGCGAAATATCCCAAAGTCGCGGAGTGTTTACAGAAGGATCGCGAGGCCCTGCTGGCCTTCTATCAGTTTCCCGCCGAACATTGGCAGCATATTCGAACGACCAATCCGATTGAGTCGACCTTTGCCACGGTGCGCTTACGCACGGCGAAAACACGCGGCTGTCTGTCTCGAGCCACCGCGTTAACCATGGCGTTCCAATTAGTGCGTGGTGCGGAGAAAACCTGGCGACGGTTGCGGGGCTATCAGCGGCTCGCACAAATGATTGCGGGCGTCATATTTGTCGATGGAGAAGTCGAGACCAGGAAGGCCGCCTAAAAACGTCATCCCCAAGATTTGACAATAACTCATGCCCGCAACATAGGGCATTTAATTAACCGCAGAACACGGGAGTTTTCAGAGGAGGATATAGCCACCATCGCTGGCACCTATCATAACTGGCGCAACCCTAAGGGGGACTATGAAGATATCAGCGGGTTCTGTAATTCTGCCTCAGTTGAACGAGTCAGAGAATTGGATTATGTGCTGACACCAGGACGGTATGTGGGCTTGCCAGATGATGAAGATGATTTTGATTTTAATGAGCGGTTTACCAAGCTGAAAGCCGAGTTTGAGGCGCAGGTGAAAGAGGAAGCCAAACTCAATGCTTTGATTGTGGAGAATTTGGCGAAGGTAAAGGTGCTGTGAAAGAGGGAATTGGAAACTTCTATAAAGTAAAATAAGAAAATTTATATTTTACCTTTGTCGATTAAGATAAAATATAGAAATCTATATGTTACTTTAGGGACTGTGATGGATATTAAAGAATTCAAAGCGGGTTCATATAAAAAAGGCTATAAATATCAGTATTTTATGCCTGAGAAAATCAATCATCCCTTTTTCTGGACAGATACGGTCATCAATGAATTGTTGGAAAAAGCCTCATTGAAACTGGGGGAATTGAATTCCTTTTCCCGATTTGTTCCTGATACAGACATGTTCATCATGATGCACATTTTTAAAGAAGCAGTCGTGTCCAGCCGGATTGAAGGCACCCATACCAATATAGAAGAAGCTCTTGTAGAAGAGAACGAAATAGACCCAGAACGGCGAGACGATAGGAAAGAAGTCTCGAACTATGTCAGTGCCATGAATGCTGCCATAGAGGACCTGCAAACACTTCCATTGTCGAACAGACTCATTAAAAAAACGCATAAGATACTGCTATCTGGCGGCAGAGGCGACCGAAAAAATCCTGGCGAATTTCGGCAATCTCAAAACTGGATTGGTGGAGCAAGCCTCGCGGATGCCGTTTTCATCCCTCCGGCACATAGCAAGCTGCCGGAGTTGATGTCTGATTTGGAGTTATTTCTTCATCATTCTGAGAGCAACGTGCCTCATTTGGTAAAGATTGCCATCGCGCATTACCAATTTGAAACCATTCATCCCTTCCTGGATGGCAATGGCAGAATTGGCCGATTACTTATTACTCTGTATCTGGTATCCAGCGGCATCCTCGATAAACCCCTGCTATATCTCTCCGATTTCTTCGAAAAAAACAAGACACTGTATTACGACAACCTGACATTCGTCCGAACCAAAAACGACCTAGGACAATGGATGAAGTTTTTTCTGACAGGGGTGATACAGACCGCAGAAAATTCTGTGGCCACCTTAAAGAGGATTACAGAATTAAAAGCCTCCATCGAAAAGGAACGCATTCTTCTGATGGGCAAGCGGGCAAAACAGGGACAAGAATTTTTGCACCAACTGTTTAGAAGACCGGTTGTCACGATCAAGGATGCACAGAACATCACCGGTCTGTCACCCAAAGCAGCGAATGCATTAGTCAAAGTCTTTGTCGAGCAAAAAATATTGATCGAAACAACCGGCTATCAGCGTAACCGGGTTTTTGTATTTAACGAGTATGTCAAAATGTTTGGAGAAGAATGAGACTGCTGATGAAAATGACTCATAAAAAGCAAGAGTTTGAGGAGCAGTTGAAGGAGGAAGCGAGATTAAATGAGTTGATTGTCGAGAATTTGGCGAAGGTGAAAGTTAATGGGTGAGTGGAAGGAATGTAAGCTGGGGACAGTGGCTATTAAAATTGGTAGCGGGGCTACGCCTAGAGGTGGCAATAACTCATATAAGGATGAAGGAATATCACTTATAAGAAGTCAAAATATATTAGACTTCGAGTTTTCATTCGATGGCTTGGCATTCATTGATAGTGAGCAGGCAGATGGTTTAAAAAATGTAACTGTAGAAAAAAATGATGTCTTATTGAATATTACTGGTGATAGTGTGGCAAGGTGCTGTGTCGTTCCTAATTCAGTATTGCCCGCTAGAGTAAATCAGCATGTTGCCATAATAAGGTTGAAGCAAAAAGAAGTAGATTGCAAATACATTTTTTACTCTTTGCAGGCATTAAAAGAAGAACTTTTATCACAATCAGAAGTTGGAGCTACAAGAAGAGCTTTAACAAAAGGAATTTTAGAGGATTTAGAAATCCCGCTCCCTCCGCTCCCCGAACAACAAGCCATTGCCTCCGTCCTGTCTAGTCTCGACGATAAAATAGACCTACTCCACCGCCAGAACCAAACCCTCGAAGCCATGGCGGAAACGCTGTTCAGGCAGTGGTTTGTGGAGGAAGCCCAAGATGATTGGGAGACGGCAAAAATCGGGGACTTTGTTAAAACTAATACTACAAGTGTGACCAAAGATACCACACTAAAAACAATTCGATATTTGGACACTGGCTCAATAACTGAAGGTAAAATTGATGGTTTCCAAGTCTTTGAAATGAACTCTGCCCCGAGTAGAGCACGCCGCATTGTCAAACATAATGATGTGGTAATTTCAACCGTCCGTCCAAACCAAAAACATTATGGAATAATAAAACACCCTGATGAGGATATTATTGTGTCAACTGGTTTTTGCGTCATAACCTGCGAAACGATTAACCCGCATTTCATTTATATTTTTTTAACAACAGAAGAAATGACAGAATATCTGCATTCAATTGCAGAAGGGTCAACATCAACGTATCCATCTTTAAAACCATCGGATCTAGAAAATTTAGAATTTAAGCTTCCCCCAGATGCTAGGCTTAAAGCCTTTTCTGAATATGCTGACCTTACATGGAACAAGATTGAATACAACCATACTCAGATTCGCACCCTCGAAAAACTCCGGGATACACTTCTTCCAAAACTCATGAGTGGTGAAGTGCGTGTTGAATATGCACACTAAGATGCTGTAAGGCATGGAGCGAATAACAGAAAACGCCATAGAAGAGTTTGCTATCGAACGCCTTGAAGAGCAGGGCTATCAATACCTCTACGCTCCTTCTATTGCCCTACCGAAGAGCATTACATGGTGAAGACTAACGAAGATCGTGTGGTGATTTATCAAGCCAATGACGGCGCTCCGGTCATTGAGGTCAGTTTTGCTCATGACACGGTTTGGTTGTCTCAGGCTCAGATGGTGGAGCTTTTTGAGAAGACGAAACAGAATATCAGCTTACATATCAACAACATCTTTAAAGAGGGTGAATTGGATAAGGCTTCAGTTGTCAAGGATTCCTTGACAACTGCCGCAGACAGCAAGCAATACAAGACGAAACTGTACAATCTAGATGTCATTATCTCAGTGGGATATCGGGTTAAGTCTCAGCGCGGCACCCAGTTTCGAATCTGGGCGGCTGACGTGATTAAGCGCTATTTGATCGATGGCTATGCCCTCAATGAGCGAAAACTCCAAGCGCAGCACGAACATCTCAATAATCTGAAGCAGGCCATTTCCTTAACTTCCAGACTCGTTCATCAGGAAACGCTTTCTTCCAAGGACACTCGAAGTATCATATCCATCTTGGAACAATACAGTCATGCCTTGTCCGTTTTGGACGATTATGACCATCAACGCCTACAAATCGCAGATACAAGAATTTCTGCTCAGACGCCCATTGCCTATCATGAAGCGATGAAGCAGATTGCCCTTTGGCGAGAGAAAGAAAAGTTGAGCGCACTCTTTGGGAATGAGAAGGATGATTCATTTCACAGTTCTCTCAACACTATTTACCAGGTCTTTAATGGAGAGGAATTATATCCGAGCATCGAGGAAAAAGCAGCGAATCTTTTGTATTTCATCGTCAAGAACCACTCATTTTCCGATGGAAATAAACGTATCGCTGCCGCCATTTTTGCTTGGTTTCTGGAATGCAACCAGTATTTGTATCGCGAAAATGGTGAAAAACGGATTGCGGATAACGCGTTAGTTGCCTTGACGCTCCTTATTGCAGAAAGCAACCCAGCAGAAAAAGACACGATTGTCAAAGTGGTCATTAGCCTGATTAATGGAAAGAACGGATGACGAGAGTCACCGAATCCGAGATTGAGAAGTTTGCCATCGAACTTCTTGAACGGCAGGGCTATCAATACCTCTACGCCCCCTCCATTGCCCCGGACAGCGACACACCGGAAAGGCAATCCTTTGAAGATGTGCTGCTCATGGAGCGACTGCAATCCGCTGTCGGGAGGATCAACCCGTCTATCCCCTCAGATGCCCGAGAAGATGCGATCAAGCATATTCAACGGCTTCTTTCTCCGGAACTTATTGCCAATAATGAAGCCTTTCACCGATTGCTGACAGAGGGGATACCAGTCACCTATCAGCAGGACGGGAATGCGCGGGGTGATTTGGTTTGACTCATTGATTTCGCGAGTCCGGAAAATAACGACTTTGTCGTTGCCAACCAATTGACTGTCATCGAAAACCATGTCAACAAACGCCCGGATGTAATCCTTTTTGTGAATGGGTTGCCTCTGGTGGTCATTGAACTGAAAAATCCGGTAGATGAAACCGCGACCGTCAAGTCAGCCTTTAAGCAGCTTCAGACTTACAAGCAGGCCATTCCCAGTCTTTTCACCTACAACAGCATGATGATTATTTCCGATGGCTTGGAAGCCAAAGCTGGGTCTCTCTCTGCTGGATTCACCCGTTTTATGGCGTGGAAGACGGCGGATGGCAAGATGGAAGCCTCTCCGCTCATTGGCCAATTAGAGACGCTGATCAAGGGCATGCTGAATAAACACACCCTGTTGGACCTGCTTCGACATTTCATTGTGTTTGAACAATCGAAAAAAGAAGATAAAGAGACAGGGATTACCACCATCCAGACGGTGAAAAAGCTTGCTTCCTATCATCAATACTATGCGGTGAATCGCGCAGTGGAATCGACCTTGCGGGCATCGGGCTATTCAGCGATTAGAGCCAAACATTCAGATGGGCTTACGGTGATGGAAGACCCCGAAAGCTATGGTCTGACCGGGGTGGATGCTCAACCAGTGGGCGATCGAAAAGGTGGCGTGGTCTGGCATACCCAGGGAAGCGGCAAGTCCCTTTCGATGGTGTTTTATACGGGAAAGATTGTCTTGGTCATGGATAATCCTACCGTTCTGGTCATTACCGATAGAAACGACCTAGACGACCAGTTGTTTGATACCTTTGCCGCCTCCAAGCAATTGCTCAGGCAGGAACCCGTACAGGCGGAAAACCGTGGCCAGTTGAAGGAGCTGCTCAAAGTCGCATCGGGGGGAGTGGTGTTTACAACTATCCAGAAATTCCAGCCTGATGAAGGCAATGTGTATGAAACTCTGTCAGAGAGGGACAATATTATTGTTATTGCCGATGAAGCTCATCGGACGCAATATGGTTTTAAAGCTCAGACCATCGATGCCAAGGATGAAAGTGGCACGGTTGTCGGTAAAAAAATTGTGTATGGCTTTGCTAAGTATATGCGGGAGGCGTTGCCTCGTGCCACGTATCTGGGATTTACCGGAACCCCTATTGAAGGCACCGATGTCAACACGCCCGCGGTCTTCGGCAACTATGTTGATGTGTACGATATTGCACAGGCTGTTGAAGATGGAGCCACCGTCAGAATATTTTATGAGAGTCGCCTAGCCAAAATACACTTAAGTAAAGAAGGGAAAAAACTAGTTGCCGAGCTGGATACTGAGCTGGAAGAGGGTGAGCTAGCGGCCGCTCCACCAGCCAAAGCCAAATGGACACAACTGGAAGCCCTCATTGGGAGTGATGGCCGGATCAAACAGGTGGCGAAGGATATGGTCAATCATTTTGATCAGCGGCAGGAAGTGTTTGAAGGCAAGGCGATGATTGTTGCCATGTCTCGCCGGATTGCCGCTGATTTATACAAGGCCATCATCAAGATCAAACCGGAGTGGCACAATGACGACCGGAAAAGGGGTGTCATAAAGGTCGTGATGACCTCGGCTTCTTCTGACGGTCCGGAGATTGCCCAACACCATACCACTAAAGAGCAGCGCAGAGCTTTGGCCGATAGGATGAAAGACCCAGAAGATGAACTCAAGTTGGTGATTGTTCGGGATATGTGGCTGACAGGTTTTGATGTGCCTTCCCTGCACACCCTCTACATCGACAAGCCCATGAAAGGCCATAATCTGATGCAGGCCATTGCACGAGTCAACCGTGTCTATAAGGATAAGCCTGGCGGACTTGTAGTGGATTACCTGGGAATCGCGTCAGACCTAAAAAAAGCCTTGTCCTTTTATTCGGACAGCGGGGGGAAAGGTGACCCGGCCATTGCCCAGGAACAAGCGGTGCAACTGATGTTGGAGAAATTGGAAGTCGTGTCCCAGATGTTTCATGGGTGTGCCTATGAAGACTATTTTCAGGCCGACACAGGGCGGAAGCTTTCGCTGATCCTTGCTGCGGAAGAACACATTCTGGGACTGGAACATGGGAGAAAGCGCTACATTAACGAAGTCACGGCCCTGTCCCAGGCCTTTTCCATTGCTATTCCCCACGAACAGGCCCTGGATGTGAAAGATGAGGTGTCGTTTTTTCAGGCGGTCAAAGCCCGATTGGCCAAATTCGACAGCACTGGCTCAGGGAAAACCGATGAAGACGTTGAAACAGCTATCAGGCAGGTGATTGATCAAGCTCTGATCACCGAGCAGGTCATTGATGTGTTCGATGCTGCTGGGATCAGAAAACCAGATATTTCCATCCTTTCAGAAGAGTTTCTTTTGGAAGTGAAACACATGGAGCATAAAAACATTGCTCTGGAAGTGTTGAAGAAACTCCTGAATGATGAAATCAAAACAAGGACCAAAAAGAATCTGATTCAAAGCCAATCGCTGATGGCAATGCTGGAAAATTCCATCAAGAAGTATCACAACAAGATTTTAACGGCCGTGGAGGTGATTGAAGAACTCATTCAATTGGGTAAAGAGATTCAGTCGATGGACAAGGAGCCTCAGGAAATGGGGCTGTCTGATTTTGAATATGCTTTTTACACGGCCATTGCCAATAATGACAGTGCCCGAGAGGTCATGGAAAAAGACAAGCTTAGGGAGCTGGCTGTGGTGTTGTTTGAAAAGGTGAAGGCCAATGCTTCTATCGACTGGACCATCAAAGAAAGCGTCAAAGCAAAGTTAAAGGTCATTGTGAAAAGAACATTACGAAAATATGGCTATCCACCGGACATGCAGAAATTGGCTACGGAAATAGTATTGAAACAAGCTGAATTGATCGCGGAAGAGATGGCAAATATCAAGCTGTTACTCGGCTAATTAAGTAATCCTTACCCAAACCCAACCCATTATGAGATTGGAAACACAGTTTGTTGCCTGTTTCATAATCTTGTTCTTTTTGAGATAGCTCTCTATTCCAATTATCTTTCCGAAGCTCTTGTCCTTGCAAAAATGTTTGGTATGCTCCTAAGAACAATTAGGTTGATCTCCTGCGCCCCACACCATCAAGACTTAGCGAAGGAGGTCCTTCATTTTCTTTTCATGCGGAGGATTGAAATGAGTAAACTCTCGTCGTTACTTATCGCAGTTGTATTCGCCTTTTCTTTTGTGGGCTTAGGGGCAGTACATGCCAATGATGCCTTAACAGGCTCCTCGCCTATCTTGATCGCTTCTGGTAAAGCGGGAGCAAAACATGGCAAGGCCGGGGATAATCATGGGAAAGCCGGTGACCATGGAAAAGCTGGAGACGATCACGGCAAAGCCGGCGACGACCACGGCAAAGCTGGTGATGATCATGGAAAAAAGAAGGGTCATGCCAAAAAAGCCCATTAGGGGTTTTTAGGTTGTGGGTTAACTCCAATAGTCTCACCAAACGTAAAGGCCTTTTGAGGAAGTCTATTTCGAGTCCTCAAAGGGCTTTTTCTTTGGAACCCTACCATCAATTATGGCCTCACCAAGGAGCATTGAGATCTTCCTCTTCATCGGCAGGCGAAGAAGCATCTGTGGATCGATAATAGCGACGGCCTTCCAGTTCTTTGGGTAGATGCGTTTGGGATTTGGCACCTGGATCATCATGAACATAGCGATAGTCTTTTCCATACCCCAAATCTTTCATGAGAGAAGTCACGGCATTGCGCAAATGAAGTGGCACAGGCAAATTGCCTTTTTCTTTGGCATCCTTTCTGGCAGATACAATTCCAGCATACGACGCATGGCTTTTTGAAGCCATCGCTAAATAGGTCGCCCCATGCGCCATGTTGATTTGCGCTTCAGGTAATCCCACAACCTCCACCGCATGAAAGACTGCTGAGGCAAGAACCAGCGCCTGGGAGTCCGCCATCCCAATATCTTCAGATGCAAAAATCATCATGCGCCGTGCAATGAATTTCGGATCCTCCCCACCTTCCAGCATTCGTGCCAACCAATAGAGGGCTCCATCTGGATCGGAATCTCGCATACTTTTGATAAACGCAGAAATCAAATTGTAGTGCTCTTCTCCATTTCGATCATATCGTAAGGCTTTTTCTTTGAGAGCTTGTTCCACTTGAGATTTATCGATGGTGGATGGCTTCCCAGTATCTGCGTAATGAGTAACTATAAATTCCAGCCCCGTTAACAATGATCGGGCATCACCGTTGCCGTAATCAATTATCAAACGCCTGGCTTCAGATGTGAGGGTAATTTTTGTTGTTCCCAATCCCCGCTTCGTATCCATAAGGGCACGGTCTAATATATGTCCCAAAGCATCCTCGTTCAAAGGTTTGAGCACGACCACCATAGAACGAGACAATAACGGCGCGATGACCTCAAAGGAAGGATTTTGGGTGGTGGCTCCGATGAGCGTGATCTCTCCTCGCTCCACAAAGGGGAGAAAGGCATCCTGCTGCGCTTTATTGAATCGGTGAATTTCATCGACAAAGAGCAGCGTATGTTGGCCCGAGACTTTTTTACGTTGCTGAGCTGCCTTCAAGAGCCCGCGCAACTCTGGCACACCACTGAGCACGGCTGAAAATGGCACAAATGCTGACTGTGTTTTTTGGGCTATTAACCCCGCCAAAGTTGTCTTTCCTGTCCCTGGCGGTCCCCACAATATGAGGGAAGGCACACAATCATTCTCAATAGCTATACGAAGCGGACAACCTTCCGCCAATATTTCTTCTTGGCCTACAAAATCATCAAAATCCTGTGGCCGCATTCGATCCGCCAAAGGAACTTGCTGACGCACCATGGAAGATTTTGTAGGGAAAAGATCAGGTTGCATTTCTGAATCGAAAGATTCCATTTGTCGCCTCTCTACACTGTCCATTGATCATTTCTGGCCTTTTTTTTTCTGGAGTATGCTATAACCACGAGATATCTTCCTGCAAATGGTTAGGAAAAACCCTTGTGATGTTTTCAGACGATTCAATTCTGTTAGCTCATCATCCATACGGACAAGGAGATCATGATGAAAAGTTTCATCAACGATAAAGGAATCCGTTTAGCCTACACAGACCAAGGGGAAGGCACGCCTCTGGTCTTCATCCATGCTTTCCCCTTAAGCAAGGCCATGTGGCAACCCCAAGTCAAGGCTTTAGCCAAGTCAAATCGAGTCATGACTCTTGACCTCCTGGGGCATGGCGAATCCGATACCATACTATGGAATTGGTCCCTGGATGATTATGCGAAGGATATCCTCGAGTTTCTGGACTATCTTGAGATTCCCCAAGCCGTATTCATAGGTTTGTCAATGGGCGGATATACCCTCTTTTCCATGTATCGACAATATCCCGAACGAGTGCAAGCCTTGATTTTGGCCAATACCCGAGCTCAAGCAGATACAGAGGAAGGAGAAACCGGAAGACGAGCCATGGCTCAAATCGCCTTTAAGAACGGAGCAACAGCGATTGCTGACATGATGATCCCAAAACTCTTAGCTCCAATAACGATTGAAAAGCGTCCTGAAATTGTCGAACAGGTCCGGCAAATGATTCTTCAAACTCCAGCGGCAGGAATTGTCGTAGACCTGATGGCTATGGCATCGCGACTTGATTCAACGCATCTTCTCTCAGAAATCACATGCCCAACTTTAATTCTCGTGGGTAAAGAGGACCAAGCCACCCCTATTACCGAATCAGAGTATATCGCTCAGCGAATTTCTGGTTCAACGTTCATCACTATTCCTCAAGCTGGCCATCTTTCCAATTTGGAACAACCGGAAGCTTTTAATCAGGCTATTCAATCTTTTCTTGAAACAAACAAGTTATGATCTATTGGAAAGTTTGGAGAGTTCAAATGATTGGATGGTTTCGTTATATCCACACAAGAACAACATATCCTAAAGATCCAAGATAGATGGAGAAGATTGAAGCCACAATTATTTTTGTACCCACCCAGTTGGCATCTCGCCAAAGCCAGAGCCCAATGGCCAAAACCATGAGAATTTCAATGATCGTCACAACATCTCCATAAAATCGGGGATCCCAATACGATACCGGGCTGGCAAATTGCCAATCCGACAGAGGAATGAAATGCCGATGTGCGTCATCATGATGGAGCGGAAAATCGCCTACATTATGCAAAATCATGCTGGCCCAAAATAGCGTCCATCCCTTGCATTTTGCCCATAGGCTCAGAAGCCCACCAACAATCGCAATGGGAAACGAATGAAAAAGATCAAAAACTATCTGCCAACTTGGATCAAAATAGTGTTGCCAAATTTCTGATTCTGGAAAGGCACGCCACACTTTTTCCCAAAAATAAAACACAAACATCGGCACATCCGAAATCACTGCTCCTATCAGCACGACAATCTGATACCGGGGCACTCTCCCCTTCCCCAACAGGCCCACGTTTAACATCATATGAGCTGGAGTATTCATGATGAGGGATACATTAAAATTTTCGAGCTGTCCAGGAAACCCCATTTCGGACAGAAAAAACTCGGGACTATAAAGAGAGCACTCAAAGAAGTAGGAAGAAGAGGGCAAAGAGAATTGGTGTGTCAGCTGTAACGTCTGGGAAAACTGTTGGTCACACCTACGCTAAAGACAGTGCGTTTTCATGACTCACGAAAAAACCTATAAGACCGGCGCATCCTGCGCTCCTGGCCCATCCGTGGGAATACAATGTTAGGAAGATAATATACCTCATTAAAGCTGATTGAATAAAATTGGTCAAGGAAGATTTTTGGATATCATTCGACCCAATCGATTGATAGATTGTTAATCGTTATCACTACCGCGTTGACGAATAAGCTTGAGAAATTCATCTCGCGTTTGTTGTTGTTTTCTGAATACACCTAACATTTCGCTGGTCACAGCCACAGTGTTTTGCTTTTCCACTCCCCGCATACTCATACACAAATGCCGCGCTTCCATGACCACACCCACCCCATGAGGATTGAGCTTTTCTTGAATCGTATGGGCAATTTGCACAGTTAGGCGTTCTTGTACCTGCAAACGACGGCTGAACATATCCACAATTCGTGGAACTTTGCTTAAACCCACAACATGCTTTCTAGGAATGTAGCCAACATGACATTTGCCAAAAAACGGCAACAGATGGTGTTCGCACAGACTATAAAAATCAATATCTTTGACGATCACCATTTCGTCATATTGGATGGGGAAGAGGGCTTCATTGAGCAAGGTGTCAACATCTTGATGATAGCCCTGCGTGAGATAGGTGAGAGCTTTGGCAACTCGCTTGGGAGTCTCCTGCAATCCATTTCGATCAGGATTCTCGCCAAGCTGACTGAGTAATTTCCGAACCGTGGGCTCAATGTCTTTGATCGCGGCTGGGGAGGTAATTTTAATCTGATCCGAATCCGCTATTTTTCGGGTATTGCGCTGTACAGCTGCAACCTTAGATTTCGTCAATTTTGGCTTCATGCTTCTCCAGGCGCTAAAGTGAATGAAAAGAAGTTCCTGCAAACTTTAGGATTTCGGATCTCCTATGTATTCAAAAAAATTATCCCGCGTTTCGAGAACTCCAATTTTTTCTAATTGGCCCAATGGCAGCATATCAACTAATAAATCCCAAATAACACTCGCCAGGTTTTCCCCTGTAGTGGTGAGATGTTGAAAAGCTGGGTCAAAATTTAAATGTTGATGATCGAAACGAGCCACAACAGTTTTCTGCACAATCTGATCAAGTTGGTCAACATCAGTGATCAACCCCGTTTTGACATCTAATTCCCCTCGAACCGTTACTTCAACCGTGTAATTGTGGCCATGACCATTCAAATTATTGCATTTGCCAAATATTTTTTGATTGACCTCATCCGGCAATTGGTCAGTATGCAGACGGTGCGCTGCGCAGAAGGTATAGGTTCGAGTAATTGAAGTCCAACTAGCCATAAACGAGTAAGAAAAAGAAATGTTTGTATGAGACAGATGAGAGAAGAGTGGTATCTCAGGAATCCGACCGATTGTTATTGGGAGGAAGACTTGACTTCCTGTGAGTGATCGAGTGACGTTCTCTCCCATTTTTCTTCAGGCACCTGGACAATCACATCTCCCAACACTCGCGCCTGGCACCCCAATCGCCGATAGGGTTCGATGAGCGCTTCTCTATCAAGTAAATCTTGTTCATCAAAATCAATGTCTGACAAATTTTCTAACCCCGCGACCACATCCACCCGACAGGTGGTACAAGAGGCATTCCCCCCACAATCATGATTGAGAGGAAACCCCAACTGCTCAGCTGCCTCAAGAAGAGACAGATCGGCCGCAACATCTCCACTTTTTCCTTCAGGATGAATAAATGTGACTCGAGGCATTGGAAAATTTTGTTATTCCTCAGATATGGAACTCAATTCATCGGACAGCGTCCTAATTCAATATGGGCTTCAAACTCATGACGAAACAGTCGCAAACTATTCTGAACAAGCACGGCAGCCCCTGACACTAAAGTGCAAAACCCTGTGCCTTTCACAAATCCACAGATTTGTAACAACTTCTCTAAGTCTGTTTGTTCACCCTGTCCATTTTCTATTTTCCGCATTAGCGTCGCTAACTCTTCTGTGCCAATTCGACAGGGCGGACATTGACCACATGTCTCATCTTCAAAGAATTCTGAAAACTTCAGCGTTTGAGCCACCATACATGTGGCATCATCCACAACAATCACACCTGCGGAACCTAATCCAGTACCAGCTTTTTTCAAAGAATCAAAATCCATGGGAAGGTCTAACTGATCTGGGCCAATCATGGAAAACGAGGGGCCGCCTGGAAAAACCGCTTTTACCCCATGACTATTGGGCACTCCCTGCCCGCATACCTCAATCAAATGACGAACTGTCGTCCCCAACGGCAATTCATACACACCTGGTCGGTTGATGGCCCCACTGAGAGAAAATAACATGGTCCCTGGTGTCGTATTGGTTCCGACTTCCCGAAACCATGCGGCCCCATTTCGTAGGAGCTGTGGAATATTAGAAAGTGTTTCCACATTATTGACTAGTGTGGGCTTCCCATGAAGTCCATATTCCGTGGGATAGAACGGCGGTTTTTGTTTCGGCTGAGCTGGACGCCCTTGCATCGATTCCAACATAGCCGTTTCTTCACCAGCCACATAACTGCCATAGCCATCAAAAATTTGGATATCTAAATCAAGGCCCGTATTTAAAATATTATTTCCCAAATACCCTTTGGCCCGTGCTTCTTCCTTCGCCTTTTCAAAGTGGCCTTTTTCTTCAGCAAACTCGTGATTAAGATAAATGTAGGCTTCCTTGGCCCCAACCGTATGTGCAGCAATGAGACAGCCTTCCAATAACTGATGTGGATGGTGTCTGAGTAAATACCGGTCTTTAAATGTTCCCGGTTCATGCTCACCTGCATTGCACACAAAATAGCGTTCTTCCACACGATGGTTCAGGACTTTGTCCCATTTCAATCCGGTAGGAAACCCTGCTCCACCTCGCCCACGAAGATGCGCTTCCTTCAATTGGGCAATAATAGCTTGAGGGTCTGGTTTCGTGACACATTGCTTCCACACTTCATAGCCACCCTGCTGGCAATACGAAGTGATTTCCCAGGGTTCTCCGGGGATTTCTCGCAACACACGCGGAGTCATCGTTTCAATCATATTCGTTCTCGATTATCTCAGATTCACTATTGGATTTAGGACGTAATATAGACTAAACAGACACGATTTTTTCAGATGTGGGTTTTAAGACCCATGGCCACTATACGAATGGGGTTCTCCAAGCGTCAAGCACTCAGGAGCACGGTTTTCATGGGAAATTTTTCGACCAATACCTTTAAAACCAAGCGTGGAGGATGGCGTGCCTCTAGGACATTTTTTGCATTATCTCATCAACTTTTCCACATAATTCCTGAACGGCTTTTGCGGAAGCTTCTAACGCAGTTTTTTCGTTACTGGTCAGGTCATACTCAATAATGCTTTCACCCCCGTTCGACCCCAGCTTGACTGGCACCCCCAATACCAAATCATCAAATCCATATTCCCCTTCACATAAGATCGCACAAGGAAGGATTTTCTTTTGGTCTTTGGATATCGCTTCAACCATTTCCACCACAGAAGCAGCCGGGGCGTAGTATGCACTCCCAGTCTTTAATAAATTGACGATTTCTGCTCCCCCTTCTCGTGTTCGTTTGATCAACCCCTCTAGTTTTTCAGGCGAAAACCATTCTGGGAGTGGGCGCCCAGCGACTGTCGAATATCGGATAAGGGGCACCATTGAATCCCCATGCCCCCCTAAGACCATAGCATGAATATTTTCTACAGAGACTTGTAAGGCTTCCGCAATAAAGGACCGGAATCTGGCAGAATCCAACACTCCGGCCATCCCCAAAACACGATTCCTGGAAAATCCGCTCACTCGCCGAGCAACATGCGTCATCACATCGAGCGGATTCGACACAATAATGAGAATGGCTTCAGGTGACCGTTTGGCGGTTTCCCGAACAACGGAGGAGACGATCTTGGTGTTGGTCTCGAGCAATTCATCTCGGCTCATCCCTGGGCGCCTTGGAATTCCTGAGGTGACGGCAATGATGTCAGAATCTTTCGTGGCTTCATAATTATTAGCCCCTATGACAGCAGAATCATAGGAACAGACTGGCCCGGCCTCCACTAAGTCCAGCGCTTTCCCCTGCGGCATTCCCTCAACTATATCTACCAACACAATATCGTACCAATTTTTTTCAGCGAGACGTTGCGCAATCGATCCACCGACATTGCCTGCACCCACTACTGTCACTTTCACTCGCCTCATCACACCACCTATTCCTTTTTTAGGATCGCGACCATGGGTTATTCATCCTCATCATGGCTAGTCCACCCCGCGACTTTAAAATTGATCGTACAGACAAAATTGTCTCCATCATAAAAATTTACTTTTATCTTTTTTTTCCCATATTCACGGGCCAAAAATTCTTCAGGATGGTCCACAAATTCCTGGTAGGTTCCCGCCGCATACTCTCCTAATTCGTTAAACGCGACGATCATGCCGGTTTTGACTTCCTGTAACATTTTTATCGTACAGCGAGGATAAATTTCCCAGAATTTTTCCCGAACTTCATCTGACGTTGGCTCTGAAGGGCCCGCATCTGTAGGACGATCTTTCTTGTCAAACTTTGCCTGACGACGAACATACGGATATTGGTGACCTGTAAAAAGTTTATATAACCAAGGTGGGACTTCAGGACGTGTAAAATTGGACATCAATAATCTATTTCATCCATCAAGACATTAGCGAGCCGTTAACCGCTGATAGATTTTTGGCAAACGTGTCGGTAACGTCTCGACGTTATCAATAACCAAAAATCCAATATCTCCATACATACGTTTCACATAATCCGTGGCCGCTTGATCGATGGTAATACAAAACGGGTGAATGCCTTTTAGGCGTGCTTCGCGTAGCGCCATCTTGGTGTCTTCCAAAGAATATTCGTCCGCATAGTTATCATCTAAAGGCTTTCCATCACTGATCAATATCAAAAGGCGCACTTTTGCTGCCTGCTGCATGAGCCGATAGGTCGCATGGCGAATGGCTGCACCGTCCCGATTTTGTTGCCGCGGTTTGACTCCACTGATTTTCAACCCCACTCGCCCTCCCGACCGTTCATCAAAATCTTTGAGAAGATGAATATCCACTGCCTCCCGACTTTGGCCAGAAAACCCGTAGATGGCATGGTGATCGCCAATAGCTGCCAGTGCCTCAGACAATAACAGTAAGCCTTCCTTTTCAACATCAATAACCGGTCGAGACCGAGACCCTATTTGGCGACCAGTCGATCCACTCATATCCACCAGAAAAGCAACAGCTACTTGACGATCATGCTTCTGGCGAGTGGAATAGACTTGATCAGATGGCTCCTTCCCCTGGCGCCGCTCCACCATCCAATTGACTAACGCATCGAGATCAATATCTTCTCCATTGGTCTGCCGCCCGAGTCTCCGGAAGGCCTCAGGACGAATCGTTTCAAAGTAGCGCCGGATCAATCGAATCATTGGAGCATAGGCCTGAAATGTTTCATCGACAAAGTCAGGAGAACCTTCCACGCCCGGCTGCTCAATCACTCGACACCATTGGGGACGATAGTCATGAATGAGTCCATCCCACTCGTCGTAGAGATAGTTCCCGCTACCCAAGGTCCTACCACGCTGCCCATCTTGTGAATGTAAATTTGGCTGAAACCATTGCTGGAGAGGAGACATGCCAAATAGCGGTTTCTGAGGGTCCGAGGGTGCTTGAGATGGCGAAGAGAAAGGTAGTGATTTGCCTCCTTGTAAGGCCTCTCCCCCTTTACCTTCTGAAAGACCTCCTCCTGGTTGTTGCCCTTGTGATTCAGCTTCAGATATTTCCGAATCCTCAACTCGAATGTCTTCAGGATCTAAGGCCCCCCGAAACTCCCAATTGAGAACTGGTTGATACTCATCCTCCAGATGCTCTGCCGCTTGATGTTGCTGCCCAAACTCAGATGCGGAAACCTCTTCTGCCGCGTCTTCACGTTGTTCCTCTTCTGGCTCTTTGGTTAACGTTCCAATCCGAGTTTCTAATTCTTGATAGAGCCGATCCGCAAGTTCTATGCTATCATCAACTGTGGCCGTAGGTTGAAGAATCGTTTGTGCAACTGCCCAGATCTCATCAATGTGCTCTTGAAGGCCCGGGCGAGAAAAATCATCTTTAGTCAATCCTGAAAAATACAAAAGCAAGGCATCTAATACGATTTCTCTCGCCGTCATCCCATGCGATAAGGTACGCACCTGAATGGCTTCTTTTGTCAGGATGGACAGGTCGTCTTGTAAGCCTGGATATTCCCGTTTCAGTAAAAAGTCGACACGGGCATCTTCCACAATTTCCCATAAATCACGAATTATGCGAGGTTGCGGATAGAGCTTGCCTAGGTCTCCCAAAGTCTTAATCCCGCTAGGATGGCTGACTCCTGTTTGTTCATACCGGGCCGCTACAGTGAGACCCACCCGTTGCAAGACTTCATCAGATACCCGATAGGTCCCAAACTCTACATGACCCACTTCGTGCGCCACCATGACAGAATACCAACGCCGATTGCCATCTTGTGTTGACGATCGTTTCATCATAAGCGGAAGATAAATGACCAGGCTCTCCCGGCATGGCTTCGAGCGCACGAAAGGCCCGGCTTCACTTATTTGATCTAGGGAAACAGCGCCTCCGCTTTCAGGAAGCGGCTCTAGTGTCACTTCTTGGCCACACAAGGCCATCGCAAACATCTTTAAAGAACGCGCGACTGTCCGGAGGGGTACTCCAGTCAGGGCCTCTTCCACAACCGCACAAGCTTGCTGTGTCTCCAGTGCAAAAAAGGCCCGGCCTGCTTCGATACTATATTCTAAGGCCTCCATCCCTTGCCCAAACCATGAATCAAACACTGTCGTATCTTCAGCCTGGGACTGCATGGCCAAGACATCGGGAACTCGGCAAAAATAGGTCAGTGCGGTCTCAGGGTCCTGATCCACAACTAACAACCCATATTTCAACACGCGGACTTTCCATTCTTGGGAAGGCAGTTTCGCAAGCATCATTGGCGCTTCAGATAAAAACAGGATGGCATTCTCAGGAGAATGGCCAGCCAGATTCGAACCCACGTCAATGGTTCTCCGCTTTACTTCCAACTCCTCGATTGCTGAGAACAAATGAGGACTTGTACGAAAAAACTCCAATGTGCCCACATAGTCGGGTTTCCCAAAACTGTTTTGGATCATCAATTTCACTCCAAATCCAATCCAGTCTTTTGCCGATTCCAAGGGAATCGCATTGGTAATCGCTGGGCTCTCTCGAAAAAATTCATTACCTAAGACATAATTCCAAGACGCTAACTCCATGCCCAAAGATGCCCATTGCTGCAAGTCTACTAGAGAATGATCTTCAGCTAACTGCGGCAGCACCTTGAACCATTCATAGGCACATTGAGGAGCCGACTCCATCGGACCATCAGCTAATTCCAAGACGTGTGCCAGAAGCTCTTCCCTTTGATGAACCTGCTTTACTAAACCAAGAATAATAGGACTCTCTTTAAAATATCGCAGACCTAATGCACCCGTTGCCTGGGCAAACGTGATACCAAGGTCGAGCCATAAGATGACGCTCGGTAAACATCCTCTACGCCAGATCTCCCCTAAAGCTGAAATCGCTTCGCCTTGAATTTTTGAGGAAATCCCTTCCAATTCATCTAATAACTCTAAAACAGGTGCCTGATATTGGGTGTCTGCCAGTTGGCTGACAACATCTTTCGCCGTTTTGCGGTCAAGCTGGTCAATTAGGATCTCTTCAAGCCTCTGTTTTTGGTTTTGCTGTGGCATCACAAATTAGTTAGTCAGAGTGTGAAATTAACAATTTTTTCTTTCATTAGATCTCAAGCATTCAAATCTAGTAAATACACTTACCCTCAATGCCAATATAAGGCTGGGCATTATAAAATTGCCCTGGAGCCTTGTAAACTCAAACCAAAACGCCACCTATTGTTTCTCTGGGTCAATTAGACCGCCACTATCACGATTTTTTCTACAATATGCTTCAAGGAAGATTTTCTATTGGTTATTTCACAATTTGCCCAAGGCAATCTTGAATCTGGTCTTTTTTCTTCCCTTTAATGAGCACTCGCTTCTGTTTGGCATTTTTTCCAGAAAGAATCTGAACGGCATGTCGAGAAACACCAAAAAGCTGTGCGAGATATTGGCAGAGTTTAAGATTGGCTTTTCCTTCTAGTGGTGGAGCCGCAAGGCGAACTTTGAGCGCATCACCATGTAATCCCACAATTTCTGTTTTAGAAGCCCGCGGTTGACAATGGATATGCAGCTCTACGCTCTCAGATTTATCTGTAATAAACGAGTCAATGTTCACTCTACACTCCTTTTTGCACCCAAAGTTTTACCTATTCTCCTTTAAACTCATCTCAAAAATAAAATCATACCCCATACCCAGTTAAGGCATTTTTTCATTTATTTTCAATAATTTACATATATCTATCATCCTCTTGACAGGCCTACAAGTTCGTAGTAATATTATTTAAAGTTGAGAACAATTATCATTATCGAATTACAGCTAAGAACAACTCACAACTATGTATATTTGCATCTGTAAAGGCATTCGAGAATCTGATGTTCGAGAGTTGGGAAAGGCTGGATTGACCTGCCCAAAAGAACTCGCGTCCTCATTAGAACTCAACGATAAAAAGAATTGTTGCGGCCGTTGTCTCAAAAATATTTCTAAATTTGTCGATCTCGCAGAAAAAGAGCATTCCGACTCCCAACTTCCGGTTCTTAACTAAACCTCCCCCTTTCAAGCAAACCATAGAGTTCCATTCTCATCTGACGTTTTGGGGTTCTTGCTTTCCTAGGAAAACGAGATCTATCTCCTTGTACACCACAAGCGATTAAATTATCTGCTCTACCCTGCATCTTCCTGCTCATTGTTCTCCATTGTTTGCGTTGGAAAAAGTTCTGACTCGAATATCTTTGATGTTTTAAGGGTTTTTGTGAACTCCTTCTCTTATCTATCATTTTCCTGAAATGCTATGTCAGAATTTTTTACATATTTGCCTATCCCACTGTTTTTAAAAAAAGACTCAAGATTCAGTGTGGTGAAAAGATCTTTACAGAATTTTTCGTAATATCCATCAACAAACCTTAACATTCGGTAATTACCACGCTTGCTCACTACCACAAGTGAATATTTCCAAGATGGCTTAGATATTGCTTTTCCTTCCTAGAAAGAAAAATCCTGAGAAAATTAACCTAGGACACATCCTAATACATGACATGAGGAGGAAAGCATGAAACACTTTTTAGAAAAAAATGGTCTATTAGGACTTTCATTAGCTCTAGGGCTTTTCATTCTCCCTTCAGTGACTCAAGCAGATTGGGTCAGATACGACGGGAGGAATGCCGACCTTCAGAGTGACGTGTTGTATGATGGCAAAGTAATATTCACAGCTGGGAAGACGGCCATAGGTACGATCGTTGAACTTGAAGGACAGGTTGACTTCAGTAAATTTTCTATAAATGTCAGTAATGGGACTTCTTTTGGTATGGACCATACTCTAACTACAGATCTAGGGGGTGGGCTCACTCACGTTGGATTTGAAGACTTTACGGACATGGATTACAACGACGTAAACATCACGATCGCAGATGAAGAAGGCAAACTAGGAGATGAAGGAACGAAATTAGTACAGAACCCTGAACCGTCAACGATGATCCTACTCGGATCTGGTCTTTTAGGATTAGGAGCCTGGAGACTTCGTAATAAAAAGCAAGCATAAATTGCTCTTGCGTTTTCGATAGTAACGACGGCCCATTCAAGAATCTTGAATGGGCCATAGGTTTTTCAGCCAGCACACCGACTTTAGAATCGAACGTCTAAGGTCCCCATTCCCTGCCACCTCAGCCAAACACTTCCTCCCACAAGAATGCCGATCCCCACCAAGATAAAATAGTCGGCCTGTTTCATTTTTCCAGAGACCGTCAACGTTCGCTGCGCAGTGGGATGAAATCCTTTGGACTCTAGAGCCATGGCTAAGAGATTGCTCTGACGAAGGGCATGTCCTATTAATGGCACCACCAATGGCACATACTTTCGAATCCGTTGAAATATATTTCCAGAGGAGAGATCCAAACCCCGTGAACGTTGGGCTTGAATTACCCCAATGCCAGCCCCTAACAAAATCCCAACCCACCGAAAAGCCAGAGAGAAGGCAAAGCCAACTCGCGAAGGAAGACCAAGTTGTTGAGAGGCCACAGCTAACTCCTCAATCGTGGTCGTAGATAATATCCACACTCCTCCCCACACCATAATCAATAGTCGCAATCCCATCCCAAAACCGAAGGCACAGCCTTCCCACGTAACTCCCAAATAGTGAAGCACTTGTACGGGAGTCGTTCCACTCACAAAAAATGGCCATAACATTATGCTGTAGCACATCAGCAGAACTGAGAGTATCCCTAGCTTTTTGACATTGACACCAGCCTGTGCCACAGCCAAACCTGCGCAGACAAGAGCTAAGACAACAAGTAAGTAAACTGGGTGTGAAAAGCATAGGGCCAATACAAAAAAGCCCAATCCTACCAATATTTTTGTACGCCCTTCTAATCGATGAATCGACGTATTGTGGTTAAGATACAGAGAAACAGTCATGTCGTTTTTTGTTTCAGTGAAGCTTTGACTTCATTAATGGTCAATAACGTGTGCCCCCATTTTTGACTAAACTGTGATATTTTGGGGATCTCCAACGACGCTCTACGAACAACAGTTAGATCTTGAAAAATTTCTCGAGGCGATCCATCTGCTAAAATCCGCCCTTCATTCAAAATGAGGCATCGCTGAACGTTCTCGGCCACTAATTTCATGGAATGCGTAATGATCACGATCGTATGACCTTGTTTGTGTAATTCACAGATCATAGCCATCATTCGATCAGTTTCTGCAGCATCAAGGCCCGTGGTGGGTTCATCAAAAATCAACACGGCAGGTCGCGTAGCCAGAACCGAAGCCACAGCAACACACTGACGTTCTCCTTTTCGTAAAGAAAAAGGATCTAATCCGCCATTTTGTTCAACTGGAAGTCCAACCGCCATCAAGGATTCACGAACACGAACATCGATTTCCTCTTGTGAATACCCTAAATTTTTTGCGCCAAAGGCAACTTCTTCCCATACCGTCTCCGCAAAAATTTGCTGATCAGGATTTTGAAAGACCAGGCCTACTCGGCTGGCGAGTTCATTCATGGAAGACGTGCGGGTCTCCAAGCCATCCACGCAAATTCGACCGGATGTAGGGAGTAAGATCCCGTTGAGTAACCGTGCCAATGTGCTTTTTCCTGAACCATTCGCCCCTAAAATGGCAAAGAACTCGCCGTGAGCAATGGCACAGGTCACACCCTGAATAATCGAATCATTCTCATAACAGAAAGAAACATCCTCAAGCTGAATAATCGGATTGATCATGCCACCGAACGAGACCGCTCGCTCACCAAGGCGTAGAGTATCGTCAAGGACTTCGGCCGGTGGATTAAGGGTAAGATGTAACTCTTCTGCCGCCGCCCAAGCTTCTTCTACGGCAATTGGCAACGGCTCATATCCAAATTCTTCAAAGCATTCTGTTAAGTCCAGAGGTCTTATGCCCTGCTCCCGCATCAGTTTTGGATCACGCAGCAACACCGTAGGCAAGCCTTCCCAAACCATTTCCCCCTTGCTGAGCAGGATTACTCGATTAGCCAATTGAAGACTTTCATGATCTTGCTCTGTCATCAACACACTCCATCCTTTGCGTGTGAGTTCACCCAACATAGGCCGTAATTGGGTACGACTGGCTGGATCTATATCCGAACAAGGCTCGTCACAAATAAAGAGTTGAGGCTCTTGCACTAAAATAGACGCCATCACGAGTCGCTGCCGTTGCCCTCCCGACATCTTCATCGGATCTCGGTCAAGATTAATATCTAATCCAACAGAATTGAGTGCATGGTCAATCCGTCTATTCACTTCATCAAAAGTCTGGGGGGATTCACGAAATTCCATGGGATGCCGTAATTCAGCTCCCACGGTAGTACCTATCAATTGCGTTTCAAAATCCTGAAAGACTAACCCTACCTGATTCGCTCTCTTCCACACAGGCCAGGCTCGCGTGGCTTCTCCGCACACTCGGATCTCACCTAACAGAGTCCCGTGGATCATGTGGGGAATCAGACCATTGCAGGCATAACATAGAGTCGATTTTCCCGACCCACTACTCCCTAACACCATCACAAATTCCCCAGGAGCAATAGAAAACGTAATATTACGGAGGGCCTGAGCCACGTGGCCAGCATAAGAGAAGGAAAATTTATCGCAAGCCAAAGCAGGGCATGTGGCTCTTGTCTCGGAAGGATCGGAATGAAGAGCGTCTTCTTGGTAAGAAGTTTTATGAACCTCGTGAACGTTCTGTAAAGACGTATGAGAAGAACGAATATCCTCATATCCTAATCGCCAACGTTGAACACGAGGATACAGAAATCGTAATAAGGGTGGTCCTAAAAACAACCCCATGACAATGTTATTGAAAAAAACCGCAGGGGCTAACACCATAAACGGAAGCAAGCCCAGCACCTCCACACCCCATGCAATAATCCCCGCACATGCGCCGGAGGCTACTACACAAATCAGGCCATACTCCAAACCTTGCCGCCACGATTGAATGACAGGAGGTTGCCCCGAGGATAACCATCCCAAATGACCCCACATCAGATACGGAAGATACCCTAAAAAGAAATTCTCCCAAAAACCAAATAAGCTGGCTGGGCCCAACGTGCCAAAGCAATCACCAATAATATTGCCAATACCAGCACCCCACGCCGCAGCTGGGCCAAATAACAACGAGGCAACGATGGGAATTGCATTGGCTGGGCGTAATTCCACAAACCCAGGGATAAGAGGAATCCCTGCCTTAAACGGAATAAGGATCGCTGCATATATTGCGGCAATCTGAGCCGTAATAACAATCAACCGTGTGTCTTGCCATACACCTATGAGATCTGCCCACCAACGACGCGGATCATACCAAGCAGAATGAGAATTCATGAATGTGAGAGGGAACTCGTGGGATTTTCTTTAATATTGAGGCGATAGTGAATCGACATGCAGACGGGCAAAAGAGGCAATACTCCGCACAATCACCACGTTAGGCTTTGACGCAACGAAAACTCGTGTGGGCGTATGGATAGCCTTGTCGAAACCAATTACGAAATGATCGTCGCAATAACCGGCGAGCAGTTTGAGGGCCAGCACCTTTTACAACAAAATGATCTTGATCAAAAAAACGGGAAGAATAGCCCGGATAAGTGGGGAGCGGATTGAATCCTTTAAAGGGATGAAACACAGTCGACGTCCATTCCCATCCATTGCCCACAAGTTGAGCCACACCAAACGCGCTAGTTCCTTCCGGATTGGCCGTCACTGGAGTAGGATCCCAAGCCTGACAATCAAAATTGCCCAATGAAGAGTGGACAGAATCTGCACCCCATGGGAACGACTGCTCTACTCCAGAAGGCGTACCATAGGCTGCACGATGAAATTGTGCTTCGGTTGGCAAGGCCAACCCTTTCCAGTCAGCATAGGCCAACGCCTGCTGGTGAGTCACATAGACCGGCCACGAGAGAGGTAAGGGCAAACGTTGGAACATCGTCTCGAGCATCCATTGGTCACCGTGACGTTTCCAAAACACTGGCGCTTTAGCACCTTCCTGCACAAATTGCAGATATTGCCCATTTGTCACCTTGTATCGGCTCATCGCAAAGGCCGGAACAAAAGCTTCATGGGCTCCGAATTCATTGTCCCAACCAAACCCTTCTTCATGATCGCGCCCCAAACACACTACCCCTTCAGGAATTTCGAGCATTTCTTCAGAAGGAAGCCTTCCATCCAAAGTAAGCTCTACTGAATATGGCGTACGTTTCTCATGAGAATCCAATTGATGTAACAAATACGCTGTGGTTTCTACATGCATGAGACGATGTTCAAGAGCTACCTGTACCATCTCTTCCGAAACCCGTTCTAGTGCCTGATCAACTTCCTGTCTGACTCGAGTATTGTAGCCTTCTACTTCTTGAAGCGTTGGCCAATCAGAAGGCATATCGGTGCAAGCCGTACCCACTACAGGATCAATCCCCGCCTCAAATAATTGATCAAATGAAGCATGAAAGGACGCCTTACCCAACGTCCAACGACACAATTGATTCCAATCAAAGGCTTCCAGATGCCCAAGATAAAAAATCAATCGATGCCGTTCAGGTATCGGACGGGCATACATAGCTTTCGGACTAACCAGAGAAAACAGCCTATCCGTCAGCAGGCGAGCTTTGTCTAATTCTTCTTGAAGGCTGGAGCATTCCGTCAACATTCTGAACCTCACACATGACAAGGAAACAATAAAATGAATGAATGTTCGCACAAAAAAAGCCCCCTACGGAGCTACAAGAGTATACCGAAATGAAAATCATTCGAAAAGTTCCTCTTGTAGATTGCTTGAGATTACACCACAGCCATAAAAAAACCAGTCAACATTTCGTCTAATGTTTCTTCGCTAGCCACACTTACGATTCCTTGCTATTCTCAGAAAAATCTCTTTGCCTTCCAACTCAAGGGTTTTCGCTGACAACTCTTGGATGATAGCAAGCTTTCTCCCAACCCCCAAACCTCTATGTCACACACATGGGAACTTGAAATACAACAGGTCAGCAAACAATTTCCTGATGGCACTTATGCGCTTCAGAATATCGATTGGTACGTGGAAAAAGGTGAGACCATGGCCATCATTGGAGAAAGTGGATCTGGGAAAACGACTCTTTTACGGTTACTTAATCGTTTGATTGAGCCAACTGCTGGCCAAGTTTTCGTTCAAGGTTTCCCAGCGATCAATCAAGATCCTATTTCCCTACGCCTCCACCTGGGATACATCCCTCAAGACGGTGGACTCTTTCCTCATTGGACCATCAGGCACAATGTCTGTTTAGTTCCGCAACTATTGGAATGGCCAGTTGAGCAACAAGAAGAGCGCCTTAATGCTATACTACCTTTGGTCAATTTGGACCCGTCACACATAGCTGACCGCTATCCCATTGAACTATCCGGCGGACAACGCCAACGAGTGGCCGTAGCCAGAGCCTTAGCAGCTGACCCACCCATCGTCCTCTTGGATGAACCTTTTAGCGCGTTAGATCCCATCACACGCCGTGAATTACATGAACAATTTCTGGCTCTCAAAACCCACCTTCACAAAACCATGGTTTTGATTACCCATGATATGTCAGAAGCGTTTCGCCTCGGTGATCGTATTACGGTGCTGAAAGATGGGCACATTCATCAAGTTGGCACAGCACAAGAACTTATGGCTTCTCCAGCCACCCCCTATGTGGCAACGCTTCTTCAACACCAATCGCAACGACCACAGTAAGATGCAACTTTTTTCGTTTTCCCTAAAGTCGTCGGCTGTCAGAGGGATCTTTGAAATCCTTTTCGCTCTTTCATTGCTCTTGATGTGTCACGCAGCTTCCTGGGCCGGAACACAGGCAACCATCACTGTGGGTTCAAAAAATTTCCTGGAAAATCGACTGCTTGCAGAAATGTTCGCACAACTGATCGAAACCCATACATCCTTAACGGTAAAACGACGATTTGGAATGGCCGGTACACAAATATGCTTTGAAGCGCTAACCACTGGAGGCATTGATTTGTACCCAGAGTACACCGGCACCGGTCTCGTCACTATTCTTGGGGAAGAAGCCATGCAAGATCCAGTGGCTGTCTTGAACCGCGTGCGGAGTGAGTTTCGAGCACGTTGGAATATAAGATGGCTGGCACCATTGGGATTTGATAATTCCTATGCACTGGCTCTCCGGCGAGATCACGCCCAAGCCTTGGGTATCCGCACGATTACGGATTTAGTGAAGGTTTCTCCAACATTGAAGGCCGGATTTGGCTACGAATTTATCCACCGGGCTGACGGCTTGCCAGGACTGCGACAACGATATGGACTGACATTTCATGAAGTCGTAGGCATGCAACAATCCTTGAAATACCAAGCCACAAAGAATGGAGACATTGATGTACTGGATGTCTACACGACCGACGGGCGTCTGGCCGCCTATGATTTTGTAGTCTTGGAAGACAATCTCCGATTTTTCCCGCCCTATGAGGCCTCGGCACTCGTGCGGGGCGAAACCTTAACCAAACATCCTGAATTAGCCCTAGTGCTGAGTGAACTGACTCATGCCCTCAACCCAACACGGATGCGTGAACTGAATCTCCGAATCCAAGAAAAGGGTGCACCCATACCTCGCGTGGCCTCTGACGCATTGCAGGCTCTTCATCTCGTCAAAGAGACCCACCAGCCAACACCTTCTTTTGCGAATAGCTCAACATCATTCTTGACCTATATATGGGAGCAACGTGCAGCTTTGTTGGTTCGCACAGGAGAACATATGGGATTGGCTAGCTTGGGGCTATTACTTGGCATTCTGCTCGCCATCCCTCTTGCGTTCCTACTTGAGCGGTGGCGAACAGGCGCAGAAACGATGATCCGTCTCATCGGCATGTCGCAAACCATTCCCTCCATAGCCTTGTTAGCCTTTATGATTCCACTGTTTGGCGTCGGAACCCTCCCCGCCATCATGGCCCTATGGGTTTATTCTCTCTACCCTATTGTGCGCAATACCTTTTCAGGCCTGCGCGATGCGGCCCCATCGGTCGTCGAGACCGGTCGGGCCCTTGGCATGACAGAGTGGCAAATTTTACGATCAGTGCGCCTACCGCTGGCGGCCCCCACCATCATGGCTGGCATTCGAACCGCAGCAATTTGGACCGTAGGGACTGCCACCCTCGCCGCATTTATTGGAGCTGGAGGATTAGGCGTCCCCATTGTTTCAGGTCTCCAACTAGCCAATATCCATGTGATTCTGTCTGGAGCCTTACCAGCCACAATCCTGGCATTACTTGTTGATAGCCTCCTCGGTTGGATCGAACGATGGGTCAGACCCAGAGGTTTGGAATCGTCACGATAACCCAGCAACCATTCACGCTTTTACGATTCCCCTGTCTTCTATTTGAGTGGCCGTCTCATTATTGTTAGTTGCATCCATGGATCATGCTTAGTATAGTGCTTCCATCATTTCCTATTTCATTCTTCCCTATTCCAATCTCATTCACTTTTCCTTTGCATTGTAAAGGAATGTGCTCGTTACAATCTGAACGCATCTGACACGTTCATCACAATCCGTTAGTAGAAATATTCATCTCACCGCACTCAGTTGTTTTCCAAACAAGGGGGGACTATGAATTCAGACAAAGAGGCATCGATAACCATTGACGTGCCCACCGCGACAGAAGATCCTGATACATTAGGGCAAATCGTCAAGACAGGCCTCCTTGCCAATCCTAGAACGTTGCCGTCAAAACTTTTCTACGATGAGCGGGGCTCAACGCTCTTTGAACAGATCTGCAAGTTGCCCGAATATTATCAGACACGGACGGAGCATCAATTACTTCTCACATGGGCGGACGAAATTGTCGAGTTAAGCGGCGCTGAAGAACTTGTGGAACTGGGTTCTGGTGCAGCCACAAAAACTCGAGTGCTGCTGGATGCCATGGCTAGGGCTGGCCAACTACGGCATTTCATCCCATTCGATGTTGACGAAACCATCGTGCGCCGTGTCTCTGAGGAACTCGTACAAGAATACCCTGGCCTGCAAGTTCACGGAGTCGCAGGAGACTTTTTAGCACACTTGGAACATATCCCCGATGGGGGCAGACGTCTTGTCGTAATATTGGGTGGGACGATTGGCAACCTTCCGCCTTTGGCCGCTAAAGAATTTTTGACCGCCGTAAATACGGAGATGGCCGGCGGCGATTTCTTTCTATTAGGCGTTCAACGCATCACAGATATTGCCCGGCTAGAAGCCGCCTATAACGACCGCCAAGGAATTACCGCAAAGTTCAACAAAAACATTCTACGTGTCCTTCGCAATCAACTTGGTGCATTGTGCGAACCCAACCACTTCAAGCATGTGGCCCGTTATAACCATCAAGCCAACCGCATAGAGATGTGGTTACGTTCTGAGCAGGCTCAGACCTTGGACATTCCCGACCTTAATCTTTCCATTCCTCTCAAAAAAGGTGAGGAAATTCGCACAGAACTCAGTACGAAGTATGACTACCCCCTCGCTGAGGATTTGCTGCTTTCGTGTGGGTTTGAACTAGTGAAATGGTACACTGACCCAGACCAGCTCATTAGTCTTGCGCTGACGCAAAAACCGCAAACAATATTGACGGCAAATGGCGGAACGTTGAATGACGAATTGTGAATGGCTTTAATGTGAGCCAACCTGGCTAGGGCATACGTCCGGGGTCTCGACAGAAAAGGTCTGAAGTTTGGACACTATCGAAGGAAGGCTAGAATCCGTTGATGGCTGAAGGGAAAGGAGCCCAAGAAGACTTAAGCTGTTTTGGTAGTAATCCTGCGAATTCTGAAAGGACTGTTCATCTTCACGAAAGAATGCCTGTACCTTTTGAAGAACATCTGATGAAAGCGGAGACTGAATGCTCTCTAGCGCTGGAAGGGCCATAGCATAGGCGCTCACATGTTCTTCCGTTTTCATTGGTGCGCCGGATAGCTGATATTCAAGAAAAAATTGTCCAGCTCTCAATTCCCATTCTTCCATCCAAAACTCTTCAAGCGTTCGCAAATAATCCCGCCCGCAATCTTCATGTGACCATAATACATCCAGAGCCACCCGCCAGGGCATTCGAACAGCATCCCATGTCGTTTGTGTGGAAAAATCTTTGAGCACATGCAGGCGACCTTCAACATCTATCCCAATCCAATCTGGAACTAGGCCTGCCCGAATAGAGATTGCCTCTTGGCTCGACAATTGTTCTAAAAAGGCATACGAACTCTCCAGGAGTTCTAACCAACGGCCATCGTTGGTCACCGAATAAAACAGCCGGAAATGAGCTGGAGAAAAGTATGACGGGTTCAGAGGACGAATCTTTGTACCCAACCGCCAATTGCCTGGCATCAAATAGCGCGCCTTGCCGATCACCTCTGTCTCTAATGTCAGAATATCTTGGAGAAGACGCAACGCCTGCTTACGATATTCTTCATGATTCCACTGGGCTTGCGCGAAAAGAAGCGCCAACGCCATATCCACTTCCGCATCGGACGCGCTGTTCCAGTCAGTCACGCCTTTATCCACTTCCCAATGCCAAGCCAGCAGATGATCTCCGAATTTTTGGGATCGCGAGAGATGTGTGGTTGTCCAATTCAATACACGATCGAATGTCTGACGATCATCCAATGCCACTGCCATCAGCAGTGCATAGGCCTGTCCTTCAGACACCGTATCGTCTTGATTGAACGGGCGAAAGACCCGTCCATCAGCATTGATAAACCGCTGTTGATAGCCTTCCCAAGCCAAGGGAATCAAAGTGTTAATCGGTAGCATAGGTCGTGACGAGTGACAGCTAGTCAACACCAAAAGAGTCAAGAGAAGCAGAAAACACCACAACGTTCTGAGATAGGCAACAATAGACAAGGGGTCTGTTGAAAAAAGCCGCCAGCGGCGTTCTCGCCATTTCCCCGTGCTCACGTAGGACCAGTACGCTCCGCGAGCAAAAATGGCTGTGGCCTTGCTGGACGGGCTTTTTTGAACAGACCCGACGCTGTTGAACGCCAAGGGCTCCATGGCGAAGTATGGCGTTTGATATCTTTACTATTCAACACTCCCACAAGGGCACCCAAGCAGAGAGAACACGAACCTATCTGTCTCCAGCACATGCTACAATATCAGCCAGAAAAGGCTGCGGCTCCAGGTTATAAATGACATTGCAGAAATCCATTCACAGAATCCTGGTCCACTACATCCGCTCGAATAATCATGCCGACGGCATGGAGATGACACCGCTTGGTGATCGCATAGGCAAACGACGCCGACACTTGATGATAGAGATTGTTTTCATCATCCACAGAAAATCCATAATCCAGCGAATAGGCATTCAAGGCGGTTTTGGGCAGATACACGGGACGTATCGGCCAGCCCAAATATTGTCCGATGTCCGTCCCGGAATATCGATTCCTCATGGGCGACTCTCCGTGATGTTCCTTACGACGGGGGAATCCGAGAAAATGCTGCCACCCTATTGCAAAGGTATTTTTGGCGAAAAATTCTGGAGAAAAATAGACGCTCTTCTCATCAAATCCAAATGTGTCTAGTTGATAGGTGACTCGAAGTGGATGAGGGAACGACAGCAAGGTGTACGTGCCTGAGAATTGTCCATTCACATTCCAATTATCATCTGAATAATCCCAAAAGCCTGCTCCAGCAGTTAGCTCTAATTCCTTCGTCACATTGTATTCTGCCCCAACCGCATAGGAATGATACGACAGGTTCCGTCGAATCGTTTCAGCATTTTGCCAAAGATCTTGCCGACCAGTTTCAATCCGGCCCTTCAACCCTGATTGCCATTCATGCGACACACCTGCTCCAAAATTCACATTGGATTTATTGGTGCCTGAGTACTTCAAACCACCCACATAGCCATCAATATGCCAAAACGGCGAAGACGAATACCGGGCCATAACCCGCCCAATATTGGCCGAAGAGGGTTTCCCAGGCACATCAAACTTCACCCATTGATAGCCTACCCCAGCCCAAAAATCTTGTGAAAATGGGGCGAACACCTCAGCAGTCACGGGCATGTACTTGGTCAACAACGAACCATCAAACCCATCCATCTTGACATACCCAATCCCTGCCGTAATTTGGGGGCGCGCAAAGATGTGTGTTAATTCTAATGATTCTCTCGCAAGCCGATGTCCGGGATTCCCTGCCAGCAATCTTCGATAGTAGGGGCGAGCATCCTCAAAACGAAATGCCGAACTATGAATTTGGCCAAGGTCGCTTAAGGCCTCTTCATGTTGAGGACGAAGCTCCAACACTTCCCGATATCGTTGATACGCCATGCGGTCATGTTTTCGCCAAAACTCTTGTTTGCCTTCGAGTTCTAACCTCACGACGTCTTCATCGGGATACCGCGCCAGGATGGTCTCATACTCCTGTTCCGCTTCAGAATAGTTGGACTGCCACCCAAGATATCTCGCCTTTTCTGTCCAGACGGCTACATCATAGGGCTTCAATGCCAAATAGCGATCATAGGCCTCAACCACAGGCTGCGACTCATGCATGGCTCGTGAATTCTGATCTAGGGCAAGACTTCGAGCCAATCCTAAAACCAAATCCGGCCGTTCGGGATATTCACGATTCAGCACCTGATACTGCTGGACGACATCGGGATACTGCTCTCGTTGGCTTAACAAGGCCAAATACCGCAACCGCGTGTCCAGATTCTCAGACTCACCGTCTAACCCTCGTGCTCTGAATTCAGTCTGAAGCATGGATTGATACGAAGAACTCGAGCCTTCTGCATACACTAACAGCCCGGCTAGGGCCGGCCAGCCTTGTTCCGGACATTCATCAAAGAGTTGCTCCAACGCATCTTGTGCAGCTGAATCCTCACCAGTCATGGCTAAACTGGTAATCCTGCCAATGCGTGCTTTGGTATTCTTTGCATCTTTTTGGACCATGGCTGAGAAGGTCTTCTCCGCCTGCTCCCATTCGCCTAATTGTTGATAGAGATGTCCTTTCTCGACGGTAGGAGAGACCTCTTCCAGTAAGGCCATCGCATCGGAATCTTCTCCCTGATGTGCATAAAAGGTCGCTCTGGACAATCTCACGTCCTGGCTGGATTGCTCCTGATGTGACTGAAGACGTTCGAGACCCTCAGTCGAGCGTCCAGTCACAATCATGGCACGAGTCCATTGTGATAAGAGAGAAGTTGATAGAGGAGTTTCCCGAAGATACGGAGCAGAAACTTCGCGTATACCATGCAGATCATCAAATCGAGCGAGTTGTTGTTTCGCTCGCATAGCTTCTTCTGAGTCATGAATAGTATCGTTCCACCAATGACGGACGGAAGGTGAGACTCTCCCATTTCCTGAAGACGAAACCCGGTCATGCAACTGATAGTCTAGATAGATAGCTTCTAGGACATCAGGCTCTTCTCGAAGAACTGGTGCCAGCATCTCCCTTCCTTCTTCCCAACGACGCTGGTGCATATGAATTTCGACAAGCGCTAGCCGAGCTTCCAGATCTTCAGGAAATTTTTCCAGAACGGAATGTAAAGCCTCAGCCGCTTTCGCATCATCATGTTGCCCGACATAGGCATAGGCCAACCCCATCATGGCGGCATAATGACCAGGCTGTTCAGCAACTAAATCGGAGAACCTGTGTTCGGCTGAATAATATTGCCCGGTTACATTCAAGAGCTCTGCTTCAGTCAACATGCGGAGAGGTTCTTGCTTCATTTGTGCAAGCCCTCTGTATGCAGAACTCATGCGTCCTTGTCGTCCCCACAACAAGACCTGTTGCTTTTGGATATACATATCTTCAGGAAATTGTTGGTGAAGATGCACAAGATAGTGATTGGCCGATTCTAGATCGCCTCGTGCTAATGCCACGTTTACCAATCCCATCCGGCTTTCCTTGTCCACCGAGGTTCCCAGTAAAGTCTCATAGAGCCGCTGGGCCTGAGGAAGCCGCCGCCGATGAACATAATAATTGGCAAGTTTTACCTGGACAGCGTTGTCATTTGGAGTGTCTTCTAACAACCTCTCAATTTCACCGTAGGCTTCCCGAAAACGCCTCTCCTGTAACAAGATATCAACGGTCTGCACCCGCGAAGGGAGAATATCGGGAGGGTCGATACCAGCCCGCTTCAAGTGAGCTAATCCTTCCTCCCGTTTTCCTTCTTCAATCAACAGCCACCCTAACTCCTGATGGCCTTCCACAATGTCGGGATAGCGCTCCACCAACGTTTGATAACGTTTCAGAGCTTTATCGAGATATCCTGCCTTCAACGCATTCCGCGCGCCGAGAAGCAAGATTTCTGCCTCATCTGAGAGAGCTTCCTCCTGAGCCCAAACATTCGCCACCCCTTGTCCGACCCCCAACAGAAGAAAGAGAAACCACGCCAGTATTTGTGGAAAGCGCATCTTCATCGTTTGTTACTTCTCTCCCATTAAAATCGAGAGATGTTTTTCAGCTTCGTCATATTTTCCTTGATTATGCAAGGCTACCGCTAACTGTTTTCGTAATTCACGATCTTTGGGAGATAGCTTCACCAGTTGCGCCAGCACTTCATATTCAGCCTTTTGATTGTTGGTCTTTCGAACACCTTCTAATCGTCCACGAAGGGCATTGGCATTTTTCGGATCAACTTTCAGCACGGCTTCAAATTGCCGTTGCCCTTCCTCATATTTTCCCACCTTCAGCAGCTCCCATCCCAATTCTGATCGCGCTTTCACATGGGTTCCTGGCATCTTAAGCAATTTCCGGTATCGGGCAATCGCCATTTCATGTTTCTGGGCTTTGGCTGCATTCCGGGCAGCCATCAACATCATAAATTGATCATCTAAGTCTTTGGCGATAACAGCATGAGGGACCGTCGTGATACCCAACGCTAGCACCAGCGCACTCACACCAATCCATGTCGTCACATTCCAAAACTGTTTCGTTGTTGTGTCGTTCATTTCTCTCCTCGCTCCTCTAAAAGAATGGAAAAATGTACCTCCGCCTCCTCATAGAGCCCAGCATTATGTAACATCAAGGCTACTTGGAATCGCAAAACCTGATCCTCAGGGTTCCTCCGCAATAATTGTTGGCTGACTTCCCTCGCCTCTCTGGTTTTTCCCTGATGGATTAACGCTTCGGTCAAGCGCATCAACATGACATCATCTTGAATCCACTCATCTTGCCGTTCAAATGCCTCATACATATCCATGACATCTGGCTCTTTCAAAGTCGTGGGAGAACGAAGCAAATCAGCACGGACAATGTCTTCATGATTCACCAGGACAAACACTCCCCATATGACAACCAAATATCCAGTGATCATCATCAATAACATCCACCGATTTCTTAATAGTGCAATCCCTGGGTTCATCATGAGATGACAGTCCCCCCTTGGGATGGCATATAGGGGAATAAGGGATGGTCTTTATCCTGAATGGGCTCTAAAAATTTCGCCCCAATCAGATTGGCGTAGCCTGGTGGAATATTTTGACAACTTCGAATTTCAATCTCTGTTGGAACTTTGCCTGCATGAGTATAGATATCAATCTGAAGGCGTTGTCCAATTTCGAATGATTGATAGGAAACAAAGGCCACTCCAGTTTGACTCAGATCATTGACCACCGTGTAAAACGAAAACACACTCGACACCTGGCAGGGCAGCGTGACCAAACGCCGATATTCCCGATTGCGAAACCGCTTTCGGTTGGCATACCAATTGGTTACACGTTGTCCCCATGTATCTCGTTGCGCATAATGATGTAAGTATTTAGGTAAGACTAAATGAAAACAAAATTGCTGAATGATATCCTGATCCACCCGAGAAAGTTCATTGAACCGTATGCCATAGGCACGAAGAGGTTTAGGAAGCGACTGTTCGGATTCCTCCGCATATTCATAGAGCACCGATCCCTCGATTCGAACCACATGGGGCCCCATATGCACAATAAGTTCTATGGATTCATTCCTTTCCAACGCTTCAAATGTTTCGAGGGACACACCCGATTCATTGATATCTCGACTCACTCCAACATGAAAGCCTGTGGCAGTTGTAAATTGAATAGGAACTGCTCCGATAAAGCGGAACTTCTTTCGGTCATACCATGCTGTCGTCGTCTTCCGAATGACACTCACCGCTAATCCAGCATTCACCCCCGCCCAGAATATTCCAATAGAGTAAATGAAATAATCTCCCGTGAGGCCGTACAATACATTCAGTGCTCCCCACCACATCCCAGCCAGGCACAATAACGCCAGGCAGAGTTGGGGCATGATTGTTTTCAATTCCACCTCTTCTCCGGGGCCTTTGGGTGTGACCAAGAATTTGGACTTTATTTTTAAAAAACTTCGCAGGACCGCTTTGACCAACACGAAAAAATTGGTCATGTTGTAGAGATTATTAAACCCAATTCTCCCGTGTCCTCGACTCACGTACTTGAACCCACCAACTAATACGGCGAGATAGACGAGATAGACCATGAGAAATTGCCAATCGAAGGGATCGATGGGATACCAGCCAGTCAGCAACATAATGGCAGGGGTGGAAAAATAGATCGCTTCAGGAATGCCGACGAACCAACCAAAAATCGTCGCAAAAAAACAAATGCGTTGAGGAAGCGTTAGCCCCTTTTTAAAGAATGGATTTTCTGACCAGAGGAGGTTGATGTTGCCTTCGGCCCATCGCAATTTCTGTTGATGATAGGAGGCGAGATCGCTGGCGGCTAACCCATGAGAGAGCACTTCATTGTGATACACACCTTTCCAGCCTTTGGAATACAGACGAACACTGGTTTCCACATCTTCAGTAATGGTATCGGTGGCAAAACCTCCGATTTCTTCCAAAGCTTCTCTTCGAATGACGGCTGAAGTTCCCGCAAAAAACGCGGCATTCCAATGATCTCGCCCCGGCATGATAAAACGGTAAAAAGCATCCTGTTCATTCCACTTATCGCGCTTCTTAGAATTAATCCAGAATTGAAAGGAATCCACGTTATAGTAATTGTGTGGCGTCTGGACGAACGCCACGTTGGAATCTTGAAAGTAGCCTAACGTCTGCTCAAGAAACGTGGGATGAGGAACATAGTCCGCATCAAAGACTGCCACAAAATCTCCCGTCGTGAGCGACAAGGCATGGTTCAAATTACCAGCCTTTGCTTGAGTCGGATTCTCCCGCTTGATATATCCACACCCAATTTCTTGGGCCAAGTGGGCAAGTTCTAATCGATTCCCATCATCCAGAAAAAACACCTGTGCTGGATAGGCCATCCCCAGACAACTAATTGCTGTCTTTCGCAATATCTCAAGATCTTCATTGTACGTTGGAATCAAGATATCTACCGTCAACCCACGGGGCGCAGGAGGTGGAATCCGAGTGGTCGGATTCCAAATTTGAAAAAAATACAAAGCCAAAGCGAGGCAGGCATGCGTTTCCGCATATAAAAATAGGAGGGAAAACCCCAAGGCTTCGGGGTTTAGGGTATATAAAACACGGTAACCCAGATAAAACAGGTACACAGCTAGCACCACAAACATCACGATCTGACGAGTCGTAAGATCTATTTTTGTCCAAAAAGAAGGAGGAGGAGAAGAAGGGATTTCTTGCTTCAGAGGTCGGTCTTCTAGCCCAGATTTTTGGCTTACACTCGGAGGATCAAGGACAGAAGAATTCTTCATCAACTCAAGCTCTGAAGAAAATGCAGTTTGGACATGCCCGCAAAAAATGTGTGCTCAAAGCAAATAGGATGTGCAGAGATCTCTTGCATACTCGAAACATAGACCCATGACCAATTCAATAAAAATTGGCCTCTGGTCTGAATTGTTCTTAGACAGAAGCTGCCCAAGAAACATCCCGTGTATGTTCTTCGGTTCTACAAGCTAACAACTTAAGTTATTGGGAGTTGGAGGTTGTTCTTACGTGAGTAGGCTAGAGTCTGTCAGACTGAAGGTGAGATAAAACCCATCCGAAATCCAACAAATTACTTCATGCGAACCCAAAAATGTTGTGCCACCCGGCTGGCTAAAACAATTTCACCGAGGCTCATAAGGAAGAGAGAACAGGCATCTCGTAGAATCTTCGGGAGCAGAAACCAATAAGACACGCTATCCCTAGACCCAAACTTTCGCTTTGAAGTCCATTTCTTCAAAACTTCATATTTACCCTCCCTAGTAAATCATCACTGCAAGACCATCGCTTTTTTTCTACTCTCATTTTTATTCTTTGTTGGCTTAATCTCTTAGCCACTCACACTTCCTCGCCCTTAACCAAGGAATTCTTGGTACTGCCACCACAAGTATCAAGAGACTTCGGTACAAGTAATTTGTCGTAATATTAAAATTAATGAGCCGTCGAGTAAGAAACATCTTTGAAAGCCCGTTGTGCTCGGCGGCCACGACGAAGACGCAACGGCTCCTCTTCATAATCGATTCCTTCTAAAAAGCGTAGAGCGCGGCTGATGCTTCGCATATCCACATTGTCTTCATAGTCTTCCTGTTCAGCTAACAGACCTTGTAATTGATTTGGATGAATGTAATAGCTCATGACATTGCCCTCCTTGAAAAAATGAATAATGAAAATCGACTTATGTGTTACGAAACAGCAAAGGGGATGCCAAATGAACAGCAGGAATATGTCATTGAAATTTAAATAGTTTTTCTTTAGGCACCTCCAATCAAGCTCAATAAAATTAAATTTTAAAAATTGGATTGTAAATTATTTGGAAACGATGTTGTCGACTTGGATACCAACAAAACATTGAAAATTTATTGCTGAGACTAGTCGTCTCACATAACGCAGAACGATAGTTAGCCCCGTTCCCTATTTCCTAAACAACCATGGAAAGCTTACAGCTTGATGGGGGAAAAGGCTCTTTTACGGCGTGCATTTTCGTTGGGAACTAGATGTAATTAGCATTCAATTCATTAACATTTTTAGACCAGACTACCACCCCTGAAATGGGTATCAATAACAAAATCTTTGAATAGGAGTTGTTTGGACAACTACTGATTAACCGAAAAAGAGCAGAAGTTATAGCTTTTTCAAAGATGGAAGGAGAATACTAAGAAGAATGTGTGCTAAGTCTAGTTGGAATTTGAAGCGGCTCCCTTCACTGTGCTGAGATGGCGTTCGACCAAGAACAACCATCGTCCGCGCGTCATGAAAGGAGCCACGACATGAGCAGTATTACGAACGCTGCGAACAGAAGCAAGAAGAGGAAACTGTTGGGAACGGCCCAGGTCTTCGGGCCGCACCACTATGAAGCCTTTGATGTGGACAGTAAGCTGGAATGTATTCGGAACCTGATCCCCTTGGGACTCATGCATCTGCACGAGATCTTGGAGAACGAGGTGTGTGCCTTGGCTGGGGCCCGCTATGCGCGAAAAGCCGCTGATCTTCCTGGCCGGCGTCATGGCAGCAATCCGGGGAGCGTACAGCTGGCGGGGCAACGGCATCGCCTACGCATCCCTCGTGTTCAACACCAACAGGGTGGGGAGATCTCATTACAGACGATTGATCGTTACCAAGGGACTGGCCAGTTGGATGACTTGCTCCTCAAGCGAGTGCTGTATGGCATTTCGTGTCGGAATTATGAAGCCGCAGCCGAAGCGGTCCCCGGCGCGATTGGCCTGTCCAGTTCGACCGTATCGAGAACCTTTGTGCAGGCGAGTGCCAAGCAACTGAAGGCGTTGCAAGAGCGTGATCTCCGTGAGCTAGATCTAGTGGCCGTCTTTCTCGATGGCAAGATGTTTGCCGACATGACGATGGGCATTGCCGTGGGGATTACCCTCACGGGGGAGAAACACGTGCTGGGGTTTGTGGAAACGGGGACAGAAAACGAGACCGTTTTGACGCCGTTCCTCCGCTCCTTGGAGGAACGGGGCCTCGACGATTCCCAGGGTCTCTTGGTGATCATTGATGGCGGCAAAGGGTTGCGCGCGGCCGTACGCCAAGCGTGGGGCTCGACCGCCTTAGTGCAACGCTGTCAGTGGCATAAGCGCGAGAATGTTGTGCGCCATCTACCCAAAGGCGAACAGGTGGCCTGGCGACGACGGCTTCAACGCGCGTATCAGCGTCCAACGTATACGGAAGCCAAGACCGCGCTCGGTCGCCTGCAGCAGGAACTCGAGACTCGGAACCAATCCGCGGCGCGGAGCTTGGCCGAAGGGTTGGAGGAAACGTTGACCGTGCATCGGTTGGGCATGTTTGCATGCCTCGGCCTCTCCTTCAAAACGACGAATTGCCTGGAGTCGATCAATGCCTTGGTGGAAGAGCGGTGTGCGAAGGTCGATCGCTGGACGAACTCAAATCAACGGCAGCGATGGTTGGCCACTGCGCTGTTAGATATCGAGCCACGACTGCGCAAAGTGAAAGGCTATCAACATCTGCCGCAGTTACGCGAGGCACTGAAACGGGAACTGCGCTTGGAGATGACCACGACTCGGAAGGTCGCATAATATTAACCTGGGAGCCGTGACGCATTCCAACTAACTTTGGGCTTGACTCACTAAGAATTTCAAGTACGCTTACTTAATGATCGGTCGGAGTTATTGTCAAATCTTGGGGATGACGTTTTTAGGCGGCCTTCCTGGTCTCGACTTCTCCATCGACAAATATGACGCCCGCAATCATTTGTGCGAGCCGCTGATAGCCCCGCAACCGTCGCCAGGTTTTCTCCGCACCACGCACTAATTGGAACGCCATGGTTAACGCGGTGGCTCGAGACAGACAGCCGCGTGTTTTCGCCGTGCGTAAGCGCACCGTGGCAAAGGTCGACTCAATCGGATTGGTCGTTCGAATATGCTGCCAATGTTCGGCGGGAAACTGATAGAAGGCCAGCAGGGCCTCGCGATCCTTCTGTAAACACTCCGCGACTTTGGGATATTTCGCCTCATAGGTCTGGAGCAATCCATCAAAGGCCTTGTCCGCCTGGGCCTTCGTGGGGGCCATCCAGATCTCGTGAAGCCCGGCCTTCGCTTTCGCCTGCAGACTCTTCGGGAGTTTGTTCAACACGTTCACGGTCTTATGCACCCAACAGCGTTGCCCCTTGGTCGAAGCATAGACTTGAGGCAGGGCTTTCCAGAATCCCAAGGCCCCGTCGCCCGTCGCCAAGTCTGGCCCGATCGTTAAGCCGCGGTGGTGCAGATTGAGGAGGAGGTCCTTCCAAGACTGCTCGCTCTCCCGCCCCCCATCCTCGACGGCGACCAGCTCTTTGTGCCCGTCGGCAGTGGCTCCAATCACGACCAAAAGGCAGGGCGAGTCCTCCATCCGCACATTCAGGTGGAGCCCATCGACCCAGAAGTAGACATACCGTTTTCCCGTCAGATCACGCTGCTGCCAGGTTGCCCACTCCTGCTGCCAGCCCGTCTTTAACCGACAGACCGTGGCCGCCGAGAGCCCGGCAGGACTGCCGACAAGAGCTCGTAAGGCCTCGGAGAAATCGCCGGTCGAAATCCCCTTCAAATAGAGCCACGGAATCAACTCCTCGAGGCTCTTGCTCCGCCGAAGATAGCGCGGCAGGATCGTCGAGGTAAACGCAATGCGATCGGCCTTCGGAATCTTTCGTTGATCTCGGACTCGCCGGCCTCGAACCGGGATGCCCCCAATGCCCGTTTGAATCGTGCGTTCGGGTAAGTGCCCATTCAGCACAATCATCTGATGCCCCTCGTCATCGCGGAGAGTCGCATGGGCAGCGAGAAACGCTTGGGCTTCCTCCTCCACCGCTTGAGTCAGCCGCTCCCGTGCCCCCTTCCGCAGCACCGCCGTCAAGGGATCCTCCGTATACTCATCTTGATTCGTCTGCTCTACAACGTTACGCTGGTTCATGGCGTATCCTCCTTTTGCTTGAAAGGGTGGTGATGTGCTTATCACCAGGATACGCCGCCTTTCGCTTTCAGATCATCCCCAACTTTTAAATATAACTCCGTTCTCATCCCACAGTTTCAGGTAGCTATCACGTATTTGGCTCAGATTGTTATCTAATCAGATACACGTTGTTATCTAATCAGATACAATCCACTTTGCTTTAATATTTAAATGGCTCTACGGTTGACTCCGGTTGAAGGACTTGTGACTATTCAAGTGTGGGGCGCCCAACGTATCCGAAGGACATGCGGGAATTTCGTCAACGCTTCACTACACGGCAGGCTTGTCTTGAATATTTGGTGCAGAGTCGCTGGCCCGATGGGTTTGTTTGTCCCAAGTGCAGGGGGAAGTCGGCCTGGCTCAACTCCAAGCGCTACGTGTTCGAGTGTCGGGCGTGTGGGCGTCAGACTTCGCCGATGGCCGGCACACTCATGCACCGTTCTCACGTGCCCGTCCAGGAGTGGTTCTGGGCTGCGTATCTTGTGACGACTCATACGCCAGGAATCAGTGCCGTTCAGCTTGCACGCCAGCTTGGCCTTTCGAGTGCCACCACAGCTTGGCATATGCTGCATCGGTTGCGTCAAGGAATGGTCAACACAAACCGAAGCCAGCTCTCCGGCTTGATTGAGGCCGATGAGGCAATCCTCGGCGGCTCAGCCAAAGGCAGGCCAGGTCGGGGAGCGACGACAGCCAAGCACAAGAGCTTGATAATCGGGGCCGTGGAGGTTCTCCCCTATACCGACAAAAAAGGGAAACGATCTGAACGGACAGGTCGATTGCGTCTTTCAATCCTGAAGGATGCAGGCGAGCTCAGCATTCGTGGGTTTTTGAGGGCAAATATTGAGGCCAACTCCACACTCCGAACGGATGGGTGGCGCGGGTATTCTGATGCAGCGTTGGTCGGGTACAAGCATCGTGTGCGAATGGTTCGCACCCCGGAGCGAGCGCACAAAGTGGCGCCCCATATCCACCGGGTCTTCAGTAATCTCAAAACGTGGCTCATTGGCACGCATCATGGAGTGGAGCCAAAGTATCTCCAGAGCTATCTTGATGAGTTTGTGTTCCGCTTCAACCGCCGCAAAACGCCGATGGCCGCGTTGCAGACCCTCCTTGGAATCTCAGCGAATAAAGCGCCATTAACTCTTGACGAGCTAGTCCACCGGAGTCAACCATAGAGCCATCATAAAGAAATTAGAGACCTCACTTCAACTTCATTCGGAGAGAACCTTTATGAAAACCGTGACGGCAACCGATGCCCAGAGCCATTTTGGTGAATTACTGATGCATGCCCAGGGTGAACCAGTGGCTATTACCCGTAATGGCAAAGCAGCTGGAGTTATGCTTTCTGTGAAGGATTATCAGGAATTAAAGTTACAGGCCTTGAGACAGGCATTAATTGAAGGGGAAGAAAGTGATGATGCCGGGCCTTTTGATATGAAGGCCATTATTGCAGACGCCTAGCAATAAACCTGACGCACGCCGAAACATGCCTGGCATCCATATACGCGCTCTTGCCAAAAGAGATCTTCAACAACTTTGGCAGAGTTCTTTGCTACAGTGGGGAGAAGCCCAGACGCAAGTGTACTTTGATCAACTAGAGCATGCGATTCTCGCCTTGCAGACAACCCGCATAGGGGCGCCACCTGTGATGAGATCCGTCAAGGCTATCGCAAATTGCACATCAATCGCCATATGGTGTTCTATCGTATCACCGCGAAAACCATTTTCATCGTGCGGGTGCTCCATGACCGCATGGACTTCTCCCAACATATCTAACAGACACCCTCTCTTGCATTTTCCAAAAGGTGTCAGGAACCTTATAACTCTCATTTCTTGCCTCAACACCATACACATCCCAGAAGAACATCGTTGAGCATTCGGAGGATGATCGGCATTTTACATTCCCCCCTCGCTCTTTCTCAAAAAAAATGGGGGGGACTGTCAAGAGCTCCTCCGTTTCACGTGAGGGGGGTTGTTGAAAAAAGCCGCCGCCTACTCCGCCGTAGTGGCTACGAAGGCCGGGAGCAGCATTCTCGCAATTTTTCTGTGCTCACGTACAGAAGGTACGCTCTGCGCAGAAAAATAGCTGCGGCCTTGCTGGACGAACTTTTTTGAACAGACCCGATGCTGCTGATAGCAAACAGCTTCCTGGCGAAATATGGCCCTTGCCATCTTCATTATTCAACACTCCCCCTTTTAGGAGAAGACAGCATAGCACCTCAAGCTCCTTTGGCTCAGCGAGATGTTTCGGCTTCACTCAACATGACAACACGGGTGAGGAGAAACTGGGTGGGCTAGATTTCTAGGGCTTGGCCTTCTTGGAGGATGGTGACGTGGGGAATGTCGAGCTGCTGAATTTCATGGATGATTTGGTCTCGCACGGTGGGTTTCATATGGTAGACGAACAAGGGGAGATCTGGTTTTCGTATTTTCCGATACTCCTGGGCCAGGAGTGTGGGGGTGAGATGTTTACTTTGAATAGCTATGTCCATCATTGAATCCGGAAATGAGACCTCGATGAACACACCCTTGAGATTTGGCGTCCTAGCCGCTATCTGCCAAATTTCTTCGGTATGATAGGTATCGCCGCTATAAATCCAGGTGGCCGTGTCATCTCGAATGACATACCCGACGGTTTCAACCGTGTGATTGACCGGGACCGGGGTAATACTCAGACCGCCGGATACATCGATTTCCTTGTGGGATTCGAGACTCTGAGCCCGCAAGATGGAATGACGTGGACCTTGGAGATGAAAAAAATTGGGGAAGACCATGTCATTAAACACATGTTGTTGAAGCCCTTCGACGACCGAGGATAAGCTTGCAACCACAACTTGATGATCAACCACTCCTGAAAGATTATCAACCAGCGGTGGAATGCCTTTAACATGATCAAGGTGAAGGTGGGACAGCAGGATATGTTTGACTCGTTTCTGTTCCTCTAACATGAGCCCTGAGGCTAGGGTCCCTGCATCCACCATGACTTCATCATTCACGAGAAAGCCGACGCTTCGGCAGATCCTCTGGCCAGCGGGTCCGTTGACCAGCAAATCAGACCCATGCGATCCCAAGACTCTGATTTTCACTAATTACGCCTTTCACTATGTTGCGCCATTTTCCTTAAGCCAATTTCGGACCTCATGGCCGATCAATTCTCATCTTGGGTCTGTTGAAAAAAGCCGCCAGCGGCGTTCTCGCCATTTTTCCGTGCTCACGTAATGCCAGTACGCTCTGCGCGCAAAAATGGCTGTGGTCTTGCTGGACGATTTTTTTGAACAGACCCGATGCTGCTGATAGCAAACAGCTTCCTGGCGAAATAGGGCCCTTGCCATCTTCATTATTCAACACTCTCATCTTTGAACAAAGGCTCTGCCAGTTTTCAGAAAGAGAATCAGTGAGAGAACGGAGAAGATCCGTTGAGTCTTACGAGTGTGATTATCTTCACGCAGAAAACAATCCAGGCCTTTTATTCGGAAAAATACGTGAAGGAATGTCGACTTGACTATACTTTCCAGGCATTGACCTTGTCAGTGACCTACATCACCTTTTTGAACAATTCGGCGCTAATGCCATATGGTGTTATTCCCAGACCTTATTGATGTAGATTGCGTTTCTCGTCACGGTGAGACAGCCATTGTCTTTGAGCGCTTTCATGGCTCGGCTTAAGGTTTCTCGTGAACAGCCCACCATCTTGGCCATCTCTTGAAACGAGGGGCGATTCGGGACCAGAAACTGGCCATTAGCCCGTCCACCTTGTATTTCTGCCAAATTCAGCAGACAACGCCCCACTCGACCATAAATATCAAACATCACCAGACTTCGGATTTGTTCATTAGTTTTGCGTAGACGCTGAGAGAGATGTTTCAGTATTTTTACGGCAATTCCTGGATATTTTTTGATGAGCCCAATTAAATCTTTTTGCTCGAGGAGCAAAAATTCACTGGGCTCGACGGTCATAACGGTGGCTGACCGTGGAGCCGCTTCCAATATGGCCATTTCCCCGAAAAAATTTTCTGGGCCAAGCATGGTCAAAATAAATTCTTGTCCGTCTTTTCCTGTCAGCAAGACTTTGACCTTCCCCGACAAGATCACCAGCAGCACGTCACCGGGCTCGCCTTCTTGGAAGACCACATTCTTGGCAGGAAATTTTCGACTCTTCCCTGATGCAGCCAAGACAGACAACTCTTTATCCGTCAGATCAGAAAATAACGGCACATTTTTAAACGGATGGTGGCGCACGTTCATGTCACATACCACTAAAAAATATCTGGATATTTAAACGAACACTTGGCAACAAGACATTCCTGCACTCGACTTCATATCTCCTCAAAGCAGAAATTTGTGACTTCTATTTTAGCTGTGCGTCATATCATGCAAAAATCTTTCAAAAAAGACAACTCTTGTCTTCTATTCTTTTCGTAAGATGGCCAAGGAATACAGATCCCCGTGGCACAACCACAGAGAGAAAGAAAAACTCCAAAAGTATTTAAGACAAGAAAAGCCCTCTGTACATGATGTACAGAGGGCTTTTCTCAAATTGGCTCCCCGGGCAGGACTCGAACCTGCGACCATTCGGTTAACAGCCGAACGCTCTACCAACTGAGCTACCGAGGAACAAAGTGTTTATATAAAGTGGTTCGTCTTTTTGATGATTCTAGCCCGACTGTCGATTTTCTTCAAGAACAAAGAACAGGTTTTTGATTCTTTTTCAGATACTAAAATTGAAAGTCGGCCGAATCTTCTTCTCCTTCATCTGCTTCTGAGGCCCCTCCTTCGGAAAGGTTCACGTAGTGCCGCGCCCATGATAAGTAGATATTGGCACTGTCTTTCATGGCATCGGCGCCGTTTATAAGCTTACTGACAACCTCAGGGTCTCCACCGCTCATTTCCATTTCTCGAGCCTTAACCTCAAGCGAAGCATGGAAATTCGTCATGTGATCGGTGAGAGTATCCATTTGCTTGCGAAGATCATCATTCATTAGTGCGTCCCTTTGATAAAAAGTATGCAAGGTCCATTATTTGAGATAAGCACAACATGCGCAACAATAAAAAAAGCCCTGCGATATATCTCTTAGTAGAGGTAGATCGCAGGGCTTTTCAAACAAAACCGTTTACCCTTGATAGGCTTGCCCCAACTCCGCAGATTCTCCAGCCTGATCCAATAACGTCCCATCAGAATTCACGGCAACCATATCGATGGCTTGATGCTTTGCAGCATCACAGACCACCTTACACAATTCACATCCCTTGCACCGATCAATGGCGACCTCTGCCACCATCTTGTCTGAATTCAGATCAAGACAATTGGCTTCAGGACAATACATAATACAGAGTCGGCAGCCTTTTTTCGCAACACATTTGTCGTCCGTCACTTGAGCAACATTATACATCTATCTTTGTTCCTTTATCTTTGTTTCCTTCTCTGAAAACCACTGACTACGCAGCAGCGGTTTCTCCAACCATGACTTCGACGTTGTTTTTCTCTGCCCATTCCGCTCCCATTTCATAGGCTCGCTTCACAGTCTCCAAATTCTTTTTTAATAACATTTCTTTCTTCGCAAATTTTTTCTTAATGGCTTCATCCAACGTTGCGGTTCCACCAGAAGCCACAAATTTTTTCCCAAATCGTTCTTGCAAGGCTAAATCTAAGCCATTCATTGAGACACACTTGGTAATCCCAGATACCGAACCAATCATGGTCATGTTGGTTGCCAACTCCGTGCCTGCGATGTCCATCGCAATGTTTGTCCCAGGAATATTGAAGACCGACACATTCATATCTTTGAGGTGCTTCACATCTTCATCCGCCAACAGAGGCATGTCGGTATTGATAATCACCAAACCACCCTCTTTGATACCTGAGTAAAAAGGCATGGTATAGCTCTTCCCCATCGTGATCACTTGAGGATGGAACACTTGAATAACATCGGGAAATACCAGTTCCCCACGATCGTAGATTTTTCTCAATCCGATTCGGCAATAGCTTTCGGCCGGTGCCATGCGTTTTTCAGCACCAAAGAAGGGATTAGAAATGGCAAATTTACCATCTTTGGAAGCCGCCATAGCCATGACATGGGCGGCAGTCACCGCACCTTGTCCGCCAAGACCAGACATTCGTATGTTGATTCGACGTAATATCATAAAATTGTTCCTCTCACATATCCTGTTGCTAAGCGTTTTGGGCAGCGAGTTGCCTTTTCGCCTCGGCTTTTCGTTCTTTTTCTTTCGCCGCTAATTCAGCTAACAACTCTTTTGCTGGCTCACTGACAAATTCTTTGTACGCAAACCGTTCGGAAGGCTTTTCAGAGTCGCGCATTTCCTGCAATCCTTCCATACTATTCTTCCCAATCTCTAAAATACAGGGAGTGTAGAGTTGAAGGTATGTTGGCCCAATTTCCCGCGCGACATGAATCGCGTTCTTAATGACTTTTTCCACAAGGTTTGGCTTACTCACAGTACAATTCACGACATAGTGACAGCCAGATTCACGCGCGATTTCTGGAAGTCGTACTTTTTCAAATGCCTTCCCAACCGGCGCCATTTTTGCGACAAACCCTTTTTGCATCAGTCCACTTTCTTGGCCCCCAGTATTGGCATACAACTCATTGTCAAAACAAATCGTTGTAAACTTCTCTTGCCGGAACCAAGCCTGAAGGGTCATGTCTAATCCAATATCCACCGTCGCCCCATCTCCAGCCAGCACCACCACATCCTTAGTCCGGTCGGGAAAACGTACACTCAACGCTCGCTTCAACCCTGAGGCAATTGCATTCTGGTTACCAAACAAGGAATGAATGTTATGAACGGCGACATGTGGAAAAACCAAGCTAGTACAGCCCGTTGAACCAACCATGACGGTATCTTCAGGGTTAGGGAGCGACGCCAAGATATAACGAAACGCCATAGACTCGGGACAGCCTGCACACAATGAATGCTCTTCAATGAGCTCCTTGGCGTTTCCGATGTCTTTCCATCCCCGCGTTTCATTGCCAAAGGTGGCTCGTTTAACAAGATCTTGATATTCGACAGGCATAATATCAAACATTTCTTCGGCTATTTTTATGCGTTCTTTGCTCATAATCGATCTCCTTACGAAGAGGTTAGGCAGACAGGCTCAATGCAACACCCTCTCAGCTCCCACGAGCGGACAAAGTTTCCACTTTCATTCCCATTAACGTCTTGATTTCACTCGCAATAATTTCAGGCGGCATCGTCATCCCACCGCACACATGTGGCCCAGCATGAACCCGTTCATTATATGGAATCGTGGCACAGACTTCACGGGCCAACCATCCAGTGACATTGAATTCTGGGACAATAATATGTTTTGCATGTTTCGTGGCTTCTCGAATTTCTTCACCTGGCCAGGGTCGTAACGTCTTGACCTTGACAAGCCCCACCGTAATACCTTCGTCTTCTAACATCGCAATCGCTTCACGGCTCTGCGACACGGCTGTTCCCGAGGCAACAACAAGAACATCGGCATCGGCATTTTCTGTGTCAATCAACCCATCCATCCAACGAATGGTATGCTTTCGTGACCGTTCAACCGCAGCCCACACCTCTTGCTGCCAGCTTGCATGAGTCGCATAACTAATATAATTGCTTTTCATAACAAATGGGTCTCGCATCATCCGAACGGGAGGGCATTCCATATCCATACAAGGAACCGGAGACCGATAGGGATCATACGGAGGCAAACACATATCGGCGGGAGTCAAATCAACCATATCTTTCGTATGGGTCACAAAAAACCCATCGCAGCACAAAGCCAAGGGCAAATGAACATCAGGCTCTTCTGAGACCATATACCCTTTTAGGATCCAGTCATAGAAATCTTGTGCGGTTTCCGCATGCCACACTAACATCCCCGTTTGCATGAGATAGGAGATTTCCAAGGTATCTGGTTGGATCGAGAGCGGGGAATTAATGCCACGGCAGGTCACAATCATCTGAATAGGCAATCGAGCTCCAGCCCACATGGGAAAGTTTTCCATCGCCCGCATCGTTCCTGGGCCTGCTGTCGTCGTAAAGACCCTCGCCCCACCAAAAGCGGCCCCAGCACATTGTGACATTACCGCGAATTCGCTCTCGCCTCGGAAATAATCGCCAATATATCCCTCGCCAAAAAGTTCTCCGATTAAGGCTGCCGCCTCACTTTGCGGGGTAATGGGATAGGCAATCATGACATCACAAGAAGCTCGTCGAATAGCCTCTTTAATCACTTCACTCCCAGTAAAAAAGGAGGGTGTTCTCTCCGCCTCATACATCATTTTCCAAGGATCAGTGTAAACCTGTCCTTTTTTATTCTTTTGTCCTATGAACGAAGCTTGAGTGGCCATGTCAAGACCTCCTTCTTTAATGCTTCAGGTGAATGATGCTCAAAAGTATTTTCTCTTATTCTAATCTATCGCTCTTTCTTTCGATAGTAGGCGGAAGAACCATTGCTTCCCGATCAGGGAGCCGGCGGTGGCACCGTGCCCTTCAACTTTTTCACCCAATCAGCCAATCTCCCTATCTTTTCGGCCGTAGCGTCCCGAAACGAGAGCATCGCATCCTCATGACCTGCCTGCGCACACATCGCCACCGTATAACAACTCGTTCCCCCTCGAATAATCTTGAGGGAAAGATTGGCTTGGTGACAATGCACGCCTACAAACATGCAGGCATCGATTTTATTATGCCAAATGGTGAGATTGGGGTGATTGGGGTTGATTTCAATTTCAGGATTAATCTTGGGGTATTTCGGTCGGTAATCAGGCATTGGGATTAGCATAGCCTGTTGAAGTTTAGGGTCCACGCATTCCTTAATAGTTTCATAGAGATGCCGAACGGCTTTCGCCTTTTTTGCAGCTTTTTCATTCCACGCCCATAGCACCAAGGGTCCTGGGAAGACGGTTGGAACTTTAGCTGCAAGAAATTCCTTGGCGGCCTGTTCCATGGCCTCTTCTTCTGAGACGATGGCTCCATGGATGTGTGCTTGCCCAGGATCGGGCAGTCTGACTCCCATGGAAGAGGCTGAAGGAGGCAAAAAATGCTCTGGGCCGGGCATCACCTTATAAGATGTGGTCATCGTCCTACACGTCTCCATTCTTCAAGAAATTGGAACACAATATTCGTTTGTTAAATTGTAAACAGTCCATGGTAAAGAGGTCGTAGACAATTCTCAATGCTAAAAAAGACCCAGCTGCCAGGAATCTTAGACTTTTTGAGAAGAAATCGATGAGTCTTTGGCCCTAGACATGAGGAATGTCCCCTCAAGGGGAGAAGAAAGTATAAGAATCTCTTTCAAATATTGTCAATGAATCAACTGTCTTTATGGTGATTTTAACGAGCTCGGATTTTCAATATCTCATATTCCCACGCGATTTCCCCTTGTACTTTTGGCGTGACAGCAAATGGGATCGTGACAGAAAAATCCCGAGCCTGATCCGGAGGCACTTCCAAAGGAAATATCCGATCCTCTTGCCCCACCACTTCACACTTTCCAAGATAACAGTCCTTTGCAGTTGCCTGGAGCTGAACCGAAAGTATGGTATAGTCTTGGGCAAGGTTGTGGAGGCGGCCATCCACGACGAAAGATCGGGTATTTAAGCCCGGGCGGGCCTGCATTTGTTGAAGTTGGACTTCATCTGAAGATATTCGCGAAAATTCCAACTCATGTTCCTGAGAATCCTGCCAAATGATTAGCCCAATAGCTCCCATTAAGATGACGAGTATCACCCCTAGCATACGTCGAAACTTGGGGAACGCCACTGCCACGCCCACGACGATGAGTAATAAGACAAATAAGGCAATTCGAACCATCACGTCACTCTTATTCTGAAATACATTGCTTCCCTCACTCCGTATACGATCTTCTCCATTCTCTCATATCGGCTTGAGAGATGGAATTCTTTCAACTTTTGACCAGGATGGCTCATGACAAATTGGACACATGAACTCGACATTGCTTCAAAACTCGCTAGACAAGCAGGGCAGGTTGTAATGGACATTTATGAAAAAGATTTTGCCATATCCTATAAAAGTAAAAACGATCCAGTCACGGAAGCCGATCAATTAGCTAATAATCTCATCGTAGAGGGACTTACCGCCCATTTCCAGAACGATGTCATCGTGGCTGAAGAAAGTCCCCTGCCTACCGATTGTCAACCAACAGGAAGAATCTGGTATGTGGACCCTTTGGATGGAACAAAGGAATTTATTGCAAAAAATGGTGAATTTTCCATCATGATTGGCTTGACACTTGATGGGAAAACACAATTGGGAATCGTCTATCGACCAACAGAAGACCAACTTTTCGCTGGCATTTCGGATCAGGAAGCGTGGATGGAACATAAAGGAACACGCCACCCCTTACGGGCTGAGCAAGCAAAATCTCAAACGGCTTTAAGGCTTGTGGCTTCTCGCTCCCATCGTTCACCAAAATTGTCGCCAATAAAACAGTCCCTTAATATTCAAGAGGAGCATCCCATGGGAAGTGTCGGGTTAAAGATTGGCTTCATCGCCAATGGTGGAGCAGATCTCTATATGGAGCCAGGGCCCTACACCAAATCCTGGGATGCCTGTGGGCCTGAAGCCATTTTACGGGGAGCAGGCGGTTGTTTCACTGATATTCACGGAAATCCGATTCAATATGGCACTAATGAATTTCGAAATCTTCACGGGGTCTTAGCCACCACAAGAGACTGTCATGACCAAGTACGGCAAGCCTTGACGGGTTTATGCTCTACATGTGATGGTTGACGCCTTTTTCGATATCTGTAGGTTTTTACCAGCATTTTTGAACTTCTTCATTTTTTTGCTCCATAGCTCATACTCATGAGAGAAGACCTCGTTATTATTGGAGGCGGCCTCGCCGGCTCCGAAGCCGCATGGCAAGCTGCCAATCATGGAGCAAAGGTTACGCTTTATGAGATGCGGCCCAAAACGGAAACAGCGGCCCACAAGACCGAACAACTCGCTGAAATCGTATGCTCCAACTCTTTAGGCTCCAACGATCCCCTGAGCGCACCTGGAATTCTCAAGCAGGAAATGCGGCAGCTCGGTTCGTTAATCATAAACGTTGCTGATGATGTAGCCGTTCCTGCTGGGGCGGCCCTGGCTGTTGATCGAGAACAATTTTCCCAAAAAATCACACAGGCCTTAAATGAACATCCTAATGTGCGAATCCTTCGCGAGGAAATTCAAGATATTCCAGAGGATGCAGTCTGCATCATTGCGACCGGTCCATTAACCTCCTCAAAATTATCGGAGGCAATGACTCAACTGACCCGATCAAAAAATCTGTATTTTTTTGATGCAATCTCCCCCATCGTTGACACCGAGTCGCTCAATATGGACCGAATCTTTCGGGCCTCACGCTATGAGAAAGGTAGTGCCGATTATCTCAACTGCCCCATGGACGAGGAAACCTATAATCAATTCTACGATGCCCTGGTACGGGCAGATCGTGTTCAACCGAAAGATTTTGAAAATATTCCCTACTTTGAAGGATGCTTGCCTGTAGAAGTCATGGCAGACCGTGGCCGACAAACCTTGGCCTTCGGGCCAATGAAACCAGTGGGCCTCATTGACCCAAAAACGGGAACACGGCCATATGCTGTGTTACAATTACGGGCAGAAAACCAACATGGCTCTTGCTACAATTTGGTCGGCTGCCAAACCAAACTCAAATACCCAGAGCAACGTAGAATATTTCGAATGATTCCCGGATTAGAAGAGGCTGAATTTCTTCGTTATGGAAGTATTCATCGCAACACCTTCATTAACGTCCCAATTCTTTTGAACAACAGATTGCAACTAAAAAAACAATCCAACATTTTCTTTGCTGGCCAATTGGTCGGTGTGGAAGGCTATGTGGAAGCCGCAGCCAGCGGAGGGCTGGCAGGGCTGCATGCTGCACGCCTATTAGCAACACAAGATCTATCTACACCACCCCCAACTACGGCACATGGGGCCTTGCTACACTATATAACAAGCTGTGAACCTAAATATTTCCAACCAATTAATACGAATTTTGGACTGTTCCCTCCGCTCGATACGCCTATTCGAGATAAACAAAAAAAACGGCAAGCCATACAAGAACGAGCATGTTCCGATTTCCACACTTGGGCCACAGAATCCGGACTTTCCTGATGAATGATGCCATTCAAGTTTTTATTCTTTATCTACAATTGGAACGCGGGGCTTCAGAAGAGACGTATCGCAACTACCAATCTGATCTTCACCAATTCATGGCACACCTTCACAAAGAATTTTTTCACACAGACCCTGACTTCCAACTCAACGCGATCCATGCACTCCATATCCGCTCCCATTTAAAACATCTCAGTGAACAAGGACTCAAAAAAACTTCTTTGTCTCGAAAATTAGCCTGTCTCAAAAGTTTCTTTCGATATCTCCTTGAGGAAGGACGCATCACTCACAACCCAGCAGCTGCCGTTCGCTCCCCACGTCTCGGCACACATCTTCCAACGGTTCTCACTAAAGACGAAGTCACTGTGCTCCTAGATGCTCCTTCTGCCCAAACATGGATTCAGGCCCGCAATCAGGCCATGTTCGAAACCCTCTATTCAAGTGGAACCAGAGTCTCAGAATTGATAGGACTCAATTGGGAGGATCTGGACTTGGAGGCTCAACTCATTCGAGTGCGTGGAAAAGGGAAAAAAGAACGGAGGGTCCCCATTGGTCCAGTTGCCACCGAAGCCATACGCGAGTATCAGCAGCAGCTCCCACAGCTCGGCCATTCGAAGAGAAGAAAACTCCTCCAAGGGCTTTCCTCTCGTTCAGAACCTCACCCTCTCTTTGTCAACGCTCGTGGAGGGCGATTAACGAGCCGAAGTGTCGAGCGTATCATTAAATACCACGCTGGAGATCGATTCTCAAAATCTGTGACCCCGCATACGCTACGCCATTCATTTGCCACGCATTTGCTGGATGAGGGAGCTGATTTACGGGCCATCCAAGAATTGCTTGGACATGCGTCTTTAGCCACGACCCAAAAATATACGCATATCGCCACAGATCAACTCATGGCAGTTTATGATCGAGCCCATCCGCGGTCGGGCTCTTCCACAGCCTCATCAACACACGGAGACAAGCCCCAATCATGATCATTCGTTCTACGACCATTCTTTGTGTACGAAAAGGCCCTATTGTGGCCATGGGCTCTGATGGCCAAGTGACTGTCGGCACGACAGTCATGAAAAGTAATGCCCGAAAAGTGCGCACGATGCATCAGAATCAAGTCCTGGCAGGGTTTGCCGGGGCCACGGCCGACGCCTTTACGCTGTTCGAAAAGTTCGAGGCCAAACTAGAAGAATATCGTGGAAAACTAACCCGTGCGGCTGTTGAGCTCGCAAAAGACTGGCGGACAGATCGTGTGCTTCGACGACTCGAAGCCTTACTGGCTGTCGCGAACCATGAACAGTCTTTTATTATTTCCGGAACTGGAGATGTCATTGAGCCTGAAGATGGGATCTTAGCCATTGGCTCAGGGGGATCTTACGCCTTAGCCGCCGCCCGCGCCCTACTTGCTCAAACGGAACTTGCACCCAAACAAATTGTAGAGCAAAGCATGCAAATCGCCGGGAGCATTGATATTTACACTAACCATAACATCGTCATCGAGGAGCTACCGAAATAACCTATGGAACAGACACCCATCGTTTCAACCTCAACATTCGATGCCATGACCCCACGCCAAATCGTGGAAGAGCTGGATCGCTATGTCATTGGGCAGAAAGATGCCAAGCGGATGGTCGCCATCGCACTTCGCAATCGGTGGCGCCGGCAACAACTCAGTCCTGAACTTCGAGAGGAAATCGTCCCGAAAAATATTATCATGATTGGACCAACCGGCGTAGGAAAGACCGAGGTATCTCGCCGTGTCTCTAAACTTGCTGATGCGCCATTTATTAAAGTGGAAGCCTCGAAATTCACCGAGGTTGGCTATGTGGGTCGGGATGTCGAATCCGTTATCCGCGATCTTACGGATATTTCGATTAACCAAGTGAAGTCCGCCTATTTAGAACAAGTCCAACACAAAGCTGAAGAAATGGCTGAAGAACGTGTGCTAGACATTCTTCTTCCACCATCTCCTTCCACTTCAACGAAGGAGCCTCGTCAAGACGACGAAACGTCAGAGACAGTTTCGACCCCAAAGCCCACCACCCAGGAATCCACACGTGCCAAGCTTCGCAAACAATTACACGCCGGCAAGCTTGATGATCGTATGGTAGAAATCGAGATCAAGGAACGAGGAGGGCTTCCGGTTGGCATCATTTCTAATATTGGCGGGATGGAAGATATGGAACACAACCTTCGAGAAATGCTCGGAGGGATGATGCCCGGGAAGAAAAAAGACCGGCGCATGAAAATTTCTGAAGCGTTAAAGTTTTTAGCCCATGAAGAAGCTCAGAAATTAATCGACATGGACGAAGTGACCAAAGAAGCCATCTCACGTACAGAACAATCCGGCATCGTCTTTTTGGATGAAATCGACAAAATTGCCGGGAAAGAAAAACACCAAGGACCGGACATTTCTCGAGAAGGTGTTCAACGAGATCTCTTGCCCATCGTGGAAGGCTCCACAGTGAATACGAAACACGGGCTGGTTAAAACCGACCATATTTTGTTTATTGCTGCAGGTGCCTTTCACGTCTCAAAACCGTCGGACCTCATCCCTGAATTACAAGGCCGGTTTCCCATTCGAGTAGAACTAGAACCTTTAACAAAAGATGACCTGATCCGGATTCTTACAGAACCCAAGAACGCACTGATCAAACAATATCATGCCCTTTTGGAAACCGAAGGCATCAACCTCGACTTCACGCCAGATGGCATCGAAGAGATTGCCGCAACGGCCGTAGAGGTGAACGACCGCACCGAAAATATTGGAGCTCGTCGTCTGTTCACGATCGTGGAACGTCTTTTGGAAGATGTATCATTTGAAGCGCAAGATCTTTCAGAAAAACAGGTCACGGTCAATGCCCAGTACGTCAAAGATCATTTGCACAATATCGTGAAAGATCAAGATCTCAGCCGATTCATCTTATAAGCATTTGGAAACTCACAGCACCCATGGACAAACTCATTAAAAAAGCTGACATCCTTATCGAAGCCTTACCCTATATCCGGAATTTTGCCGGAAAAACGATTGTCATTAAATATGGTGGCAACGCCATGGTGGCTGAAGACCTCAAAGAAGGATTCGCGGAAGATGTGGTTTTGCTGAAATATGTGGGACTCAATCCCATCGTTGTTCATGGAGGTGGGCCGCAAATCAATAAAATGTTGGACACCCTTGGGATTGAAGCAAAATTTATTCATGGTGTCCGTGTCACTGACGAACCAACCATGGCAGTCGTGGAAATGGTTTTAGGCGGCAGAATTAATAAAGAAATAGTCGCCCTCCTGAACCAACATGGCGGAAAAGCGGTGGGGCTCACCGGAAAGGACGGGCGATTATTTACGACCAAATCCTTTAACCCCAAAAGTCTGTTTCATCGATATAGTGGATCGACTGAAGCTCTCCAGTCAGAAAATTTTGGCCTTGTGGGAGAAGTCAGTCACGTCAATAGTGATTTGTTGCTCACCTTGCAAAATGCCAATTTCATTCCTGTGATCGCTCCTATTGGGGTCGACGCCAAAGGCAACACTCATAATATTAATGCCGATCTGGTCGCCGGAAGTTTGGCCGCTGCTATTCAGGCAGAGAAACTTCTGATGCTGAGTGATGTAAAAGGGATTCGCGATGCCAACAACCACCATGTCTCGACGCTTTCACGGAAACACATGGAACAAATGGTGAAGAAAAAAGTGATCAGCGAAGGCATGCTCCCAAAAGTCCATGCCTGCCTCACGGCCCTCCAAGGTGGTGTAAAAAAGTCTCACATTATCGATGGGCGAGTGCCGCATTCCGTCTTACTAGAAATTTTCACAGATAAAGGCATCGGGACTGAAATTGTCGCCTAAACAACATGAGACTCTCGAAAGATTCGCCACCTGGCCAATCAACTCCATCCTCAATTCCACAACCTGACCGACAGTCAGCTCTTCTCCTCATCGATCCACAAAACGACTTTTTCCCCGGCGGGGCCATGGGACTGCAGGAAGGCACAAATCTCATCCCAGGCATCAACGCCTACATTCAACATTTCAGCCGAAACGGCTGGCCGATACTCGCGACACGAGATTGGCACCCACCCAATCATTGTTCGTTTACGGAACAAGGTGGGCCTTATCCAACCCATTGCGTCCAAGGGTCACGTGGCGCCCAATTTCATTCTGGATTAGTCATGCCACCTGGAATGATGGTCATTTCCAAAGGAACAAATCCCAAAAAAGATTCACAATCGGGCTTTGAAGGAAGCAGTCTGGCTGACCGACTAGAAGATCTCAATGCTAAAACAATTTACGTCTTGGGCCCCGCTACTCAAGATTGTCTTAAGCAAACTGTGATGGATGCCTGCAAACTCAACCTCCAAGTCATTGTTCTGGAAGATGCTATAGGAACCGAACCAATAGCACATAACCTCAAAGAAATTTCTGAGGCGGCCACTCTGCACGCCACGGCCTCAGATTTAGGAATCGGATCTACCTAGCCTAAAACACTTCTCCACTTCTTATCTTTTTCGGTTCAGAATACCTTCTTCCATATTCAATAATATTCTCTCAGATATGGCATACCCTAAATGAGAGTGAGACACGTGCGGAAAAAACTCAAAAAACAGTGTGGTTAAAACGAGGATTTGAAGGGATCCCTATTGTTTATTTCATTCGTTTGGACTGGAAAGTTTTACGGGTGCAGGGTAAATGGCGTTGATGGCATCGGCGATTTCTTGACTGAAGGTCACGAGCATGCGGCTCATGGCTTCAACAAGGGCTTCATAATCTGAGCCTCGAGTCACTTCTGAAAACTGGCTGGTCTTTTTGTACAAGATATTCGTTGCCTCTCCTTTGGCCAATGCCCACCGAACCTTAAAGATCGCCTCCTGGTTTTTGGTGCCGTCAAATTGAATGATATCCAATGCCAATTGGTAACCAGGCAACTTGGACCGATTCCAGGGATAGGTGATAATTTTATCGGTGACCAGAAGTTCCGAAAGATTCTCTTCAAGAACCTGACTCACATTCTCCTTAAGGGGTGCCCCCCATTTATGAAATTCGGCCAGATTGATTTCATGGGGGCTGATTCTAGTGACAATCTGCGGCCTCTCCAAATATTTGGGAACACGTATCGGCCCAAGCCCTAACGACAGACCAGCCTGTTTGGTTTCTAAAGCCGAGGTGATGGAAGACGTCTCCATTGCCCGCAATAGGTAAAAATGAGTCGGCTGAGTATTGGCACATCCCCAGACATTCACTAAACAGATGATCGCGAGGGCATAACCAAGAACACGTCTCATTCGCATGCCTCCCTTATTCACTTTTTCCATGGACTAACGACTCAGGATGTTGCTCCAGATAATCTGCGAGAACTCGAATGGAGCGCGCAGCCGCCGAGAGCTCTTCTAAAGTATTGGCTAGATTGACTGCTGTCGGAGAGTTGGGGTCAGCCACTTCTAACGCCGCCCTCGCGGCCGCCATAGTTTTCTCCATACTGACTGCTAACGAATCGATCGTATGATTAACATCGTATGTCAATTTTTGCACATCTTCGAGCGTGGCGCTCAAGGTCTGCACCGCTTGGGTCAGGCCCGGAGAATTCGCTAGCCGTTTGGTCCCTTTCAAGGTCTCCAACAATTCATGCGCAATTTTGTCTAACGGAAGTTGTCGTAATTCCTCTAAAACATTGGTGGCCGTCCGGCGGAATTTATCTAATGTCGACGGGACCGTTGGAATTTCGGGATACGTGCTAGTCATCAGGAGTGAAGCTTTGGGAAGCTCTGGATAAAAATCCAGATCCACAAATAATTGCCCTGTGAGAAGACTGCCGGTTTGCAATTGGGCACGTAACCCGTGCCCCTCGACCAGCATCCGTCCAACTGAATAAGGATCTTCCGAACTGATTTTTTCCAACGCCTCCCGAACATCAGGCGTCACAATACGGTCAGGATGGATTTCAATCGCCACCGGCACCTCAAAATTTAGTGTCTTTGGATCCAATTTCATGGCAATATCGGTAACCACCCCAACTTTGATACCTTTCAATTCAACCGGAGCACCAACGTTCAATCCGCGGACAGAGCCATCAAAATGCAGCAAATAGGGAATTTTGCGTACATATTTGCCTTCCCCAATACTTCCAAAGCTATCAAACAGCTCAAATACGGTTCCCGGCTTACTCGAATTGCTGATTCCAGCAGCCAAAACCGGCGTATCAAAGGCTACACCACCTGCCACAACGGAAGCCAACGACTCCATTTTCACATCAATCCCCTCCGCTCCAACCGAAGCCTCAATCCCAGCCCTTTGCCAAAACCTGCTGGTATCCTGCACCAGCGAATCATAGGGCGCCTGGACAAACACTCCAATGAACACACTTTGATAATCTTTTGACAACTCATGGCCTAAAATTCGGCCCACTCTGATCCCACGTAGAAATACAGGGGCGCCTGGATAGCAAGATCCCAGTTCTTTCGCGACCAATTGAAATTCCGTTCCTTCTTCAAACGCTGTCACACCAGGGGGTTGGTCCAAACCGATAAATTCCCACGCTGGTTCTCCTGGCCTGGGATCTGCGTCAATATAGGCACCCGACACTAAGGTCTCTAAACCGGAAACCCCACTCAACCCTATTTGCGGTCTGACGACCCAAAATTTCGTGTTGGTCGTCAAATGTGTCTCTGTTTCTTTATTCATTTTGGCCGTAACAACCACATGCGAGAGATCATCCGTAATTTGAACCGTTTCGACTGTGCCCACATCCACCGCTTTATATTTGATCTTCGTTTTGCCAGCTTCTAACCCGCCCCCTTCTTTAAACGTAATCGTGATGGTTGGCCCAGATTCAGAAATTGTCTTATATGCCACCCAGCCGCCGAGCAATACCGCCACCACTGGAATAATCCACACGTAGGAAAACCCCTCCCGCGAAGCCACTGCCACTTCGGGGAACTCTTCATATGATGATTGCCTTGTTTGTTCTTCAGCCATCCTGCGTTTCCAGGGCATCCCAGATTAATCGAGGATCAAAACTCGTCGCGGCAAACATAGTTAGAATCACCACTGCTGCAAAAGATGTCGCAGCTGGACCAGGCTCGATCGTCGCAATGGCTTCCAATCTCACCAATGCCACCAAAATCGAAATCATGAAAATATCGATCATGGACCACCGCCCTACCGCTTCAGTCAGGCGATAGAGAATAGTTCGGATTCTTGGACGCCATTGCCATTTGGCCTGAACGGATACTAACAGAAATGTCAGTCCCAAAAGCTTAATTAACGGAACCGTAATACTTGCAAAAAACACCAGAACCGCCAGCGGCCACAAGCCACTGGCCCACAACGATTGGACTCCACTCAAAATCGTATCTGGGTCTCCTTTGCCAAAAGAAATGACCGTCATAATTGGATACACATTTGCAGGAATATATAGGATATACGCAGCAATAATCAGTGCCCATGTTCGGGACAAGCTCTTGGGTTTACGGCGAGTGAGCCGAGCTCCACACCGCCGACACATCGCAAACGCATGTGGAGGTAACCTCTGAATACGACTCACAAGTTGGCAGGTCGTACAACTAATAAGTGCCCCTTGGGTTCTATGACTATTCGCGGTGCGCATCGATCTTCTCTAACCGCTCCCATACCTGATGTGGGTCCAATGCGGCTCCTGCGGCCGCCATCGAGAGTAACAATGCAGCAAAAGAGTACAGCGCAGTCCCTGGAACAATCTCCGCAAAATCATTGATCTTCACAATCGCCACAATCACTCCCAACATATACACATCTACCATGGCCCACGGATGTAAGACCTCAACGATACGGAAAACTTTGGCGGCATGCCATGGTCGTTGCTTGAATCGTATCGGGATTAGCACATACAACATCCCTAAAATTTTGAGGAGCGGGATTACGATACTTACCAGAAGGACTAATGTCGCCACCGCCCACAAATCTTGGGCAAAGAGGGCTGCAACTCCAGAAAACAACACACTTTCCTGTATGCGCCCCTCATATTTAAACGTCATAAAGGGAAAGACATTAGCCAATAAAAAGAAAATCACCGCCGTTAATGAGAATACGAGTGTGTGATCTAGACTATCCTTGCGTTTTCGATAAAGCACCGCCCCACAACGGGAGCAAAGGGCTCGTTGACCATTTCGCAACATGCGCTGCCGATGCAACAGGGCACAATCCTGACACGCTATAATAAAATGTCCTACCGTATTTCTCATTCCCATGATATTTTAATAATTCTTTGGCTTGAAGCAAGCACAACATTTTCCTCTGACTTGTTACACTTTGTTACAAAGTTTTACGATTGTGAGAAGATCTCTGATTTGGTGAATGGTAGCGTGTGTGATGACAGATCACAATGATTTATTCATCATTACAAGAAGGAGGGATCTCATGAACAAACGAATTCTCATTCTCAGCATCGCGGGCTTGATGTTACTTGGTACCGTTATCGCCGTTGGTGCCTCGAAAAGTCATTCAGGGTGGTGCAGCTCTCATAACGGAGGCTTCATGTGGTCTCACTGGGGGAAACGTCACGATGGTCAACGTAAGATTGATCGCATCACAGAAAAACTGGATTTAAACGAGCCACAGAAGGCCAGACTTCAAGGTGTACAGGATTCTCTTGGGGAAGTCAGGCAGGCCATGTCCCAGGCCAGAGTGGAAACGTTTAACGAAGTTCTGGACCTGATCTCCAGTGAAACCCTTGACCAGAGCCAAGTCCACGGCATCGTGAAACGACATCAATCCATTTTGGAGGACTTCACGCCGATAGTAATCGAAAAGATCGCAGACTTTCACGCGGCCTTAACTCCAGAACAAAAATCCAGAGCGGCCGAATTCTTAGAGAAATGGAAGGACCGCTTTGAGGATCGGAGAAAGTCTCAAACCTAATGCCGAAGAAGGATGGGGAAGGCTTAAGCCTTCCCCATCATTTTTGTAGCCCTAAGCTCTTATGCCCATCACCGTTTTAATCATTGATGATGATCACAAGCTGAATGAGTTGCTGAAAGACTACCTCAGTCCCTTTGGAATGAGGGTATTGACCTCAGAACATCCTGATCAAGGCCTGACCCTGTTCCGGCAAAAGAACCCATCGCTGATCATTCTGGATCTGATGCTTCCGGAAAAAGATGGTTTTACCGTTTGTCGGGAAATCCGGAAAGAAAGCACCGTGCCGATCATCATGCTGACGGCCCGCGACGATCTTCCCGACCGTATCGTGGGACTAGAAATTGGGGCTGACGACTATCTCGCCAAGCCCTTTGAACCACGAGAGCTCGTCGCAAGAATCCAAAGTGTGTTGCGACGGAGCGATGTCGAAGGGAGCCATCATTCGACAGCTGGTCGGATCCAAGCTGACGAATTGACCGTCGATCTTCGTAAGCAAACGGTCTTACTAAAGAGCCATCCTCTGGATCTGACTACCATGGAATTTGAAATCCTAGCCCTGTTCCTCAAGAATCCCGAGGCCGTACTAAGCCGAGAGGAAATGATGGACCGCATCCGTGGGATAGACTGGGAAGCCTATAATCGTTCTATCGATGTGGCAGTCAGTCGTCTACGGCAAAAATTGCAAGATGATCCCAAACGACCTCGCTATATCAAAACCATCTGGGGTGCTGGATATCAATTTCTGCCGATCCCGCGTCCTGTGGATATGGAGTTCCCGACTGGTTCGGTTCATGAAAAATGATGAGACTCCTTCGCCAACATTCCATTTTCGTCAAACTCCTCCTCATTTTTCTGGCTACAGCTGTTGCCCTCGTTCTCGTCATCCGCGGATTTTTTTTCATTGGACTTGATCAAAGTCAGAGTTTCAAAGCGGACTTGTTCAGAAACTTGTCCAAATACTCCCTTCAACTCGTCCAAGAAATCGGGACTCCGCCGGATGAGAAGCGGGCAAGAGCTCTAGCCAATGAATTGGGCGTCCAGTTTCGCATGAAGAGCAGTACAGAAACATGGTCAACGGATCCAACCCTTCCTCCTATGTCAGCATTGACAATTGAGGAGACCTTTTCCAATTCCACCACACAGGTTGGACGCTATCGTCGACATCCTTTCGTGCTCATCAACCAAGATGGCATCCAGTATGCCTTATATTTTCTTCACCGCCCCTTTGGAGAACTCCCAGCTTGGAGCTTCTTAGGGTTAGTGGGTGTGGTCGGACTCATTATTGGAGCCTGCTATATGGCGGTTCATCGCCTGTTTCGACCACTCCGTTGGCTGAACGAAGGGGTGGAGAAAATTGCCAAGGGACAATTCGAACATCAGGTCCCCGTAGGATCAGCTGATGAACTTGGCCGACTAACACAGGCATTCAATGAAATGGCACAACACGTGAACGAGATGATTCAAGCGCGTGACCGGCTGTTACTGGATGTGAGCCATGAACTCCGTTCGCCCTTAACACGGATGAAGCTGGCGATTGAAATGCTAGAAGATCAATCAGCCAAGGGGAACCTTCAGCTGGAGATTCGAGAATTAGAAGCCATGGTGACTGAGTTACTGGAATCAGAACGGCTTAACAGTGAGCTTGGCGGACTTACGTTAACTCCGACAGATCTTGTCCCTATCGTGAAAGAATTGGCTGAATCCTATGCCTCAGTTGGACCAGGTGTTCAGCTTGTGTCAGCACCACAGAATGTCTGCCTACCACTCGATCCTCATCGTTCCCAGATCGCCATACGAAATGTCATCGACAACGCCGTGAAATATTCTCGCCCTGAGTTCGGTCCCGTCAGACTTCGTCTTGACGTCAACAGAGACGCGGCTCTTGTCTCGGTAGAAGACCACGGCATAGGAATACCAGTAGAGGATCAGTCACGCATTTTTGAGCCCTTTTATCGGATAGATCCGTCACGAACCAGAAACACGGGCGGGTATGGTCTGGGGCTGAATCTTGTGAAGAAAATTATGCTTGCGCATGGAGGCGAGATCTCCGTAGAAAGTGAACTCAATTGCGGGAGTACGTTTACGCTAAAATTTCCAAAGGAACCTTCTAATACTCCCGTCAAATAAGATAGAAGGATGATCCTCGCCCGGACTTGATCTAATCGTTAAAGAATAGTCAAGGGAGACATTCGGAAAACTAGCTTTGATACGTTCCTCAACCTAGAGTCTCGAGCAGAACTCTAAGTCTTGCGCCCTTTTAGTTGTCCCCTTGATTAAGCAGCAGATTCTTACTTACGGAGCTTGAACAATGTCAGCACGCATGGGAGCTAGGAGCAACAGCAATTCTTGTTGTTCTTTCTCCGGAACTTTATATTGGTTCAAGGTCTTGACCAAATCATCAACAACATAATCAAACTCGTCATTGGTAATGTCCAGACCAGCATGAGATGATTTCATATCTCGCCCCGTATACTTACACGGCCCACCCGTCGCCATACACACTTGCTCAGCCACCAGCTGTTTCAAGCGACGAATATCAATTTCCCCAAGCCGTTCGCCCACCTTTGGGTTTTCAATCCGCTGGTCACTGCCCACGGTGTCAATAAAATCATTCACTACCATATCAATAGCTTCCTTGCCTCCTAGGCGATCAAAAAGTGAAGCCTGTGACTTGAGGTTATCAGTCGCACAAGCACTCATAAGCACGAACGTTGTGATGAGGATGGAAGCTTGAATACACATCCGGATCATGAGTCATCTCCTTACGGTTAAAAAGAATGTTAGGAAAAATGCGCTAAAAAATATACTGCGAACCTCCTGCCTTGAAAAACAACACCTGGCGTGCGAGAAAATTATCATAGCTAGGGGGAAATTGTATACAGGCCTCAGATTGCAAAAGACATGATCTTACAAATTTGCTGTCGAGGCATCACTACACACCTTCCGTTTCAATATGGATGGTTCGCCCGCAGTGCTTACAATGCACGGCATCGGGGTCATGTCGTTTCAGTCCGCAGTCGGGACAGCCATATTCTACCTTAGCCGGTCGAAAAACGGCCTGGAGCAGATGGAGAAACAACGCCACACCTAGCACCATGATCACAACCGCTAGTAATCGCCCGATGTCTCCCGTCAGGGTAATATCCCCAAAGCCAGTGGTCGTCAAGGTTGTCACCGTAAAATACAGGGCATCCGTATACGTGCTAATTTGCGAATTCACATCATGTTGAAACACATAGACCAGCGCTGTGACCACAAAAATAAACACAAAGAGGTTAATGACGCTGTGTATCACATCTTCGTTTCGGGCAAAAAATCGATACTGACTTCGGAGATCTCTGAGAAGATGATACGACCGCAGTAACCGAAGGGACCGGAACACTCGTAAGAATGCAAGGTTTTCAATGAATGCCGCAGCTAGCAACGCAAGGATGACCACGATATCGAGAAGGGAAATCGGCTGCATAAGGAAATTGAGGCGATTGCCAGAAAGGAACAATCTAGCAAGAAAATCTAAGCTCAGAACAATCGCGATCATAACGTCAATGGTGATAATCCAAGCAGATAACTCCACCATGGAGGTCACAATAAAAAAACTGATGGTAATGATATCGAACGCAATCAGCCCAAAACGAAAGTAGACAGATGTCTGACTCGTTCCATAGTAGAGATGATGTAAGGAATCTCTGAAGGAAGACATGCTGAAGATATTAAGAAACTAACGACAAGAGAACGCTACAGACATCATAGGCCAAACAGTCAGCCATTGATTTGCCGGGGATTAGCTTCTTAACTCCATGTATAGATCGAGGCCAATGTTGACTTGGGCAAAATAACAAGGACGCAAGAGCTTTCTACGCTCTGTTGGTATTTTTCAAAGTGATATCAACCATCATCTCGTCGGCAAGGCGCTCAAGAATGGCGCGGACCTGTTCGGAATCGGTTTGGGTAGGGAGGACGAGTTCTGTCTCAGCCCGAAAAATTCGTTCGCCCGACATGGGAGCACTCTCGACAACGGTCCGAAGGTCTTGCATGCTGACGCCTAGAGCTGCCAACTTGCTCGAGATCTCTCGCACAATGCCAGGACGGTCTTGTCCAACTAACTCTAGCTGTAACGAATTGTGATGATCGACACTCGCCAGTGACCAGTCACTGTCCACCACACTCACAGAAAGCCCGCGGTCGTCTAGCATCGGAAGAGCCGTCATGAAGCTCTCCGTCTGATGTTCAGGTAGATGAATCTGGACGACGCCCGCAAAATGTCCGGCCAAGCGCGCCATACGGCTCTCGTCCCAACTCCCCTCATAGTGTGCGATGACATCTGCCAGAGATTCGACCAAACCAGGCCGATCTTTGCCGATGACTGTGAGAACCAATGCGCGAGTCATAGGGGCAGTCTAGACATTCACGCTGTCGCATGACAAGATCTAACCCGAAACTTGGTGCGACATCCGAATGTCTCTGCATAAGGAAGAACAAGAAGTCAAAGCGGCATTAACTCGACCGTGAAGGTAACGTATCCCGCAAAGACGCCATTTTGGGCGTTAGGGAATGTTGAATAATGAAGATATCAAGGGCCACGTTTCGCTTCGTTCTTGTACTGAGGATTCGTGCCGTACAAGAGCTACTGTTTGTTCTAGAAGCGTCCGTGAAAACTGCATGCCAACTCAATAGGGGGTATGGGGGGTCTCCTTGATCGCGACCATGGTTCTAGACTCCCCACCTCCCTTTTCTCTCTAATCAGCGAGCGGAAGGGAGGTGAGGTCTACAGACACAAGAGAAATCCTTATCGTTGATCTAACCGCCTCCGTTTACAGAGACGGAAGGTCAATGGCATTGGAACAAGGGCGAAACATGGGGCCTAGAACGGTCGCGGTCAGCACATCTTGACTGGCTAAGATGATCTCCGCTGAGAAATTTCCTTCAGCATCCACGACTGAATCCAGGTCTATTGAATCAATAATCCCACTAATGATCTGGCTTTCAAACGGCGCAATGAGCACTGGTGGAGTCACTTGCCGCTGAATATCCTCACTCAAGACAGTTTGCCACTCCCGCCCTGCTTCACAACTGGTCGAAATATAGGCCGTTAACAGCGCATTGGGTGTCCCGGTCCCGTGCAGAACATGACCAATGAGCAGATCGGCGACAGCGCTCACATAATCTAAACACTCACCTTCCAGCAACACCCCCAGACTTGTGCAAAAATCCGCTCCCGCCGTCAACAGATTGTCCCGAGGGGTCAATAGGGGACCTGTGACACTCAGAACCACCGGATCAAAAATTGGAGTGTCATCATCAAATAAAGTTAGCAACCCCTCGCCCCTCGCGCTCAGTAACAGTTGACTATCTCGTTTCACTTCAAGTAACCCTCGCACCTGTGCACCAATCGTCTGGTTAAACTGGCGGTACACGACCTCTATACTGGTCTTTTTCTTCTTCGCGCGGAGTAGGCATTCAAGAGAATCGACCCCTGGATTGTCTTCTTGAAACTGCGCGTTCTCTTGAGAAACGGTACAAGCTTTTTCTATCTCTCCATTGGGTGACGTAAAACGAACGGTCGCTTCGTATACGCCTTCAGGCGTTAAATTCGTCATCACGCCCGTCAGCTCGGCAGCCAACCCATTGACGGCATCACCCTGCACACGGAGTTGCACATCCCCCGTGCGGGTATTGGTTTGCGCCAAAGCGCCTTCAATAATCCCAAGCCAGAAAACAGCAAAAACAATCCCCACACCGAGCCATCGTTCAATCAGTCGTCTACGCATCCGGTCCTCCATAGGCTAAAGAATAGTTCACCAGTCTACGTATCGAGCAGATCTAGTTAATCTATACATGTGAATTTACATAGCGGGAGTGTTGAATAATGAAGATATCAAGGGGCATATTTCTCCGTAGACCCATTGACGATGAAAGACCTTGGGTCTGTTCAAAAAAGTCCGTTCAGCAAGGCCGCTTACTGCCTGGCTTGTCTCGAAGAGCGACTCTATTGTTTTTCGCGCGGAGCGTACTGGTACTACGTGAGCGCTCACGGCCCGAAGAGGGCCAAGCTTGTGAGCCCGAAGGTCCGGAAAAATGGCGAGAACGCCGCCTTGCCTACCCCATCCTGAATAAGGTGGGACCATTGTTTTCAACGGACCCATAGCGAATTCTTGTTCTCCAACTTATGGCAAGCACGCCAACTCCACCTGTTCTTGCGCATCGGTTAACACCTGATAGGCATTCGTTTGACCAACTAATGCCTCGCTACAATCGGCAGTCACTTGTCTTCCACATTCTCTCGTGACGATTCGGGTTGCACTCTGATACTCACGCGCAGCAACAATGGCCTCCGAGCTCTTTTCTAGGCAGCTTGGAGGGGGAGCCAACGTACTACAGCCTACCGAAGCCAGAACAGGAGGCAGAGCCGTTTGCCCCCCTGGACCAAATTGGAGGAGTTCTGTACATCCTCCATTAGTTGCAAAAGTTAACGGGAAAGGCATCAGTTGGGCCGACGCACCTTGGACGATTCCCCCTTGCACGGCAGCGAGTTCCAACTGTAATTGACGATCGACATTTTGCAACTCAATATCTTCAGGAATCGGGTCAAGCACATACGAAAATTTTAGTCCACCGCCGATTGGGCCAGTTCCGTTCGCAGAAGCTTCAACATCGGTTCCTTGAAATAAGACATTCCCGTCCCCATCAACAACTCGTGGTGTTACACGTAAATTAGCACCTCCTGGAACTGGAAATAATAAATTCTCCAATACTACGGTGATCGGCGCCGTTGGCGAACTGCGACTCAGTTCAAGGATTTCAACGACTCCTGATTCGGTCGAAGTTCCAAGCGAGGAACTGAGAATCCCACTGAGAAAGGAGTCGAATTGGCCGATCGCAGTGCCAGGAAATAAGATAAGGCCTTCGCAGCTCACCAAATCATATTCCATGACAAAACTATTGGTGGTTTGGCCAGTTTCAAGCGTTTGACTAGCCATACATAGGTTGCCAAGTTGTCCATCTTGAATTGTCAAAGAGGTAGGTTCAGAAAGATTGAACGCCGGATCTCCATTGGGCGCAGTCACAACCACGCCACCAATGGTCAAATCGGCCTCTACAGGTGGAAGCGCTTGGGCCGTCGAAACCGTGCCCAAGAACATCAGGCCCACTACAAAGATTCTCAGTTGAGTCATCATGTTATTCCTCCATAATGAATGATCTCGCTTACTCAAGTAGTTTATTACGCCGCAAGCAGCGGTGAATATTCCATCAAGTGATTAAAAAGAAGACCGCAAGTCAAAAAACCAAAAATTTGGCTATTATTTAACAGCGCCCTTCAGGATATTATGAAACTTAGTCCAGATCATAGGGTCGACCTGGTGGACGAAAACCATGCGGGCTATAATTGCAAACAACAACAGAACCGGTCGGACAGCTAGCAATCCCACACCCTAATTCCGTGGTACCTTCCGTAACCATGTTTAGATAATGTCCACAGGATTTTCCGGCCTCACAAGAATTTGTGTCATAATTATAAAAATCGGCCTCCGCAGCCCATGCTTGGATCGCTTGTAATTCTGAAGCCCCTCCGAAAGCTATATTTTCCCCAAGCCCTCCCAGCGCAGGGTTATGACCCACCACACATTGATTTGCCCAGTCTTGGGCAATGGCTGCAATTTCTGCATTCCAAGTCAGTTGTGGGAGGGGAGTAACAGGAACCGGGAAAACACTCGCTCGAACCAAATTGTGGTCGATGAGAAAATCTCCCGTCAAATCTGGAGGAGGAGGAGGAGGAGGAGGAGAACCAATGACAACACATTCCAAGCCATCTGAACACAGACAATTTCCTGATTCAGTAAATCCGACGACACTTCCAGCTGCACAGCCCTTCCCAGTAAATGCTAAAATAGGGGAAAGCCCTTGCGGCCCTTCAGGGCCCGCTGGTCCTTGAGGCCCAGCGGGTCCCTGTGGACCTTGATCCCCTTGAAGTCCCTGCTCGCCTTGGAGACCTTGCAGATTACCAGCTAAGGTCCATATCGTTTCATCCGTTTTCTCAAAATAATTTCCTGTATCACTCGCCAAATAAAAGTCCCCAATCGCTCCAAGCTCTTCAACCGGAGGCTCCAAGCCCGTCAACCATTTGGAGCCATCCATACCGGGCAGCCCGTTCTCTCCAGGCACCCCCTGTGGGCCGGGAAGACCTTGGGGACCCGGCAACCCGATGGGGCCCTGCAACCCTACTTCACCTTGCGGGCCGGGTGGACCAATGGGACCTGGCTCTCCCTGGATGCCTTGAGGACCGGCGGGGCCGGTGTAGTGAAAGCGCAGGCCCAGCACTTGGGTGCTATCTTGTTTCACCGGTAATTCCATATTGATCGTCATATAGGTTTTTCCTGCATCCGCCGCTTGCGTCAGTGCGGGTAATATCGCCGACACATCCAATTCATGCAGCACTTGAGCCGCGACGGTGGCCGTTAAGCCTGTGACGCTGTTGCTAAACATATCTTGCGGATCGCCATGCTGGGCCGCGGACACGTTTAGGTCATAGGTAAAGCTGCCCGCTTCTTCCGGTAATAACACAATCGTGGCTTTGTCAAAGCTTTCAAAATTATCCGGCACCACAAATCCAAAGTGTGTCTCGCCCCCGAGATTGGCCACTGCCCAATTGCCCATCTTTTTCTCCGCGTTCTGTTTTTGGGGTGTCACCCAGAGTTCATTCGCCGAAGCCAGCGACGCCATGGCCAACAGACCAACAAGACTCCCTAGAATTCCTACCGCTCTTGTCCTACGACCACTCATATGCCCCTCCTTCGTTTAATGAGTCAGCAGTTTCGACCTGGCACTGCCCACATACGCATAACAAGGAGATGTAGCACAGAACTGTTTACCGATTGTTTACCGATTCAGATTTTTTAGAAAAATTGGCTCCTCCGAAGAATTTGTGGGTAGCATGAAGAGGGTTTGAGTCGATCGTGACGTAGCTGGTCAGGTGCGTTAGTGCATCCCATCCCCGTCTCTGTAATGATGGAAGTGCGAACAAGCCATCAGAGAGAGGGGAGGAGACGGGATGCAGGTGAAGCAGCTTTTGAATCGGTTGCAGAAATTCAAGTCGTTTGTGTACGAGCACGTGCGGTTTGTTGACACCGCTGAGGCACTGATCATTGAGGCAAACATCCGCCCTCGCGCTCACAGCCGGCCCTGTTGTTCGGGGTGCGCAGACCCTGGGCCAGGCTATGATACGCTGGCCGTGCGTCGGTTTGAATTTGTGCCATTGTGGGGCCTGCCCGTGTTCTTCGTCTACGCCCCTCGGCGGGTGGAATGTCCGCGCTGTGGGGTCCGCGTGGAGCGGCTGCCGTGGGCAGATGGCAAGCACCACTTGACCACGACCTATGCCTGGTTTCTGGCGCGGTGGGCCAAGCGGTTGAGTTGGCAAGAGGTGGCCGAGGCCTTCCACACCAGTTGGGACCACGTCTTTCGGTCGGTGGAGATGGCCGTGACCTGGGGACGGGCGCACATGGATCTGACGGGTATCCGCTCCATCGGCGTCGATGAGATCCAATGGCAGCGGGGGCATCAGTATCTGACGCTGGTCTACCAGATTGACGCCTCGTGCAAACGATTGCTGTGGGTGGGGGAGAAGCGCACCGTCCGCACGCTCTTGCGGTTCTTCCGGTGGTTCGGCTCGGAACGCAGCCAGGCATTGCAATACATCTGTAGCGATATGTGGCGGCCGTACCTGAAGGTCATTGTGAAAAAGGCCCGCCACGCCATTCATGTCCTGGATCGCTTCCACATCATGGCCCACCTGAATAAGGCCATTGATGACGTCCGGGCGCAGGAAGCGAGGGCGCTCAAGGCCAAGGGCTATGAGCCCATCCTGACCAAGACACGATGGCTGCTCCTGAAGCGCCCGGAGAACCTGAGTGCCAAGCAGGACATCCGACTGGCCGAGTTGTTGCGCTACAATCTCCGCTCGGTCCGGAGTTATCTGCTGAAGGAAGACTTCCAGTTGTTCTGGGCGTATACGTCGCCGTAGTGGGCGGGGCAGTTTCTGGACACGTGGTGTCGGCGAACGATGCGGTCTCAGCTTACCCCCATGAAGAAAGTCGCTCGGATGCTGCGCGGCCATCGGGAGCTCTTGTTGAACTGGTTTCGTGCCAAAGGGCAATTGTCGAGTGGCAGTGTCGAGGGCCTGAACACCAAGGCCAAACTGACCATCAGAAAAGCGTTCGGCTTTCGGACGTATCACGCGATGGAAATAGCCTTGTATCATACACTTGGGGCTCTACCTGAACCTGAAGTCACCCACAGATTCTGCTGAAGAGCCGAAAAATTGAACTGGCGGGACAATTTAGAAGGCGAGGGCCTGCCACAAGGCAGGCCCTCGATGCCCTATCACCAACACATCGGAAGATTAGCTGGTAGACAAGGCCATGATGGTCAATGACGCCAGGGCAATTGACGCCTCCGCAGCTCTGCTGTGGCAGAAACACGTCGTAGGCGTCTTCAGCCTCTCTTACCATAAATAAAATAGGGCGAATCGATCTTCGGAATGAAATACAGTACAATCTGGAGCATACCTGTCATGAAAAGGGGGCTTTGGCATAAGGGGGAAAGCCATGTTGAAACGATTTACGGCTGTCATCACCAAAGAGGAAAAGTGGCATGTTGCCCATTGCATTGAATTGGGCGTGGTGAGTCAGGGACAGACGATTGAAGAGGCACAGAGGAATTTAAAAGAAGCCGTTGAACTGTACCTCGAAAGTTTTCCTGAGGAAGATCTACCAGGAACAAATGGAGAAGTCTTCATGTACCCACTTGAGGTCAGCGCAGGTGCCTAAACTCCCTGTTCTCTCCGGCAATGATCTTCTAATGTGTCTGAAGAGAGCAGGGTTTCAAGTGGTTCGCCAAAAAGGAAGCCATGTCAGTCTGCAACATGGGTCAAAAAAAACAGTTGTCCCACTACACGATACCTTAGCGAAAGGAACCCTCTTGGGTATCCTGAAACAATGTGGAATATCTAAGGAATACCTTCTCCAGCTTCTCACCAAAAAATAAGACCCCAGTATACAGTAATAACAATGGGAATGAGGCGACGGCCGGCTGAACAGCCGGCCATCGGGTCTTCACACCAGAAAGATGTACGCGGTTAATGGGCGGACAGGGCCACGATGATCAATTGCGCCTGGGCCATCAACGCATCCGCCGCGGTAGGGTTGATCTTTTTACCCTTTTGGGCAGTGACTTCATCGATAAACAATTGCAGATTCTCTAATGTCCCTGCAATATCCCCCTTCCCAAGGTCTTTGTTGGCATTCTGGAGCTTTTTGACCAGACTATTTTCTAGACCCTTCGGCAAGCCCAACGATTGGACCTTGACAATCAACGCATCAATGCCTTCGCTTGCCGTCAGCACCGTATAGGAATGGGTGTCCGTCGTCGTATTGCCTGCCAGATCAGTGGCTTGTACCGTAAATGCCTGGGTTCCCGGTGTCGCCGTATCAATCAACGTGCCACTCGGAGCCGTAGCATTCACCGAGCCGAGCCCCGATAAATTGTCCGTCACCACCCAATCCGCTGTAACAGGTTGGAGGAGCACGTAGGTCGCTCCATCTGGTGGACTGAGCAAACTCACCACCGGCGCAGTGGCATCTCGTTGAATCGGCACGCTCTCCGTCGTCGTGCCACCTTCAGAGGTCGCCGAACAGGTAAAGATCTGCCCAGCCGTGTCCGCGGATAAGATCACCGTCTCACAGCCGGTACTCGAAGAAATATCAGATTCGTCATCGACGACAGTCCAGGAAATCGTCACATCTGAGACGTACCAACCATTGTTTCCTGAGGTGCCGCTGACATTTGGTGTTACGACTGGTGGCGTTTGATCTATGGTGTTGAGTTCCACTAATTCGACCCCATGGGAGTCGTTTAAAAAATCATTGATCGGTTCGCATGTGTGAAAACTACCTTGACCATCTCCCAGACAAAGAAGGTTAGGCATCTCAGACGTACCGCTTGCGCCTGGTGAATGGACGGCAAAGAGCGCGTCGATGAAATTGTCTCCATTGACATCATCAAGAGCCACGTCTCTAAACCCGACGGAAGGAGAAGGAATATATGAACAAGAAAACCCACCTTGACCATCAGCTAGGCACACTTCGCTAACACGGTTATTGGCAAAGACGATATCCAGCTGACTATCGCCATTTAAATCAGCCAAATCGAGCCCCCATGTGGGATTGATAGCAGGTGAAATCGGAGTGCAAAGTGCAAAAGTGCCATTGCCGTTCCCTAAACACTGACGATTAGGCGCAGAACCTGCATTCCCAGCTCCTGCAAATATAATATCGGAGAAACTATCTCCATTGATATCGGCTAAAACTACTCTGAAACTGCCGAGTGATGATGCAATACTCTGACAATTTACAAAACTTCCGTTTCCATTTCCCAAACATGCTTGGCTCTCGCCCACCATTCCTCTGGTAACAACCAAATCAAGAAAGGTGTCGTTATTGAGATCGGCTAATGCGGCACCTCCATACGTCTCCAATAGCGGATTCAATCGTGTACAGCTGAAATTTCCAGTCCCTTCACCAAGGCAAACTGTCGTAAAGTTCCCGGCGAAGACAACGTCTAAGAAGGTATCCTGATTCACATCACCTAACGCTACTCCAGGAAGCCCTCCTTCGTTCTCCGGAATATCTCTACATTCTGAGAAAGCTCCTGTTCCTGTTCCCAGGCATACTTGACTGAAAGAGTTTACGTTAGCAAAAACCGCATCCAAATGCCCGTCATTATTCACATCTCCCATGGCCATATCCCATGAGTCTCTTCCATCTGGAGCAAGTGGCTCACAAAACGAAAATCCACTTTGCCCATCACCCAGACATGCTCGGTTTTGTTGATCAGGATTCATTCGGTTAGCAAACACAGCATCTAAAATGGCTTCTGCAGCGTCAACTGTCCTAGGCTGCGCTAATAAAAACATTGCCAGAATTATTGTAGTCGCCAAATAGTGGTGAACGCTCTCCTGCTTCAACATGTCAGTCCTCCATAATAAGTGATTCGAAATTACAAACTTTTGATAGCTATACCACACAATTGTTTACCGATTCAGAGTTTTTTTAAATACTTGAGAAAAAAAGGATTGCCAGAGAAAAAAGAGGCTAGGGTCTGTCAAATGACAGACCCTAGCCTCTGAAATAAGTTGCCCTTCCTAAGACCTATAAATTGACATTAATGTCCAAATACTACCTCATGATCGTTTTGCTGAATTCTGGGACTGGCCAACCACTACTATTAAAAAACTTTATATCCATTTTCTCTTGAGTGATTTCAATAAAAGCAAAAGCGCCACCACCACCTGTCCTTATGGAATTTGTTGATAATGAAACTGCCCCCAAATTACCAAAATGAGTATTGGGACAATTGGGATCAGTGCCCTTTTCTGCAAAATCCTGGGAAGGTTCACTGCTGATGTCTAACGGATGACCAGAAGCAAGATATAAGTCTGCTCCACAGTACACAGCTTCTTGAAGAGCAAAAAGACCGGGACTTGGAAGGGTATCATTTAAATCTTGTAATTCGGTTACAGAGATTGTGCCGGAGAACCGGGGAAGATCCCCAAATACGATTTTCCAGGGTGCTGCAGAATTTGTTACACGTAGTTGCATATCATTGGCCTGACTACCGTCAGTCGTGTCCTGCGTATCAATTCCAAAAAGGTGCACGAGACCACCACCAAGTTCAACATCATAGTAAGAAGCTGGCATGGTAAATTTGTCGCTCAACCGAGCTCCAAACCCTGATCCAACCGGCAGCGTGCTGTAGTCCAGCATGGCTTGTAGACTTCCAGTCGGAGTGTGGAGCCCATAATCATGGGTGCCTGGAACAGCATAGAATTTTTTCCCCTGCAAGGCATTCACAGTTATTCTATTTTCAAAATTAGATTCCCAAAGCAGGTCATCCGCAGATTGCACCCCCGATGGAAGGATTATGTTTCCAGCCATAACTACAGCCGTACATCCTCCGACCATAGTACACTGTGCTGCCATTGCATTAACGGTTTCGGTATATACAGTTTGGCTATAGGGAAGCTCAAGACCCCCGACATTGGCAATGGCCAGAAGTTTGACTACATTTCCAGCATTTATTACAACCTGATCTGGAATACTATTTTCCAACCCATCATTGACCAGAAGAGAGACCACATAAACACCTGCAACATCGACGACGAAAGTGGGCGTCGCACTGGTCGCATTGGACAGAGCAGCATTACTGCCCACCGGACGATTCGCAAAGGACCAATTAAATGCCAACAAGTTTCCATTATTATCAAACGAATTAGTCCCATCGAGGGTCACCGTGTCACCAACATCGACAGTTTGATCAGGTCCTGCATCGGCAACTGGTGGAACATTTCCCCCCTGAGGAACACCACATACAATATTCCCGGCGATATCAAAGCCAGTAATGAATTGTGCTTCAGGACAACCTTGCCCTGCCAATGCGAGATTACCTGGTATTCCCTGTGGGCCTTGGGGACCGGTTAGGCCTTGAACGCCCTGTTCCCCTTGCGGACCTTGGAGATTGCCAACCAACGTCCAGGTTGTCTCGTCGGTCTTTTCAAAATAATCGCCCGTATCACTCTCCAGATAGAAATCCCCGATTGCCCCAAGATCCTCTAATGGCAAATCGATTCCTGTGAACCATTTCGAGCCGTCCATTCCTGGCAGTCCCGGTTCTCCTGGGTCACCCTGAGGCCCTTGCGGGCCGGGTAGTCCCATAGGACCTTGTGGCCCCGCTGGACCAGGCTCACCTTGTGGCCCGGGCTCACCCTGCGGTCCGGCAGGGCCCGTGTATTGGAAACGCAGGCCCAACACTTGGGTGCTATCTTGCTTCACGGGCAATTCCATATTGATGGTGACATAAGTTTTTCCTGCATCCGCCGCTTCCGTCAGTGCGGGCAGTATCGCGGATACATCCAATTCATGCAGCACTTGAGCAGCGACAGTGGCTGTTAAACCTGTGACGCTGTTACTAAACATATCTTGCGGATCGCCGTGCTGAGCCGCCGACACATTCAGGTCATACATGAAGCTGCCGGCTTCTTCCGGTAATAACACAATCGTGGCTTTGTCAAAGCTTTCAAAATTATTCGGCACCACAAAGCCAAAGTGTGTCTCCCCTCCCAGATTAGCCACTGCCCAATTGCCTATCTTTTTCTCCGCATTCTGTTTCTGCGGCGTCACCCACAGTTCATTCGCCGAGGCCAGCGACACAAGGCTCAACAAGCCAATAAGACTCCCAAGAATTCCTATCGCTCTTGTCCCATAACTACTCATATGCCCCTCCTTCGTTCAATCCACCAGTTTCGACTATGTAGGGAGAGAAATACCACACACCTGTTTACCGATTGTTTACCGATTCAGATTTTTTTGGAAAAAAGCGGGTAAAAAATGACGTGATACAAATTTATCTGCGAAAAGAAGTAACCGATATCGTGAAGGAAAGCCGTAAGAGAGCCAATAGGCAGTAAGACTTGTCTATTATAGTCACTTATGACTATAATATAGTCATGAAAAACGTAGGCATTGCTGACCTTAAAAGTCGCCTGAGTGAACATCTCCGTCAGGTGCGACGAGGAAAGACCATTACGATCTTTGATCGCAATACGCCCATTGCACGAGTCGTGCCCTTTCAAGAACCGGGCGGCTTACTCCAAGTCCGTCATCCCCTCCCCCACAGCCCTAAGTTGCAACAAATCACATTGCCTCCTCCTCTACGTCTACGCAAAGACATCGTGACCCTCCTTCTTGAAGAACGGCAAACCGAGCGGTGATTGCCTATCTGGATGCTTCGGTTCTGTTGCGTATTATCTTAGGGCAAAAAAATTCTCTGAAGGAATGGAATGACATTGAGCAAGGTGTGGGGTCCGCTCTTCTCGAAGTTGAATGTTTGCGAACCCTCGATCGGTTACGAGTCATCGAAGGTTTAGGCGACGACGCGATTACAGCACAACGAGAGGCTGCGTATCGACTCATCGAAGCCGTCAAATTGGTCGAACTCACCCATCCTGTTCTGGCACGGGCCGCTCAACCCCTTCCAACAGTCCTTGGAACCCTTGATGCCATACACCTCGCCACCGCTCTGTTGTGGCGAGAACAACTTGATCAGAATTTGGTTATGGCGACACACGATCTTGCCCTTAGCACAGCCGCTCGTGCCAGTGGATTTCGCGTTATCGGAGTGTAAAAAGATGAGCACGATGGCTCGCTGTCCACCTCTGTCGGGAGGTTGGCGGATATTCCTTATCGGAAATTGCCACATATTTTGGTAGAAAGCATGTCAGTGGGATCAATCGTTGCGTCCAAGAGTTAAGAAAAACCATTGAGATCAATGAACATCTCGCTAGGGCACAAAAGATATTAACTCAAAACCTGACCCCCTAACCATTGGCCAAGGGCAGCGGGTCAATTATCTCAATTGGCAATGAATACAGTGTTTGGCAGCCATATCCTGTCGTAATATTATCCTTATTATAAAGTCAAATATATGTTGATTTGTCTTTATATTAGAGATAACACGTTTTGTAAGCTTCCCCGTCAAGCGGACAGTTACAAGGTAGAGTGTTCCGGGAGGAGGTCAAAGCCACAGATGCGATACAGATTCAAAAAAAAGGTGGAGACTGGGGATACGTGCTACGCTACCGTCGGGACCAGACCTGCATCGATCATGCGGGAATCATGGGTGAGGAGCGTCGCACCTAAAATCTGCGCAGTGGCCATAATGATTCGGTCCGCTGGATCGCGGTGAAAGGTGGAGGGGAGACTCGCTACGGCTGCAGCAATGGCGGGGGACAGGCCAACACGCCGCACAAGTGGCGGGGCGGTGGCCGCTTCCAGCCAATCGCGCAATGGCTGGTTCAAGCGAATGCGGCCAAGAGAAGATAAATTCGCAATCTCCCATAACGTGATGTCTGACACCAATAAAGGGCGATCGGAGCCAGCCTGTTTCAGGATTCGTTTTTGCCGCTTGGAGAGCCGAGTGTCTTTCCCAAACCAATACAAGAGAATATGAGTATCCAGGAGTGCATTCACTGAAGCAAGTCACCTTCAGCTTCCCATGCAGAGGGCGGAAGGGTTGGTGAGATGATGTCCCCGAGGATAGACACGGACCCGGCAAGTTCATCCTGAGGAAAACAGTACGATCGTGGTGTGGGCGGGACAAGTTGAGCCACGGGTTTTCCACGCTTCAAAATCGTAATCGGCTCGCCCTGTTCAGCGACTTCGTCGAGGATGGCCAGACACTTGGCTTTAAACTCTGTGGCTGGGATTTCTCTCATATGACTAGTCTAGCTGACCAGTCATATTTGGTCAAGCTTTGCCCCCTCTTTCCTGGGTCGAGCAATGCGTGTTGGGACTTTCCCGGTTATGACATGGATTGATACGTTGAACAACAACCAGACGGATCAATTCTCTAGAATCAAGACGCCCAGTGGATCTTCAATTTTCGTTGGCTTTCCGCGCAATCCCGAAGATAGAGATTAATCAAATTTTGATAGGGAATGCCCGTTTTCGCCCCCATATCTTTAAAATAGCCCACAATGTCTTTATCAAGACGAATAGTCACTGGCTGTTTTAAATATTTGACATAGGGATTTTTCTTTCTCTTCATGGTTGAAAAATCGTAATGATCTCTCATGTCCGTCCCTCCCAATAATCGTTCTCTTCGAATCGATTGGCTTTTCTGGCCGAAATGATCCTGACAACACATTCATCTTCACGAAAACCATGACACACCACTACAACACGTAACAGAGAACTCATGCCCAAGAGAATAAAGCGGTCTTCAGTCTCAGAGTGATCAGGATCAAAGAACTGTTGTGCATGCTCATCTTTAAAAACCGACTGGGCTTCTTTAAACGAGATACCATGTTTTTTGCTATTCGCACGATTTTTCCTTTCGTCCCATTCAAACTTCAACTCTTTCATATGTACATTGTACATACATTAAAGAGTTTCGTCAAAGTCTTGCCGGGTTCATTACTGAGAGAGGTTCATCACGTCATTCAACCCTTCTGGCTCATGATTCAAGGCTTGTTCAAAAAGAACCCGTGCTTCGTCCACTTTGCCATCTTGTTGCTTGGATTTGCAGAGATGTTCGACATGGGCTAGATATTTTTTTCGCAGACGCTCACGCGTCCGTGCAGCCCATGGGGCATTCTCATGATCATGATCGTGTAAAAACGGTCCCTGATAGAGCTGAAGGGCTTGCCAACACAGATCTGCACCTTTCTGACGATCTTCCTCTTTTTTAGCCATAACCGCTTGGTCCAATAAATGCTCGAATGCCCACACATCGACCCAACAGATATCAGCATTCAACGTAATTTTGCTGTCTTGGACAATAATCGTTTTCTCGTCACCCAAGAGTTTACGTAAGCGATGCAACGTCGTGGCATACGAACGATAGGCACGATCGCCATCGGCCTCTGGCCACAACGCATCGATGAGTGTCAGTTCAGGAACATCTTTCCCACCAAAGGCAATCAAAGCTTGTAACAAAGCCAACACCCGCCTGGGGACTTTTCGACCAAACGTCACAGCTTGATCGTTCACTTCAATCTCAAACTTTCCTAGCGTCGTCACTTTGACTGGCCACGGCCAATTGAGAAGAGCTCCATCTTGTTCATCAGGTGTCAGTCGATAGTTTCGAACAATCTGTCGAACATACTCCACTTCAATCTCCCATTCGAGCGCTTTGACACAGAGTCGGGTAAGGACCTGCTTTGGCCACCAAGAAAAAAATCGAAAACCTTGTATCCGAGAGACTCGAAAACCCCCTTCCAAGAACCCTTTGGCTTCTTTATTCTTGGCCTTATTCAACGCGATTGAGGCTCTCGTCAACTGAGCGATGGAGTCTATGAGGGCACTCCGTATCTCCTGTCCGATCAACTCAGCTTCCGCGATGTGCTTCTGCGCTTCAGCCTCATCACAAGCTTGAGCTAATGTGAGTCTTGTGAGGGCATTAGGAAATGGGACACCACAGGTCACTGAATCATTGAAGGCCTGACGAAGCGCGAGGCGACTGCAATCTAAGTCACTCTTTAAAAGAGCTGTCCATCCAACTAGCCAATCAAAGTGAAATTTCATATGTTTGGGAAAGTGTTGGCGACTTGGGCAAACTTCAGCCAAGATGTGTTCTGCAGAGATGATATCATATTCGAGCAACGCCGCGTATACTGTTTGAAAACGCAAAGGAAGATGCATCACAAGACAGCCGGTTTGACTCTCCAACGAGATGGCTTCTGACACGGCTTGATCACACCATGCTCGATCGCCGACAAACCATGCAAAATGAGCTTGAGCATAGAATAGAGATAGTCTCGCGATAGGAGGCGTATTGGGACCACGGGCCATGATTTTGATCTCTTGAACGATCGCTGAGGCATCGTTGATGTCACCGAGAGTGAGAAAAAGACTGACATAGAGGTGATGAAACGTAGATGGCAGAACACTATCAGGCTGCTGATCCAGGTACATAGCCCCTCGCTCGAGCCATTTTAAGCTATCGGGATGACCAGGTCGTCGCCAACAGAGGGCACTACACATCGCAATCAATACCTGATAGTCAATTTCAGACTCAGGGAAGGTCGATCTGTCCTGAATTAACTCTGGAAGTAAGTCGATCCATGGATCGACCCGCTTCCAATCTTCCCAACCCATCAATATGACGTCGACGATACCTGCCCAGGTTACGAGCATTCCTGTCTGATCGTGGCGTGCTTGAAATGCCTCAAAGGCGCTGGTCAGAAACCGTTCACTTGCGGAAAAATCATGGAAGCGCTTGCAGCTCCCCAACCAGTACAGCAACCATGGGTGCTGCTCTAGAGAACCTTCAGGCAACCATCTGATCCACTCTTCCAGTCGCAGATACCGTCCTTGCGCCAACATCGTCTTGGCTTCACCCAAGATGACCTCGACACACTCATTGACTGCCTGAGCCTCCTGAAACAACTCAACCGCTTCTTCACGACGCCCATGCTCAAGCAGTACCTTCCCGGTATCTCGTAAAAGTTTTGTGAGTTCTGACTCGGTTAATTGTTCCTTGCTTGTCGTTTGAAGAAACGCGCGAAACATCTGATGATACTGGTACACCGGTTCGTCTTCGACCCGTCGTTCGGTAAAGTACCGTCGTTGACAAAGATCATTGAGAATTTTTCCAGCTTTGGGATTTGTCGTGAGCATCTGGGTCATCGTTTCGGTGACAGACGATGCAAAGGCCGTTCGTAACAACACTTCTTGAACCTCAACAGGCAGCTCCTTCATCACTTCTCGCGCCAAGAAGTCGAAAACGACTTCTGGCGGCCGGACCTGTTGGGTATCGGATTGCAGGGAGTCAAGCTGCCCATGTTCCAACGACAATACGACACCCGCAATCCAGCCTCCAGTCACCCGGTGCAGCTTTTTCACGACAGACTTTTGTGAAGGATCTCGTTGAACCCCACCCTTGAGTCGAATGATGCTGGCGGTTTCTTGTTCCGTTAAATGTAAGTCAGCTTCCTGTAGACAACATACCTTCTGCTCCGCTTGCAAGCGAGCCAATGCGGGCGGTGGGGCGGCTCGACTCAGCACCATGACCTGTACTTGATCAGGAATGACTTGAAACCCGATACTCAACAGTTCTTGACAGGGCCCCTCCTTGGGCATTTGTTGATAATTATCCAAAACCATCATCGCGGGTGGCCTCAGACGACCATAGAGTGCCTCGAAGAATCGTCGAGTAAAGATGGGCAGACCGGGAAGATATTCTGGCGTTAAATGTGGGAGGGGCTGACGATACCGCGGTGCAGCCTTCCTCGCGGCTAACCCCAAGTAGTGAAACAACGTGGCAGGATCCGCATCCCCTTCATCGACCTGGCACCACAAGCATCGTAACTTTCGCGCCTTAAGGTAACTCGCAGCCAGCGTGGTCTTGCCCATCCCCGGCGGGGCCGTGATCCAGATGATGGGGTATTGCGTACGCGCACGATCGAGCTCGCGATACAGGCGTGTGCGCTCCACGATCTTGGGCAACCGTGGGGGCGTAATTTTCGCAAGCGATGGTGTAGTCGATTTCATATATTCAGACTAGAGCTTATCGATGGATCCCTGCTGACTCATTGCAAGGATGACGGATTGAAATTCATTAGGCGCGTTTCAGTTCCAAGCTTCTCTTCGTGACCAATGCCAGTTGTGCCTCCCAACGTTTGCGCAGACGTTCCCGCGTACGAGTAGCCCAGGGCTTCTCTGCATCATCCCCCAAGAAGGGTCCGCTATAGAGTTGTCGCGCTTGCTTGCGCAGATCGCGTCCCTGCACACTTTCACCCGCTTCGTCAGCTTGTGTCGCCTGATCGAGTAACCGTTCAAAGGCCCAGACATCCACCCAACAGATATCAGCATTCAACGTAATTTTGCTGTCTTGGACAATAATCGTTTTCTCGTCACCCAAGAGTTTACGCAAGCGATGCAACGTCGTGGCATACGAACGATAGGCACGATCGCCATCGGCCTCTGGCCACAGCGCATCGATGAGTGTCAGCTCAGGAACATCTGCTCCGCCACACGCAATCAACGCTTGTAACAACGCGAGCACTCGCCGTGGGATTTTTCGCCCAAACGTCACGGGTTGATCATTGACAACAATTTCAAACTTTCCAAGCGTCGTCACCTTCACAGGCCACGGCCAGTTCGAAATGCTCAGTGGAGATTCTTCTGGAACGAGGCTTCGTTGGCGAATAAGGTTCCGAACGTAGGTAACCTCTATATTGTGTTTCAGTGCCTCCGCACACAACATCGCCATGACTTTTGGCCTCCAGAATGAGGTCACGGTTTGATTATAATTCCGCCCCATTCTCATAGCCTCACGCAACGGTTTGATCGCCGCTTCTTGTTTTTGGCTCTTCAACAAAAAATACGCTTCGGTGAGCAAACACTTGAATTGCAATAGAGGACTTTTTATAGATTCAGCACACTTGTTCGCATGACGGAGATGCTTCCAAACAATCTTTTCATCTCCCATTTCATACTTGATGTGAGCCACCGCTAACTCGCATTCACCAATAGGATAATGCGTCTTCAGTTTTGTGACTTCTTGAAGGGCTCTTTCGGCATACTGATGAGCCCTTTCCAAGTCGCCAACATTAATCCATAGCCATGCCATAAAAAAGTGATAATGCCCACCTGCGAATCCCTTCAAATGCTCCATGATCGGCTGTAGTTTTTTCGCACATTGCTGCGCTGAAGGGATATCATCGAGTACGAGATTGACATAAACCCCTTGAGTGCTATCACTCACTCCCATGAAATATCCCTCTTTTTCACCGATGGCTTCATTTTCTCGTAGTAGGTCAAGGCAGGATTCAAGATCCCCACTGAAAAAGGCACATACCCCCTTAATGTTATTCATGTGGACACGAATTGATACTGGAATGTGGCGATTCCTGGTCCATGTTTCCAGTCGATGAAAAATATCCCAGGCCACATCTACCCGTCCTAACTGGCAGTTAAACGTGGCCAATGTGAACGCAACGCGTATAGCCTGAAAAGGGTCATCAAATTCGGTCAGTAGCTTCACCGTCTTTCCATACCACCAATGGATATCTGGGTCGTGTTGGCGTCGCCAGAACAATGTCATAAACATCGACGCATAGACTGTTGCTTGCATTGATGACTCGAAGTGATTCAATTCGGTGACATCTTTGAACGGGAATTGTTCAATCCAATGATCAAGTATGGAGATATCTTCCCAATGGAATAGGGTGGCCTCTGCGTACCCGCACCATGCCAAAAGAGCCCCGCGCTGTTCTCCTAGGTTTTGAAATTGCTCAAACACGTCTTTGAAAATTTTCTGCGCATTTTCTGAGGAACGTGTGATCAGGCTGTTCCCAAGCCAATAGTTTACCCATGGATTTCGATCAATCACGTTTTGTGGAAGATTCCGAATCCACTGCTCCAGCGTCTTCCCTCGCCCTTGCGCTAACATCTGTGGAGCTTGAGCGAGAATCACTTCAACAAGCTCTTCGAATGCTTCTGCTGCCTGCAGCACGCCGACGGCCTCTTCTTCCCAACCCATCTCTTTCAGCAGCAGTCCAGCCTTTGTTTTGAGTTTGCTCAACTCCTTCAGCGACCACGCTTTCTGGAGAGTCGTCAGCAAGAACGATCGAAACAATGGATGATACTGATACGTCTGCAATGTTCCGACACGTCGTTCGATGAAATACCCGGATTGATATAAACGATTCAATTGCTCTTTGCCTGTCGCATTCCCACTCAGACGTTCTGCCATCTCGTTCGTAAAGAATGGGAAAATTGAGCTTGTGAGCAACAATGTTTGAGTCTTGTCTGGTAACCGATGGAGTGTTTCACGAGCCAAATAGTTGAACAGCATTTCAGAGATGTGTTCCGACTCGTCAAGACGAGCTGGGACTTTAATGTCGACATCCTTGAGCAAGAGCACGAGCCCTCCGATCCAGCCTCGCGCGAGTTCCAGACTCTTTTCCACATGTAGCCTTCGCCCTTTTGCCTTTCGGGCCACTGTGTGAAGTTGTACAACATGCTTGGCCTCGCCAGAAGTCAGTTTGAGTATTTCGGCATCGAAAATAGTAAGGGCTTGATTTGCCTGTAAACGGGCCATAGCTGGCGGAGGCTCTTCTCGACTCAGAATGATGGCAGAACAACCTGATGGGAGAAGCTGTAGTCCGATTTCTAATAAGTCTTGAACCGGATTTGCGCGGGGAATTTGTTGATAATTGTCGAAGACCACAATCGTCGGGGCTTTCAACCTGACATAGAGTGTTTCGAAAAATCGCCGTGTGAACATGGGTAACCCTGGAAGATATTCGGGCGTGAGATGAGGAAGCGGCTGGCGGTACCGTGGAGCGGTTTTCTTGGAAGCTAATCCCAAATAGTGAAAGAATGTCGCGGGATCGGCATCGCCCTCATCGGCCTGATACCACAAGCAACGAAGACCTCGCGCTTTGAGATAGCTGGCCACCAGTGTTGTTTTCCCCATCCCAGGAGGTGCTGTGATCCAGATAATGGAGTGATGGTTTCGAGCGCGATCAAGTTCGCGATACAGGCGTGTGCGCTCCACGATCTTAGGCAACCGTGGGGGCGTTAGTTTGGCAAGATTCTTCATAAGGGTCGATGAACCAACAAGCCCGGATATCTTGCCATCTAAGAGATTAACTATTCAATTGATTATTAGGATTGCCAAAAATTACGCACCCCTTTTATACTTTTCTTCTTTTGTCCGTACTCTTCTGTCCTAAGAAAGCCGCCTTGTCGGTTGAAATCATATCATCACTCCACATCACATCCTCATGATTTTATATCTCAAAGATTAAGTTCTCATGAGAATTACATATTCGTTTATTGTTTTCATCCTACTATTCGTTTTCGACCCAACCTCACTAGTCTTGGCCGATGGGTTTCGCAATCCGTTTCAAGACAGCGCCGCAATTGCCAAGGGCAACGCCTTCACCGCACAGGCTGACAATCCTTCGGCCATTCATTACAACCCAGCGGGAATAACGCAGCTCGAAGGTATACAACATTCCTTTGGAGTTCAGTTGATTAACGTGAATTCGAGATTTAAAAGTTCATCTGGTGTCAAGGTTGATAATAGGATCGATGGAGGAACGGTAGGTTTTCCTCCTCCTGGTCAGTTGTTCATCACGGGGAATCTGAAGGAACTTGATGTGCCAATCGTTCGGAATTTCACCGTCGGACTTGGGGTGGAATCGCTCTTTGGGTTTGCCAATGAGTACCCAAAAGACGGTCCGTTTAATGGGGCCTTCACACGCGGGCAGTTGCCCTTGCTTGACATCAAACCCACGATGGCCTACCGAGCCAATGAGTACTTATCTCTCGGAGCCGGGGCCGATATCTTCACGTTCGCAAGTTTTTTAGGAGAAGGACAATCAGAGAACCAATCCATCGCACTCGGCAACATTCCAGGAACGACGGCCGGTGACGAGTTAGAATTGAATGGAACTGGCACGACGGCAGGGTTGAACCTGAGTTTCTTGCTGACACCCTTATTTCATGACAATGGGAAACCCTTCGTGAACCTTGGTTTCGTCTGGCGCAGTCAAGCGATTCTCCCACTCAAGGGCTCTTTGCTCGCCAATGGCGCCAAAGTCGCCGATGCGTCGACCACCACTCGTTTTCCGGAAAGTTATGAGTTTGGCCTCGCAGTCTGGCCGATTCGGACGAATGAGTCAGAATGGAACATCGAAGTTGATGTGGACCTTGTACGATGGTCATCTATCCGTGAGTTCGATATCACATTGTCCAACGGAACTGTCATTCGCAATCCACAAAATTGGAGTGATTCGGTAACTGTGTGGGTAGGAACGGAATACCGATGGTTGGCTCCTGAAAATCACCCTGCATGGAACTACTCGGTACGGACCGGCTTCGGGCGATCGCATACCCCTATTCCTGATCAAAACTTTAACCCTGCCTTCCCGGATTCAGATGTGACGAGCGTGGGAGCTGGCGTCGGGTTTTTCTGTCGCGGAAAGGGAAAACTACTCTGGATAGTCCAATGTGGAGATACCGGAGACAAGGAAATGTGGCGAAAGGCCGTGAGTATTGACCTGACTTACATGGGTATCTTTTTTGACTCTCGTACAGTGACCGGTAGCCCCTTTCCGGGGATCAATGGCACCTACAAGACAACAACCCACTCAAGTTCTGTGACGTTTCGAATCATTTTCTAGGTATCTGTCTTCCAAAATTAGGTTTCACTAACGCTGACGTATTCAGACTCTAATCCTTTGTTCCAAGGAATTAGAGGAGACTGTTGAATAATGACGATAGCAAAAGCCATACTTGACAGGGAAACTCCTAATGACTAAAGGCCTTGGGTTTGTTCAAAAAGCATGGCTTGAGCCTATCGAAGAGTCTGTCTTGTCCTAAGACTTCTCGAATGAGCCTTACCCTGAGCGTGTCGAAGGGAAGGCCCTTGCCATTTCTACGCGTGGAGCGTACTGGCACTACGTGAGCGCTCACGGCGCGAAGAGCGCTCTCGTTTGGTCCGTCCTCCTAGGCGGGACCGTTGCTGTGAGTCCGAAGGTCCGGCTAATGGCGAGAACGCCGCCGCTGGCTTTTTTCAACAAACCCATTAGAAACACGGATCAAAAGGGTAGGCCGAAGCCCACTGAGAAATTGACGCCATCTTCCGAGAACCCAAAATCGGCACGGAAAATCGCCGCACGTTCTAAAGTGAAGCGCCCACTGACCCCGTAGCTTTGACGCACACGTTCCTGAAAGAAGCGAAGTCCGTCCGACGCCACACCACCGAGTTCGTAAAAGACTGCCAGCCCAAGGCGTTCGATTCGGATGTGCCGCCACACATTGAATCCCCGCGGGAAAACCCAGAAGCGATATTCCGTCGCTGCGGCCCAGGCTGCATCGTCCCGCCAACGACCCGCGATATATCCCCGTAACACTCTACTGCCACCGAGCGTGGGGAGAGCAAAAAAAGGTAAAGCACCGGAGCTGAGTTGACTCTCGAGATGGATCGCAATGGTATCAGTTGGAGGATGCTCCTCGTCCTTGTCTCCTCCGTCGTGAAACAGTCCCGGGACTGGGATCAGCTGATCACCAAAGAGTCGGTAGATCGCACCACGATTCCAATTGTTCTGGAGTAGTGCGGCATCGACCCTTGCTCCTAGAACCGTCCCACGATAGGGATTACGCTGGCTATCACGCGTATCCCAGCGAACTCCAGCGGCTACCCAGCCGAGGCCATAGGGATCTGCCTCAGCGAAGAGTTTGGGAAACTCCTTGTCGGTCTGTCCGGCGTCCCCAACCCGGCCACGGCTGAGCCAGTGGCGTTCTCCTCGCAATCCTAAATCCAGAACAACATCGTCAAATGCTCCCTCCAGGGATGTTGAGAATCCAAGGTCAAGAAAGGCCACTGCGTCAGTAAAGCTCGTCTCCTGACTTTCTCGAGTAGAAGGACCAATCCCAAAGAAACGACGAGTCAGTGTTTTCCGATACCCCCCGCCCAGGCTGAAGAAGCTGCGTTCTTCCTGAAGCACGCCTCCAGATGGGACTTCGAGATGCTTGATCCAGCGTTGCCAGCGTAACACATAACTCTGCTGGCCTTCGGTCGTGTACGAGATAAATGCTCCCATGAACTCCCGGCGACGTTGTGCGCGGAAATCAATATCGGTGAGTGCCGCACCCACTCCAACCCCAACATCAGAGTTGGCGAAAAAGAGCGGAACCAAGAAGCTTGAGATAAGGAAACGCTCGAAAAATCCACCGGGCTTGAGTCGCCCCTCCGGCACATACCGCCAGCGTTCTGGTCTAGCAACCAAAGCTGCTTTGTCGATGCTAGGAATACGGCCGTCCTCATCCATTCCACGATATGGGTCGTAGACCGACTCGATCTGGGGCGCAGTCGAGTCCACGCTACTGTCGCTCGCTCCGACTGGAAGCGCTGCCAGCATGAGCATCGATAGGCAACAGGACAAGCCATAGGAGATACAGCGGATGCGACAACCACGTGCTATCTGAACGACCGATAGATTTGTCACGGCCTTACCCTTAACTCTCGCCAGATGTCTTCATAGAGACATGTTCTAATATCCAAGTTAAAGAGATCTCTTTGTACTCCTGTGGGCTTGGAGCTCAAGTCAGTCATTGGCTCTTGCGATTTTGCACGGAAAGGAATGTGATCTATCTGGAAGAAAGCAACTTAATGACGAACGAGATCTATGAACGATCAAGCGATGTCCTGAGGAATCACTCAGAATGTATCACACATTTCACTTGTCACAACAAACATAATCTATTTTCATGTTTGTCAAAAACAACAATGAGTCGATACTAACGGGTTTACCCCCGTGGATTTCAGCGCCAGCGGCGTTCTCGCCATTAGCCGGACCTTCGGGCTCACAGCAACGGTCCCGTCTAGGAGGACGGACCAAACGAGAGCGCTCTTCGCGCCGTGAGCGCTCACGTAGTGCCAGTACGTTCCGCGCGCAAAATAATGGAGGCGCTCTTCGAGACGAGCCAGGCAGTAAGCGGCCTTGCTGGACGGACTTTTTTGAACCGACCCGACGTTGTTGATCGCTAAGGGCTTCCTGAAGAGATATGGCCTTTGATATCTTCATTATTCAACACTCCCAGAAATGGATAGAAGCATGACAGTCTTTAATCGAAATGATGAAAACTCAACTATGGGAAGTAGGATTGTGGCGTCATCTGTTATCCCTTATCTTCCTTTGCCTTCCTAATAGTGCTACCATTTTCCCTCAGCTAAAAGCCTTCGGAACAACGATACAAAGTGTCAGATTCTTCAAAATGACTCGAGTAGAAAATTATCAGACACATTAGCACTTCCTTTTCTCTCTACTAACACCTAAAGATAAACTCGGATAACGTGCGAATTCAGACTAATACCCTAAGAGAACCCCGTTGGCATCGACTGAAAAGCCGTGGGCTGGTCATGTTCGTTCTTTTCTGGACCTTTGCGCTGTTCACCTCATCTACATCCATTGCCAGTTCGTTACCGGTTGTGAGAATTGCTGTTCTGTATGATGGACCACATTCTGACTTAGGGATGGGAAAATTTATTCGGCAGGGCCTTATCCAAAAAGAAATTCTTTCACTGACGAGGGGAGAATTTGATGTTCAGTTTCCTAAAAGATATCAAATCCATGCGGGATGGTCAGTCAAGAAAGTCGATCGGGCCCTGTCTGCCTTACTAAAGGAACCATCTGTCGATATGGTCCTGACCTTAGGCCTTCTTGGCACGAATGCCGCTCTCCACCGAAAAGGATTTTCGAAGCCAGTCGTTGCCCCTTTTGTCATCGATGCAGAACTTCAAGGCGTGTCTCTGGCCACGGGGAAAAGTCGTATTCCTAATCTCACTTACCTCACCTCATTTAAAAGTTTTGAACGAGACTTGAAAGCGTTTTTGGAACTCGTGTCCTTCAAGCATCTCGCCCTGATTGAAGATGCGGTGATCCCGGAAGCGATTCCGCAAGTGTTGGAAAAAATTAACCGCGCAGCTCGCGCTAATGACATCACGATTTATCCCATTCGAGTGACCAATTCTACGAAATCCCTTTGGGAACAATTACCACCAGAAACCGATGCCGTGTTTGTCGTTCCCCTCTTTCGACTTCCAGGCAAAGAATTCGATGCCATGGTCCAGGGCTTTATTGAGAGGAAACTTCCCAGTTTTTCCCTCACCGGACGAGGTGAGGTGGAGCGTGGAATATTCGCCGGCCTGTCACCCGAAACGGATTCGATACGTATGGCCCGACGCATCGCGCTGAACGTGCACCGAATTTTATTGGGAGAACCAGCTGAAGATCTTCCTGTCACGTTTTCTGATGGCGAACAACTGACCATCAACATGGCTACGGCTCGAGCCATTAATATTTGGCCCAGCTTCCGTATCCTGACCGAAGCCACTCTGTTGAACGAGGAATCGCAAGGGATCGCGAGGAAACTCTCTCTCTATAGCGTCGTTCGAGAAGCAGCCCATGTGAATTTAGATCTGGCTGCGGCCGATAGACAGGTCGCTGCTGGCATTGGCGCGGTGCAGAATGCCCGTTCAGCCTTGCTCCCTCAAATTTCCATCGGGAGTTCAGCCAATCTCATAGACGAAGATCGGGCCGCGGGAAGCTTTGGAAACAATCCCGAAAAAGCCGCTTTTGCCCAAGGCTCCTTCGAACAGTTGCTGTACTCAGATACAGCCTGGACGAATTATACCGTCGAACAACGCAACCAAGATTCCCGAAAGGCCAACCGTCGGCAAGTTGAACTGGATGTGACACAAGAAGCAGCCCTGGCTTATTTAGACGTTCTCAGAACCAAAACCATTGAAACCATTCGAAAAGAGAACCTCAAGTTGACACGATCCAATTTGGATTTAGCCCGCATTCGGGAACAGGTCGGAGCGGCCGCCCGTGATGAAGTGTTTCGATGGGAAAGTGAGATTGCCAACGGTCGCATTGATGTGCTGAACGCCCAAGCCCAACGTCAACAAGCCGCGATCAGTCTGAATCGCACCTTGTATCGTCCCCTTGAGGAACTCTTTGAAACCACGGAGGCCGGCCTCGAAGACCCTATTTTGTTTCATGACGTTGAGCGAATATTTGTCTATGTGAATAATCCGAGAAACTTTCAGGTATTTCGAGATTTTCAGGTCCGCGAGGGCCTGCGATTATCTCCTGAACTCCATGGATTAGAAGCCAGCATTGCCGCACAACAACGAAGACTATTGAATGCCGAACGAGGCTTTTGGGCACCTGACCTGGTGTTGCAGAGCGATGTGAATCAGCGAATTGCCCAAGCCGGTGCTGGACAGAGCATACCTCCCGGGGTGCCGGCTCAAGATCGAACCACATGGAATCTTCAACTGGGGCTCTCCTTTCCCTTATTTTCCGGAGGGGCGAAAGATGCGACTCAAAGTCAGGCCCTTGAAACGCTTCGCCAATTGCAACTTGAACGAGAAGCCACTGTTGGGAGAATTGAAGAACGAATCCGATCCGCCAATATAGAAGCCGGAGCGTCTTCGGCCACCATTCGCCTCGCCCGGGAAGCTTCGCATGCTGCCCAACAAAATTTACAACTCGTACGCGATCAATATTCTCGGGGAGCTGTGGATATCATTAAACTTCTCGATTCTCAGAATGCGGCTCTTACGGCTAATCTCAACGCCGCCAACGCTGTGTACGAATTTCTCATTGATATCATCAACATTCATCGTGCGGCAGGTTCTTTCCCATTTTTTGACTCATCAGAAGAACTAGAATCTTGGCACAACCGATTAGAAGCCTATTTTCTAGAACAGGGTATCAACACCAAAACCGAGATAGTCAGGAGTCCTTTTCGATGAACACACGACTGACTCAGTCCTTCAGATGTATTCGCATTTTTTATCTGGTGAGCTCACTTGGGATTATGCTCAGTGTTGCCTCATGCCAAGGCGAAGATCCAGTCATACCAGACGTTCTCCGCCCAGTTCGCTCCCAAACGGTCTTCTTTTCCAATGCAGAACAGATCCGAACGTTTTCCGGTGTATCAAAGTCAGGATTAGAGGCTAGCCTAAGCTTTAAAGTTTCCGGAACGGTGAAACATTTGCCGGTGAAAGTTGGCGACAAAGTCAAAAAAAATCAACGTTTGGCCGAAATTGACCCTAAAGATTTTCGCTTGGAGGTTCAGCGTGCGGAAGCTGCGTTAGCGAGTGCCAAGGCAGCTTCAAGAAATGCCAGAGCCGAATATGCTCGGGTCCGTGCATTGTACGAAAACCGAAACGCTTCTAGAAATGACCTGGATCAGGCTCGTGCGACGGCAGAATCTTCAAATGCTGAAGTACAATCGCAAGAAAAGAGTTTGGAGTTAGCTCGATTACAATTGACGTATACTCGCTTGCTTTCCCCGGCGAACTGCTCCATTGCCTCTGTTCCCACTGAAATCAACGAAAACGTACAAGCCGGCCAAACAATTGTAGAAGTCGTCTGTGGCTCTCATCTTGAAGTCGAGGTGGCCGTCCCAGAAATCTTTATCGCCAAGATTACACCTCAAATGCCGGTCACGGTCGCATTTGATGCCATTACAGGCAACCGATTTCCGGCCGTCGTGACAAAAGTGAGTGTGAGTGCAGGGAAAAATCGGACCACTTTTCCTGTTACGGTTCAGCTGCAAACAGAGGTCCCCGGATTTCGATCCGGCCTTGCCTCTGACGTACAGTTTACCTTTGAAGGCAAAAAGGGGGAGCCTCGAATTTTGGTCCCGTCCGTGGCTGTGGGGGAAGATCAAGAGGGACCATTTGTCTACCTTCTAGAAGATCAAAAGGATGGAACGGGAATTGTTCGCCGTCAGGCAGTTCACGTAGGTGAACTCACACCCGAAGGGTTAGAAATTATTGATGGGCTTCAAAATGGAGCTCACATTGTGACAGGTGGAGTACGACGACTTCACGATAGTCAACCCGTTCGACTCATGACGACGTCCCCTCATCAGTCATGAACGTTACCCAATCGGCGATCCAAAACAGCCGCATTACGGCGGTTGCCCTTCTCATTATTCTGTTCGCAGGCATCTCATCCTACCAAGGCCTGCCTCGCAATGAAGATCCCGGATTCATCATTCGGACCGCCCTGGTCATGACCTATTTCCCAGGGGCCAGTCCAGAACGAGTCGAGCAATTCGTCACCGACAAACTCGAAAAGACGATTCAAGAAATTCCGGAGCTAGATTTTGTGAAGAGTGAATCAAAAACAGGAGTCTCACTTATCTACGTCAATATTTTAGAAAAATTCAAGAAGATGAGGCCCATTTGGGATAATCTCCGTCGAAAGATTGATAAAGCCACGCCTGATCTTCCTGACGGGACTGTTGGCCCCTTTGTGAATGATGAGTTCGGTGACGTATTTGGCATTATTGTGAACATCACGGGTGATGGCTTTACCTACCGTGAGATTAAGGATGTCGCCGATGATGTGCGAGATGAACTCTTACGGCAAAGTGAAATCGCGAAAGTCGAAATTTATGGAGATCAAGAAGAACGCGTCTTCATTGAATTTAATAACGCGAGATTATCAGAACTTGGGCTCTCTCCTAGCCAACTCAGCACACTCCTCGAATCACAAAATATCGTGATGCCTGGTGGAGACATTCGAACCCAAGACGAAAAAATCGTCTTAGAGCCATCCGGAAATTTTGAGTCAGTTGATGAAGTCCGCAGAACGGTGGTTCGTATACCTGAGACCCAAGAAGTATTGTTTTTAGAAGATCTAGTTAATATCACTCGAGGCTATATAGATCCACCTGATGCACTCCTACGGTCTACCGGTGAACCGGCAGTAGGTCTCGGCGTCTCCATGCAAGCGGGTGGCAACATTATCACACTAGGGGAACAAGTACGTGGCGTCCTTCATCAAGCACTTCAAGAGTTTCCCATCGGCATCGATTTTGAGGTGATTCAATTTCAACCAGATGTGGTGGATCGGAAAATCAAAAATTTTACTAATAGCCTGTTTCAAGCTGTCGTCATCGTTACAGGAGTCATGTTGCTCTTTCTCGGCGTCAGGACGGGTCTAATTGTGGCGAGCCTCATTCCCATGGCCATTTTCATGAGCCTCTTCGTGATGTCCTTACTTCACATTGGATTAGATCAAATGTCCCTGGCTGCCCTCATTATCGCCCTTGGGCTTCTCGTCGATAACGCCATCGTGATGTCCGAGTCGACCATGGTTCAAATGAACGCTGGCAAACCAGCCCTCCAAGCCGCAATTCAGTCAGCCAATGAATTAAAAATTCCTTTGCTCACGTCCTCATTGACCACAGCGGCAGCATTCCTGCCTATTTATTTGGCTGAGTCGAGTGTTGGGGAATATACCGCTCCCATTTTTCAAGTCGTGACCATCACGCTCCTCTGTTCGTGGCTCTTGGCCTTAACGATGATTCCATGGTTTTGCGTACTTTTTTTACGTGTCCTTCCTATGGCCTCTGGTGATCCCTTCCAGTCTCATTTTTACTCGGTCTACCGAGGTCTTCTGGTCGCCACTGTTCGGCGACCATGGCTCACCATGGGAATTGTTGCCATTATGTTCGTGAGTGCGCTCTATGGATTTGGGAAATTGCCGGTATATTTCTTTCCAGCTAACGACAAACCTACATTTACGGCAAAGTTAGAATTCCCGAATGGAACACCTATTGAAAAGACTGACGCCATGGTAACTCATGTCGAACGCTTCATTCAGACGAACCTCAAAACCAATCAAACTCGGGATCGCGGTATTGTGAGCTGGAGTAGTTTTATTGGAGAAAGTGCTCCGCGTTTTGATTTGCCATTTTCTCCGGTTCAAGCCAGTCCTAACTTGGCCTATCTCCTGGTCAACACGACTTCTCGAGAAATTTTTGCTGACGTCATACCCCCTCTCGAGGCCTTTTGCTCAGAAAACTTTCCGGATCTCAAGGCCACCATTCGTCCGTTGGAAACCGGCCCACCGACTTACCCACCCGTGGTCGTCCGAGTGACTGGGAGAGACACAAATGTGCTCTTCAACATTATGGAAAAGGTGAAAGCTAAACTTCGATCCATACCAGGCACCAAGCTCATCGACGATAACTGGGGAGCACGATCTAAAAAACTTATGGTCAAGATCAATCAACCCCGAGCGCTCCGCGCTGGAGTCACCAGTCAAGATATTGCCATTTCCTTGCAGACCTATCTCACCGGATTGGATATCACGCAATACCGAGAAGGTGATGAATTGATACCCGTCGTCCTTCGCTCAGTCGGCGCCGAGCGGCAGGACATGAGTAAACTCGAAAGCATCAATGTGTATGCGCAGTCTTCAGGCCAGTCAGTCCCACTCCGGCAGGTTGCTGACTTGGAGGTCGTGTGGGAACCAGCACAAATCCATCGACGAGATCGGCTCCCCACCATCTCCGTGGAAGCGGGCCTCCAAACGGGCACCACCGCCATGGGAGTCAACACTTTGCTTGAACCTTGGCTGAAGGAACAAGAAAACGACTGGAGCCTGGGGTACTTTTGGGAATTTGGTGGAGAAGCGGAGACCTCAGGAAAAGGCAATAAATCTATTGGGGCCAAACTTCCGGTCGCCGGGCTCATTATCCTACTTCTTCTAGTCGCCCAATTCAATTCCATTCGTAAACCTATTATCATCTTACTGACCATCCCGTTAGGGTTAGTTGGCGTGGTCGTTGGCCTCCACTTGACACAGCTCTATTCGGGATTCATGCCCATGCTCGGCATACTCTCATTAGCCGGCATTATCATTAACAATGCCATTGTGCTTATTGATCGGATCAATATTGAAGCCACGGAGAACGGACGAGACTTAGCCAGCGCCATTATTATGTCCGCACAACATCGCCTCCGCCCCATTCTTCTCACGACCATCACCACGATAGGCGGACTCATTCCCCTCTACACCGGCGGAGGTCCGATGTGGGAACCCATGGCCATCGCCATTATGTTTGGATTACTCTTTGCTACCGTACTCACACTGGGTGTCGTGCCAGTTTTGTATACGTTATTTTTTCGAGTGGACTTTCATAATTTCCACTATGTATCAGAAACTTCTTCAGAGGCGATTTAAAAATCGACCAGAGACTACCCCCAAGAAAACCATGCCAAGATGCAGTTCGCGAGCGTCAGATTGTTCACAATTTCAAGCAAAAAATTGGGAATATTCTTCTGCTATACTGAATTCAAGGAATATCAATTTCTAAATGATTATTTACTACAAAGTGCTAAATACTCTGCCTAAACTTCTCTCCCCCCTTCATACTGTATCTCTGCTGGTTTTATCTGTAGCTCTCAACAATTGTGTGGCGACAAGTGATTGGCTAGCAACCCCATCTCAGCCTTCCTCTTTGGATCCAGACAACACCTACATTTTCATACGAACTGGTGTAACTTCAAAACAAGAAGTCCTTAACAACCTCAGAAGTCCATCTCACCAACTGTTTCATTCTGACGATAAAGATCAAATTGAATCCTTAAGTTTTTCGTTTGCTGAGACAGAAGTAAGACCTTCTCAATATCTTCCCTTTCTTGGTGGCATACCATTTTTGAAATCCTTTCCCCATCTGGATCCTTCTATAGCCATCAGCTTTTCCTCACAAGGAACCGTTTCGGGCTTGACATTCTCTACGGTCAATGCCCATGGAGATATTCCTTCTTCTCAAATTTTCTTGGATGCCAAGCCTGCTTCATCTTTTTTTGGTATGAGAAATCCAGATGTGACTCATTCTCCTACAAAGAAAAATCTACGAATTCCCTAGCCTTTCCTGGCAACTCCTGCCTCAGTTTCTTTTGGCCATTCCTCCTTTTCCCCTTCCACCTAACAAAAGGTGGGCATCGTTCAACAAAAAAAGTTCTATCTCCCTTATCAAATCCTAAAGTGGCACCCCTCTGCATCCGATGAATGTCTGTATGCGACCAAAAGGAAGTGCTAAAAAATTAGAGGCGAGACGACGGCTAGCTGCAAGGATGCTAAGCAAAGGTCAGGGCATTCGAGAAGTGGCTCGAACTATCGGAGCTGCCCCATCCTCCGTGAAACGTTGGAAGGATGCCCTAGAAGAAGGCGGGAAAAATGCGCTAAAGTCGAAACCCCACACGGGACGACCATCACGCCTTTCAGCGAAACAACGTCAAGATCTCCTGAAGATTCTCAAACAAGGACCTAGAGCGGCCAAGCTACGTGCTGACCAATGGACCTGCCGTCGGGTGGGCACGGTCATTCGTCGATCTTTTGGGGTGAAATATCACCCTGATCACGTGAGCCGGATCTTACGCGCCCTTGGCTGGAATTATAAGGGGAAAAGCAGCGTGTCTTCTAAGAGAAAGACGGGACAACATCGTGCTCAATGGTCCAGTCTTAATCGACGCCACCGTTAACGGTTTCATCACGAGGCGGTCTTTAGTCCTTCTCTAAGCCAGGTATCTTTGTTCTGGCTTAGAGCGGGTTGCTGCCGCCACTGTTATGTGCCATAATATCGATCCTCACCAACTTTATATCCCCACGCAGCCCGACTACCCCCTATCCTTACGGGCTAATTCATTAAGATATTTGCAAATGAACTCTGAGGAATTGTTGGGACAGTCACAACATTAAGGAACGCACCCAAACAGTTGATGACCTGCGAAAAGATCTCAGGATCAGTTGGTTTCGTGAGATAAAAATTACAACCGATAGCATGGCAGGCCTCCACTTCTTGTGGATTATCAGTAGTAGACAACATGAGGATCGGCACTCGCTTTAAGATCTCATGCTCCTTCATCCGTCGCAAGACATCAATACCATTGACTCGCGGAAGGTTGATATCCAACAGTAAGAGATAGCCGCGCAAAGATTTTGCCCGGAGCATCACTTCAGCGCCTAAAAAATAATCTAATGTTTCCTGTCCATCTCGTAATCGAATGCACGGCTTTTCCATTCCTGCTCGTCGAAGATTTTTTTCGATAAGCGCGGCATGCCCATCATCGTCTTCTGCAATGAGTACGGTCGTGTCAGGATTCATGATGTTCCCCTTCGTCAACATCACTTGTTCGCGGAAAGGACACATGGAACGTCGTCCCTTCTCCTGGTAAAGATTCAACTTCAATCTTGCCCTGATGCCGATCAATAATCCTTTGGACAATCGCTAAACCGAGCCCTTCCCCTTCTCCCTCTTGTGGATTTAAACGGTGGAATACTTGAAAAATTCGTGCATGCTGTTCCTGCGGAATTCCTACACCATTATCCGTAATGGAATAAACAACCCATTCATTGGTCGTTGTTCCTGAAATTCGTATCTCTCCCGGCCGAGAAGGCTGAAGATATTTCTGTGCATTATCAATCAGATTGGAAAACACCTGCGTGACGAGGACCTCATCACCCGTACAACTTGGAAGATCATCAATCTGTAACACAACACCCTTCTGTTTCAATTGGAACTCCAGAGAGGAGACAATATTCATGATCAAAGCATTCATGTCCAAGCGTTGCCATTGAATATTTAATTGGCCAAGCCGAATAAACCGAAGAATGCCAGAGGTCACGCTATTTACACTATCGGCACCTGCTCGGATAAATCGCACAGCCTCGGGAATATCTTGCATGACTAAAGGATTCACATGCTCTCGGACTGAGTCAGACATGGCTTCTTCTTCAAATAATATTTTGAGACGATCACATGCCATAGTAAGTTCTTGACAAAAACCTTGAATCGTCACAATAGGTGCTCGAAGATCATGAGAAATGACATGCATCAATGTTTCTATATCTTCAGGCAACACCTCTTGCTTTGTGCCAACGGTGGAGGGCAGATTTTCTGGTTGACTGGGTCTATCCATACATCATCGTTCCTTTTCAACGCTTGACTGGGGAAAGAACTGCCGAAAAAACATCGCCGTCTCCGCCTTTAACAAGTGCAAAAGCTTCAACAAAGATCCGGCTAAACAGCACAATGCAGAATCTGCGAACCGATCAGCCGCGAACTTCAGCTCCTGAGATGGCGAAATAGGTCACTATAGGTCTGAAATCACCTATACTGAACTGTGGCTACAACCAAAAGCGGACAGAGACTGTTTGGTAAAAGGAATAAAAACGGGATGAAAAGATGAGGGAATAAAAAATACGAGAAACAAAAAAATAAAGATATACAATATTTATTATATGCCATTAAAACAAAAATTTTCTCCGCACACTCATACGCACGAGCCTATTCTGATTAGTTAGGAATAATTGTATGCTCAAATTACTTTATCAACAAGCCCCCATACTGTACAAAAAACGGAACGAAGACCAAAGATAGAATGGCGGATAGTTTAATCAGAATATTGAGGGAAGGGCCTGACGTATCCTTCAGAGGATCACCAACGGTATCACCAACTACGGCGGCTTTATGCGTTTCAGTGCCTTTTCCGCCCAAATTGCCCTTTTCAATATATTTCTTGGCATTATCCCATGCCCCGCCACTGTTAGAGGAAGAAATGGCAATGACCCCGCCTGCAACAAGGGATCCAGCCAGTACCCCCGCTACGGCTTGAATACCAAAGAGGAACCCTGCAACCAACGGGGTTCCCATTATCAAGACCCCTGGCGCAATCATTTCCTTAAGTGCCGCTTTCGTGGAAATAGCCACACATTGCTCATAATCAGCTTCGGCTTTGCCTTCCATCAGTCCGGGAATCGTCCGGAACTGACGCCGGACTTCCTCGATCATCTCATAGGCCGCAGATCCAACAGATTTCATGGTCATGGCCGAAAAGTATGACGGCAAAACCGCTCCGATAAAGAGACTTGTAAAGACTAAGGGATCAAGTAAATTAATGGTCCCTAGCAGATCAAATTCTGGGCCATTTTGTTCTTTGAGCAACAAGTTAGCTCGGGTGAGAAAGGCGGCAAAAAGCGCCAGAGAGGTGAGAATCGCTGCACCGATTGCGAACCCTTTTCCGATTGCTGCGGTCGTATTACCTGCGGCATCCAACACGTCAGTCCGCTGACGGACATGTTCTGGCATCCCGGCCATTTCGGCAATGCCTCCTGCATTATCGGAAACCGGTCCATAGGCATCAATCGTCAATGCGATCACAAGCGTTCCCAACATGCCCAATGACGCGATCGCCACGCCATACATCCCTGCCAGTATCCAGGGAATATAGATGGCAAGACCAATAGCCAGATAAGGCCCGACAGCACTTTGATAGCCAAGTGCCAATCCAAAAATGATATTGGTGGCGGAGCCTGTCTCACAGGATTTCGCCACTTCTCGGACGGGCCCATAATCGTGTGAGGTGTAGTACTCCGTCATCAATCCTACGACAAGTCCAGCGATCAAACCAGTCAAAAAACAAAAATAGACGCCTAGATTGGTGTAGGCTTTTACGCCAATTTCAAACGTATCAGGAAGCGTCTTTAGGGTGACAGGCAACATCACCACTGCCATCAAGGCACTGGAAATAATCAACATCTTTTTCAACGCAGGCCCCACCTGATCTTCAGAATCTACCTTAATCATCATCAAGGTGAGCAGGCTCACAGGAATCCCAATGGCAGAAATAAGGATCGGATACAACAACGCATCGACCATGCCGGAAAAGGCCACCGCACTAATAACCATGGCGGCACAAGTACTTTCAGCACAGGATCCGAACAAGTCAGCCCCCATTCCAGCTACGTCCCCCACGTTATCCCCAACATTGTCGGCAATCACGGCGGGGTTTCGTGGATCATCTTCCGGAATCCCTGCTTCGACTTTACCGACCAAATCAGCACCAACATCAGCAGCCTTCGTAAAAATTCCGCCACCCACACGTGCAAATAAGGCAATGGATGACCCACCAAGACCAAATCCAGCTATGACTTCCATCAAGATATGCGTAGGTAATTGTTCAGGCATAATGCTCGATAGACCGAGATAGATCAGGAGTAAACCCAATGCCGCCAAACCAACCAGGGCAAAGCCCATAACAGAGCCGGAATGTAGGGCAACGTTAAACGCGGTCGAAAGTGATTGATTGGCTGAGACCGTCGTCCGCACATTTCCTTGCGTCGCGATCTTCATGCCAATAAAGCCTGAAGCAATCGAAATAATTGACCCAAATATAAAGGCAATCGCCGTGTATATCCCTTCATTGACATAATCCGTGTGATGATCATCGATAAGCACCGCAATGATCGCGGCGAAGACCACCATAAAGATGCCCATAATTTTATATTCTTGTTTCAGAAACGCCATGGCCCCACTGGCAATAGCTGCATGAATCTTTCCTAAACGTTGTTTAGTGTCCTTATCGTCAACCCCCATACCAATTGGGATTTTGTTCACTGAGGAGGAATAATAAAATGCTACGACCAATCCCAGAAGTGAGAGGGCCAAAATAATCGTTATGGACATCTTGAATACTTCTCCATTAGAAATTGAGCATTAACAGAATCTATTTAGTCAGGGTTTGAAAGTACGCCAACTCCGCATTGTCATATGACACATTCCAACCAATTACTTCTTTAGATACAAAGAAACATACTTATTCAACCTTCACCGAAATTCAATCAGACTAGCTTGGGGATAACGCCGAGAGGGATTGTCCTAAACTGGCCAGAAAAAATAATGACACCACTTGATTAAGGTAATATGTAGTACCGTTGTTGAGAGTACTACCCAAAATATTGAGAATGAAGAGGGTCATATTGTACCTGTCTTATGAGAAATGTTCAAGGTATTTACCCTTAGAGCAACCTATTTCCTCCAATCAGTGCATTTCCATCGTGCTCAAGTTCTCCCTCACCACAAAATATTGAGCTTTCTAAGTCGTTTCACGCCATTGTTGAATTTCATGTTTTCCCATCATGCGCCATTCCCCCGGAGCTAAAGTTCCCAACTGAATTGGCCCAATGGCTATCCGAATCACCCGTAACGTGGGATACCCCACGTGTGCCGTCATCCGCCGAATTTGCCGATTCATGCCTTCAGAAATTTCTATTCGTAACCATGCAGTTGGAATGGACTTCCGAAACCTAATAGGAGCCGGACGCGGATGAACCTTTGGTTCTTTCGCAAGAAGTTGCACGTTAGCCGGACGAGTCCACTTACCTTTCACCAACACCCCCTTTCGTAATTGTTCCAGTGCAACCTCGTTAGGAATGCGTTCGACTTGCACCCAATAGATTTTGGGCACCTTTTGCGATGGAGAGGTTAATCGTGAAGCAAACATGCCATCTGAGGTCAATAGTAATAACCCTTCGCTATCCATATCCAGTCGTCCCGCTGGATAGACATGTGGGACAGAAACATAGTTAGCTAAAGTTGGACGACCTTCAGCATCGGTAAATTTCGACAGCACCCCATAAGGCTTATGAAAAACGATATGCTGGATGAGATCAGGGGATTTCTTTTTCATGTGAAGTATGAGTATCCATCAGACACCATGCCTCTCGTGAATCCAGCCATTTCACCTCACGAAGACAATGCGTTACTTCAAAAAGCTCATAGAGACTGAAGAACCATTTTAACTCAGTAGAAAACGGAAATGATCAAAACAGTCAACCAGCAAGGCCGCAGCCAGCTTGGCTAACAGAGGATACTTCCAGTACGTGAGCGCTCACAGCCAAAAGAGCCAAGTCTGTGAGCCCGAAGATCCGGCAAAATGACGAGAACGCCACTGGTGGCTTTTTCAACATTCCCGTTATTTATTGCCCAATCTATAATTTTCTGTTACCGTGAGGAGAATTGCACACCACAGCACACACCACTTTTTCTCGACTTTACCTAACAGGACTCACTTATGGCATGGGAACCTAAAGATCCATGGGGCGGCAGCGGACAAGATCCGTTGGATGAAGCCCTTCGCAAAGCCCAAGATCAAATCAAGAATCTCGTACCAGGGCGAGGATTCAAATCCATTGTCTACATTGTGATTGCCGTCCTAGCCCTCTGGCAATCGGTCTTTATTGTTGCACCCGATGAACAAGGCTTGGTGAAACGCTTCGGAGATATTGTCAGGGTAGTTGAACCTGGCCCTCACTTTAAAATTCCTTTTGCTGAAACAGTCGATACCCCAAAGGTTGAAAAACTTCATCGAGTGGAAGTCGGCTTTCGTACGGACCGGGGGCGCACTCGTTTCGTCCCTCGCGAGGCACTCATGCTGACGGGAGACATGAATATTCTCTCGCTGGAATTCATTGTCCAATATAAAATAAGCGATGCGAAAAACTATCTCTATCAAGTCGCCAATGTTGAAAACACCATTCACAATTCGGCAGAAGCCGCCATGCGGGAAGTCATCGGGAAAAGTAAAATCGATGAGGCGTTAACTGTTGGAAAAGCCGAAATTCAGCAAAATGCACAAATTCTACTCCAAGGCATCTTGGACCAATATCAGGCGGGAGTACAGATAGCCACCATCCAACTGCAGGATGTGAATCCTCCAGAAGCCGTAGCAGCAGCGTTTAAAGATGTAGCCAGCGCCAAAGAAGACAGGGAAAAACTCATTAATCAAGCGCATGGATTCCGGAACGACCTCATCCCAAGAGCAAAAGGGGAAGCGGCACAACAAATTAATCAGGCCAAAGCTTATGCTCAAGCCCGAATCAACCGTTCAGAAGGGGAAGCCAATCACTTCCTGCAAACCCTCAAGGAATATAAGCAAGGGAAAGACGTGATTAGTAAACGTGTCTATATTGAAACAATGGAAGAAGTCCTTTCCAACACCGAGAAAATCATTATGGATTCCAAGGCCGCTAGCAACGTCTTGCCTTACCTTCCCTTAGATAAACTTCGCCAATCTCGTGGAGGTGGCGCACAATGAAGCAAAATCTTATTCTCGTAATCGCCCTAGTTTTTGGCCTTCTCATTACCTTAGGGCTCTCCCCTATTTTTATCGTAGATTTAACCGAAACAGCCATTGTCGTACGTTTAGGAAAACCGAAAAGAACGATTACCGAACCTCACTGGTATTTCAAGTGGCCCTTTTTTGACCAAGTCACATACTTTGATAAACGCTTTTTAGACTATGATGCCCCGGCACGGGATGTCATTACCAGTGATAAAAAATCTATGGTCATCGACAATTTCGCCAAATGGCGAATTGTCGATCCGTTGAAAGTCTACCAAGCCTTTCAAACACAACGAGGCGCCCTTCAACGGTTAGATGACATTGTCTACTCTGAACTTCGTGTTGAGTTAGGTCGACATGAATTAGCCGAAATCGTCTCCGCAAACAGAGCCCTCATCATGAAACTCGTGTCAGACCGCTCCAATGAAAAAGCCTCGGCCTACGGGCTAGAAGTCCTTGACGTGCGGATCAAACGTGCCGACCTTCCTGAACAAAATGAAAAAGCTATTTTTGCTCGCATGCAAGCGGAGCGGGAACGGCAAGCCAAACAATATCGAGCTGAGGGAGAGGAAGAAGCTCAAAAAATCAGATCTGAAGCAGAGAAAGATAAAGAAATTATTTTGGCCGAAGCCTATAAAACTTCGCAGGAACTCCGAGGTGAAGGGGAAGCCCAGGCCTATAAAATTTATGCGAATGCCTACAAGCAAGATCCAAAGTTTTTTGAATTTGTGCGCTCAATGGAAGCCTATAAAAAAACCTTCGCCAACGATACGACCATGGTACTCACGCCAGACTCCGAATTCCTCAAATTCCTCAAAAAACGCTAGGCAATCGCCACTTCCCTTCTCATCTGTTCTGTTTTTTTCTGAGTATTGACGGATTCCCTATGGCTAACCCAGAGCATGTTGACCGGCTGATCAAAGGCGGTGTTGACGAATGGAATAAGTTTAGGCGCATTTCCCAATCACCACAGCCTGACTTGAGTGGGGCCGACCTCTCCGGTTATGACTTTACAGGCCTTGATTTAAGCCATGCCAATCTCGAAGGCGCGGATCTCTCAGATGCGTATCTTTACCGCGCGAACCTCACCGAAGCCAACTTGACTCGAGCGAACCTCACTGAAGCAGATATTCTGGAAGCCAATTTCATAAAAGCGAATCTTTCTCACGCTATCCTACTACAGGTGGATCTTTCAGGCACTGGGTTAATTGCCTGCAACTTGGAAGGCGCCAATCTCAAAGAATCGAATCTCACTCAAGCCTCTCTGCCCTGGGCCAATCTCACCGAAGCGAATCTTTCTCAAACTAAGTTACATCTCACAGACTTACGCGAGGCAAAATTAAATCGTGCCAACGTACAAGGCGCTTCACTTCAAGACACCTCATTAACCGGAACGGATTTACAAGCAGCCAATTTGTTGGGTGTGACGAATGTCTCTATCGATCTCCTTGCCAAAGCCAAAACCCTCTACCACGCTCAACTCGACCAGGAACTGAAAGACCAACTCCTCAAGGACCATCCCCACCTCTTCGATAGCCCCAATCCTTAAGATCTTCCAAAAAGGTAGCAGGAACCTTCTACTTAGCAGGTCTTTCTGACTTACTTTCTCGGTCTAACCGTGATCGCGGCACTTCTTTGCAGACAAGCAAATCAAGGGTGGGCTAAATGAATTCTCCTTCCCAGAGGCTTCGAATAAAATCATCCCAGGGAATAAGATCAATTCCTTTTTTGATCGTACGGCGTTCCTTTTCGAGGCAAACCACAATACGACGTTTAACTGGTCCGTCATCCTTAAGAACATCAAGGGAACGGAGATCTCCTTCATGCACGCGTGACGAACCTTTGACTTCTATTGCGAGATCTTTCTCTCCCACAATAAAGTCCACCTCTTGGCCAGTACTGGTTCTCCAATAAGCGAGCGGCAAATCGGGATTCTGATAGGCTTGATACGCACGAAGCTCCATCAAAATGTATTGTTCAAAGGATTTTCCAAACTCCATACTGCCGAGTCGAGGCTGACGTCGAGCCAAATAGTTGGTCACTCCCACATCAAAGAGATAAAATTTTTCTGTCAGAATCATCCGTCGATTTTTTGATTTTTTCCATGGAGCGAGTCGAACACACAGGTACGTATCTTCAAGAATATCAAAATACGTGCGAACGACCTTATGAGACACCCCGGTTTCACGCGCAATGTTGGTATAATTGATCAGCTCACTGGAACTCATGGCGGCAACCCGTAAAAAAGTCGTGAAGGCCGGGATATTCTGCGTCAGTGCTTCCGCCGCGACTTCTTCTTTCAGATAATCACCGACATACGCTCGGAGGTCTTCCACAGGATCAGGTGAAAGAAAGTGGGAGGGGAGCAGCCCGGAGATCATGATCTCCGCTAAATCAAACCCTTCCACTTCGAGATACGAAAGCGGGACCATGGTTTTTCGCCATGCTCGTCCCCCAAGGAGATTGGCATGGCCACGTCGAAGTTTTCTTGCACTCGAACCTGTCAACAAAAAGGAGAGCGCTGAATGTTCTATCAACCAATGTACTTCATCTAAGATGGCGGGTATTTTCTGTACTTCATCGATGACAAGAAGACCCTTATGATGCTGATAGCGCTCCCTCAGTAAAGAAGGACGGGAGGCGTAGTCCGCAAACACATCGGTCTTCAGGAAATCGATGAGGATAGGCGGCTTGAGCATATGGGTAATCCAATGGCTTTTTCCAACCTTGCGGGGTCCCCACAGAAAAGCCGATCGATTTTTAGGAAGTTTGAGTGTAAACAGCCTACGAATAATTTCCTTCATAAGGAAATATTATCCGGATAATTTTCCTATGTAAAGAAAATTATTCTTCTCTGGACATGACCCGTCCTTCTCCTCCGTTTGCGAGCCTTGCGGGAAATAAATATGAAGTCAAGCAATGGCCCAATTTATAATCAGGAAATCCGATACAGTCTATACGGTCTCACCCATTACGACTTGCTGTTTTTTGCTCATCGGGATAGCATTCCTAGTTCTCACTCATCACCGAATCAGAACCAGAACCACAGTGATTTCGGGAATACTGGGCACGGTGATTTTGCTCTAGGTTCCGTAGCCTTATTTGCCCATTTTATGGACTTTAAGCGGACAGAAGAAGGGCCCCTTCCTCCGTATAGCTGTCCACGTGCCAGATGAGTTTGGGTTGTTCATGGTCAGGCTGATCGTCTCTGCCTAGCGAAACGAGCAACACAAAGTGATCGGAACTCAACAATGGCTGCCCATTCTTATGAGTACAGGCATCATGATCATGACGATGATTATTCATTATGGCCAACCAAAGTAGAGTCCTTGTCCATGGTGGTGCCGGAGGGAAGGGGGCAACCGCTGCCCAACGGAAATGTATCGCTGAAACGCTTGCTCTAGGGTTAGAGTTATTGCAAAAAGGGCAGTCGGCTTTGGATGCTGTAGAAACGATGATTCGGTATTTAGAAGAGTCTGGGCGCTTTAACGCAGGGATGGGTTCACGGCAGCAACTAGATGGATGCCAAAGAATGGATGCAGCCTTGATGGAAGGAACCTTACTACAAGCTGGCGCGGTTGCTGGATTGGAAGGAATCTGTCATCCAATTTCCGCCGCTCGCCTAGTAATGGAAAAAACCGACCATGTCCTTATTATCAGTTCACAGGCCTCGAAACTTGCCCGACATTTTGGTCTTGAACGACTAAAACAATCGAGGAAATCACCGACTCAACCTCGAGCAAGTGTGGTTCGAACGAGAAATGCGAAAACGTTGAAACTCTATAAAAAAATGGCTGCCTATGATACCGTAGGCGCTGTCGCACTTGATGCGTTTGGAACACTGGCTTCGGGCGCTTCGACGGGTGGTGTGTCGATGATGCTACCAGGGCGAGTCGGAGATTCTCCATTGATTGGGGCAGGAGTCTACGCGGATAATGAGGCAGGGGCCGTTTCCATGACTGGATTAGGAGAAGGCATCATACGCCTGGCTATGGCAAAGCATATCGTGTGTGCGATGAAGAATGACCAGAAGCCTTTGGCTGCTACTCGCCATGCGTTGAAATCGCTCGTGAGAAGAGTTCAAGGAGAGGCCGGTTGCCTCGTACTTGCGCCTGATGGACGATTTGCCATTCGCCATATCACGCCATGTATGATTGCAGGACATTGGAATGGACGAGGAAAGCCCTTCGTTGCTGACCAATTCCAATAGAGAAAAGTTGCCTGCCGAAGAAGGGAGACCAAGATTCTTGATGCGCATTGCTCAACAATGACAGGAAAGTTCCTTATCCTCAATCTCTCATTTATCTAGGATTTATCCCAAAGAACCGTTTATGGATACATATCTTCCTTTCATCATTTTTATCTGTGGACTCTTGCCTCTCCTTATGGGTAGCCTCGCTATCGTCGGCTGGTATACCCGTAGTCCCCATTTGGTCCAGCTGCATCCCAATTTTGTCCCAATGCAATTTAACACCGCACTCGGATTCTTGGTCTGCGGGATTGGGTTGTTACTCTTGGGTTTCTCGGAGATTCAAGGGGTCAAAGTAGCCAGTGCCTTTATTTTGATCGTGGGTGGACTCACCCTTTTCCAGTACGTTACACGAATTGATTGCGGGATAGACCAATTTTTCATGAAACATTACATCACCATTGGGACATCTCATCCTGGTCGGATGGCCCCTAATACCGCTTTATGTTTTATTTTAACGGCCCTGGCATTTCTTATGAATGCCAGTCAGCAACATTCCATCCTACAAATTCTGACTTCCGGGATATTGGGAGCCAGCATCTTTGCTTTTGGTGCCATTGCCTTGTTGGGCTACCTTCTGCAGGTTCAACCAGCGTACGGATGGGGATACCTCACCAAAATGGCTATTCCAACGGCTCTTGGATTTGGATGCGTCGGCCTAGGTCTGTTGACATTCTCTTGTTGCTTTTGGATTCCACGAGATATCACGATACGAGCTGAAGCCACAGTGGTAGTGTTTGTTGTTGGACTTATAATGGCGTCCCTTTTGACCTTGGCCGTCCACTACATTCAACGAGACCGTCAACTGATGAAGCAACTTCACATATCCCATCAGAGCCTTCTGCAAGAAGTCAGCGATCGAAAAGAAGCTGAGCAGGTAGTCCAACGCTCCCGAGAAGAGTTGCGGAATTTGAGCAACAGGCTTCAATTGGTACGGGAGGAAGAAAAAACCCAAATGGCTCTACGGTTGACTCCGGTTGAAGGACTTGTGACTATTCAAGTGTGGGGCGCCCAACGTATCCGAAGGACATGCGGGAATTTCGTCAACGCTTCACTACACGGCAGGCTTGTCTTGAATATTTGGTGCAGAGTCGCTGGCCCGATGGGTTTGTTTGTCCCAAGTGCAGGGGGAAGTCGGCCTGGCTCAACTCCAAGCGCTACGTGTTCGAGTGTCGGGCGTGTGGGCGTCAGACTTCGCCGATGGCCGCGTTGCAGACCCTCCTTGGAATCTCAGCGAATAAAGCGCCATTAACTCTTGACGAGCTAGTCCACCGGAGTCAACCATAGAGCCATCAAAACCCATATTGCCCGGGAAATTCATGATGAGCTGGGACAAGCCCTGACCGCTCTCAAAATGGATCTCATGTTTCTCGAAGAAGGACTAGGGAAAGGACCGGACATCTGTCGTGAGAAAATTCGAGCCATGTCAAGTTTAGTCGATGAAACGGTTCAATCCATACAGAGAATTTGTTTTCAGTTGCGTCCGAAAATCCTGGATCTTTTAGGATTCCAGGAAGCGATGGAGTGGCAGGCACAAGAATTTGAAAAACGTACCAGCATTCAATGTGTTATTTGTTTCGGCCCTGAGCCGATCCGATTAGATCAATCTCAAACAGTCGGATTGTTTCGTGTATTTCAGGAAACACTCTCAAATGTCGCGCGGCATGCTAAAGCAACAGCCATTCAAATAGGATTAACCCAAAATCATGAATTCGTCGAGTTAGTGGTGAAGGATAATGGAATCGGCATTACGTCTGCTCAGATTGAGGACTCTCAATCACTGGGATTGATTGGCATGCGAGAGCGGACCCTTCATTTGGATGGAACCATGACCGTCCGAGGTTGGACGAACCAAGGAACGGAAATTCAATTCAGAATTCCTCGAAGAATCTCATGAAAAGCGTCGGTCGACCATCGATTCGAATACTCATCGCTGATGATCATGCCGTGGTTCGCCAGGGATTAAAACACATTCTCTCTAAGACTCCTGATCTCGTCGTCATTGAAGAAGCTGAAACAGGGCCCCAAGTTTTACGAATACTCCAAATGAAAGAAATCGATGTACTCGTAATGGATATGGAAATGCCAGAAAAGACGGGATGGGCTGTCTTGCTGGACCTCAAAACCACACATCCCAAATTGCCAGTTGTGATTTTGAGTATCTATCCAGAAGAGCAGTTCGGCGTGCGATTTTTAAAGGCCGGAGCTTCAGGGTATTTATCAAAAACCAGTGCTCCAGAGCAGTTGGTGGAAGCCATTCGCACCGTCACACAAGGTGGGAAATTTCTCAGCCCAAGTTTGGCTGAACAGTTAGTGATGAATTGGAATAAGGATCCTGTCACACACGAACATGAACGACTATCCGATCGGGAATTCCAAGTGTTTCGTATGATCGCCTCGGGTACACCCACCAAATCCATCGCCGATGAACTCTGCATCAGCGTCACCACAGTCAGTACCCATCGCGTGCGCATTTTGGAAAAAATGCAAGCCAAATCCAATGCTGACTTAACGCTCTATGCCAGTAAACATGGGTTAATCAGCTAAGTACTTTTTCCTCACCCCCTTGCCGCCAAAAACACTGCGACTTTTCACGCCAAGGGCACCAGCCGAATAAATTCGATCCCCCAAAGGTATCTCGATGCAGCTCTATTGGCATTCCAATTAACTTCCGCTTTATTTGACTACACCATGCATGGGTTTATTTCAATGGCCTGAACTGGAAATTATTGGCATTCTTGGTAGATGCCGGGTTTCGGCCCCGCAGCCGAGGTTCTTTTGTTTCGGCAAAAGGACCCAAAACCATTGAGGCCCGGTCTGGTCTCATTCGATAGAGCAGGGGCTAGACAAGGGAGGGTGCCCCAACTCGCTACGCTCAGACAAGGGCCACCTGCATGAAACGCCCCTCTCTTCAGGCCAGCCCACAGGCCTCAGAGCACAAAAGCGTGAATTAGCCAAATGGAAAGCGTCAAACGGAAATTATTTAGAATCACTATGAATGTTTGTTTTTAGAAGGGAGACCACACTTAAATAAAATTCTGATGTGACGGTTATTGCACTGAGCTTTAACCTTGTCGTTTTAGCAGGAGTACACTTAAAAAGCTTTTTTATTTGTGCTATATCGTTCGGCAACATTGCTGATGTACCACTTCCATGAACGATAGTGTTCCTTCGAGAGTATAGCCAATCAGCATAACCACATACTGATGAAGGCACTTTTTTATTTTGAGGGGTGTATTTCGGTAGAATCTTTCCAGTAGAGATATTTACTCTTGGGTTATTCCATACGCCCTCAGACGGACAGAAAATATCGAATAATTTTGAGAGTTTTTGAGAGTGCCTATTTCTAAGTACTCCATTTCTTAGAATATTCTTTATTCTCTCCTCAATTTTATCTTGAGTTTTCTCTTTATCTAAAAGAAGCCTGAAAACATTTGCTTCAGACATAGGAGTGTCTAGCTTATTAAGGGCCTCAGTGAGCAAGCTTTCGTCCAAAGAATTATCAAGTAAAAAATGGTCAATCATTGAATCAAATCGATCAACCAAATTTGTATAGACCAATTTTTGAAGATGCTTACGACTGTCTTCTTCAAGCTTTTCCAATTCCAGAGTAGCCGATTTGACTTCTTTGCTCACAAAACTCTCAAATTCGACGATGCTTTGTTTCCTCATGGCGAACAGTCTTACTAGCGATAACGAAAAATTATCTTGCGACCTTTTACATTTCGGTATCTATGCAAGACTTCTAAAGAGTACGAAACACAGAGGAGGATTAGTCGTCGTCTTTATGATGGATATACCCGATTTTCCGTCTGGAGGATTTTGGCGGTTCTAAGAGCTTGTGGAGGTATTCATACAGGGCAGCTATTTCTTTATCGTGTTTTTCAACCTTCCGAGCTAAGTCTTTATTGGTCGCCAGCAGTTCCCGCATACGGACAAAGGTCCGAATAATGGCAATATTAATTTGTATCGCCTGCTTACTTTGGAGCACGCTTGAAAGCATGGCTACGCCTTGCTCCGTGAAGGCACGAGGTGGATAACGACGACCACCCCATTGTTTTGAGGTCACAGATTGTGACCTCAAGTTATCAAACTCTTCTTTCGTCAATTGAAACATAAAATCATCCGGGAACCGTTCTTTATTGCGGGTGACGGCCTGATTTAAGACCTTTGTAGGCGTACCGTATATTGCCGCAATATCATTATCGAGCATGACCTTCTGCCCACGGATGAGATAAATAGTACTGGCAATGCGTTCAATAGGAATTACGGCTTGTGCAGGCTTCTTTGGCATCGGGTGAGAGTGCCTATGGTTATTGAAACTGTCAAGATGCCATAAACAGTAAAAGAGGCTAATCGGTGGACGTTACGGCTTTCACCGTGCCGTTCTTCGGTATTTGTGGCGCGGCTTGGCATAGCGCGTATTGAATTTGGGACTAGAGCATTTCTCCCTGTAAAGGGTACTAGGAAAAACACTGCTATTAATCATACTAAGACCAGCAGGGAAAATTCGGTCATCCAAAAGGTACCGAGGCAGCTTTAAGCCCCCCAACTGCTACCGAGCAAAGCTTTGTGAACCTTCGCAGGCAGCCTAACCCGATTGATTGCACAGGGTGTTCAGTTACCGTGATTTTTTACGGCGTTTTTCCCGCTACCTATTGAACAACCTTTTGGCTTCACTTTAGCTCAAGCCCTTCGGGGCTTTGTCGAATTTATTCGATTGTAGATTCAAGAATTTTCTACAGGTAATTTCCTACTTCTTCGGATATCGACTCCAGCCCGATAATTGTAAATTGGTAAGACAAGGTAGAACCTTGGTGCTCTTGAGTCAACGGGGTTCAAAAGGAATTGTTGATTCATATTCTTTACCCAAAGGAGGAAATTACGATGAAAGCATGGAAATTGATCGTGCCGGCAATCGGTATCTTAGGAGCCTGGGCTTGTACGGGAGGAACACCGCCTGCCGCAGTCGCTGATTCGTCGCAAGCGGAAATACAGGAACAATTTGGTCCCGTATTGAAATTGGAGGGAAATGCGAGAAAAGAGATTAACGCGATCGCCAACATCATTAGTCCTGATTCAAAGATGAAACCCATCGACGCGACCAATGCCAGTGGAGAAATGTGTATGTTGGAGACCGTGACGAAACACAATATGATCCATTTTTCTCAGACACCCGAGCAAACCCATGAGGATGTCGTCTATTTCATAAATCCTGCCACCTTCATCGCCAATGGGCTGGATGTGGCTAAACTGCCGCGCCATCCCAGTGAATTGGGCAAAATGAAACCCCTGCAGTGGTATTACTACGATGGAACTTATGTGGAACCACATCAAGGTGGGCAACTGAACAAGGAATTTGTGATTATGACAGTGGATGTGAAATAGCCAGTCGATCATGGTGCCAGTGGATTCTGGATGGAGGAGTGAGACGAGACTCGCTCCTCCATTTGTTTTGCAGCACGTGTATTAAAGGAGACAGAAGGTATCGCCTGGGTTCTTTTGCCACCGATATCTTGGGGTGTAAAACCAATACGGAACCCGAAATGTAAACCGTGAATGATGAAGCAGCCAATCATAGTATCAGTCATTCTCTTCATTGTCGGTTTTTGTGCTTTAAACTCGACAGCAGCCGTATCCCCATCGCTTCTTATTGAGCCTCCGGAACATACTCGTCTAGATGAGATCTATGACCGCGAATCACAATTGTTGTTATTCGTCTATTCAACCAAGGAGGACGGGGAAATTGACTATGTGTCGGGGAGATCCGTCATCCAACACATACGCAGTAAGTACGGGAACCCAGTCTATTACTTTCTTGAACACCCACTGTTTTATTGGTGGAACCACATCATGTGGAATGACCCATCCATGGATGGAGTAAACGGCAATGAGATCGTCTACCAAGAAAATATCGAAATGGCTCTACGGTTGACTCCGGTTGAAGGACTTGTGACTATTCAAGTGTGGGGCGCCCAACGTATCCGAAGGACATGCGGGAATTTCGTCAACGCTTCACTACACGGCAGGCTTGTCTTGAATATTTGGTGCAGAGTCGCTGGCCCGATGGGTTTGTTTGTCCCAAGTGCAGGGGGAAGTCGGCCTGGCTCAACTCCAAGCGCTACGTGTTCGAGTGTCGGGCGTGTGGGCGTCAGACTTCGCCGATGGCCGGCACACTCATGCACCGTTCTCACGTGCCCGTCCAGGAGTGGTTCTGGGCTGCGTATCTTGTGACGACTCATACGCCAGGAATCAGTGCCGTTCAGCTTGCACGCCAGCTTGGCCTTTCGAGTGCCACCACAGCTTGGCATATGCTGCATCGGTTGCGTCAAGGAATGGTCAACACAAACCGAAGCCAGCTCTCCGGCTTGATTGAGGCCGATGAGGCAATCCTCGGCGGCTCAGCCAAAGGCAGGCCAGGTCGGGGAGCGACGACAGCCAAGCACAAGAGCTTGATAATCGGGGCCGTGGAGGTTCTCCCCTATACCGACAAAAAAGGGAAACGATCTGAACGGACAGGTCGATTGCGTCTTTCAATCCTGAAGGATGCAGGCGAGCTCAGCATTCGTGGGTTTTTGAGGGCAAATATTGAGGCCAACTCCACACTCCGAACGGATGGGTGGCGCGGGTATTCTGATGCAGCGTTGGTCGGGTACAAGCATCGTGTGCGAATGGTTCGCACCCCGGAGCGAGCGCACAAAGTGGCGCCCCATATCCACCGGGTCTTCAGTAATCTCAAAACGTGGCTCATTGGCACGCATCATGGAGTGGAGCCAAAGTATCTCCAGAGCTATCTTGATGAGTTTGTGTTCCGCTTCAACCGCCGCAAAACGCCGATGGCCGCGTTGCAGACCCTCCTTGGAATCTCAGCGAATAAAGCGCCATTAACTCTTGACGAGCTAGTCCACCGGAGTCAACCATAGAGCCATCAATATCGATTTTGATATTTCTCGCTATAAACCCTGTGTGTTTAACGGGCAGCCCTGCTAAAGGAGACCATAAACCAGAACATGAGAATCAAGGACAAAATGCTCAAAGTGACAAAGAATTTGTTATCGTGACAGCCATTTGTCCACAACACTCCAAAATTTTAAGGTTTCTCAGCACGAATATGATGAGGTGATAACCAAATTTTACAACCTCCGATCCTATATAGTTGAGAAGAAACAGTAAAAGTGTTACGCCTTGTGTAAGCGCTTGTTTACGATCGGAAGAACGCGGGCACCGAAGCCGTCAGGCTTCCTTTTCCCAGTTCCACCGTTCCAATGGTCTGGGCTCGAATCATTTTAGAGCGTACGTGATTACCATTCTTGCTTGAACTGTAAACGTTGCGATGGGATAGGTAAGATGAAGATTTATGGGTTCTGAAGATTTCGTACGGGTGGTCTGTTATTTCTCTGTGCTCAGCATCATGGCCACGTGGGAACTGTTGGCGCCGCGCAGGCCACTCACGGCGTCGAAGCTCTGCCGGTGGGGCGGGAATCTCACAATTGTGCTCTTGAATACAGCCATCGCACGATTGTTTTTCGTGGGAGGCGTCACAGCGGCTGCAGCGATAGCGCTGGAGCGAGGTTGGGGGCTGTTAAATTGGGTTGAGTGGCCGGGCTGGCTTGAATTTGGGTTGGCGGTGCTCGCGCTGGATCTCATCATCTACCTGCAACATCAGGTGTTTCATCTGGTCCCAATTCTTTGGCGGTTTCATATGATGCATCACTCTGATCTGGATCTGGACGTGTCCAGCGGAGTGCGGTTTCATCCGGTAGAGATGATTCTCTCGACGATGGTAAAAGCAGCATCAGTCATGTTCTTGGGGGTGGCTCCATTGACGGTGGTAATCTTCGAGATCATGCTGAACAGCACGGCGCTCTTCAATCACAGCAATGTGCAGATGCCCTTGAGCCTCGATCGGGTACTTCGGTGGTTCATCGTGACCCCGGACATGCATCGTATCCACCATTCTGTTGACCCTCGAGAGACCAACAGCAACTACGGATTCAATGTGTCTTGGTGGGACCAGCTATTGGGGACCTATTGCGCGGAACCGACTTTAGGGCAGCTGGGGATGAAGATCGGCCTTGAACATCTCCATCACCCGGTCTGCATGAATCTGTTCAAGATGCTGTGGTTTCCGTTCGTGACGACACTCGGACGCTATGTCGGGCGCACATAACCCGTATGGTCAAAGAAAAAAACCAATTGGCCATTAGGCGTGGGCCACGTCGGCCTAGGAATGACAGATAAAGAATTCGATATTGTCGCCGGTCATTTAGGGACCATGTTAAAAGAATTCAAGGTGCCTCAAAAAGAATACGATGAGCTCATGGGCAAAGTCAGCGGGCTTCGCGACTATGTAGTCGAAGCCAGAATAAAAAAATAACCTGAAAAACTATTTTCGGCGGATGGCGACAAGGCGGCCCAGCATTTCTTGGGGATATTGTGATGGAGGTGCAGTCAAGTCAATGCGAGGCCCCATCCCTTGGACTAGTTTAGGACCTGCGGATGTGTTGACGATGCCTTTGATACGAAGGGTTTGTAGCGACTGAAGTTGTTGGATGAGTTGTTCGGGGGTGATACTAGGAGGGAAGGAGAGTTCTTGCGCCTCAAAGTCTTCATGTGTATGAGGAAGAATTTCCGGCTTGCTTTTACGCTTGGATGAATCAGATGGCAAGAGAGTAGGAGGGAAGACCACCGACGTGTCGATTTCTCCCTGAATACTTCGAATGAACGGGGCATCAGGGGCCATGTCCTGCAAGAGGTTTTCTATTCGCCCCATGGCGTCTTTTGGCACTAGATCAACTTTATTGATCACCACGATATCTGCCGAAGACACTTGTTGTTCAAATGTCCCTTCCATATCTCGGCCTTCCGCTACCTGTTCGGCATTGGCCACCACGACTGCAAGACTTTCGCCCACCCAGTCGGTAATGGGCTCACGCCAAAAGGTCATGAGTGTTTCAAAAGGCAGGGCCACTCCAGAGGTTTCAACAACAACCCGATCAGGACGGATGGTCTCCCATAAATTCTGAAGCGTATCCAATAATTCATTGGTTAATTGGCAACAGACGCAGCCCCCTTCTAATTCAACATAGCCCGGCCCTCCCGCTTCCTGTAGCAATGCCCGATCTATACCCAATTCCCCAAATTCATTCGAGACGACGGCCAGTTTCAGGCCCTGTTGTTGGGCATCTTTGATGAGATGCTTAACAAGTGTGGTTTTGCCAGCACCTAAAAAACCAGAGACGACCAGTGCCGGCACCCCGAGAACGGAGTGTGTCGGTTCATCGTGAGAAGAAAGAGGTGTAGATTCGGTGGTCATACTGAGAGGCACATCTCGAATAGGAAAGCCACGCTGCTTAGAACAATGATCATTGTGGGCTGATTTCGTATACTAATGTCACCGTGCCACGCACGGTGATTTCTCCCGCTGACACTGAAGCTCCACCGCCCTCCATCGACATTGCCGCGCTGGCCATCCGGTAGCGTCCGGCAGGAGCCACGACCGACACACCACCCTCCATGACCTTCATGATTCGCACTAATTTGAGCTTTAATGATTGCGCCAAGGTCTCAGCTTTGGTCTGAGCTTTTGAGGCCGCACGTTGTAGGACCTGGAGTTTATTGGGCTGCTCATCTTGTAATCCCCAGGAAATTCCTGAGAAACGATTGGCGCCTACTTTTAACACACGATCGACCACCTTGCCGACAATAGCCAAATTGCGGACCTCCACGTTGACCTGATGCACAACTCGATAGCCAATAATACGGGGAATCGTCTGCTCCAATGACCCGCCGGATGAGCGCCGTGGCGGAGGCGGATATTCGGGGATGACATTCAACGATGTCGTTTGGATAAATTTAGACGGAATCTTCAACTGTTGACATTCTTTCAAAACCCGAGCCATGCGTTCTTGGTTTTCTTCTTGGACTTTCGCTAATTTTCCTCCCACTGTTTCTACGGAAAAACTCAGCACCGCTTTGTCAGGAGGCACGTTCATCTTTCCTTCTGCGGAGACCGTGAGACGTGGCTGATTCTGTTCATCATCTCCTGCTAACCCATTAACCGGTAGGAGAAACAGAGGCCCTAATAGGACCCAACCCAACATTATTGATGATTTCATCGTCTTGGACATTGACAAACCCCACAGATGTTTTTGAGAATGTCTTTCATTATGACCACACCCAATTCTGCTTCCACGCAAACGGCATCCTCCTCAGAAATTCCCGACCGGCTTTGCACATGGTGTCAAGCCACGATGATGAAACGACTAGTGGGAGAAGGCCAATTTATCCACTATACCTGCCCTAAATGCATTTTCCAACATACGTCGAAAGTGCAGGTCACGGCCTCGCCTTAGTCTCTCTTTTGATTTGAAACTCTCAAGTTGTTGGAATTTCTACCTCCCTCTGTCCCTCCTTACAAAGGAGGGAAACGGACTAACAGGCATTCAAAACAAATTGGAGACGATGCGAGTTCCGCCAACCCATGTTCCGATAATGCTGCCTATAGTGGGAAGAAGAAATGCGAGAAAGACTCGTAACAGCCGACTCTTCCACCATCGCCTTGGAATCGCAATATCTTCCGCTACCGATTGAAAGTCCCTGACGAGTGGCGGCTGCAAATAGGCTTGAACAAAGGCCGTGACATAGCCCACACCGATAACCGGCGTGAGACTCGTAAATGGCGCAGAAACAAACGCCGTCAAGATCGTCAACGGATGAGCCATAGCCAAGATCCCTCCAATACCACTGGGAATGCCATTTGCCAAAATCCAAAACAAGGCATTTTCCCCTGCAGCTTCTGGCCCTTTTTGCCAACCGATCCAGGCAATCGACCCTACTATTAAGGCTGGAATACTCCACCCAACCATTTTCCAAATTGGTGATATCGGTGGAACATAATCCAACTCTTTCAAATCTACCGTCTTTTGCTGCTCGATGGTTTGACAAATACCGACAACGTGCCCAGCTCCTACGACTGCCACCGTCCTTTTCCCTGGTGCTTCAACCATTTTCTTCGCGAGATAACGATCTCGTTCATCAATGAGCACCACTTTTAAAGTGGGGACTTCTTTCCCCAGCTCTTTCATCATCTCTGATAGCACATCTTGTTTTTTTAGATTTCGAATTTCATCCTCGGAAACCTCTGTGGTATCAAAGATGCTGAGCATCAGAGACGAAACGAGTAAACTTTTGCGCCAAAATGGCGTATTACGCCATGCACGACGCATCGTCACCCGCACATCCCGGTCACCCAGTATGACGGGAACATTATGTTTCTCGGCCATCTTTATCGCTTCCAGCATTTCCGTTCCAGGTAAGACACCTAACTTGTCGCCTAACCGTTTTTGAAAGGAAGCCAAGACCAAATTGACGATGAGGGTGCTGAGTTGTTGCTCGCGAATGATTTGTTTAAGGTCCAGCGATTCCCAGCGATTAGGATGGGAAATAGCCTCAAAGCGTTTGGCATCCAATTCCACACAAACGCCATCAGGCTGCTCTTGCTCAATTACGAGCTTGACTAATTCCACAGACTCTTGTGACACATGCGCGGTGCCTACCAAAATGACCGTCTTCTCGCCAACAGTCAAAACAGTGACATCGGATTCGTACTGACCAAGAAGACCTGTAGGAGAATGTGGGGTTGAATCAGGTGAAGAATCATCCATCGTAGGCATAAAGACACCTTGGCATATTAGGCAATAAACTTGTCAAGTTTGTCGGCTCAAACCTTGTTCTGATAACAATAGTCTTCTGTTGAGTGGATTTTGAATGGTAAAATTATCTCTCATTGTGGCTGGCAAAGGGATGGAAAAGAACAATAAACAACCCTCTCGGCAGTCCTCTACTTGGATCTGGTTGAGCGCCGATGGAGTTCGCTGGAGAATCAATCATACTTCAGATAGCACTTGGTCCTGTCCTATCGGCATAGGCGGGAAACGCATTGGGATGTGGAAGTCCGGCCTGCCGTCGAGCTTGGGCTCTTGGCCACAGCTGAAAATTCAAGAATAGACCATCGAAATAATTCCTCTATTAGAGATCAAAGAGGAAATTGACGTTGCCTCCTCCCCAAGGCTTGATCGTAGCCTCAATCCCTTTTTTATTTTCCGAATAAACCCAAACTGCCACATCTTCCAATCCTGTAAGTTCTTTCATCTTTTCCAAAAGCACGAGCACAATTTTCCGTCCACGCTCTCGATCAACGGATAACCGGTTAAAATATGCTTCCGTAACATGTAATTGCAGGAGATTTCCTTTGACCTGCAACCCTGTAATATCAGGATTCTCCCCCATCTGCGCTTTGATGTTCTTTGCAATTTCTTTGTTGGTCATAGACATGTGCAATCTAAATCTTTCTGAATTTTTTTAGCATGAGCCAATTTTTGTGAGTTTCGTCTATGAAAATTTTAAGCAAGCGGCTGCGTTGCCTCTTCCAGCCATACCCGTGTCTCCGCATCAACCTTGAGCTCTAAACATTTCCAAACACGAGCATGATACCTATTGATCCAATCACATTCCTGCGTGGATAAGCGGCCCACGACAATAAGTTTTCGATCGAATGGCACGACCGTCAAGGTATCGAATCCTAAAAACGAACGGTTGGAATCTTGAGAGATCTCTTCTCGTTTAACCACAACTAAATTTTCGAGACGAATTCCATACACCCCGGTTTTATAATAGCCCGGTTCATTTGAGACAATCATGCCTAATCTCAGCGCCACATCATTGGCGGCCTTCGAAATCCGTTGTGGGCCTTCATGAACGCTCAGGAAACTCCCTACGCCATGCCCCGTTCCATGATCATAATCCAAACCCACTTCCCAGAGGGACGCTCGCGCCAGGGCATCCAATTGACTGCCGGTCGTGCCTTCGGGAAATTTTGCCGTAGCCAGCGCAATATGACCTTTTAAGACACGCGTATAGCGATCACAATGTTCGTCCGTCGGCTCCCCTATCGCCACAGTTCGTGTGATATCCGTCGTCCCGTCAAGATACTGTCCTCCCGAATCAACCAGATATAAGGTTCCGTGTTCTAATGATCGATTGGTCTCAGGAGTCGAATGATAATGCACGATAGCTCCATTCGAACCTGCACCTGAAATAGTCGGGAAACTAGCATCTTCCCACATCAACTGTTTCTGTCGACACGTATCTAAATAGGCCGCCGCTTGTAATTCAGTCACCTGCCCACCAGGTGATTCGCGTGCCAGCCAGGCTAAGAACTGACAGACAGCGACCCCATCTCGTTCATGGGCCGCATAGGCTCCTTGAATCTCGACCGTATTTTTGCAAGCTTTGGGCAATGCACAAGGATCGTCACCGTGCGTGAGACAGGCTCCATGCTCGGTCAGCGTGGAAAAGATCCAGGCATTGGTTTTCCCTGGATCACACAGTACACGCTGGCCTTGTTGTCCCAATTGCTGTAACGCTCCTTCAAATTGATCTGGCAATTCCAACGAAACGTCAGGACCCAGGTGCGACGCCAGACCTGGACTCACTTTTCGGGAATCCACAAAAACCGCCACGCGTCCGGTAGCATAAATAATCGCCTGGCACAGGGGTAACGGGGTATGGGACACATCGCTCCCCCGAATGTTCAATACCCACGCGATGGAATCCGGAGCGCTGATAATTGCGGCGTCAATATCATCCTCTCGAAGGTGCTGGGCCAGCTCATCACGCTTCACTTGTGAGCTTTTTCCAGAATGTTCTATGAGATGTGGCTGAATCATTCCCATAGGGACAGAAGGTCGACCACTCCACACCTGATCAATGGGATTAGGAGAAGCAGGGATCAGCTGAATCTTGTTTCTACCACATGCTTTTTCATAGCGTTCAAGATCACGCGGCGTATGCAGCCAGGGATCATATCCAATACGATCCGAGGCGGCACCATGTTGTCCCAGCCAGGTCGAAGGAGAACAGTCCCCACTATTGTTGATGTCAAAATGCTGTTGATCGACTTGATTGGCAACCTGAAGAATATAGCGCCCATCCACAAAGATCGCGGCCTCTTTAACAAGGACAATTGCCGTACCCGCTGACCCAGTAAATCCCGTCAGCCATGCTAGCCGTTCGGCGCATGGAGGCACATATTCATTTTGGTATTCATCTGCATGAGGCACGATGAATCCGGTGAGATTGAGACTTTTTATTTGGCGTCGGAGCGCTTCAAGCGGTGTTTGAGTCATACCGGTCGATGATGAATGAGCTGATTATTGTCGCGACCCTGCCATTTCGTGTTGCCGGAAATTATCACACATGAGAATACCATATTCTTCCGTGATCTTTCCGACTCAACTGACACAATATTTAGGAAGTTTTTGAGAAACTAATGAATCGCTTGAAAGGCCGATTCTTCTGATGAAAAAGTAGGAATCAACGCGGGAAAATTCGCTTGGTCGAGAATCGATTTGATGGGTTGTTGTGGCGCCACTAAACTCATGATTAAATTCTCTTCCTTTAAATTCAGATAGGCCAAGGCCAACCCTCCCAATGCCGTACTATCCATAAACGTGACGCCCTGGATATTAAAAATAATGTGCTTTGCTCCTGACTGTCGAGCATTGTTCACAATAGCCTGGAAGACTTTTCGGGAGTAAAAGGTTACTCGTCCAGAAATCATCAAGACAAGTGTTTCATCTTGTATTCGTTCAGCCACGTGCATAGCGACACCCTCATTCGTTCTTCTTTGTCGGCACTTCTACGCATTTCTTGCTCAATGCTCTGGCTTTCAGAGGACTTCCACCATCTTAGACGGTCACTCCAGTTGAAAAACGACAGCACCAAACGGCAAAAACGAGTCGAATAGTGGCCATTCTGTTAAGAATCAGAAAAACCATTCCAAGGGTTCAAGAAGAGAAATGGGATAAAAATAAAATTTCATAGACTGCCTAAGGAACGACACCAAGCAATACGATGGGACAACTTGATGGGAATGAACCAATTCATGCAGAATGGGGGTCGAGTAATTCATCCCCAGTTCGTACCTTGCTTGCTCAGAGCAGGATCCCATTGAATTCTTAGATCTATCATAATCCAACATTATCCCTCTAATGCCTTCCTCAATTTCCAGCGATACCGAACCGGTCCCGTTACTCTCGTTTTTAAAAGAGCACTTTGGGTTCACCTCGTTTCGGCCATTGCAACAAGAGATCATATGCGATTCCTTGGCGGGCAAGGATGTCGTGGCCTTGTTGCCTACAGGCGGAGGAAAGTCGCTCTGCTACCAATTGCCAGCGTTGACCAGACCTGGGATGACCCTCGTCGTCTCCCCCCTCATCGCGCTGATGAAAGATCAAGTTGATGCGTTGCAAGCCAACGGCATTCCCGCAACTTTCCTGAACTCTTCGCTCAGCGCACAAGACATTCAAACCCGCTTGCGCGGCATCCATCGAGGAGAATTCCAGTTGCTTTACATGGCCCCAGAACGGCTCATGCAGCCAGATAACCTTGGCAATATTCAGCGATGGCAGATCAATCTCCTCGCGATTGACGAGGCGCATTGCATCAGCGAATGGGGCCATGATTTCCGTCCTGAGTATCGTAGGCTCGTCAAACTGCGGGAACGGTTCCCTGCATTACCAATTATGGCCCTAACAGCCACAGCCACGACTCGAGTCCGAGACGATATCCGCACATTACTGAAACTGCAGAACGCCGCATCCTACGTAGCCAGCTTCAATCGCCCAAATCTCACCTACCGAGTACAGGCCAAGGCTAATCCTGTTGAACAGGTGTTAGCGTTTCTCCAGACCTACCCTCAAGAAAGTGGCATTGTGTATTGCCAAAGTCGGAAAACAACCGAACTGCTGGCAGAACGCCTACAGGCACATGACATCAAAGTCCAGCCCTATCATGCCGGCCTAACGCAAGAAGAACGAACGCGGCATCAAGAGTTATTTCTACGCGACGAAGTCCAAGTGATCTGTGCGACGATTGCCTTCGGAATGGGCATCAACAAGTCCAACGTCCGGTTTGTCATTCATTACGATCTGCCAAAAAATTTGGAGAGTTATTATCAGGAAACTGGCCGTGCCGGTCGTGACGGGTTACCCAGTGAATGCGTCTTGCTCTTCAGCGCTGGAGACACGGTCAAACAACAACGTTTCATCAATGATAAGCCGAGCCAGCAGGAACGAGAGATTGCACGAGCACAACTCCAGCAAATGGTTCAGTATGCGGAATGCCCCAGTTGTCGGCGCAGAGAGTTATTGCAATATTTTGGTGAGGTCTACTCAACAGAAAACTGTGAGGCATGCGATAATTGTTTGTCGCCCCGTGATACCTTTGACGGCACGGAAATCGCCGAGACCCTGCTCTCCTGCATCGAAGCAATCTACGACTACAGCGGCTTTCGCGTAGGACTGAATCACGTCATTGCCGTATTGACCAGTGCCAATACCGAAAAAATCCGACGCTGGCAACACAACCAGTTGCCCATGTACGGTCAAGGAAGAACCCACAGCCGACCCGCCTGGGCAGCCATGGCTCGTGAACTCATCCGTCTTGGCTATCTTCGCCAAGCCACTGAAGCCTTTTCGGTGTTGGAAATTACCGAACAGGGCTGGGATTTTATCAAAGAACGCCACACCATTATGCTCACCAAACCCATGCCCACACCAGAACGACAAGTGGCTCAGGTTGTTGATGTAGCCTATGATGAACAACTTTTCAACAAATTACGGCTACTGAGGAAAACCTTGGCGAATGAACGAGATGTTCCAGCCTATGTCATTTTCTCAGATGTGGCATTGCGACAAATGGCACGGGACTACCCTGGAAACAAGCAAGAATTCATACGGATCAGTGGCGTGGGAAATCGAAAGTTAGAAGAATTTGGAGCAGCCTTTATTGCAGCGATTACTGAATATCTTGAGAGCAACCCCCAACGAGGTTTCTCAAACGCAGTCACGTCTCCACGATCACAGCTAACTACTTCGAAGAAGGCAAAACCGCTCAGCGACACCGTCAAAGAAACACTGCACTTATTTGAACGTGGGTTTTCTGTAGAACACATCGCCACGCAACGTGGCTTAGTCAGCAGCACAATCTATGGGCACCTCGAGCAAGCCCTTCAAGCTGGTGAACCCGTAGAGATCAATCGGCTTCTTACGCCTGAACAACAAACACAGATTGCCGCAGCCTTTGCCCAAATCGGATTCGGAAATCTCACCGGCGCCAAAGAACTTCTCGGCGACCTCTACAACTACGGCCAACTCCGCCTGTATCGAGCTATTCAAGAGAAAATGAGGAAGGAGTGAAAATTGCAACGCTTTTATGGGCATTCATTGTATCAATACATACCTCTAATTCCTTCAATACCTCAAAAGTTACCTACGAATTATTGAGAAAGTTTTGCACTAGCCAATCGATTGAGACTTACACCAGACTCTGCAGCTTCCACAGCAAGACGTCGATGAATTTCTGGAGGGACTCTGACCATGAACTTACCACTAAAGGGCCGACCGGCCAGCGGTTCAGGAATACTTTCACGGTTCTTCTTCATGTCAATGATTACTTGAGCCACAACCGACCGTATGCCACGAAGCGCAGCTTCTTGCGTAGAAGCCAGCCAACTCAGACTGGGAAATTCTGCACAAAAACCGACAAATTCTTGATCATTCTCTGACCATGTCACTCGGTAGGTATACAGGTCAGTGCTTTTTACTTTCATACTCCATCCTTCAGGGGGGAATACTTTGTGATTCAGTAATTCCTTAGCAATAATGCATCCTGAGCCACCAGCAAAGGAGCTATGGCCACGTTGGGTAAAGCACCTTGCAGTCAGCTACAATAATTTCGTAGCTAGCGATCCTTCATCTATTCTGACTAGACTTCCTGGCGACAAGAAAGCCGCCTATGAGGGTAATTACACCCATCGTAATCCACGTAACTTCCATCCAGAATTTAATTTCGTACAACTCTGCTGCCGACGGATCACTTACACGTAATTCTAACCAATTTGCCCTCTCAGTGAATGCAATCGGCAAGCGCCAAAACACAACAGCGAGCCCAACTGCTGCTAGCAACCAAGCTCCCATCGTTTTCAACAAATGGCATCCTTCTTGTCAGTAACCCATCGCGGCTATTACCAATCTGGAATATTCAGAGAAAACAGGACCCTTTTTGACAATAATTCTAATTGATAAATTAATGAGAAATATTTCCTTAAATAATTCCGAGCGGTAAATCTCTTTTGAATACTCAGCACCCTACGTCTAAAACAGCCTAATGGGTATGGCAATGCTCTAGTTCTTCTTTCGTCGCTTTCCGTACACTCAAAATTTTTATATCAAAGTTGAGAGCAAAACCTGCTCGAGGATGATTGATATCAATGGTGTAAAACCTTGCATTTCAGTTGACAGGCAGTGTCCGATCAATTGAGATCGGACATGTTGAAGAATTCTTCTCTTGTCATGCCCGCAGTACTAAGCGGGCATCCAGTATTCTTGCAGTAAACCTAGATTTCCGCTTTCGTGGGAATGGCATGGTTTCCAAAATCCCGACAGCTCCTGTCTTAGACTTCATCGGACATTGTCTGAGAGATAAAATCTAACATGCCTATCAGGAAAGTGCACAAGACATCGTTTCGTGGTATAACGTCGCTTCCTGTTTGCCGATTATCCCTCATGGAGGAGGTGCGAGATGGTTTATGAATCGTTTACCGCTGAGCGGTTCTTTTCCGAGATTACCACTGAAGCCGAGGCCCGGAGGTTGCTGTGGCGCAGTCGCTTTCAGGGCAAAGAGTTTCAATGCCCGACCTGTCAGGCAGAGGCCTTTTATGCCATCCAAACGCGGCCTGAAGTCCGCACGTGCCGAATGTGTCTTCGACAAGTGCGGTTGCGGGTAGGGACCATCTTCGAGGCATCTAAGACCTCTCTGCTTCTCTGGGTGAAGGCGGTGTTTTATGTCATGCAGGGCAAACGAGGGATGTCCGCGCAGGAACTCCAACGGCATTTGGGGGTGAAGTCGTATGGCCGCGTCTGGGGGATGCTACAAAAGATTCGCACCGCCTTGCGTCATCGGGATGCGAGTTACCAGGTGGGCGATGGCGTGTTGGAGTTGGATGCCGGGACGTTTGGCCGTCGGGTGAGCGGCAATCAATGTGATGTGCTGGTGGCCATTGAGACCAAGGCGTGGGTGGATGCGAAAGGCCGAGCCTGCAGTCGAGCCGGGTTTGCCAAGGTGCTGGTCGGAAAAGAAACCAAAGCGCAGGCGCAACAACTCGTGAACACAGGAGTTCGGGCTGGTGCCATGGTGAATACTGATGGGAGTCCGAGCTTGCGCCATGTGCAAGGTGTTGATGTGGATTATCAAGTCGTCTCTGGAGATAAGGAAGCGTGTGAACGGTGGCTGCCTTGGGTCCATACATTTATTTCTAATGCGAAAGCTTGGGTCAATGGCACGCATCATGGAGTACGAGCGAAACATCTGGGTCGGTACTTGGGGGAGTTTACCTATCGGTTCAACCGCCGCCATGATGTCCCGCGCTTGTTTCATCGAGCAGTGGTGGCGTGCTTATTGGCCCCGCCAGTCACGTTTTGTGCACTTTCCTGATAGGCATGAAATCTAAGTTTCTACACATGATCACCCTTGACTTTCGTCACCATAATATTCTGTGAACTTTCGTCCGGCACCTGCGACTCAAATGCCATCCCAATTCTCGCGGTTGTTTCTGACGGTTGAATCAGTATTTTTTATAAGAGTTGTGCGTCCGAGCTCTTCGAGCGCTATCTTGCATGCGCTTTTTCCCCCTGTTAGGGAAGCCTTGCTCTCGAAGCTTGTTGACACAGTAGGAATTAAGACTTTCTCCCTGACGGAGGGCCTCTATGGCTAAAGCCTTATGTAGGTCTCTTCCCACTCTGACAACAAATTTTCCCGAATAGTCTTTTCCTGCTGTGGATTCAGGAAGAGGGTCTTGGTCCTCTTGATAAATTTCAATCCATTCTTCTACTGCTTGGCACAGTTCCTTATACACTTTGGCCTCATCATCCCCATGAACTCCACCAAGCATCAATCCTGGACATGTGCCCACATAGCACTGATCTTCTTCTGACCATTCCACAATCTTGATGTATTGATCGCTCACCTTCATGTCGTCACCTCACGAATGACTTTTTCAACATCTCGTTCCTGATACTTCTTGGCATCATGTCCTGGCTTCCCGCTAATTGTGATCTTTGCTCCGCTGGGATGTTTGAAATTCCGGTGACTGCCCTTTCCTCCACGATCAACAAACCCAGCTTTCTTAAGGATCTGAATTAACGATGCAATCTTTTTGGGCATGGCTTTATAGTACTATAATAGTACTAATATGCCAAGAGTTGCGCTTGAATCATCACTCAGAACAGGTTTATCCAACATTCTGCTAGTGACTATGGCCATCACCTTCATAGGTATGGCCATGCTCCAGTTCTTCTTTGGTGGCTTCCCGCACATTTACGATATTTACATCAAAATTGAGTGCAACCCCGGCAAGGGGATGATTGATGTCAATGGTGACATTATCACCTGCCACTTTCGTCACCATAATATGCTGCATACTGCCGTCCGGTGCCTGTGCCTGGAACGCCATCCCCACTTCCACGACATCGACGCCCTCAAACGCCGCTCGTTCGATCGTCTTCACACCCTTCGGGATGACCTCTCCATATGCCTCGGCTGGCTCAACCCTGAATTTCAGAGAGTCCCCTTCTGTTTTCCCCACTAGGGCCTTCTCCAAGCCCAGCACAATATTTCCCGCACCATGTAAGTACATTAAAGGCTTCGATGCTTCAGAACGATCCAACACCTTCCCGGCATCATCCGTGAGTGTATAATCCATGCTAACCACCGCATTTTAACCAATCACTAAAGACATGATTTTAGTTTCCTTTCATCTGGAACATTCAATTTCTTGTGTATAAGACTTATAAACAGGGAATTTCCAATATTCTGATCCCTCTTTGAAATGAACCTGTTGAGAATTCCTCTCCTTTGCAAGGAGAGGTTAGGTGAGGTAGAATCCTTGATCATTGAAGAACCATGAGAGCTTCAGCTAGGAAAAGCTCTCAAGAATCTACCTCCCTTTCACCCCTCCTTACAAAGGAGGGGAACATCAGAACGCTCTGCCTTTTATTTTTCCCCTGCCATAGGGGAAGGCCCCATCAATTGTAACGCAAACCTTCACAAAGCCTCTTCACCACCACTCGGTAAATTTCGAGCGCGGCCAGGGTTTATCCATCCAGGATGTATCAGGTAACGGCAACAAGTAGGCTTGTTCAACCGTCAACCATCCGTTGGGCAAATCGAATTGAGAAATTGATCCGCGTCCGGTTATCCAAATAATTTTTTTGGCCTGTTCGCTTGCCAGGGCCACATCCAATGTCAACCGGCAATCCTGCGCTACGTAATCCAACACGGTTTGATATTCCCCTTCTTTCCATAATTTCGGTGCAACAGAGCCATCGACATTTTCAGGCTTACTTACCCCAATAGCTTTTGCAGCCGCATTGAGTTTAATGGGGAACCCTTTCCCGCAAAAAAAATGATACATCATATCCACATGGGTCATCGCCAAATCACGACATGCATCCATTTTCCCCGATTCTTCCCCCACAATCACAAAATCAAATCCGAGGCCATTATGCGTGATGATGGTATAGCCCTCTTGTACTTTGGCCTTGAGATGCTCGACGAAAGCCGCAACATCTTCTTGAGTCATTTGTGCCGCGGGATTTCCATCCTGGCCTTTTGAGTAAAAAGTTCTAGCCGAAGCTTCGTCGCTACACCAGGTTGCCATACAGGTAATCCCTAGTGGCCGATGATCGTGCAAATCCCCAAAATTTTCTGGCAAGATTTTTGCTGTTTCTATATCGAACGCGAGATACTTTCGGGGCATTTCTCCATTACCTTGGCTTGAAAAACACCACCAAATCAGGCGACTCAACACGAGTCACTCATTACGAAAGACCGCAATCCTCAACGAGAAGGCTTTTACGCCCCAAAAAATTCTTCCATGCCTTGGAGAAAGAAGTCCAAGACAGGCAATGATTCTACACGTTGAATAGAGAAATTCAGTTTTTTCGCGATGGGCTCGAGGAGAACAAACGCGCGTTCGCTACCAACCTGCAGAGACTCAGGACTGAGTTGTAGACGTTCAAGGAGCTTCATAAATGCCTCAGGGAGTTGAGTTTCAATATCTTCAGGATGGAGCAACTCGACCCCCAGCGCCTTTCCGTCACTCCTGAAAACCGGGAACCCTAAAGGATAGTACGGACGAGGCCCTTCCTCAATGGGCATCGGCAACGCCACACAGTCAGTCGTCCATGTTCCCATGCTTGGAAAGCCGGCTTTCTTGAGGTGAGCCAATCGCAGGTCATTAATGATTGGGACGAATGTCGGGAAGGCATAGTTCGGAAGAAAGTGCCACGCATTTGCCCAAGACCCGTCCCTGGGCGTCCTTAACAAAATAGAATCGTGGTCGTCTTGCGGCGGGGCTAAGACTCGTGGATTTTCTCGTACCTGTTCGGCAACTTCCGTAGCCTGTTGCAAGGTAACGGTCAACAATCGGACTTCAGATGCTGTGACAAACCATGGTAGATATCCCGGTCGATAATTCCGAAACATCGGCCATTCCCGTTTTCCACGAAATTTCATCCCCAAACTTCGAATGAGTTGTAAGTCTTTTTGATGAAGTTCGGAACGGTCTTCGAATGAAGCCATCACGCAGTCTTGTGTCGTTAGGAGAGTCTGTGGACCAAGGAGATCGCCTGACAATCCGTCTTGTGCTAACCCTTGCAAATACTCATAGCTAGCCAGACCTTCGACTCCCGGATAGACAGTGAGGGCGAACACTTCACCTAATTCTCCCATGACGCAACAATAGCCGATTTCTCCGGTTTCTGGGATTTGGACCCCAAACAAATCGCTGTCAGACATCCATTCCCAGCATTTCAGTCGCTTGAACTGAGTAGCAGCCTCAAACAAGGCGGACCATTCATGTGAGGGGGCTTCATTCTCACGATCTTTCTGATCTTCCTTTGGAGAAGCTCTCACGACTTTCATATTGCCCTCCTTCTGAATCCTTAGCGATTCGACAACAGGCAAGAACTTTCAAGATAAAGGTTTGGTATGTGAAAAAGAGGTAGACGAGAGGATCATTCCTCATCAAGCATCTATAAAGTACGAGAGCTCATTATGAAGAGGGTGGTATTGAAAAGCAACAAAGGCGAGAAAGGAAATAGAACCAATCAACTCAGTGAGCATGTGCGAACATAAACAGGTTCATACAGGCATGATGAAAAGAACCGTGAGGGACAGAAGAACAAAGAGTCCAGTGTGGCTATATGCAACCACATAACCTATATCAGACTCCCAACACTGATTGTACCGCCTCGCCAATTTCTGCTGGGTTTTTCACGACGGTCACGCCAGCAGATTCTAACGCAGCCATCTTATCGGCAGCTGTGCCTTTACCACCGGTGATAATGGCTCCGGCATGGCCCATGCGACGGCCGGGAGGCGCAGTGATTCCGGCGATAAAGCTCACGACAGGCTTGGACATTTCTTGTTGGATGAATGCCGCCGCTTTTTCTTCGGCATCGCCACCGATTTCTCCAATCATTACCACGGCTTCGGTTTCATCATCTTCTTCAAACATGTGTAATAAGTCGATATATCCCGTGCCAATAATAGGATCGCCACCGATTCCAACACAAGTGGTTTCACCAAGCCCTAAGTTCGTGAGCTGATTGACGGCTTCATAGGTCAGCGTTCCGCTGCGAGAGATCACACCCACACGGCCCTTTTTATGGATAAAGCCTGGCATGATGCCAATTTTACACTCGTCGGCCGTGATAATCCCAGGACAATTGGGCCCAATAAGACGCGTGGCTCGCCCATGAAGGGCACGTTTCACTTTCACCATATCATTGACTGGAATACCTTCCGAGATACAGATGATGAGCCACACTCCAGCTTCAGCCGCTTCCAAAATCGCGTCGGCTGCAAACGGAGGAGGGACAAAGATTAACGATGTCGTCGCTTCCGTTTGCTTCACGGCATCGCGGACCGTGTTAAAGACAGGGATCCCTTCGACTTCCTGTCCAGCCTTGCCTGGTGTCACGCCTGCAACCACCTTTGTGCCATAGGCCTGACATTGGGTTGCGTGAAATGATCCTTCTTTTCCGGTGATCCCTTGAACCACAACCCGTGTATTCTTATTGACTAAAATACTCATGCCACATCACCTTTCACCCATCAAGGAAAATGATTGCACTAAGAATTTATTTTTTCTTTTTTCGCAGCGCCACAATGCGTTGGGCGGCTTCCCACAGGTCAGCTACCCCTTCCACTTGCAAACCTGATTCGGCTAGAAGTTTTCGGCCTTCTTCGGCGTTCGTTCCTTGCAAGCGAACTACCACCGGCAATTTGATCGCGACTTCTTTTGCCGCATCAATGACTCCCTGCGCAATACGTTCGCAACGGACAATCCCACCAAAAATATTAATGAATATCCCTTTCACTTTTTTATCTTTCAAAAGAATGCGAAATCCCGCAGCGACGGTTTCCTTAGTGGCGCCTCCACCAACATCCAGAAAGTTTGCTGGCTCTGAGCCAGCTAGCTTAATGACATCCATCGTCGCCATGGCTAACCCAGCCCCATTGACCATACAACCAATATCACCATCGAGTTTGACATAATTGAGATTGTGCTTGCCCGCCTCAATTTCCATAGGCTCTTCTTCGTGCAAGTCCCGAAACTTTTGAATGTCGGGATGCTTATAGAGCGCGCTATCATCAAATGACACTTTCCCATCCAACGCAATCAGACGTTTATCCGTGGTGATCACCAAGGGATTAATCTCAACGAGTGCGGCATTCTTTTCCATAAAAAGACGGTACAAATTTTCCAGCATTTGAAAGAACGGTTTGATCACTGCTGGTTCCAGAGAGGGCAAACCCAAGCCAAACCCCAAATTACGCCCATTGTGACTTTGAAACCCTACCGCGGGGTCAATTGGCTCTTTCAAGACTTTCTCCGGAGTCTGTTCCGCCACTTCTTCAATTTCCATCCCACCTTCGGTACTGGCAATGAATGTGGGACATCCGGTATCACGATCCACCAACAAGCTGAGATAGAGTTCTTTATCAATACCGGCCCCCTCCTCAACCAAGAGACGCCGAACCTTTCGACCCTTTGGACCAGTCTGATGAGTCACCAACGTCTTGCCGATAAGCTCTGTGACCAGCCCTGGGACTTCATCTTTATTCTTGGTTATCTTGACTCCACCGGCTTTTCCGCGACCTCCGGCATGAATTTGTGCCTTCACAACAAAGACTGGAGGGTCTAACGCCGCGGCCCATTTTTCAGCAGCGCGGGCATTTTTTATTTCTTTGCCTTTGGGTACCGGAATGCCAAATTGTGCAAATACTTGTTTCGCTTGAAACTCATGAATATTCATAATCGTCCTTTGTGTTGTTGGGAGTGTTGCAAAGCTTCTAGTCTCTACCTCCCTTTGTCCCTCCTTACAAAGGAAGGAAATATGATACCTAAACTTGCCGTGTGTAGGCGGGCAACACCATCGGGGAGGTCAAGCCATTTGACACATGATGACGTTTAGCTTCTGCTCGGAATTCCTTCACATGATCAAGCGTCAGCGTTCCTTGCGAAATTGACTTCGCTCGCTCTGCAGCCGTCTGACCAGCACGTTTACCATACACCATCAAATCTAAGAGGGAATTCCCCATGAGACGATTACGTCCATGCAATCCCCCAGATGCCTCACCAGCAACAAACAAGTTCGGGGCTGGCGTTTCGCCTTTGACATCTATTTTGACCCCACCATTTTGATAGTGCAGAGTGGGATAAATTAAAACTGGATCTTTACGAATATCTACCTGATACCGCTCATACTGCCGAACCATGGCGGGGAAATGCTTATCCAGGGTGCCAGGGCCATGGGCCACATCAAGCAACGGTGTATCTAACCACACACCCACACGTCCAGCGGCCGTTCGGACACCACGGCCTTCTTCACATTCCTTGATAATAGAAGATGACACAACATCACGGGTATCCAATTCATTCACAAAGCGATCACCTTTGGCATTCACCAGATGTCCACCTTCGGAACGAATGCCTTCCGTCACCAATGCGCCAACTAATTGCTCGGGATACACGCCCCCTGATGGATGATATTGGAAGGTATCAATCTGCATCAGCGGCACACCCATCCGATAAGCTAAGACCAAGGCATCCCCAGTAGCCCCGTAATGGTTGCTTGTTGGAAACCCTTGAATATGCAATCGCCCAATTCCACCCGTAGCAAGAATGACGGTCTTAGCTGCCACAACGACATACCGTTTATTATCTAGGTCTTGTAACACAGCTCCTGTGCAAGTGCCCTTGCCATCACTCAACAGTTCTACCACCGCACCAAACTCCAAGAGCGGAATTTTTTGGTTAATGACTTCATCTTTCAAAACCCGCATAATTTCCAGGCCGGTATAATCCGAACAGGTGAGCAAACGAGCCTTTGAACTACCGCCACCTTTTTTCACATGCAAATTGCCATCGGCTTGGCGGTCAAATAACACACCTAACTCCAATAACCATTGTCCAATAGAAGGTCCTTCTTCAACCATCACCTTTAACAGGTCATGGTCGTTTTTCATATGACCACCTTTTAAGGTATCCAGGAAATGCTGAACTGGCGAATCATCTGGCGCAACCGCGATTTGCATTCCCCCCTGAGCCATCACGGAATTGGAATCACCTAACCGCAGCTTCGTGGCCAACAAGACATCTGAACCTGCAGTATGCGCATGAAGCGCGGCGGCACAACCTGCGCCCCCGCCACCTACCACCAGCACATCTACTGAATACTTAGGCCTGAGAGCGAAGTCTGATGGAATGGGGCTATCCCCCTCTAAAAGAGTGGCGACTTCTGTGACCGTTGATTGGCCGGCATTTGGACCAAATTTTATGGGTCGGTACGCATGAGCCCGGTGATCAGGATGATATTTTTTGATAAGAGTATCTCGGTCGGCCGGACAAAGCTTGGGAAAGTCTATGGCACGACGCGCGTCACGCGTCTGATGAACGAGATTTTGTTGCGTGGTGATGTCCATTGGAAGAACTCAGAAAATTGCGACCAACTTGAGAACCATTATTTGGTAGAAGCTGTGGTGTTTTGCAATTCTTCATCTGAGAGTTGCAGAATCCTGTCCCATTCTTCCTGATACTCTCCATCAGCGATTTTTTTAATCCGTGTCGTAAGGCCTTCGGGTTTCTCTGTAAAGTGGACACCCTGAGCACGGCTAGCATAGACAGCTACAAGATTGGGAGCGATATCTGCAATACAGACCGGTGTGCACATCCCACACATCACACAATCCATAAACATTTCTGAGACGGCTTTGAAATCCCCAAAGACGGCCTTCCACACCCCTTCCCGCACGTCAATTTTTTGCGGGCAGGCCTCAGTGCAGGCATTGCAATTTCGACACAAGGGAGCTTCAGGATATAGTTCGAATAGGTCCTGTTTCGGATCTTTCAGTTCTTGCAAGTCATAGGTTGCCTTTCGTGCGGGAAAGGCTGGCATGAACGAAAAAGACATGCCTTCTTCAACTGCCATTGAACAGGCTAAACAGGTTTTGACTTTAGGATCATCTTTTGTTCGATAATAGGTGGCACAAGCCCCACAAAAGCCACCCAAACACCCTGCTCCGCGCAGCACTTCTTTTCCGGCATACCACATGGCTTTCATTAGCGTGATGCCAGCCGGAACTTGAAAGGGTTTGCCTTCTATTTCAACCTTCACCATCTGCGGTTGAATTTCGCTGGCTTGCTCAGTGAACGGTTGAGGCTTATTTGAGTCGGTTGTCATGGCTAGATCGTTCTCTGGTCATCCCCGTGAACAGGGGCATTCAGTGCTATTTTTAAATTTCTTGATGCCCACCTCTTCGGGCATGACCAAAAAAATTACGTATTCTCTAGTTCAACGCGTTGAGCGCAGAGCCGGCTCTGAACCAGGCTATTTGGGCTTCGGTCATACTATGATTCGCTTGAATTGTGACGTCTTGCCCATCTTTCTTGTGAATCACCACCGACACAGGTTTTCCTGGCGCTAAATCCTTGAGGCCAGTCACGCTCACCTGATCTTCTTGCTCGATCTGATCGTAGTCTGCCGGATTCGCAAAGGTCATCGGAAGGATGCCCTGCTTTTTCAAATTGGTTTCATGAATGCGGGCAAAACTTTTGGTGAGCACAGCCAAGACGCCAAGAAAGCGAGGACTCATTGCGGCATGCTCTCGACTACTGCCTTCCCCGTAATTTTCATCTCCAACCACAAAGGACCCAATGCCGTTAGCTTTATAATCACGGGCAATCGCTGCGGGCGCCAGGTTCTTTTCTCCTGTGCGCACATTATTTGCTTTTCCTGCTTCACCCGTGAACGCATTATTCGCACCCAAGAACATGTTGTCACTAATTTTGTCGAGATGTCCACGGAACTTAAGCCATGGACCCGCTGGAGAAATATGATCTGTGGTCGTCTTGCCTTTGGTTTTCAGCAAAATGGTGAGCTTCTCGAAATCACTCCCATTCCAGCGTGGAAACGGTTGCAGTAACTGTAACCGCTCACTGGTCGGAGGAAGATCAACCTCCAAACCCTCACCACTCTCTGCAGGCGCCACAAACCCTTCTTCACCCTTGGCAAATCCTTTGCTGGGCAACTCGTCCCCTTCAGGCGCTTCTAATCTAACTTCTTTGCCATCAGCCGTTTTAATCGTGTCATTCACAGGATCAAAACCCAAGTCCCCAGTTAACGCATAAGCCGTCACCACTTCAGGACTCGCGAGAAATGATAACGTATCAGGGATTCCATCATTACGCCCTGGAAAATTTCGATTAAAGGTACTGACAATGGAGTCCGCTTTGCCTTTGACACCATCCGCCCGCTTCCATTGCCCAATACATGGCCCACAGGCATTCGCCAACACGGTGGCACCCATCTCTTCAAAGGTTTCCATAAACCCATCACGTTTCATAGTATGAAAAATTCGTTCTGAGCCAGGCGAAACTAAGAATGCCGTCTTCGCTTTGAGTCCAGCTTTTAATCCTTGTTTGGCAATGTGCGCCGAACGTCCAATATCTTCATAGGAAGAATTCGTGCAGCTTCCTAACAACGTGGCTTTGAGTTCTACCGGATAGCCTTTCTCTTTTGCTTCTGCGCGCAATTTCGAAATTGGGCGGGCAAGGTCTGGGGAGTGCGGACCGACGACATGTGGTTCCAGAGTCGAGAGATCGATCTCGACGATCTCATCATAATATTTTTCTGGTGATTGGTAGACTTCTGGATCAGCCACTAACAGATCTTTATTGGCTTCTGCTAATTTCGCGATGTCCTCTCTCTCGGTGATATTCAAATATTCCACCATCTTTTGATCGAAAGGAAAGACGGAAGTCGTCGCACCCAATTCAGCACCCATATTTGTAATCGTGCCCTTCCCGGTCGCACTGATGGTTTCTGCGCCAGGACCAAAATATTCCACAATCTTATTGGTCCCGCCTTTAACTGTGAGCTTGCCACAAATATAGAGAATGACATCCTTGGGAGAAGCCCACCCATTGAGTTTTCCCGTAAGTTTTACACCGATCAATTTGGGATGCAGCACTTCCCACGGCAAACCGGCCATCACTTCGCCGGCATCGGCTCCACCAACACCGATCGCGAGCATACCTAAGCCACCACCATTCGGGGTATGCGAATCGGTTCCGATAATGAGTCCCCCTGGGAACGCATAGTTCTCAAGCACTACTTGGTGAATAATCCCCGCTCCGGGTTTCCAGAATCCAATGCCATATTTTTTTGCAGCTGATTCCAAGAAATTGTAGACTTCGCGGTTTTCGTTATTGGCAACCATCAGATCTTTTTCAGAGCCCATTTCAGCTCGAATGAGATGATCACAATGAATCGTGCTCGGAACGGCCGCCTTTTTTTTGCCAGCCTGAATGAATTGCAACATGGCCATTTGGGCCGTGGCATCTTGCATCGCCACTCGATCAGGGCGAAGCGCCAACATGGCTTTTCCACGTTCCCAATTTTGGGTATCAAAATTATCAGCATGGCTGACCAGTATTTTTTCCGCCAAGGTTAAAGGCCGCCCGAATTGTTTCCGGGCTTTTTCCACCGTTGGCCCCATTGAAGCATAGAGTTTTTTGACCATATCGACTGACATAAGCGTTCTCCTGATTTGAGTTCAATATTCAAACCGACGAGAAACCTCTATCGGCTATAATCATCTCTCTTATTGTAGCTTTGGGACTTCCCGTCGTTTTGGTGACGCATAATTCACCAAATAATCAAACAAGCGAATGAGCCGACTTCCCTGCCGTTTTTGATCCGTCCAATGGCCAATCATCCCAATCGTTCTGGCAAGAATAAAGAAGCCATTGAGGCTATCTACCGGGAATCCAATGTCTACCAACACCGCCGCCATCGTCCCATCAACATTCAAGATCAAATTATCTTTTTTGGCTGCAGTGATTTGCTCAACAGCTAACGCAAAGTCTAAATGTGGGGTTTTAATGCCGAGACTTTTGACATGCCCGACAAGTTCCTTCACGCGCTTATCGGGATTTTTCAAACTTTTCACCCGATGTCCGATGCCTGGAACAGGCCCAACGTTTTGCTTCATATAGGCCAGGAATTCATTAACTTCAAGCTTGTTATCAATGGCGTATTTAAACCATCGACCTGCATCGGTGACCGCCCCGCCAAAACGCGGGCCAATCATGATCAGGCCGGCCGCCACTGATTGGGAAAGGCCGATCCCTGCACAAGCGGCAAGAACCGTCGCCATCGCACCACTAACACATGGCCCATGGTCCGCTGACAACATAAGAATACGTTTAATAATTTCCGCCTCTTGCTTCGATACCAACCGGTTGTCCCACAGCAAACTAATAACGTGAGGAATATCATAACCGGCATTGATGAGCTCTGACGCCGGATACCCTTGATACAGCGGCTCTTCACCTCGATCATCACTGATGGTCGAACGAATGAGCGGCGCGACCAAGACTTCTCCGTCTTTTTTGGCCTCAGCCACGGTCTTAGGCAGTCGTGGAACATCGGCAGGGGCCAAGTCCGGAATGGGTTTGGCTGCTCCAGTCTTCAACAACTCTTCATGGGTGGCTTTAATAGCAGGGCCTAAGGCTCCAAAGGTCTCCGGAACGATGGCACCAGATTTTTTTAAGGCCTCTGATTTCGCGCGGGCTGATCCTTCCCCTTTTAATCCTTCTTTCGCACCCGCATGCCCAAATTTCATGCCTTTCGGCAAACTTTCTTGACAAAAACCTGAGACCACCGCCAACAGTTTAATCCGGCGTTTCTTGGCGCCATACCATTCAGCAGCACGTTCTTCTAAATCTCCGCCCATTTCGCCCACAATCACGACGGCCTTCGTTTGCGGATCGTTTTCGAACATTTCCAGATAGCTGACGTAATCCGTTCCGGGGTAGGCATCCCCACCGATTCCAATCGCGGTGGTGATCCCATCAGCAAACTGGGAGCAGATCCAAATAATCTCGTTGGACAGTCCACCTGATTTCGTAATCACGCCAAAGGAGCCAGGACGATACAACTTACAGGCTGTCAAATTATCAAAGGCCCCACCAATCACGCCTAAGCGGCATTCCCCAGCAGACACCACGCCGATAGAAGAAGGCCCGTTAAACGTTTTTCCTAATTTCCGGGCATGTTTTCCAAGAAGTTTGGCATCTTTTTCAGGAACTCCTTCGGTAATCATGGAAACCGTGTGGATTTTGGGATCATTGAGGGCATCCATCGTGCCCTCATAGGCCCGATTGGCTCCAATATAGACCAAGCTGGTATTGATTTCGGGATGATTGGCTGTGGCTTCAGCCACGGTCTTATAAATGGGGATAGCCACCAACTCTGTGCCGCACACAATTTCATTGGTTTTTCCAGCATCTGGTGGATAGACAAACGCGGACACATTCAGCGGTTGCTTAATCATATAGCGGAACTCCGCCATCCGACGGGCAGCATTGACACCAGCCACACCACCCTGAATAACGACATGCGTGTCTTTTGTAGCAAGAATACTCATGAAAACGATCTCCTAAGCGTCAAGTTCAAGTAATTTATTTTGCCGCCATCGCCATATCGACAATGTCTGTCAATGGCGTCGTGCGGTCATACACATGAATATCAAAGCCTTCGTCTTGCAAGGCACGCATGGCTGCTAACCCTTGTAATTCATTGGGGCCGCCGCGCCGCACCCAAATTTTCACACCATTCAACTTACCTTCACCCTTGGCTTTCCTGAACGCATTAATAATGCCGCCAAAGGTTTTTTTCACATCCGTAAAATTCGCAATGGCTCCACCAACGATAATATGTTTGATATTCGGTAAGGAACAGACTTTATCGGTTAGTACTTCCACTGCCCAATCAGGTGGATCACCAGAGTATTCAGCGTAGTTGGCTAATTTGCCTCCGCGCGCCACGACGGCATCCGAGTAGTATACGCTTGCCCCACCACCGGCTGGGAGCATGGCAATATTGCCTCCCGGAATTTCTATGAGCTTCACTGAGCCTTTCACCTTCGCATCCACCGCCATCACTTCTTCTTCGTTAGTTGTGTAGGCCCGACCAAATTCAGCGGCGAAGGGGAAGGTCCAATCTTTATGTCTGAACTTGGCATCGCCATCCAGCAGAGTTACTGCATCAAGCGCCACCAAATCACCGCTGGAGTTTTGTACGACCGGATTGATTTCTAAATATTGCGCGTCTTCATTATCAAAACAAATGTACAGCTTCTTTAAAAATTCGGCCATTTTTGTGGCAGTATCACCTGTGAACCCAGCGTCTTTCGATAGAGTCGCCAATTGTGCATCCGTCGGAGAGTCGCCAATTTCGACAGCCAGCTTTTGGACTTTCTCCCAATTGGCTTCAACCTCTACTCCACCGTAAGTGGTCACCATGACATCCACCCCTTCACGAGTGGACTTCACTGAAGCATAATATTCTTCTTTGTGGTCAATGGCTTCCGAGACAATCACTTCACGAATGGTCACGGACTCTAGCTGTTTCCCTAGCATTTCCTTCACGGCAGATTTGGCCGCAGCCAAGTCCAACCCCACCTTGACTAACCCTAATTTAAAACGAGAGCCCAAGGCTTCGTGGGCTTTGACAACCAACTTACTCTTCTGGAGCCAATCATTCACTTTTGAAAGTTCTTCAAACTCATCATTTGACGTCACGACAACATAGTTCGGGGTTGAAATTCCCCATTTTCGTAGCAAGCCCATTCCTGGGCCTTCAAGGACTTTTGCCATAATCCTACCCTTCCGTCAGGGACTAAAATGTGAAAGACAAAATAAGACATTCCCACTCGTTCGTGAGAACGTGCATTGTACGAATGGCCCCTAAAGTCTGCAATCAATCAAAAGACCCATTCCCTGGTCTCACGAAAGTCCCAGAGCTATGTTACAAATCGACATCCTCGCCAAGGGAACAAAGGCTATATCTGGCTTTTGGTTGTTCAATGATTGTGCTATATTCATATTTATTACATATGAATAACTGGAGGGCATGCCATGGCCACAACAAGCCTTAGCCTTGGAGAGCATTGGGAAGTATTTATTAAAAACGAAATTGCAAGCGGGCGGTATGGTTCGGCAAGTGAAGTGGTGCGAGATGCCTTACGGGGCATGGAGGAACGAAAAAGTAAGCTCGAAGCCCTGCGCTCACATCTTTCTGAAGGGGCAACCCAGGCGCGAAAGGGAGAATTTGTCGAAAATTATTCCTTAGAAAATATCATGGCTAATTTAGATCGAACTCAATGACGAAGCATTTTCGAATTACCCCTCGTGCGCACCGTGATCTAGAAAATATCGGCCGTTACACCATGAATAAATGGGGAAAAACACAACGGAACCACTATTTGCGTGCGCTTGATCAGCGGTTTGCATGGCTGGCAGAAAGACCAACGACCGGCAAACACCGTCCAGATATTGAACAGGGCTATTACAGCTTCCCTCAAGGGGCGCATTTGATATTTTATCTCATCCATGACAGTGGAATTGACATCATCGGTATTCCACATAAGGAAATGGACATCGAGAATTTCTTTGGGGAAGAATAAGAAGCGTTAGGGGTCAGTCGTGAAATAACATTTCAATTGGAATTAAAATCAGAGATTTTTCAGAATTTTAATTCGAGACTGACCCCTAATACGGCCGCGGCTCCATCTCATCCGCTTCCATGGCGTGCTCGCGCCCAATGCCGCTCTGCGCTCACAGATCGTGCCCGGCACAGCCGATCCGGCGCCGAACACCGCCGAGGGAGACGGCGCGGCCCCCACCACCTCATCGTAGGCCCGGATGAGCTGGGCCCAGTTACTCAGACGCGTCTTCGCCCTCGACATTACCACCTGCCCCCAGTGCGGTGGAATATTGACCATCCTGGCGGCCATTGAAGATCCCTCGGTCATCGCCAAGATGCTGACGCACCTGGGCGTGCCCAGCCGCGCCCCACCCAAAGCTCCGGCCCACATCGACGCCTTCTTCCAAACAGCCGAATCTCCCCCTAGATTCCGATTCCGTTCCTGGAGCCGACAGATCCTCTTTGCCTAGTGCCCATCCGCACACGCCACCATAAAGCAACAGGTGAGCCCGATCCCAGAAAAATGAGCCCGTCAGACCCCCTCGCAAGAGAAACGCTCGCCTGTCGGACAGTGAAGTCTGGAGATTGATCCGTTCACGAGGTCTTTGGTACGTTCCGGTTTCGGCAAAAAGGCCCTTTGAAAATCCTATTCCCTGAAAATCCTATTCCCGGCGATCCAATTTCTCGGGAACGTCAAGCACTGGACGATATTGAAAGTGCAACTGGAACTCGACCAGAATATACTCCTTATGATCAATAAATAAATGGCTACAAAAAGTTTTCAATATTTTATTAGAATTCAAGAGTTTGTTGAATTAATTAAGGATATTGCAATTAAATATGATCTTTTGCTTATTTTTTATAAAGGTGGAAAGGATGAAAAATTAATAAGGCAAGAAAACTCGGATTTGATAAACTATGAAATGGTCCAATCCTTTGATAGGCTTTATTTAACCAACGTAAAGCCAAATAACAATATCGATCCATTAAATATTAAATGGCTCTACGGTTGACTCCGGTTGAAGGACTTGTGACTATTCAAGTGTGGGGCGCCCAACGTATCCGAAGGACATGCGGGAATTTCGTCAACGCTTCACTACACGGCAGGCTTGTCTTGAATATTTGGTGCAGAGTCGCTGGCCCGATGGGTTTGTTTGTCCCAAGTGCAGGGGGAAGTCGGCCTGGCTCAACTCCAAGCGCTACGTGTTCGAGTGTCGGGCGTGTGGGCGTCAGACTTCGCCGATGGCCGGCACACTCATGCACCGTTCTCACGTGCCCGTCCAGGAGTGGTTCTGGGCTGCGTATCTTGTGACGACTCATACGCCAGGAATCAGTGCCGTTCAGCTTGCACGCCAGCTTGGCCTTTCGAGTGCCACCACAGCTTGGCATATGCTGCATCGGTTGCGTCAAGGAATGGTCAACACAAACCGAAGCCAGCTCTCCGGCTTGATTGAGGCCGATGAGGCAATCCTCGGCGGCTCAGCCAAAGGCAGGCCAGGTCGGGGAGCGACGACAGCCAAGCACAAGAGCTTGATAATCGGGGCCGTGGAGGTTCTCCCCTATACCGACAAAAAAGGGAAACGATCTGAACGGACAGGTCGATTGCGTCTTTCAATCCTGAAGGATGCAGGCGAGCTCAGCATTCGTGGGTTTTTGAGGGCAAATATTGAGGCCAACTCCACACTCCGAACGGATGGGTGGCGCGGGTATTCTGATGCAGCGTTGGTCGGGTACAAGCATCGTGTGCGAATGGTTCGCACCCCGGAGCGAGCGCACAAAGTGGCGCCCCATATCCACCGGGTCTTCAGTAATCTCAAAACGTGGCTCATTGGCACGCATCATGGAGTGGAGCCAAAGTATCTCCAGAGCTATCTTGATGAGTTTGTGTTCCGCTTCAACCGCCGCAAAACGCCGATGGCCGCGTTGCAGACCCTCCTTGGAATCTCAGCGAATAAAGCGCCATTAACTCTTGACGAGCTAGTCCACCGGAGTCAACCATAGAGCCATCAAATATTATTCCAGCTAAACTAGGATGGATACAAATCGATTTACCCGAAGAGCAAGGAAATATTTTATTCTTATCAAAGATAGCAATTAAAACAGACTGGTATGAACAGGAAACTGGTCAAATTCGAGAAAACTCAAAGATCGATAAATTATATAATAAAATAGCTAAACGGATTAAATCTTCATTAAATTTGGCTATATGGGCTATAAATATTAAAAATAATAAATGCAATCAGTATAAGAATATTGCTTTTTCTTCTGAGTCTAGAGAATGGGAAGAGCAAGGAGGTGAATTAAAGCAACTCAATGTAAAGAATGTTAAATTTACCTGTAAAAAACCGTTTCTTTAAAACATGTTTTGATATATTTGCTACATCTGATAAAAGCAAATTCCTATTATTTTTATAAATTTAGAGAAACATAAAGTTATATAAAGCCTTTAGTTGGCAGCATGTGACTTCCTTCAAAATGATACTGAAGCCCTTTGCCATATTCCAATAGCTAGGAGTCATTTTTAACAAGTCTTATCTGCTGGAGTATGGTAGAAAGTAGTGGACCCCAATTCTTGAACAGGATGCTAGCAAGGGGTCAGGTTGCTTGATTTATAATATAGTTTAGGTCTAGGGGCCTCATGCCTAGGCCCATCCGCATAGTCTTGGATTCAAGTAACCATAATCTGGCCCAGTGCCCCGGACGCCACCCCACAAGGGCGCCACCGGCGGGCCCAATTATAGTGGACCCCAAAATTTAGACCACGGTATAAGTAAGATTTGGCGGTGATCTAAATGGAGGGACAGCATGGGGCAGAAGCGGATTCGTCATAGTGCGGACTTTAAGGCCAAGGTCGCCTTGGAGGCGTTGAAAGGTTTGAAACCGGTGAATGAACTCGCCACCCAGTATCAGGTGCATCCGACCCAAATCAGTCAATGGAAGCGCCAAGTGACCGCGAAGGCCAAAGAGCTTTTGGGGTCCGCGGCTCGTCACGGGCAAGATGCCGAAACTACACAGGCCAAATTGTATGAGGAAGTGGGTCGCCTCAAAATGGAATTGGACTGGGTAAAAAAAACTGCCGGCCTCGGTTGAGACGAAACGCCAATGGATCCAGCCTGGCCATGCTCACCTCAGTATTCGGCAGCAGTGTGAGTTACTGGGACTGGGACGAGGCAGTTGGTACTATCAACCTGCTCCCGCTTCCGCAGAAGACCGGGAATTGATGCAAATGATTGATCGCCAATATACCTGTACACCGTTTTATGGCAGTCGGCGGATGACCGTCTATCTGCACCGCCTGGGCTATCGGGTCAATCGCAAGCGCATTCAACGCCTGATGGCCAACATGGGCTTGGCGGGTGTCGCTCCTGGGCCTCAGACGAGTCGGCCGCACCCGCCGCACACGGTGTATCCCTATTTACTCCGCGATCTGGTGATTGATCGGCCGAATCACGTGTGGTGCACGGATGTGACATACCTGCCTATGTCCCGGGGCTTCTTGTTTCTGGTGGCGATTCTCGATTGGTATAGCCGGTATGTCTTAGCGTGGATGGTGTCGAATACGCAGGATACCGCCTTTTGTTTAGAGGCGCTTGAGCAGGCCTTCACGCAAGGATGCCCAGAGATCTTCAATAGTGATCAGGGGTGTCAATTCACGAGTACGGTGTTTACTGAACGGCTCAAACAGGCTGGTGTGCAGATTAGCATGGATGGGCGGGGGCGGGTCTTCGACAATATCTTTATCGAACGGCTGTGGTGCACGGTTAAGTATGAATATTGGTATCTGACGGATCATCGCGATGGCGCGGAGGTGGAGCGGGGATTAACCACCTACTTTCGGTTTTACAACACCGAACGCCCTCTTCAAGCATTGGGCGATCATACCCCCGAAACCGTGTATTTCAACAAGATCCAAACGACCAAATAATACGTAAACACCATGAACTCCAATCTTACTTATTTTTGCCCATCAGTGGTCTTGACAATGGGGTCCACTTTAAATCCGGTGCCAAGGAGCCGGGCAGGCCCCACTCCCCGGAACACCGCGCGCCGCTTGGACAGCCACGCCTGAGGAGTGAAGCTCCAATGAGGGCTTTGGTACTCTGAGATGTTCGCGAAAAGGCCGTTTGAAATTCCTATTCCCCCAACGAATTAAGTAATGCTCAAAATACATGTCAAACATGTAACCTTGAGAAGGGTAATCGAACAACGCAAGAGTATTTGGATTTTTTGTCTGGTGGAGGATAGATGAGTGTTGGGAGAAAAAAAACACGACCCTTGGTTAAGGTGGTATTTTTTCTCGGTGAAGATGAGTGGCATGGTTATGAGACTGAATCTGTTTGGGCCGAACAAGTCTCAGATACTCGCTGCCGTCTTCGTAATACGCCATTCTATGCTAAAGGTGTTAGCTTTGAAGATGTCGTTTTTGTACAGAAAAAAAAAGGGTCTTTGTGGTTTGAATCAGTGTCCCTTGCGGGAGGACATTCAACTTATAGAGTAATTGCGAGAATGTGTGCTAAGTCTAGTTGGAATTTGAAGCGGCTCCCTTCACTGTGCTGAGATGGCGTTCGACCAAGAACAACCATCGTCCGCGCGTCATGAAAGGAGCCACGACATGAGCAGTATTACGAACGCTGCGAACAGAAGCAAGAAGAGGAAACTGTTGGGAACGGCCCAGGTCTTCGGGCCGCACCACTATGAAGCCTTTGATGTGGACAGTAAGCTGGAATGTATTCGGAACCTGATCCCCTTGGGACTCATGCATCTGCACGAGATCTTGGAGAACGAGGTGTGTGCCTTGGCTGGGGCCCGCTATGCGCGAAAAGCCGCTGCTCTTCCTGGCCGGCGTCATGGCAGCAATCCGGGGAGCGTACAGCTGGCGGGGCAACGGCATCGCCTACGCATCCCTCGTGTTCAACACCAACAGGGTGGGGAGATCTCATTACAGACGATTGATCGTTACCAAGGGACTGGCCAGTTGGATGACTTGCTCCTCAAGCGAGTGCTGTATGGCATTTCGTGTCGGAATTATGAAGCCGCAGCCGAAGCGGTCCCCGGCGCGATTGGCCTGTCCAGTTCGACCGTATCGAGAACCTTTGTGCAGGCGAGTGCCAAGCAACTGAAGGCGTTGCAAGAGCGTGATCTCCGTGAGCTAGATCTAGTGGCCGTCTTTCTCGATGGCAAGATGTTTGCCGACATGACGATGGGCATTGCCGTGGGGATTACCCTCACGGGGGAGAAACACGTGCTGGGGTTTGTGGAAACGGGGACAGAAAACGAGACCGTTTTGACGCCGTTCCTCCGCTCCTTGGAGGAACGGGGCCTCGACGATTCCCAGGGTCTCTTGGTGATCATTGATGGCGGCAAAGGGTTGCGCGCGGCCGTACGCCAAGCGTGGGGCTCGACCGCCTTAGTGCAACGCTGTCAGTGGCATAAGCGCGAGAATGTTGTGCGCCATCTACCCAAAGGCGAACAGGTGGCCTGGCGACGACGGCTTCAACGCGCGTATCAGCGTCCAACGTATACGGAAGCCAAGACCGCGCTCGGTCGCCTGCAGCAGGAACTCGAGACTCGGAACCAATCCGCGGCGCGGAGCTTGGCCGAAGGGTTGGAGGAAACGTTGACCGTGCATCGGTTGGGCATGTTTGCATGCCTCGGCCTCTCCTTCAAAACGACGAATTGCCTGGAGTCGATCAATGCCTTGGTGGAAGAGCGGTGTGCGAAGGTCGATCGCTGGACGAACTCAAATCAACGGCAGCGATGGTTGGCCACTGCGCTGTTAGATATCGAGCCACGACTGCGCAAAGTGAAAGGCTATCAACATCTGCCGCAGTTACGCGAGGCACTGAAACGGGAACTGCGCTTGGAGATGACCACGACTCGGAAGGTCGCATAATATTAACCTGGGAGCCGTGACGCATTCCAACTAACTTTGGGCTTGACTCAATTGCAAATTCTACATCAGCTAAAGAACTTTTTCCTAAATATTGGGAACCACTTGGCCAATTGGGTTGTTCTTATGAAGGTACAGGTAGTGTAACATCGTTGTTGGCTATTGATGTTCCACCTCAAGCTGATATCTATGAGGTTTATTCTCTCTTGGAGAAAGGTGAGTTAGATGGTGTATGGGATTTTGAAGAGGGAAACTGTGGGCATCCTCTGAAAGAGTAAGTTAAGCCGGATTCCATGTTAAATATTCCCCGCGTAAAGCAGCTTTGGCTGCTTTTTTTGTATCCTCTAATAGGGAGTTCGCAAGACAATCTTTTAAAAACACTGAGGTCAAACTGGTTGGCCAGCCTGGGCTAGCAGCAGCGACCCAAAAATCCATATTTTCAGGATGAGGTATTTCGACATATTGCCAAGGAGCCGGGCAGGCCCCACTCCCCGGAACACCGCGCGCCGCTTGGACAGCCACGCCTGAGGAGTGAAGCTCCAATGAGGGCTTTGGTACTCTGAGATGTTCGCGAAAAGGCCGTTTGAAATTCCTATTCCCGGGGCAAGAAAAAAAGGGAGCAGAAGTCTTTTATGGGAAGGACCGATGGATAAGCCTAAGGGGAAAACAAAGGAATCCATAAAAATCACATTTCGTGCAGACCTGGGAAGCATTTGTTGGACTGGGGGGCAGTGTCGACTTCTTTATTGATATGTAGTGTAATTTCTCTATTCTTTCTGCCATCAGAATAGACGTCTAATGCACTCTCGTATATAATTTCGAATGTAATATTCTGATTCGACCTTAGATTATGAATCTTGTCATCGCAGAACAAGAACTCAGTCGGCTACCAGTCTCTATTGATCCTGATGTACTCAGTGGCACTCCTGTGTTTCGAGGTACCCGAGTGCCCGTAGATGCTCTCATTAATAATTTGGAGGCAGGCCTCCCGTTGGATACCTTTCTCGAGAACTTTCCCTCCGTCACCCGAGAACAAGCGGTAGAAGTCCTTGAATTTTCTAAATCTACTCTTTTGAAACTCGCCCAACCGTCTTGAACATTCTTCTGGACGAATCCGTTCCCCGTTTGATCAAAAATTTTCTGACAGAGTATTCTGTGTCCACAGTCCAAGAAATGGGCTGGTGTGGCATGAAAAATGGTGCGTTATTGACGGTCGCTGAACAACAATTTGATATTTTTATCACCGCTGATCAAAAACTTCGCTATCAACAAAATTTAAAAGGTAAACAACTCTCCATCATTGTTCTTCCAACTAATCAAGTCCCACTCGTTACAACCTTGCTCCTTGCTATTAGAGAGACCGTTAGCAAGATTCAACCCGGAATCGTCATTGAGATCCCCTTGCCCCAAGCGTAACAATATAGGGGGAAAAATGAAGTGAGATAATTTTGCTAGATTAAAAGTTGGCCTGTAAGATTAACTGTGTAACTGGTTATCATCAGGGATGTATTTTTTGAAGGAGGACTGATGACCAAGAAAAGCACAAAAACCGATGCGTAGCTCGATGACTTATTGCAAGACTGTGACTTGCCTGAAGAGATTCTTGGGGAACATGGGCTGTTGAAAAGGTTGCCCAAGCAGTTGGTGGAACGTGCGTTAGCGGCCGAGCTCACCAATCATCTGGGGTATGCCCCTCATGCCCGTCCCCAGAGTCAGAGCGGCAATGTCCGCCATGGCACGAGTGCCAAAACGGTGGAGACGGATCAAGGGCCGGTGGAGCTGGCGATACCCCGGGATCGAGCCGGGACCTTTGACCCGGCCGTGGTGCCGAAACGGCAGCGGCGCTTGGAGGGCTTTGATGACAAAGTCCTGGCCCTGTATGCGCATGGGCTGACCCCTCGGGAGATTCAAGGGCATCGGGAAGAACTCTATGGCACGGACGTCTCCCCGACGCTCATTTCGACGATCACTAACGCGGTCTTGGAGGATGTGCGGCTGTGGCAGAGTCGCCCCTTGGAGAACGTCTAGCCGATTCTGTATTTCGATTGTCTGTTTGTGAAATCCCGCCATGAGGGAGCGGTCAAGACCAAAGCCGTCTCTGTCGCCCTCGGGGTGACACTGGCCGGCGAAAAAGAACTCCTCGGCCTCTGGATGCATGACACGGAAGGCGCGAAGTTTTGGCTGACGGTCTTTACCGAGCTGCAGCACCGAGGCGTCCAGGATTGTGTTGTGGCCTGTGTCGATGGGCTGGCCGGTCTGCCCGAAGCGTTGGCAACCATCTTTCCCCAGACCCAGGTCCAATTGTGTATCGTGCATAAAGTGCGGCAATCCCTCCGGTATGTCGTGTGGAAAGAGCGACGGTCCGTCGCCCGTGACCTGCGGGCGATCTATGGTGCCTCAACCCTCGAAGAAGCGGAAGAGGCGTTGGAACGATTTGCCCAAACCTGGGATCCGCACTATCCAACGATGAGTACGAATTGGCGACGCGACTGGGCTCGGCTCACGGTCTTTTTTGATTATCCCCCCGAAATACGGAAAGTCATCTACACCACCAATGCGATAGAATCGCTGAATTATTCGTTACGCAAGGTCCTCAAAAAACGCGGGGCGTTTCCGACGGATGAAGCCATTGTGAAAGTGTTGTATCTCGGGATGCAACGGATTGCGAAAAAATGGACGGTGCCGATTCCGGAGTGGAAACGGGCACTGAATCAGTTTGCCATCTTGCTAGGAGATCGGGTGCCAACAAGAGAGTAATTCACAATCTGATACACAGTTATATTGACAAGCCCTTTCCTAAGATAGGAAATAGGTGACTCAACTATTCTTCTGGAATGGGTGTGCTTGATTTTATGTATGTATTATGATATGTATTTAAGTATGAATAAGGAACCTCAGGTACGACGGGTGACGGCGAATTTGCCGGCGACCTTGTTAAAGGAAGCTTGTCAGGTCTCCGGGGGTGGCATTACAGAAACGTTGGTCGAGGGGTTAACTTTAGTGAAACGAGGGGCAGCTGCCACAAAGGCCGCCAAGTTGCGTGGGCGGTTGAATTTGGCCGTTGATCTTGAGACTTCTCGTGAGCGCACTGGTCGTTGATACCTCCAGCTGGGTGTCGTATTTTTCCTCCTCCGGGCCTTCCATTATTGATGAAGCCTTAGCCGAAGGGCGCGTGTTTCTTCCACCATTGGTCGCCTCAGAATTAGTGAGTGGTCGCCTGTCTGCCCGCCAACGCACTGAACTTGAATCCTTTTTGACTGATCTTCCGCTTTGTGTGGTCGATTTGCCGCATTGGCTGCGTGTTGGCTCTTTGAGAGCAAAATTATTCTCGGTAGGCCTTTCTGTTTCTACCCCTGATGCACATATTGCTCAATGCACGATTGATTTAGAGGGAGATTTGTTGAGTAAAGATGGTATTTTCTCGAAGGTGGCGAAGAAGACAGCATTAAAGATGCTGGCCATTTAGGATGTTAGGAGCAGCATCAATCGTCACTCGGTTTGAGGTTGATGCATTTGTCGAGGGCGAATGAACTATGGCCCACTGTCCGCACTGTGGAGGGTCCCTCGCGATTATCGCCACCATCGAAGACCCCGCCGTCATCATCAAAATCCTTACACCCCTCGGCTTCCCGAGCCGCGCCCCACCAACGGCCCCAGCCCGCTTCGACGCATTCTTCCAGACAGCCTAAGCCCGCCGGATGCCGGTTTCGTCCAGAAACCGATACGGGTCCTTTGGCCTTTTCTCCTGTTCACACGCCCACCGGGCACGCCCGGCTGGTCCTGCCCCCCCAAAATGGGTCTGGCCAACCCTTTTCGCAGAGGGCACGCCCGCGGAGGCGGCTCATTGCCCCCTTCTGGGGACATTGGTATGTGCCGGTTCAGGCAAAAAGGCCGTTTGAATTTCCTATTCCCGAAAATAAGAGGTGGGTTTTGGTGAGACTGCCTAGAAGCTATCGAAGTTGTAACTCTAGTTTTAAGCCAACAGCTTCTGCCGCTTTTTTCATCGTGTGTAACGTCACTGATTCATTTTCCGGGTCTAACAAGCGATCCAATTGAGAGCGGCTGGTTTCCATGTGGGTAGCCATAGCTGCCTTTGAGAGATTTTTTCGTTCCATGGCTTCGCTTAGCTTGTATGACAGTACTTTTTTAATAGCATCGGTTTGGCATTCTTCATACTGTCCTTCCGCTCTCAGTAGTCCTTCAAGCGTGGACCCAGATCGTGGGTTAGTTTTTTTCTGTTTCATATCGCTCATACTCCTTCTTGCGTTTGTTCGCGAGTTTCAAGTCTTTGTCCGGCGTCTTCTGTGACTTTTTTACAAAACCATGAAGTAACACCATTTCCGGGCCACTCACATAGAAAAACACTCTGGCAATGCGTCCGTTCGGTAAATCACTGCAGACTTCTCGTAACCCTGTATAGCCTGATAAGGACTTACACAGTGGTTCGCCACATGGCCAGCCCATTTCAACGGCCATCACGTCCCTGCCAATGATCTTTCGATCAATCGCGGGAAGTTCAAGGAGCCATTCTCTTACAGGTTCTTTCCCGCTAGGGAGCCTATAAAAGGTGGCGATTATGACCTTCTGAACCTGACTCACATACCATAGTACCAAAAATGGTACATCATTGCAATGTTTTTCTTACAGGGTTTTTGAGAAATCGAAAAATCGTAAGACAAACTCATTGCCTCCTTGTGGATCGACTTAATTTTATGGAAATGCTAGCTTGGCAAATTAGATGAGTCGGCGAAGCCGACCAAACCCCGGTCGCTTCCAATAATGAGGCCGGCGATACTCCTGCGGCCTCCACACAGGCCCGCCTGAGTTGGGCCCAATTACTCAAACGGGTGTTTGAAATCGATCTGGCCCACTGTCCGCACTGTCTTTTATGTAAAAAATGGAGATTGTCTATGATGGTTATTTGGGTTGGGTGGTATCAGAAAATCCAGCAATCTCCACAGGAGGACGGTCTGGAAACTGAGCGACCAGATTAAGGCTCCCGCCCATCGCTTCCACGTATTTTCGCAGGGTGGAGAGCATTACGTCCGTACGTTGTTCAAGTCGAGATACTCCGTCTTGCGAAATTTTGAGCTTTTTCGCGACGTCCTGTTGGGTTAATTCCCTCGCTTTTCGGATTTCCTGTAACGCCATGTATTCCTCAACCAATTCCTTCGAACGTTTTTTAATCCGTTTTTGCCGTTCTTTGGGTAGACTAGCGATAAAATCATCCATTGTGCGTGCCATAGTTCTTACTCTCCTTTCTGCTGTTCGAGCCACTCGGTAAAGCGTTCGTCCGCTTTTTTAACCAATTGCTTATAAAAGCGTTTCTGGCTGATCTCGGCTTTATTTCCAGCGACTAACAACACAGCGTGACGTTTGGGATCAAAAGCGAAGGCCACCCGCCAAACGCCGCTATTCGTATCAAAGCGCAATTCTTTCATATTTGGATACCTAGACCCTTCCAACGTATCCGCATAGGGCCTGCCAAGTTGTGGTCCATAGGTTTCGAGAAGCCCTTTGCAGCTCGCTACCCCGTCTTGAACCTCTTCAGCTAATTCCATGAGTTCTTCGTAAAAGGCATCATGGAATACAAGACGCCACATCATCTTACTATGTCATATAATACATATGCTGTCAAATACATATTTCGACGTCATTGTCAATTCACCAACTTCTCTCCGTCCCCACTTTGCTCTTGATCTGGCCCACTGTCCGCACTGCGGAGGGGCCCTCGCGATTATCGCCGCCATTGAAGATCCCACCGTGATCGTTAAGATTCTCGCCCATCTGGGCTTGCCCACCCACGGCCCCGCCCCGGCTCGACGCCTTCATGCAGACCGCCTCAGCCCGCCGGATGCCGGTTTCGTCCAGAAACCGATAGGGGCCCTTTGGCCTTTTCTCCTGTTCACACGCCCACCAGGGCACGCCCAGCTGGGCCTGCCACCCCAACAATAGGGCGAGGCAGCCCTTCTCACAGAGAGAACGCCCGAGGAGACGGTGGCTGGCCCCCTGCCGGGGGCTTTGGTAGATTCGGGTTCAGGCAAAAAGGCCGTTTAAAATTCCTATTCCCTTTAGCGCAGATTAGATTGAGAACAGAAAGGAGGCGAGGGAGAGGTAAAAAACTTGTGTGGCGAACAAATTATGATACCTATTCCTTAGGCAAACTAGATTCTTGAAAACGTTATTGATTCATGACTGCTACCGTTCGTTCGACGACATCTTTGTTGCCAATGATGAGAGCTGTGCGCTGGTGCAATTTCTGAGGTTGAATGTCTAAGATACGTTCTGTACCGGAAAAGGCCGCCCCACCGGCTTGTTCAGCAATAAAAGCGAGTGGGTTAGCTTCATACATGAGGCGTAACTTCCCTTCTGGATTTTTTGCAGTGGACGGGTATAAGAAAATTCCGCCTTTCAACAAATTTCTGTGAAAGTCAGCTACTAGAGACCCCACATACCGAAGAGAATAGGTATTGCGTAGCTCTTCGACGGCCTTTTGTGTCCCAGCGTCCAACCCTCTAAAATTGCCTTCATTCGTGCTATAGCAGGAGTTTTTTTCTGGAATACGAATATTAGAATTTGTGAGCCGAAATGCTCCATCCGTCGGATCAAGCGTGAAGCCCTGAACGCCCCCACGAGTGGCCACAACCATCATCGTGCAAGACCCATAGACCGTATACACCGCTGCCACCTGTTCAGTACCTTTTTTCAACAGGGTAGAATCCGTAACTTTTTCATCCTCCTGCCGTTTCCAGATTCCCAATATTGAACCCACACTGACAGCCACATCGATATTGGATGAACCATCCAAGGGATCCATCTGCACGAGATACTGATGGGCTGGGCTGTCCCCAACAATTACCGTTTCTTCAATTTCCTCGGAACCAATGGCGGCGACACAACCACATTGTTTCAACGTATCAACTAAGGTGTCAGAGGAAAATGTATCTAAAATTTGGACGACCTCACCCTGCACATTTGTTTCACCGGTCGTCCCGACTGCTTGAGCCAGCACAGCCGCACGGACTTTCGCTTGAATCTGGGCAGCTCCTTCGGCAATTCCAGCCACAACAGCTTCCAAACCATCATACTCTTCAGATCCCTTCCAAGATGCTGCTGAATATTCCTCAAGTGTTTGAAACATGGTGAAAATTGTATCTAGCGCTCTAGAAGGCGTCAATTTTTAGGATTGAAGGATCAGCCATAATTTAATATTTCAAAATAGGCATTAGACTCTTGCATCTAACCTCTGCACAACACATCACTTCACGCTCGGGCGTACAACCAAGATTGAACAACCAGAATATGCGGCCACCCATTCAGACCCACTCCCCATAAAATACCCTTGAATATCATGAAACCCCCTAGACCCGAGAACCATGAGGTGCGAGGTTCGTTTTTCTGCCTTCTTGACAACGGCATGGGCTGCATGACCTTTGGGCAACACAGTCCGAACCTTCGCTAGTGCCTTCATCCGTTTTTTACTCAAAACCTGAGTGGCGTAAGCTTCCGCAGCCTTAAGAATCTTTTTTCCTTCTCCTTCTAGCGCTGCGAGAATCTTCTTAGTTTTTCCTGCAAAGTTCCGAAAGCTTCGACGGCTCTCATAGAAAATTTTGACCCATCCACAACGCATAAGACTTTTATCCTCGCTCCTCCTTTCATCACAACTTCGGAGTTTTTTACATAACCGTCACTACCGTTTACAATGACAGGAAAGCTGTCTAGTTCTCCCTACAGCTTTTTGAATTTTACGCCATCCTTTCCGTAAAAAGCTAAGAAAAAAAGAAGGGACGATCTTCTATTTTTATCATCGTGGAGGTGGGTCAAAAATGCCCGTTAACAAGCAACTGAAAGCCGTGCCAGTTCAAAAAGTGCGTCAGCCGTTAACACAGGAAGATCTCGCCAAATTGTCGTCGAAACAAGGGCTGATTAAACTCCTCAAGTCAAAAAACATTAGTACCAAGAGTGCCTTAAGTACATTGCGCTATGAAGCCGAATTACGACAACTACAAATTGAATTGGTGAAGCTGCAGCGGGATGTCCAACTCAACGGACGCCGGGTAGCCATTATCTTTGAAGGTCGTGATGCAGCGGGAAAAGGGGGGGCGATTCGACGATTCACTGAACACCTGAATCCACGTTCCATGAAAGTGGTGGCCTTGCCCAAACCTACCGAAGTGGAGAAAGGGCAATGGTATTTTCAGCGATATGTGAAGAATCTACCCAACCCTGGGGAAATCGCCTTTTTTGATCGGAGTTGGTACAACCGCGCCGTCGTCGAGCCTGTCATGAAATTTTGCAAAAAGTCTCAGTACGAAGTGTTCATGCAACAGGTTCCAGAATTCGAACATATGCTCTATGAAGACAATATTGAAATCATTAAATTTTGGTTCTCTATTTCAAAGGGGGAACAAGAACGCCGCTTTAAACGCCGAGTCACCAATCCCTTAAAACAGTGGAAAATTAGCCCTGTTGATGATGAAGCCCAAGCCCACTGGGATATCTACACCATGTATAAAGAAGAAATGTTTAGTAAGACGCATACCTCCTATGCGCCTTGGGCCATTGTGAAAGCCAACAGCAAAACAAAAGCAAGGCTTGAGGCCATTCGCCATGTGCTGAGTACCCTTCCCTATGAAGGCAAAGGGGAATCTAAGGTGAATCTCCACCCTGATCCTGGAATTGTTTTACGATTTCATCGAAAGAGCAAAGTCGTCGATTAGGACAACAGGAATACAATGAGGAAATAGTAGTTTGAGAGGACTATGAGCTGCTTTGCTCAGAAGAAGAGAATTGCGTCAAGATACTAGCGGACCTTTTGCGGGTCAGTTCATAACGATAGACCATCTTTCCTCTCTCGCTTCCTTTTTGGAAAGGCCAGGTCAGAGGGATTTGTTCGACGAAGAGATGAAACTTTTCGTGGAAGGCGAGTTCAATCGTATCCAGGCCTAATCTATTCGGGTCACAAAATATGCCTTTCCCCTCTGGAGCAAGCACCTGTTCAAGAACGTGAGAAATATGCCCTAAAATTGCCTCGTCATAGAAAACCTCACAGCCCATGACAAAATCATAGCGTTCGTGCGATTCAATCGTTTCAGACCAATCCAATGTACAGGTGTCAAAGTTGTTAATGTGATTCAGTCGGCATGTCTCTTTCACCGCTTCCAGTGTTACCGGAACCATATCTGAGAACATGGTGAATGCCCCAAGCTGAGCTGCAACAACTCCAGGCACTCCGGTCCCACATCCAATTTCCAGAACCTTGGCTCCTGTCAATTTTGTTGAAAAGAATTGGTGAATCAGATATTCCGAGAGGGCCACTGATGACGGCCAGATCCGATCCCAGTACCCCCACCCTAGCGACTCATCATCTCGCTGATCGAATGGAGTTTCTACCGAAATATCCCGTTTGGTCTTGCAAACGATGTATAGATCACCGATTTGGGGGAGAGTGATAACTTTTATGTGACTCACAAACAGGATTTCCCATCTGTCTAAAAAGACTCTTATGCAAATTTGGCAAAAGACTGTAACAGATCTGAACGTAGCAGGAGAGCTGAGAAAAATCAGTGCTCTATCGCGTAGCTAGTCGTAGCTCCTCGTGACTCATAGAAAAAGACAGAAATGAAGTTCGCTTCACTTCCATTAGAATGCACCAAAACTCTAGTGATAAGACTTCAACGCCGCCCTACCGTTAGATTCCTTGACGACTGTCTCTTTCCTGGTAGACTTTAACTGAGTGATTTTTTTTATAGTGATGCGACCTCTTTATTCCTTATTCTTCCGTTCAGCCATATGCCCGATAGTTTCCTAACTTTTTATCCTCAGACAACGCCCCAACGCCAGTGTGCTCTCCATGGTCTTCATTCCGTGTTTCATTAAGCATCTAAAGCAGTAGACAACACTCCTGTCACGCAAATTTGCAAACAAGGAGCTTCGATATGGATGAAGGTTTATCGACACCTGTCGGCACTCGCCGGTCATTTTTCGTCAAAGTCACCACAGCCATCTCCTCCTTCATTGGGGTCTCATTGGCACTTCCAATTGTCGGCTATCTCATTTCACCAGCACTTCGTCGGCAACCCAAGGAATGGGTTTCGGTGGGAAAGATCGATGATATTCCTGCGGATACACCAACGGCCTTGGATTACTCCATGACCGTGAAGGATGGATGGCAAAACAGCCAGTCAACCAAAGGGATCTGGGCTGTGAAACGGAAAGATGGCCAAATTACTGTTTATTCCCCTATTTGTCCACATTTAGGATGCGGCTATCGATGGGAAAACCAAGAGCGGCTATTCAAATGTCCCTGCCATGGCAGTGTCTATGACATGGAGGGAACCGTTAAAGCAGGGCCGGCCCCTCGGCCGTTAGATACGCTCCCCTCGAAAGTGGAAAATGGAGAATTGCTGGTTCTGTATCAGGAATTTAAATCGGGCCTCCCTAAAAAGGTGGAATTATAACTCTATGTTCGCACGCCTCTATCAATGGTTTGACAACCGCATCAAGTTAAAACCTCTTGAGCAAACCCTGCTCAACGAACCCATTCCAGGAGGGGCCAGTTGGAACTACGTATTTGGGTCTGCCACCTTGTTTCTCTTCGGATTACAAGTCCTCACAGGCATGTTGCTTATGGTGTATTACGTCCCGTCAACGGACCATGCCTACGACACGGTTCGCTTCATTCAGGATGAAGTCTGGGGGGGCTGGTTTATTCGTGGGTTACACCACTGGGGAGCCTCGGCAGTAATAATGGCCATAGGCCTCCATATGCTCCAAGTGTTTTTTGACGGCTCCTACAAAAAGCCTCGCGAACTCATGTGGATCATCGGCATTGTGTTATTGCTCCTAATGCTGGGCTTTGGTTTTACTGGCTATTTGCTGCCTTGGGATCAAAATGCCTACTGGGCTACCCAAGTGGGCATCAATATGGTGGGGTCGGTACCGCTGATTGGAGATTTTCTCGTTAAAGTGCTTCGCGGTGGAGAAACCTTAGGCGCTCTCACCTTATCACGATTTTTTGCCATTCATGTCGCATTTCTTCCAGCAGCGATTATTCTTGGCATTATGCTGCATCTTTTTATTCTTCGACGCGTCGGGCCGGCTGGGCCGCATGATGAAATTAGAGCAAAAATGGGTAGTGAGACCTTTTACCCGCGGCAGGTCTATATGGATGCTATCGTCATGCTAGGGGTCTTTATTGTCGTCTCAACACTGGCCATCTTTATTGAGTTTCCACTGGCTGATCGAGCCGACCCATCCGATCATTCCTTTATTCCTGTGCCCGAATGGTACTTTCTGTTTCATTATCAACTCTTGAAATATGCTCCAGGAGCCCTTGGCCCTCTTGCCACATGGCTCCTCCCCCTGTTGTTTTTTACAGGACTCTTCCTGCTTCCCTTTTGGGACCGAAACCCCGAGCGACATCCCTCCAGCCGACCCATTACGCTCACCGTGGGCATGGGGTTTTTAATCACAGTCTTCGTCTTGTTGGGCACATCCCTTCAGCAACTCTATGCCGTACCCAAAAAAGACCCATCGATTGAACGAGGGGTGGGGTTAGTCAAACAATTTGGATGTAAAACCTGCCATCGAATTCATGGAGAAGGCGGCAACTTAGCACCAGACCTTTCATTTGTGGCTGATCGTCGTCCTGAGCGAGCGTGGCACATCCAGCATTTCAAAAATCCCCAGTCGGTCTCTCCTGGATCATTCATGCCAATCTTTCCATTGGATGAGAAACAACTCAACGACCTCACAAACTACATCCTCACACTAAAAAGCGGACATACTCCGTAACTGGACTTCCTAACTTTCTGCCATTCATTAACACCTCAGTCTTGTGTGTTAATGCCCAATACCTTTGCACATTCACTCTATCATCCTTTGTCGATTTTTAGCTCTCCTCATGATCCTGGATTATGGTACAGAGAACTCGACGTTCAGCCCGAGGGCCATCGAATTCACAGAAAAAGAGATTTTGCCATTGCGATAAGCCCAATTGGCCGTCAATTATCGGAATCGTCTCTGATGGCCCAACTAGACCAGCCTTTAAATGGGAATCCCCGTTGCCATCTTGCGCATCATGCAACCACACCCCTGACGGAATGAGTTTGCGCAATAAATTGACCACATCCAGTGGGACACTCTCATCCCAATTTTCCTGAACCATGATTGCAGACGTCGCCCCTTGTGCATACACATGTATGATGCCATTCTGAACACCACTGCGCTCAAGAACCGCCCGTGTTGCTTCGGTGACATCGATTAATTCCTCCCGTTGGGAGGTCTGTATCACGATAGTCTCGCGCATAACTCCAGCATCATTAGCAGTTCATCGCTCATCCACACCTACCTTACGACCACATTGACAGAGTCCGAAACGGTCACCATATCATGGTCATGAGTAGCCACTTTGACCGTGATCGTATGATGACCGGGAGGAACATCGCTAAATTTGCCCTTGAACCCTTTCTGGTATTCTCCATCCATAAAAACATGCACATGGTCAGCCATCATACCTTTTCGAAAAGAGTAGGCGAGGTCAAACGCACTCTCAACAGTCGCTCCGTTCTGAGGAGACGTAATGGTAATGGCCGATCCATCGTGCACATCAAGCTGCTCTCCTGCCAAGACTTGCTGCGATATACCTAAACAACAACAGACCATAATGAGAAATACCCTCGTGAATCGATCCATAGCACCCTCCTTTTATAAAATATACGTATTCAAAACCACCTGCTTGTTCGTATTCTATCCGGAACGCCAACACAGATGAAGAACATTTTGATAGAGTAAACGATGCTTCGATTTTTCCTCTCTCTCATTCTCTGCGTTTTGTTTCTCTGCCTAGGGATGATCAAGGCCTTGGCCTTCCAAGATGAAATTGATTGGATATGGAATGACACAAAACCCACAGCCAGGCAAGGACCAACATGCATGAAATTTATCGTGAAAGCCTACCCCATCAAAATTCTTCGAGGAAACGTATCAGGCTATACCTGCATTCAAAATTCCATTAAATCGTATCGAAAAGGGGATCAAGAAGAAGCCTTGGGATGGATCCTGGCGGGGCAATGCCATAATCGACTGGCCCGAGAAATTATCGTGAAAAATGCCCCAAAAATCTTGGAGTATCTGTTACTACAATATGGGAGTATGGTTCCTACTAAGTAATGTAAAAGTCCGAACGCTTCAATCGATTTTCAAAAGTCAAGACAAGGGGGTATCATGACCATAATACTTTCGAATACCCCTTGCTCTATAAAAAAATTGGGCCGGGCTCTAATGAAAACCCGGCCCCGATTCAGACCTTACCTTTTCTATTCGCTGCTATCTTTCTTAATTCAAGGTTGCCAGAATTTTGTTGAATGTCTCGCTAGGACGCATACTAGCCGCCACCTTCTCTGGACAGGTGTGGTAATACCCTCCAATATCCACTGGCTTACCTTTCACAGATTTCATTTCCTCTAAAATTTTATCGACATTAGCCTCAAGTTCTTTGGCAACCGGAGCAAATTTGGCTTTCAATTCCGGATCGTCATTCTGATTTGCCAGCTCCTTCGCCCAATAGACGGCCTCCCACACATGGGAGCCAGCATTATCCAATTCTCCTAGCACACGGCCAGGAGCTTTTCGATTATCCATAAGTTGACCAGTCGCCCGATCCAACGTATCTGCCAAGACCTGGGCTTTTTTGTTGTTTTTGAATCGGCTGAGATGCGCAAAGGATTCCGACAAGGCTAAAAATTCACCAAGGGAATCCCATCGTAAGTGGCCTTCTTTGACAAACTGTTGTACATGCTTTGGAGCTGATCCTCCCGCACCGGTTTCAAACAAGCCGCCACCATTGATTAACGGGACGATCGACAACATTTTAGCGCTGGTACCCAATTCCAAAATCGGAAAAAGGTCAGTCAGATAATCCCGCAAGACATTGCCGGTCGCGGATATGGTGTCTTTGCCCTCTTTGGCACGTTTCAAGGAATGTTTCATAGCATCTACTGGAGCCATGATCTGAATGTCTAAACCATTGGTATCGTGATCCTTGAGATAGCGATTCACTTTCTCAATGATCTGGGCATCATGAGCCCGATCTTTATTCAACCAAAACACCACTGGTGTTGAAGAGGCTCTTGCTCGGTTTACTGCCAGCTTTACCCAATCTTGAATCGGAATATCTTTGACGATACAGGCGCGGAAGATATCACCTGTTTCGACATCCTGTTGATGTAAGACACTTCCCGATCCATCAATGAGACGGATAGTTCCATTACCAGGGGCTTCGAAGGTTTTATCGTGCGACCCATACTCCTGAGCTTTTTGAGCCATCAGGCCCACATTCGGCACACTGCCCATGGTGGCCGGGTTAAATTCTCCGTTTTCTCGACAAAAATCGACGACCGCCTGATAAATTCCGGCATAACTCCGGTCCGGAATAATGGCTTTCATGTCATGTTCTTTACCATCCGGCCCCCACATTTTTCCTGAAGTCCGAAGAGCAGCCGCCATCGACGCGTCAATAATAATGTCGCTGGGAACATGCAAGTTTGTGATACCTTTATCAGAGTCCACCATGGCCATCGTCGGCCCATTCTTCATGGCCGCTTCGATATCCGCCTTGATTTCGGCTTGTTGTGCTTCAGGAAGTTTCCCAATTTTGGCATAGACATCGCCTAATCCGTTGTTCGCATTCACACCCAGCTCATCAAACGTCTTTTCATGCTTTTTAAAGACGTCTTCAAAAAATACCGTGACGCAATGTCCAAAGATGATGGGATCGGATACTTTCATCATGGTGGCCTTCATGTGCAATGAGAAAAGTATATCCGAGTCCTTCTTCGCATCAGCCACTTGATCTCTGAAAAATTGTCGTAACGCCTTCACGCTCATCTTCGTGGCATCAACCACAGCACCTTTGTCTAACGCGATACCATCTTTTAAGACTTTCGTGGTGCCATCCGCTCCGACAAATTCAATCCGGCCTTTGCCAGCATTGGCTTCAGTAATGGTGGCTGATTTTTCATTGCCAAAAAAATCTCCGCCAGACATATGGGCCACATGCGACTTAGAATCCTTTGTCCACTTTCCCATGCGATGTGGATTTTTTTTTGCATATTGTTTCACCGAAGACGAGGCACGACGGTCGGAATTCCCTTGCCGCAGCACAGGATTCACCGCGCTGCCTTTCACCTTGTCGAATTTGGCTTGAATTGCCTTTTCCTCATCATTTTGTGGATCTTCTGGATAGTCTGGAATGTCATATCCCTGTTCTTGTAATTCTTTGACGCAAGCCTGAATCTGCGGAATCGAAGCACTAATATTAGGCAGCTTGATCACGTTGGATTCCGGCGTCATCACGATCTCACCCAACAAGGCTAAATCATCCGGCTGTTTTTGCTCAGGCTTCAATCGATCAGGGAATTGAGAAATAATACGCCCAGCCAGGGAAATATCCTTGGGCCCAACATTGACCCCGGCAGTCACAGCAAAAGCTTGGATAATCGGCAAGAACGACCCGCTCGCTAATTCCGGCGCTTCGTCTACTTTGGTGTAAATGATATCGGGTTCTGTTGACATAGTGTTTCCTCCAATAAATAGTTTGATAACTGAGAAAAACCAAAATTTTCGGGAACATGGAATTCTATCGAACTACAAAGCTTGCGATTTTAATAAGAATGCAGTGAGTGGACAATCAACCGAAAGGCCCAGACAAAGGGGAGAGACTAAAGACCCAGATGGGAACAGCGATTAGGGAAAGACTCGTATTTTAGAAGGGAAAATTGAACTTCTCATTAGCTTTCAAATACTTTTGTTACGACCAACATTATAAATAATAGATTGAAAAAGAAAGGTTTAAGAAACATACACGTAGTATTTGAGCATATCTTTCCAGGTGAGAATGCCTTTGATCACGTCATCGTCGGATACCACTGGCAAACATGAAATACTATGTTCCAGTAACAGGATGGCAGCCGTATCGATAGCAGTATCTGGCCTTACGGTGATAAGCGTAGTCGACATGATATCCTGAACGACCGTTTTGAGTAGGGTCTGATCTTGCGCACTGGCTTGGTCAGTATCAAGAAAGGGGCTGGAGACTCTCAGAACATCTCGATCAGAAATAACGCCTAGCAATGTCTGCTCTTCGGCTACAAGTAGATGATGATAGGACACGCGACTGAAAATATCCCGCAATTCTCCCAAGGTCACGTTCGGCAATACACAATGAACATTCTCACTCATAATGTTTGTCACAAGCATCGTCCTATCCTCTTTTCTGTTCAATGAGTTCATTACCTGCCTGTAGCCATATACAGCCTGACATCTTTTCTGAAATGTTTTTACTGATATTATTGATCGTCATCACTACGTTAGGATAAATCGTCCTTGATACTTTTATTGAAGCTTTTTTCTGCTGTTCAATTTCAGGCTCCAACACCAACAACTGTTGGCGTATACGTGCCATCTTCTTGTTGAGGGTGATAATCGTATTCTCAATCTTCGTGACTTTATCCACCGGCGTTTTGCCAAGAACGGAGGCCTTGCTTTGCTCAACTTTTTCAAGAATTGTTTGGAGTTGGACAATTTCGCTCAATCGAGTCTCTAATTCTTTTTTGAGTTTTTGATAGACCATATAGAGTTTACTCAGTTGCCCCACCACCAATCGTGTCGACACATAGCTCTCGTTTCCTAATTGCTTGATCACGGCTTGCTTTCCGGCTTCACAGATGCCGCCAAACAAAGCCCCTTTTCCACTGGGCTGCCCGAGCAGGACTTGATTCCCTGCTTTCACAACGCTGTTAATAATATATTCTTTCACCACAATATCATTGTGCGCTTTCATCGTTGAGGCATTGACAAAACTCGCTTCGATATTCTCTCCGGCTTCAAGACGGTATTCCTCAGTTTCTCCGTCTATAGTGGCGGCCCCATCTTCACCCAAGATACCCCCACCAATACGAATATTTTTCCCTGCTTTTATGTGTGCACGTTCAACCGCCCCTCGCACGCTCACATCACCCGTGACATTAATTGTCATACCTGAAGCCACATCGCCTTTGACTTCTAATGATCCATCAAATGTAATATTCCCAGTATGCGCATCAACATTCTCCACATGAAGAACAGGATCAACATTGACCCCATGTTTCACAATAACGGGATGCCCTTTGATTTCTGCAAGCAACAGGTTGGGATCGTCTGGCGAAATAACCACGCCCGTCAGTTTCTTAGCAAATTCAGCATCTTTCCCCGCCTTTGGCTCAATGGTTTCACCCGTAACATCCATGCCTGGCGTGCCTGTAGTCGCTGGCACACGCTTCATGAGGGGCGTATTGATATCGACAACCAAGAATTGATGGGTCCATCCCATGTCGGCCACACCATGGTCATCCACAACAGGCGGTGCGATGATTTCGCTTTCCACTAGCGAAACAAATTCTGTATCTTTCCCGTCCTCCGGGCTTCGCGCTTCAGCAATGCACACATTTGTCGCTAATTGACTCTGGACACAGTCCGCTACTGCGTCTCGATCAATGAACGAATCGACAATCCCAGCTTGGGCAATGGCCTGACTGATCATCTCTACAGTAACTGGTTGGCTATCCTCGGCCGGTGTAAGTGTTAGGAAGGCCTGTAACTTGTCGCTGGAAATCGAAACCGAGACAATGGCGTCCCTCGGTTTCGTCAATACAGCCTGAGAGACTTCATCTTGTTGTTGCACCTGGTCAATCACTGCTCATCGTCCTTGATCCTGAATCATGACTTATCAGCCCTTAGACAATGATCATTCCCTTGGAATGACTATTTATCGCATCTACAATAAAATTCGGTATTTCCATCAACATTCTTAAGGTTTTTCACCTAAACACGATCAAAGCCATTTTCATGGTTCATCGGGTTTTTCTGCAGATAAATAATATGGAATTGAGTCTTTGAAGCATCCCTCTCCTTTGTAAGGACGAGGAATTTTTCCGAAGAGGGACAATTCGTGAGGTAGAAACAGCAATCGCTAAATGACAGGACCGAGTGGGACAATGGCAGGGCACACAACTATCCCTCTACCCCACCGTTAAACCCCTCTTCAGAACCCCCTTACAAAGGGGAGGAATTCTTAGCTCTGTTCTTTGGCAGGCAGCTGGAAGTGACCTATTACATCGGAAGTATCTTAGAGTCTACGAGAGAATGACTGACCCTCAATTAGTTTTCTCAAGAATAAGTGGCGTCATTCTGCCAAGACCAGCTCGGTGAGTTCAGTTTGCGTTTGACCTTTCCAGAAACCCACCTCTAAATGCTCTAACCAGTCTAGAAATTTTCCTACATGCTCTCCTGAAAAAATCGAACCATGCTGAGGACAAATCATCGAGGGATTTAAGGTCCGGACTTGGGAGACCCATCTGCGCAAGGCTTGGGATGAGGGCATCCATCGCTGGTGAAATCCTTGCATATATTGGATATGTTCTTCAAAATTCGTGACGAATAACTCGGCTCCTTCGGGTACCAACGCAGCTCCAATATCGCCGGAAAACAGGATATTCGCAACCGGATCATAGAGTGAAAAATTCCCAGATGAGTGACAGTAGTGAGCTGGAACAGCCTGAACTTCGCTCCCTCTCTCCCCAATGCGAATACTCATGCCGGCATCGGGAATTGATTCCAATTTTTTCCCGGATCCAAAATGAGAAATAAACCCTGTCCATAACCAGGAACAATACACTTTGACCTCTGGCACTAAATCTAGCCAGATCGGTAATGAGGAAATAATGTCTGGATCTTGATGGCTTGCAAACAACACTCGAATATTTTGAATGGGCACATATTTCGTCAGTTCTGCTAAGACGGTTGGGAAAATTTCCACTCCACCCGGATCAAGCAACATGGCTTCACCATTACTGACAATAACGAGTTCATTTGTATCAATCACATCAGGATGCTTTTCCGGATCCCGGCCTAACACTATCCATTGATGACCATTCTGTTCGAAAATAACCTGGCTTTTCATACATTCCTCCCACAGGCCAAGACCTCTAGCGCATTGCTCCCTTGAGCAATGGCATCTTTCATGTTGTTAAAATTACTCTCTAGCCGCTCGATTGTTTCATTGAGCGTGTAGGCCAAATTATTAAAATTAAATGGCTCTACGGTTGACTCCGGTTGAAGGACTTGTGACTATTCAAGTGTGGGGCGCCCAACGTATCCGAAGGACATGCGGGAATTTCGTCAACGCTTCACTACACGGCAGGCTTGTCTTGAATATTTGGTGCAGAGTCGCTGGCCCGATGGGTTTGTTTGTCCCAAGTGCAGGGGGAAGTCGGCCTGGCTCAACTCCAAGCGCTACGTGTTCGAGTGTCGGGCGTGTGGGCGTCAGACTTCGCCGATGGCCGGCACACTCATGCACCGTTCTCACGTGCCCGTCCAGGAGTGGTTCTGGGCTGCGTATCTTGTGACGACTCATACGCCAGGAATCAGTGCCGTTCAGCTTGCACGCCAGCTTGGCCTTTCGAGTGCCACCACAGCTTGGCATATGCTGCATCGGTTGCGTCAAGGAATGGTCAACACAAACCGAAGCCAGCTCTCCGGCTTGATTGAGGCCGATGAGGCAATCCTCGGCGGCTCAGCCAAAGGCAGGCCAGGTCGGGGAGCGACGACAGCCAAGCACAAGAGCTTGATAATCGGGGCCGTGGAGGTTCTCCCCTATACCGACAAAAAAGGGAAACGATCTGAACGGACAGGTCGATTGCGTCTTTCAATCCTGAAGGATGCAGGCGAGCTCAGCATTCGTGGGTTTTTGAGGGCAAATATTGAGGCCAACTCCACACTCCGAACGGATGGGTGGCGCGGGTATTCTGATGCAGCGTTGGTCGGGTACAAGCATCGTGTGCGAATGGTTCGCACCCCGGAGCGAGCGCACAAAGTGGCGCCCCATATCCACCGGGTCTTCAGTAATCTCAAAACGTGGCTCATTGGCACGCATCATGGAGTGGAGCCAAAGTATCTCCAGAGCTATCTTGATGAGTTTGTGTTCCGCTTCAACCGCCGCAAAACGCCGATGGCCGCGTTGCAGACCCTCCTTGGAATCTCAGCGAATAAAGCGCCATTAACTCTTGACGAGCTAGTCCACCGGAGTCAACCATAGAGCCATCTAAAATTATCTTGTTTTTCAGAGAGGTACGCCGCCTCCACTTTAATATACAACGACAAATATTGAGCCGTCGTCCCAACCCCTTTGATATTTTCCGAGGCCAGCTTGGCTTTCCCCAGACATTGTATGGACTCTCGCAATAACTGGATCGTCTCACTATGATTAACTTGGCACTGATGTGAAAGACGCTGAAGGTTGTCAGAAATGATTGGGGGTAATCGCTCAAAAAAAGGATGTTTCATGAATTTGGCCACATCTGATGAACGAGAAAGATTCATGTCCGCCATTTCTTTTAAGAACGAGGTGTCTTCTGGGGTGATCTGCTTTAAGACAGTGGATACCAAACACATAATCTGTTGGTAATAGCGCCGCACTAAATCTGAGCACTTGGCGGTATTTTTGGCCACTTGCGTACACCATCCTTCTAATTCCCGAACCTCTGGACCAATTTTTTCTGGCAAGTCGGTTAAGACTTGCCCTAAGGCCAATAGCGGTCGCCCTTCATGCCCCGGAACTTTGGCGGCATGGACCACTCCATTCAATGCCAGCAATTGCATCTCATAGACCATGGCATCCATAATACGAGCAAATTTCACCACATCCATGCAAATTCCAAATAGCTTATTAATATCGGTTTTGTGCCGCATCAGCCTGGATTGCGTCTGACTTTTTACTTCCTCCGTCAGGTTGTTTTCTATACTAGGCATAGATCCTCTCTTCCTTATTTCCAAACTATCCGATCGCGCTCAACCAAAGTTGAACGATAGATCGCTCGTACATAGATACTCGGAGAGTATATCTACACCTCATCGGGCAAATAGGAACGCCACTTTAATGGAATCCTTTTCGCCCATCAGAGTTCTGACAGTCAGTTGAATTCTGTGAATCCGCTCTTGCAACAAAGAACCTAGAGGGGACCTCTAAAAACCAGGATTTTTGTGTGAGGGCAAGGAAACTTCGCGCGGAAAACCGGAGTGTATATGGGAATACATGAGGATTTGAGCACAAAGCTGACGTCGCCATCACGGAAAAGGACGGTTTTTAAAGGTTTCCTAGAGCAATTGGCGCCAGGTGAGAACTTGGACGGGAAGGGTACGAAGAGTAGCGGTAATGGGACAGGTGTCGAGCATGATAGTGACATCGTCATGAAGTATATGAACTTGATTAGCATAGATAGCACCGTTAAGAATTGAGGGTCCGATTCCTCCGGAAAATGTGGCTTGTCCAGATACAATCACAACCCCGTCCCAATGGAAGGGAGCATCGATTTGTATATTGCCTTTGACAAGTAAGATGCCATATCCAGTGACCTGAGAAACTACAAGAGGACCATTTATAGGTTCAGCATATAGCAACATAGGGGAAGCGGCTGAACCCATATTTGCTCCAGTTAAATCAGTTAACACAGGCGTTGCACCCCTCTTTAGCTCATCAATTTGTTCTTCCAACTCCAACGATGCAGGACTCGTTTGAGGAGACACAGGATTACCGTTCAGACTAGCCACACCTACCAGGGAAGCCGAAGGAGCTAGTGAAATTGGAGGAAGGCCTGAAGGGAGCAGCCCACAGGCATCTATGCCTTCTATCGTAATTCTACTTCCTGAAAGCATCACTTCCTGCCCCACGTAAACCGGAGCCCAGACAGGCGGACCCGCAGGATGAATGACATCAGCCTGAAGAATCGCTTCTGCCCCTTCAACTTGGCCATGGCTGAGAATAACGTCAACAGGCGCATACAACGTTGGCAAAGCGGTGGTAAATTGTTGGGGCTTCACAGACAATGCCGAAGGGTAGCCAAATCGAATCAGTTGCCCTTTATTGTTCATGGAATGCAAGGCTGTCCCACCATCACCATCCACGTAATGGGGCGTGGCCTGGCGGTGCCCCGCCTGCTCTGCATCATACTCTGTTTTGTGACGTACCTTCGTCCAATAGGCTAAGTCACGTTGGACACTATTAGTCTGGACAAGAGTGTTTACAGCATTTCCTGCAAGCGGAATGTAGTTGGTCAGAAGCGCATCGTAGGCTTGATCGTTTTCTGGCTGCCACCCATCGTGAGAAAAGACATAGGCCGACCAATTTGATTGATACGATAACGCAAGATCTCCAAGAACGACGGGATTAGACGCGGGCGTTCCACTTAATCGTCGTTGTGTTTCAGCTAACCCTGCTTCTGCTGCATAAAAAGTCTGGATAGCTCGTCGATAATTACCACTGATCTGTAAATCAGTCGATGTGGCAAATAAGATCGTAGCGCCCATGATGCCTGATATGGCCACCAGCGCAAGCGCAGCGATGAGAGCACTTCCTTGTCTCCCTTTCAACAAGGGGCTGTTGAAAAAAGCCACCAGCGGCGTTCTCGTCATTTTCCCGTGCTCACGTAATACCAGTACGCTACGCGCGCAAAAATGATTGCGGCCTTGCTGGATGGACTTTTTTGAACCGCCCCGAAGCTCGTGGTGTCTGATGTCACGATGGGCATATATGCCCTTTGATATCTTCATTATTCAACATTCCCAACAAGGCTTTCTGTCTTCCACTCATGCTTCCCTTTTTCATGCTTAAAGATTCCTTGGCGTAATACGAGACTGCAGCGTGACTGTTCGATATCCACCATTCGACAGATATTTAAAATCAGGCGCTTCCGTACGAGCCGTGACTGTGATTTGCACTTGCTGAATACTTGCCGAGTCAACGGTTGGATTTCCCTCCTCATCGAAATATTCAACCAGGAATGATTCGATATTTTCTCCAAAGGGTTGATTCCCACCACCCGTATTACGCCGTAGCGTATGCGTTCTGCCGTCATACAGAAAGGTAATGGACTCGTTCGTATCTGCAGTCAGGCCATTTCCGTTCAAATCCGCCTTGAGGATCAAACGGACAGGATCATAGGTAATCCCCCAAAAATCATTATTAGCATTTGTGTCGTGATTCACCCCACTCGGATCATATCCTGCCATCAAGAGTTCACGACTCATCACATCAATGACAACCCGAGCTTGCTGCTGCATCTCCAACCGATCTTCACGCACATGTTGCGCCTTAAGTTCACTGACATACAGCGCATAGACGGCACTCACCGTCACCAGACTCAAGGCTAGCGCCACGACCATTTCGATGAGCGTAATGCCTTGAGGAAATTTTTGGCGGACACAAAACACGGTTCACCTATTCATCTGTTGTGAGATAAGAAGTAAGAGAGGTGGTATGCGCTCCATTATCCCATTGCACAGTAACGGTGATCGTATGCAACCCTGGCATCGGATCATCAGGAATGATCGTCAAGATTCGTTGATGCTGAAGCGCTCCAGTAATGGATCCATAAGATTCAATCGTGCTTAGGGGACTTGTGAAGCTAACCGGCACGCCTTCCCGCTTCACATCTTCCATCTTTTCCTGAGCTAAGGTGACGCCCCGCGTCATTTTTTCACTGGCACTCATGCCAGTGTGAGCAACCACGGAAAATCCTGCGAATCCTAATAATGCTAAAAAGACAACCGCCAGCGCGATCACGATTTCTAGCAGCGACAACCCCTGTTGAGACTTGCCGTCCAACCAGAACAACGTCAATTCCTTTGTCGATTTTGACATTTACGATTTCACCTTGACCCGGCCAGTGATACTGACAGTTATTTTTTTTGAGCCTGCAGAATTCGTGAGCGTGATCGAAGCCAGATTGATGGCCGTGCCCCGAGGTAAAAACGAAGGGTTATTTGAAGCCGCTACTGTGACATCATGATAGTTGGCTTGGATATCACGCAATTCCTGGGGTTCGCCAGGATCGATAGACCCATTATTATTTTGATCATCCAGGATGAGGTAATGCCGGTCATCTTGAAAAAAAATCCGATGACGATTTCGTTGGACAACCGCCTTCATTTTTGCAGCTGCTAAATCCGACATGACTTGGCGAACGGCGCCATTTAATCGCCATTGAGGCAACTGAGTTGTGAGCCACAAGTTCGTGAACATAATAGTGATGCTGATAATGCCAAGCACGATCATCAATTCCACGAGAGTCAAACCTTTTAGAGCGACCTGGGGCATGCTCATGTTCTCTACCGTCCTTACTTAGACCCGCCAACTGTTCCATCTCTAGCATTCAGACCAATCCGCGAAAATACCATTGCCAGAGGTCTATCCCCCAAAGCATGGCGATGAGGGCTCCCAGGGCCAAATATGGGCCAAAGGGAATATATTGGCCTTTTTCCATCACCTTAAATGTTAGAAGCCCGATGCCAATCACCGCTCCAAACACGGATGCCACCATGAGCGTGATAAATGCCTGCTGCCAGCCTAAAAAAGCCCCCACCATGGCCAAAAATTTGATATCACCGCCTCCCATCCCTTCTTTGCCAAAGACATAGGGACTGATCCAGGCTAAGGTCAACAAAATCCCGCCACCGACGACAATACCCAGGAGTGAATTGATCCACCCCGTTGGGAGTACGAGGGACCCACAAAGAAACCCAATCACGATCCCCGGTAGAGTAATCACATCCGGAATGATTTTGTGATCCCAATCAATCCAGGTCACCACCCAGAACACCGAGAACAAGCCCGCATACACCACTGTCGTCCAGGCCAGCCCAAATCGCCAGACGACCAAGAGGTATCCCAGACCATTCACCAGCTCAATGACGGGATACCGTGGGGCAATGGCACTTTTGCAGTCACGGCATTGCCCCTTGAGGAAAAGAAAGCTTAACAACGGCACATTGTCGTACCAGCTGATTTGTTTGCCACAGACAGGACAGGCTGACCGGGGAGTCACGATTGATCGCCCATTTGGGATGCGATAGACGCAAACGGTCAGGAAACTGCCAATGATTGTTCCCAGAATAAAGACGCCGGGCCAAACAATCCAGTGAGCCATAAATGCCACATATTCCGTAGTTAATTCGACTAGGGTGAGTTTACGTATATTTTCAGTTTACAATACCAAAATGACCTGATATTCTCCCTTAGATAATTTGCCTAGCCAAGGATGCCGAGGACCCGATGAATACACGACCAAAACCATTACCGAGCGATGAACCACCCATAAAACGTAAGCGCCCCGAAGCCCTGACCCAACGGGAGCAGGAAATCCTTCAACTCATCTGGTCCGGGCTGAAAAATAAAGAAATTGCACAGCAGCTAAAAATTAGCGTGAAAACGGTAGAAGCTCATCGTGCCAATATGATGAAAAAGGTTCGCGTGTCAAATGCGGCCCAACTACTCAACGCTGCCATCCAAGAAGGGCTTATTCAGATCAAATAACACCTCGCCTTCAGCCTTTTCCCCCGCGCTGTCTCGTCGCTTCAAAGAGCACGACGCCTACTGCCACCGATACATTTAATGAATTGAGGTGCCCTCGGAGAGGAATTCGGATGCGGTGGTCGCATTTCTTGAGTACAATTGGACGAATCCCTTCCCCTTCACTTCCAAAAACCAAGGCCAGCGATTGCGTTAGATCAACGTCGGCATAGGAAATTTTCGCTTCCGCATCCAGCGCAATCGTAGTGATGCACCGTTTTTGACATTGTTCGACAAATTTACCAGTATTGGCCACACGTGCTATCGGCACATGTTCTAAAGCCCCCGCAGACGCTTTAGCCACCCCTGGAGTTAAGCCCACGGCACGATGTTTTGGAATGACAATACCATGTCCTCCTGCTCCGTCTACTGTCCGGATTATGGCACCCAAATTATGTGGATCTTGTATTTGGTCTAGCACTATGAGCAGCGAAGGCGTGGAGCATTGCTCCGCTTCATCTAACAGTTCCTCCCCTTCTAAAAACTGCTTGGCCGCCACGCTGGCAACGACTCCTTGATGATGGCGATCCCCAGCCAAGCGATCCAACCGATCACGGGACTCCACTGAGTAGGGAATATGTCGTTCTTTGGCGAGACGGGTAAGAGGAAAAAACCGGCCGTCAGATTTGGCTAACCAGAGTTTTTCGATAACACGGCCAGGAGATTGTAGGGCTTCGGTGACAGAATGGAACCCATACATCACACTGGTGGGCTCATCGTCTCCAGCGTGTCGTGCCATCAGGTCGATCTTCGAGGATAATGCCGTGGTCGGCTAGTTCTTTTCGGATGGTATCAGCGGTGGCAAAATCTTTCTTTGCGCGAGCTTCGTTGCGCAGGCGAATTTGCGAGTCAATCAGGTCAGCAGGCCCCAAATCCTGAGGATCACGGTTCACATTCCCCCCATGCCAAGTTAAAACTGGGAGTTGAAAGATACCCAAGGGTGTTCCATACCTTCTTAACAGAGTGACAAGGCTTTTTCGAGCGCTAGTCCCTAACCCTTTCGCCAATACCTTATTGACTTCGCTGCGAAGTTGATGGAATGCCCCTAAAACTTTGGGGGTGTTGAAATCGTCTTCCATACTTTCGTGAAACTTACGAGAGAAACCTTTCAAGACTTGCTCGCAATCTTCTTCACCTTGATTGCGCTCTTGGGAGTCGCATTCCTCCAAACGTTGAATGAGGCTATAGATAGCATCCACGGCTGCTTTGGCTTCAGGAAGGGATTTTTCGGAAAAATTCAAATCACTTCGATAATGAGTCGACAACAAATAATAGCGTAGACATTCACCTGTAATCACCTCCGAATCGGAAACGGGAGATTTGTCTAAAATCTCTCGGATCGTAAAAAAGTTCCCAAGCGACTTGGACATTTTTTCTTTGTCTACCGTCACAAACCCATTGTGGACCCAATAGCGCGCAAACTCTTTACCGGTATAGGCAGAAGATTGCGCGATTTCATTTTCATGATGTGGAAAGATCAAATCCTTTCCTCCTCCATGAATATCGAATGTCGAACCTAACTCAGCTACTGACATGGCAGAACATTCTATGTGCCACCCGGGACGTCCCTGTCCCCATGGACTATCCCATCCGGGCTCACCAGGTTTCGCCGCTTTCCATAACGCAAAATCCATTGGATCTCGCTTCTTCTCATTAACTTCGACTCTTGCACCAGCTTGGAGTTCTTCTAGATTTTTCCCTGACAGTTCCCCATAGGGAGAAAACGTCTTGACAGAAAAGTACACATCACCTTCTAGCTGATAAGCCACCCCATTTTTTTCTAGGCCGACAATCATGTCCACGATATCCTGCATATGTTCGGTCGCTCGGGGTTCCACGGTGGGTTTGGAAATACCTAATGCTTCCATGTCCCGGTAAAAATGTTTGATGTAGCGGTCACTGATTTCATTCCATGCCACGCCTTCTTTGTCGGCCCGCTGTAAAATCTTGTCGTCGATGTCAGTAAAGTTCCTGACATAGGTCACTTGATATCCAGTAAATTCCAAATATCGTCTGATCATGTCAAAGGTGAGGGCACTACGAGCATGGCCCAAATGACAATCGTCATATACGGTCACACCGCAAACGTACATGCTGACCTTACCAGGAACCAATGGGGTAAAGACCTCTTTTTTCTTAGATTTGGTGTTATAGATGGTAACAGGCATCGTCTAGGGCTCTCGAGCGGATGTCTTTTGCTAAAGCTTCTTTCCCAGATGTTTCACGATCCAAAAACCTAGGACCAGCAGCACAACGAACGCAATAGAGAAGAGATTGAAATATTTTTCAATAATTTCTCTCATCCATGGACCAAAAAGTTGTATGGCACCAGCTACAAGAAAAAACCGTCCTCCCCGACTAACTAACGAGGCTACCATAAATGTTTTGAAATCCACATAAAATGCTCCTGCCCCAATGGTAAAAATTTTATAAGGGATAGGAGTAAAGCCTGCAATAAGAATCGCCCAGGCTTCATAACGTTGAAAATATTGATGGACAAGATCCATGCGGTCTTGGCCCATTATTTTTTTCACAACGGGTCGCCCACCATACCAGCCGATACCATAGCCTAAGGCTCCTCCCATAACTGACCCAACCGTGGCTACTGTGGCATACCACCAGGCATTTCCTGGAATTCCAAGTGTAAGGGCTATTAACAGTACATCAGGAGGGAGAGGAAAAAACGAGGATTCGGCTAAGGCCAAACCAAAAAGGGCCGGAACGCCATAAGGCGAATCAGCCCACGAAAGCATCCAGTCGTATAATTGTTTAGCCCAGCCCATGTGTTTGGATACGGAGATTTCTAAAGATTACCGTACGCTAAAGGCTTTTCTTCCAGTTCTTTAGCGCATTGAGCGCATCATAATCCGTTAAATCTAAATGCAGGGGTGTAACAGAAACCATGTTTTTTGCCACTGCATCATGATCAGAAGGCTTTCTTCTGGCCCACGATTCTTTCTCTCCCGCAATCCAAAAATACGACCCTCCCCTCGGATCGATTTTTTCCACCACAGGGTTATGGTACCGCCGCTGGCTTAGACTAGTGAAGTGAATACCCGCTATCCCATCTTTTTTCGAGCCGGGGACATTCACATTGAGAATCGTGCCTTCCGGCAACCCAGATTTCAGAATCCGTTTCGCCAATTGCTCCGAATAATGGGCAGCGACAGCATAAGAAGCTTTCGGGCTATCTTCTAAGGAAACGGCCATCGATGGAATACCATGAAGCATACCTTCCAACGCACCTGCAACCGTACCGGAATTCGTCACGTCATCACCCAAATTCCAACCTTTATTTATTCCAGAAACAACTAATGTCGGTAGATCGTCTTCCAAAAGCTTGCAAACAGCTAAAGTAATACAGTCAGCAGGTGTGCCATTGACCGCAAACCACCGAGTTCGCATTTTCCGCAGCCGCAACGGCTTATGCAGTGTCATGGCTCGCCCAACCGCATTTTGCGTTTTCTCTGGGGCTACAACCCACACTTCTCCTAAGGTTTTCAGCGCCTTGGCCATGGCACGTATGCCGGGCGCATGAATACCATCATCGTTGGTGACAAGTATTCGTCTTGTTTGGACAGAAGGCATAATGTTGAGGTTTGGAGTTGATACAGAAAAGCCCGTCCCAATTTCCTCGGGACGGGCTTTTCGATTTACTCAATTGGTAGACAAATAGGTTAAATACTTTTCATAAATTCTGCCACCGCCGCCGGGTCTGCTGCACCCATGATGGCTGAAGGCGGAACAGTATTTGATTTTTTTCCAGTCAACCCACATTCTATTTCATCGGTGATCATTTCTACTGGCATAGACATACCCCCATAGACATGTGGACCAGCCACAATTTTTGCCTTGGAGAATCCATAAATAGCTGTCGCCACATCTTTAGCCAACCACCCTACATAGTTAAACTCAGGAACAACAATAAGCTTGGCTTTACCACAAAGTTTCCTCAGCTCGTTTGTTGGGAACGGTCGCAAGGAACGAATTTTAATCAATCCTGCCTTAATACCTCTTTCTTTACATTGGCGGACTGCCTCACGGGATTGGGCCGCAGCACTCCCCGAAGCAATAAGGAGAACGTCTGCATCATCGACATCCTGCGCTTCACACAATCCATCCATATATTGATCAATATATTTTCTGGATCGCTCGACCCCAGCCCAGACTTCTTGCTGCCAGACAGCGTGGATGTTATAGGCCATAAAATTAGATTTTTGAACTGGGGCATCACGAGACAATCGGGCTGGTGGATTTTCAGCATCTAGAACCGGCACAGCTCCTCTGTACGTATCACGAGCTGGGAGCTTGAATCCTCGATCCTGCATGGCGCAATAACCCCGAGCATGAGTCACAAAAAAACCATCACAGCAGACACCCACCGGAAGCGTGACATCATTTTTTTCACTGATAATAAACCCCTTCATAATATAATCGAATAGGTCTTGCTGATTTTCTGCGTGAAAGACAAGCATTCCGCTGTTTAAAAGATAGGCAATTTCAATGTTATCAGGTTGGATAGCCAGCGGAGCATTAACCACTCGACACGTAAACATGCACACGGCAGGAAGACGGTGCCCAGCCCACGAGGCAATAGGCTCAATACCTCGTAATGTTCCTGGGCCAGCTGTGGCGGTAAAAGCTCGAACTCCAGCGCGCGAGGCTCCAGCAATAGCCGACATCACTCCATATTCTTCTTCCCCACGATAGAATTCCTTGACATACCCTTCCCCATACAAGACACCAATTAATTGCAAGGTTTCACTTTGGGGTGTAATGGGATAGGCTACAGACAAATCAACATTTGATCGCCTAACAGCTTCCTTGGCAGCTTCGCTGCCTGTAATAAATTCCCGTTCACGGGGAGCTTCAAAAAACATATATTCAGGAGATACTTCCTTCTGACGTTTGGCTTCCCCATGAGGGTCTTTTCTTCCACCATTGGTGGAAGGAGCGGCTGCAGGAGCACTCGTAATTGGATCACCCTGGGGATTGGTTTTGACTTCTGTTTCTACACCTTCACTCATGGCTTGATCCCCCTAATTTTATAATAGTGAATATTTCTCACAAACCTAAGCTTCACTCTGCATGTGTTCAGCTTTATGACCAAAGGCTGCTGCATTTCCGTCCGCCGGGCTTGCAAGACCGAAATCCAGTGGATTGGTGTGTGTTTTCCCACCATGAACCCTGGACTGCAGCCCGGTAAAGCGCACATTCTCTCCATTTTCTGGTAATTTAATTCCCATTTCTTCGCGTACGCGTTTAAAGACGGCCACAACCCTTCGAATCTTTGCGGCATCAGAGTCTCTTACCGTGAACATGGCATCTTCATGGCCTTGCTCGGCACAGATGGCTGAAGTCCAGCAGTTGGTTCCGGCTCGAATCATCTTAAGAGTCAGATTGGCATAGTGACAATGCACACCGATAAAAATACAAGCTTCAATCTTATTCCCCCAGATCGTCAAATTTGGATGATTCGGATTGATGACTTCTTCCGGTTCGACCTTAGGGTACTTGGGGCGATAATCCGGCATCGGAATAACAAGCACATCTGGTAACTGAGCTGCAAGCTCTAATACCGCCTTAGCCTTATCTGCCGCATGATCATTCCAATTCCACAATACCAACGGACCCGGGAAAATAGTGGCATTCTTACGCGTCATCATTGTACGCGCCATCGCTTCCATTGCCAGCTCTTCCTCAACCAAATGGCCAAATTTCAAACCTTTGCCCTTCTCAGGCGTCAGGACACCAAGTTCTGCAGCTGATGGGGGATGGAACCCTTGTGGCCCAGGAGCCACGATTGCGTCTTCTAGTTCTTGCGTTAATTCCACGTCGGACTCCGATTTAAAGTAATTACGAATATCAGTAAGAAAGTGATCGAGGTTAACCCTGCCACGGATTTGCTAAAATCGCTTTGGTATTCTTTTCTTTGTAAGTAATATTTGGGGTGAGAGCTGCATCACCAATCTGGTCAATCATTTCCATTTTAATGGCTTTATGCTTCGCCATGTTATCGCACACCCACACACATTGGGCACAGCCTTTACAACGGTCCACCGCCACATAGGCAGATCCATATTTCAAACCCTTATCTTTTCCGGCCTCCGTATCATATTGAATAGTATTGGCTTCCGGACAATATTGCGTACACAACTTACAACTCGTGGCTGCACATATTTCCTGATCAATATTCGCGACAAGATACATCGAGTTCCCCTTTCAATTTCCTCATTTAGGCTGGAGCCTTTGCTGCGGCAGCTGTTTGGTCGGCCATTGAGGAACCTCCAGCCGACCACCCTTGTTCAACGGCATAGTCCCAAGCTGCCTTGACGACCGCAAGATTTTTTTCAATAAGCTCCGCTTTCTTTTTAAACTTTCTTTCCACCACACTATCCAACGCAGCAGTTCCTCCCGAAACGACAAAACCTTTCCCTAAGAATCGGTCTTTCACAGCCGTACCGGAGGCTTCTAAATTTGAAAGGCCCGTAATCGCGCCGATCGCGCCAACCATAGCCATATTCGTGGCCAAATCTATTCCTGCCACGTCTAGCGACATTTGGGTGGCCGGGAGGTAATAGATTTTCGCATTTAAGTCTTTTAATTCCGCAGCTTGATCCGGCTCAAGATTCATAGGTGTATTGCTATTGATCAGCACAACTCCATCTTGTTTTAACCCATAGTAAAAAGGATTCGTGTAACTCTTTCCATGGGTGATACACTGCGGATGAAAAACCATGAGGATATGAGGGAAGGTAATTTCTCCAATTTCATATATTGGTTCATTCGAGACGCGCACATAGCTTTCTACGGGAGCCATCCGCTTTTCAGACCCATAGAACGGAACAATGGTACTTTCCCCTCCAGCATTGATGACCGCCGTGCTAAAAATGTGGGATGCGGTCACCACACCCTGGCCACCAACGCCTGCCATACGAATGTTATAACGAATCGCCATCTCTACACCTCCCTCATCATAATGTAAACAGCTAAACCCTTACTACGCAACGCAAAAAGTTACCCCTTCGTCACCGCAGCAGTAGGCTTCGGGAGATATTCTTTATATCCATAAAGGGTAGCCAAATGCTCTTTGGCTTCTTCCGTTATATATTCTTGAAACTTATAGCGATCATTTTCAACATCCTTCGCATCTTGCATCACTTGATCAGTGGGAATCGCATATTCGATGTTACAGGAAGTGTATGCTTGAATGTACGTTGGACCTACTTCCCGGGCAATAAGAATCGCTTTTTTAATGACACTTTCCACTCGCTTTGGGTTATTGGGAACAACAGTTGCCACATAGGCACATCCAGCCACCTTGGCCATTCCTACCATGTCCATTTTTTCAAATTTTTTCCCCAAAGGCGCCATCTTCAAAACCTGCCCCTTGTTGGTCATTCCGCTTTCTTGTCCACCGGTATTTCCATAGACTTCGTTATCTAACATGATGGTTGTGAATTTTTCTTTTCGAAACCACGAATGTAGAGTTTGTGCAAATCCGATATCCGCCATTCCCCCATCTCCCGCCATCACAACCACATCTTTGGGACGATCTCCAAACCTCAAACGAAGTCCGCGCGATAACCCACTCGCAACCCCATTTTGGTCACCATAATTTCCATAGACGAAAGGCACAGCGGCTTGAGAAATCGCCAATCGGCCGCAGCCCGCCGTTCCCACCGTAATGGTATCTTCAGGATTTGGAAAGGCAATAAACGCTAAACGAATAAAAAGCGTCATGGCACATCCGGCACACATAGGATGTTCTTCCAAGATTTCTTTAAATGTTCCAACTTGAGAGACCGCCGTCTTTTTACCAAAGGGGCCACTCTCGACCATATCGCGATATTCTTTAGGCATAAACTTTCCAAAACCTGGGGTGAATTTCACATAATCGAGACTCATAACCTTGTCTCCTCCTTGTTAAAAAACGATCCGAAGGTCAGCCGTTCAATTTTTTGAGAGAATTGTTTTTTGTATCTTCCTCTAAACAAGTGAAAATACAAAATTTTTCGTCAAGCTAACAGAGAGCCTTAACTGTATCAATTTTTGAAGTAGATAATCTAGGTGAATTTGACTGACAATTCAACTCAAAAGAAGGCCCACGACATAAAAAAGAAGACCCATGAGGCATTCCAGGGTCTTAGGTCTTTTGTCCAACAGAGTCTGAAAAGGAAAAACTAGCGGAAGAGAGGAAATGGAAAAGGGAGCCAAGAAAGGAACCTTGCTTGTCCCCACTACTACTTATAGGTTGCTTAGTCAAGAATATAATGGATGGGATCAACAACCTTATCATTCACCGCCACCTGATAATGAAGATGAGGTCCTGTTGAGAATTTTCCTGTGCTCCCAACCCGCCCAATGAGATCGCCTCTTTGCACACGATCTCCATATTTCACATGAATTTTTGACAAATGGCCATACGTGGTCTCAAGACCATAGCCATGATCAATTCGAATAAATTTTCCCATTCGACCATCATACGCTGCCACAACCACTTTTCCAGAAGCAGGCGATCGAATCTCAGTGCCTTTTCTTGCTCCTATATCTATTCCGGCATGCAAGGCTTTTTTGCCAGTAAAGGGCGACACTCTAGGACCAAACCGAGAAGTAATCGATCCTTTTACAGGCCAGATGGAGGGAGTTGAAGCCCATTGAGCAGCTTTTTTCTCTGCTACATCCGAGAGTTCATCCAGAATCTTACTCTCTAACTTACTCTGCTGGGTCAGCCAGTCAAGGCCAGTTTTTATTGCAGAAATTTTCCGATCTGTATCCGAGTGACCTAAAAGCGTTCCTTGCTCCAAATGAGATTTCTTGTCGGAAACAGAATCTGTCATGTTCATATCCTCTAGAGGATCATAGGGAAATTCTTCACCCCCTTGCCCAGGAACACCAGAAGGAAGGCCCTGAATATCATCTGGCTCCAAGCCAAACATTGTTTGCAATTTCCGATTCAGCGTTTCGAGAGCTAACATCCGCTTTTTCATGCCATCAACTTCCGTTGAAAATGTTCCTGTATTGACACGAGAGGAATGCAGTTCCTTTTTAATTTCTTCCAATTCAGTCAGTTGGCTCCACTGGTAGACATAATGAGTGATAATCCCACCCTGGATCAAAAGTAAAGCCAGACCAAAAATTAACCCATGTTTGACAAATACTTTACGGATTTTAAGGCGCCAGGGGTTGGCTCGAGCACCTCGAAAGACAATAACAGTCAACGTGTCTTCTGATTCTTTCATTCGATCACCAGTACGGTTGAAGGAACGTGATTAAAATAAAGATATGAGTTTCTCATTTCGCCATGTTTAATTCGATGGTTTCGCCTACTTGGTGACATTTTCAATCCAGTCGAGATAGTCCTGGAGTCCATCTTGAATAGGCAATGCAATGACTTCCGGAGTACTATAACTATGGAGTGACTTCACAGCCGTCGCTACCTGCTCAAATAATGAATCTACTGTTTTAGCGATGAGAAGAAATTCTGTCTCATCCGTGACTTTACCTTCCCAGTGAAAGAATGAGCGAATACCAGGAAGGATATTCACACACGCGACTAATTGTTGTTCAACCAAGCCTCTCGCAATTTTCGTGGCCTCGGCCTCAGACCCCGATGTCACTAACACAACAATTTTGGCCATAGCCAAGGAGCTATGCTTTCTACCTTAATTGGGGTTCAGGATTCAAAAAAATCCTGTTCTAAAAGGCCACCAGGAAGAGAGCTATTCAATACCCTTCATTCTTTATCATTATCGGTTGTTTTTTCGCTCCCTAAAGCTTAAAAATAATCTTCTGAAGGCTAAAAGATCAACCCACTAGAATATATTTTTTAAGTCCTCAATAATTCCAATAACTTAGCGTGGCATCAACCGATTGGGATCTTGATTGGCCAATCCCACTAAATCTGCAATAGCCGGTTTAAGAGCCTCTTGGAGTGCCAGTGGATAACTTTCTACCGCATTCTCTAAGCCATAATAAGGACTATCTAACTGTTTGCCTTCAAAATCCATTGTCATATTCCAAATGACCTTTGTTGGGTCATTCACCGGAGTCAGATGCAAGTCTAATTCGAGACCTGTGGTTGTTTCACTCATCGGTAAACCTAAGATCCAAAATATCGTGCCCACAGGGCCCAATAGATAAGTATATAACCGCCGATTCCAGTCTGTAGAACGTAGCCGACCACGAAACGCAACATCCGCAGGTTCTTGCTGTACGTCTTCTGCGTATTTCACTGAAGAATAAATTCCTGCCTGAGAAAGCTCATCAGCTATAGCCTTAGCAAAATCATCGGATGGATTAAAGCGAACAACATCCACCTGTTCAGGATTTTCCGCAGTTTCTGGGCGTTCATACTTGGTATCACCATAAGGCACAAGAGGAATTGCTGCTTTCCAATATTCTTCTTTGACGTCTTCTCCTCTTGCATCCTCTAATGGAAGCACAATGGCATTTGCGGCAATAGCTTTGGCTGCTCGATTCTCTAAATATGCCCCTGATTCGGATGGTGGATATTGCCAATTTCGATTTCCTAGGCAACCAGAAACAGCCATCATGGCCAACATGACAAGAATGAGAACCCATGCTCGTGTGTAAGAAACACGCATTCTTAAGACTCCTTTCTTCTTTTGGTGATAAACCCCGACCAGATTCTTTCAATACCTTGGAAAAATGGATGCAAAGAACTTATGTGGGGGATAGACATAACCCGAGATTACCGGGATTTCTAGAGAGGGATAAACATAGCACAATTCAGTCGGACATCGCACGAAATCTCAGGGAGAAAATCTACCAGCACGTCGCAAATATTCCTGAAATTCTTGATAAGTTGTAGCCACAGGAAACTGGGGATATTCTTGAACAATAGATTCTGGGGGACAAAAGAAAAACCCAGAATCAGCTTCTTGTAACATTGAAACATCGTTATAGGAATCACCCCCGGCTAACACTTGGAAGTTTAAACCTTTTAAGGCGCGAACAGCCTGCGCCTTTTGATCTTTTTGACGAAGAAAATAGTCCGTAATGTACCCCTCTGAATCAATGCCTAAACTATGACAAAAAATAGTGGGGAACTGGAGCTTCTCCATTAGAGGTTGAACAAATTCATAGAAAGTATCTGACAGAATAATGACTTGCGACCGTCGTCGCAACCACGCCATAAATTCAGGCACACCCGGCAACGGGACAATTCCCCGAACAACGTCATGAATATCATGGATTGTAATACGGTGCGTCCGCAAAACATCTAACCGTTTTTGCATTAAGACATCGTAATCGGAAATGTCTCGAGTGGTGAGACGCAATTCTGGCAATCCCACCTTATCAGCCAACCCTAGCCAGATTTCAGGGAATAAAACTCCCTCCATATCCAAACATGTCACCACCGATTGTCCCACAATCTCAACCCTTATCTATCTTGAAAGAAAACCCGCGTGGCTAGCCAAGCCCCATCGACCTCAAATGCTATTGATCTTAAAAGATTGTTGTCCAGAGTCACAACTGAAAAACTTTTCCTGTCTTCAGACATTTACCATAATTCCATGAGATCAGAAGGCTTTTCGCAATAAAATTCTGGATTGAGCGCAGTTACACGATCACGATTGCCATAGCCATAGCCAACCGCACAAGCCCGAACTCCAGCAGCCTGCGCAGCACGAATATCATTGGTGCTATCGCCAATCATGACCGTATCCTCCGGGCTTGCACCCAAGATACCCATGGTCCGCTCCAACATCACTGGTTCGGGTTTCAATTCTGAGGTATCGCGTGGAGCTTCAATATGATCGAATACGTCTCGGGCCTGCAATCCATCGACGATGCACAAGGTATACTCCAAAGATTTATTTGTCACAATGGCTTTTTTCTGTTCCTTGTAATGTTGAAGGACCTCCCAGATCCCTGGATACCATCGAGTAGTATCAACACAATGCTCGATATAATGTTTGCGAAAGACCTCAAGCGCATGCTCATGTGCTTCTGGAGTTTCTTCTCCAACTGATAACCGAAGTAAACGTTTAACGCCATCTCCAACAAAACTAAAAATCTCCTCAACCGAACGAAGCGGCAACCCTAAATCCTGAAGGGTCAAATTCACCGCCGTCGCAATGTCCACCTTGGAATCAATTAAGGTTCCATCAAAATCAAACAGCAACACTTCTGCTTGCCATTTTTTCATTCCTGTGTATCTTCTTTCAGTTGTTCATGTAATGAAGCGAACAAGGCTCTTCTGGCCTCCTCTGTTTCACCCAATTCTGTCCAACGTACAAAATCCAGCAAGCGCTGTCGTCCCACATGAGGCGGTAACTGGGGGTGAATTATTTGCCATCGATCATAAACTGCCTTTACATGAAACATGTATGACTCCCGATGAGGATCAGGAAGGAACGTCACACTTTCCCAATGCATCACTCCTAGAATATCAAATGTCACTGGAATTTTGGCCTCAAGCCCATTGATAATTTCCCATTCATTCACATCATCCACAATGTGAAAGGTTGAGATGACGACCACCTGACCCCAAGCAACGTCTGCCTCCCATTCCACATAGGGCTTGAGTACCTGCCAAGATTCAGCTTCTAAACGAGCCCCTTTTTTATCCAAAGATAAGTATTTGTTTAAAATTTTTATAGGATCTTCTTTAATGTGCCTGTTAAAAGCCTGTGCAGTGCTCACAACCAGAACCAGAGCACTTATAATCGACAGAACAATCCGAGTCATACATCGCCCACTGTTCACAGCCATACTCTGCCCTATAAGACAATCATTCGAAAAGGATCACGAAGAGGAAGGAACGGTCGTTACCCTTTAAAAAGAATAACGAGAATAATTCCAAGAAGTAACCAGAGAGGAACAGAGAGCATGAGGCCCCAGGCCAGGCCCTGGGCAGTTTTGAGCCGACCTTTCAAACTTTGCTTTTCTAAGGCTTTGGAAATACGTAATTTCACATCTTCTAAATGAAATGGTTTCGTAATGTAATCATCTGCTCCACGATTAATCGCTTCCACAGCCGTACCTATAGAGGGATGCCCAGTGATCATTAGAAAAATGACCTCATTGTTTTTGATTTCCCGAATACGCCGTAACAACTCCATCCCATCCATATTGGGCATGATCAAATCAGCCATCACAACATCAAAATCACTTTTTGCATATTCAGTCAAAGCTTCCTTGCCACTTTCAACTGCCACGACAAGATAGCCAAGAGACCGTAAAAATTCTGCCAGCGCTTCCCGAACTCCACTATCATCATCTACGACCAAGATACGTTCAGCCATCAGCCACCACTCCTCTAAGAAACGCTAGCAAACTTCGCACCGGCCACACAGTGTTTCTTAAAAAGTTGGAAAATCCACTACGACAACATCCGGGGGAATCGTAAACTTTAAAAGATCAGCCGAAATTCCCTTATTTGCCACCAATTCATCAAAACGCACCCGGGAAACATTTCCACTAGTTTCATATATACTCATGGCTTGAATGAGATAGGAATCATGGAATAATTGCAATTCAATTTTTTTGATCGTTGGAGCGGTGTCCCCATCCGGCTTAGGGATTAAGGTTAAATCAGGGATCTTTTGAGAATTAGTTGAATTTTTAGATGATTCCAATACCGTGAATTGCTGTGCAAGCTTCCCCACACCTAAGAGCAATGCTAACGGTCCTTTCGACGCGGCAATTTGAGTTAACTTGCCCTTCACCACTTGTTGATGCTCCGGCACATACATCAGGACCGCATCACCATCCACATAAATATGCTCTTGTGCTGGCTCCAGATAATCCCAACGCAACAGGCCGGGCTTTTTTAAGTAGAATTTCCCTTTGGATTGAAACCCTGTTTCAAATCCTTCAATAATCGTCTCTTGGGTAAAGGTTCCCTGCAAATCTTGGATCTTAGCATAACGATTATCCACACGATCCACCACCTTCTCGACCGCAAAGGCTGAAATGCTCCCTACGTGCGTGCAAAGAGCAATTCCCAAGAAAACAATGAAATGCAACACAATCTGTTTTTTCATCCAATCTCCGCTGCAGCTGTTCCACGAACCAACACTTCTCGCCGACCATCTCTACCCGGTGCGCTTACCAACCCTTCCTCTTCCATTTGTTCAATCATTCGAGCCGCCCGAGGATACCCTACTCGAAGACGCCGCTGGATAAAGGAGGCTGAAGCTTGTCCAGTAGTCATTATTAATTCACGTGCTCGTTCATAAGTCTCATCTTCAACTTGATCGTCTGTTGAAGATTCTTGAACTGCTGCAAGGGCGGCCTGATCGTAAACCGGAGACGCCTGCGCCTTTACCCACTCAACGACATTCCGAACTTCGTCATCCGATACATAGGGTCCGTGCAACCGAACAAGACGTCCGGTTCCTGAAGCTAAGAAGAGCATATCACCTTTTCCTAATAAACTCTCGGCCCCATTGGCATCTAAAATTGTGCGCGAATCCGTTTTGGAGGAGACTTGATAGGCAATTCGTGCAGGAAAATTGGCCTTGATAATCCCCGTCACGACATCCACAGAAGGGCGTTGCGTAGCTAAAATTAAGTGAATGCCGGAAGCTCTTGCCATTTGGGCTAGCCTAGCGATGCGATCTTCAATGTCTTTAGGAGCCACCATCATCAAATCGGCAAATTCATCAATCACAACTACAATATAGGGGAGCGGCACACGTTCTTCGATCGGAATCTCTAATTCTGGCGGATCATCGACATCCATCGTCTGGCCTTTGGTCAACTTCTTTTTACTTCGTCTTGTCTGCGGCGCCTCTTGAAGCTCGGCGACTTTGCGATTATAGGCATCAATATTCCGGACACCCAATTCAGCCAATACCCGGTAACGCCGTTCCATTTCTTGAACCACCCAACTCAACCCTCTGGCAGCTTCTTTGGGATTGGTAATCACTGGCCGAATTAGATGTGGAATACCATCGTACACTTGCAATTCCAAGACTTTTGGATCGACTAAAAGGAGTTTCACTTCATCGGGATGGGCTGTGAACAAAATATTTAACAGCAGACAATTTAACCCTACACTTTTGCCCGAGCCAGTGGCTCCAGCGACCAATAGATGGGGCATTGTGCGCAAATCGGTAACAACCGGCCTTCCATAAATATCTTTTCCTAGGGCCAGCGCCAATTTGGACCGCGCCTTGGCAAACGCCTCTGAGGTCAACATATCTTTCAAGCCGACCGTTTCCCGCTGAGGATTAGGTACTTCAATACCCACCGTTGATTTATTCGGCAAAGGCGCGACAACCCGAACCTTCAGCGCCTTCAGGGCCATGGCCAAATCATCGGACAAAGTCACTATCCGCGCCACTTTAATACCCGGACCTGGCGCAAATTCATACATAGTGATCACTGGACCGGGATGCACATCTGTAACACTGCCTTCAATTCCAAAACTGCTCAAGGTTTGTACTAAAATTTCAGATTGAGATTTCAGCACCGAATCGGTCTGATGGGCCGCCCGAGCAGCATGCGTATCCAGAAGATCCACTGGAGAAGGCATTTCATAGGATTCTGACACAACCTTTCCTCCCAAATACTCTTGATCCGTTTGATCAGTCAACGCTAAACGTGGCTCAGACTCCAGCAGAACCGGGTTGGTTTCTGAAGGAATGTCGTCTCCCCTAGACGATTCCAAGATAGAATCCAACCCCACACTTCCAATGCCCCCGCGAGCCGCCAATTCTCGATTGATACGAATCGATTTATTCTGTTTTGGTTCGGCATCGCGCACCCACCATTCCTGCTCCTTCAATGCCAAGAGGGATTCGCCCACGCGATCCCACAGTGTGGCCCCAACAGAAAGCGTACCCCGAGCGAGTTGTCCAAGAGACACGGGCACGAGCAACAAAAAGGACACTAACAACATGGCTAATAAAATGATCATCGCACCCGTCGTTGCAAAATAGGTCCCTAAGACTTCTGAAAGACCCTGCCCGATCAACCCGCCCGTAGCAACGCCAATCTCCTCTGTAGGCACCAAAGACAAAGAGTAGAGATGCAATAAGGCACTCACCGACAGAACGGCCAAGAGCGAACCCAACACGCCAGCCAGACTCACATGGAACTGTTCCGACCAGAGTACTGTTAGGCCAAATCCTACCAAAACCAACGGCACTACAAATGAACCGCCGCCTACCATCGTAAACAAGGAAAAGGCAGCCGTCGAACCCACAAGTCCGACAGCATTCTCCGGAACCAATTGCGATGAGGAATGCGTGAATAGCAATACTGGATCGGACTGGGAAAACGTCAGAAGGCTGAGCAACCACAAGATTCCGGCTGTGGCCAGAAAAACCCCAATAATCTGGACTGTTAACGAGGAAGTTTCCCGGGATGCCTTCTTCTTTTTATTTTTAACCCCGTTTTTATTCGGGAAAATACTCATGCCAAAAATCGTACCATAAGGGTTTCTATGGAGCAAATAACCCTTACACTCATTCACAACATACTTTCTCATGAAAGTGATAATTTAAGGAACAATGAGTCAAAAGGAAGGAAAGTATCTACTTAACAATCGAAACTCATTGACCGAAAGCGTTTCGGCTCGGCGGGTAAGCGAGATACTTGTGTCCCGTTGAATCTGTTGCAAGCATTCATTGGTGAAGCCAGCTGACCGGAAGGCATTCAGAAGGGTTTTTCGGCGTTGACCGAAGGCTACACGCACAACCCTTTGAAAATGAAGCAGATTTTCCGATTTGGTCTGTTGATCCTGGCGAATATCTAGCCGCACGACCCCAGAATCTACATCAGGAACAGGACGGAAGCATTTGCGAGAGACCTTGAAGCCAAATGTCACCTCAGCTAAGTGTTGCATCGTTACTGACAATACGCCGTACTCTTTGGTACTTGGCTTTGCGACCAGCCGCTGTGCCATTTCTAACTGAATCGTCAATACCATGCGGGAAATTTTCTTTTGTGCCTCCAACAATCGAAACATAATGGGCGTCGAAATATTATAGGGCAGGTTTCCCACAATGATGCTATGCTCTGGAAGCTCTCCAAATGAATACTGAAGAACATCTTTTTCTTGTATCTCAAGATTCGCATATGCGGCCAAGTCCGTCTTCAAAAATTCAACCATTCGGGGATCGACCTCTAAGGCCAACACATGGTGAGCTACTTGGCATAAAAACACAGTCAGTGCACCACCACCGGGGCCGATTTCGCACACAAAATCGGAAGGCCGAATATCGGCCAGACTGACAATTTTTCGTTGTAGGTTAGGATCTACCAGAAAATGTTGCCCCAAACGTTTTCTGGGATAGGGAGGAAGCTTTGTCATTAAAAGTTAGGTACCGAGGAGAAATCGTACGGGCAACATAGAGACGGCCAGATGGGAGGGTCAGGGAATGCCAGTCGTTTGTATATCTTTGGCCAATTTTTTCAAATGCCGACGGCACATATCCACTTCATCCGCTAATTCATCGAACACATCTCCTACAAAGTACGTGGTTTCCAACCATTCCTTCGTGATGTGTTGAAGATATGCCTGGCTCACGTAAGGCTCTAGACCTTCAACCACTTTTCGCTTCCATTTCGTCACATGGTCTTTCCCCTGCACCGCATTAAGAGCCTTCTCTGCTTCCGCATGAATGGTAGTAATTTCCTCAATTTGACATTGAATATAAGCCAATAACTCTGACGTTTCTTCACTCATAAGCGTCCCCTTTTTTATTTTTCGCAATCGGTATTCTAGTAATATTGAAGGCTGGCCAAGACGACCAGGAAAGTTTAGGCCTACATTACTCGCTAGTTTTCCCACATTGTATTCCCACTTTAATAGAGTGGCCAGCCACATACTGACTCACAACCATTCGCTTCTTATTCGCCGGCTGAATTTCGATAAGCCGTAACACGCCGTAGCCCGTCTGCACTTGAATTCCTTGTTTCGTCACGCCGATGATTGTTCCTGGTGCATTAGAAGCCTTCTCCGAAGGCCACGCTGAATTCACGTCCTGCTCCTCAACCTGCGCTTTCCAAATACCCCATCGTTCTCCTTCTACAAACGTAAAGCCTCCTGGCCAGGGAGACAAACCTCGTATGCGATTGGCTAAGATAGTGGCGGATTGGCTCCAATCTAGAAGCCCGTCTTCTTTCTTAAGGATGGGAGCTAGAGTAGATTGAGATTCGTCTTGCAGTTGAACTTCAATTGACCCATCCAACCATCTTTTTAGCGTAGCCACCAAGAGGCGGCCACCTATTTCTGCCATTCGGATAGCCACATCTCCTGCGGTATCTTCAGCGGAAATGGACATTCTGGCTTGCTCAAGAATAGCCCCAGTATCTAAGCCAGCGTCCATCACCATGATTGTCACACCCGTTTCGGTTTCGCCATTAATGACCGCCCATTGGATTGGAGCAGCTCCCCGATATTTTGGTAACAACGAGCCATGAACATTCAGGCAACCTTTAGGCGGAAGATCTAATACCACCTGTGGCAAAATACGTCCAAACGCCGCCACCACAATCACATGCGGATTCCACACCTTCAGGGTCTCTAGAAAGGCTGGCGCTTTCATTTTTTCTGGTTGGACAACCGGAAGATGGTTCGCAAGAGCTAATTGTTTAACCGGCCCAAACGCGACTTTCTTGCCTCGACCGCTCGGCCGATCCGGCTGGCACACGACGCCCACCACCGAAAAATCTGAATCAATGAGATGTTGAAGCGCGGGAACCGCAAACTCAGGGGTCCCCATAAATACCACACGCATGGTTAAACTCCGTCAAAAGCAGCACATAGGGAAAAACAACTTACCATATAACCTCTGTCCGAAAAGAACAACAAGCCTATGGGGCATTTCAAAGACCTTTCCCTCACGCTAGACTACATTGACTCCCTTTGAAATACTGTGATAGAAGCCCACGCGGAAGCACATTCTGTGCTATTATTTTAGCCCTTTTATTGAAAACGGATCAGGAACATGGGTGGACATAGCCATTGGTCAACCATTAAGCGGCATAAAGGCGCACAAGATGCCAAACGTGGGAAAATTTTCACACGCGTTATCCGTGAAATCTCCATTGCTGCACGAAACGGAGGCGACCCCGATGGCAATCCGGCCTTACGCCAAGCCATTGCAAAATCAAAAGAAGTGAATATGCCCGCCGATACGGTGAAACGGGCCATTCAGCGGGGAACCGGGGAACTACCTGGCGTCCAATTTGAAGAATTTATGCTAGAAGGCTACGGACCTGGGGGGACGGCTCTGCTCATAGAAGTTTCCACTGACAAACGCAATCGGGCTGTGGCAGAAGTTCGAAATATTCTCACAAAACATAATGGCACCATGGCGGAACCTGGTGCAGTTGCCTGGCAATTTCAAAAAAAGGGTTTATTAGTCATTGAAAATCAACCAGTCACAGAAGAGCAATTATTTGATCTCGCACTGGAGGCTGGGGCTGAAGATGTAAAACAAACACCGAGCGGATTTGAAGTCATTGCAGAACCATCGGATTTTGAAGCGGTTAAAGAAGCTCTAGAGAAAGCTCAGATAGAAACTAGCCTATCCGATCTGACCTTTCTTGCCCAAAACCACCTCCAACTGGAAGGTCGTGATGCGGAGCAGGCTTTAAAACTTATGGATCTCTTAGACGAGAACGAAGATGTGGCAAAGGTCCATGCCAACTTTGAAATATCCGATGAATTGATGGAGAAAATGGCCGCCGAAAGTACCTAAAGTAAGCCTTTTGAGGTCCTCTTCACTCGCCCGTTCTTTTTCCTCTGCCAATTCCTTCATTTCAGATATCTTTGGTTTCTTGCTACTTTTTAGAAGAAACCCTGAAGGTACATCAAGCATGATCGCTTCCCTCTTAGGAACCCTCTATTCGAAAACACCCGTAGAAGCAGTCATTTCGGTGCAAGGCGTCGGCTATCATGTATATATTGCCTTATCGACCTATTTCACCCTTCCAGAGATCAATTCTTCCATACACATCTTTGTTTCGACCCATGTGCGAAATGACACTATTCAACTCTTCGGCTTTGCAACCATAGAAGAAAAACAAGCCTTTACCCTCCTCACTACGATCAGCGGCGTCGGACCCAAGCTCGCTCTCAGCGCTTTGTCCACCTTATCGGTCCCCGACTTATGCACGGCAATTAAAACCGGAGATATTGACACCCTGGGCTCAATTCCTGGGGTGGGGAAAAAATCTGCCAGCCGAATTGTGCTGGAGTTAAAAGACAAAACCAACCGCATCATGATTTCAGATTCCCAACAATCCTCAACAACCCCGATAGAACCGACTAATTTCCTGCAAGAAGAAGCCGCCTCCGCCCTCATCAATTTGGGATATCGTGCCCCAGAAGTGAAAAAAGCTATGAACCTGGCCGTCTCCAAAATGAAGGAAACTTACGAACTGGAAGACCTCATCCGCACCACCCTCAAAGAACTCGCCAAAGGTTAATTTTAGGGGCTGGCGTAGGAAATATGTATTTTCTATGCTCAGCCTGTGCGATTAAAATTCTCTAAACTCAGTCATTACCAGTCGAATCGGCTTCTTGAACATTTTGTCGCGGGAGTGCCGGTGGCCCCATGTACTACACCGGCCAAGCTATGAAGACCTCTCATATTGCCATGAAAATTAGTGAAGGGGATTGGTCGATATTCTCGGAACATGCTGGGGCCACCATGAAAACGTTGCAGGTTCCTCAGCAAGAATGTGACGAAGTGGTCACCTTTGTCTTAAGTTTGAAAGAGGATATTGTCGAGGCATAAGCAATTAGCCAATCACCTTTCTTTATGACCGCCCTCCACCTGCCTCCCATTTGAGGGAGGCAGGTGGGAATTGCGGGACATAGTTGACGGAGCGAAAGATATCTTCGGCAAAGCAAGCTCTGTCGTTGCTTATGGATTCTCGCGTCCAGGGCCTAATAGGGGACACAGAAAAAACTTATCTTCCTCTCCCTCAATCTGGTTCTGTATGCCATCCTCATTAACGTCAATCCACCACCGTCCGCCCAAATGACCAACCTCACCAGGCCCAAATTCTGTCGTCAATCCTGTTTCGGTGGGCACGAGTTGTTGAAACCTGCCTTTTTGAGGTAGAGGATCGACAACAACAATTGAGTCGAAGTAGAGGCCTTGAGAGGTCACGAAAATGGTCGGGCCGGTACCTCGCCCGGTGGTTCGTTCCGGTTTCGCGGCATAGGCGGTACTGGTGAGGACAAGAGCCAAAACAGCTACAATCACGGCACTAAAAACGGAAAACCTTTTCATCATGATACTCCTTGAATAATTAAGTTAATTAGGTGAAGGGTTATTGCTAAGGCTTAGTCATTGTAGAATGAAGAATATTACAAAAAAACTCTATCGTACCGCAGAATAATGCGTTCTTTTCGATGTTGGGCGTCTAATTCTCGCAGTTCTCGTTCAAGGACAAGACGTTTGTGCTGGTAATCAGCTGTACAGATCGCTGTGGCTGTTTTTGCCCAGGTAAATCCATGAATACTTTCAACCACATTATTGAGATATTCCCACACATTTTTTTCTTCATGGTAGCGCCGAGCCCGAGTGATTTCCCGAACAAACGACTTTTTGCGCACCTGTTGCCGAATCCGTTCGAGGTCTTTAGAAAATTCAACTTCTAATTGCTTGAGGGCGTCATGGATCTCTGCACGTTCATCACGTTGCTGCGCATGCAATTGTCGCTTTTCGGGAATCAGGTCCACACGACACCATTCTGAGAGAGAGGGCGTTCAGTGTAGCAAAATTTCTTCGTGCTGCCATGTACTGAGTCCAGTACGAACCAAGAGGGTGGCCCACAAGATATGGAAAAAGCGTTGAAGAGATTTCAGATGAAGACGAGTGGAGGCAGAGGCAGGAACAGCTAAAGCGTCTCACGGATTTTTCGTCGCAAATAGTCATTTATTCGGATATTGGAATTCGAAAAGCCCTTGGAGTCCTTGCCCCATTCATGCCCATGATGTAACCATTGGCTACATCATGACAGCTGTGTCTCGAATTCAGGGGACCTGCGGGACCCGGACCCCTCCAACACGCGGCCCCACCCAGAAAGCTGAAACGCGAAGACGCTCGCGCCCCAATAGGAAGACAGCCGCCAAAGCCTGTCAGGCAACCCCACATGAGGCACTGGCCCTCTACGAACGCCGACGGCCCGAGGAGACCACGCTCTACCAGGTGATCCAAGAGCACGTCGAAACCTTCTTTGCCCAAGTCGAACAGGAAACCGGGACGGGCCTGCCCCAGTTTGTCAAAGACGAGTTCGAGGACTTTCTGGAATGTGGAATTTTAGCCCACGGGTTTCTGCGCCTGCGGTGTGGGGACTGTACCCATGAGAAGCTGGTAGCGTTTTCTTGTAAACGCCGAGGGTTTTGTCCCGCCTGCGGCGCCCGACGTATGGCGGAAACCGCTGCCCATCTCGTCGAACATGTCATCCCCCACGTCCCGGTGCGCCAATGGGTCGTCTCATTTCCCATCCCATTGCGACATCTATTCGCCAGCCAACCGCAGCTGCTCTCGCCGGTGTTGCAAGTGATCCATCGTGCCCTCGCGACCTTTGTGATCCACCAAGCTGGCCTGACCAAGTCTCAAGCCCACACCGGCGCGGTGACCCTCATCCAACGCTTTGGCTCGGCCGCCAATCTCAATATTCATCTGCATTGCCTGGTGCTCGATGGTGTCTATCGCCTCACCGACAGCGTGCCGGTCTTTCAGCCCGTGCCAGCCCCCACCACTCAACAACTTCAGGCTGTACTCACGCGGATCATCACGCGGCTCCTGAAGATATTAACCCGCAAAGGGGCGCTCATCGAAGAACACGGACTCCCTTACCTGGCCGACCCCGATGCCGATGCCGCCCTGGCTCCGCTACACGCCGCCGCCTGCACCTACCGCATCGCCCTCGGGCCCCGGGCCGGCCAAAAAGTGCTGACCTGGAAAGACCCCGCGTGGCGCCTGGCCAGTCAGGAGGCGTCCCACCGCCAAGGCTGTGTCAGTGCCCAAGGGTTTAGCCTGCATGCGGCGACCTCTTGCGGTCCCCAACAGCGCCAGAAACTCGAGCAGCTCTGTCGCTATATCACTCGTCCCGCCCTGGGCCACAAACGACTCAGTCGCACCCCGGCCGGTGAGGTCGTCTTGCAACTGAAAACCCCCTCTCGCGATGGCACCACCCATCTCGTCATGACTCCGCTGGAATTTCTCCAACGCCTGGCGGCACTCGTTCCGCGTCCTCGGCTCCATCTCATTCGCTTTCATGGGGTGCTCGCCCCCAACGCGGCCCTGCGGTCGCAGATTGTGCCCGGCGAAGTCGAGCCAGCGCCGAACACGGCCGAGGGAGACAGCGCGGCCCCCACCACCTCATCGCAGGCCCGGATGAGCTGGGCCCAATTACTCAAACGGGTCTTCCAGATTGACCTCACCACTTGTCCGCAGTGCGACGGCCCCTTGACCATTCTCGCGGCGATCGAGGATCCTGCGGTGATCAGCAAGATCCTCACTCACCTCGGCTTGCCAACTCGCGCCCCACCAAAGGCTCTCGCTCACATCGACGCATTCTTTCAGACAGCCTAATCCTACGCGAGATACCGGTTCAGGTCCTGTGCCAACTCTCCCACTTTGTCCAGTGCCACCCGCACACGCCACAAAAGCGCGCCAGGGTCGCCCAATCCGGCGAAAATGGGCCGAGCAGACCCTCCTCGCAAGATGCACGCTCGCCTGTCGGACAGCAAAGTCCGTGGATTGATCCGTTTATGAGCTCTTTGCTACATTCCGGTTTCGACAAAAAGGCCGTTTAAAATTCCTATTCCCGCGTTGATGGATGGTGAATGCTCTGCATCGATCTGCATTCCCCGGTCCGCAGAAGCTACGGCCTCCTCGTAGCGTCGGAGCGCGATCAGGATGTTGGCCTCGAGCGCGTGGTTCATCGCATCCTCAGGGTCGTAGTGAATCGCCTCGCGGGCGGGCCCCAGCGCCTCGTCGTTACGATTGCGTGCGAACAGATTGCGAGCCAGTGCGTAGTAGCCGATGTCCTCCTCTGGCAGGCTGGCGATGGCCTGCTTCGCGTGCTCATGGCCGCGTGCGAAGTCCTCGAGGTCGGTACAACGCTCGCCTGTCAGACAGCAAAGTCCGTGGATTGATCCGTTTATGAGCTCTTTGCTACATTCCGGTTTCGACAAAAAGGCCGTTTAAAATTCCTATTCCCGCGTTGATGGATGGTGAATGCTCTGCATCGATCTGCATTCCCCGGTCCGCAGAAGCTACGGCCTCCTCGTAGCGTCGGAGCGCGATCAGGATGTTGGCCTCGAGCGCGTGGTTCATCGCATCCTCAGGGTCGTAGTGAATCGCCTCGCGGGCGGGCCCCAGCGCCTCGTCGTTACGATTGCGTGCGAACAGATTGCGAGCCAGTGCGTAGTAGCCGATGTCCTCCTCTGGCAGGCTGGCGATGGCCTGCTTCGCGTGCTCATGGCCGCGTGCGAAGTCCTCGAGGTCGGTACAACGCTCGCCTGTCAGACAGCAAAGTCCGTGGATTGATCCGTTTATGAGCTCTTTGCTACATTCCGGTTTCGACAAAAAGGCCGTTTAAAATTCCTATTCCCGCGTTGATGGATGGTGAATGCTCTGCATCGATCTGCATTCCCCGGTCCGCAGAAGCTACGGCCTCCTCGTAGCGTCGGAGCGCGATCAGGATGTTGGCCTCGAGCGCGTGGTTCATCGCATCCTCAGGGTCGTAGTGAATCGCCTCGCGGGCGGGCCCCAGCGCCTCGTCGTTACGATTGCGTGCGAACAGATTGCGAGCCAGTGCGTAGTAGCCGATGTCCTCCTCTGGCAGGCTGGCGATGGCCTGCTTCGCGTGCTCATGGCCGCGTGCGAAGTCCTCGAGGTCGGTACAACGCTCGCCTGTCAGACAGCAAAGTCCGTGGATTGATCCGTTTATGAGCTCTTTGCTACATTCCGGTTTCGACAAAAAGGCCGTTTAAAATTCCTATTCCCATTCCCACGGACAGTTCCAGAGTCAGTTGGGTAAAGGGGAGGTAGTTGGGTGATTCAAGAGGCTTCCCATCCAGCGACAATTTCCCAGTGGGATCATACTTGAGTCCGAAGGCTGGGGAACCTCCTCCGATCAAGAGCACCAAAATAGCTAACACATATCTGACCCAATCGGAAGTCAGCCCATCTTCCCTGAATTGGTTATTTCTGAGCCGCATACTGGCTATGCGGGAATCGAGTATTGATCATTTGTTGATAGGCTTGTGCTTTTTCGGGATTTCGACTTTTATGAAACATAGTGAGCGTTTCGAGTGCTTCATCGGCCAGAGGAAAATCTGGATGTTCGGCGGGTGGTGTCAAATACTCCACTGCTTTCTTCCAGTTATTCTTCCGTTTGGCTCGCATCCCTACGATAAATCCCGCATGACGCGCATACGTGGTTCCTGGATACAATAAGACCAATTCTTCGACCTTATCGGAAGCAAACCAGAGACGTGTTGGGCGTCCAGGATAGGCATCGCGCACATATTCAAAAGCCAATTTTTCTACACCCACCGGTTCAGTCACATGCAACACAACAGGTGGTGATTCAACGAACTCATCATTGGCATTCCAAAACTTCGCTTTGACATGATAGACGCCTGGTTCAGAGAAATAGTCATCGAGACCAATATCGTAAACCCATTGGTCTTGAAACGAGGCAGCAGGCGCTATTACCCCAGCCCCATAGAGGTAGGCTCCCCCTGACGAATCCCAGGTCAACCGCTCAATTTCTTCCATCGGCTGACCAGGTTTGGTCACATGAAGTCCCAAATTATCACAACTAGGCTCTAGACAGGGAAACCCTTGAATGGGCTTAGCTGTTTTATTTTCAAGGCGAAGCTTAAACCCCAGTGGTTCTAAGGGGTGCACCTGGTGTTTGGGAATCTCTAACGTCAAGGTCAACTGATCAAACTTTCCATACTGAGTTGGCTGTTCGGCAAAGGCAAGATCCTCAATTCCCCAAACACCGCTTACCAGTAATGCCCATGAGATGATTTGTCGGAACGTCATTGAGCGCCTCCTTTGAGTTGGTTCCCTTATTTGGCCCCAGGAGTCTTGACCCGTGAGCGCAAGATATTGAGATGGTCATCCACAAATTCATAACTTGGGCGACCTCCCGAAAGATTGTCACCGGACGGGAGAGACATAATCCCAAATGCCCCTTTCCCGCCATGCCCTGCCAATCCAAATTGGTGGCCCATTTCATGCGCGGCTGTACTGTTCATGACTTCTTCAGGTAATCCTAAATTTGGCCCTTCTTTGGCGGCTTCCATGAACACAATGGAGCCAAAGCCACCTGTAGGCGGCCCAGATTTTGGAAGAGTATTCCTAGATTTTTCCCTACTATCTGAGCCTGTAAGACCAAAGAGTAATCTACCTTCACTCAATGGATCCGCATCCTCTGCAAGTTTTCCTTGATACCCTATTTGAAAATACCCAACCCAATAATCATCGTCCCCTACAGATTGCCGAAAGATGGGGTTCAAGACGGGAGCGGTCAGATCAACAAGATCTGCGGTCCCTTCTATATTGAGGGCGAAATCCGTCATCGATTCATCCGTGCCTCCTGCGCCGTCATAGATGGGCTTGATGAACGCCTTCGCAAACGCATTCGAGCTTGGGTCGTCACTGTCTTTCATAAACGAAAAGACCTGGCCATGCCGGACCACCTTTTCATCCATATCTCCTATCAAGGCTAATCCATTATTCTCATTGTGATCATCATCATCAACTAAAGTAAATGGTTTCCCTACCATCGTAGGCAGTGGAAGAGCCGGAACTAAAATGGTCACGGTTTCTTTATCTCCCTTATTGGAACCATTCTTGACTACCTGATACGGAAGGCCATCAACCGTTAACAACCCGTTCTCAAATCGATCAGCATCATGAACGACATTTCTCTCCCCATCTAAAAGGTCCGTCAATACCAGTATCGCTTGATTGCCCGTCACACTTTTCACTTCTTGAATCGTCCCTGTCACACGATTGCCGGTCACAATGCCCATCTCATCGACTTCCAGATGCAGTCTCCGCCAGACCGTCAACAGTTCACTCCCTTTCGCAAGCTTGGTCACCTCAATATCGTCCCCATTAATATCCACCGCCTTTTGCCCTTTGCTTTGGATGCCATTGACATACGTTTGGTCGCACCCGGCCACGACTTTAAAATTATCCCCCGGCTGCATAGTCACGCGAAAGGGAATTGCCGCCTCGGAATTGGCTGGCACCTCCACCGTTCTGGTTCCGAGTAATTGGCCCATCTTGGGCGTGCCGCGATTGTCATTGCCTTCGTCCATGTTCGGATCAACCGGCTCGGCATCGGTTGTGGGATCATCCATATCAATAGACCGAAAGGTGACCATGGGAAGATCCACTTCCCCAATGAACACGTCTGGATCTAAGACTGGAGGCCCGGCATTGGTCGTGGCTTTAACCATCACTTCCCGATGGTCAGCCGTGTCACTGGGCGTCTGTTTCCCTGGAAAGATCCGTAGCCCGCCTCCGATTCCGGGATTCGCATCAACATCCGGCCCTTCTAACGTCAGTGTATCAACCGTATGCACACGATAGATGCCCGGTCCGCGCCCCAAACAGCCAAAGGCAAAAGCATTGGTCGTGGGACAGGAATCATATCGGGTTTCCCCATCGTTGAGTCCTTTGACATAGATCATCGGCCCGACGACACACCCCGGTCCACAATTACCGATGGTGGCAGTCACACGCAGTTCGCTCAGAAAGGGGCCGTCTGAGCTAAGACTGACGCCAATCCGACCTGGGGCTGGCTCCGGGCTAGGACAAGGCGCCCCATTCGTATCCCCGGCTGTTTCACAGACAACAAATTCGACCTCTTGTCCATCAAATCTTGGAAGTGTGCTCCCCACCGATCGTTGAGTTTTGAGGCCGTCCCGACAGAGGGCTCGATCAAAGGCTTGACCTGCGGCACTTGTCGCACATAATAAAAAGACTCCCGTGAGCATTACGGCTTTTCTATGCTGCGGCCATCTGCTATGCATCGACGCCCCCTTTCCTTTGATGAGTCCATAGAAGTCTATCCACCAGATGAAAGATTCCAACCGTAACAACAGCGGTGAATAACTTCAACTCGTACTCTCAGGCGGAGAAACACGGGCCACCAGGTTCGCAGAACCACCTAACGGCCACACGCAAGGCGACCACGAGAGAGGCCTCCTCCCATCTGTCCTCCACAGAATTTCCATTCTCGGCCTATGGCACAGACAAAAAAGGCCGGGGAAGATATCCCAGCCTTGTCTACTCTCTCATTCGTCCGGACCTTCCGGAACGAGTTTCACCCTCGTCACCCATCATCACGACAAGGAAGACTTATTCCTGAGAGGGAAAATGGCGCGTCGTTTCAATAAAATAGCGATCGCCCCCTCGATCCACCCGAATCATCACATCCTGAGCTCTTTGCTACATTCCGGTTTCGACAAAAAGGCCGTTTAAAATTCCTATTCCCAGGTGAGCAAGCCCGTAAGATTTTCCACGAATAATCATGTGTTAATGGTCTTTAACTGAAACTCTACACCTTCTTTTTTCTGTAATTGTTTAATGACGCTAAAGAGATTTTCAGCACGAGGGTTACCATTTGGGCCAAACATTCGCATCAAACTTTTCGGTGTGTGCTTGGTAAGTTGCCCAAGCTTCTCAAACCCAATCGTCGCATTAATATAATCGCGAAGTATTTCCTTCCCGGTATCGAGTTCACCAGCAAGCAATAAGCCGATACCATCTTCGAGCAATCCGCGACGAAATTTGGGATCACGTTGAGCGCGTTCCAGAACCGTAATTTTAAAATCTCTTGTAAGTGCCATTATCGTTACTCCTGTTTCTTCCTCTTCTTATAATCAATCCAATAGTCCTTCGCTTCTGCAATATCGTTATTTTGTCGTTTCTTGGTCCCTCCGCCTAGAAGGATGAAAAAGACCAAACCTGCTTTGCCAAGGTAGACCCGATACCCAGGACCATAGTCAATTTTACATTCATAGATACCTTGTCCCACTCCTTCAACATTAGAAAAATTCCCAGTTTTTAAACGCGTAACAGCAATATTGACACGCCGGGCCGCTTGGTCATCAAGACCATCAAACCAGCGTTTATAAGGACTTTGGCCATTTTCATCTAAATATTCCTGTATTTCTATCATTTAGAATGGTACCATATATGTAACCGTTGTCAATATTTTTCTTTCCTCACTGCCGGGTTTATGACAGAGACCACAAGAGCTCCTCAATGTCGGTCATGGTTGTCCGTAACTGACGGGCTTTCTGCTTCAGGGGACGACTGTATTGAAGCATTTCAAAATCCCCCCTACCCCCTTTATCAAAGGGGGGAAATAATGGAGCGACCGCCTGGCTCGATCCGAGCCAAATGAGCCGCTCAGACCCCACTCACACGATGAACGCTCGCCTGTCGGACAGCAAAGTCCGTGGATTGATCCGTTTATGAGCTCTTTGCTACATTCCGGTTTCGACAAAAAGGCCTTTTAAAATTCCTATTCCCCGTTCGATCTTCATGCCTCGATCTGAGCACCCCTCAGCATCTATCGCCACCGGCCTCCACCGCCTCATTGTCGGAGCCTTCATCCTCATTGTGCTTCTTTTGCTATTTTTACCTCGGAATTCGCAAGAATGGCTAGGACAGGTGGGAGGCAAAATATTATGAATTTAGATAAGGTGCGATCTTATTCTATTGAGGTACTTAGACAAAACAATGTGCCTATTCATCCCCATTTACCTTTAATTGATTATAAATCCATTAAGCCTGCAAGGAAGATTTGTGAAAGGATTATTGCACTTTATTCTTTAGCTGGTATTGCAAATGGGGCTTCGCAAGACTTATTTAAAAACTGGCTCATTGAAAATGAGGGATGGAAATACTTATCTAGATCTGAGCAATTAATATTTGGGCACCTCTAAAAACGGGTGGTGTGGCTCGTTCGTTCTGCTATGAATGGGCTCTGCACGGAATCACGGTCCAAAACCAGAAGGAAGAGGCCCTCGCATGTATCCTGTTTCGGCTTCATGGTCGTCCTTGTCCCCATGATTATGCCGCTTGTTCCCTCACGGCGCTCGTCAACACCAAGAACCGTTGGAAGTTGTAGGTGAGATTCTTCAGCCCGATCTTAGCCCGCGCCCGTACCCGCCCAATCGTTCGAATGAGTTTGCCTCCCATCGCCATGACTTGATGGCCAAAGACATGTTCGACGCGGGCTCGGATTCGGCTCCGACGCTGATTTGTCTGCATTTGTTGGGGCGTCAAGGCTTTGTCCCGATAGCCCTTGTACTGAATCCGCGAACGCAGCTTCCGCTTCTTGAGTTGGGCTTCGATCTCTTCCGACCGATAGGCGGCATCGGCCCACACGTCCCGACCGACGGTCTTGGGCTGCACCACCTCCTCAAGGACTTGACTGTCATGCACCGCCGCATCCGTGACCGCATACCGTCGAATCAGTTTGTGCTGCTTATCCACGTTGACATGATTCTTATACCCAAAGTGACTGGTCCCATGCTTCTTCGTCCAGCGTGCATCGGTGTCTTTCTGCCGCCGCTTCGCCGGCTGGGCTGCCCAGTCCGCTGGGCAATCGCCGGCCTTCACCGTCGCATTGTCCTCACGCGTATTGTGTTGCTTGGGGACCGGGACCAGCGAGGCATCAATCAGTTGGCCCCCGCGCGCTTGCAAGCCCTGCCCCGCCAGATAGGTATCAAATTGCCTGAAGAGCGTGTCGACAACGCCGGCTTGGGCCAACGTCTCCCGAAATAGCCAGATGGTCTTGGCATCGGGAATGCGCTGATGCAGGTCGAGGCCTAAGAAGCGCATGAAGGACAGCCGATCCCGAATCTGATATTCCATTTGGTCATCAGATAAATTATAGAGGGCTTGCAGGACCAGGACTTTGAACATGAGAATCGCATCAAATGGGGGCCGGCCTCCCTTCGAACGTTTGGAGCGACGTAGGCTCTTCTCCAGCGGCTTACGAAAGCGGAGCCAAGGGATGTGTTGGGCGAGTTGCTCTAAGGGATCCCCCTTCTGAGTTAGGGCGTCGTAGCGGTGAGTCAGGTCGAAGAAGCCAAGTTGGCCAGGTGTATCCATGAGCAGTCCTCCTTGGACGAGTCTTATGCCAGAATCAGACAGAATTGTCAGTAGTTTTTAGAGATACCCATTTGATAATGATAATCCGAATAATGAAATATTAAATGAATTGTCATGGAAGCAAGAATCCATATACACACTTTGTTGGTCGGGTACCATAATTGAACAAATCAAATGGCCATCAAAAGAAGCGGATCTTTCAAGCATATTTAGTTTAATACCACCTGAAACTACTTTTTCAGATTTTTTTGATTCTTTTAAAATTAGATCTACCAAAGAAATAATTGGGCAACTTGACCTTTATTATTGTTAGAGGTGGCCCCAACTTTTTGAACAACTCATTGGTCAAAGATAAGTGGATCACTCCTAGTTGAATTAAGCCGCTTGTAACTGCGGCAGTTGTTGAAAATAGACCTGATCCGGCGTCCGCTCTGCGAGGCTCGAATGCGGACGCCGGCTATTATAGAACTGAAAATAGCGATCGATCCCCGTTCGTGCCGCTGACACGGACTCATAGGCATGCAAGTAGACTTCTTCGTATTTCACGGTACGCCACAAGCGTTCGACAAAGATATTATCCCGCCACGCTCCTCGACCGTCCATACTGAGTCGAATCCCCTGGGCCTTGAGCCACTCCGTAAAGCTGTGACTCGTAAACTGACTGCCTTGATCCGTATTGAGAATGTTCGGTTTCCCATACCGGCTGAGGGCCTCCTCAACCGCCTCCAGACAAAACTGGACGTCCATCATGATCGACACGCGCCAAGCCAGCACACGACGCGTAGACCAATCGACCACTGCGACTAGATACACAAACCCTTTGGCCAGCGGAATATAGGTGATATCCATCGCCCAGACCTGATTGGCGCGGGTGATCGTCAGGTCTCGAAGCAGATACGGATAGACCTGATGACTGGGATGGCGCTGTGTGGTGCGAGGCTTGCGATACAGGGTTTCCAGCCCCATGCGGTTCATCAGGGTCCTCACATGCTTACGCCCAACCATACTCCCTTCCTGCCGTAGGAGAGCCCGGAGCATCCGGGCTCCTGCAAATGGGTACTCTAGATGTAACTGGTCAATCCGGTTCATCAGCCGCTGCTCCTCCTCAGAGACCGGCTTCGGTCGATAATACACACTCCCACGACTGATCCCTAAGGCCTTGGCCTGTTGACTCACCGAGAGTTGATGTGTGCGGTTGATCATCGTCTGGCGCTCAGCACGCCCGCTTTGGTGAGCGCACCCTCTAAAAAATCGTTTTCCAACGTCAGTTCCCCAATCTTGGCATGCAGCTGTTTCACATCCACGAGAGGCGGGGCGGGCTCGCCCCCCTCAAACACCGTTGTTGCACGCTCTAAGAGTAAGGTCTTCCATTGCGTGATTTGATTGGGATGCACATCGAAACGTTGGGCCAATTCGGCTACCGTCTGTTCCCCCTTGATCGCGGCCAGCGCCACTTTGGACTTAAAGGCCGGAGAATGATTCCGTCGAGGTCGTCTCTTCATGATTCGCTCCTTTCATTGGTAGCAACATCATGCCACCTTTTGCAGAGCGTATCCACTTAGCCCGTTGTGCAGTTTCCCGGGGCCACCTCTCTTCTCTAAACTGGGGGTACGGCGGAAAAGTGGATCGCCATAAATGTACTGTGGCTCAAATTTTTAGCTTGGAGGATACGAAGACGGGGGATGCTAAATTCAGTCCTGAATTTGTAGAAAGACTTAGGAAGATGGAATACCCACAGTTTATGTTTTTACCAAAATGCGGGATCCTCCCTGTAGATAGTCTTTTACGGTTAGACGAATTGCAGTCAGTATTTGTACCCCATCTTGATGCAACTAAGTTTATGTTGGATGATGAGATAGTGGAAATCTTGCGTGATCAAATACAGTTTTTATTTACAAACAAGGGACCAAATTCTTTCACTGATCTACGTGAGTGTTTATTAAATGAATAAAAACCAATTCCGATGAATTTAAAACGGAAAAGATTCAGCTGAAAGGAAAAAACAATATATGAATACTCTTGAGGTCATTACACTTTTGTTGAGCATGGCTTCATTTTCTTTGGCAATTATTGCCATATGGCTTGCACTCTACCATAAGAAAGAAAGAGTTATTGTCAAATCTTGGGGATGACGTTTTTAGGCGGCCTTCCTGGTCTCGACTTCTCCATCGACAAATATGACGCCCGCAATCATTTGTGCGAGCCGCTGATAGCCCCGCAACCGTCGCCAGGTTTTCTCCGCACCACGCACTAATTGGAACGCCATGGTTAACGCGGTGGCTCGAGACAGACAGCCGCGTGTTTTCGCCGTGCGTAAGCGCACCGTGGCAAAGGTCGACTCAATCGGATTGGTCGTTCGAATATGCTGCCAATGTTCGGCGGGAAACTGATAGAAGGCCAGCAGGGCCTCGCGATCCTTCTGTAAACACTCCGCGACTTTGGGATATTTCGCCTCATAGGTCTGGAGCAATCCATCAAAGGCCTTGTCCGCCTGGGCCTTCGTGGGGGCCATCCAGATCTCGTGAAGCCCGGCCTTCGCTTTCGCCTGCAGACTCTTCGGGAGTTTGTTCAACACGTTCACGGTCTTATGCACCCAACAGCGTTGCCCCTTGGTCGAAGCATAGACTTGAGGCAGGGCTTTCCAGAATCCCAAGGCCCCGTCGCCCGTCGCCAAGTCTGGCCCGATCGTTAAGCCGCGGTGGTGCAGATTGAGGAGGAGGTCCTTCCAAGACTGCTCGCTCTCCCGCCCCCCATCCTCGACGGCGACCAGCTCTTTGTGCCCGTCGGCAGTGGCTCCAATCACGACCAAAAGGCAGGGCGAGTCCTCCATCCGCACATTCAGGTGGAGCCCATCGACCCAGAAGTAGACATACCGTTTTCCCGTCAGATCACGCTGCTGCCAGGTTGCCCACTCCTGCTGCCAGCCCGTCTTTAACCGACAGACCGTGGCCGCCGAGAGCCCGGCAGGACTGCCGACAAGAGCTCGTAAGGCCTCGGAGAAATCGCCGGTCGAAATCCCCTTCAAATAGAGCCACGGAATCAACTCCTCGAGGCTCTTGCTCCGCCGAAGATAGCGCGGCAGGATCGTCGAGGTAAACGCAATGCGATCGGCCTTCGGAATCTTTCGTTGATCTCGGACTCGCCGGCCTCGAACCGGGATGCCCCCAATGCCCGTTTGAATCGTGCGTTCGGGTAAGTGCCCATTCAGCACAATCATCTGATGCCCCTCGTCATCGCGGAGAGTCGCATGGGCAGCGAGAAACGCTTGGGCTTCCTCCTCCACCGCTTGAGTCAGCCGCTCCCGTGCCCCCTTCCGCAGCACCGCCGTCAAGGGATCCTCCGTATACTCATCTTGATTCGTCTGCTCTACAACGTTACGCTGGTTCATGGCGTATCCTCCTTTTGCTTGAAAGGGTGGTGATGTGCTTATCACCAGGATACGCCGCCTTTCGCTTTCAGATCATCCCCAACTTTTAAATATAACTCAGAAAGAAACTGATAAAGTGAATGAGATTACGCGAGACCTTCTAAGCACTGTAAAAACTGAAGCACAGACTATCGCATCTGTGGCTATGCCTGAACTTAAAGCCTACGGAGAGTCAGTAAGGAAGTTTGTTTTCAGAGGAAATGATGATGGTCAACAGCAGAGAAGTGACTCGCTTGATCATATACAAAATAACTTAGAGAATATTCAAAATGACCTAAAGGCTCTTAGTGGAGAGAGTGATATTTCCATTGTTCAAAAACAGATTGGTGAACTTGAGAAGCGTTTCAATAAATCACAAGGTGAGGTAATCAAAGAACTTCGTTCTAACGAATCCAAAATAAATTTGGATTTAACGGATATTGGTCTTGGTATAATTCAAACGCCCTACAGCGATTTTCCCAGTGTTCAAAGATTATTAGACAATATATTTCTAAGTTTTTTATCGCATAATGGTTTCCAGGCATATACATACAACAGGTCCTGGATTCTTTGGAATGAAGATACTGCAGAATCATTAGAAAGTCCAGGAAACCACGACTCAAGGCCCCTCTCGGATGCTGGAATTTACCCAGGTATAAAATTAAAAGTTGTAAAAATGCATCAAAAATCGCTTTAGCATTATTAAAACCAATTACAGTGCCTTCCCACCTCACAAACTAGACCAATAATAACCGTGTATATTATATCCCCTATCGGGAGTTTGTTGTTGCAGGAGGATTCGATTTGAGGCTGGCAAAATCATTTCGTGATCTCTAGCGTCGCTAAATCCAATTCCCGTTCCACACTATGGAGATTGTTGGGTATTCCTAACAAAAGCTTTTTGGGAACCGTTTCCGATCAGGCATTGATCATAGAGTTGCCACTACTGAGGTTCTTGATCCACGACAGCACAAGTTCCCACTACAATTCCACAACCTCATACTGCTGGGCTATAGGATTTTGACGGACACAGGCCACGAGTTGGGAGGGAGCAATGTTATAGCGTGGGGTTAAGGTGGGAGGGATTGGCAGACCTAGCAGTGCTGCGAGATTCTGAAAGTTTTCTTTGCGAGTGAAGCGGCCGCACACGGGGTAGGGCGTCCTGTCAGACAGCAAAGTCCGTGGATTGATCCGTTTATGAGCTCTTTGCTACATTCCGGTTTCGACAAAAAGGCCTTTTAAAATTCCTATTCCCTATGCGATTCCCTGTCGTCTTGCAACGGAGAAATTTATTCATGGATGGGAGCTTACAGATTCCCCTTGCCATGATGAAAATTGAGCGTCCATCCCAATCACCTCTTTCAGTTTTTTCCCAAGTTAGAGAATTTTATATTGGGTTGTCTATAAAGTTGCTGTTAGTAATACCATAAGTCCCGAGTTGAGGATAGTTTGGTAAATAGAAATGAGTATTGAAACATTTTTATTCCTTACTAAATTCATAAGCGCCAACGTCATAGGGTAGCGTGCGGGCCGTCCCATCTTTATCATGGTCCACGCCCTCTACTACGATTCCGCTATCAATGGCTAGAGATCCTTCTCGTAAATGGTAGTCATGAGTGGTGGGATTTTTCACCTCCCGTTCTTCCACGGCTAGGTTTGATGCGGCGGTAGCTTCCCCTGGAATAGAATCGCTAATGAACAGATTGTTCTCCACCTCAAAGCCTGTCCCGGTGCCTCCAGCCGACTGGAAGGCTCGGACATTGTCCAGGCCCCACGTGTTGTTATGCAGATGTAAGTTTTTAATTTGATCTTCATACCGTACGGCTCGTTGATTATTAAAGAGTACGGTGTTTTGAACAGTGACATACGCCCCGTTATCTCCTGATCGCCCTCGCAATCGAAACCCAATATCGTTGTTATATACCGAAGCTCCATCGATGAGTACCTCGACGCGTTCCTTCAGATTTATAGCCGAGGCATTCCCGATCAAATCGCTATGCCAACCATGAAAGTTACCTCCCCGTATCGTGAGTCGGCCACGATAGGGAATTCGATTATCTTGTTTGGTATCAATCGCATTCTCTCCCGGTTGGATCCCAGCGGGAAAGCCTGCGATCGCGTTTGGTAAGGGCCTATTCCAGAAGGTGGCATTTTCCACTAAAACCTCATCCCAACCACCATCTTGTAACTGCAGGGCATCTCCGGACACGATATAGACTTCACTGTCACGAACGACAAATTGGCGCACCCCGCCTGCCACAATCCCATGGGCATCTTTGCGGATGCCATCATGCCAGAGTAGATGGTGAATCTCGCATCCTTCAATGATGACTCCATCGAGAAAGTCTGTGGGAAGGCCCGACGCCAGATTTGTGCCTAGGTCAATCCCATCTCTTGCGCCATTTCTTACCACATTATTGCGGAATTCTAAAAAATCTCCTTGGGTTCGAACTCGCACAATGTCCTTGTCTCCAAACCCGCCATCGAAAATTAATCCGCCAAAGGTGTAGTAGGGTAGAGTCACATCCAAGACGCGTCCCACATAATTGATGATCACTGTTCCAGGGTCAGCGGCCATGACGGTAATCCGAGCGCCAGGTTGTCCACTCTGAGACGTGCGCAATGTTTCTGCATACTCCCCAGGGGCGATGATAAGGGTCTCGCCGGCTTGCACGAGGTTCAAGGCCTCTTGGATTGTTTTGAAAGGGGCACTGATTGATCCATCGCCTGAACTTGAGACAGACCCATCCACGAATTTCCCCGTGGTTTCATCGTCTGTTGGGCCATCAACCTGCTGAACGGTGAGCGTCACGACGCCTGTGGCTGTGCCGCCTCGTCCATCCTCAATGGTGTAGGTAAAGGTATCTGTTCCCGTGAAGGATGTGGCAGGTGTGTAGCTCACCTGATTTCTACTAATGGTGCCAGTCCCATTATTCCCGGCACTCACATTGGTGATGGTGAGCGAATCTCCATCCACATCGTGATCATTTGCTAAGACATGTAGGATGATCGACGTGTTGGCTTGGGTCGTTGCGTCATCATCCATCGCGATAGGAGGGTGGTTAGGGGGAGTATTCTCATCAGTTCCACGCTGTCCCAATTCGGCAATTTCCGTGGAGGTTAATGCACGAGCATAGAGTCGCAGATCGTCCAGTTCTCCGGCAAAAGGATGCGTGTCCCAACGATTGGTGCCCACCTTGAGCGGGATCGTGGAGTTATTGATGCCGGTCCCTGTATAGGGTTGCGTTGCGACCTCGACGCCATCAATATAGGCTCGGATCACGGCGTTGTCCCAGGTCACCGCAGCATGTTGCCATTGGTTCGGAGCTATTTTGCCAAAGGTCACGGTGATCGTCTCATGGTTCTTATTCTTAAATTGTATATTCAACCCTTTCCAAGACGTGTAGAACCGATAGTGCAACGAGGAACTGCTTCCTTTCTGTAGGATCGTCCCATTGGGTCCGGTTTGCTTCAACCATACGGCTACCGTGATCTGTTGGGGATTCAATGACTCATGGTCGGCAATCACGATCGCGTCGTCCACGCCATCGAACTGAAGAGCCTTACCTTGGCCCTCTACACTAGTTACGGCGACTGGCTGTCCTTGAAGGACTCCCTCCAGCCCATGTCCACTCACATCCCTTACCGTTGAGCTGGTGATGTTCTCAAAATCCCAATGGGCGATGAGCTCCGTATTCAAGGCTAAATTCTGAGCGTGACTAACCGTTGTTATAAGGAGATTCCCAATACTCGAACAAGACAAGACAGTGACCAGAATCAAGGGTACACAGGGGTAAAGTGAATAATTCATCGAGATCGCCTCCGAGCTGATTTAGAAGTTGTTTTTCAATACCTAAAAGCAGTTAAAGATTCATGCCTATCAGGAAAGTGCACAAAACGTGACTGGCGGGGCCAATAAGCACGCCACCACTGCTCGATGAAACAAGCGCGGGACATCATGGCGGCGGTTGAACCGATAGGTAAACTCCCCCAAGTACCGACCCAGATGTTTCGCTCGTACTCCATGATGCGTGCCATTGACCCAAGCTTTCGCATTAGAAATAAATGTATGGACCCAAGGCAGCCACCGTTCACACGCTTCCTTATCTCCAGAGACGACTTGATAATCCACATCAACACCTTGCACATGGCGCAAGCTCGGACTCCCATCAGTATTCACCATGGCACCAGCCCGAACTCCTGTGTTCACGAGTTGTTGCGCCTGCGCTTTGGTTTCTTTTCCGACCAGCACCTTGGCAAACCCGGCTCGACTGCAGGCTCGGCCTTTCGCATCCACCCACGCCTTGGTCTCAATGGCCACCAGCACATCACATTGATTGCCGCTCACCCGACGGCCAAACGTCCCGGCATCCAACTCCAACACGCCATCGCCCACCTGGTAACTCGCATCCCGATGACGCAAGGCGGTGCGAATCTTTTGTAGCATCCCCCAGACGCGGCCATACGACTTCACCCCCAAATGCCGTTGGAGTTCCTGCGCGGACATCCCTCGTTTGCCCTGCATGACATAAAACACCGCCTTCACCCAGAGAAGCAGAGAGGTCTTAGATGCCTCGAAGATGGTCCCTACCCGCAACCGCACTTGTCGAAGACACATTCGGCACGTGCGGACTTCAGGCCGCGTTTGGATGGCATAAAAGGCCTCTGCCTGACAGGTCGGGCATTGAAACTCTTTGCCCTGAAAGCGACTGCGCCACAGCAACCTCCGGGCCTCGGCTTCAGTGGTAATCTCGGAAAAGAACCGCTCAGCGGTAAACGATTCATAAACCATCTCGCACCTCCTCCATGAGGGATAATCGGCAAACAGGAAGCGACGTTATACCACGAAACGATGTCTTGTGCACTTTCCTGATAGGCATGTAAAGATTCGTATGAGGGGCTCATAAAGGATATATCCCAGTAGGCCATTCCAGCGCCATCAATGGCATGATCGAATACCGGAACATCCTTTTCGCTTTTGCTGTAACATTTCGTTTTCTGACAGAAAGGGGGCAGCATTAGGGTAAGAAACTATTCAAGCCTTTCCCTCCTGTATACGTTTTGGTCTTAGAACTGAATGTGTTTTTCTGAAGGAGTGAATTGTTTTTAGGGCTCTCATTGGTTGGTCACGACTGTTACAAGTCATGTCAATACTACGCAGCGCTGGTCTGGAGTCGCCGTATCGAATGTATAGGCCAAATAGCCACACTATTTGCACTTCTTAGTGTTGGAGACTGTTTCTTGATCTTGCTTAAGTGATAAAGGTAGAAGATAAGAATTGTTATCAATGAATTTTGGGTTGTTTACGAAAAGGTGAATGCATGATAGAAATTTCGAACATGCAATAATGAAGCCAGCTATATGGTTTTTTTATCTGGACTGCAGCATAATTGATAGTATATTGGATGTTTTAAATCCCCTATTCCATTTTCTAGAAGGTGAATCATGTGATTCTCTAGTATTGAAGCTCGCTAATGGCAGGTGTAAGCAACTGCTATTGGTTTTTTCTTCAGGCTAAACTTGACAATCCATTATGTTTTAAAAAAGATGTTTTTGTTTTTTAGATATGCATCGGGCAGTACAATCATGAATATTCCATTGTGTAGGAAGTGAATTGAAAATGGATGACAAAAAATTCATGATTACTACGTAGCTATGCTTTCTCGAGTTTCCATCTTTATTCCCCGATTATCGAACGACTTGATGATCGGAAAGATTATGAGGAGGATCGGTATATTGCCATTGGCCATTGGGAGGAACAGTTTTTAGTGGTGGTCTATACGTGGCGTGGAAAAAACCGCCGGATTATTTCGGCATGGAAGGCAGGACGATATGAAAAAAGAACGTATTACGACAGTCTCACGGAATGAGCTAAACAAGATGAAGGACCGGACGCGGGACGATGCGCCGGAAGGGCCATCATTGCCGAAAGACTTTTGGAAGACGGCCAAGGTGGTGTATCCCGATAGTCCTAAGGAAGCAGTGAAGGTTCGGTATGATGCCGATATGCTGGCATGGTTTAAAGCACAAGGCCGAGGCTATCAAACGCGGATGAATGCCGTGCTGCGGTCCTATTATGAAGCCCACAGAGAAGAAGAGCCGAGTGTGAAGCGGTAAGATGTAACACTTCTTTTAGGAGAACGGTTACATTTTGGGCCATACTCACTAAACATGGGGATTTTTGCTCGGCCTCGGTGATGGACGCGGGGAATAGGAAATTCAAACGGCCTTTTAAAGTTAAAGCATTGTTTTATTTTTAATGGCTCTACGGTTGACTCCGGTTGAAGGACTTGTGACTATTCAAGTGTGGGGCGCCCAACGTATCCGAAGGACATGCGGGAATTTCGTCAACGCTTCACTACACGGCAGGCTTGTCTTGAATATTTGGTGCAGAGTCGCTGGCCCGATGGGTTTGTTTGTCCCAAGTGCAGGGGGAAGTCGGCCTGGCTCAACTCCAAGCGCTACGTGTTCGAGTGTCGGGCGTGTGGGCGTCAGACTTCGCCGATGGCCGGCACACTCATGCACCGTTCTCACGTGCCCGTCCAGGAGTGGTTCTGGGCTGCGTATCTTGTGACGACTCATACGCCAGGAATCAGTGCCGTTCAGCTTGCACGCCAGCTTGGCCTTTCGAGTGCCACCACAGCTTGGCATATGCTGCATCGGTTGCGTCAAGGAATGGTCAACACAAACCGAAGCCAGCTCTCCGGCTTGATTGAGGCCGATGAGGCAATCCTCGGCGGCTCAGCCAAAGGCAGGCCAGGTCGGGGAGCGACGACAGCCAAGCACAAGAGCTTGATAATCGGGGCCGTGGAGGTTCTCCCCTATACCGACAAAAAAGGGAAACGATCTGAACGGACAGGTCGATTGCGTCTTTCAATCCTGAAGGATGCAGGCGAGCTCAGCATTCGTGGGTTTTTGAGGGCAAATATTGAGGCCAACTCCACACTCCGAACGGATGGGTGGCGCGGGTATTCTGATGCAGCGTTGGTCGGGTACAAGCATCGTGTGCGAATGGTTCGCACCCCGGAGCGAGCGCACAAAGTGGCGCCCCATATCCACCGGGTCTTCAGTAATCTCAAAACGTGGCTCATTGGCACGCATCATGGAGTGGAGCCAAAGTATCTCCAGAGCTATCTTGATGAGTTTGTGTTCCGCTTCAACCGCCGCAAAACGCCGATGGCCGCGTTGCAGACCCTCCTTGGAATCTCAGCGAATAAAGCGCCATTAACTCTTGACGAGCTAGTCCACCGGAGTCAACCATAGAGCCATCTTATTTTTATTTCATCTAGGCTCTGTCGACATTTACTTGAGCCATAGGTAACTCCCGGCGAGCTGGACGAACGATACAAACGAGAGAGCGGTTTTGTCGTACCGAGTTGCCACTCGCCGGAAATGTTTAAGGTACCCAAACATTCGCTCCACCAGATTGCGCTCCTTGTACAGCTCCTTGTCGTAGTCGCGCACGGGCTTGTCAAGTTTTCTGTGTATCTGATTGTGAATTAATCTTGTGTTGGCACCCGGTCTCCTAACAAGATCGCGAATTGGTTGAGGGCCCGTTTCCATTCTGGAATCGGCACCCTCCATTTTTTGGCGATACGCTGCATGCCGAGGTAGAGTACTTTCACGATCGCTTCATCCGTTGGAAATGCTCCGCGCTTTTTCAGGACCTTCCGTAATGAGAAATTCAGGGATTCAATGGCATTCGTGGTATAAATGACTTTTCGTATTTCTGGTGGGTAATCAAAGAACACGGTCAACCGTGCCCAGTCCCGTCGCCAACTGGCACTGATGGTGGGATATTTGGCATCCCAGGTCTGGGCAAACGGCTCTAAGGCCTCTTCGGCTTCTTCCAACGTTGAGGTGCCATAGATGGCCCGGAGATCGCGGGCTACGGCACGGCGCTCTTTCCAGACCACATAGCGCAAGGCCTGCCGAACCTTATGGACAATGCAGAGTTGGACTTGCGTCTGGGGAAAGATGGTCTCCAGGGCTTCCGGTAACCCGGCCAGCCCATCGACACAGGCCACGAAGCAATCTTTGACGCCTCGCTGCTTGAGTTCGGTAAAGACGGCCAACCACAATTTCGCGCCTTCGGTTTCACTCACCCAGAGCCCAAGCAGTTCTTTTTCCCCAGCCAGAGTTACCCCCAGGGCCACGTAGACGGCTTTGGTTTTGACGGCCCCTTCATGCCGAGATTTCACAAACAGACAATCAAAATAGAGAATCGGATAGACCGTCTCTAGGGGCCGGCTCTGCCATAACCGCACATCCTCAAGAACGGTATCCGTAATGGTCGAAATCAGCGTGGGCGAGACGGCCGTCCCATAGAGTTCTTCCAGATGGTTTTGAATCTCTCGAGTCGTGAGTCCATGCGCGTATAAGGCCAGGACTTTATCATCAAAGCCTTCCAATCGCCGTTGCCGCTTCGGGATCACTTTTGGTTCAAACGTGCCCGATCGATCCCGTGGAACTTGCAGCTCCACGGGGCCCTGCTCTGTCTCAACCGTTTTGGGGCTTGTACCGTTACGGGTATTGCCCTTCTTGGCCGGATGCCGCGCATGCGGAGGATAGCCCAGATGAGTCGTCAATTCCGCCTGTAAGGCTCGTTCAACCAGGCGTTTCGTTAACCCTTTCAAGAGCCCATGTTCGCCCAGAATCTCTTCGGGGGAGTCACAGTCCTGTAATAAGTCATCTAAGAGCGCATCGGTTTTCGCGTTGAACTTGGTCATCATTCCTCCTTATGAAAGAAAACCAGCATGATAACCAATTACACAGTTCATCTTACAGGCCCGTACCAGAATATCAATGGTATCGCCATCTTGATCAACGGCACGACAGAGATAGTGATGGTCCCCGTGAATGGTGATGACCGCTTCATCCAGATGCCAGGCATCGCCCAAGCGACCTTGTCGTTGCTTCAATCGTCGCGCATAGGCTGGCCCAAATTTCAGGCACCAGCGTCGTATCGATTCGTAGGTCACGATGATGCCTCGTTCGGCCAGCAATTCTTCGACTTCACGGAAGCTGAGGCAGAAGCGATGATACAGCCAGACCGCGTGACTGATAATGTCAGAAGGAAAGCGATGGCGTTGGTAGCTGAGTGTTGTCGTGTTCAGGCCGGACAGTCTGCCAAAGAGAAGTTAACGTGTCAAAACCGTTTGGAGCGTTTGCTAATTCTCGCAAGAGAAACGCTCGCCGGTCGGACCGTGAAGTCCGGAGATTGATCCGTTCACGAGGTCTTTGGTACGTTCCGGTTTCGGCAAAAAGGCCTTTTAAAATTCCTATTCCCAATGGACAACCAAAAACTTGACGATTCAAAGTATATTAAGAGAGAGGAATATCCTCATAAATTAGACCATTCTTTGAACATTAAAATCTGAAAACAAAACATAGATTAAACTCTTGGTCTCAATTAGTAAACCTTGGAGCATTAACTCTCGGTATGAAATGGACTCGGAATTAAAGTATGCCCATAAGCCTCCCTCCTTACCCAGAATGCCTAAATACGCGACCAGACTTAACCCTCACCTATAATGATGCAACTCCAGCCAATTCTAGAATTGCATGAAGATCTTCCTGGTCAATTCTGAAGTCACTCGAATTATTACATGACCTATTTTTTTCACTTGAGTCAAGCCCAAAGTTAGTTGGAATGCGTCACGGCTCCCAGGTTAATATTATGCGACCTTCCGAGTCGTGGTCATCTCCAAGCGCAGTTCCCGTTTCAGTGCCTCGCGTAACTGCGGCAGATGTTGATAGCCTTTCACTTTGCGCAGTCGTGGCTCGATATCTAACAGCGCAGTGGCCAACCATCGCTGCCGTTGATTTGAGTTCGTCCAGCGATCGACCTTCGCACACCGCTCTTCCACCAAGGCATTGATCGACTCCAGGCAATTCGTCGTTTTGAAGGAGAGGCCGAGGCATGCAAACATGCCCAACCGATGCACGGTCAACGTTTCCTCCAACCCTTCGGCCAAGCTCCGCGCCGCGGATTGGTTCCGAGTCTCGAGTTCCTGCTGCAGGCGACCGAGCGCGGTCTTGGCTTCCGTATACGTTGGACGCTGATACGCGCGTTGAAGCCGTCGTCGCCAGGCCACCTGTTCGCCTTTGGGTAGATGGCGCACAACATTCTCGCGCTTATGCCACTGACAGCGTTGCACTAAGGCGGTCGAGCCCCACGCTTGGCGTACGGCCGCGCGCAACCCTTTGCCGCCATCAATGATCACCAAGAGACCCTGGGAATCGTCGAGGCCCCGTTCCTCCAAGGAGCGGAGGAACGGCGTCAAAACGGTCTCGTTTTCTGTCCCCGTTTCCACAAACCCCAGCACGTGTTTCTCCCCCGTGAGGGTAATCCCCACGGCAATGCCCATCGTCATGTCGGCAAACATCTTGCCATCGAGAAAGACGGCCACTAGATCTAGCTCACGGAGATCACGCTCTTGCAACGCCTTCAGTTGCTTGGCACTCGCCTGCACAAAGGTTCTCGATACGGTCGAACTGGACAGGCCAATCGCGCCGGGGACCGCTTCGGCTGCGGCTTCATAATTCCGACACGAAATGCCATACAGCACTCGCTTGAGGAGCAAGTCATCCAACTGGCCAGTCCCTTGGTAACGATCAATCGTCTGTAATGAGATCTCCCCACCCTGTTGGTGTTGAACACGAGGGATGCGTAGGCGATGCCGTTGCCCCGCCAGCTGTACGCTCCCCGGATTGCTGCCATGACGCCGGCCAGGAAGATCAGCGGCTTTTCGCGCATAGCGGGCCCCAGCCAAGGCACACACCTCGTTCTCCAAGATCTCGTGCAGATGCATGAGTCCCAAGGGGATCAGGTTCCGAATACATTCCAGCTTACTGTCCACATCAAAGGCTTCATAGTGGTGCGGCCCGAAGACCTGGGCCGTTCCCAACAGTTTCCTCTTCTTGCTTCTGTTCGCAGCGTTCGTAATACTGCTCATGTCGTGGCTCCTTTCATGACGCGCGGACGATGGTTGTTCTTGGTCGAACGCCATCTCAGCACAGTGAAGGGAGCCGCTTCAAATTCCAACTAGACTTAGCACACATTCTTTCACTTTTAGAGGCACTCAAGTAATAATAATTCAAATTACGCTCTCGGCTGAGCTTGTAGTTATAATCAAAATTGAAATTATAATCGGTGCTAGTCAAGGCCTGATCTGAACAAGGAAAGAGCTCAATGACCCGCGCCCCATCTGAACAAAACACCAAATTAGCTAATCCACTTCCATTGGCTGCTAAAACCACCTCGGCATCTCTAAAAAGCCCCATTTGTTCTCGAAAAGACAAATCCTCTAACTTGACCACTTGAAAGCCATATTTTTGAAGTACTGGGATGATCTCTTCCTCATTAAGAACACGACGTTGATTAGCAGCTGCTCGTGATATATAAATTCGACTAGCCGTAGCTCCATTATGCCTTATCGCTTTATCAAGGAAGGTTTTTCGAAGAGACTGACAGACCCATTTAGGAAATTTTCGTCCTTCCATAATCTGATGACAAGGCACGAGCAACGTAGCCGCCGAAACCATTGGGATTTGATCGCAATTGATCACAATATTTCGTTGAAATACCCCCATTAGAGCCAGAGTTTCCCTCTGAAAGGAAAGACGACTTTGCAGATAGATTTTCTGTGGGGTCTTCTCTAATTCTTCAAGCATCATGAGGCGTGGGAGCACATCAAAAATCCAGTGCCAATAGATATGCTGATTCGAAGCTGTGCATACTGCTAACTCTCCGGGAATTTTTTCCATGCGAGAAGATGTTTGGAGTGGACGTGATATGTGAGCTCGCTTAATCTTATATCGATATTTGTGAGTTGCACCCAAAATCAGTTTTCCAGATAGCGGATCAAAGACATTCCCTAATGTATCCGCAATGCCATCTTTTATTTCCAGAACGTGACTCATCACCAGATCACTTGGAGGGGTTATCGTCCAGATCTGGCTCCCCCTTATAGATTGAGGTATTTGGTCATCTAATGGTGCTTGCGCATCAGGGAAAAAGAGCATGGGTGAAAATTTTTTGTATGAGATAGTGCGATAGACCAAAATACCCATCCAATTAAAAATCTTAATGGGCTTCACAAAAAAACTAGCAAAGCTTGCACATCTTTTTGCGAATTTCATCGTCAACTTCCCTAGATTGGTATACCTCATAAAAATATAAATAACCCGGCATTTCTCATTTGAAATTTACGGCACTTGTCACAAGGAGCATTGAATCTCGAAAGTTTTTTTGAGTGAGGCCTGTTTAATTAGGCTAACCATAGGATAGGGAGAAAAATAAAATTTGCTTTTCTTTTAAATTGCGGATTCAATTCGCTTATGCAAAAGTTAATGATGTAGTAGCTTTCAAGAATACAGACATCTCCCCTTTCTTTGACCATTCGAGACGCTAGGCTTTTTGAATGAAGATTGGATGCAGGTGCGGCACGGGACCTCGCTTTTCTCCGACCTCTCAGTTGCAATCCTCGACAATCGCCGCTTGACGACTATGCACTATTGAGTTCATTTAAAAAGATCAGACCTTCCATGACAAAGCGGAGTCTTATGCACGTTCTGCGCATTTGCCATTTTGCCTACTGTAAAATGAAATAAAATCATTAGCAATTAGTTCATGTCCTTTTTCATTCCAATGCACATCACCATCAATAAAATATTTTTTTAACGTATCAAAACTGCTGGCTTGGCTTTGCGATGATTTATTTATAAAACATGGGAAATAATTCAAAAAACTAACCTTTTTTAGTTGTGCCCATTTTTTCCAAAATTTTACTTGCACAGAATTTAAATCATTGTTAACAATTTGAACTGGCCATGGATAAACAGCTATGGTTAAAGGAATATTATTTTTTTTCAATAAGTAATACAGCTGATTCATGTAAAATTCTGATTTCTCTAATCCCTCATTCCCATATTCAAAAAAAAATTTTTCATCTATCGTCCACCTGCTTCTTTTATTATGGAATCTTGAGAATCGCGTCTCTCTCATAGAATCTTTAATTTTTTTTGAAATAACATAGGTGACAATAAAATTTCTTTTGATCACCTTCATCACCTTGTAGTTCAGGCTCGCTTTTTTCTCCACCTTTTCCTTTTCGTCAATTTCCTCCCTATTACTTTTCACAGTCTTATTAAGAGCCATTTGATAATAAATAGCTTCGTCTTGGATATCTGAGATATCAATGAAAACGACTAGCTCATTAAACTTTAAACCGCGATCTAGAAAATGTTTAATTTTTCTATAGAACCCTCTGCAAAAGTATTGAAATAAGTTAGAATAGCCCTCATCATGCAAACCACTATGAGGGACACAATGAAAACGAAGCAATTACGGATTGAGCGCTTTCTGAACGAGATGGATCAAGTCGTGCCGTGGCAACAATTGGAGAACGTCATTCAACCGCATTATAAGAGCACCGGCGGGCGTCGGCCCCATGAGCTGCGGGTGATGCTGCGCATTCATTTTCTCCAACTGTGGCATAACTTGAGTGATCCCCTGATGGAAGAAGCCCTCTATGACCGCCTGAGTTTCCAGACCTTTCTGGGGTTTGACTGTTTCGGAGGCGTGATTCCTGATGAGAGCAGCATCTGCCGGTTTCGGCATCTCTTGGAAGAACATGGGCTGTCCCAACAGATTCTGACTGCCGTGAATGCGCACTTAGATTCGCATGGGCTGGTGCTCAAAGCGGGCACGATTGTGGACGCCACCTTGTTAGCCGCCCCCGTGAGCAAGAACAATAGTCGCAAGGAACGGGATCCCGAGATGAGTTCGACTCGCAAGAACAACAAGTGGCACTTCGGAGCCAAAGGGCATATCGGGGTCCAAGCGCAAGGACAGCCCATTATTCATTCGACGGAATTTACCACGGCCAAAGGGCATGACCGTCAGCTGTTGGAGGAGTTACAACACGGCGACGAACAGGCGCTATTTGGCGACAGCGCGTATACCAAGCAAGCGGACAAACGCCAAGCGCGCCAGGGTGGTTTTTATTACGGGCTTTCGGACCGCGGCGCCCGGAACCATCCCTTGTCCTCATCGCAAAAGAAACGCAATCGCCGACATTCAGGCATCCGGGCTAAGGTGGAACATCCCTTCCGGGTCATCAAGCATCTGTGGGGACACCGGAAGCTCCGGTATAAAGGCTTGGCCAAGAACGCGTCGCCGTTCACGACGTTATGTGCGCTGTCCAATATATTTTTCTGTCGGCGAGCCCTGCTCGCGGCAGCCTAACGAAGGTAAGCCCCCGATGAGGGGCCCCGATAAGACCCGAATAGGGTAGCCAGGACGAAGCAAAAGGGAACGCCAGACCAGAAGCACACCGCAAAAAAACGAGCCGAGCCCCAACGAGCCTCAATGCCGCTGCCTTTTGCAGAGGGTTCTATAGTAAATAATTGGTGATTATGAAGACACAGCAGCATTTAAAACATCAATATTTCTTTTCGATAGAGTATGCGCTATTCGACCTACAAAAGTATCCTGATATCGTATGCCTATCCCTTCAGTAAATGAATCGCCGATAAAAACTACTCTGAATTTCTTAGATGCCATAGGGGTGTTTTGGGGTTTCTCTGATTTAAATCCAAGGGAATCAGTAGCTACGGTATAGTTCTTATAACCCCATTTTGCGTTTTCAAAATAAACATTCTTTGCAAGATCATGATCATAAATATCGGAGGCGACCCTATAGGTCCTCTCCATATTTTGTTGTTGAGTTTTATAAAAGGCATTCCCCAAAAAAAATTCATACAAGTGTGCAGCAGTAAAATCAATTATCAACAGAGTGCTGAACACTATTATAACAATTGTTTTTTTCGGGTTCCGTGTGAAGATATTACTTGTTTTCATTTTATTTCAATTATGTATACAGAGGCACCGCTTCATGTTAGATCCTTGTCCTTTCCAACAAACAATCTGCCCTACAAAGCATCAACATTGAAGGAATTTATTGCCAAATCTGGTTCTGGGTTATGAATCACACGTCGCCTCAATACCATGGTTGCCTTTTACATACTCTCAACAAGCTGAGCCATTTTGAGAATCTTAAGAAGCTAGTTGAAATCTTGCGATTATCGCCTAATCTCCTCTGCTAGTTGGTTTCAGAAAACTTATCACCGACAGCGGTCCAGTCTTTCAGCCCGTCCCAGCTCCCACCACGGAGCAGCTGCAGATTGTCCTCACGCGGATCATCACCCGGCTCCTGAAGAGGTTAACCCGCCACGGCACGCTCATCGAAGAACACGGCCTCCCTTATCTGGCTGACCCCGATGCCGATCCCGCCTTGGTACCCTTACACGCAGCGGCCTGCACCTACCGCATTGCCCTGGGGCCCCGGGCCGGCCAAAAAGTGCTGACGTGGAAAGATCCGTCGTTGCGCCTCGCCAACCCAGAAGTGCCACAATCCCGGGGTTGTGTCAGTGCCCAAGGGTTCAGTCTGCATGCGGCGACCTCTTGCGGTCCCCACCAGCGCCAGAAACTCGAACAGCTGTGTCGCTATATCACTCGTCCCGCCCTGGGCCACAAACGCCTGCGCCGCACCCCCGCCGGTGAGGTCGTCCTCCAACTCAAAACCCCCCTACCGCGATGGCACCACCCATCTCGTCATGACTCCGCTGGAATTCCTCCAACGCCTGGCGGCACTCGTTCCACGTCCCCGGCTCCATCTCATTCGCTTTCATGGGGTGCTCGCCCCCAACGCGGCCCTGCGGTCGCAGATTGTGCCCGGCGAAGTCGAGCCAGCGCCGAACACGGCCGAGGGCAACGGCGCGGCCCCCACACCCTCATCGCGGGCCCGCATGAGCTGGGCCCAGTTACTCAAACGCGTCTTCGCCATCGATATCACCACCTGTCCACAGTGCGGCACCCCCTTGACCATTCTCGCGGCGATCGAGGATCCTGCGGTGATCAGCAAGATCCTCACTCACCTCGGCTTGCCAACTCGCGCCCCACCAAAGGCTCTCGCTCACATCGACGCATTCTTTCAGACAGCCTAATCCTACGCGAGATACCGGTTCAGGTCCTGTGCCAACTCTCCCACTTTGTCCAGTGCTACCCGCACACGCCACAAAAGCGCGCCAGGGTCGCCCAATCCGGGGAAAATGGGCCGAGCAGACCCTCCTCGCAAGATGCACGCTCGCCTGTCGGACAGCAAAGTCCGTGGATTGATCCGTTTATGAGCTCTTTGCTACATTCCGGTTTCGACAAAAAGGCCTTTTAAAATTCCTATTCCCACGGCTGCCGGGACGAGACTTGGCTATACAAAAAAATAATGAGACGCTAGACCCACAAAAAACAGGGGACGAAATTCTTAATATTTACAGCTGTTGCACAGAAACCCAAGGGAAACATGATACATTTTTCCAACCCTGCGCCTAAAACTCCTATCTCTTACATGACATGAAAGGCTCTCACAATTGCGCTCGAAATTGACTGGACTAGAGGGGTCTGTTACTTTTTCATCTATCCTCAATCGTTTCCCAAACCTCAGAAAAGAAGGAGTCGTGTTTGACCACTATTGGTGCTACCCAATTACCAGAACAGCTTCGTCAAAAAGCCGATCAACTCCGCATTCATAGCATACAACTCCCCCTAGATTCCGATTCCGTTCCTGGAGCCGACAGATCCTCTTTGCCTAGTGCCCATCCGCACACGCCACCATAAACAGGTGAGCCCGATCCCAGAACAATGAGCCCGTCAGACCCCCTCGCAAGAGAAACGCTCGCCGGTCGGACAGTGAAGTCCGGAGATTGATCCGTTCACGAGGTCTTTGGTACGTTCCGGTTTCGGCAAAAAGGCCCTTTGAAAATCCTATTCCCCTAGTTTACTCCCTGCGTTTGCTGGACTTGTCAAAAACATGGGGCCATACTAATCAATATGCATTCATAAAGTGAACTAGTGCCACGGACGATAAGTGAACAAGAAAAAGTTATTCCAGAAATTACTTTCTGGTTCAAAAAACATTCGATTTGATGAAGCCAGAAAATGTGTAGAGTCTTTTGGATTCTCATTAGACCGAATAAACGGAAGTCACCACATTTTTGTTCATCCAGGTATTCCTGATTTGATTAATCTCCAAGACGTAAATGGCAAAGCGAAACCATACCAAATCAACCAGTTTCTAAAGATTATTGAGCGACACCATTTAAGGTTGGAGGATTAGACTATGAAGGATTATCATATTAACGTGTTTTATAGTGAAGCAGACGAAGGATACATAGCAGACGTGCCAGATTTAGTACATTGTTCTGCTTTCGGTGATTCACCAGAGGAAGCATTGCGCGAGGTGTTACAAGCCAAAGAGGCATGGATTCAAGCCGCGCAAGGTTCTCATAAACCTGTCCCACCACCGTCTTACCGTCCTGCTATTTACCAGATAGCATAATCAAACATTTGCCTTATCCACCTTCGTGGCTGCTTCGGTGTCTGGAAAAGTTAATAGGCATCGCTATAGAGATCGGTAAAGGAATAAGACATGACTGCCCGGCCAATAATCGCACAACCTATGATTTCCTGGCATTGTTAATTTAATAGATACATAATAGACTATCCTTCTTACTAATCTAAGGAGGCCCCGTATGTTAACTTGCCCCCGATGTTCCAGCTCTGATCGAGTGAAAACTGGCCTGGTCAACGACCGCCAACGCTACAAGTGTAAAGCCTGTCAGTATCTGTATACGGTTGCTCAGAAGTCTGATACCTCGACGGCTGCCCAACGCCGCCTGGCCCTTACCTTGTACTTGGAAGGCTTGGGGGTTCGCTCAATTGGGCGCGTGTTGGGATTTAGCCATGTGGCGGTGTATCAGTGGATTAAAGCCCTGGGCGAAGAAATCGCTCAAATCAAGCGATCGGCGGCTCACATCGTCGAACTGGATGAGATGCATAGCTACGTCGGGCATCAAAAAACTTCTGTTGGATCTGGCTTGCTGTTGATCGACTTGGGAAACGCTTCCTCCATGCTGTCACGGGGACCCGAGGGGTGGTGACCGGCGAACAATTATGGGAGGCCATCGAGAGCCCACTTATCACTCAGGTCATGACGGACTATTGGGAACCCTATGAACACTTTGTGCCAGCCGAACAACACATTCAGTCGAAAGCGGAAACGTTCACGGTTGAAGGCTACAATAGTTTGTTTCGACATTTTCTGGCGCGGTTACGCCGCAAATCCACATGTTATAGCAAAAGTGAAACAATGTTGAAATATTCGGTCATGCTGTTAATGGCCAAATGGAATGGTGAGCTGGAATATCTATTAAATTAACAATGCCGATTTCCTTAGGTGCGCCGTTCCTTCGCCGAGTTGTGAGCCTTGAAGACACGAAGGACCCGACTCAATACCCATTCAACATCCGCGCCTTCCGTGGTGGAATTGATCTGCCATTTCATGCGCGCGTCACCTTTATTGTGGGTGAGAACGGGAGTGGGAAATCCACACTCCTGGAAGCCCTCGCCGAATGTTGCGGGTTCAACCCTGAGGGTGGCAATCGCGATCACCATAGAGAGGTATTCGCAGACCGCTCAGAGTTCGCACAAACCCTGCGCCTTTCTTGGTTGCCGAAAGTCACTGAGGGGTTTTTCATGCGAGCCGAGAGTTTCTACAATTTTTCCACCTACATCGACCAGGTGTCAGACCTTCGTGCCTATGGAGGCAAACCCTTGCACGCACAATCGCACGGTGAATCGTTCTTGTCATTATTTACCAATCGATTCGAACAAGGCTTGTACATTCTTGACGAGCCTGAGGCGGCACTATCCCCACAGCGTCAACTCTCGTTTCTGAAAATTATTCACGATCTCGAGACGCCGGGCCACGCCCAATTTCTCATCGCGACACATTCACCGATTCTACTTGGTTATCCGGGAGCTGTGCTCTTCAGCCTAGATGGCGATACAATCGAGGAGGTCGCCTACCGTGACACTCCACACTATTTGATAACACGTGACTTCCTAAACGAACCTGAGCGATACTTCAACTATCTTTTCGAAGCCATTGCGGGTAACGAAGACGATGCCTAACAGCGTATGGAGAGACCTCGACATGACTGATATGCCCTGCAAATGCACTTGACGTCACTTAATGGAATTTTTTACGAAGAATGAGCAGGCTCTTATGGCAGAGAGGATAAAGCAGAGATCTTATGAAGGTCGTGATGCGTCCGATGCAACTGTCGAGGTCATGGAACGCCAACAAGAAAATCAGATTCCGATTCCGTTCCTGGAGTCGACAGATCCTCTTTGCCTAGTGCCCATCCGCATACGCCACCATAGGGCCTGTAAGATGAACTGTGTAACTGGTTATCATCAGGGATGTATTTTTTGAAGGAGGAATGATGACCAAGAAAAGCACAAAAACAGATGCGTAGCTCGATGACTTATTACAGGACTGTGACTCCCCCGAAGAGATTCTGGGCGAACATGGGCTCTTGAAAGGGTTAACGAAACGCCTGGTTGAACGAGCCTTACAGGCGGAATTGACGACTCATCTGGGCTATCCTCCGCATGCGCGGCATCCGGCCAAGAAGGGCAATACCCGTAACGGTACAAGCCCCAAAACGGTTGAGACAGAGCAGGGCCCCCTGGAGCTGCAAGTTCCACGGGATCGATCGGGCACGTTTGAACCCACGGTGGTCAAGAAACGCCAACGTCGACTGGAGGGCTTTGATGACAAAGGCTTAGCGCTCTATGCCCATGGGATGACTACCCGTGAGATTCAAAGTCATCTGGAAGAGCTCTATGGGACTGAGGTCTCCCCCGCGCTGATTTCGACGATTACCGATGCGGTGCTGGACGATGTCCGGGTGTGGCAGAGCCGGCCCTTGGAGACGGTCTATCCTATTTTGTATTTTGATTGTCTGTTTGTGAAATCCCGGCATGAAGGGGCCGTCAAAACCAAGGCCGTCTATGTGGCGCTTGGCGTGAATCTTCTCGGCGAGAAGGAACTACTTGGGCTGTGGGTGAGTGAGACGGAAGGGGCGAAAGTGTGGCTGGCAATTTTCACCGAATTACAGCAACGGGGGGTGAAAGATTGCTTTGTGGCCTGCGTGGATGGGCTAGCCGGGTTGCCGGAAGCCTTGGCAACCATCTTTCCCCAGACGCAGGTCCAAGTGTGTCTTGTCCATAAAGTCCGTCACGCCTTGCGGTATGTGGTCTGGAAGGAACGGCGTCCGGTGGTACGCGATCTCCGGGCCATTTATAGTGCTGCCACGCTTTCTGAAGCCCAAGCAGCGTTGGAGCAGTTTGCCCGGACGTGGGATGAGAAATATCCGACGATCAGTGCGAGTTGGCGGCGGGACTGGGATCGGCTGACGGTGTTCTTTGATTATCCGCCGGAGATTCGGAAAGTCATTTATACGACCAATGCGATCGAGTCCTTGAACTATTCGTTACGGAAAGTCCTGAAAAAGCGAGGGGCATTCCCAATGGATGAGGCGATCCTCAAAGTCCTCTATCTCGGCATGCAACGCATTGCCAAAAAGTGGACGGTGCCGATTCCTGAATGGAAACGGGCCCTGAATCAATTTGTCATGATTGTCGGAGATCGCGTGCCGACAATTGAGTAACCACGATCAGTTACACAGAAAACTTGACACCCCCCCGCTTGGGCAACCCTTTCAACAGCCCATGTTCGCCCAGAATCTCTTCGGGGGAGTCACAGTCCTGTAATAAGTCATCGAGCTACGCATCTGTTTTTGTGCTTTTCTTGGTCATCATTCCTCCTTCAAAAAATACATCCCTGATGATAACCAGTTACACAGTTAATCTTACAGGCCTCAAAAAGGGCTGCGGCCTTCCCTTCGACAAGCTCAGGGCAGGACTGGACGGACTTTTTCGAACAGACCCGAAGCCTTTGGTCCCACAAATAATCTTGAGCAAATTTGCCGGTGAAGTTCTGTATTATTCAACAATCCCTGAAAGCAATTGTTTGTTGACCAGTTATTTAACCAGTTATATACTATGAAGAAATAGACGGAAGGAGTGATGATGGAAAGTTATGTTGCGTCGACCGAACTCAAGTCGAAATTATCAGAATATTTGAGGCGTGTGGAGTCTGGACAGTCATTTTTTGTCACGGTCCGTGGCACGCCGATCGCGCACATTGAGCCTATTCAGGAGCACGTCCCCCTACGTGAAGCCATTGACTACATGGATAAGGTAAAAAAAGGTGCCCCACGCCTCTCCAGTAAAAAACTGCACCTTATGCGTCATGAGGATCAGAAGTGAGTTGTGTGTTAGATAACTCGGTCGCCATGCGTTGGTTTTTTGAAAGCCCGAAAGCGTCTGACAACGCCTATGCGTTGACCGTCCGGAAGGAAATTGAAGAGGGATTACAATCGTTTGTGCCTCCAATTTTCATGTATGAAGCAGGAAACATCCTCATCAAAATGGGGAAGGCAGGAGATGCCACGAACCAGTCCCTGCGGGCATTGCAAGCCTTAGTGAAGGAACCCGCATACTCACAGGCATTGGCGTTTGAATCTGCAAGAGTGGCAAGCGAGTATAAGCTCACGACATACGATGCGAGTTATTTTGCCTTGGCCATGGTCACGACAAGCTCAATTGCGAGCTTAGATACAGATATGGTGAAAGCCGCTCGAAAAATGGGGATTGCGATCACAGGTGCGACGCGCTGAGCTATCCTTCTGGGTCTGTTAAAAAAGCCGCCAGCCGCGTTCCTTCTATCTGTTGTTATGCCTGGTCGCAGGGCGCCCATACTAGGCTCTGTCGACATTTATTTGAGCCATAGGTAACTAGCCGCGAGCTGAACGAACGATACAAACGAGAGAGCGGTTTTGTCGTACCGAGTTGCTACTCGCCGGAAATGTTTAAGGTATCCAAACATTCGCTCCACCAGATTGCGCTCCTTGTACAGCTCCTTGTCGTAGTCGCGCACCACTGCCCGGTTCGATCTCGGAGGGATCACCACTCTGGCCCCCGTCTGCTGAATTGTGTTGACAATCTCATCCGCATCATACCCCTTATCTGCCAAGACGGCTTGAGCCTGGAACCCTTCCAGCAGTGCTTGAGCTTGGGTACGGTCATGGCGTTCTCCTCCCGTGACGATAAACCGGAGCGGATTCCCTAACGCATCGCACACCGCATGGAGTTTCGTGCTAAACCCACCCCGACAACGCCCTAACGCTTGCGTTTGCTGCCCCCTTTTGCCCCGACCGCGTGCTGATGGGCGCGAATAATGGGCGCATCAAGCATGAGCCATTCTGTGTCGGCATCAACCGCCAGGGTATTGAAAATCATTTGCCAGACCCCGGCTTTCGCCCATCGTCGAAATCGTTGGTGCACCCCGGACCAGGCACCATACTCACGAGGCAAGGACCGCCATGGTGCGCCGGTGCGCCCGATCCACCTCACGGCCTCGAGAAAGCGCCGATTATCGCCCGTGCGACCCACATCGCTGGCTTTTGCCTGGGAGTGCATCTTTGATGCGCTTCCACTGATCCTCTCGCAAAGACTTTGTGTATTCCATAGAGAACCTCCTTGTTGAGGAGATTCTCGCTCAATGCTCACTAAATGTCGACAGAACCTAGTTTTATATCCTTCGTTTTAAGGCAACAGCTTCAGGCAAGACTGATAAACGGTCTGCAAAGGCTTGTCGACGAATATTAGAGAGCCTCGATCAGGGGAAGAGGTCTTATACGTTTGGTCGTTGATTCCAAAAAGGTAGGTCCTTAGTTTTCCTGGATGAGTAAACGAGACAAATCCATGAATACTTTCAACCACATTATTGAGATATTCCCACACATTTTTTTCTTCATGGTAGCGCCGAGCCCGAGTGATTTCCCGAACAAACGACTTTTTGCGCACCTGTTGCCGAATCCGTTCGAGGTCTTTAGAAAAATCTGCTTCTAATTGCTTGAGGGCGTCATGGATCTCTGCACGTTCATCACGTTGCTGAGTATGGAGTTGTCGCTTTTCGGGAGCCAGTTCCACACGACACCATTCTGAGAGAGAGGGCGTTCAGTGTAGCAAAATTTCTTCGTTCTGCCATGTACTGAGTCCAGTACGAACCAAGAGGGTGGCCCACAAGATATGGAAAAAGCGTTGAAGAGATTTCAGATGAAGATGAGTGGAGGCAGAGACCAGAACAGTTAGAGGGATTCGCGGATTTTTTGACCCTGAGCCCCGCTTTCGAGGACACGCTTAAAAAATCGCAAGACATCAGCCAAATCAAACCAAAAGCCACAATTTATACACTTGGCATTAAACCGCCGCGACACTTTGGTATATTGTCGTTCTACCAGCATGGCACCTTGGCATCGTAGACACTTCATATGAGAACCATACTCGATTTATTCTTCAACAACAATCTCGTCCTTCGCGCTCTGAAACCATTCAACGGAGAAGGAACATCCGCTATCTTAATCGGTTGAGGATCACGGCTACACAACCGGCTAATACTCCTCCTCCCAAAATGGTGAACCCCATGGAGAGTACACCCTCCCAAGTCCCAGAGGCCGAATCACCATACAGCAAGTCTCGCACGCCACCCTGCACCATTAAGATGGCCAAGGTTAGTAAGGCACCCATCCCAAACCACCAGGCAAATGTTCGCACAGTTTCCTTAAATTGCCTTTAGCCAACTTTGAACGCACAACAAGATGTATTTTAGTGCATCAGGGAACTGAACTGTACTCAGGGCTAAAATGGTGTGTCAAGAATAGGAGCTGCCGTTCTCAGTTAGGAGGGTGTGGCTGAATCTTCTTCCGTGCGCGTTTTCAGTCCATGATGCAAAAATATAGACACATTGCTAGACGCATTGTTCACGACAGCCAATCCCGGCTGTTCCCCCCTTCCCGTTGCTACAGACAGTGAGGTTAAGGCAAAGGGAGCATGAGGCGTCGGGTAATGGCGCGGCGGGTATTGAAACGTTCCATCTCCTTTGCCATACAACAAAGAAATACTGGCTGATTGAATATTCACAACGGCCACATCCGGGATTTTATCGCCATCAAAATCTTGTGCTACCCCATGATTTGGCCCTGCATCACCTCCAGAGTCTTTTCCCTCTTGAAACGTCCCGTCACCATTTCCAAGAAAGACGGTGATCGTATTCATTTCCCCATTAATGACCAAGAGATCCAAAATATGGTCGCTATTAAAATCAGCAAATGACACACTGAGTGGCCGCTTACCCGTTCGGTAATCTTTGGGGGAAAGGAAGGTCCCGTCTCCAATCCCAAGCCAAATAGATACCGCATGACTCATGGGTCCGCCGTTGGTCACCGCAATATCTAAATGATTATCCCCATTGAAATCCGCTGAAGCCACCGAGGTTGGGGTATCCCCATATTCGTAGAGCGTGCCTACCCGAAACTTTCCATTCCCCATACCGATAAATACCTGGATCTTGTCATTGCGAAGAACCACCACCATATCGGGCAAAAAGTCTTCGTTGAAATCTCCAGTGGTAATGCTGACCGGTGTGCGACGCACCATATACTGCGAACCGCGCATAAATGTGCCATTGCCTTGCCCTAAAAAAACCAGAACATGGTTATCTCCAGAACATGCCACAACCAGGTCTGGATATTTATCTAAATTAAAATCATCAACCGCGACATTTCGAGGTTCTTGGCAGGCAGTGATAATCCTTTGGTCCTGAAAACCTCCGTCACCAGTTCCCATGAGTAAGGATAGGGAATTCCCCTGGATATTGCTTGTAATTAAATCAGCAAATCCATCGCCATTAAAATCACTAGCACGAATAGATGTTGGATTTTTTCCTACGTGAAAGTCCTTATAATGATAGATAAGGTCAGGCGGTGTATAGTCATCACTGGCCTGGCATCCCACCAACACAAAGAGAAAAAGGCCTGCCGTCAGATAGAACGCCCTGTAAAAACTAGCGTACAAAACTTCCAAAATCTTGGCCCCTTTCCCCTAATATAAGGACGAGTAACCGCAAGTTAATTGTAAGGAAGGCCAAAACCCGGCCCGAGTATACGGATTTCCCCAAATCTTGTAAAACATTCACTGGGAAGCCCAGGAAGGATTTCCCTTTTCCCTACTATCGGGAAAAGAACCTAAGCCGAGTGCAACAACCTACTAGCAGAGCGTGACAACTTTATGGTATAGGAAATTCTTGTGTGTTTTTGTTGCGTTTCTGAAGGAGGATAAATATGTCTGCGGAGAAAGAAAAAATCGAGTTGAGTGTCTATGGCGTGGCTGAAATCGTGAAGTGGTGTATTACCAGAAATAATGGACGAATCCCAGGAGTAGATACCCCTGTATTTCAACAACTCCAAGACTTGCTAAAAGAAAAACCAGCAACCAATGATTATTTCACATTGGATCAATTCTGGAAAAGCCGAAAAGTCTTTGAATTTACACCGGAAGAAATTTCCACGATTGACCAGTGTCTCTACGACATTCCAAATTTTGATGGCGCTCAACTCCCTCAAATCCGATACAAATTCTGGCCAAAAGTCGTTGTCCAAAATTAGGCTTAAAAAAGCCTAAGAACGGCCTGTTCCCAATAATTAATTTGGCAATAAAGTTGCTGAAAGTATACTGAGGAATCCTAGCAAGTCGTTCCTGCATTCAATAGGTCATCCACACGTCCTGGCTCTTTCTGTATTTTCTACAACCTCCCTAGTTTTATAGTTTTTCCACAGTGATCTTTATCCTTCTCACAATGGATGAAGACATACTCTAGATGCCCGTGATTGACACAATTCCAGCCCTACACACTCGGAAAGTCCACTCTTCATTCCATAGAAAAATATACGAGATGAGCGAGTAATGAGATTTTTTCAATCTCACCATTTTTAGACCTAAACATCCTTCAACTGCTGAAGGTGAATCCATACGATTCTTCGAATGCCCGTCCTCATAAACCTTCACTAAATCTATCAACAGTTGGACAGATTTATGAATAGTTTGAGATGAAAATCACTATGAATTCAATTAGATTCATTTCTTCAATTTATCCCTACTATTGGTTGGAATAGGTTTTGCTCAATCTTTAGGCAAGCCTCTTTTTGAAATGATTTTTTTGAAGAGGGTCTTATCCTTACACATTTTTATTTAGGAGGGCAGAACGATGGTTAAAGCTTTTACACTTCTTTTGGCATTACTGATCGGCCTGAGCTTCAGCGGGATGACATTTGCTAAGTCTTTAGGTGTTTTAAGCAATCCAGTTTCCATCCAAGACATCCTTCCCCAAGGTGACGGCACAAAGGATGACACCAAAGATGGCGACAAAGGTGATGCACCTAAAATGGACGATAAGAAAGGCGACGGAGAAGGGGAGGATAAAGAGGGAAAATAATTTTCGCTCTTTTTTAATCCTTTTTTTCTTGAGTTAAGCAGCCCTTGTGAGTCCTCAAGCATTGAAGACTTTCAAGGGCTGTCCTCTTTACTCAAAGATGATTATGTGCCATTAACCATGTATTCATCCAGACCAATCGAATGCTCCCGTTCAAACCAAATTTTCTACACCCGACCTGATCACACCATCATCATTAGGATTCTTGCAGACCTACAATGAGGTCTCGAAGAGAAGCTAGTCCCACCACTATTTTATTTTGTGTGACAAGAAGGTGCCGAACTCCACTATCTTTCATAAGAGCAAAGGCATCTTCAAGAGGCCAAGAAGCTTCAACCGTGATCATGGGACTGGTCATAACCATATCAAGCGTGATTGCCGACAAATCTTTCTCTTGTGCCACTGCCTTACGAATGATATCGGTTTCTGTGATCAATCCAATTATCTCTTCAGCTTGATCCCGCATGAGTTCTCCATAACGAATAACGACTAAAGACCCAACTTTTCTATCCCGCATTTGCTGCGCCGCTGCAATAATATTGGCTCGAGCTTCGATTTTTTCCAACGTCGTTGTCATGACATGGGCTAATGTTTTCATCTTTTTTCCTCCGTATCATGCGGCCAAACAGCTCTCAGTTCCCTTCCCAACACATAAAATGATTGTCACTTATTCACACCCAGAAAGGGTCTGTTACCCTGGATTTCAATTAGGCCAAATATATTCTGTATGATTTAGATTTTTGGCTTGCTAAATATACTCTAACAAGGTTTTTGGCTAACAACAGTACCTTAGGATGGTCAGCCAGCCAACCTCCTCCTGACGCCTTATCTCTCATCCGCAGCGCTTTTCATCTCCCTTCACATCCTAAAGGTTATCACCTAGAAACCGACAAGTTACGACATGACCTCCGCATCCACCGTTCAGTCACAACAGGAAGAAACTGAAGTGCTCCGTGCGCGTATCACAACTCAATTGAATGAGAACAACTTAGACCTCCCACTGCTCCCCGTCGTAGCCAACCAAGTCCTTCAACTTTCAGGTGATCCCAATGCTGATATTAATAAAATCGCCGCTCTCATTCAGCAGGACCAGGCATTAGCTGGACAAATTTTGCGTATCGCCAATTCGCCAGCCTATCTGCCGCGATCTCCCATTGTTTCTCTACAACAGGCCGTTGCTTGGCTGGGGATGAACATGCTTGCTGGCTTAGCGTTTTCCGTATCCGTACAAAGTGGCGTTTTTTCGATAAAAGGCTACGACAAGGAAATCCGTATCCTATGGAGCCATGCCTTAGCCACAGGCTTATATGGAAAAGAAATTGCTCGCCGTATTCGCCATAATGTAGAAAATGCGTTCCTCTGTGGGTTACTCCATACGATTGGCAAGCCCGTCTTATTACATCTTCTCCTGTCTGCTCCACCAATCCTGGAACACCCGCCTGCCTGGCCCATTCTGGAACCACTCATTCAGGAGTATCATATTCCAGCCGGGATGAAATTGGCCGAAGCCTGGAAACTACCCGACCCTGTCCAAGAAGCTATTCGCCTGTATCCCGATGACTCATATCACCAAGCAACGTCTCCAACCAAAGGTGCAATCATCACTTGCCTAGCCGATCATTTAGCTTCATTTGGCTTGGGGGGATCTCCTGTCGAGGAAGAGGCCCTTCGTGCGTTACCAGTTGTTCAAGATCTAAATTTTTATCCAGATGATATGGATGCCCTCATAGAGTTTCGTGAAGGCATTCAAGAAAGTGTGGCAGCCTTTCTGGTATGAGTTCTTCATCAGCCTACGACCTTATTGTGATTGGCAGCGGCCCAGCCGGACAAAAAGCCGCGATTCAAGGTGCAAAAGCTGGCAAGCGCATCGCTCTTATTGAGCAAAATCGAGAGGTGGGTGGAGCCTGCGTCTATCAGGGAACCATTCCGAGTAAGACGCTGAGAGAAAGTGCCTTGCAAATGGTGCAATTTCTTCAGGCCACTGATGTCTTCGAATTCCGTATGCGCGATGATGTGAAAATTGCCACACTCATGACTCGTTTAGATAAGGTCGTACGAGCACATGGGGCCTTTATGGCAGAACAAGTAGCTCGTAACGGCATCGAACGGTTTCATGGCCGGGCGAAGTTTGTGTCTGATCGAGAGGTCAACATTAAACAGATTGATGGAACCACACCAACAATTTCCGGGAGCATGATCGTCATTGCTACAGGCTCACGACCTCGTGTGCCCAATAATATTCCAATTGACCACGAACATATATTAGATAGCGACTCGATCTTGTCTCTTGTCTATTTGCCAAAATCTCTGACTGTCCTGGGTGGAGGAGTGATTGCCAGTGAATATGCGTCAATCTTTGCTCTTTTGGGAGTAGATGTCACGATGGTGGATACGGCCGATCGCCCCCTCAAATTCTTAGACCCAGAACTGACCGATCAGTTTTGCCTTGCTTTTGAAAAAACTGGGGGACGTTACTACGGAGAACAGAAGATTCACTCGGCTGAATGGGATGGGTTTTCCAAGGTCCTCACGCGACTGGAAAACGGGGAAACTTTAGAAAGTGAAAAGATGTTGGTGGCCTTAGGGCGAGTGGCCAATATCGAACATTTGGATATACAAGCTGCTGGTCTCACTCCCACTCCCCGAGGACTCATTCCCGTGAATGACCATTGCCAAACAACCGTACCCTATATCTATGCCGTGGGTGATGTGATCGGCCCACCGTCCCTCGCGTCCTGTTCAATGGAACAAGGGCGACGGGCCGTCTGTCATGGCTTAGGACTGGAACCAGGCGACGCTCCTGAGCATATTCCGATGGGCATTTACACAATACCTGAAATGTCGAGTGTTGGACTGAGCGAACAGGAAGCCATTGAAAAGTTTGGTGGAGCACTGGTGGGACGTGCCCGATTTCATGAAATTGCGCGAGGCCAAATATCTGGGATGACCAATGGACTCTTAAAAATGGTCGCTGACCCAAAAGGGAAAAAACTGTTAGGCGTCCATATTGTGGGTGAAGGCGCCACGGAATTAGTTCATATTGGACAAATGGGCTTGCTCCATCACATCACCATCGATCGTTTTGTAGAAAATATCTTTAATTTTCCCACTCTTGCTGAAGCCTACCGCATAGCTGCCCTCGACATCACCAAACAACGCCACAAACTTTAGTCGTGGCCCCATCAAGCGCCAGCTCATCCTCCACAAAGCAAGCCCTCAAGTGGAAGTGGTTGGGAAGAGTATTAACGATTATTGGATTTGGTGCCCCCATCATTCTTCTCCCGCTGTTCTTCGACAATCTATCAGTCTATTGGGGAATAGGGCTCGTAATTTTCGGGGTTTTTCTAGGCATTCAAGGAATGGCTTTGTCTTCCTTCGCAGAAATAAAGGAAACTGAGGGACAAGACCCGATATTAGAAGAAGGCAAAAAGAAGCGAGCTGTACTCTGGTACACATGCCCAAATCTTATTTGTTCACTTGTTGGCCTGGCATTTATTTTTCAAATGCATATGTTCAATGTTTCACTTGTTGAATTTGGGTTCCTTCCTAGGACCTTGTCAACCGGCATTCTGTTGGGAGGGTTATTTGGTCTAGCGTCCACCTTGTGTGTCCTAGAGCCAAAAATTCATAAGGGAATCATTGGAGAAGGTGATAAGAGAACTCAGAAGTTTTCTCGATTTTTCTGGATTCTTCAAGTAATTGTCCCATTGGCAACTTTCCAAAATCGCGCAATGATTTGTCACTACTTTTCTAGTACAAATCTTTCAACCTGTCAGGCACCCACCATCATCTTTGGCAGTTTCTTTCTAGGAATATTTTTGATTGAATTCCTATGGATCTTGAATTGGGAACGGCAGAATAACCAAAAACTCTATATGTAGTTTCTTCATCCCAACGCCTTCAGCATCATAACTATGCTGGCGACAATAAATTTGACAGTTGGCGCATTGTTTGAGCAAAGCGAGTTTGCGCTAACTCTAACTCAAGCCAGCATACCAAAAATAAAAAAAATGGCTCTACGGTTGACTCCGGTTGAAGGACTTGTGACTATTCAAGTGTGGGGCGCCCAACGTATCCGAAGGACATGCGGGAATTTCGTCAACGCTTCACTACACGGCAGGCTTGTCTTGAATATTTGGTGCAGAGTCGCTGGCCCGATGGGTTTGTTTGTCCCAAGTGCAGGGGGAAGTCGGCCTGGCTCAACTCCAAGCGCTACGTGTTCGAGTGTCGGGCGTGTGGGCGTCAGACTTCGCCGATGGCCGGCACACTCATGCACCGTTCTCACGTGCCCGTCCAGGAGTGGTTCTGGGCTGCGTATCTTGTGACGACTCATACGCCAGGAATCAGTGCCGTTCAGCTTGCACGCCAGCTTGGCCTTTCGAGTGCCACCACAGCTTGGCATATGCTGCATCGGTTGCGTCAAGGAATGGTCAACACAAACCGAAGCCAGCTCTCCGGCTTGATTGAGGCCGATGAGGCAATCCTCGGCGGCTCAGCCAAAGGCAGGCCAGGTCGGGGAGCGACGACAGCCAAGCACAAGAGCTTGATAATCGGGGCCGTGGAGGTTCTCCCCTATACCGACAAAAAAGGGAAACGATCTGAACGGACAGGTCGATTGCGTCTTTCAATCCTGAAGGATGCAGGCGAGCTCAGCATTCGTGGGTTTTTGAGGGCAAATATTGAGGCCAACTCCACACTCCGAACGGATGGGTGGCGCGGGTATTCTGATGCAGCGTTGGTCGGGTACAAGCATCGTGTGCGAATGGTTCGCACCCCGGAGCGAGCGCACAAAGTGGCGCCCCATATCCACCGGGTCTTCAGTAATCTCAAAACGTGGCTCATTGGCACGCATCATGGAGTGGAGCCAAAGTATCTCCAGAGCTATCTTGATGAGTTTGTGTTCCGCTTCAACCGCCGCAAAACGCCGATGGCCGCGTTGCAGACCCTCCTTGGAATCTCAGCGAATAAAGCGCCATTAACTCTTGACGAGCTAGTCCACCGGAGTCAACCATAGAGCCATCTAAAAAAATATGCTGGGCGTTACTGGTTTTGGCTACTTTTGCCGTAACAAATGTAGCTCGATTGTCAGGACGAGCACCGGCATCTAAGGAAAAATAACGATAGGGGGTTATTGAAGAGAAAAGAAGAAATCTTAGAAACGATAACTCAGCTCAAGAAAGTGAAAATCTACTCCACGATTATCCTTCCCATAAATCATGGCATCAGAAAAATGCTGGAACCGCCAACCTGCAGTTATATGTGCTGGAAAATGATAACTGATTCCCCCATGACCAAGGATTTGCACAGGGCCCCCAAAATCCTGTTCCCCGAATGTTTCATCGCCAACATACACGGCCCCAGTCCCAAACTCTAAACTAAGATTCCAATCCCATTTCGTAAAGGTCACTCCTGGCCCAGAGGTCGCAATAAAGCCTTCGTCTCCAGCGGCTTTAATGACACCCGTGGATGCATACCAGCGATACCGAGCTTCCCACCCCCTTGGCCATTCCCAACTTCCTGGGAATCCAAGAATTGCGAACACATCGTATTGTTGAAAATCTTCTTTCTCTCCAGGGGGAATACCTCCAGGGTCTAAGTTCATCCCCCCCCGGATTCCAACAGAAATGATCTCAAACTTCTTAGGCTCTCGGCTCTGGCTCACGTGTGGGAGAAAGAGGATCCCCAGCAAAAACATGAACGCACAAAGCGTTCTAACTCTTGCCCTTGAAACCCCTTGGTAAATCATCATGGTCTTGCTTGAGGAATGCCCAGGATTGTCCTTTTTCCAATCGAACTTTGATCAACCACTAGGTGTAAGGGGAAAATTTAGAAATAAAACGAGAGAGGGTAAAGCAAGTATCTCAGCTGATTGTCAAGAACCTCAGATTAAACAGGTTATGTAAAACCATCAATCTCAGATCATAAGTACTCAAATACGGTATCACACATTTAGTTTCAGGCAAGAATACTTAGGAGTTGATTGAGGATTAGGATCCAACAGAAGCCTCACAGCAACGGGAGGGAAATGCCTGGAAAAATGTTCATCTGCTCAACCAATTCCCGGAGCCGTGTCCTGGTCGCGTCGTTCTTTGAGAGATTCCTCATACGCCTTCTCGTCTTTTTCCAAAGCCTGGCTTTTTTCAATCTCTAATATCTCCACTGGCGTGAGATACTTTAATGCTGTAGCCCCCAACACTTTTTGACTGGCCGTCCCCTTCATTTGAATATGAAGTAACGCGTCGGCTCCCATGATTTGGGCCTTTTTAATCAACTCAAAGTGGAGCTCATCCCAATTGACTTTAGATTTTTCCTCGGATTGCACCACTTCAATCTCATCCATGGTTTCATAGGGAACGACCGGTGCTTCTTCAAGAATCTCGACATGCTTATCGGCATTAGGATTATCACCGCGAATCGTCGTATCATCCACAACGGTATCCACCCTCGGGGCACGGGCAGTCTCAACATCAAAGCTTTTGAGCCGCATGGCAGCTAAAGCTGCTTCATGTTGATTACTACTATGAGAAAGTCGCTCTAGTTTGCCAACTCGGTCTAGAGCTTCCTGGAGACTCATTTTAGCCCCTTTTTTACGGAGCGCATTAACTGGCATGAGAGTCACTCCTGCTTAACATCCTAGGATGGGGATTCCTGCTGTCTACATTTTTAACCAAATCTTGCCTATATGGATGAGCCAGAGATGAAAAAATATCTACCTGCTCACGAATCATGTTGTCAATTGATCATTTGGTAATTTGAAGTCATCCATTGGCCGCCTCAATTTGATTGTCTACCGAGCCAGATAGAGCCTATAATTGCTGATACCTTGAGGGTATTCGAACTACAGAATTCCGAAGCATACACTCATTGAATCAATTGGAGGCAATTATCATGAGCTTAGCTGATAACACCTGTGTTCCCTGTCGTGGGGGAGTTCCACCCTTGGAGGCAGAAAAAATTCAAGAATTATTGGGTCAATTGGATTCGGGATGGACATTGAACAATCTCGGTCATATTGAACGAACCTTTGAATTCTCAAATTTTGCAGATGCGCTGGCCTTTACCAATCGAGTGGGAAATGTGGCTGAAATTGAAGGGCATCATCCCGATATCTATCTGGCATGGGGAAAGTGCAAAGTCGAAATTTGGACGCATAAAATTCAAGGATTAACGGAAAGTGATTTCTTTCTGGCGGCGAAAGCCGACCGGGCGTTCACACTCCCCCCTTTGAATCCCTGACCACTCATGGGCACGAGCCTTCCCCTTATTCAGCCAACAGTTTCTCATCCAAATCAGCCTGATCCCTCTGATCATGACCTTGCCGTGGATTTCAGTTCGTTCGGCACCAGAGTGGCGCTGGTCACAATGCCATTTTCGTACTCGAAGTTTCCATCTATTCAATTGGGCACGCTGTCAGCGCTTTTAAAATCTCAAGGTATTGGCACAAAAACCTACCACTTTAATTTGCAGTTTGCGTACAAGATTGGCGTGCCACTCTATGAAATTTTATGTGAAAAACGGGGACTTTTTGGTGAATGGCTGTTTTCAGCTCTGCTTTTCCGGGATAACCCCAAGCATACACAATACCCTCAGATATTTAAGCCGGTCTTTGAAGAGACGGCAAAAGAAGCTGGGTGTTCAATTGGTCACTTAGAAGAGATTGCTCGTACCGTTGCTCCGCAATTTTTAACCTGGGCTCTGACTTCAGTAGATTGGGATCACTATGATGTTGTGGGCTTTACTTCAACATTTGACCAAAATGTTGCCAGCCTCTCATTGGCCAAATTAATCAAGGATGTCTATCCGAATGTCCGCATTGTCTTCGGTGGCGCCAACTTTGATGGAGAGATGGGGCTGGAACAATTCCGGGCATTTCCCTGGATTGATTATGTGGTGAGTGGAGAAGGTGAACATCCTTTTCCCTCATTAGTGAAACGCGTCCTGCTCAAGAAGGAGACGGTTATTCCGTCTGGCATTGTTCACCGAAAAGATGGAAAGATTTGCTTCAGCCCGAATGAACGGTTAGTGACAAATTTTGACCAAGCCCCTCCACCTGATTACGACGACTATTTTTCGGAATTGGACGAATTAGACCACCAAGGATCAACAGGCCTCAATCGTATTTTGCTCTATGAAGGTTCACGTGGTTGCTGGTGGGGCGAGAAACATCACTGCACGTTTTGTGGCCTCAACGCCCAAGCGATGGATTTTCGAGCCAAATCTCCAGCACAGGTAGTGGAGGAGATGGAGTATCTTTCGAGCCGACACGATACCAGCAGATTTCGATTGGTGGACAATATCATCGACATGAAATATGTTGACGGCTTATTTGGACAACTGGCCAAACAACATGTGGACCTTGACGTCTTTATGGAGACCAAGAGCAACCTGAATAAACGGCAAATCCAAACCCTGGCCCAAGGCGGTGTTAAGTGCATGCAGCCGGGAATTGAAAGTCTCAGCCACTCCCAACTGAAAGAAATGGATAAGGGCGTCACGCCCTTACAAAATATTCAATGTTTGAAATGGAGCAGATATTACAATATCGATTTGTCCTGGAATATTTTGTTGGGTTTTCCCGGTGAAACCACTGCCGATTACCAACGACAAATAGCCATCATTCCTTGGCTTTTCCATCTCCAACCACCTGAATCCACATCAAAGTTATGGCTCGAGCGATTTAGCCCATATTTTAAATGGCCGGAGCGATATGGGATTCGACTGACAGGGCCTGGGATGGCCTATGGCTATGTCTATGATGAGCGGAAAGTGGATTTAAATAAAATTGCTTATGATTTTGAATATGAAATTGATTGGAAAGTCGATCCTCAGGTCTATAATGAATTTGTCCGCCTTGTTGGTGAATGGAAGGAGCGATATCGTTCGCCGAATCAGCCCTTTCTCTTTTTTTCAAAAGCCCTAAACTATCTCACAGTATATGATGGGCGTGGAATTCAACCAACAAGTGAACGATTCGACCAACCCTATGCCTTTATCTTGGAGTTTTGTCATGAACAACCTAAAACCTTCAAACAAATACAAAAAGGGCTCCAAGATCAACCCTATTTAAGTTCAAATCAAGAGATACAGCCGTTATCCGATCTGCTTATCACTCTTCAAAACAAACGTCTTCTTTATGAAGAAAGAGGACGATATTTCAATTTAGCTCTTCCCGTAAATCCACACCGCTGACAAGGCCGCTCCAGTCACCAATCCGGGTTACTTTGCAATTTGCTCCACCAATTCTTCAAAAAAATTTTCCAATATTTTTGATTCACCTGTCTGAACAATTTAATAGACGGATTTTTCTCTCTGCTCCTGATTGACATCCAAAAAGTCCCCGGGTAGCCTATCAAGTATGTGCAAAGATCTTCCGAAAAGTCATAAAATACGCCTTAGCTGGGCGTAACCTTTCGGTGTTTCTTATACCTAGACGTTTTTCTTTAAAGACTATGGCCATTATTTATTCAATTCTCGCCGGAAGCTTTGTGGTCTTTGCTGCCCTATCCCCAACGAAAGGGTGGGCAGAAATCTCTTATCCCACTCCAGAAATTTTGCCAAAATCCCTGACTTTCAATTATTTCCTCGCTACGCAGGGCATTCACCCCAACATCCTCTCACCTGGTCAAGGTGCTAGCCCTCCTCCTGAAGTTTCAAATGGTGATAACCGCTCCTTTGCTAAAATACTCAACACCCAATCCTCTAGTTCCATTTCCGAGCCCCAGCAAGAAGAAATCCGATCCAGCCATACTTCCGTCACTACGAACAAAGAGGTTCCTTCATATATCATTCACGAGCCGGTTCTCCAACACCTAGATGCCACACAGGAAGTATTGGAAGAATCAACCACTAATGAACCACATGTCACACAGCAAATACCTGCCATTTCCCAAGAAAACCTAGGTGTCACTGTAGTTGAGCTTCCTACACCCATTTCCCAAATTGATCGATTTTCTTCTTTTCCCCGCTTGGGTTGGCCAGTTACGGCACCGGATCATCAGTCAGCTTTTTCTACCAAATTTTCAGACATCTCTCCCAAATGGCACGATGAGGGTCCACCCATTGACCGATCAACACCCGACCAATTCGTCGCTCGTTTTGCCAAGGTTTTCAATCCACACTGGAAACCGGCCACGCTCGCTTCCAGCTATGGAACGGTTCCCCTTGTTATCAACGATGCCGTAGCCAAAAATTTACGCTATTTTAAGGACAACATTGCCGATCGATTCCAATTGTATTTAGATCGCTTTCATCACTACCAAGAAGTCGTCGAACCTATTTTTCGCGAATTTGGAATTCCAACCGAACTTATGTATCTGTCTCTCGTGGAATCAGGCTTCAACCCAAAAGCCTTTTCGCGCGCACGGGCCTCCGGACCCTGGCAATTCATGAAAGCCACTGGCCGCATGTATAAACTCAACGTGAATTGGTATATTGACGAACGGCGAGACCCCATCAAATCGACCGTCGCGGCCGCACACCATCTTCGCGATCTCTATGACCGCTTCGGCTCATGGCCTCTGGCCCTGGCTGCCTATAATGCCGGAAGCGGGAAAGTATCCCGTGCGATTCGAAAAACCGGATCCCGTGATTTTTGGAAAATTCGTCGAACCTGGTATCTCCGACGGGAAACCAAAGAGTATGTACCTCGCTTCATTGCCGCCACGCTGATTGCCAAAGACCCTACAGCCTATGGGTTTCTTCCACCTAATGGTGATCGACATGCATTCGAAGAAGTCCTGATTAATAAGCCTGTTCAACTTGCGGCGGTGACCAAACAGACTGGTATTTCCCTTGAGGAACTCAAACGGTTAAACCCTGAACTTCGACGCAATATCGTTCCAAAATCTTCTGGTCCTGGATACCATCTGAAAGTGCCGGTTGGAATGGCTTCCTTGGTGGCTATGAATCAGGCCACATTCCCCGTTTGGACGCAACCTCCCCCTCCACCTACGCAATGGTATCGGGTACGCCGAGGAGACAGTCTTTCCGTGGTAGCCCGCCGTTTTAGGATGAAGGTACGCCAGCTTAAGAGGATGAATAATTTATCCAGCAACCTGATTCGTGTGGGAACACGACTGCGCGTCCGCGGTGGTGATGAAGATTACGCGGATGATCAAATTGTCTGGTATCGCGTTCGCTATGGAGATTCTTTGGGGAAAATTGCCAGTCGTTTCAACACATCAGTGAGGCAAATTAAAAGACTCAACAAACTCTCGACCCATTTAATTTTTCCAGGGGACCGACTTCGTGTGAAGGGTACGCCACCGACTAAAAAATCTCAGACTGGTGATTCGAAGTGGTACCGCGTACGACGTGGAGATAGCTTATGGAGTATTGCACAGCAATTTAGAGTGAGCGTGAGAGATTTACGGGCCTTGAATAATTTATCTTCCAGCATTATTCGAGCCGGAAAAATGCTGATGGTCAGTCAATAGATTCCTTCACTTTTCTGCTCCATCCTCGTGTGAGGTTGCATCTTCTTCGGTTTGAGTTTGCCCTTCTAAAATCGCCTGTTCTCCTTGACTTCCCTCACTCGCTTTAGGCTCTGAAGATTCTTCTGATTTTTCAGGAGCTAATACTTTTAAACGCAGATTGGCTTCTGTTGAAAGTGGAGAAAGGGGGAAATCTTGAAGGAGTTGCCTATAGTGTTTCACCGCTTCATCCGTTTTCTCATCTGACTCCGCTAATTTGGCCAACTCAAAGCGCACCTGATCTTTATTAAGAGCCTTTGGATTTCCCAACACGGCATCGAAAGCAGCGACTGCGTCTTCACGATCTCCATTCAGTAAGTAAGCAAAGCCTAACCGTTGTTGTACCAACCCTACTAAAATATGATCCTGGGGATGCTCTTGAATAAACGAAGTGTACGCCTTAATCGCTTCTTCATACTTATCCGTATCCATCAAACTATTCCCGAGCAAAAAGGAAGAGACCTTCGCGCTAGGAGAAGCCGAATATTGCTCACGAATATCTTGAAACATCGCTGATGCCTGCTGGATATTACTTTTACCTTTCTCAACATCATCCAGAGGTCTGTCTAAATAGATTCGTTGAGCTTGGCCTTGCAATTCCCACGCTTCTTCCTCTTGTTGCTCTGAAAGCCAATTAACCGTAACCAGGACGCCAATCAATACAAGAATCAATATAATACCTCCCCAAACCAACCCTCGATGCTCCTCCACAAAAAACAAGAATTGTTCTTTGCTAGACAGAGCCACAACTGGTTCACTTGAGGCTGATGAATGAGAGTGGTCTTTAATTTTGTAACCCATCGAAAATACGTCCTCTCCTCCGCAAAAAAGTTCGCCTCATGCTTTTCCTACTGTAGCCTACCCATACAAAAGGTGTGATGCCTTATACCCACGTCATAAGATCATGTCAAACCGTATTCCACATTATTTCTCTAAAGTTGACAAGCCCTAACTCACTGTTATAATAGGAAAATTATAAAAAATTTTCCTTTTTTAGGCGGATAGCTCAGTTGGCAGAGCACTGCCTTTACACGGCAGATGTCGCAGGTTCGATCCCTGTTCCGCCTACCAAAATAAATGTTTAGCATAAGGTCGGCTCAATCTGATATATTGCTCTCCCCACATTTAAATATTCTTCCCATGCGGAAGGACTTTGTGGGTAGTTTGCTCAAACCCAGATTATTCCGGGGCCGTCGTTCAGCCAGGTTAGGACGCCAGATTGTCAATCTGGAAGTCGCGGGTTCAAATCCCGTCGGCCCCGCCACCCATCTATTATTGGCCTGTTCGTATTTTCCATCCCCTACGTCGCTCCTGTTTAGCCCAATGGAGGTCTAAAAGTACATTATGCCCTTTGCCAATCCTTCTGAACTTCTGGGATCCCTGGGATTACTGTCCATTGTTATTTTGATCATTCTTTCCATCTTTTCAATTATCTCTTGGGGAATTATCGTTAATAAATTTCGAAAATTCCGGCAAATAAACCATGAAGAAACACAATTTCTCCAACTGTATGAAAGAAACCCCACCGACCAACTTTCATTAAGAACCAAGGCCCAAACATTTTCACTTAGCCCCAGCTCTGCTGTATACCTTGGCGTAACAGACCGTTTACCTTCCTGTTCTTATCTCTTTACCTCCGAAGAAGAAATTGACAAACAGAGATCCGACCAATTACCTCCCCGCCATTACCTGGAAAAGGTCACTCAATATATCATCCAAAATCAAATTAACCACCAGGAAGCGTTATTACCTTTTTTGGCGACAACAGGGAATTTAACGCCATTCATTGGACTACTAGGAACTGTTTTAGGGATTATCAATGCTTTTGGAGAAATTGGCACCCAAGGCTCCGCTAGTATTGCTGCGGTCGCACCTGGAGTTTCTGAAGCACTAGTTGCAACTGCAGCAGGACTCTTCGCAGCTATCCCTGCCGTGATGGCCTATAATTTTTTCCTATCTAGAATCCGGAAAATGGCATTTCGAGTTGAGGCTTTTACAATTGAATTTCTGAATACCCTAGAGGAATCCGAAATACAACAGGAGGTGGAAGTTCCGCAATGACCAACGGAGCTCGACCAAAACAGTTTCTCTCGGAAATCAATGTCATTCCTCTTGTGGATGTGGTGTTAGTCTTGCTGGTGATTTTCATGGTCACGGCCCCAATGTTGCATAGGGGTTTAGATATTAACTTACCCACGTCAGCAGCCAATAATATTAAGGCTGAAGAGCGGCTCATCGTGACAATTCAAAAAGACCATAGTTTATCTTTAGGAAATGACCCCATAAGCCTGAGGGATTTACGATCAAATTTACAAGAGGCCAAAATCTCTAATCCTCTCATTTCAGTCTATTTACGCGCAGACCAGACCGTGCCCTATGGAACAGTTGTGCAAATCATGGATGAAGTCAAAGGGGCAAAAATCGAACGCCTGGGAATGGTCACAGGTCCAAAAATGGAAACCATTGAAGCAGAAAATATTAGTACATCCCCCTAAATTCCCTCTTTCATGGAACATGTTGCATCCTCCCCAAGCCTTATTGCTCTTGGACTTACGGCTGAGACCTCTTCAGAAGGACCATCATTTCGGTGGGGGCTGGTTTCTTCCTTCCTACTCCATGCGCTTGTTCTTACTCTGGCCATGTTCATAAGGTTTCAATCCAATGACGAAAAACCTTTTCGCACCATTGATGTCGCATTGATTTCATTACCAGCTGTATCCACACCGACACCCAAGCCCTCTGCTCCCCCGGCAAAGAATGCAAAAAAAACACCTGCGGCAACACCTCAGAAAAAAGTTGTTACACCGCCTCCTCCGGCACCTGCACCAGCGCCCAAACCAGCGCCTGTTGAAGACACACTACCGCCCTTACCTACTCAAGCCGCTTCTGAGCGATTATCTGAATCTTTAGGAGGAGCTATAAATTCAATCCTTGTACCTCAAAAACGAGAAATGAGCCCAGTGCCTAATCCAACAGAGGAACCTGTTTTCCAATCTTCTAAGGATCAGTCTCCATTGCTAGAAAACCTTCAATTACCCTCTGCGGCTCCGACCATTTCTCGACCCAAACGTTTACAACCAACAGAGCCTATACACAGTCCTTCACCAAAACCCCCAATGGCAGTCTCGCCTCAAAAGAAATCTCCATCACCTGCGCCGGTACCGCCGCCTACATCTGCACCTCTGACGCAGAAATCTCAGCCTGTAACAAAAAAGCAAGCCCCATCACTCCCGTCATTGAGCGAGGTCACTCCATTTGCAAAGCCTAAACCTTTGGCTGTACCAAGTGAACCCCAACAAGAAGCCCCTTCCCTTGAAGAGGCAATAAAACAAAAAATACCTGATATTCAAAACACTCAGCCAAAACCAGCGGCTACAAAAAAAATAAAGCCAAACCCATCACCAGCAAGATCTCAAAATAGGGCTTCCACTCCAAAAATTTCCGCTCCGGCAATGGCCAAAGTTCCCAAACCACTTACTCCGCAAACATCGGTCCCAGCAAAGCCCAAAATGTCGGATACCGTCAAAAAACTCATGGAAGGACTCAAGTCCACGACACGAATGCCTACACCTAAAAAGACCCCTCGAAAACAACCGACGCCTCCGGTAACAGCCACAACCCCTATTCCCCCTCCACCATCTGTCATTGACCAGAAAATTGCTAAACTGTCCATACCGGATGTCAAGCCTGTGGAATCAATCAAACAACGATTGCAGTTATTGGAAGTGCAAACCAGCGGAAGCCAAGGAGGTTCCTCAGCTAAGCCATCCCCAGGGAAAAATCGATACTTAGCTATGGTAGAAGAAAGAATTGACCGCCAATGGGTGGCCCCACCATTGTTGACAAGTAATCCCGTCGTTGTTCTGACGTTTCAAATTTCCCGATCTGGGGAAATTTCTCGCATTCGTATGACTGAAAGTTCGGGGCATGCTCACTATGATTCCTCGGCCCAACGTGCCGTACAAGCTGTCAATCCCCTTCCCCCATTTCCCTCTGAGATTTCGGATTCATTCTTTGACGTTACTTATCGATTTATTAAAGACTAAAAGGACATGCTCTCATTATGTTGAAGACTTGGCTTAATTACCTCATGTGTTTCACAATTGGTACGTCATTTATTCTCAATTTTGTATCCCCCTCTCTGCTTTTCGGAGAAGACGCCATTCTCGAGGCCACACGTTCAGAATTCCAGAAAATCCCGATCTGGGTGATGGGATTTTCTCCCGTGCAACAAGACACGAAGATTTCAGAAAAAGTTCACACGCAAGTCCAATCAATCTTAAAAGAAGACCTCACCCGCTCCCAGGTCTTTGCCGTTGCTGACTTACCTCCTACAAAAGGTTCATTTTCGGAGAATAAATGTGTCAGCCTGTCCCCGACCCATGCCACGCATTTCAATAGTGTAACAGTATCTACTTGGGGTCGATTAGGAATGGGGGGAACGTCTAGTGGAGTAGAAGGATTGATTTTTGACGCCTGTGCCTTTGATCCTGGGCATCAAGATGTACTCACCGGAAAACGCTATTTTTCCCTTAAATCCAGTGACACACTTGTCCGATTAATGGCCCATAGATGGGCAGACGAGTTGGTCTACCGATATACAGGAGAGCAAGGTATCGCAAGAACCAAAATTGCGTTCGTGGGGGAAAAGGAGAATGGACGAGAGCTCTTTGTCATGGATTATGACGGATATGATCCTCAGCAGGTAACAGCGGATGGCTATCTGAACCTCATGCCAACCTGGTCACCAGATCGTAAATCTCTCATCTACACAGCTTATCGAGACCGAAAACAACAAATCATGCGTCGAGAATTAGCCACTGGTCAGGAGGAAGTATTAGTCACTCCTGCCAGTCTGAACATCACCGCAACTTTTACACCTGACGGCCAATCCATTACCTATGCTGCAGCTCAAGAAGGTAATTCAGACATTTATCAGGTAGCATTGGACAGCAGAAGTCCAGAGCAGTTAACCTCTCATCATAGTGCAGATCTATCCCCCTCGTGGGCACCAGATGGGCGACATCTGGCCTTCACATCAGATCGAGGAGGCCGCCCGCAGATATACATCATGGATTTTGATGGTGCCAACGTGAAGCGCCTTACCTATGATGGAGACTACAATGCTGCACCTGCGTGGTCACCTAAGGGGGATTGGATTGTGTATGTCTGCAGGATTCCTGGTGAAGGATTTAAACTCTGCAGGATTAGCCCTGATGGAAAACAACGAAGTCAAATTACCAAGGGAAACAGTATTGATGATTCACCTTCCTGGGCTCCGAATGGCCGGCATTTAGTTTTCAGTTCCATTCGAAGAGGAGAAAGTCAAATATATATTATTACAAGCGAGGGGGCGGGATTGGAAAAAATTTCATCGGTTGGTTCCCACCTGAGCTCGCCATCTTGGTCGCCGTTTCAACCCTAATCAATGGACACAACTGTGATATTTCAGCAAAGGAGTCGCCACATGTACTCGAACCTTCGACTAATTGGACTACTTGGAATTTTCAGTCTCATCTTTATGAACCTGACTGGATGTGGGGAAAAACGAGTTCATGTAGCCACGGTTTCTGGGGCGCCAGGCGAGGAATTGGTCCTTGACCCCATAACCGGTAATCTAGGAACCCAATCAACTTCTGGGCTAGACAATGCCTCAATTGGAGAATCAGGCCTTTCGTCACAAGAGGCTAATGACGGTGCTCATGCTGAGCAATTAAGAGCCTCATCTGAAGACAACCAATCTATCAATATGGCCCACGAACCTTCGGACTTTCTCTCCCAAGATCAATCATCAGACCCCTCTTCCGCTGAATCTAAGGCATTTCCCGAACTTAAGACATCTCTTGATGAACCCAATGCATTAGCTGCCCATGACGCCGGGGATTCCGAAAATGACAATTCAGCCAAGTCCTTGGCAGAAGGTCAAGAGTTTTCAACACAATCCAGGTCATCTTCTGAAGATCAATTAAACCAATCTTTAGCGGATAGCACCGAATTTCAACAACCATCCAATACTGAACCTTTGGATACAAGTGTTTCTCAAGATTCGTTAGCCGGGCTAGAGGATATTCTTTCGGGAGAAAATCTAGAGCCGATTCCGGACACTTTTCAGATTGCCAAAATTGAACCATCAGATAACCTACAGGATCGGTTAAATCAATTGAGTAAGGCAGAACTTGCAGCGACCGCAGCTGGCCTAGAAGACGTCTTCTTTCAATTTGATAGCTGGACACTCACAGAAGAAGGTAAGCAAGCCCTCCAACGCACACTCAGCTGGTTCGAGCAGGAACCGGATTCGAATCTTATTATTGAAGGACATGCAGACCAACGAGGAACGCAAGCATATAATATGGTGCTGGCCAAAAAGCGCGCAGTGGCGGTTCAAGACTATCTTTCACATTTAGGAGTTGATCCCACACGTATGGCAGTCATTTCTTATGGAAAAGATAAGCCTTTTTGCCAGGATTCTACTGAAGTTTGCCATCAACTCAACCGGCGAGGGCACCTTCTTGTTCCCAATAGGTAACTTTCTGAAGCGCTGAACAGTTAAGGGTTTACATTTTCAATCATGGAGGATCGAAAACACAGTGATACCTGGAGGTTTTACTCAATCTTTTTTCCAATGGATGACCTTAGTCGCAGTATTTGTAATGCTAGAAGTCGGCTGCGTTGCACAACAAGCTGATGTAGCCAGAATTCAAAAGGACTTGGAGCAGCAGATTAGCCAATTGAAGTCGGAAAAGGTCGCACTTGGGGAAGAAGTCCTGGAAGCACGCTCAGCGATTGCCGAATCTAAAAAGTTGATAGACGCTCAAAAAGCCGATATGAGCAAAATGCGCAGCGATCTGGCTCCATTAAACCAACAAATCAAACTTTTACGCGAGCAGGACTTAACCAGCTTGTATGGTCAATTTGAACTAACCGAAAAAAAGCTTTCTGATTTCCGCCAGGATTTTGATGATCAGGCAGAAAAATTTGCAAGCGACATTCAAGCCCTTCAGGCAAACGACCAAGCTCATAACGAACAACAACAACTTACTCAAACTCAAGTAGAGGCATTAACCCAACAAGTTGACGAAAAGAATCAAGTTCTCACAGACAAAATGACGGAGTTCCAAACAGCTTTCGGGCAGTTTAAAAATGCCCTTGCTGATATGGGCACAGAACTACAGGACGAAAGCCAACGAGCCTCTGCTGCTGAAGCCCAACTGAGCACGGAAATCAGCAATTTCAAACAAGAAGTTTCAGCAGATTTGACGACTCACCAACAAACGCTTCAAGCACGTTCTGATGAATTGTGGCAGTCAATAGATAAACTTCAAGAAACTGTCACCCAATCTGGAGTGTTATTAGGCTCTCAACTGGATGAACAGGCGACTCAACAAACAGAATTAAGTGAAAAGATCACGTTACTCCAAGATAAATTAGATACGGACACCCAAGCCTTACGAAGCTTTTTAGAACAAGATGTGAAAACTTCCATGGATCAGTTAGTCAAAGACATGGATGCAAAGCAACGTCCTCTTTCTGATCGACTGGACGCGCTGCAATCTGACATGGAAGCCTTGGGCACCCATGTCCAAGCCGACGCTGCCCAAGTTCAAGAACTTGCACAATCAATGGTTAAACTTCGCGAAGCCCAAGAAGTCATGGGAAGCTTACTAGGGAAACGTGGCGATGAAATCATTCAGCAAGCCGGACGCATATCGGAACGGCTGAACGCAGTGGAAGCTCACCAAAGCACATTGGGAGAACAATTCCAAAGTAACACAAAAAAGACCTCGACTCATCTCACAGAAGTCAATGCCAGTCTAACGTCTCTTTCTGAAAATATTGATCAGACTACCCAATCACTGTCCTCACGCCTAGCGCAACAGGAACAGACCTTAGCAACCATGAAGGATGCTATACAGGAATTCCAACAACTCAAAGGTGAAACTCAGGGGCAGATTCAACAAATGCAATTAGCAACTCAAGTGTCAGACGAACTCAACCAGAATGTCGAGCATGTGACCAAGCGTATGCAAGACTTAGAAATCCACCAATCTGAACTTGTAGGTAAACTTGACTCAGATGCCCAAACGACCACGACTCATTTACAAGAAGTCAATAATGGAATTAATTCTGTCGCTCAAGCTCTCGAGAATGTCAGCGAAAAATTAAATGCTCGGATTTCGAATCAGGAGAGACAGCTCAATAGTGCTATCACCAAATTTCAAAATGTGCAGAATACCGCTGAAGTTTCTCAAGCTAATGTCAAACACCTGAATGATTTAACTGGGAGCATGAACCAATTACAAGAAGTCATCACGACCATTGGGACAAAATTGGGTGAACGAGTAGATGAACATGAAGACCGGCTGAGTCAGTTAGCCCAGAGGGTCAATCGCTTACAGGGGACAAAAAAATAATTATTTTGAGCCTCCACAATCTCTCTTACTTTGAGGCTGTTTTCTTACTCATCAGCCCTTTTTTAGAAATTCGGTACCTGGTAGAATAAAAAAGAGATTTCAAGTTTCATCGCTCAACAAGACTATGACTCGCCATATTCTTTATTGTTTGTCCACTTCCATTCTTCTCTTTTGGGGAGGGTGCGCAACAGAACCAGATTTGACAGATTTGCAGAAACAGGTTCAGGCACTCACCATTCAGCAGGAAACAGCTCAGGAAGAAGAAAAACAGGCCAGAGACCGCCTCTCCGCCATTGAATCCCAACTTGATGAGCACGACTTTCTGGTTGGTGAGTTAATCAAAACCGAAGAAGAAGCTAATTTAGACACCCGGCACTTGCTGGAAAAATTGGAACGAACGAGCACCATGCTCCGAGAACAAATTGAACAAACTCGGACGTCTACAAAGCGACGAGACCAAGATTTATCCATTCGCGTCAAAGCGATTGAAGCTCGAATCGATAATGTGGTTCATCGTCCTCGTTCCGGCACATCCCAAGTCAAAACACCCAAGCCAACAACCCCGACCCCAAATCAGCAGGAAAATATGTCCACATCTCCCTCTCAAACCCAATCTATCCCAAGGGGTTTGGAAGTAGAAAATGAAGCTTCAGCATTTCGATCCGCGTATAAAGTCTATTTAAACGGTAATTACGACCGGGCCTCTAGCGAATTCCAACGCTTTGTGAAGCACTACCCTTCAACAGCCTTGACACCACAGGCTTTTTACTATCTTGGGCAATCACTATACGTACAGAAGCACTATGATCCTGCCCAGGAGGCCCTCCAAAAAGTGGTGACAAGTTTTCCAAATACAAAATACCGGAGCCAGGCATTATATAAGCTTGGCCAAATTATGATCGAAACTGACAAGCCTGCTAAAGCACAAGAACTCTGGAACCAGGTGATTCAAGACTATCCAGAATCTCCCGAAGCGGCCACAGCCAAGGAGCAATTAAAAAAAGCCGGGTTATCGTGATTCCCGTCACCCTATTCTCTCCTTGTTTTCCCGAACGAACTAATTCCTTGTAACTTCATCCCATGTCTGCTTTCGTGACTGGAAAAATTCATATTCTTCCAGATGATGTGTCCTGTCGCATTGCCGCAGGTGAAGTCGTTGAACGTCCAGCATCTGTGGTCAAAGAGCTCATCGACAATAGCGTGGACGCAGGGAGTTCGCTCATCACGGTTGAAATAGAAGAAGGCGGTCGTCGTCTAATCAGAGTCACCGACAATGGAATTGGCATGAATCGGGAAGATGCACAGCTCGCTTCCCAACGATTTGCCACAAGCAAACTGAATGCAGAAGACGACCTTTTCCGTTTAACGACACTAGGTTTTCGAGGAGAAGCGCTGCCCAGCATTGCCTCAGTCTCTCGCTTTACCCTGAAAACAGTTCCAAAAGATCCCACTTCCTCCGCCGGCACTGAATCACATGCGGAAGGCGGCAACAATTGGCAGTCACGGGAGTACGCTGGCCCTCCTGGCACGCAAGTGGAAGTACGAGATATTTTTTTTAACACCCCGGGACGATTGAAATTTTTAAAAACCGTTGCTACCGAATTCTCAAAAATATCTTATACCATTCAACAAGCAGCAACGATCAATCCATACATTCACTTTAGACTCCTGCATCATGGCCAAAAAATATTGGACTATCCTACTGTTTCAACCTTTCAAGATCGTTTAATCCAAATATATGGCCCAACATTTCTAGATCGTTTTCTCTCCATTGCACCAACAAACGGACCTTTCGAACTTACGGGATTCACCGTTAGCCCTCATCATGCACGCACGTCTCGAATCCCACAGGAAATGTTCATAAATGGTCGCCCTATTAAAAACACAACCATTTCCCACGCCATCTATGAAGGGTACAAATCATTTCTTCCAAAAGGGAAACATCCGCAATTCATTGTTCGCATTCAACTCGATCCCCAAACCCTCGACATCAATGTTCATCCAACAAAACGAGAAGTGCGCTTTTCTCATCCTGAAATTTTGCATTCCGGAGTATTACGTGCCATCAAACAGACGTTTGGAACCCCACCTTCTGACAATGATGCACCAACGCAGGATAACAGGGGAGTGTCCACTCAACCCTTTTTCCCAGAAAGCAAACCAACTGCTCAATCATTACAGGTTTCCCCACTACCCTCTACAGCATTCCCTTCTCACATGAGAGGAACCAATCCCTCACGTTTATCCCTCTTTGCCCAAGAACCTTCATCAACATACCGAGTACAAAAACCAGAATTCCAGGTTATAGCCCTCGGACAAATTCATCAAACGTATCTCCTAGGCCACATCAATGAAGATTTGTATATTATCGATCAACATACGGCTCACGAACGAGTGCTCTTTGAACGTCTTATTCAGGCTTGGAATAAAAAGGAGATTGCACAACAAGGGCTTCTCATTCCAGAACCGATCGAACTTCTTCCTCACCAAGGAGAACTCATTGAAGAATGGTTACCTGTTTTAGCCCAAGTCGGACTCGAAATTGAACATTTTGGGCCGACGGCATTTGTTGTGCGATCCGTTCCTGCACTGCTCGGAACCGTCGCCGTTGGACCATTAGTTCTGGAACTATTGGATGAACTCGCGGAATGGAAATCCACAGAGTCCTTAGAAACGCTACTCAGACCTATTCTAGCCTCAATGGCCTGCCAAAGCGCAGTACAAGCTGGACGACATATGGCCCTACCAGAAATTGCTACATTACTCCATGACTGGGCCCAAGAAAATTTCCCCATGACTTGCCCACATGGAAGACGGGTAGCCATTCGACATTCGGTAGAAGAATTGAATACTCTATTCGCACGAGCATCAGAAAAATACCCGGCCACTTCATGAATGATGAAACATCCTGAACTACTTTCAACATATAAACCCGCTGTAGCCATTGTCGGTCCAACCGCTATTGGGAAAAGCTGTATCGGAATTAAAATTGCCAAAGCCCTTCAGACTGAAATTTTGACAGCCGATTCCTGTCAGGTCTATCGAGGGATGGACATTGGAACGGATAAACCTACCTTTTCGGAACGCCAAGGTGTTCCCCATCGACTCATAGACCTTGTCGATCCCGATCAATCGTTTAACGTCGGTGACTTTCGACGCCAAGCCCAACAGGAAATTTCTCGGTTGCATAGTCAGGGACGTCTGCCTCTCGTAATCGGGGGAACCGGGCTCTACATTCGTGGGCTGTTAAGGGGATTGTGCCCAGGACCACCAGCCAATTGGGCTATCCGCCAAACCTTAACTCAAGAAGCTAAGGAACGAGGGTGGTCTTTTTTGCATGAAAAATTACAAAAGGTGGACCCTGATCTTGCTCAACGTCTACATCCCAATGACCGGCCTAAAGTCCTTCGAGGACTTGAAGTCTATCATACTCTCGGCATCCCTTTATCAACTGTACAACAGGGACATCAGTTTCAAGAATCGCCACATCCCTTCCTGCTCATAGGTCTCACGATGGAACGTCAAACCCTTTATCGACGGATTGAGACTCGTGTGGAATGGGAAATAGAAAAAGGTCTCGTCCAAGAAACGCAGAGCCTTATAAAACAAGGTTTTTCACGAAATTTAGGATCAATGAAGGGATTGGGGTATCGACAATTTTCAGGATATTTGGCGGGGGAATATTCGTATGACGAAGCCGTCCGTTTGCTCAAACGGGATACGCGCCATTTTGCGAAGCGCCAAATGACCTGGTTCCGAAAAGAACCTGGCATTCATTGGATGACAATAAAGGAATCAGAAATCCCTACTCAGGCTGCGCATCGCATTTTGACAAAAATCGATGAATTCCTCTGCTCATTGTCAAAAACGAAAACGCAACACAACTATGCGTCAACATTCCAATGCGTTAAGGTCCCGAAAGAAACAAGATAGACGAAATGTGTTCGCTATTTTTTTAAAATTACTCTAAGGAGTGTGCGCAGTGTCCACAGGGATAACAAACAGACAAAAATCCAAAGCTGATGTCGCCATCATCGGCGGAAGTGGGCTCTACCATATGGATGGGCTCACCAAACTCAAAGAAATAGAGGTATCCACCCCTTTTGGCAAACCCTCTGATTCTATCATGGTAGGGGCCTTTGAAGGACTTAAGGTCGCATTTTTGACGCGGCATGGTCGAGGGCATCATATATCCCCATCAGGCATTAATTATCGAGCCAACATTCACGCGCTCAAATCGCTTGGAGTCTCGCGCGTCTTTTCTGTGAGCGCTGTGGGGAGCATGAAAGAAAAAATACGTCCTGGGCACTTTGTTCTACCCAATCAATTTATCGATCGGACTACTCAACGGCTTATCACCTTTTTTGACAAAGGGATCGTGGCCCACGCGTCCATGGCTGATCCACTCTGTGCAACATTGTCTTCTCTTTTTTGGAAGGCCAGCAAACATGTCTCTGTCAAAGTCCATCGCCCTGGGACTTACCTCTGTATGGAAGGCCCGCAATTTTCGACTCGAGCTGAATCTTTGCTCTACCGAACTTGGGGCGTTGATGTTATTGGCATGACTAATTTGACCGAGGCCAAACTGGCTCGTGAGGCCGAACTCTGTTATGCCACATTAGCGTTAGTGACAGATTATGACTGTTGGCATGAAACGGAAGAGGCCGTGTCAGTTGGGGCCATTTTAGATATCATGCACAACAATGTCCAAACGGCAAAACAGGTATTGCAGCAAGCGTTGAAACTGACAAAAGATCTCGGGCCTTGTACCTGCCACACGGCGTTAGAACATGCAGTGATTACGCCAGTAACCCAAATGAGTCCGTCCCTCAAGAAACGTTATAAGGTTTTACTTCATCGACAATTATTGACCGCCCGCCAAACCAAGAAAAGGTAATCATTATGGGAAATTTGTTAGTCGTAGGGTCCGTCGCCTTTGATTCTGTACGTACACCATTTGGAGAAGCCTCTAATGTCCTTGGAGGCTCGGCCACCTATTTTTCCACCTCAGCTAGCTTTTTCACTGACGTCAACCTCATTGCCGTGGTGGGTGAAGACTTCCCAGATGAACACATTGAATTTCTGCGAAGTCGCGGGATTGATTTAGAAGGGTTGGAACGTCGTCCTGGCCAAACCTTCCGCTGGAAAGGGGAATATTCCTACCAATTAAATGAAGCGCAAACCCTAGAAACGCATCTCAATGTGCTCGAAACCTTTCGTCCCAAAATTCCTGATCGCTATAAAAGTCCATCAGCCTTATTCCTCGGAAACATCGACCCAGAATTACAGCTTGATGTGCTGAACCAAGTCACACGGCCCTCTATTGTAGCCTGCGACACGATGAATTTTTGGATCGATGGAAAGCGAGAGGCCCTATGGAACGTGCTAAAATTAGTCGATATCTTGGTCATTAATGATGGAGAAGCCCGCGCATTGGGAGAAGATGCGAATTTAGTCCAAGTAGCCAAACGAATTTTAGCGAAAGGACCCAAGACGTTAATTATTAAACGCGGAGAATACGGCGTCTTAATGTTTCATAAAGATGGGATGTTCGGCGCACCGGCCTATCCCTTAGAAACCGTCCTAGATCCAACCGGGGCGGGGGATACTTTTGCGGGTGGATTTATGGGGTATCTTTCCGCATCAGGGAATTACTCAGAAGCTGGCCTTCGCCAAGCTATTATTTTTGGGAGTGTGATGGCTTCATTCAACGTAGAAGCCTTCAGCCTTAACCGATTAAAGCAGTTGACCAGGGAAGAAATTGATTCCAGATATCATTCCTTTAAACAACTCACACATTTCGAACCATTGTCTTAATCATTCACGTTCAATCCACCTTCAGGAAAATCAATGGACTCCTTAGGAGACTATCTCAAGCAAGGCCGGGAGAAAAAAGGATTATCCCTAGAACACATTGCGTCGCAAACCAGGATTCAAGAACACCATCTTCTGGCTTTAGAAGCAGAAGATTTTTCGAGTCTTCCGGCCAAAGTCTTTGTCAAAGGTTTTGTGCGATCCTATGCAAAAATCTTGGGTCTTGATGAAGAAGAAGCTCTCCAACGTTTCCTCCACACATCTGGACATTTTTACGAAGAACACCAAGCAGAACAACTGCAACCTCATGCGAAAGTAACCTTGGAAGCCCCGCCACGGCAAGGACCTAATTGGATCCTTATTTTGGGAGTCATAGCCCTCTTTGTGCTATTAGGCATTTGGTTTGGTTTACCCAAGAAACAGGAACAACACATTGTTCACTCCGAGGCAGAAATGCCCTCTCCCGTAACACCAATTGAAGAACCAACTCCATCCCTAATCGATCCACCAGAACAGGTTGAACCGACATTATCAGCACCTTCTCTTCCTATACCAGTTCCAGCGCCCACTCCGGCAGCACCAACACCCCCTCCAACACCTATAACAGGACCAATACCGAACCAGCCAAAACCTGTACCTCCGGCGGCTACTTCGAGTGAATCTACCACACCTGTAGCTACGACCAAGCCTTCAGATAGTACAACGAATGAAGGGCCCCATATTCTTGAGATTGAAGCCACCCAATTAACCTGGGTGGTTGTCAAATCAGACGAGCAAGCCCCTAAAGAAGCCCTCTTGCAACCCGGACAACATAGCACCTGGAAAGCAAATCAACAGTTTCTGGTGACGCTTGGTAACGCTGCTGGAGTCGCCCTCCGCCTAAACGGAAAACCTCAAGGTCCATTTGGGAAGCCAGGACAGGTCGTCCGAGACATACGACTTCGTCCATAACAAAGCACAACATCCCCATTCAGCAAAAAGAAAGTGTAAGGCAATTGTGCAAAACCCTCTTTTTTCCCCCCTTGCCCCTTAAATACTTCCTTATTAAATGTCCAAACTCTATTCATGGTTGATATATTGTTTCTTGACAGGTCAAAAAATTCGTTGATATATTAAAAAGGTTTGGGTGGTTGAGGGATGAATATTCATCCCTTCCCTCTCAAATGCCCCGAACCAGAGAAAATGGAGACAGGGGGTGTACCAGACACCTCAATTAAATTTTTTGTTCTCATCAACTCAGTTTAACCTAGGAGGCTTACATGAAGTTTTCAATGAAAATGCTTGTAATGGCAACAGCAGCCATGTTCTTGACTACTGGCTTGGCTATTGCTGGGCCAGAAAAAGACCCCTTGAAAGCCCGCGTTCCTGCGGATAAACGAGCGGCCGCTAAAAAGAACAAATCCCCTTATGGGAAAAAATCAAAAGACGCGACACCTGAAATTATTGCCGAAGGGAAAGCCCTCTTTGAAGGCAAAGGGACCTGCGTGAACTGCCATGGCAAAGAAGGTAATGGACAAGGTCCTGCAGGTAAAGTTCTCAATCCAGGACCTCGCGACTTCACCAATTGTAAGTTCCACAAGAAACGGAAAGAAGGTGAGTTGATGTGGGTCATTAAAAATGGTAGCCCTGGAACAGGTATGGTTCCCCTTATTCCAGCTACAATCAGTGAAGAAGAAGGCTGGAAAGTCATTGCTTATGAAAGAAGTTTCTGTAAGAAATAGGTAAAGACGTAGGAATTCCGAAAACCCCGCTGGGCTATGCCCAGCGGGGTTTTTTTATGAAAATTGCATGGCGACTCTCACACAATCAGATCATTGACACCCTTCAAGCCTCTTGACTAGACTCTCACAAGTCAATTCCCCTGTCCCAGGGGGTCTAGAATCATCTGTTACCAAGGAGAATGCTTGTCTCATGGCCCAAAAACGCTCCCTTCAGGAAGACACGGCTGCTCTTAAAACAAAGCTCAAAGAATCTTCATCAAACAATGAAAATGCTGAGGGGAGTCTGAACGTTCGTGCCCTACGAAAACGATTAAAGCGAGCACAAAGAAAAATTCGGATGGCAAAAAAGCGTGAAGCCGACCGAACCGCCCAAAAAACTGCAGCCCCCAAAACATCATGAGCAAGGAAAAAGTTGGAGGAATCCCGCATGCGTGACGACCAGAAAAATATTGATGATGAATTTTCGGATCAAACAGAATTTGTGTCTTTGGATGACAAAGGCACTCTGCCAAAAGACGAATTAGTCGATGAAGTGGCGGAAGCCATTACGACTGAATCGGAAGAAGAAATGACCAATGTTGTCGCTTCTGCTGAGGCTGAAGCCGAAGAAACAGTCGAACAGGAAGAAGAACTTGTTGAAGAGCAAGTCAAAGATGAGATTGACATCCAGATTGATCTGTTAAACGAAACCGATTGGGTGGTGCGGCGCGAGGCCATTATCACGCTTGGCGAAATGGGAGATGAACGATGCGTTGAGCCCATTGTGCGGTGTTTGCGAGATGGAGATTGGCAAGTACGGGAAGCCGCGGTTGAGGCCCTTGCCATGATCGGCTCTCCTGCCGTTGAACTGCTACTTCGATACGCACGGGACTATGATGCAAGAAAATCTGTGATTAAAACGTTAGGGAAAATCAACGATGAACGCGTTCTAGATCCGCTCATTGGTTTTATGCGTAGCGATGAATTCAAGGATGATGCAACCTGGGCCTTAGCCGAACTGGGGAAACCTGCCGTCGGTCGCTTGATGGAGTTATTGAAAGATCCGGAAGAAGTCACAAGAAAACAAGCGATTCTTGCCCTTGGAGAAATTAAGGATGAAAGTTGCGAAGATGCGTTAATTGAAAGCTTGAAAGATCATGATTGGTTTACACGTCTTTCAGCTGCCTCAGCGCTGGAAAAAATGAAAAGCCCTCGCGGGCGAGAGGCCATTAAGCCCCTCATGAAAGATCCTGATTTGGTGGTCAGACTTCGTATTGAGCGGATGCTCGCTGCGTGGAAAAAAGAGGCCATCAGTGCATAAGACAGCTCATTCTTTAGTAGAGAATGTCCTGTAATTCTTGATGAAGCTCATCTAGCACATAGGGTGGGAGACCATCACCTTGGGCTAGTCTGGCTTGAGCCTCGCGAAATTTCTTTTTTAGAATCTCGATTTTTCTGGCCGTCGGACCTTTTGGGTCAAGAGCAACGGCTTCATCTAAATGTCGGAGTGCCCGTTCAAATTCTCCAGACGCTCCCTGGAAATCGTGACCCAATAAGTAAACCTGACCTTCCAGCAGCCCCTCCTTCGCGCCCAACATTTGTCGTTGCAATTTAGCAGTTTGATCCAGGCCAATCGTATTCTCCAAGACCTCTCCTGACAAATTCCTGAGGGTTTGCTTGACTACGTCCGGTTGTTGTCCGGTGTAATATCCTGCCCCAAATACCACACTCAGGAGGATACACCATCGAATAATTTTCATCATAAACACCCCCGACGGTTAGTGGTGTTCGAAAGGAATAGCACGGAAACTGCTTTCGTTAACCCAAACAGCGTCTTATTTCCCAATTCAGGCAAGCTTTTCTTCTATCAGCGACATGGCATTCGACAACAAGGGAGCGTACGCCCGTTCCACATATTCCTTCAACATACGCCGTGCACTAAATCTTGGAGCTCCAGTACGGATGGCGTTTTTAACGATAGCGCACCATCCATGAGGAATACCATCAATCCCACGATCATAATACAAAGGAATGACTTCGTTTTCCAGAAGACTGTAAAGGTGATTGCAATCCCAAATATCTTGTTTCTCATCATTGACGGGTTCCTCAAGTAGAGGCACAGCCCAACCATTTGTCCCATCATACCCCTCTTTCCACCATCCGTCTAACACACTCAGATTAGGCACGCCATTTAAGGCGGCCTTCTGCCCACTTGTCCCGCTGGCCTCTAATGGTGGACGGGGGTTATTGAGCCACACATCTACTCCTTGGACCAGAAATTTGGCAACATGCATGTCATAATCCTCGACAAATGCAATATGGCCACCCAGGTCGTGTGCTTTTGCAAATTGATAAATGTGATGGATTAATTCACGCCCGAACTGATCGGCTGGATGTGCTTTCCCCGCAAAAATAATCTGAACTGGTCTCCAGGGATTCAATAAAATCTTTTTCAGACGATCCAAATCCGAAAACAACAAGGAAGCTCGTTTATAGGTGGCAAATCGTCTGGCAAATCCCAGTGTCAACGAATGCGGCTCCAACAACGCTCCACTCGCCAATACCTGAGTTGGATCCTTTGTTCCATCCATCCAGCCCATACGAGCACGTTGACGGACAAAAATGAGCATCTTGCGTTTCAAAAACTGTCTGTTCTCCCATAATTCCTCATTGGGAATCTCATTAACCCGCCCCCATAATTCTGGATCATCACAACGTTCCCGCCAGTCAGAACCCAAATACTTTCCAAACAACACATCCATTTCTTTGGCAATCCACGTAGGGACATGAACCCCATTGGTCACGCTGTGAATGGGCACCTCTGCTACCGAACAACCGGGCCACAATACCTGAAACATCTTACGAGAAACATCCTCATGTTCTACACTGACTCCATTAATAAACCCGGCATGACGAATCGCTAGAGCCGTCATATGAAATTGGTTAGCTTCCAATTCCGGATGGCGGCCTAATGCCATAAAATCATCTTGTGTCAGCCCCAGCTCTTCCCACCACCAATGGCAATGTTCCTGAATCACGCCCCCAGAAAAAATATCATGCCCAGCAGGAACCGGAGTGTGGGTGGTAAAAACGGTCGTCTCTCGCACATGTTCCACAGCCTCATTCAACGACATTCCTTCCTTGATTCTTTCCCTAATGCGTTCTATCAAGAGGAATGCGGGATGTCCTTCATTTGCATGCCACACTTTCGGCGCACAACCGACAGCACGCAACGCTCGCACCCCACCGATTCCTAGCAAGAGCTCCTGACACAAACGCGTGTGATGATCGCCACCATACAACCGAGCCGTGAGAAGGCGGTCTTCAGGAGAATTTTCAGGTGTATCAGTATCCAACAAATAGAGAGAGACACGACCAACTTGCACACACCACACCACACAAGTCACCAGGCGATGCCCAAGAGGTACCTGAATCTTTACCGCATCACCGGAAGGTGTTCGCGCCCAATCAATTGGCATCCCCATTTGATCAACCGAATCATAGACCGCCTCTTGCCATCCTTCAGCATCGATGATCTGTCGGAAATAGGCCTGGTTATACATAAACCCAACTGCAACCAATGGAATCCCAAGATCACTGGCTTCTTTCAAATGATCTCCAGCTAGAATCCCCAATCCTCCACTATATAAAGGCACAGAGCGATGGAGTCCGAATTCAGCTGAAAAATACGCGACTTGGCCCCCTTGTAAATGCGGGTAAGCGTTGTGAAACCAATGGTTCTTGGCCTCCATATAGTTGTGAAAGGTGTTCATGGCAGCCTGATATTGGCGAATAAACACCATATCTTGCCGAAGCACGACCAAGCGGTTTGGATCAATTTCTTGCAGCTGTTTCATAGGATCATGATGCGTCAATCGCCACAAGGTCTGATCAAAGTATGAAAAAACTGAGCGGCCTTCAGGTGACCAGCTCCACCATAAATTATGAGCTAATGCTGATAGATTTTTAAATTCTGTAGGTAAGATTTTCGACCGAGTCTCCATTGAGAATGCCTCACAAGAAAAGGATCAAGGATAAGGGGAAGGTGGCATCACGACACACGGTCGCTTATCCATTAGCATAGGTGAATGTAAAGAGATGTCAAGGTTACAACGGCAAGGCAACTGGGACTCAGGCATTCCCAACTGGACGACTGGCTCCTGCCTGAGCTAATGAAACCAGGGAGGCGTATCGTTCCCCTACAATGCGGGTCGCACGATTCATATACTTGGCCAATTCCTTGGCTTCCTCCGATGGAAGATCCCTGCGGAATTGTGGATGTAAGCCCCACCATGTCTCCACTTCGTCATCACCCTGAATACGAGACACAACGCTGATGAGTTTTATCAAAGCTTCTCGATTGCTTCCCTCAGGAGCAGAAAGCGGGGTAGCAGACCCAGATTGCCCCGGAGTCGGGGCAGCTTGAGCTTTAGATGATGCCTCCACAATGGGTGTCGAAGACGGCGAAACCTCCTCTTTTGGTTTCCCCGCATCGTCAAAGAGACTTTTCAGTGCTGGCACCACCGCTGATCCACACAAAAACGCCGCAGAGGTGATTTCCGTTTTACCAGGAGCTCCTGCTTTGGAGGCAACTCGTTCTGAAAAAAATTTAAAATATTCATCGCGTTCTTTCGTTTGATCGGTCACCACAAATTTAAACCGCTCATACACTTCACGACTCTCCGCTACCGTTTGGCCAACGGATAACATCACTTCCATTTCGTCGATTTCTGATGAACTCAGGGAAGGCGCCAAAACCGTTTTCAATTCATGAGAGACTGAGTCTTCTAAACTATTCATAAAGTCTCGCTGGGCCTGGAGAGGAATATAAAATGCTGAAATGCGGTCCACCAAATTAAACAACATACGAAGAAACTCTAGGTAAATATCCCATTCCTGTTTCCGCTGCAGCTTCAAAGCCTGTTTTTGGTCCGACCGTTTAATCAGGTTGACCGATTCGCGCGACACACTCATCATCGTATGTGCCAAATCTTTCAAAATACTATCAAAATTTTCTGTAGGAGCATTGGCCATCGTATGATTCCTTTGGTGATAAATAAAGGCAAATTATAACTGAGGCTTTGGAACTCTGTCCAAGAGTTCTTCACCTTCGTTGCAACCCACTACAGCCTATGCTATACACGGCCAACCCCTATCACATGAGACTGATTGACAAACTGCCTACGGCATTTTCCCTATAGATTCTATGGATTCAACATCTGCCAATCCTAAAACCTATGTGCTCAAGCGCTCGCTTGAAGAATCTTCCCCTCCTCCACTCTCCCGCAACTATGCCGAAGAACTTAATGCTCAACAACTGGCCGCGGTCGAGGCAGTCGATGGACCCGCCCTTGTCATTGCCGGAGCCGGAAGTGGAAAAACTCGCACGTTGGTCTATCGAGTTGCCAGACTGATTGACCTAGGCATCCCACCCAGCTCTATTTTGTTACTGACCTTTACCCGAAAAGCCGCACAGGAAATGTTGGAACGTGTGGGGCTCCTAATCGGACTCCGAAGCCAACAAGTCAGCGGAGGAACCTTTCATTCAACAGCCAACCTTCTCTTACGTCGCTATGGTCAACCAGTCGGTTTAGAATCAGGATTTACCATCTTAGATCGAGGGGATTCCGAAGACTTATTGAGTCTCTTACGTGGCCAACTTGGGTTGAATGATATGGGTAAACGCTTCCCCCGCAAACACACCATCGCAGAAATGTTTGGCAAAACAGCAAATACCTTAGCCAGCCTGGAAGACATCGTCCTTGATGAATACAGCCATTTTGGAAACTTTCTGGATGAACTCACAAAACTCCAAACAGCCTATGAAGCTGCTAAACGGCAACGACAATTAGTAGATTATGATGATCTGCTGGTGAAACTCTTGGAACTCCTGGTTGTCGACGAAGATTCTCGCGAAACCATCAGCCACGCTTTTCGCTACATTTTGGTTGATGAATATCAAGACACCAATCGCCTACAAGCTTCATTAGTCCGTAACTTGGCCGCGACACATCAAAACGTCATGGTGGTCGGAGACGACTCTCAATCCATTTATGCCTTTCGAGGAGCGACATTTCGGAACATCATGGAATTTCCGGACCTCTTCCCCGGTACCACCATGTACAAGTTGGAAGAAAATTACCGCAGCACACAACCGATTCTGCAACTAGCGAATAAACTCATTGCCGCCGCGCCAGAACGATACAGCAAAACCTTGTTTACACGACAGGAAGAAGGCTCCTTACCTAACTTGGTGCAAGCCATGGGTGAGAATGCCCAATCACGATTCATTGCACAAAAAATCTTAGAACTCAGAGAGGAGGGCATCCCTTTATATGAAATTGCCGTCTTATTCCGATCCAGTTTTCATGCGTTTGATCTGGAATTAGAACTGACACGCCGTAATTTGCCCTTCATTAAACGTGGCGGTTTCAAGTTTATCGAAACAGCCCATGTGAAAGATCTGCTGGCGCATTTGCGAGTAATTCACAATCCTTTAGACACCGTGAGTTGGAATCGTCTACTTCTGCTCCTGGAGGGTGTCGGCCCCAAAAAATCCAAAGACCTCATCGCTATGATCCTACAAGCCCATGGCAGCTATGAATGCCTCAAACACAGTACAGGCCGTTCAGGCCCCGGCTTGCGGCATTTGGCTACCACATTAGAGGAACTCACAGAAGAACCTCTCAGTCCCGCTGTGTTGCTGGGGGAAATGCTGGAATATTACCTACCGCTCCTCAAAGACCAATATGACGATTACCCAAAACGGATTCGCGATCTGGAACATCTCTCTGTCATGGCAGAACGCTATGACGACCTCAATCAATTTCTGGCCGACCTCACCCTGGAGCCGCCCAATGAAAGCATGTCAGATGTCGTGGCCCCAGACAATGATGATGAACGGCTGATTCTCTCCACCATTCACTCGGCCAAAGGCTTGGAGTGGCAATGTGTCTTTGTCATGTGGCTGGTCGATGGCCGATTTCCTTCGGCCTACGCGTTTTCAGACGAAGATGGCCTGGAGGAAGAGCGCCGGCTTTTGTATGTGGCCATTACCCGGGCAAAACAACACCTCTTCCTCACCTACCCGATAAATGTGTACGATAAGATGACGGGGGCCGTACTCTCAAAACCTTCACGGTTTTTCGATCATATTCCCCCGTCTCATTTTGAAACCTGGAACTTAGTGGAAGAAGATCAAACATATTCTTGGAGATAATGTTGTGAGAAGACGACAACCAATCTTAGCCAGAATCATCATGATGATAGGTCTCAGCATGGCCATCAGTGGAATGGCCTGGGGGCAAGAAACCTCATCGGCAGACAGAACTCAGCCACGAAATCCCTGGCCTGCATTACTGCAACAAGCTGAAACACTTGGGCTCACCACCGAATTCCTGACTCATATTGATCCTAATTTTGTCAACATTACGTTCGAAGACCTGCGAACCTACGCCGCAGAATATCACCCAGAAGGCCACCGAATGATTCTCAATATGCGACTGTCATTCAATGAAGCCGGGGGGGCATTAGCTGATCTGGCTCGAATGACGCACCATGACCTGGCTCTACTGTATCATGAATTGTTGCATGCCTATTTGGACTACCTCTACGCCGACCAACAACTCACTCCACTTACTGCAGAAGACAAACAAGTCCTGGACTTTGCGAATAGCCAAATGGCCTGCCATTATCGCTTTGTGCGCATTAACCCCATACGGCAACTCAAAGGCGCCACCGAATTGCGTTTTCTTTCTGACCAAGATGCCTGGGAGGTTCTAAATGAAACCTGGGCTGTCTTTGTGGGATGGGTTCATTGGACCAAACTAGAACTTTTCAAAGGGAAAATTTCCGAAAGTACTTGGACGCCAGCTCTCACTCAACAATGGACAGACCGATTAGAACAAGCGGTTGAATCAGGGGAATTGCTGGGTTATTACGAGCCAGACGATCCTGAAGAGCGAAAGGTCGCACGCAAGCGTTTCATCGCCCCTTCCAATGGGCTGACTCCTGAAGATGTCGAGCACCTCCTGACTAAAGTCTTACACGAACCTACTGAACTCGTGGAGGCCTCAAAAGGGGTGTTTGAAGCCTATCAAACAAGCCAAGAGCCACCTCCGGATTGCCAATAATCTTGGCATCGAAATCTGGTAGACTTCACCCAAACAACCATGCTAGCTTCAAAATCTTTCCTTTCCAAATTTTCCCTCGCCCATTGAGGGAGAGGGTGAGGGGGAAAGCATCAGAAAACTAGAACACAAAGAACATGTGCGCCTGTAGCTCAGTGGATAGAGCACTGGCCTCCGGAGCCAGGGGCCACAGGTTCAAATCCTGTCAGGCGCACCATCTTCGACTTGGATAATGTATAGATACTCGTTATGACACAGGCATGATTTCTCTCAAAGAGAGGAATCAGGGAAGTAAACTGCCAAGTTTTTGAAGTCAGAAATTCTTAGAGGCCGTTCAAAATGTTCTCAAGCAAAGCCGCAGGGAGTGAGGATTTCAAATCGTACTAGACAGTACGTTGAGAAAGACGAACAACGAGAACGAAGCTTGTGAGCATTTTCAACAGCCTCTCTCTTAGGTGGGTCGTTAGCTCAGTTGGTAGAGCAGCTGACTCTTAATCAGCGGGCCACAGGTTCGACCCCTGTACGACCCACCATCTTAGGCTAAGAGATGCTTACATGCCTCTCCTTCCTTGCAAGGACAGGATTTCTCTCAAAGAGAGAAATCAGGGAAGGAGAATGCCCAAAAAGTTTTTGTTTAGAGAACAAAACAATTCAAACAATATTCTTTGAATATCTTCATATCCTTAGTTATTTCTGCTAGCGCTCCGCTAGGGGAAATAACTGGATTAACCCTGTATCCAGAATGGTGGGCGCATTTTCTTTGGCTTGACCGATAAATCTGTTGGCTATAGAGTGCCTTATATGGCCAAGAGAAAAGAGGACCCCTTCAACAAAATCATAGACCCGCGTGAAATTCCAACATACACGCTCGGTGAGGCAGCTCAGTATCTTCGCATACCTCGTACAACCATTCGAGATTGGGTGACAGGTCGATCCTTTCAAGTCGAAGGTACTTCTCGAAGATCTCAAGCAATCATTTCTATACCGAAATCGACACCGAGATTATTGTCGTTTATCAACCTTGTCGAAGTGCATGTTCTGGATGCAATTCGACGACAGCACAACATTTCTCTTGATAAAGTTCGAAAAGCTATCCAGTTCCTTCAGAAACAGTTCCCTTCAAATCATCATCCATTGATTGACCATGATTTTGAAACTAATGGTATTAACCTTTTTGTAGAAAAATATGGACAACTGATTAACGTTACACAAGAAGGACAATTGGCAATAAAAGATATCATGAAGGCGCACCTAAAAAGAGTTGAAAGGGATGCCCAGGGAATTCCACAGAAGCTGTTTCCATTTACCCACAAACGAGCGTTCCGTCCTGGAGAGATCGAACCAACAACGGTGGTGATTGATCCACGTGTTTCCTTCGGACGTCCAAGTCTTGTTGGTACTGGGATTCCAACTGCTATTATTGCCGAACGATATAAGGCTGGTGAGTCTGTCGAAGATCTCGCCGCCGACTATGGCCTCAAACCGCTCCAAATCCAAGAAGCGATCCGATCCGTCCTTACGGTCGAAGCTGCCTAGCGATCTCGTCTTTTTTCTTGACCGGTCTCTCGGAAAGAAACAAATTGCAGAGGCTCTTCCCAATAACAGAGCAAAAGTTCTGATCCACGACGATCATTTCGCCCCCGACGAACTAGATATCAACTGGCTTAAAGAAGCAGGGAACAAAGATTGGATCGTCTTAACCAAAGACAGCAGAATTAGATATCGTATATTAGAAAAGACGGTTCTAATGAAAGCTAAAGTTGCAGCCTTTATTTTGACCTCAGCAGATCTGCAAGGAAAGGAAATGGCCGAAATTTTCGTCAAAGCCCTCCCAACTATCTCAAAAACAGTAAGAAAATATCAAAAACCGTTTATTGCGAAGATTACCCGAAACGGGAAGGTTACCGTGCTAGATAACTAGCAACATCCTAAATGCAGCTGACTCTTAATCAGCGGGCCACAGGTTCGACCCACCATCTTAAGATTAGGATAAGAGTTAGATGCTCCTTCTTTGCAAGGACAAGATTTCTCTCAAAGAGGGAAATCAGGGAAAGAGAATGCCCAACACGTTCTTCAATATTTAGAGAATAAAACCATTCAAACCAAGTTCTTTCAATATCTGCACCTCTTAGGTGGGTAATTTGTTCAGTTGGTAGAATAGCTGACTGCAATTTTCACAGCACCATCTTGTTCGCACTGCTTTTGAGGCCCTGGCCAGGTGAAGTTCTTTCCCAGATGAAATGGGGCAAAAAATGACTGCGTTTAATATGGCGCGTAGTAGAGCTGAGAAAAAAGGCGGAAAAATAGGTTTCCTAGAAAGGCTTAGGTGCCATTGCATGAAAAGGTTCCTGATACCTTTTGCAGGTGATGCACAAGATTGCGGGGTTGGTTCGGGAGAATGAGAAAGCCTGGAGGGCTTTCCGGCTGAGATCTTTATGAATGTGGTAATGCCATTGGCAACGACGCAGTCGCCGCCCACCAAGACTTAGCCAAGACTTTGTGGATAGAATTAGTATCGGAGAATGATCCACAACCATCAACAAAAGATTTGCCCTGCCCCCTACAATCTCTACATGCACTTCCTTCCAAAAGCGATTGTGCCAAACGGCTTTTTAAATGAGACAATACAACCCCGTCTTCTGCGTGTTGTTTAAAAAACTAACATCCTCTTAGTTTGTACTTTCAAGGCTTTTTTGTGTAGCTTTTCGTAAAATCCTGAGGCATATTGCCCATGTAAGACTTCAAGTTTTCGAAAAGAGGATCAATCGACCTCATAGAGGCAGCGATGGAAGTTCATACCTTTTTTCTACATCTTCTGATTATTCTCCTGACAGCCAGAATTTTTGCGGAAATTGCCGAACGATTTCAGGCTCCACGGGTAATAGGAGAATTATGCGCAGGGGTGATCTTGGGCCCCAGTCTGCTGGGTTGGATAGAACCGACAGAGGTCATCAAATTGCTCGCCGAGATCGGCATCATCCTGTTGTTATTCGAAGTAGGGTTGGGAACTGATGTCAAACGACTCGTGCGAACGGGTCTGGCGTCATTTTTGGTGGCAGCCGGAGGATTTCTGGTGCCCTTCATTCTGGGGTTTGCTCTGGGGTACTGGGGATTTGGGTTATCCCTTCTACAGTCGTTGTTTATTGGGGGAACGCTCACCGCAACGAGCATAGGAATCACTGTTCGGGTGCTCATGGACCTAAAACGGCACCAGGTGCGAGAAGGGCAGATCATTGTAGGTGCCACAGTGTTGGACGACATCTTTGGTGTGGTTTTGCTCGCCCTCTTGTATGAATTCTCGATAGGCGGAGGGATTAACGTGTTAAATGCCAGTAAGGTTCTGGTCTTCTTGGCAACCTTTTTCGTGCTAGCTCCTATTGCCGCCAAACTGATTTCACAGCTCATCAAGCATTTCGAACAAATCATCACGATTGCAGGACTGATTCCAACCTCCGTGGTGTCTCTCGTGCTGTTTTTTGCGTGGTTAGCCCATGAGGTGGGAGCACCAGAGTTGCTGGGGGCTTTGCGGCATGGCTGGCGCTATCTCGACGGTTCTTTCTTCCGTTCGGAGTCGCACTCCACAATGATCCCACATTTGCAGAGCGAATCGAAGCGCAGATGAACCCAATCATCTTTTTATTTACGCCAATTTTTTTCGTCATGGTCGGCCTGTCGTTGAATCTGCAAGAAGTGGATTGGAGCTCTCCGTTTATTTGGACCTTTTCCTTGTCGCTGTTTTTGGTAGCCATAGTCGGGAAACATGTCGGAGCCCTGTTCCTCAATGAGCCGTGCGTGGCTCGAATCATCATCGGGATAGCCATGATTCCCCGGGGAGAAGTGGGATTGATCTTTGCGGAATTAGGCAGGGTGAGCGAAATATTGACGAACGAAACGTATGCCGGAATGGTCATCGTGATTGCCCTTACCACAATATTTCCACCATTCGCCATAAAGTGGCTCTATAGTGCCTACGGACATCAAATACCAGAGCATGCAAAATAAAGGAACATCTGAGTGGTAATTTGCAAGTAATAAGGACAGGTGGCGCGTTTTATGATATTGGAGATTGAGTGGCTGAATGGTTTTCGTGAGTGCTCGGTGTTCATGACTCTGCGTTCGTAAAGACTGAATTCTCAAGCGAGCAACGTGACCATACTTAAAGGTTCCTGACACCATTTATTTTATAGGTGATAGACAAGATTATGTGGTTAGTTCGGGAGAATCGAGAAAGCCTGTAGGACTTCTTGTATGAAATCTGTCTGAAAATGCTGATCCCATTGGTAGCAGCAATGCTGTTGATCTGGTAAAGGAGCGAATCCTGAAATAGTAGGCAACAAAAGATTTAACTCCTTCCCCTACCCCGGTTGTAGCACATCACCTCTTCTTCTTTTTTCGAATGATCGCCACCGGACATCCGGCACTGTGGACAACTTTGTTCGATACACTGCCCAGGAACACTCGCTTGATCCCCGTGGAGCCTCGTGACCCCATCACAATAAGATCAGGCCGCAAATATCGCGAGATTTTGAGAATTTCGGTCGCAGGATTGCCAAACACCAACCGCTCTTGAATGGGCATGTCGTGAGCAGAAAAGGCCTTTCGAGTATGTTCAAGAAGCTTCGCCCCTTCTCGTCCTCGAGCCTTGAGCAATTCTTCGGCCAGTTTTGCAAATTTTGCCTCGTCTTTGCTGTCGGCAGTCAAGGCCTGTTCAGTTTCGTACACATGTTTTTTGACAACATGGAGAATCGTGATTTTCGAAGAATCCGGCAAACCCATTGCTTTAAGAAAATTGACGGCCGCCTGCGAATCGGGAGACCCATCGGTGGCCAGAATCACTTTCATCCCTCGAACAACCTTTTTCTCGCGAGGCATATTCCGCGCAATTAATACCGAGCATGGCGCTTCTTGTAATACCCATTGGCTCACACTCCCAAGCAACATGCCGGTCGCTTTGCCGTAGCCCCGTGTGCCAAGGACCACGAGATCGATGTCTTTCATTTGAATGGTGTTCAAAATTTCCTCTCCGGGAAATCCCCTTTTCACAATCGAATGAACAGGCACATCCTCTCGACTCAGGCTTTTCTCAACTTTTCCCAGAAATTGACGCGCCTGTTCAAGCACGTCCTTTTGAACCGCCTGAACCTGCTGAGAAATTTTTAAAATCCGTTCCTTCGCCAAACCCGTAATCTTTTGGGGAACAGGGTTGACATGGAGAAGAAAAAGATCTGACCCACGGGGAAGGCTTAACTTGGTGAGTATCTGAATGGCTCCTTTAGAAATATGGGTTTGCTCTAGCGCCAGTAGCACTCTCATCATCACACTCCTTTCCACATATGGGCCTGTTGAATATTTAACTCCAAAGGCCAATAAAATCCCATGTTAAGAAGGACAGCATCAGTGGGAGGGAATGTTCAAAAAATTCGTCCAGCAAGGCCGCAGCCCTTTTGACGCGCGGAGCGTACTCGCAATACGTGAGCGCTCACGGCCCGAAGAGGGCCAAGTTTGTGAGCCCGAAGGTCCGGCAAAAGGACGAGAACGCCGCTGGCGGCTTTTTTCAACATTCCCTATATGGGCATTGGAATCGGCTGTTAAGGCCTAGTCTATCGTATGCCGTCTTCAGTCTCCACAAGGGCGGGATTACCGAGAAAAGGGCAACGAGGTATGTGGCATTGCAAGGCCCGGCCCTCTGCCCTCAAAACCATCCCCTTTTTCTATTGCCGCGCTGATAAAAGTTCTTTCGCCGTCATAAAGTTTTTGGGAGGGGTAAAGCTATCTATCACCTGTGCAAGGTCGTACTGCTTTTGTAGGTTCAGCCAAAACTCCGCACTGTTTCCAAAGAACAGGGAAAGCCTCAAGGCCGTATCAGGCGTAATAGACCTGGCACCGCTGACAATAGCATTTATGCGGGTCTTAGGAATGTCCGTTGCCTTCGCAAGGGCATATTGTGAAATTGCCATCTCATCAAAGAATTCCTCTTGTAGGATAATACCGGGGTGTTCTACGGGTATCTTTCTCATGTTCTCCTCCTAGAGTTTGTCATGATAGTCGCCAAATTCAAGATTCAAAGCGTTCCCATTCTCCCAGATAAACCATATCCGGTATTGTTCGGTTACCCGAATCGAATGATATTTGCCCCACTTGCTAGATCAGGAGTCGATTCCTTTTTTTAACAAACCCATCAATCGATCAGGTCCATCACCACATGGATATTGAGGATTTAATAAGGATACCGAACAATCTGTAAAATGTAGGTATATTGTGTTAATAAAATTTTCCATTAGTTTAAGGGCCGAATTAATGGCAGGATTTGGAATGACCTTATGCAAATCTTTCAAGTGGGTCTCTAAGTCATTATGCCCCAATCGTTTGTTGCGGAAATGAGCAAGCTTCTGTACTTCTTTTCTTATAGAATCTTCAAGATCCGTTAATTTGCTTTGTAAGTTTTCCTCAGATTCACTTATCGCATTCCGAAGCCTTTCAAGCGACAGGTTGAGATTTCCTTTGTTATCTTTAGCCGGATCGGTCAAGCGATTAAGTCCAATAATTACCGTTTCTAGTAATGCATTATGAATAGACAGAAAAACGTTTGTTCCTGTTTTATTTATAATAGTTAGGTTTTTGTCAGTACCATATAAACTAAGAACGAGTTCAAAACGAATCGAGATATTTCTAATTTCATTTTCGATCTTAAAAAGAATGTCGTTTACGTGCGTAGGAATCTCTAGTTCACTCATACCAACCGGGTCCTTATTTCTATATAGCCTATCAAAGATGCCAACCTTCGTCCCACTGAAGGTATACACTCACTTGAGGTGCTTCGTCTAAATAGAGAAGAGGGATTAATAATATTTCCATTAGGTTTAATCATATGGGAAAACCTATCCTCACCGTCACTCTTTACAAATGATGGGGTCACCCATTACTCTTCATGAGACCCATTCTGGTTTCATAACCATCAACCCCACAATGATCCATACTGAGGTAAATCCAACAACGCCAAGCCAGAACCAGATACGCGAGAGACGACGGTACTCAACCGGAAGCACAGTCCCTGTTCGATGGGCGTCCCTGGCGATGTTACGACAGCGAATTTGAAAATAGACTGCCGGTAGCCAACAGGCGCCGGTGAGGAGGAAAAACCCAACTGTCAGCACCAACCAGGCTTCCGTCATGGAATAGCCGCCCTCCCATACCATCACCAAGCCAGTCACCAATTGCAACACCACTGCGGGCGCCGTGAAGATCCAATCGACCAACACGACGGTCTTGGACGTGAAGACGATCGTTTTGACGTCTCCGGTGCGGTCAGCCCATAACTTGAAAAACGCACTGCCAAAGCCGGTGCCCAATAATACGGCGGCCCCGATCACATGGAAGGTCTTGATCCAAAGGTACAAATTGGTGATGGAGGCCATTTCAATCACGGACGCCTCGCAAGCGCCGACAGGAGCACCGTGGCGCAAAACAGCGGAAGGTTCTTCAGGAGTGGACCGAAGGGATGAAGCCACAGTTCCGGCATGCGCAGCGTGAGGATGGCGGAGAATCCTACGATGAGGATCAATTGCAATGCGAGGACGAGGCGTAATGGTCGACGGAAGAGCATCGCAATGCCCAGGACTATGTCCAACAGGGATGCGGTGACCAGCGTCACACCGGTCCAGGCCTCAGGAATACCCACGCGCAGCAACCACGCTTCGCTCGTTTGGTGTGGGAACCCGAAAAGGGTGACCAGACCGGAACCAATCCAGACGGCGGCGATGCTGACCAGCAGCAACGGTCGAAGCACATCCAGGCACGCGGCTATGAATTCCGGCCGACTGGAACCAGCTGCAAGCAGCGCATGGGGCAACGATCTTGGCGTGACGCCACTTGCTTCTCCGAACGCTGAGGGGTCTGCGGTATTCCCTCGGCATAACATGGACACGGTATCGGTATTCACGAAGTCTGAGCGGAAGATATTGCCGATTCGTGCCATCAGTCGGACGATTCCCAGCGGCACGAAGACAGCGTGGCCGCGCGACAACCCCAACCAGCCGCGAATGGCTTCCATAAATTGCCGAAACGTCACCGGTTCAGGTCCCACGACTGGAAGTGTGACACGGCTGACGGCATCGTCAGGGATCAACCGAATGATCCCGGCGGCCAGATCATCTACATGGATTGGTTGGATCAATTGGTCGCCGCGGCCGGGCAGGAACAACACCGACAAGGCCGCCAAGGCCGAAAAGAATGCGAAGCTGCGTCCCCCCTGCCCATAGATAAGCGACGGTTGGAGGATCACCCACTCCAGCGACAGGGTCTTCAATGCCTCGTCACCATCGCGTTTGGTCTGGTGGTATGTCGTTGCGGCCTGGTCATCCGCTCCCAGTGCGGAGATCTGGATGACTCGTCGTACTCCCGCCCGCTCTGCCGCGTGGAACAGATCAATCGGCCCACGACGATGCACGGCCTCGAACGTGCCTTTCCCGTGCTCTTGAATGATCCCTACGGTATTGATCACCACTGACACGCCCCGTAACAGCGTATCGAGCGTCCCGTTTGGAAGAGGCGATGTAAAATCGTACTCCACGACCCTGCAGGTTGGAAAATGACGCCGAAGATTCGCCTCGTTCCTCCCACAGCAGATCACCTCGTAGCCGGCACGAAGCAGGGCGGAGACCACATGGGATCCGACAAACCCACCTGCACCGGTTACCAGAACGGTTCTCATCGATTTCCTATTCTCCGGCATTTGGAACAACTCAAGCAGTCATCATTCGGAGTTGGACATCGCTTCTTTCCCGATCAGCTTGTCTCGCAACAGCTGAAAATAGAGAACGCCCCCTAGGTCGAATAACCCGTGCGTAATGACGGGAACCAGAAAATTCCCCGTCAGCGTATAAGACAGTCCGAACAGGAACCCATGCATGTACGACCAGTAACTAACGACGCGAATGTCTTTCCCCCCGAAGTGAAGTACACCAAACGCAATACTGCCTGCCACGAGACCCCAATGGCCCTGTATAAATGCTCGAAAAAACATCTCTTCGCCTATAGCCGCCGTCAACCCTCCAGCAACAGCATGGACCCATGAGGTGTTGAAATACACTTTGGCCAATGAAGCCGTAATCTCATCAGCATACGCTTGCCCCTTTACCAACGCATATCCCTTTTGAATACCAAACGTCCACAGCGTAATGAGCACGAAGCCTGCAACCCCTTGGACAAGACTAAATGGGGTCACTTCGAAGGGAACTGGGATAGAGAAGGAGATAACTCCCCAGCATCCGATCCCACCTAGGATGAGGGTCACAACAAGATCGAGCCACAAATATTTCTTCGCGTAAAAGAGCATGTGCCGTTACTTGTTCAGCTTTAGAAGCAACACAAGGACCAAAAGTACTACGAGAGAGGGCAAAATCTTCCTCTTCCACTTCGAATCCGTGATGTCAACAAAGACGGCCCCAAAAATTCAATGAGCCTGAAAAGAATATTTTAAACCACATGGAGCAGTATTCCAGACCCGCAAATGGTGATGGGGAGTCGGCACTCACCATTGTCCAGGCAGATTCAAGATTAGCAAACCAAAGAGTAGAAATATAGAAATCCGTTTTCGGGGAAAAGTCTTGCAAAACAATATGGCGAAATGAAGGGGGAAGACCTGCCCCAATTATGGAATACCACCTCTCATGAACCTCAGCTGCCTGAGCTTGATCTTCTCGTCTTTCCGACTATGATAGTGACACTCGGTCCCCATACGATGGAGTAGCAATGATTCCGCAGTTACTGAGAAGAAGCACTGAGTTCGGTTGTCTTGGCATTTGTCGACGCCCTCAAACACTGTGCGTTCACGGATGATGTCGATACCCATTATGGCAGCCGTCTCAGCGCGGCAACCGACAACTCCATCTATCAAGTGACGCCTCAGGCCGTGTTGTTTCCCCGCTCGCACGCGGACGTCCGCACATTATTAGGGGTCAGACTCGATTTAATTGCAGTTACATGAAAAGCGACTAGGTCTGGCAAGGCCGCATATCGTCGAGACAGGCCCGCTCAATTCCAACCTTCCAGCATTTCATTCATTTGCGGTCCTAGCAACGTGCTGTTACAAGATCTCGCCTCGAAAATACACGTTCTTGTATTGCCGCATTGTAGACCTCCCTCTCACCCCTTTCCTTGTATTTTATTCTTTGGTTTTGACTTTGGCGGTTCGACGGACAAGACGTGGCTTCTGTTTAGCTGAACCGCCAGAACTTATCTTTTTACTTCTTTGAGCAGCCCGTTGTTCAGCAACAATGTCAACGATCTTACCCTCTCGAAAGACATACACCGGGGTGTTTGTGGCCAATCCTAATTTTCGGGCTCTTAAGGCGGATCGTTTTAACGCTGTCCCCACTTTGGCAAGATCTGGGTCTCTGATGGTCAACCGTTTCCCGGCCATTATCTTTTTCCTCCTGAGTCCACATACTGTGGGACGTCTCCTGCATTATCATACAGAATCCAAGCATCGACAAGGGTTTGATAGGTATGTTGGAAATTTCGCCAACCTGCCTTAAACCTTCTTTGAATGACATTTCCAGCAACATGATGCCCATCTTGGGCTACTCGAGCGGCCACACGAGCGATGGCCATTTCCGGATTGGGAAGTTTTAGGAATATCAGTTTAATGAAATATCCCTTCTTCTTCCATTGAGGGATGAGTCGAGCATACCGCAATCCACTTAAGGTGGTCTCAAATGCAAAACTTTCACGACGACGGACGAGTGTCGCCATTTCGCGAACCATGAGGCGTCCCGCCTGAAATGCCGCAACGTCTGGGGCAAAAGGAGAGAGTCCTTCCGCAATAAGATCGGCGTTGATAAACCTTGGGCATTCAGCTTCTTGAGGGAGGAATTCGCGCGCAAAGGTTGTTTTGCCCGCGCCATTCGGCCCGGCAAGAATAACGATTTTTTTCTTTCGAGAGGTTGGCATGTTCAGGGTTGGCTGCCGACGGAATCTATCCGCACATGCTACCCAACTATTCGCCAAAAGGAAAGGAAAAGGCCATGAAGGGCTGTCAAAAAAAAGACTGTCAATGGATGACCATCATTATTGGAATATACACTCTCATGTACCTCGGCTCCACGACCTTGATTTTCCGGTTTTTCCAACTATGATAGTGACACCCAGACCCCGTGCGATGCCTCATGGATGGAGTGGTGATGATTCCGCCATTAACTGAGAAAGAAGCCCTGAGTCCGGTTGTCTTGGCATTTGTCGATGCCCTTAAACGCACTGCGTTCACGGGTGATGTCGATACCCAGTATGGCGGTCGTCTTAGTGCGGCTACTGACAACTCTATCTATCAAGTAACGCCTCAGGCCGTGTTGTTTCCCCGCTCGCAAGCGGATGTCCAGTGCATCTTCCAGCTTGCCACTCAGGATGCATTTGCCAATGTGACGTTTACCGCCCGTGGTGGCGGGACGGGGACGAATGGCCAGTCGTTGACCGAAGGGGTGGTCATTGATCTCTCCCGGCATATGAACCGGATTGTCGAGGTGAATGAGGCGGAGGGATGGGCGTGGGTTGAACCTGGGGTTGTCCTCGATCAACTCAATGCCCACGTGAAACCCCATGGTGTCTTTTTTGCCCCGGAGCTTTCGCCGAGTAATCGCGCGACGATTGGCGGCATGGTCAGTACCGATGCGTCAGGGAAAGGCTCTCGCATTTATGGCAAAACCAGCAACCATGTGCTGGCCTTGGATGTGGTGTTCTCAGACGGGTCGGCCTGGCAGAGTGAACCCCTCGACGCGGCGGCCTTACACGCGCTCAAGTCGGGCGACGATCTGGTTAATCAGATTTATCAGGGAGTGGACCGCATCGTCACAAGCAAACAAGAGCTGATTGAACAGCGCTTCCCAAAGCTCACGCGCTTTTTGACCGGTTACAATCTCGCCGATGTCTACACCGAGGAGGGGCAATTCAATCTTAATGCCCTGATTGCCGGTTCCGAGGGCACGTTGGCGATTGTCACGGGTATCAAGGTGAAGCTGACCCCGCTGCCGACCGTCAAGCGCTTGATCGTGGCCAAATATGTGAGTTTTGATGACAGCTTGCGAGCCGCCACTATCTTGGTACAAGCGGATCCTGCCGCCATTGAAACGGTGGACGATACGATCGTCACTCTGGCGCGACAGGATGTGGTCTGGGATCGGGTGGGGAAATTCTTTTCCCAGCTGGGCGATGACCGCGTGAAGTCGGTCAACCTCATTGAATTTGCCGGCACTGATGCCGATGTGGTGAACGCTAACACCCAGGCGCTCTGCGATAAACTCAACGCGTTACTTGGGCAGGAGCACGAGGCGGTGGGCTATCAATTGGCCACAACCGATGCCGATATCGCCTCGCTGTGGGAGCTGCGCGCCAAGGGGGTGGGGTTGCTTGGGAATGTATCTGGCAATCGCCGTCCGATTCCCTTTGTTGAGGATACCGTGGTGCCACCTGAGCATCTGGCGGCTTATATTCAAGAGTTTCGTCAGGTGCTCGATGCCTACGGACTTGAATACGGCATGTTTGGACACGTGGATGTCGGCTGTTTGCACGTGCGGCCCGCTCTCGATTTAAAGGACGCCGCCGATGAAGCGCTCATCCGGGTGATTACCGACCGGGTAAAAGACCTGGTGTTGAAATATGGCGGTGTAGTGTGGGGCGAGCACGGCAAAGGGCTTCGTGGCGAGTATATGCCCGAGTTTTTCGGCCAGGAGTTGTACGACGACCTGCGACGCATTAAACAGCTGTTCGATCCGGCCAATAAGCTGAATCCCGGAAAACTCGTCACGCCGATCGATCATCCTTCGAGTGTGAAAAAACTCGATGGCGTGCCGCTGCGAGGACACCGGGATCGGCAAATTCCGGAAGCCGTGCGGGAAGAATTTGATGGCTCGATTCACTGTAATGGCAACGGCGCGTGCTTTACTTTTGATCTCGATGACGTGATGTGCCCGTCGTACAAATTCACCCGCGACCGCATTCACTCCCCGAAAGGCCGAGCCGGGATGATGCGGGAGTGGCTGCGGCAACTGTCGCACACCCGCTATGATTTACAGGCCGAAGATGAGTCGCGCGGGCACCTTGTACTTCCTGAGGCGACGGACTCTGATTTTTCCCTCGAAGTCTACGAGGCGATGGACGGCTGTCTCTCCTGTAAAGCCTGTACGACGATGTGTCCTATCAAAGTGGATATTCCGGATCTCAAAGCCAAATTTCTGAACCGGTTTTATACGCGCTATCAACGCCCGCTTAAAGATACGCTGATTGCGTTTGGCGAGCGCACTCATCACCGGCTTCTGGCGGCCCCGTTTCTCTACAACGCGGGCGTGAAATTACCCTTTTTTGAGCCGCTCATGCGCGATTGGGTCGGGCTCGTGGATACGCCGCAGCTCAGTTCACCCACGTATACGACATTGCTGGACAAAGCTGGTATTCAAGTGCTGCATCAGATTGAGCCAGCGTCGCTACTGCACCGCGATCTATCCAAAACCGTTTTTATATTGCCGGATGCGATCACCGCTTTTTATGAAGCCTGGACCTTTGTTGATTGCGTGGCGTTTTTCAAAAAAATCGGTTTCGAGCCCATCGTGACACCGTTTATCGAAAATGGCAAAGGGCAGCACGTGAAAGGCTTTTTGCAAGACTTTCAGCAAACCGCCCGTCAAGCCACTCAGCAGCTTGAGAAGCTCGTGTCGATGGGGTGTCCGATCATTGGGATCGATCCGGCGATTACCCTGAGCTACCGGGAAGAGTATCGCATCTATCTCGACCGACAAGACGTCGATGTCTGGTTGCCGCAGGAATGGCTGGCCAACGCGCTGCCCCATCGAGCCGCATCCCTGACTCAGCTTACATCGCCCACGATTGCGTTCATGGGGCACTGCAGCGAGAAAACCTCGATTCAGGCGTCGGGTCGGCAATGGCAAGCGGTCTTTAAGGCGTTTGGTCTTGATCTAGAGATTGTGAAAGCGGGATGTTGCGGAATGGCGGGTGCGTTTGGGCACGAGACCGCGCACTACGACGAATCGAAGGGCATTTACGAGCAGTCCTGGAAATTAAGACTGGCCGATTCCGATCGGCCAATCGTGGCGACTGGCGCCTCTTGTCGATCTCAGGTGCAGCGTTTTGAGGGGGGTGAGATTGCTCATCCCTTGCAGTTCTTGTCTCGCCTCCTTGGGTAATGGCTGCAGCTGAAGTAGGAAGTAAAAGGGTCTTTTTGAGAGAACCTCCAAGTCCCTTCCTACTTCATCAGTGTGAGTTGCTTGATTCTGCGGGAAAGGTTGTGAAATACAAAAATAGATGCGTAGTCAAATCTGTCGGGTATGACGTATTGAAGATGGAAAGCGAATTGCCGCCGTTAGTCAGCTGCGCACGTAACCGCCGTCTGGAGTGCGTTGAACAGTTCGAACGGGTCCACACCCCCCGGCCGTATAGAAATTACTTCGCCTTTCATCTCTATGAACACGTCCAGATATTGATTGCCGTTACCGGTTGGTCGAAGTGCGAGAGTGGTCGAAATGATACTTTCTAGAGAGTATTGGGTAGTTCTGAGACCTCGTTTTACGGTTACGAAACCGTCAGTGATTATGACTCCTGAGATCTCGCTCAGCCTGTCATAGATTAGTCCTCCGACCATCAGAACGATGAGAAAAGGGCCAGTCCAACCTCCTTCCGTGTACCATACCCAAGCTCCGAGACCAGAAAGACCAAGAGTGGCGACAATCAAAAACAGCTGATTCCATGAGGACGAGGATCGCCTAAATGACTGGGAGGGCTGTGCCCTCTCACTCTGGACCCGATCAAGAACCTTACCCAAGGCATCAGGAAAGCACTCGAGTTGATACTCGAGAGCGATTCCAGTAGGTCCATCGATCCCGATAAGATCGACGCGATGAAGAATCGGACGTTCCCGAAGACGAATTATATTGGCCCACGGAATCCATGTATTGGATGACGTTTGGCGAACTCCTTCATTGGAAATGTCAATCGAATAGATTTCTGACGAGTGGCCCACTCGTATACTCATAAACGCAAGTCCACCGAATAAGACTATACCAATCGCAGCCAAGCCGAGCGGGATTTCTTCAGGGTCGAATAGAAAGCCACCGAGATACGCGACTGCGAACAGGGCAAGCAGATATCCACACCACCGAGCCAGGATAACCCAGCTGTGGTTAATCTGGTACGTAATCGAATCCATAAATGGACTATCGGTTTGGCATGAGTGGAGCTTGATGGCAGTTGACTTACATTCGCCATGTTAATTTAGGGTCATGATTTAGGTGGTGAAAGAGTGCGGCTGTGTAAATGCTTTAATGTATTTTCAAGTCTTTCAGAGGAGGGGTGCTATTCGTCTATAATGACGAAAAGAGCAGGCCTTTGTGCGGGTCGATCACTAGTGGGTCGTTCCTGGAAATTTATCAAAGCTCAGAGGTATGACGAAAAAGTATGAGCGGTTTACTTGCCCTTCTCGATGACGTTGCAGCGATTGTCAAACTAGCGGCTGCTCAACTCGACGACATGGCATCACAGGCAGCGAAGGCCGGGAGCAAGACGGCAGGTGTCGTGATTGATGATGCAGCCGTCACCCCAAAGTATGTGACTGGACTACCAGCAGCCCGTGAAATCCCCATCGTTGCCAAGATCGCCAGCGCTTCGCTCTTTAATAAGCTCGTCATCCTTCTGCCTGTGCTAGGAACGTTACATGTGTTTGCACCATGGGTGATTACTCCGCTTCTCATCTTAGGGGGGGCATACTTGTGTTTTGAGGGTGCTGAGAAAACCTGGCACGCCCTCAGACATCATCAAGACAAGGGCCCGCAACAAGCTACGACCCTCGATGCGGCACATCTCGAAGAGCAGCGTGTGAAAGGCGCGATCAAGACAGACTTCATTCTGTCCTCTGAAATTATGACCATTGCGTTGGCCTCGATCAGCAGTGGTAGTCTTTGGCAAATGGCAGGCGTGCTAGCCGTTGTTGCCGTCATGATGACAGTTCTGGTCTATGGAGCAGTCGCCATTCTTGTCATAATTGATGATCTGGGGTTACGCCTTAGCGAGTCTAACCACGTTAAAGCAGTTCGCGCCTTCGGACGCGGCCTTGTGACGTCAATGCCCACAGTCTTGAAAGTCATCTCAGTTGTCGGAACCGCGGCCATGCTGTGGGTGGGAGGAAGTATTGTGGTCCACGGGCTGCACGAAGTGGGGTGGCATTGGCCCTATGACACGATAAAAGCCATTGCCGACGAAGGTTCAGGTCATGCTGCGTCAGGTCCTGTATCGTGGCTCATCATCGCCTTTTGTGATGCGGTGGTTGGGTTTGTACTAGGATTGCTCCTGATGCCCCTAGTTAACGTTCTGCTCAAGCCCTTTGACCTGCTTTTTCCTGAAAAATCAGATAGCAGCGAGACCTAAGTAACCACAAGCTGCGGTTATACCTCCTCAAACGAGGTGTTCAACCCGCGCCAAAAATTGACTTGCTTGAAAATAGGAATTTTAGACGATACAGGTCAAATTTATTGTTGACCAGTTAGATTTTCTAGCTCTAATCCACTCCTTTTTCTTCGGCCTTCAACAAAATTTCCTCTAGCATTTTTGCGAAGAGTCATCCTCCGAGAATTCTTCTTGTGAACCAAGGGAAAGACTATCACCCAGGGCAGGAATGCGAGCTACTCAATATCAATTGTGGCTTAATTGAGTTTTAGCCTTTGTAGTTGACCAAGGCACGCGCGACTTGAAACGCTTTTTCCATATCAGGCATGTGGCCTAAGTCAGGTGTCACTTGGAGATGTCGAACGACATTCTGTTTGTCCACGACGAGAACGGCTCGGGCTAAGACATGCGGACCTTCGAGAAGGAGTCCGTGCGTTTTCCCAAATTCTCCACCACGAAAATCAGATAAAAATTTCACGTTTTTGATTTTCGCTTCCTTTGCAAACCGATCTTGAGCGAATGGGGTATCCACACTTATCGTAATCAATCTGACGTGTTGATCCAACCCTTGATTTTTCTCACTCAGATAATGTGTCTGTTGTTCACACACCGTGGTGTCCAACGAAGGCACCACATTAATAAGCCGCACAGAACCATCGGTGTCAGTGACATCGATAAGAGATAAATCCCCTTTAGCCAATTTGACGGATCGCAGTTTATCACCAACCTGGAGGGACTGGCCGCTCAATGGTAACGGATTGCCTTTGAATTGAATGGTCGAACCTTCGCCTGTACTCGCTGATGTAGTGTCAATCTGAATGTCTTTATAGGTAAACCTTTGTTCGGAATGATGACCTATCCCTGCGCAATTTGCCAAAACAGTTGCCGTGCACGTGAGCATAATCCCAATCAACAATTTGGTCAGCATGAGGAAGTCTCCTTACCTAAGATCGTCGGAAGGGGAAGAGTGTCTATGACTTGTTGTACGAAGTCCTTCAAGACCTAAGGTAAAGAATAGCCCTTTCCCGGTCAAGACAGGGAGTTTTTCTGATTCTGAGGAGGGTTTTCGCAATAGAACTAGGACATCTCGAGTCATAGAATGTTCGGGAAATATATAAATCCCACGTACCCAAAACGGAAGTTTTGCAATAGGTGAAATACACAATTGGCATAATCGTTGCGCGGTTATAGCATGAGGACATGAGCGCAAAATTCCTATGATACGAGCCACTGCCCTTTCTGAAGATCCCCCGATATGAATTTACAGATACGCAAGGCCGTCGAATCAGATAAACAAGCAATATCGGATATTGTGATTGCTGCATTTGGTGACGAGCAAGGACAAGAAATTGCCAATCTCATTACCAGCTTATTGGCGGATCCGAGTGCGCAGCCATTGTTATCGCTTGTTGCCACGACCAATGATACTGTTGTGGGGTATATTCTTTTCACCAACGCACAAATTGAGAATGCTCAACGGCTAGTTTCCGCAGCAATTCTTGCTCCTCTTTTCGTACACCCTGCATATCACAATCAGGGTATTGGAGGTCGACTTATCAAAGAAGGACTAAAACGACTGAAGGCGGCGGATATTGAATTGGTATTTGTACTCGGTCATCCTAGCTATTATCCAAAATATGGCTTTTCCACCGCTGGCATAAAGGGATTCGCCCCATCCTATCCAATCTCGCCTAAAAATTCTGGTGCCTGGATGGTCCAGGAACTCCATCCCGGCGTGATTGGGCATATAAGTGGCCACGTGATATGCGCTGATATGCTCAATGATCCAAAGCATTGGCGAGAGTGAGTATGGACATGATCGCGAACAAGTCGCTGCACCGGATGGCAATCCCCCTGCGCTCTATTGCAGTCGGTGAGATTCCTCGTTATAAGTGTCCACCCTAGGGCCGAATGCTGACATTCAGTAGATCCTAAGTGTTAGCTGTCCTTTCTTCTAGATAACCCGGTGGTTCTCTATTAGCTACTCTGGTCAATCTCTTAAAAACAGAGCATGAATTACCCGTCTCTATTCAGAAGTCTTTCTGTTATCCCACAAATTGTTCTGGTGATAAAGCGATATTCGTTTTAGACTAGTAGGAGACAAATGAGGACTATCCGATCAAACGGATAGCAAGCCATTTCTTTGAGTTTGCGAAACAATGATCTCGGTAGCCACAACACGACCATGCTCCAGGTAAAACTACTCAAGATTAAAGGATTTGAAAGTGTGGTGGTAGGAAGAGACTCGTCTTCCAATCTCCATGCAATTATTGCGGTGCATTCTACGAAGCTCGGACCCTCCTTGGGAGGCATTCGGATGTGGCCGTATACCAGTGAGAAGGAAGCCTTACAGGATGTGCTCCGATTAGCGTCGGCCATGACGAAAAAGGCCGCGATTTCCGGGTTACAGATGGGCGGCGGCAAAGCCGTCATCATTGGGGATCCTGGCACAGATAAAACTCGATTGTTGCTTCGCTCCATGGGCACCTTCATCGACTCACTTCATGGGAAATATATCGCGGCCAAAGATTCGGGGATCCTGCCGGAGGATTTAGATATCGTGGCAGAAACAACCCGCCACGTGACGGGAACTACTGATAAGCATGGGGGAAGTGGGGATCCATCCCTGGCAACGGCCAAGGGGATTCTCGCGGGGATGCAAGCGGCCTGCAAAATCGCATTGGGGACAAAACATCTCAAAGGTCGGGTCGTGGCTATCCAAGGAATCGGGCACGTGGGCTGGAATTTAGGCAATCTTCTGACTCAACAGGGAGCCAAGCTCTTTGTAGCTGACCTTCAACCTTTACGAGTCAAACACGCACAGCGATCTTGGAAGGCAACCGGTGTGCCCTTGTCGAAGATCCATCAGATTCCGGCTGATATCTTTGCACCGTGTGCTCTTGGAGGCATATTGAATGCGAAGACCATCCCGCAACTTCGAGCCAAAATTGTGGCTGGGGGCGCGAACAACCAATTTTTGGATGAGGAGAAAGATTCCTATCGCCTCATGAAGAGAAACATCCTCCATGTGCCGGATTACATCGTGAATGCAGGCGGGTTGATCCATCTCTATGTGAAAGAAATTTTACATCAACGACGATTAGCCCCATGGATTTCTAATATTGGAAAGACCGTTGATCAGGTGTTATCAGCATCTTTCCAGAAGCAGCTCCCTCCTTTGATCATGGCTAATCAAATGGCCGGGCACAACCTCGAGAGGTCCTGAGCGGACCTTCTTCCTTGAATGAACGGCTCTATCCCTACTTCTATCCTTCCAGCTACTCTCATTCTAAGACACGATAACGGCTTTACCTTTTTTCGTGAGACGAAACCCGACCTTCGACGGGACAACTTCTTTTACAATCGCAGTATTAAAATCACGTGGCTGACTATCAGTATTTCGGCACACACTTGTGAAAGTTATCAACACCACTTATATTCCTCATAATACAAAACATGGTGTCACCAAAGGAGAACCTGTCGAGACTCAGTATCTACACTCATTCATAAAGAGATCCATGATGAAGGCAGTTGGTCTGTATCAGTATTTACCTATCGAACAGGAACAGTCATTGGTGGATGTCCAGATTGATCGGCCTGATCCAATAGGAAAAGATCTGCTAGTCAATGTTCGGGCGATTTCGGTCAACCCCGTCGATACGAAAGTTCGGGCGCCGAAAAACGAAACGGAAACCACACCTCGCATCTTGGGCTGGGATGCTGCTGGTGAAGTTGTGGCTATCGGGCCCGAGGTCGAACGGTATGCCGTGGGCGATCAGGTGTATTACGCAGGCGATATTACCAGGCCGGGCAGTAATAGCGAGTATCAACTGGTCGATGAGCGCATCGTGGGCCGAATGCCCACTCAACTCGACTATGCGGCAGCGGCGGCGCTCCCCTTAACCGCCATTACTGCCTGGGAAGGGTTGTTCGATCGCCTCAACATCTCGCGCCATGGGAACGAGGCGGGAAAGACTATTCTGATCATCGGCGGCGCCGGAGGGGTAGGGTCCATTGCCATTCAACTGGCGAGCAAAGTGGCCAAGTTGAAGGTGCTAGCGACAGCCTCACGGGAAGAGTCACGCGCATGGTGCCGAAAACTCGGGGCGAATCAGGTAATCAACCATCGTCATTCGTTAGTCAAGGAACTGGCCACGCTTGGGATCGAGACGGTCGATTATATTTTTTGCTTAAACAATACCGATCAACATTGGCCAGCCATGGCTCAAATTATTGCACCTCAAGGTTGCATTTGCTCGATTGTCGAGGCGGCGAAGCCTGTCGACCTTGCACCACTGAAAAGTAAAAGTGCTACCTTTGTCTGGGAGTTTATGTTTACTCGATCGATGTACCAAACAGCCGACATGATTGAACAACAACGCCTATTAAACGCGATCGCGGACCTCGTGGACAACGAGGAACTCGTGACCACGGTCAATAACGTTCTCCGCCCGATCTCGGCAGAAAACTTACGCAAGGCGCATGCCGCCATCGAAAAAGGAAGTTCCATTGGCAAAGTCGTACTCTCCGATTGGGAATAACCTAAAAAACTCCAGATTATGTCACAACAACCTTTCACCCTAAGCAGCACAGCGAATGCCGACAACATTGATTTTGTGAATTCTGAGCTCAAACGCTCATGTATATTCTACGATCAGAAGAAGACAGCATTCAATATGAATTTCATCTAGACAATGTAAATTCAGCTCACTTCTTTTTTTATGAATTCAGAGTCACGTTTGACACCTGAATCAAAAGGGTAGGCCGAAACCCACAGAAATATTGAGACCATCTTCCGAAAACCCGAAATCGGCACGAAAGATTGCCGCGCGCTCTAGAGTGAAGCGACCGCTGACCCCGTAACTCTGGCGCACGCGTTCGTGGAACAGACTGAATGCGTTCTCCGCAACCCCGCCGACCTCGTAAAAGACTGCCAGCCCAAGGCGTTCAACCCGAATATGCCTCCAAACCTTGAATCCACGAGAGAAAACCCAGAAGCGATATTCTGTTGCCGCCACCCAGGCTGCATCGTCTCGCCAACGACCGGCGATATAACCGCGCAGCACCCGGTTGCCGCCAAGTGTCGGCCGGGCGAAGAACGGCAGGTTACCAGAGCTGAGTTGGCTTTCGACGTGGAGCGCGATAATGTCGGTTGGCGGATGCTCTTCGTCCTCCACTCCTCCGTCGTGAAAAATTCCCGGTACGGGGATCAGCTGGTCGGCGAAGAGTTTGTAGATCACACCCCTGTTCCAATCGTTCTGGAGTAGTGCGGCATCGACTCTTGCTCCCAGGACCGTCCCACGGTAGGGATTGCGCTGACTGTCGCGCGTATCCCAGCGAATTCCAGCGGCCAACCAGCCAAGGCCATAGGGGTCCGCCTCGGAGAAGAGCCCGGGAAACTCGGTGGCGGTTTGCCCGGCGCCCCCAACCCGGCCTCGCCCGAGCCAGTGGTATTCCCCTCGTACACCCAGCTCGAGAAGGAAGTCTTCGAATGATCCCTCAAGAGACTGTGAAAGCCCCAGGTCGAGAAAAGCGATGGCGTCGGTAAAGCTCGTCTCCTGGCTTTCCTTGGTTGAAGGACCGATCCCAAAGAACCGCCGAGTCAGTGTCTTGCGATATCCACCACCCACGCTGACAAAGCTGCGTTCCTCCTGAAGTACCCCACCATTGGAGACTTCGAGATGCTTGAGCCAGCGTCGCCAGCGCAACACATAGCTTTGTTGACCCTCTGTTGTGTAGGAGAGGAACATGCCCATGAATTCTCGCCGACGTTGGGCGCGAAAATCGATGTCGGTGAGAGCCACGCCTAATCCGGTACCGACATCGGAGTTGGCAAAGAAGAGCGGAACCAAGAAACTCGAGACCAGGAAGCGCTCGAAGAACCCGCCAGGCTTGAGTCGGCCCTCTGGTATATAGCGCCACCGTTCTGGTTTGACGACTAACGCTGCCTTGTCGATTATGGGAATCCGACCGTCCTTGGCCACTCCGCGATAGGGATCGTAGACCACTTCTATCTCAGGTGCGGCCGGATCAGGGTCGCTATCCTTGGCCGCGACCGGAAGTGCGAAAAGGACAAGTATTGGCATGAGCCAGAAAAAGCAGTACGAGACGCGACGGATTCGACACCCGCATGTACTCTGCGTCGCCAATAGATTTGTCACCAACCCTTCCTTAACTTTGGGACAAATTCTCCCGTCTGTTTTACTGACGCTTCCTTCTGGTCCTGGGAAATCGGATGTCACATCTGTAGTTGTATGTTTATATTTTGGCAGGTAAGGAACATAGGCCGTCTGGTGGCGGGAAAATCTATGTACTAGCCACACTTGTGAACTCTAACGGCATGAAGGTAGAAGGCAGCGCTAAAGATTCTTGATCTCACTTCCCACGTCCTCAAGCCAAAGAACTACCCTTTAGGAATACTTTAGAATGTATCACGTCTTTGACTTGTCACAACTGCCTATTAGACAACGCGTTTGGGATTTCTTTCAAGTAACCGATGATCAAATCGATTATCAAAATGGCTGCTTCCGTCCTAATTCTTACTTCTACTGAGACTGTGAGAATGAGAGCGGGTTGGGATTAGATCTTGTAAAACCTCAGCCTGAATGACTAGACTGACGCCATGATGCGCGCACTCGTTCTCACTGTCATTGGCAAGGATCGGCCTGGGCTGGTGGAGACTCTCGCGGATTTGATCGCCAAACACGATGGGAACTGGGACGAGAGTCGTATGGCCCGTCTGGCCGGACATTTTGCAGGAGTGGTCCAGATTCACCTACCTGAAAGGCAAGCAGAGGGTTTCATGACCGCACTTCCAACGCTAGCCGATCAAGGGCTTTCTGTGAGTGTCCTGGACAGCGATTGGTCACTGGCAAATGTCGACCATCGTAATTCGTTGCAACTGGAGTTAGTAGGACAAGACCGTCCTGGAATCGTACGAGAAATTTCGAGTAAATTGGCAGACCTTGGGGTCAGTATGCAAGACCTTCGAACTATTGTGGAGAGTGCCCCCATGTCAGGAGAACGGCTCTTTCGTGCGGAGGCCGAGCTTGTCTTACCTACCCAAACTGATTCCGAACAGATCCGCACCCTTCTCGAACGACTCGCTGACGAGATGATGATTGACATTACTTTGAAAAAGTGTCAATAGACCTCATTCCCTCTTGAGCTTTCTTTCACGTCGCCCAATTCGCCTCTTGCAAAACCCGATCGTCGAACAATCTGTCCTTTTGTTTTGTTAGTTGTTTCTGACTACTCTCCTGTTGTTTTTAGTTGATTCATGAGAGCACAGCTACTCTCAAATTAGGGCAAGCACCCGCTTCCGTGAGGTGGATAGGCGGTTCCCCATCCCTACTCACATTCATGGCACCCCTTGATATTCCTGTCATGACTCCTTCATAGCTAAGGGACAACCTCGATTGCGTCTCAATCTTCGAATTATTTCCATATAACAGATCAACTAAAAATACTTACATATATAACACTACTGCTATCGGTGAATAGTTTCTTCCCGTGGAAAGGGATTCACTGTAGGAATTACAGCATCCCTTTCCACCCATGTCTTCACTTGGAGGTAGGTCTCATGCTTCACGATCTTGAACATCAGCATCATTACTCGAAAATCCTTGTCCTTGGCGAACAGTTTAATCGTAATACCACTTCAGGTATCCAAAGGCAGATATTAGGAGCCGTAGAGATGGGGTGTCACCACATCATTTTGGATTTCTCTGAAGTCGAAGAAATTGATTCAACTGGACTCGGAGAATTATTTCTCTGGTACCACAATATGCGAGCTCACCATGTGCAAATCAGTATTGTGAAAGCGCAGCCGTATATTCGAACGCGTTTAGACTGGGCGTTTCTCTCTGAAGTTGTTCCGGTTTACGAATCAGAAAAAGAGGCGGAAAAACACGCGGAGGCCTTTTCCTAAGTATTCACATTTTCTCTCAAAAATGGAGAGCACACAACATTTCGGCAACCAATCATTCTTGATTCCTCTATACAAAGCAAAAGCTGGTTCCTACTTTAGGAAAAGGAATCCGTCTCTGCTTGGTCTGTTGTACAGACCCTTGATAAATCACTATGGCTCTGGAGGCCTTTTCGTAACTTGAAATTGAATGATTCAACAGTGTCTGAATAGTTCTTCATTCCTAGCTCATCATCTTTTCATGGCTCTTCCATCAAAAGAACTATCCCTCCCATGCCTTTAGCGGAAAAATGCTTGTTCATATGGGGAATAGGCGGAGGTAGGTTCCCTGAGATAGCCTGAAATACAATCTAACAAGGAGGCTATCATGGCAAAGCGTTATTCCTATCATGGCGTTGGAGAACAACATTCTGTCGGTCTGGGATGGTGGCTTATCCTTATCGGTGCAGTGCTTTTGTGGGTGTTGAAATAATGATCCTGTTGCTATGGCAGATCGCTCTCGTCGGGTTATTAATACTTATCAGTACCCTGCTGCACAAACGTCGAACGGAGTCTGCACTCCGTGAACCCTGTTGTTTAAAATATCGGCTCTTGCCTAATCAGCTGGCATCGTTTCATCAGCGAAAACTAAAACGGCGAGACCATACTTTCCTGAAACATTTGTCCAACCTCAACTGATTGCCACGGATTTACCACCCTAAGGCTACATTCATGTTTCTTCTTCCTTTAATTCTAAAATCTCACAATCTATCTACCTTCTTATAATTTGGAGTCACTCATTAGCAAAGACGAAACCAGCAGGAATTAAGGTAATTCTTTTGAATTTCATGCGTGAGATGTCAGGACAGATGTGATACAACAGTAATGTGTTCTAACACGAATACGAAACTACGGATGGACAAAGGATCCTATCTTTCTGAGCCCACAACCATCATCTTGAACTGAGCCACTCCCAAATCCCCATGGAGAAAGAACATAAATCGTTAATCCTCATACACCCGACTGCTTTGACTTCTCAAGTAGGGCAACCGATCAAATTTTATTTCCCCTGAGACTTATGAAGACCAGCCAGTCATTACTGAAAGGCCTATTTATCTGAGCTAGGTGTAAGCAGTCCACGATTTTGAGGCTCTGGTGGAGTGCTCTCAAGATATCTCTAATATGCCAGGAAGTCTATTTTAAAGGAGAATATAAAAAGGAATGACTGACAATTGGTGGCATCAAGTGAATGCCGTCTTGGGAAGTTTGATTGTCACGGTTGGACTATGGCTCTTAGTTGGAGCACTACCGGTTCCAGTAGGGATTGTGGTGGCCATTGGTCTGGCGATTCTCCTTGCTTGGCAATGTCCTTCTATTGGATACATTTGGTCTATCTGTACTCTCTTACTGGGCATAGAAAGTATAGCCTGGCCCATGATGCAGATGGCGGATTTGCAAAAATTGGGACCAGAACCGCCCATGGAAGACTTGGAGCGTATTTTTAACGCCATCATATTTGGGCTTTTTTCCGGAGTATTTTGGATGACTTTTGCCTACGGGATTTACAAGCGAACTCGAGGACCTATCACCCACCATCCTTTCCCTGAACCGTCAACCGGATCAACTTCCAAGAAAAAATCAAAAAAGAAACCTCGGTGACCTAGCACCCTGCGAGCGCATTAAATATGTTGAATGATCCTAAAATTCTTCCTGTGAGACAGGTTATTATCTTTTTACAAATATATGCGCTGCTATTACTTCGAAGTCTGGGCCAATGGTTGTTTTGTCACTACCGCCATCCATGAACCTGAATCAGGTGCTGTGATAGTTTTGATTTTTCCACCATCAATTTGTACTGAAGCTCTTAGCCATATCGCCTCATTGTAATTAATCCAATCTAGAACAAACTGTTGGTCTACCCAAGTTTTCAAGTTCAGCCCAACTGATCCGCCTTGCGGGAAATAAAGCACATAGGCCGAACCTTCATCAGCTGCGAGGAAAGCTTCTCCTTCCGTCCTAGCTGATAGCAAAGCATTCTGGGGATCAAGGTCCCAGAATTTCACTTTATTTTCCACCATTCGAATAGCACGAATAGAATTGGGGAAGAGCAGAATATCCTTCTGATCTTGTCGGACTGGGCGATGATGTCGAGTTGAGGCCGCTCCTAATAGCAGATCATTGATCATTTGGTGCATCCCCATCTTGGCATCAAGTGGGAGAGAAGTCCCCAGTCCATCATAAATTTTCACATGATTGACTGGGCGAAGCCTATTCCCCATGGCATTCTTTACAATGAACTGCACTTTTTCCCAATGGTCTTGTAGATTTGCCCTCACACTGTTTCCTACAGTTTTTGAGTTCACTTGGGAAAATTCTAAAAAATCATAGACCTCTGGATACTTATGATACGCTTGAATACCCACCGACCCCTTCCCTCCCAGGAAGGGTTGAAATAATGAACCAAACATGTCGGTCACATACACAGTGCGTTGGACCTCCGCGGCCTTGGTCTGAATATAGTTCATCCAATACATGCCCCAACTCTTGTGGGTTGATGTTTCATTGTTCATCACATAGAGCACATGGTCATAGTTCAGCGAATAAGACAGCATCTTATCCACAAATGCTTTCTGATAGTGGCGAACGACATCATATTGAGCCTGTGTATTTCGCGGTGCTGGAATTGGCATTCTCTTGGTACACGGGTCTAAACCTACAGAGGGTGCCGGCTCGTAGCACGGATGGCCCGGAACTCCATGAAAGAACTGTTGGACATCTTTTGCTGGATGCTGCGGATACGTACCAGAAAGTCCCGATTCAACATTGGAATAATTCACGTTATTCTCCGGACGCCAAGGACTCTTCAGCCAGGAAGTCCGATGAAAGATCCTCGGATCCGCGCCTGTTTGATATCGGTAATCAAACCGATCCCAGACCTCAATCTGCACTATAATGTTACGGGCTGCCGTTTCTCGTAAAAACCCATTAAACCGCGTCCAATAACAATCAGAAGCGATGTCTCCTTCAGGAGCAACAGCATCACAAGAGTCATTGAATTGATCTAAATCATATTTACCGTCTTTTGAACCTCCCCTAATACGATGAAAAGCGACAAGGGGCCAATTTTCTCGTTGACTCATTGTATTGCGAACGTAATTTGCGCCAATCCGTTGCATTTCATCAAGCTGAGCGAGGAGGTCGATGATGCCAGCATACGTCAGCATTTCACCCTCACCCAAGAAGAGATGATCCGTTACACTGGATCCTAGCAATAAGATCGGGACTCCCTTATGTTCCCAATAAGCAGGATTCTCGTTCCATGGCTGGATAGCATATGCTGGTGGACAAACGAGAATGAAGAGATAGAAGTAACGAAGCAGTAACACACGTAACATGATACCTATGAAGTTTCGTTAAGGATAATTCAGATATTACAGAATTTGTTAAAAATTATTACTTTCATTCCTATTGAATTTCAATGGGATCAACATGTATTTCAAATACAACAGGCTCTCTTCCAAATTCTTGCTCATAGATCTGTTGAATCTTTTGAAGACGCCGTTGGGTCTCTGCCAATTGAAACGTCTTGATAAGAAAAATAGTTCGGTTCTTTTTGAGACGCCCTGGCTTCTTTGAGTTCAACGGCCCTAACATCATGGGCAATCCTACAATCCCCTGTGTTTCTTGAGACAACGCTCCCTCTAACTCTGACTCTTTCAACTGTTGTTTCAGAAAATCGATCACGCGTTCCACACGATAAGCTTGCATCCCTGTGATCACTAATAACACAAGATGCGTCAGAGGTGGATACGCCAAAGCTTCGCGCAAGACGAATTCCGTCTGGTAAAATTCTTTTGGATCTTGCTGAATAATGGCCTGAAACACATGATGATTGGGCATCCGGGTTTGAAAAAAAACTTCGCCAAATAAATCATCCCTTTGACCACGCGCTTCAACCATATGTAGAGCCTTTAAAAAAAGAGGAAACGTTCGTTCAGCCGAACGAAAATCAGGAAGATGCAAGCCAAGGTCGGCTTGAGGAAAGACCATAAGCTTTGCTGAGGGAGGATCCGGTTGGTGTAACAAAAATTCTGTCCCAATGAGAAGATGAATATCTCCTAGACTGAATTTCCGCAACATTCGTTGACCCTCCTCTGCTGTTTTCACTTGATCCCGATCAAACCGAGACACAACAGAGGAAGGAAAGAGCGTTGTGAGTTCTTCCTCTAGTCGTTGGGTACCCATTCCAGCAAATCGGAATACAGTCCCTCGACAAGAAGAACAGGTTTCCGGAACAACAGCGTGCTTTCCGCAATAGGAACAGAGCAAACGAGAGGGGCGTTGAAACAATCGCAATGCAACACCACAGATCTCGCAGACTGGGGCTTGCCCGCAATCTCGACAGATGAGAGATTGCGAAAATCCTTTTCGATTGAGAATCAATATCGCTTGATGACCCTCATTGAGAACTTGGGTTAGTCGATCAATAACAGGGAGCGCGAGAATTGTTCCAGATTCATAATTCCGCATATCAATCAAATTCATCACAGGGTTCTCTGAATTGGTCATCTGCATATTTTTCTCAAACGCACACGGGAATGCTGAATAGATTTCCAGAGATGGACACATCGAACCATACGCCACTAATATTTGCTCAATAGCTCCACGCATTCCTGCCACTTCACGAGCATGATAGTAGGGCAACTGTTCATCCTTATAAGATGGGTCCTCTTCTCGATCTACCCATATGAGCCCAAGGTCTGGGAGCGGCACAAACAAGGCTGATCGAGTTCCAACCACAAGCTGTACCTGCCCTTGTCGAATTCTTCTCCAGCAATCAGCTCGAACAGCCAGCGACAATTGCCCATGATAATCAACCACCGTTTCACTAAAGACTTCCTGTAACTGTCTCGCTATGGCTTCAGCTAGATGCACTTCTGGAACAAGCAATAATACTTGTTTTCCTCGTTTCAACACGTCAGACGACACCTGTTGAAAGACCTGAAGTCGTTCTTGGTCCGTTCCAATCACGAGACGTTTTTGAAATGTTCCAGTTAGACTCTCTTTAACCAAGGTATTGGCAAGCCCCTTCATCCTTCTTGAAAAAACTCGTGGCTTGATCAGAAACCCTGAAGGCAGGACAGAATCTTCTTGGAAAAGATCCTCCATCCTACCATCAGGCAAAGTAAATGATGATTGAGTGCTATGGGAAACATCCATCTTGGCTTTGGGTTCCCTGATTCTACCCCCACTTGGGGAAATTGAGCGTTCCTCAATCCATCCTTCCTTCTTCAGTTTTGTCAGACGAGTTCTCGCTTTAGGCAACCCTCGAAGGAGTGATGAATGGAGTAGGCCGTTTGAACTTCGCAATAGTTTTTCCAAGACTACTCGATCTTCCGTTTTTAACGACCCATCCGTTAAGACTCTACGCCCAGCCTCCAAAAGGAACACCCGTTTAGACACCTTGTAGACGCGAGGCGGCACAATAAGTCGCAAACAGGCAGACAGCGGGGCAAGATAATAATCGGCTATCATTGCCACCAGGGCAAGCAACCTTTGATCCAGAGCAGAATGGTCAGACGTGTCATCTACAGACAAAATGTCACGAAAGGCGATTGTTGCCTTAGAGGAACGAATAGCGGATTGAGCAGAACGCTCTAAAATTCGAACTACGATTCCGGAAACCACAGAGGAACCTAAAGGAATAAGAACGGGGCTTCCGACACAGACCTGAGGCCGTAATTGCGGGGGAATATGATAGGTAAAGACTTGAAACCGCCGACTTGGCAGGACAACATCAGCAAGCATGAGGCGTTGGCATGTTCATGAAAAACGCCATTGTAACAAGCGGGCCATCACCCGACAATCTTGCACTTGACTCAAGAGAGATTCGTCGTACTAGACAGATGATTGATTCAACTGCCAAGCTGTACTGACGAGATAAGAATTTGAGGAAAACTATTATGATAAAGTACATACCATTTTCTCCACATCTTTCCCGAATCCCATGGCTAATTCTTTTTGATGGAGTCTGCGGATGGTGTACCGGATGGGTTCGATTTCTCATCACCCGTGATACCGAGAAACGATTTCAATTTGCCCCGCTCCAATCTCCTATCGGGCAACAATTCCTGTCCAAATATGAATTGCCACAACAAGAATTTTCGACGTTTGTCGTAGTTACTCCCAACGGCCACCTGACCAAGTCAACGGCAGCCCTGAACCTTGCCCGCCAGCTTGGAGGCCTTTGGCCTATCTTTTCGGTCTTTCTGTTACTACCAAAAAATTTACGAGATGGAGTTTATGACTTCATTGCCCGGCATCGCTATCAGTTGCGAGGAACCCTGGATGCGTGCTACGTCCCGCCAGAAGAATATCGAGATCGTTTTCGGTATGATGTCTGAAGAGGAGAGAGGAAATAGCCTTGCACTTTCGTAACATACTACAAGGTCGATACATCAAAAATACAAAGGTAGAGGGATTGAAATGGAAGGGTTCGCCTTACTTGGATTTCTTTCTTTGGCCATCGGAATTGCTGGGATCATTGTTTTGATGAAAAGCCGAAAGAAAAAAGACAACTAACGTCAGACATTGTTGCCACCCGTCTTCATGCATCCGCCTGTTTTTTGAGACGACGGTCGAGAGCAAATCGTGTAATACCTAAATGTTTCGCCGCTAAACTTTTATTAAAATCCGAGATGCGCATGACTTCCTCGATCAATGTATTTTCAATATCCCCCAGCGATTGTTCGCCCAGTTTCATTTCGATGCGCACAACAGGTTGGTCGCCCTGTGTCACAACATTGACGGAAGACTGAGCGGCTTCATGAACTTCCCGGGGCAAATCTCCACTCGTCAAACTTTTTCCCCGGCAAAAGATGACAGCCCGTTCAATGATATTTTGCAATTCCCGTATATTACCTGGATACCGATACCGCTCTAAAAATTGCTGTGCGTCGAGATCGATCGCCGTAACCTCTTTTCCCAAGTCTTGGCTATGCCGAACCAATGTCTGCAAGCCCAGAGGGATGATATCTTCGACGCGTTGACGCAACGGGGGAAGATCCAGCGAGACAACATTCAATCGAAAAAACAGATCTTCTCGAAAATTCCCTTGTGCTACCTCTTTTCGAAGATCGCGATTCGTGGCCGCAACGAGACGAAAATCAACATCAATGTCTTGACGCCCCCCTAAACGTTTAAATGACCGTTCTTGTAAAACCCGAAGCAATTTTGCTTGCATCGCAGGGTTTAAATCGCCAATTTCATCAAGAAAAAGCGTCCCACCTTCCGCTTGTTCACACAACCCAGGTTTCCGTTGATGCGCTCCCGTAAACGCGCCCCGCTCATAGCCAAACAACTCGCTTTCAAATAACTCTTGCGGAATGGCCGTACAATTTACTCCAACAAAAGGCCCCTGCGCTCGGGGGCCATTATGGTGCAGCACACGTGCAACGAATTCCTTACCCGTTCCCGTTTCTCCAAATAACAACACCGTGGTTTTCAGGTTTTGCGCCATTTCCTGAACTTGCCCGACTAATTCCTTCATGCTGGGGCTATTGGATACGACACTTTCTAAAGAATATCGCCCCGGCCGGTCTTGTGTTTCAAAGTCGACACGACGACGTAATGTCAGGTATTCCAACGCTCGATCGATTACCGGATCCACTCCTGACAAATCCACGCTTTTAATGAGAAAATCATAGGCGCCCAGGCGCATAGCTTCCACGGCATTTTCAACCGTGCCATACGCCGTGAGTAAAATGACCAAGGCTTGCTGTGTTTTTGAGCGAACCTGCTTTAGTGTTTCTAGTCCGCTCAATCCAGTCATTTTCAAGTCGAGAAAAATGATGTCAGGCATATCGTGATCAAGAGCTTCCAATAAAGCTTCGCCAGAATCAAAACCGCGTATGTCATGTTGACGTTTAGCCAAGCGTCGGGTAATAGCCTGACGCACGGCTTCATCATCGTCTGTCACAAAAATTGTTGCCCGCATCGTTACACCATAGATAGTTGTGGCTGACAGACGCGGGGGAGCCATATCGAAACCGTCGTCCCAACCTGCAGTTGACTCTCGGCATGAATCTCCCCTCCATGCGCTTCAATGATATTGCGACAGATGGCTAACCCTAACCCGGTTCCTCGATATTTCCCGGTTGTAAAAAATGGCTCAAAAATTCGTGAAAGAACATTCGGATCAATCCCTTTCCCCGAGTCTTCAACCTTCAATCGAAGACCTGGCTCATGCTCATATGGCTCTTCATGGATAGAGACTTGTAAGGTTCCCGATTCTGGTATTGCTTCAATGGCATTCTGCAAGATATTCAAGATTACCTGTTTCAATTGGTCCCTATCGGCTTGAAGCGCACAGAGATCATCCGGAAACACATGAGAAACTTGAATAGCCTTTTCTTCAATTGGCTTCGATAGGACTTGAAGAGATTCTTTCAATAAGTCCTCGAGTTGAAAAGCCACAGGAATAAACTCTCTCGGACGTGCATAGTCGACAATTTGATTCACGATACGATCCAGACGCCGTGTTTCTTTTAAGATAATCGTCAAATCCTCCCATCGAGAATCCCCCTCTTCAAACTCTTCGATTAATAAAGAAGCGGTAGAACCAATTCCTATAAGGGGATTCCGAATTTCATGGGCGATACCCGCCGCGACTTGTCCTAATGTGGCCAATCGTTCGGATCGGCTTAACTGCGCCCGCATTTGCTCTAAAGCCGTGATATCCACATTAAATCCCTGATACACCATCGTCCGTCCCGATTCATCATTAATAGGTACAGCCCGGCTTAAGACCCGCCGCACAGCTCCACCTGGATGTAAAAACCTGAATACGCGCTCGAACGGCTTACTTGCTTTTCGAGCATCATGGAAGGCATGTTGAACATCCTCGCGATCCTCGGGATGTACGGCTTCCCATATGTGTTCCGGATCCAAGATCTGATCTGGATCTCGTCCAGCCAATTTCCAGTTCTGCCGGTTACTAAAAATCACACGCCCCTGTTCGACGGTAAATATCCCGATTGGTGCATGATCAACAATACCGCGATACTTTGCCTCGGACGAGGTAATGTCCTGATTCAGGATACGCAGCTCCTGTTCTGACTTCTGGATTTGTTGGATATGCTGATCAATCTGAGTGCCCATAGTATTCATCACGCGAGTCAACTCTCCAATTTCATCACTTCTGTTCAGAATAGGAACTGACGGCATCCGGCCACCGGAAAAATTTTCTACCGTCTTCACCAAGGTTGTTAAGGGTCCCGTAATTGATCGTGCAATGAGCTGAATGGGAAGCAGCATCAGAATCAGGGCCAAACTCCCTCCACCCACCACCACATTCATCAACATCGAACGATCTTGAGAACTACTTTCTAACGCCTGTTGTAGCTGCGCAATCTCTTGCCGATCAAATCTGGCCATCTCTTCACGAATGGCCAGCATGAGCAACCGCCCTTTTTCTGCTTCAATATATTCTCGAGCTTCCTCGGGATGTCCCACTTTTATCCGTTCAATAAGACGATCCTTATCTGACATGAGCAGATGGATATTACTTTGAACGGATTGGATCAACATCCGTTGATCTGGATCATTGCTTACCATATGTCGAAGAGAATTGCCCAGCGCAAGCACGCGTTGTTTGGCTGCCTGATAGGGTTGCAAAAATTGTGGTTGTTGGGTCAGCACATACCCACGAAACCCTGTTTCAAGGTCAACGACTAACCGCATAAACTCAGCAGAAGCACTCTGAATATGGTAAACCTCGTTGAGATGATCTTCATCCAAAGAAAAGGTTTCAACGCTTCGATAGGTCAGAAAACTCAGGATCAAGACTGCCAACATGGGCACCGCTGACACTAAAAGCAATTTTCTGGCCAGAGGAAGATTAAGAAAAAGTGTCTTCAATTTCATAAGTCAGAGTAGATACCTTCCAACAAAAAAGGTAAGAGTCGCTTCTACGCGCCGGTCTCTCCAAAGGCAGCGTACGAAATTCTTTCCACCCCTGTCCATGCTCGTATCCGATACTTTGATGGGACTCTTTTCAGTGAGAATTAGAAATTTTTCATTCTTTCAAGCCGAAAAACAGAGAATCTTAAATTCCTCAGTAGTAGACAACAAGATCGTATTGCTATCATATGAATAGTAAGATGCATTATTCTAACTTCTTACCTTTATTTCACTGAGCATGCCAGCAACCTCCTTACCCATCCGCCAAAAAGAATCATGAACGGGAAACCGATCCTGCTCATGATTATCACTGGCCTTCTCGGCCTCATTCTTGGCTGGGCCATCGGGAATACGACAAGCCCCAGCTCGAACGTCCCAATTCGTGTCGTCGCGGATTATCTCCATGCCGTTCTACAAGCCGACCGCACGTTTTACACCCAACATGTGGTGGAACGGATGGAGGCCATGTTAATCGTCAATGCCACAGAAAATTGGCGAGAAGATCGCACGTTGCCACTCCCAGCACAGTTTTTCAAAGAATCCTCTCGGGGATTGCAGGTGAGCGGTAAACCGTTTCGATACCGACTGGTCAGTTTATGGCCGATTAACCAGGAAAATGCCCCGGAATCGGAAAAGGAACGTGAAGTGCTTGAGAGAGTGATGACCTTTGGAGAAGTCTCAGAACAGGAAATTGAGTTAGAGAGGCGGAAATACTATCAAGCCATCTTCCCGGATCGAGCAATAAGCCGAGCCTGTGTAAACTGTCATAACGCTCATGAGCAAAGCCCAAAACGCGATTTTAAACTCAATGACATCATGGGTGGCTTGGAAATCTTAATCCCCCTCGAATAACCCCTCCATACCAACACCTCGTCTGCATGAGGCGCAAAGCGTCTTTTTGATACGTGAACACAGGAACTGGGTAACCTGCCTGCGCGATGCTACTTTCAGCCTTCGTAGCCACTGCGGCGAAAGAGGCCCGGCGAAGGCAGGAAACGCCGCTCTACCCTCGGTCCCACGAGCCATCCCGAAAGGTCACTTAGCAATTTGCAACTTCCCTTTAAGAGTCAACCGGGAGCAGCCGACAAAGAACAAAAGGAAACAGTCAGTAATGGATATTCAATTCCAACAGGACATCTAAGAACCTATAAGACACGGGCCGGCTTACACCGCAAGGCATGACACCTCTTCCCATCACTATGACTGACCGTTTGCGGTCAGGGTACCATCGCATATGGTACGAGGCTACACAGGCCTTACGATGGTCCCGAGGCACCTATCGGGAAATACCCAATGGGATGCATCGTGATCTTTCTTCATGGCAATGTGATCGCATCGAGGAATTAAACCGGGTGTACGACACGCGCTTTGAATCGCGATATTCTCCGGAGACCAGCCTGCTCAATTATGGATATCTTGATGTCTTGCATCATGCGCGGAACACATTGAATTGGACGATCCATCAACACCAGCAGGTCTGCGATGTGGGAAGTTCCAATTTTGTGTATGCTGCGGCCTTACACGCATTTTTTCAGCCATCAGGATTAGTCGGAACGGAAGTCGATGGCTATCGTGTGTATTGTAATGGACGAAGCCGCTTGGACTATGCCCAGGGGCATATTCAAGATGTTCCGCAAACGAGGTATGTGGTTGAGGATTATCGCCGCTATGACAAGGCGGCAGACATCATCACCGCCTGGTATCCATTCGTCACACCGAAACCCCTCCTGGCCTGGCGTCTTCCGCTTAGTTTATTCGACCCATCGGCCCTGTTTGCACAAATAGCCAAGAACCTCGTCATAGGTGGCACGTTTGTCATGATCAATCACAGCCCGGCCGAAGCCAAGATTGCGCATAGCATCGCGGAATCCACCGGCCTCGTTTGCCGGGGTCACGACATACACGACAAACCGCTCCGTCCCCGATCCCAACCTGCCGTTCTGTCCCTCTGGCATCATTCCTGATTTTTGAGGCCGTTAAAAAAAGCTATCTCTGATTGAGGCCTGTGTTCGGGGCTGAGGCTTCGATGCGTCATGCTCCCAGTTGTAGGCGGGCATCCAGAAGCCCTGCCTGGATCCTGGTTTCCCGTTTACACGGGAATGACTAGAGGCCAACCCTCACGACAAGACAGATGAACTTTGTTCATACACCTACAAGGGGAGCATGAGACACATGATGCTTAGCAAAAGTAAGGGCACCTCTAAAAACTGTCCTTTTTCCCGATGGCGGCGTCAGCCGCGTGCTCACATCCTCATGTATTGGCCCATACACTGCGGTGTTCCGCGCGCGGCTTCCTGGCCCTCAGAAAAAAACATCAGTTTTTAGAGGTGCCCTAATTTGGGAAGAGAGCTGATTGCAATCCGCAGGCAATAGCGGATGTTCAATGAAGACTGAGGCGGGAAATTGTATACCGGTTTGGGTGTGACGTAGCGTACGTTTCAAGACAAAATCAAACAGTAAGGGATTGTAATCATAGATTTCGTTGAGTGCGTTGCGTTCTTGGGCCGTGATGTATCCAGAAGACTCTAGGCTCCGGGTTTGAATCACAATATTGACAGCCGGTAATGGATAATCGCTTCCATTGATGAGTTGTGAATGGATCGCAGGAGCCGCCAGCACTTTATCGAGGTTGTGTTTTCGGTTGTCTTGTGTCAAAGCCGAGATGTCGGCAAATAACAATTGCTGGTACCGCGGCTCTTTCAACATCTCAATGGCCAGATCAATATACGGAGTCCCTGGAGTACAGATTCTGGCATCTTCTTCTTTACAGTCACCTAGACTGGCGACGTGAGCCATCACCACTTTCACTCCCATGTCCAAGGGTTTCCGCAAGAATAGCGGATTTCCCAAATTTTGAAATTCTTCGGCTTCGGTGGCCTTTTCATCACCAGTATGGGAGATCAACACCATGTCATATTCATGCATAATTTCATAATAGGCTTCTAGCTTTTCCCTCATGGTTTCTGAATCGGGATGAATCCCCATTGCATTGGGCAGCCACTTCACAAACCGCACACCTTGTTCCGCATAGTCCTGCAGAACCCTGACCGCATCTTTTCGATAGGGGTGGATAGAGATGATAGGGAAAAAGAGGTCGGGATTCTCTGCGACAATTTTCATGACATAGTCATTCGGCACATGAAATGTCGTCAATAAAGGATCGCGTTCCCCCTGTTCGTCATAAAAATAATCAAAGGCCATAATCCCAAACTTGCCATGATTAGGCATATAGTGGATCAAGTCCTTCAGGCGTGACAGGTATTGCGCATCTGCCTGCTCCACATCAGTAATGGCAGCCGAACTCTTATACACCTCAAATTGAATGTAATGAATCAACCCACTCCAGGGCGATTGCCAGCCTTCATTCACAAACGTACCATTGAGTTCCGTATTCATCCCCAAAATATGCGTGTGATAATCCCGACGGGCTGATGGCTCAATACCTTCAAAGGCCTGAGCCATGAGCAATTGAGCCTCTGGACTTATATTGTCCTGCAAGTCCTTGGGTTCATGCTCAAACGCCCCACCTACCATGTTACAACCTACGCATACACTACTCGCTATAAGAACACGTGCAAGCGGACGGGCGCACAACATGTTAGATATATTCTTCAAAGAGAGAAGCATCTGAGGAATTCTCATTTCTCGTTATTTATACTGGTACTGGAAGAAAGTTGGATATTGGGGATGATTGGACTAATATCTAGAGATCCCTACGGCATCCAATGTAAAATTCGTGTCTGCGGATAACAAGGAAAGACCAACGAATCCTTCACAACTTGGCCTATGCCTGCCAAGAATGTGTCAGACCTGAGCAAACGAGAATCATGTGCCAAATACTTTAGCGCACTTGGGAGCACAAGGGATACTGAATCATATAGTCAGACCTGGGATCGATCCGAAATTAGTCGCCTTAGGATGTCTATTACCAGACATACACTGGATTCTTCAACGAATTGTCACCGCAACTGGCTTATATAGCGACCCCTATTCCACTCGCCTATATTGTATTGCACAAGCTTCATTATTGGTCACTTTATGTTTATGTGGAGCCTTGGCTCTTCTTTTACAAAAGCCAAAAGAAGCCTTTCTTATTCTCGCAGTCAATTCGTTCTTGCACCTGCTTCTTGACGGGTTACAAACAAAATTGGCCAATGGAGTACATTTTATCGCCCCAATTTCATGGGATCTCTGGAATGTAGAATGGTTTTGGCCAGAGAGTCTTCCGACATACATTCTCACAGTGTGTGGCTTAATCTATCTCATCTGGCATTGGAAGGCTGGAATTAGGCGCCCTCTTACTTTTCATCCCGCGTCGTTTCTTTGCTTTGCCTTATCCACAATTTTGTTCTTGCTGTACTTTTTCCTTCCATTTGTATTTTTAGAAGGTCCACGCCAAGCCAACAATCATTACGTGATGACTCTTGCAGAAAAGGATACTCGAGAAGGGAAAATTATTGAATTTGACAGAGCTCTGTATATAAAAACTTCATCCGGAGATATTATACAAGGTTTTGATGTGCAGAAGATTAAAGTCTCAACACCGATTTTCGATCATTCTGTTATTATTTCGGGACGTGGAACGTTTTCCGCTCCCAATACAGTTACGCTTCATGAAATTCACCAACACCTTTGGGGATTTCGCGATGTTAGTACCGTTGTAGGAATTATTTTAATGAGTACCATGTGGGGGCTGGCATTTTTTCAGCAATGGGGTAATCGAACATAATGGGAAGATTGATGATGTGACCGAAAGGAAGACACCTTCAGGCTTCATTCAGTCGACATAGATTCTTGTGGACCGCCTTCCTCACTCTGTTTATAAGCGGCTCATGTGAAGAGGTAAACGAGGGAGGAACAAGTTCCATGCAAGAATTCCAAACCCAACGCTGTTTAGATAATCCCTTTCGTCAACCTGCTGTATGCACAAACCAACCGTCTTATGAGACCTATTAGCAACAGAATGATATGACTCCATAAACCTTAGCTCGAATTCTGAGCATAGAACTCTTGCATCACATTTTGGCAATCAACGCTGCCTCCCTTCCCAATCTTTCCACGCCTCACTGACATCTATCATGTCGAGGAAAAATTCCGAGCCCAACCAGACATCACACAACGCTGAGCAATAAGAGGGATAAAACTTGCGGTATCGGCAGCAATGCTCTGCATAAATGATTCAGCTAATTCTTGATCGGTGAAGCATTCATACACATCGTCTAAAAACCCACCTCGGAGTAATGGATGAAGGAGAAATTCATTTCCAGAACCTGTTTCAACTTCCAATGGATATTCAGTCACATCAATTCGCTCTAACCCACCTGATTGCAACCAAGTGCGTGCATCCTCAGCTGAAGGTCTTTCGGTTATGTATTCCAAAAATTTTTGCCGCTCTGCTGTGTACCCTCTTTTCAGCATTTCCTGATCCATGTGCTGCCACAAAGAATCAAATGTGCCAAGCGAGGGAAAGGTAAGAACAAGTTGACCGCCAGGCCTAAGAAGTCTGATCAATTGATGCAAGACTTTCTCTCGATCAGGTCGAAAAAACATGAATGAGAGATTGCCGGTTATGCGATCAAATTGGCCTAAATCCTCTGGCAATGATTTCACATCTTTACGACGAAATTCCAACCAAGGAAAGTAGGAGCCTTGTACACCTCGAGCTTTCATCAATTGTGATTCATTGATATCGATAGCCAGCAACTTTCCCATCGAACCAATATGATGCGCCAGATGGAATGCAGGAATACCATCTCCACAATTCACATCTAGAACCGTTAATCCACACTGAAGATCAAGATGCCTCAGGAGACTTTCTGCGAATGGTCGAGACCAAGGATCTTTCTTGGGCAATTCGCAGAGCCATGGTGGAGGTATTTTCGGATGGGACGATGGGAAAGGCGTAGGAACCATTATTCTGTATACCAACCAGTTAACAACAAGAAACAATCAAAAAAAGCAAGAACCACAAACTTCTAACTTTTACCACCGATGATGATATTCAATCTTGGCTCTCGAACGAATTCGACTCCCTGTAAAATAGACTTCATCAACCAGTTGAAACAGCATGAACCATGATTCACTGATTCCATGGACCCGGACACCACCTACCCTCAGATTCTAAGACCTAAATTTTGAGAAGTATCGACTAATGATCGTGGAATCAAGGCACCCACAGTATTTTCGAAACGACTCCACCCACACTAATAGAGCCCGTTCCCTACATGTGACTAGAAAATTCTACACCCTGAAAGACCCCAGGATTGGAGATAGGAAGCTAGCGAATACAATTCCCCGCTTTTTAAATAGTCCTCGCCTACTGTGGAATGTAGGCAGAGTGGCCCTGACCTTTAACCGTCACCTTGTGAAGTAACATATTGGCTTCATCCAACCATTCGATCTGAACGGACGGATGAGGACCTTCCGGTTGAACGGTGATTTTACCATAATTTCTGGAAGTTTCATGAAAGAACTCAAACCGTGGTTCGCGACTAGATATTTTGTAGTTCATCGGAGCCGCTAATGGACCAAAGATAAATTCTCGGGCTTCTGGATTGTGAGGCATCCGACTAACTGAGGCATGATGCACATCACCCGCAAGAAAAATAACACCAGAAATGTGTTTCTCTTCAATAAATCCTAAAATCTCATCACGTTCGCCTGGAAATTGGCCCCATTTATCCTCTCGAGGATCGGAAAAAGGAACGGACGACACAATAAATTTAAAAGTTGCGGACGAGGCCTCTAATTCCTGAAGAAGCCATTCTTTCTGCTCACGGCCTAACATTGTTCCATTTTGGATATTTCGATACTGTCGGCCATCCAATAAAAACAGTTCCACACCTTTTCCCCACCGAATGGCTCGATATAAGCGATGAGGATCGCGCGCTGATTGACGAATCGGCCAATAATCTAAAAAGGCTTGCCGCCCAACAGACAAACGTTGATGAGCCATGGTGAAATCACTATCAACCTCATGGTCGTCCCACATCACAAAGAGACTTGTTGTGGCAAACAATTGTTTAGCAAACCAATCGCGGTTCTCAGCATATTTGTGCCAAAACTCCTGCAAGGTCCTAGCAGGCTGTCCTTTGTCGGCATAGATCGTATCACCCATGTACACAAAAAAATCAGGCTGACCGACACGCATTGAGTCCATAATGGAAAATGGTTGGAAGCTATGGCGAGTATCCCCTCCAATGACAAATGTAACGGGTACAGGAATCTCTGGAGGAGGAGCCGTAGTAAATTGGCAAACTGGGCTTCGTTTTTTCCCAGGGACAACCATGCGGTAAAGGTACCGAGTTTGCGGGGTCAGGTTATTCAAGGAAATACGGGCTGTAAAATCTCTATCAGCACTGGTTGATATTAAAAATGTTTCTTGGAAATTTCTCCACTTCTGATCGGTTCCATAAAGAATTCTGACGTCTTGTGGACCTTGTGTTTTCAACCATATCAACGCTTCGTTCGATGTTACATCTCCAACCGCACACCCCATTTCTAACCCATCGGATTTGAAGACGTTCATTTCTTCAATAGAAACACACCCTCCTAGTATCAAGATTACTCCTAAACCTGTTAAGCACCGAATCCAGGTGTCACACATGATCTTCATTGTTAGAATTCCTTGAGAAAAATAAAAAATGGTACGGCTCTGTGCAAGCTAGCTACATGATTGTCACAATCACATTTCTTTTGACAATCCGTCTTTTTAGCGAGGATGTTCTTTTCTTATCCTTACAGATTTCATTAGTCTGACTTTTCCCCACTCATTGGCATTCAACGATAATTCATTGTAGGTCAGCATGATCCTCGTGAGCTCACAGCATACAAATGATTAGCGGATAGATTTTTTGAGAATTTGCTTTGACCAGTTCTTAATCTGTTAGCATGATAACTACTCACCAAACCTATCAGGTCCAACCAGGTGAACTTATGTGACCTGTCAGCTACCACGGCCAAACCCCGAGCTCAAATGATGGATCTGAATGGAAATAGAAAATTGGAGCAAGAACTCGGTAAAGTGTTTAAAGACCCATATGAGGTCCAGGTGATCGGAAACGAAAAATTCCACGACAATAGCGGCCTACAAAACTCAATAGAGGACCTTCTCCGACACTGAGCCCCTGACTTTGATACACTTGTACTGTAAGGTTGATACTCGCATTTAGGTTTAGTGCAAATTAATAACCAGATTCAAGGTGCTTAAATTTTGGAGATTTACACTGTACTTTTTCTTTTCACAAAGCTGAGCCAATTTATGTTGACAGTCACGGTTTAACTTTGTGGGACGCTTAAGATCCTTGCTTTGATCTTTAACAAGAGTCCTTTTCTTGAAAACTACCTTGTGTGATTATTGAACAAAAAGAGTTAAGAAGAATTTTTATTAATCTGGAGATTTCTTATAAATGTATTTTTTCAAACATTGGCTGGTGATTTCATTCTTGGGGTATTTGACCTTAGGATGCAGTTCTAATCCTACCGGGCATCCATCTTTTATCGGTGAAGGGTTTCGGAATTCTGCACTTAGCCTTAATACTCGCACAGTTGTCTGGGGAAATCATAACGAGGCCATAACACAAACTGAGAATTGGCTGAACGATCATGAATTACTCGTGTTGTATCGCTGGGTAGAACCAAATTTGAGCGAACTAGAGTCCGCCCCTTTCCAGGATTCTCGTGAGGAAATCTATATACGCTCTATGGCTCATAAAGTAGGGGCAACCTTGATAGTGTTCGTAAATGTCAGTGAAACATCTCAAAAAAAAATTGATTCTCGGACTTCCCAAAATCCATCCCACAAGTTGGTTAAAGTAAAAATCCAAGGGATTGATGTGGAAACGGAAGAAATGCTATTTGAGGGTCAGGCCTGGAATTCTGAGCCTATGCTCCAATCGAAAGAACTTGTTAAAGATCTCACCACGTTAGCTTTACATAAAGCCTTGGAAGATTCCCAAGTTTCATCTCCTTCAGGAGATTTCAGTACTCTGGATAGAAAAACCCCAATTCAAAAGGAAGCAAATTCCAATGATCCAGATACCAATATGACCAGATCACCTGCTTCTCCGCCAGCTCCCATATCAAACCCATCTGAGAATGGGATTTCTGAAAATCATTCCTCTCTAGGACTTCAGATTACTAGCGGGGCCTTATCCCTTTTCTATACTCCTTTTAAATTAGCTTATGCCACACTTGGAGGAATTGTCGGTGGGTTTGCCTATGCCGTGACTGGCGGGAATGAGGTAGCAGCTGAAACTATTTGGGGAGCCAGTCTGGGAGGAAATTATTGGATTACCCCTGCGCATTTGAATGGTGAGCAGCCACTTTACTTTACGGGACCTTGAGTATCCCGGAAACACGACCTTGTTAAATTCTAAAGGAACAGTTGGAGCATCATGTCAAAAGAAGAAACTGTTGGATCTAAACCTCTCAAAAGAGTAATAGTTGTTCTGTTGGTAAATAGCCTAATGGCGATTGGTTCGTACGGGATAGCAGCCCCCTCGACTCTGCATATTACAATTGGCACATTTGCTCCCTATTACTCTCCAACATTTGTGCATATTGATTCGGCTAGCCCGATCACTTGGAACAATCCTACAGCCACCCTCCACTCCATCACACATGATGAATGTAACAATGGGTCTCAGTGCGTTTTTGATTCCGGACCATTAGGCCCCAACGGAACATTCACGGTTCATCAGCTTCCTCCTGGTTCCTATTCCTACCACTGTACCTTCCATCCCATCATGCGAGGGGTCCTAGTCGTCACGGACTCTGAACGTCCAAGTGATGATACCTAAGCCTGCACCGTATTCTCCAAGCATTTCCTAAGTTTAGCTTCGCTTTAATGTAAGATACATAAATATGTAGGGCATCTACCTTCCCTGCATCTTTTACTAAGGGTCCGTTGCGAAAAGCCCCCAGCGGCGTTCTCGCCAATTTTTGATGCTTACGTCATGCCAGAATGCTCTGCACCCAGAATTGGCTACGACCTAGCTGAACGGACGACCTTGAACCAACCTGAAGCCACGGACTTCCAACGTCTTGCTGGCGAAATAGGGCCCTCGGTATCGGTATCTTCATTATTCAACGCTCCCACCAAGCCAGAAAAATAGAGTGTTACGATATTGACTTCACAAAAAATTACTGCTATTTTATTTGATATTAATAATGATTTTCAAAATCAATACTATCGGCACAGAGAAAAAAATAAAAAATTCCTTTCGCTGATGGCACAAAACCAATCAACCTTTTTCTAAGTACCGTGAAAATCTACTCCAAGAATGTCTTACATTACTCTTCCCGGACGAGGGTTCTCCTCGCCCGATGGGGTGGGATGCCTTTCTCTCCTGTTGGGCATCCCACTCAAATTCTTTCATCAACTGATATCAACAACGGAGGGCACACATATGAAAATTGGGCACACGGCGATACCACGGATGTGCGTACCAACTTTTGTTAAAGGCCAGCTAACTTTGTTTGATTTGGCAACCCTAGAGGGACAATGGGCCATTGTTTGCCGCTTACCCACTTTTGATTTTGGAGACGCAATTTTTTTGAACCAATGCCATCGAACCGTTCAAAAAGAGGGAACGCAACTGTTGGGATTATTACCTTCTGGCAACTCGTTTTTGGACACTCGCTTATCGAAGGTCAAGATTCTTCGCGTTCCGGTTTTGGCCGATCCACTACAGCGTTTACATCGAGCTTTTCATTTGAGTAACAACTTGCGCTCAAACCGCTGTCAAAGTTTTATCATAGATCCACAGCGGGTGATCAGGCACCACTTGATCCATCAATTAAACTGGCGAGGGCTGCTCTTCCTTATTGAAATCTTAAAGCATTGCCAGGAGCAAAATTTATCATCTTACGAGGTTCCAATGAGTTTTCGCGGGAAGGCACATTCTTCCAATACTTCACTGCTCCAAAAACCCCTCCGGGTTCGCACAGGCATGAGCAATACCCCACCCCACTAAGAAGAAGGGGTATACTCCATGCAGATGTTTCGATCCCTCATGCAGACCTTTGCAGGGCAAAGGGCATTCATTGCTTGGAACAGGCAGAGAAAAACAATATCGTTCTCAAAGGAGCGACCTTCTTGCCTCTTTCCCCAACCATGAGAAAATCGAAGTCACACAAGCCCGTTTTTGTCTTCTCTATTTACCTATCCATGGAATTCAGGTATGAAGATAGATTATGGGGTTATCCATTGATCGTGACCAATTTGCTGAAGAGGATTATTCCCGCTTCGAACAACGGTTGACCCACAGTTTACAAGCTCTCAGGGAGGTTATTGAGCGTCCATATTTTGGCGAAGGCCCACGAACTATTGGGGCAGAACTCGAACTCTCCATTATCAATAGCCAAGGTCGCGCCTATCCCATTAATCGCACCCTCCTCAATTGTTCTCGAGATGATCACCTACAACTTGAATTAGATCGATTTAATCTGGAATATAATTTATCCCCCGGTTCGTTGGCTGGCCGACCTTTTTCCTATCTGCGGACACAATTAACCAACGCGATCCAATCCTTAGCGCAATGCGCGGCAGAACACGGTGGACGTATTGTGCCTATTGGCATTTTGCCAACTCTTTGCGCCGAAGAGGTGGACTCACCAGTCATGTCGGACCTCCCGCGCTATCGAGCCCTCTCGGCAGGACTTCGTCGATTGCGCGATGGCCCGTTTTGTATTCACATTAACGGACCAGAGCCCCTCACGGTCACCTGCTCAGACGTCACACTTGAAGGAGCCACAACCTCGTTTCAAATTCATCTGCGGGTGAACCCACAGGACTTTGCCCACATCTACAATGCGGCCCAACTGGTTACGCCCATTGCCTTAGCGCTAAGCGCAAATAGCCCCATTTTTCTGCAACATCAGCTCTGGGAAGAAACGCGGGTAGCTTTGTTTAAACAGGCAATCGATAGCCGAAAAACACAGGAGGGAGACTGGCAGGCCCCAGCTCGAGTCTCCTTTGGCCATGGGTGGGTTCGCCAGGGCGCCTATGAATTATTTGCGGAAGCCGTGGGATTACATCCCCCTCTATTGCCAGTTCTCAGTCAAGAAGACCCAATGGAATGTCTCCTCGAAAAGCAGTTACCCCAACTTGAGGAATTGCGGCTGCATCAAGGCACCGTGTGGCGCTGGAATCGGGCTATATACGATGCCAGTGCGAACGGGCATTTACGCGTTGAATTACGGGCCTTGCCTTCTGGACCCACGCCCATCGATATGGCGGCGAATGCCGCCTTTCTGATTGGACTCACCTTGGGGATGAAAGAGCATATCGAACGGATTCTGTACCAATTTCCTTTTGAATATGCTCATCGAAATTTCTATCGTGCCGCCGAATACGGGCTAGATGCCATCTTCGTTTGGCCAAATACCACTTCACATGGTCTACAGGAAATTTCGGCATATAACTTAGCTATGGAATTATTGCCGATAGCTGAGCAGGGCCTGAAAAATAGCGGGGTGGAACATGAAGACATTCGATCTATGCTGCAAGTGATTCGGGATCGTCTGGAGGCTGGAGTCAATGGCGCTCGATGGCAACTCCAACGCATAGCCTTGTATGAGCAACAGGATCACGATCGACCAACAGCATTGACGCGCATGCTTGAAGATTATCTACGGCATTCTCAAACAGACACTCCCATTTCACAATGGAGCCGGCATCCTGAATGAATAATACAGTCCCTATACCTCGATGGGAGGCTCCTACCCCACAAGACGTGGGATCTACGGTTGCGGAATTTTTACAAAAATTGGGTGGTCCCACTTTTCTCTGGCTTCCAGGTTTGGACGCCACACGCACACGAGCCATGAGCACCTTATTACACGGCAATGAATCTTCTGGAGTACGGGCCTTACACCGTTGGATCCGAGAAGGTCGCCAACCACAAGTTAACGTCCTCTGTTTTATTGGGTCCATTGGTGCTGCCTTAACCCAACCTCAGTTTTCCCATCGATGTGCCCTCGGAGGTAAAGATCTCAATCGCTGTTTTCGCGCTCCATTTGAAGGACCGGAAGGCACCATCGCCCAAGCCATGCTTGAAACATTATATGACACCCAACCCGAAGCATTGATTGATATACACAACACCTCAGGCCGCAGCCCTGCGTATGGTGTCACGACACAGAATGGAGCCATGCAAGAAACATTGACAGGAATTTTTTGCGACCATCTCATCGTCACTGATTTGCGACTCGGCACGCTAATGGAAGCCACAGAAACCGCATGGCCGACGGTCACGATTGAAGTAGGTGGGGCACAAGACTCACAAGCCCATGAACTAGCCTACCGTGGTTTCTCTCGGTATGCTTTGGCCAAGGATTTTTCCGATCTGTCCTCACCAGTAGCAGTGGCTCACCACCCTATTCGTGTGGAATTACAAAAGAGTGCCTCCATGACTTATGCCTCCGGGCCTGTTGCTGAAGTTGACCTGACTCTTCTTTCAGATGTGGATCGATTGAATTTCGGAATCTTATCCACTCAGGAAAGACTAGGATGGATTGGGGCACGAGGACTGGAAGTACTGTGGGCAAGGGATGCCACAGGGAAAAACCTTACCTCTACCCTCTTTTCGGCGCACAACGGAGAACTACGACTCGCTCATTCTAGCCGACTTATGATGGCCACCACCAACCCAGACATTGCCCAAAGCGACTGTCTTTTTTATATCCTTCCCAATGTATAGAATAATGCCTCTTCTCTCTTATTGAATCCCACCGTCATAGTGTTTGTGTGCTTCATTCACACACCTTTTTCATATTAAGAGACTTCAAGAAATTGATTCTCCTCCTGCCCGAATGATAAGAACATTCCATGTCTACTTAAACAAGGTGTCCAGTCTGAAAATTTCTCCCTATAGACCACAACACTTTCTATGGCTCGAGTTCTTGAAATCGCGCAACTTGGGACTCCAGTAATACGGCAACGGGCAGCCGAAGTTAGAGATCTACATGACCCCCATGTTCTAGCCCTCCTTGATGATCTGCTTGTGACTGTGGCCGAGGAGAATGGCATGGGCATTGCTGCCCCTCAAGTCTCAGAATCCACACGGATCATTGTTCTCGCATCCAAGGCCAACGCCCGCTACCCCTATGCCCCAACCATGAAACCCACGGCCATGATTAACCCTGAAATGACCTGGAGTTCGAAGACCATCGCTAAAGACTGGGAAGGATGCCTCACCGTGCCAGGCCTCCGAGGACTCGTCCCTCGATATCAGACTATTCGAATACGTTACCAAACTTTAGATGGAAAGATTATTGAGACAGAATACGATGGGTTTCTCGCGCGAATTTTTCAACATGAGGTCGATCATTTAGACGGCCTGGTATTTCTAGATCGCCTCGAAACAACGAAAGACCTGATCACCGAAAAGGAATGGCAAAAACTTATTGCCCAACGTCGCTGACCATACAGTACAACCACGCCTTCCTCATCTACGCCTCGCATCCAAGCTTTGTTCTTCATCACTCGTCCCTGCCTAGGAGAACTTCCGATCCAAATTTCATTCCAATATTTTGTAATTTAAAATTGACATATAGTGTTTTAAAAATTACTATTTCGTGCTCAAGAATTGTGGGGCTTTTGTACGCACAACATAAGAAAGACAGATGCAGGGGATGAATGACAAGAAATTCTCATTGGGAAAGCTGAGTTTTGGAATTTTATTCTTCCTTATTTCTTTCACTTTAGACATGGTCCACAGCTTTAGTGCAGTTCCCCTATTCTTAGAAAAGGCAGAAACTGAAGAAATATCTGTGTCGCCAGAAACTGCTGATGCTGTACTCATTCAGCCGAGAGAGTGGCAATGGCCACGTTATCTGAAGAATGTCCTGAATCTTCCGGATTGGCTGGATTTGGGCATAGAACACCGCATGCGCTTTGAAGTCTATGATCATCCTTGGCGATCCAGCCAACCGCTAGGAAGAACAGACTCTCAAATCCAACAGCGCTCTCGCATGCGACTTGGGCTAAATAATGGAGTGCTGAAATTTCTTTTCGAGGGACAGGATTCTCGTGTGTATTTAGATGAGCCTGGGGACTTTGTCAATATAACCAGCAAAAACGAGATGGATATTCTTCAGGTCTTCGTATCTGTATCGCTGAAAAATGTCTTCAACACCGGACTTGGTACGAATCTTCATGTTGGAAGACTGACGATGGACTTTGGCAGTCGCCGGCTTATTGCCCGAAACCTGTTTCGCAATACCACCAATGCTTTTGACGGCTTACATTGGCAAGTTGGTAAGGGCCAAGTCTGGCGCGTACGCGCGTTTCTTGTTGAACCAGTATTGATTGACAGTACCCAACTTGACGAACAGTCTAAACGAAATATGTTTTGGGGAGCTTACATTGAAACCCATCAGCTTCCCTGGCTACGTTTTAATGGGTATTATTTTGGACTAAACGATCAGCGAAGTTCGACAATACAGACTCAGCGAACGTTTTCCACATTTGGTATTCGAGTTTATAAACCTCCGGCGAACAGTCACGTAGACTATGAATTGGAAAGTGTCTGGCAGATGGGGAAGCGAGGCAATATTGATCATTTCGCCCACTTTCAACATCTCAATCTTGGCTATACCTTCGATCTACCGTGGTCTCCAAGACTGTTGATTCACTATGATTATGCCAGTGGAGATCGCAATCCGAGCGATAGTCAGGACTCGGCTTTCGATACCTTGTTTGGCGCTCGTCGGTTTGAGTATATGCCCACGGGAAATTTTGGGCCTTTTTTTCGAAGCAACATCAGCTCACCTGGATGGCGAGTAGCCGTGGCACCGGCCAAAGATTGGAAACTTCAGGTGAAGCACCGAGTCTGGTATTTGGCCACTTCACGTGGAGCCTTTGCCGGCAGCGGGCTTCGTGATTCTACAGGTGTATCAGGAAATTTTCTGGGACATGATGTGGAAGTGAAAGCCCATTGGATAATGAATGAGAACGTCAAGTTTGATGCCGGTTATGAGCACTGGTTCAAGGGCAGTTATTTCGACCGGCTCCCTGCAAGCGCGGGATTACCTCCAGGTGGGAAAAAGGACACTGATTATTTCTATATTCTAACAACAATTAGATTATAGAATTGGTCGTATAGGAGAATATTGATGATTCTCAGAACACTTCTCTTTTCCCTGCTAGTCATTTCCACGCTGTTCATAACAACGTCATCAGCAGAAGAAGTGCGAGTGGCCGTCGCTTCGAATTTTCATTCGACCTTGAAGGAAATTGCTCTGCATTTTGAACAAGCGACCAGCCATACCGTGCTGATGAGCGCTGGATCGAGTGGGAAGTTTTATGCACAAATCACTCATGGGGCTCCTTTCGATATCTTCTTTTCTGCCGATGTGACTCGGCCACAAATGCTGGAAAAAGATGGACTCATCGTCACTGGGAGCCGATTTACCTATGCGAGAGGACGCTTGACGTTGTGGAGCCTTGATCCGACCTTGCTTAAAGAGGATGGGCCGACAGTATTAATGAATAGACGCTTTAAACATCTGGCTATAGCAAATCCCAAGACAGCCCCCTATGGTGCGGCCGCTCAACAGACTTTAGCGAAGTTAGGGTTGTGGAATACATTGGAGAAGTGGATTGTGCAAGGAGAAAATATCTCCCAAACATTTCACTTTGTATTTTCCGAGAATGCCCAACTCGGCTTTGTCGCACGTGCACAAGTACTGGATCCGAAAATCAAAAGCATCGGCAGCCATTGGGATATCCCAGAAGCGCTACATGAACCCTTGCGGCAACAAGCTGTGCTCCTCACCCATGGGCAAGACAATGAAGCCGCTATATCGTTCCTTAATTATGTAAAAGGCTCTGAAGCTCGAATGATCATCGAACGATTTGGGTATGGGTTTGAATAAAAAAAAGAAAGAGCTACCCTTGTCGCAACTTTTTTAACTGCTGAGCATCTTCTTCGTATTGGGGCAATCGATAGGTTGTGTCGATTTGCACAACGCGTTCCATACACCGAATGGCAGAAATTTTTTCTCCACGCTCGTCGTACATATTAGCTAGCAAACGTAAGGCTCCTGCTTCTCCTGGACTGTTCCCTAACTTAATGAAATGTTCGCTCGCATTATTCAGACAAGCCTCAGCTTTTCGCGACTGGCCCATCTGAAGAAACGTTTTTCCGAGTTGGCCATACGTCGTCGCTAACCCATCTTCATTACCAACTTTTCGATGGTATTCCAAGGCTGTTTCGAAAGCCTCAATAGCTACATCAGGATTGCCTAGTTGAATTTCTTGAAGCGCGAGATTACTGTACAAAATCCCTAGAGCTCGATCATTGGCAAGGGGCAATAGCATATCTAACGCCTCAAGATAATACCTACGCGCCTTCTCAGGTTGAATAGAACCGGCCTTCAAGTTTCCTAGATTGACCAGCGTTTCTCCAATCACATTGTCTTCTTGAAGCGTACGTTGAATGTCCAGGACTTCGCGATAATAGGCCTCAGCTTGCATGTAGTCTTCAAGCAGCCCACATATATTCCCTAAGTTTCCCAACGCATCAGACAATGACTTGAGAGATTCCGCCTCTCGTGCTTCGGTCACAGCCTGTTCATACCATACACGAGCCTGCGTCAAGTCTCCACGATGCAAAAATATTTCGCCACGACGGGACGCAGAACTGGGCATGGAATCCGAAAAAGAAATAATAGCAGTGAATGATATCGGAAATTCTAGAAGCACTGCGGCTCTAGAGCAAGAATGAGCTCGTGCCATTCAGAAAGCGTAGAACCTTCAACGAATCTCGATTATTGGTAAGGGACTTCAGGGCCATATTTTTTTGAAGATGCGGGTATCGTTTCCGGTTGCTCATGTTTAGGTAGATTATGTAGGAGAACCCTTTCCTCAAAGACATCAAAGTCTTGCCCACTATCCCCACTATCATATCCTCGACTCTCCTTGACCAACTGACTTTCGTCGACAAAACGTGTACGAAAGACATTTGGCACATCATGCGTATTATAGGTTTGACCTGATTCCGCTTTTTCATATTCCCTAAGGATTGCCTGACCTCGTGGAGCAAGTTTCCAGATTTCAAAATCTTGTCGACATTGCTCCAGATCTAACTCGCACCAGACGAAATGTTTATCATCCAAGGTACTCAGATAGAGATCTAGCTGATCATCGTAGGTGATAGTGTTCACCTGAGGAGAAGCACACCCATGAATTATGAAAAAGCTCAGAATAAAGCCCGAACCAAAAATTTTTCGCATGCGAACCTCCAATGTTTTCCTATCGGCCAAATTGGAAATCGCTGTACATACCAAATGAGATGCTAACTGCGCTGCAACCTTCTAATGCCAATTAAAGGTCCTTTTTTCTCCTCACTTATGAAAGAAGGAAGCCAACTGACAGTAATGTGCAAGATTGCACAAATACCACCGAGCAAAATCGCACACCTTTTGTGATTGGTCATAACCAACTAGAGGATAGAAGAAGTATTTTTTAAAATTTTTCCAATATTATTGAATATTTACCTAGAATTGTCCCGGGAATCCTGTGACGGCACATACTGGAATACCCTTTGCACCTACCTAGAGGATAGATGCATTATTCATTTTCGAAATGAGGCAGGTGGAAGAATGAATCCTATCTATGACTTAGTGGTAATTGGTATGATCGTCAGCATGGCTCTACTGAACCTCTACTTCTCTAGAAGTGCTTCCGCTAAGAGTGTTAGAGCTTCAAAAGAAACCAATAAGACATGGATTCCGATCCCGCTTATGTCAGAGACACCTCTCTCCTCTCAGATCTCTATTCGGTAAACTGAGAAATTCCGAGTTCCCTGCTAACCTCCCCTTCAGACTTTCCACTACAACACGTCCTATAGCCTCACAGCAGTCAATTCTTTAGGTCTCTGGTGCTTAAACTTTATGTTTCTCTCTTCCTTATGTTTCTCTCTTCCACAACCTTCTTTGGCTCCTGTATGCTCCTCTTGCCCTCGATAAGACACGACTTATTGCCCAAAAGGAGACAGATTCGTGCCGTCTAATATGCCTGGGTTGGGAAACATAGCTCAGACCGTAAAAGGAGATGTGTTCGGCGGGCTCACCGCCGGAATCGTGACCTTGCCGTTAGCCTTGGCGTTTGGGTTGCAATCTGGACTGGGTGCGGTATCTGGGCTCTACTGTGCGATTATCCTCGGGGCCATTGCCATTACCTTTGGCGGCACACGCACCCTTATCAGCACTCCCACCGGTCCTATGACCGTGGTCGCAGCGCTTACAATTTCACAAGCTATCGCCTTTGCGGGAGACTTGGAAAAGGCCATGGGGACCATCATTGGCATTTTCCTCCTAGCCGGCTTGGTACAAATGGCCTTTGGTCTTCTGAAGTTTGGTGGAAATGTCAAATATATCCCCTATCCTGTGCTCTCAGGGTTTATGACAGGTATTGGGATTATCCTGATCTTATTTGAGATTTATCCCTTAGCGGGTTTGGACTCTCCCTCAACCATCTATAATGTCATCATTGGATTGCCAGTCGCGATCGGGGAGATAAACATAGCCGCTTTGGGGCTTGGGGGCCTCACCCTTGTTATCCTTTTCCTCGCTCCAAAGGTGACGACCGTCATCCCACCCACGCTTATTGCGTTGCTTGTGGGAACTGGCGTCGCCATAGCCAGTGGCATTTCAGTCCCGCTCATCGGTGAAATCTCTCAAGGCTTACCCGCCTTTCATCTAACAACATTAAGTCAGATGGATTTCTCAGAACCATGGTTTGTCATCAGTGCAGCCTTTACGCTTGGAGCGCTCGGATGTATCGACACCTTGCTAACCGCCGTGATCCTGGACAAATTGACGGAAACGAAACATGACAGTGATCGTGAGCTCCTGGGGCAGGGTGCTGGAAATATGGCTTCTGCGCTCTTCGGAGGATTACCCGGAGCAGGAACAACGATGTCCTCGATCGTCAATGTCAAAAGTGGGGGAAGAACGCGAATGGCTGGCGTGATCTCTAGCCTGTTTCTCATTGCCGTGCTCATGGGCCTCGGTTCCTACGTACAGTATGTGCCCATTCCGGTGTTGGCTGCAATTTTGGTCACCGTCGGATTAGATATCATTGATTATAAGGGGCTCAGAGAAGTCCTCACCGTAGATCGTGCAGAAGGTGCCATACTCATCCTTGTCTTAATCGTCACGGTTTTTGTGGATTTAATCACGGCTGTCGGGATGGGCATGACCTTTTCTGTGTTTCTCTTTATGAAAAAAATGGGATCGATTGGTGAAGAGAAAATCGCGCTCTTCCCATTAAAATCACTCAAGATCAGAAAACCCTGCGATTTACAAGAAGAATTCATTTTGCCGCAGGAGACCTTAGACCAGGTCTATATCAAAACGTTCTCAGGACCGGTGTTTTTTGGATTTTCCCAGTTCTTGATCGACAGTCTGAAACAACTTCCGTCCGTCAAAATTCTCATTTTTGAAATGAATCGCGTACCCTATCTAGACCAATCAGCTGCCCATGCGTTAGAACAAGGCTTTGAGTATATGCAAAAACAAGGCATTCGAGTCCTGTTGGCCAATACCAATAGCCAACCCCTCTCGATGTTGCGTGCTGTTGATTTGGTGCCACGGGTCATTCCAGAAAACCATATTTTTGAAGATATTTTTGATTGTGTGCGATGGCTGGAAGAAAAGTTTGTTTTTGAAGGAGCCGACCAACCACCTCAAAGAACATCTTTTTCCGGGAACCGAATCCACGGCATCGGTGACCACCTTTCTACAGAAACATAAGCTCTAGCAGGTCTGATTAATCGATACACCCATCAGTGAGCCATCAACATGACCAACCCTACTTCAGAAGATCATTCTCAATTTTCGAAATCCTCCATCGCGTATCTCGTTGCAATGATTGCCACGGCATTGGTGATTTCGATTATAGACGGCATGCTGCCTCGTGGTGTGTCGATTGGGGAGGCCTATGCTGTTCTTGTCCTATTGGGACTTATGGCCAAAGATCGGCGTCTCATCATTGGCGGGGCGGTCACTGGTACTATTCTCACACTCGAAGGATTTTATATTTCGGATCCTGGCATCCCCTTATGGATGGTCTGGACCAACCGACTACTCGCAATATTTATTATTTGGATGATCGCATTACTGGCTTTAGCTCAACTACGATTCCTCGAGGAACAAAAAGAATCGCAAAAAATGAAAGTCGCGTACGATCTCCTGAAACAGGAAACCATCTTTTTAGAATTACATCAGGAGATTGCGGTGATTTCAAACTCCAATGATCCTGTGGAAGATGCTCTGAAGAAGGCAATGCAGAAAATTTGTGATTCAACTGGCTGGCCTGTTGCCCATATGTATATTCGTGACGGGGATCATGACCTCCTGAGTCCCAGCAAAATTTGGATACTTCGAGATTGGGCACAATTTGAAAATTTCCGAAAAGTCACCGAGGAAACCAAGTTTGTTCCTGGGGTTGGCTTGCCGGGTCGTGTTTTGGCAAGCGGTAAGGCGGTATGGATCAAAAATGTGACCAAGGATTCTAATTTTCCTCGGGCCAGTTTGGCCACGGACATCGGGTTGAAGGCCGGATTTGCTTTTCCGATTTTAATCGGCAACAAAACCGTGGCCGTCATGGAATTCTTTTCGGAAGAAGTCATAGAATTCGATGGAAAATTGTTACGGGTCATGGAGAATATCGGATATCTCTTAGGCCGAATTTTTGAACGCGATCACGCGGGCATGAAAAAAGGAGAATACGAAGCACACCTGCGACGGTTATATGGACGAATCAAAGCCGTGCGGGAACAAGAACAACGCCTAGGAGCTTCCCAGCCAATTGCGGAAGGCATTCATGAAGAATTACGATAGGCCTACGTTCAAATTCAGGAAACAGCTCAATGGTATGATCCTCAATCTACTTGAATGACACAATCCTATCTCGACCCGCCTCACCTTTCACACAACTGGCTTACAATATTTATCACTTCCGCCTCGACAGCCATCTGTCTGGGATTGATATCTGCCGCATTAACTTTTGCCCGAGCTCATGTCATTGAGTCCGAGGATATCGTCCTTGAACGTGCCACTGAAGCTTGGCTGGATGGTTCCATTCCCCAGGCCTTAGATATTGTGCAAGAAGGACTTCAGGAACATGCCCATTCTCTCGCCCTCAAAAAATTGCGAGGGGATATCCTAGCCACCACCCGTCGTCACCAAGAGGCCTTGGAAAATTATGAAACGATCCTGAAAGACTCACCAGAATATTTGCCGGCTCGCTGGGCCAAATGGAGTGTGCTCACACGAATTGGCAAAGGTGATTTGGCGATTAATGAGTTACAACACATCGCTGGATACCTACCAAGGAATCCTTTAATTCCCTTACGACTAGCACAGGAACTTCGGAAGCTTGATCGCCTAGAAGAATCCGTTGAGTGGCACAAGAAAGCCGTCGCGCTCATCCCGAATATGCCGGGTTGGCGATTAAATCTAGGTCGTGCACTGTTTGATGTATTGCGCTATGAGGAGGCCAGAAAAGAAGTACAGCAGGTATTGCAACAGGTACCACACGGATCCCCGGTGGAAATGGCTGCCCGAAATCTTTTGATGATTACCTATGGGGCGACAAAAGAGCGTGGGCGTCGCTATCAACCGATTTTCAGCCCTGGCGGAACTGCAGAAGAACGAAAACGGTGGGCCATGATTCGTCATCAAGGATGGGAACATTTTGCCAAGGGCCGGTATCGGGAAGCCGCGCCGATTCTTCGGGAACTGTTGGCCCTCAAACCAACTGACCATCGAGTGACCTATGAATTGGGAAGCACGCTCATGGAATTAGGCCATCACGAAGAAGCTATCACTCTTCTGCAAAAAAGTATCGAAATGGATCCAACCAGTAGCAGTTTCAGCGAAACGTTTTTAGATTCTATCTTTCGTATAGGGAAAAGCTTCGTAGCCTTAGGGCGTTGGGAGGAAGCCTTGTTTCATTTTGAAATTCTCCAGGAAATTGCGACTGTGCCTCCAGAAATTCGTACTCCTCCAACTCCTGAAGAGAATAAGGCAGAAGTAAATGCGCCTGATTCTGAGGAAAACGTGCCTCCTCCTCTCACAGTCAGCGGTAAAATCATCGATGAGAAGATACTGGCTCCTTGGCTCGAAAAAGTTCGCCAGCATCTTCCGAAAGTGGAAAAGCCTGCTCAAGATGCCAATCAAACCTTACCAGCAGCTGATGCCGAGGAAATCCCTCCTGATTACTATACAAATCTGGCAGCTAAGAAGTTTAAACCTGACGCACTCTTTCACACACGAGCGTCATTGATGGGACGGGATGCCGATTTTAGCTGGTTTCGCTTTGTTATTCCTGCAGATGAAGTCCTACGCGATGACCTACAAGTCGGCAACCATGAATTCATTCCTATTGACCCCAATGACACATTTCCAACTACCCAAGAAGAAATTTACTTAGTGTTTGCACTTGTAACCGCTTCCTACGATGCTATTTCACTTACCGCACAATGCTACATTGAAACCTCACCAATTACTTGGGAAGATGAACCTTTGATTCAAGACCAGGTTGTCATGTCAACAAATGAACAGACAGGGTATTTCCTGCTCTCCTCCCCGAAAGCTGAATGGATGCCAGGGTTATACCGCTGCGGATTATTTGTCGGAGATACGGTATCCGCCTACACACAATCGGACGAAGTTCGATTTCGAATCGTGCAGCCCAACCCCTCCTTTTAAAACCCCCACGTCAGCTGGAGTGCGGCAAGGTGATGCGATTTTTGGGCATTGTCGAAATCATCCAAGACAAACCCTTTTTTGTATCTGCCGTATAGATAATCAGCCGACAAGGTAATAGTATCCCAGGGAGCCCAAGTAGCTGACAGGCCATATTGCCACTTCGGGTTCCCCTCAAATTTTTCAGTATGTTCAACTCGAATAGCCACTTGGAAAAAATTGACTGGGAAATAGGCGAGCTCGATATTATAGGCAAAGGGTTGATTGGCATTTTCCGGAAATTCCTTGAACGTTTTAGCTGCTCTCACCACCTCAGTCGTAAATTCAAAGGGAGGGAGCCCGACCATGGCATAGGCATTCCAGGCTGGGACGCGACGAAGAAAATTATTATTGAAATCAAAAAGTAATTCATCTTGACTCTCTGCCAAATCGGAAATATAGCCGGCTCCCATTCGCATGGATTCATCTTTGGATACATATTCAATGTTCACACCCCAATCAATTTCATTATGATTTTCTCGTCTATCAACTTTACTATCAAAGACGTATGCCGCAAGTTCAACTGAATCCATCCACGTATAGTCCATAAGAACCGCATCACCCCGCGTCTGCCCAAATTCTAACAGCGGCCCTGAAATAAAGTGACTAAAATATACGCCAAATGGGACATAGAGCCGGCCAATTTTCATGCCCCAATCTCCAAGATTGACCCCTATCAAACCTTCATCTAATTCCTGATAATGGCGCCGACCGTTATCTTCAATTGCAAAGAGCACTTCGGCTTCAAGCCAATCGTGATAATCAACTTCGAAACCTAATTCGATAGCTAATTCTGTATCCGGATCTTCAGTGTTGTCTCGTCCCTTCATCACGTTCTTTTTCCATTCTTTTTCTAGTTCCACAACGCCACCGAACCTTAACCAATCTGTAATTTGCCTTCCCAGTCCTGCGTCTCTGCGTTCTTCAGGATTTCGATAAATTCTCACTGGTTCGGGTGCGCCCAATTCTTGATGAGGTGAGATGGGATCTTCAGCAAAACCCTGATACGGCCATACCAATAGAAGGAAAATAATAATGGATACATTCCTTCTCATTAAAAATGTCCTAGTGAGTATCTTGTGCATCACTTCAAGTGAAATCTTTCTACAAAAATGCGGAAAGAGAATATTGCAAAGCCCAGGGGGTTACAAACAATACATTTAGAGAAGTTCACCATATCGTAATGTTCATGCCACGAATTTTTTGCCTACAATACATTATGATTCTTGCCACAGACTCTGGCTATTATTCATCACTCTCGAAGAAAAGCGAACCTTGACTTTTGCACTTACAATTCATGCAAGATACGTAAAAGCTAAAGATCTTGATGGAGAGCTCTATCGATGAGACTATTGTTAATCGAAGACGATCACATGATTGCCGACTTCATTCAGAAGGGGATGAAAGAGGCGGGGTTTACAATTGACCATTTCGATGACGGATTAATAGGGCTTCATGCTGCACTCAGCGGTCAATATGATGTAGGCATATTAGATCTGATGCTACCTAATTTGGATGGTCTTTCAATTCTGGATCGATTGCGCAAAGAGAAAAAACCCCTCCCCATTATTATTTTGAGCGCGAAACGGTCCGTCGATGACCGCATAAAAGGGCTACGCCATGGCGGGGATGATTATCTCACGAAACCCTTTTCATTTAGTGAACTTCTGGCACGCGTAGAATCCCTCCTTCGTAGGGCTCAACACGTGTTCGAGCCCACGAGCCTTTCCTTTCAAGATTTATCCTTAGACCTGTTGGCTCGAACAGTTGTCCGCGATGGAATTAAAGTTGATCTCCAGCCAAAAGAATTCGCCCTCTTAGAATACCTCATTCGCAATGCCGGACATGTCGTGTCTAAAACGATGATTTTAGAACGAGTATGGGACTACAACTTCGACCCTGGCACCAATGTGGTAGAAGCACGCGTGAGCAAACTGCGAGAAAAAATTGATAAGGATTTTTCGATACCTCTTATTCAGACCATACGGGGCCTGGGGTATGTCCTGAAGACTCCACATGTTTAGACTTCCCAACACGCTCGGCTTTCGCCTCACACTGTGGTATGCCTCAGCCTTTCTGGCATGTTTAGGTGTCGCATTTCTGGGACTGTATATCTCACTGAATTCTATTCTGAATAGTCACATGGATGCTGATTTACTAGAAGACATCGAAGAATTTCATGAATTATTCAGAGAACATGGTGTCGAAAAAGTTTTAGCCGAAATAGAACGTGAAATGAATTCAACGGATACCGGTGAAGTCTTTTTTCGATTGTATGATGCCAAAAAGAACTTGCTTTATAGTTCAGACGTAACTGAATGGCATGGATTAGATTCTGTGACAACTCTTTCTCTTCAGAAAAGTCTTTCTTCATCCGAGTCTCAATTGCAAACGATAAGGCTACCCGAGCAAGATTATCCAGCAAGAGTGGTTTCTGGACTCATTAGTTCTTCCATGACTTTGCAGATTGGGGAAACTCTCGAGAAAAACGAAGAAATCATGGAACTCCTTCGTACAGTTTTTGGAGCCATCCTTTTATTTGGCATTCCTGTGGCATCAGGGGTCGGTTGGATGATTGCCAGGAAGGCTGTGAGCGGTATTCAAGAAGTAAGTCGAGGTGCCAAGGCCATCGAGCAAGGCAATCTAGATCATCGCGTATCAGTTGGCGCGCAAGGGGATGAAATTCAAACCTTGGCTGATACGTTTAACGCCATGGCCACGCAAATCAAACATGTCATTCAAGAAATGAGGGAAATGACGGATAATATTGCTCACGACCTACGCAGTCCCCTAGCTCGAATTCGAGCCATGTCAGAAACCGTCATCACTGAGAGGAATTTTGAAGCCGATTGCACAAAAATGGCAACCGAAACCCTTAAAGAATGTGATCGGCTAATGCACCTCATTAATACCACGTTAGATATGGCCGAATTTGACGCGGGGGTTGCCAAGGTCGATAAAACACCGATTCATCTTGATCGGCTTCTCACAGATCTCGTGGAACTCTTTGAACCGCTTGCAGAAGCCAAACCGGTCTCGTTGAAAGTGTCGCTTGCTCGAAACTGCCAAATGGTTGGTGATAAGCATAGCCTTCAACGCATGATCGCCAATCTCTTGGATAATGCCATCAAGTATACCCCTGGAGGGGGTCAAGTGAGCATCGCGTTGGAGCAAATCGCGCACGAATTTCGGCTCACCGTAGCTGATACGGGCCTCGGGATTCCACTTTCAGATCAACCCCGAGTCTTTGATCGTTTTTTTCGATGCGACCATAGCCGCTCGCAAGAAGGGTGCGGACTTGGTTTAAGTTTTGCTCGTTCGGTAGCGCGCGCGCATGGAGGTGATATTACCCTGAGAAGCGAAACCACCAAAGGGAGTATCTTCACCAGTATTCTTCCCGCCACACCTTCAACCTAACCACCTTTTTTTACCAATTTGGCACTTGGTAATCACAGAGACAGCCTGGGCGAAAAAAATTCAGCTCTCAAACAGAAAATGTCCCAACAAAAAAATTGCCGCTTTCTAGATTTAATAAGTGGCATCTTTTTTTGTGGGGCATAGGCCTTCCTTGGATTCAACTCGTAAGTGCAACGCGAAGGGCAACCTTTTCACCACCATCGTTTCGATCGCTTCTCTGCATAGGTTTTGGTCAAGGACAGTTCTTACAAATTGGTAATGCTACCGCAAGGTTTTTGTAAGCTTTACCACTTATGCTCTCCAGTACATCTTAATTCAGCATTTTCGTGGGTACGGATGTGCCGACTAATCACTTACAGAAAGGAGAGAGGACAAAAGTATACCGCATTGTGTGGACTCAATACATCATGAAACGGCCTTGGGGTCAGTATGAACTCTATGGCTCTGGATTAAGACAAAAGGAAAACTGTTAGTTACTCATCTCAACCTAAACAAGGAGAAAGCGCTATGGGAAAACCCATCTCAATATTTTCTAGTCTTTTGGCAATCGCCTTGGCAGTCTTTCTATGTAATATCGGGAACGTAAGCTGGGCGGAAGAAGATGAAATTCCGTATTCGGAAGCGCATCTGTTCTTCGAACTCAACAACACTGATGGGGACCTTGGCATTCATGCGCTGATCGATGGAGATCCTTGGAAAAAACTTACGATCGAGGATCCCAACGAACGAAAAATGCTTGATATCAAGGTCAGCAGCCGGTTAAAGCGACAGGGCTTAACAGAAATTTTCTTTGAAAGTGCCGAACCAACATTTGATGAACTGTCTCCTCAACAGTTTTTCCAGCGATTTCGACAAGGAACATATGAAATCGAAGGCAAAACCTTGACCGGACAAGAACTTGAGAGCGAAGTGGAACTCACACATGTGATGCCGGCTCCTCCAGAACCAACCGTAAATGCATTGCCTGCAGCACAAGTCTGTGATGCCGAGGATCCTGGCTTTGATGTTACCGTGACAAGCGCGCCTGTCGCGATCTCTTGGCCTGCCGTGACAATGTCCCACCCAGATCCTAATGGTGGAGGCGCTGGCGTCCAACCGCCGGTTCCGGTCGTGATCCATAACTATGAGCTCGTCGTCGAAGTTCTCGATGCGGCATTCCCTTCAAAGCTTGATATCATTGTCTCATCCGGTGAAACTTCTATCACAATTCCCGAAGAGTTTGTCTCATTGGGCACCGAGTTCAAGTACGAAGTCTTGGTAAGAGAGGCAAGCTATAACCAAACTGCTATTGAAAGCTGTTTCAGACTAGAATAATCTGGAATGTCAGTAGCATGGGTTTTGCCCTCGTTGGGAAACCCCAACGAGGGCCCTGTTGATCTTATGTCCCGTTCCACTCCTCCTACGGGTAACGATTATTTGATTTAGAGAACTCTTATCTCCTGTCTTATTGAAGGGCCCAAGACCATGAAGGTTCGAGGCAAATTTAGTTTTTTGTTACACCCACTTCCAGCGACCCCTGTCTTTCGCTACAATCACATCCTTAAAGAGATGTCTATCTTTACGCACTGGGCTTCTCCCCCGCAGAAGCTGTCTTCGAGTCTAATTCCTGGAACGGTACACGTCTGGCGAATACAGCTAGATGATTCACTTGAACGTGTCGCGAGGCTTCGTCGTTACCTTTCTGCTGAGGAAAAAACTCGAGCTGATCGGTGTCGTATCCCTCACCCTCAATATCAATTTGTGGTGACTCGGGGCATTCTTCGAGCACTTATAAGTCGATATATAGGAGCCTCGCCGAGCGAAGTGCATTTCGTGACTCAGTCTCAAGGGAAACCAATGCTAAGGACTCCATCCCTCTTACCAATTCAATTTAATGTGTCACACACCAAAGGCATGGCCTTGATTGCGATAACGCTTGCACACTCTATAGGCATTGATGTGGAATGGATTGACCGAAAAACTCCGGACAAGGATATTGCCGAACGCTATTTTTCCGCTCGAGAGTCAGCCTATTTAGCCTCTCTACCTCAGCCGGAGCGCACTCATCATTTTTTTTCTTATTGGACTTGCAAAGAAGCGTATCTCAAGATGAAGGGGACGGGGATTACAGGAGGGTTGGATCACAGCGAAATATTGATGGAACCTGATCGAAATGAAGTACAGCGTTCCTCTCTTAATCAAGAAGAGAAAACTGAAGACTTTCTACTATATCGAATGTCGGTTAGCCCAGAACACGTCGGGGCTGTGGCTATTGCCTGTTCTTCGACTCAAATTTCGTATTGGAATTGGCATGATGATTATGACATCTGATCTTCCTATATCAAGGCGATAACACAACATTCCACCAACCTATTTGAAAGAGATCTCAAATCTCGTTATGCTTATCTTCTGCACACCCATCATTTTATTACCCATCATTCACCAGCCTACTATTCTGAAGTTCTCTTTATGGCATTACAAATTCTTTCTTTTTTCAATGAGAATGTGACATGGCGCATTGCCAAAGCCACTGATGGCTATTACCACAGAGAATCCGCAGGCATGCCAGAGTGGTTAGCTGGCCTCCCCGCTGGAGTAAGTCTTGATGTTGTAGACAGTACCTTCCAGCAATTCTCTACAACCAGTGATTCGCTCGAACCTACAAACCTTTCGTTTAAATTAACCTACCGAGTTGGGCATTCTAATGTGGAATGTTTTATTTTTTCTTCACCGGAAGGGGATACCTTTCCCGTAAAAATCCCAGCTGAGACATTCGCCATGCTTCAGGAAGCCTTTCCTTCCCATTCACTTCCCCGCATGAGAATCGCCCGCCTGACCGTCCAACAGGCTATCCATTCAGGCTTGCCCAGCGTAGAATTGATTCCTGGAACACCGCTTTATTCGAAAGTTCAATCACAGTTATCGGAGTCGCTTCCCCCGTCAACCACCCCCTAGCACACCAAACCTTCCTATTATCAATTTCCTTCTCCTAACCTTAACCCAAAATCACAGAAAGGGTGAGGTATGTGAACCTGTTCATGAATACCAGAAATAGGCTGCTATCAGTTTTAGACAGCTAATTGATAATCTATATTTTTCAATAACTTATGATCGTTTCATGCAATCCCCTAATTCTGTGGATAATATTGTTCGTAAACCCTCTCCCTTGTCCCAAATTCGTTCATTTATAGAGCAATCAACACTTTGCCTAAATTTTAAGCATTGTGCTAGTAGAGAGACCGGCACACAAAATATGCGTTGAGGGTATTCCCCAAGGCGTAGTACGTATGTACAATGCGAATAAAAATATAGGTGTTAATCTGATCTACGGAAGAATACCTCTCTCTAGTAGAGAACTTTTCTGGAAGAGATTGTTTTGAACGATCAGCCCCCTCTAATCAAACGCCATGTTCTTATCGTCGATGACGAACCAGCGGTTCGCCACACAGTTCGAAGCGCATTGGAACTGTCTGGATTTGAATGTGCGGAATCTGAAAATGGAGCGTTTGCCCTAGAATGGTTAAAAGAACACCATACCGATGTGATAATTGCTGATTATTTTATGCCCATTATGAATGGACTGCACCTTCTCGAAAAAATTCAAACTGAACTGAATGGGCATACTCCTCAGGTGATCATGCTTAGTGGAGTCATTGAAGAAAAAGAAAAACTGAAAGCGATGGATCTTGGCGCGTATGCCATCATTGATAAGCCTTGTAATTTTCGAGAGCTCGTTATGAAAGTCACAGAAGCTATGCCCTCCTAACCTCTACCAATCATGTCCTTTCATTCCTTGTGGCTTTCCGAACTATTGTGAAAATACATTAGATGTCTTGCTTGAAAAATGCTTTGCCTTTAGGATCGCAGTAGCACTTGATTCTTTATGACAAGCCATCATGATATTTTGACATAGAATAAATGCTGCTAGCATGGGAATCTGCGTACACTTGCCCACTACCGCATGAACAGGTCCACGCCCTTCTCAAAAATTTCATTACCTATCTTCCTGATTTTCCTTCTAGCTGGAATTATGGGGTTGACTCCGCCCATCACCAGAGGCGAGACCCCTGCACCTTTTATTCATTGGGGTGCCATCTCCTATCCGGATCAGACATCAGACCTTTCTACGGGGCTCTCTGTCTTTCGATTCACCGAGTTCAATGGAGAGGGAGAACGCTTCAACGGAATTGATGAAACCATTGGCATAAATTTCATCACGCTGAGTTGGACAGAACATTTCACTGAGACATTCGAAAACTGGAGTGCAAACTTCACATTAGGAATTGGACCCACTCGCAACCAACCCACAGAGTTCCTACAAAACGACCTCATTCATGACGGACTCTGGGGTATTCCGACAGTCCCGGTCGATGGCACACGAAAAGAAACAGATTTTGCCATTACCTTATCCCTCACGCGGTGGTGGGGCATAGCTGGCCAAAAACGATTTTTGTATCTTGGTGGCGGTGGACAGTCTGGAAGCCTCTTTCATGAATTATTTGCCAGGTCCGGATTTCGTCGCTGGTCTCCATTAACAACTATCGAATATTTTAACGGAAATCAAGAAGGGATAGTAGCTAGCCTATTTCGTCCCCTGCGACTCTCTGGGATGGTTAGAGCTGCCCGCATCGCTACCGGAGCAGCCTTTCATGATTTAGCCAATGTGGCATATACGGCACAAGGCTCCATTAGCTACGGATGGTATGATGAGCATACTCATCGGCCCTGGTTTGAAGTGGAACTGGGAGCCACCATTGATTCTGGAATTTTTAATGGGCCCCTGGGGGATTCCTTGGAAGAGCGGTTTTGGACAGCCGCCCTACGCGCCTATCCCTTTACGTTTGAAACCTGGAACGATCAACTGAATAGCAAGGATTTTGGTCCCACCTATGGAGGTCGGATCACGATGGACCTCTACTTCCTCCTCCCTGATTCTTGGACAGGCCAATAAACCAAACTCTTCTGCAAACTATCCGTGATAGAGATAGAGTCCTTCGAAGGGGCTTATGGGGAGACTATAGTCAGAGGCAACCGCTCCCAAGAGTCGCCGGCGTCCGTACTCCGATAAAGACCGCCGCCGTTTGTTCCCACATACAACACCTGAGAACTACTTGGGCTAATCTGCAAACTGCGAATGCTTGTGGCATCTAATCCATTTATTTTCGGATGCCATGTTACACCAGAATCTTCACTTTTTTGCACACGATCACTTGTCGCTAAATACAGCGTGGATGGCTGAGTAGGGTCTAATTGAATGGCACTCACATAGGAATCTTCAACACTTCCCTCAAGCTTTTCCCAATTTTCTCCTTGGTCCGTGGATTTATATAAACCCTTGGTTGTACCGGCATACACGACATCACTGTTGGTGGGATCAACCGCTAACCCATTGACCCCCAATGCCATCGACGCCATCTTGGCATCTGCCGCAACCATGCCACGAGATTTCTTTTCCCAACGTTCAGCTCCATCAAGAGTTCGGTACACACCACCGGTCGTTCCGGCATACAATATATTTGGACGTTGAGGATCGATTGCCAACGACACGACAAAATTTACTTCATTCATCCCAACCATACGTTCTACCCAATTTCGGCCACCATTAATACTACGAAACACTCCAACCGTAGTCGCGGCATACACCATCTCTGTCCCTCTAGGATTAAACACGATTTGATTCACAATGGCCGAGATCGTTCCCTTCTGAATACCTTCATTAAATTGATGCCAACTTCTTCCGCCATCCGGACTTTTGTAGGTCCCATCACCCATAGTTCCAGCAAATACCGTCGCGGATAACTTAGGATCAATAGCTAAACTAATCACACGAGTTCGGGTCAATTCCCCTGCAAATCTGGTCCAAGTGGTGCCTGTATCACTAGATTTATAGACGGCCTCATCTGTGGCCACATAGATAATGTTTGACTTGGTAGGATGAAGTGCGATGGACACAATGGTGTCACTACGCTGCCCGCAGGCGACAAGGCTCAACAGCAGCAAAACAGCAAAAATGATAAAAGTGAGAAATGAAAAGTACGGTGTAAAGACTAAAGAACATGGAGAAAAACTTCTTGTTTGTTTTACACCTAACGCTTGACCCTTTACAGCTTTATATGTGCTTTTCAATTATTACCCCTCACTCCTTACGCCTGACTGAATATGGTTCGGCATACCCCGTCAGCTCGACGTACCCTTGGCCATGAACGTCCTGGCCTTTCCACACACCAGTGATATCCACCGCACCTTCCCAATAGGTGACACCTGTCGTCCGTGCCGCAACCAATTCTTGATTGGCCATGCGTGGAGAAAGTGCGAGTTCAATGCTTTCATCAGGCATGGTCAACGTCCATTGATTTGGATACCGCGCCTGGCTCACTGGACTTATCCAATGCTGTGACACCTCAATGTTCAGCTTTTGAAAAGAAAAGGCTTTGGAAGAACCATCAGGAAAAATTATCGTCCCACTTGAAGCAGGATCAAACGTGCCATCGGCATGACGCAAACCATACGCCATCAGTTCATGCTCATTATCAAGTTGGATGCTAAACCAATCCCATCCAACTAAATTGGGAGCTAATTCTCCTGAACCAAATTCATGGTCCATCCAACTGATACCTTCCACATTGATCATCTTCCCATCCACACGGACAGATCCCGTTGTCTCAAGACGGGTGAGCGAATAATAATGCGAGGTCTCGCCAGATTTTTGTCCTTTATAACTAACTCCGTGCGTCCCATGCGTGACTGGAGGCTTTCGAGATTCAACAATGAAATCAATCGAAAAATCTTCTGCCTCCGCTTGGAGATGCAATTGCTGATGAGCAGGGCTGACAGCAACGACCTGCCAACGATCAATCCACACATCTAATTGATCGGGTTTTGCTCCAGCCTTTCCAATGCCCGCCCGGCTAATTTTCTCTGCAACTCTAAATTTTCCGGCCTGTTCATCGGTAAGGGCAAAATGTGCTAAGTAGACATGCCGCATGGCCCATTTTGACGGATTTGTCCAAACATGTGGTGAGTTGATCCCACGCCGGAAAAAGGTTAATTCATATCCAAAACGACGTTCATTTTCCCCTAGGACATGTCCCGTAAAATACCACCATTCCGTCTGATACCGTTCATGACTCCCATGATCACGAGGGAAGGCATAAGTATATCCGGGGGTAGCGGGTGAAAACCGCGAAGGAGGAGGAGAGACGTCTGCAGCAAAGACCTTGACACTCGTGAAACATAGAAGCAGGGCAAGCAGAGTTCTAACCATCCGTGGGTTATACCACGATGTCTAAATGCGCACAAATCCCTTGTCCTGCAAGCATTTTCTCATTTTGTCAATCATCCCTCCTACTGATGGCCACGTTGACTTTCACGAAAATCCTCGGCTATCGTACCGCATGTCTTTGCATTTTTCTTCAGCAGAACCTGAGGCGTTTTCACTACCAGAAAGTGTTCCCATTTTCCCTCTGCCTTCAATCGTCTTTTTCCCTCAAACCTACTTACCTCTTCACATTTTTGAACCTCGATATAGAGAAATGGTTCAAGAAGCATCAAGCCACGCGCAGTGTATTGGCATGGCATTGTTAAAAGAAGGATGGGAAGAACAATACGAAAAGGCACCACCAATTTATCCAATCGGATGTGTTGGACGGATTGTAAGCTCCCATAAACTCTCAGACGGCCGATATAACATTGTGTTACAGGGACTACAGCGTTGTACGTATGAAGAGCAGACGGTCATGACGAAATATCGACAAGCCCGTCTCACCCCTTACACACCCAACACGTCAAACTCATTGGCTTCAGATACCCGTCGTCATCTTGAACAAAGGGCTCAAGAGTATCTCACATCGAAAAAAGCCATCGAACTTTGTGACATTATCAGTTCATCCACACTCACAGATTCCATTCTCGTACATAATTTGTCGGCAGGACTCGATTTATCTCCTTTTGAAAAACAGTTTTTATTAGAGTCTGACAACCTCACACAGCAAGCACGCCGTCTGATCGATTTCATTCGTTTCAAGCTTGCGGATCTCCAAATACAAGGTTAATTGTCATGTCAACTGCTGCCATTGAAGTCTCAAACCTCGGCAAGGTCTATGACACTATCGATGCGGTCAAAAATCTTTCGTTAAGCGTGCAGCACGGAGAAATCTTCGGACTGCTAGGACCAAATGGTGCAGGAAAAAGTACGACCCTCCGAATTCTGATTACGACACTCAGCCCCACAACCGGAACAGCCACGATTCTCGGTCATGATGTCGAAAATGAAGCCGATACCGTACGACGACTTATCGGCTACGTCCCACAGGAGAGGGCCATTGATCGATTCCTGACAGGCCGCGAACATCTTCAGTTGCTGGCTGATCTTTATCATTTATCGAAAGAAGAGGCTCTGACCCGAATCGAGACCCTCTTGAAACTGGTCAGCCTGGAAGAACATGCAGATCGCGTAGCCAAAGGATATTCAGGTGGCATGAAGCGAAAGCTGGACATTGCCTGCGGATTGCTCCCAAATCCGAAAATTCTTTTTCTGGATGAGCCGACTCTCGGATTAGATGTCCAAAGTCGCCTCAACATATGGGAACATATACGGCAACTCAAACAACAGGGTATGACGATTGTCATGACTACGAACTATTTGGATGAAGCTGATCAACTCTGTGATCGAATTGCCATTATCGATCGTGGAGAAGTCCGGGCGACCGGTTCCCCCAAGGACCTCAAAGCCAGTCTCGGAGGCGATGGAGTCTTGTTGACGCTCACTGAGGCTACCCCCGAAGCACTAAACCAATTGACGACAGCCCTTGAGTCTTTACCCTTTGTTCGAGCCATCCGGCCAAGAGAAAGTGGGTTGGAAATTCGTGTGGATGGACCAGAAAAAGCTCTGCCAGCCATCATGGAAAAAACGAATACTATTGCAGGTTGTCGGTTAGATGGCATTGAATATCATCGTCCTCGTTTGGACGATGTCTTTGTGGCACATACCGGGCGTTCTCTCAAAGATGAACCTCCTGCCCCAGCTGCGGCCTAACCCGCTAAAAAATTTTAATCGCTTTTTGGAACAACCCCTTTATGAATGAACAAATACAAGAAGTGCTCGCCTTGACCAATAGATGGGTTAAACGACTCAGTCGAGAAAAGTTTAGTATGTTGTTTACGCTAATTCAGCCTATGCTCTTTTGGCTTATTTTCTTTGGAAATTTGTTTCAGCGGGCAGCAGATGTCCAGGTTGTCCAAGCCCCGAACTATATGAGTTTTTTGGCTGCAGGCGTCGTGGTGATGACCGTGCTCAATAATGGACTCGCCGGTGGAGTGGATTTGTTGTTTGATAAAGAAAATGGATTTCTTGAGCGCCTCATGGCCACCCCAATCAAACGTTCATCAGTCATTCTCAGTCGTTTCCTCTTTGTGATGGCGATTACTGGCATGCAAATTCTGGTTATTTTAGGAGTAGCCTTCCTCTTTGATGTCACACCTGAAACCGGCATTCTAGGCATCGCAGTCATCCTCATCATTGGGATGTTATTCGGTATTGGATTAACAGCCATCTCAATGGCTATGGCCTTTTCTGTCAAAAGTCACGGCGATTTTTTCTCCGTGTTGGGCTTTCTTTCGCTACCCATGATTTTTCTGAGTTCCGCCTTAGTCCCATTATCGGCCATGCCGGGATGGATGCAGACCCTAGCTTTCTTAAATCCCATGACCTGGGTGATTGATGCCGTCCGCCCGCTTATTATTTCGGGGTGGGGCCAAGCGCTTCCGCAAGTAGGCATTGCGCTTGTCGTCCTGGCGGCTTTTGACGCCTTATGTCTCTACGGCGGAGCAAAAGCCTTTAAACGATCTGTGGGTTAAACTCAATCCAATTGAAAAATATCTAGAAACATCTCTTTAGCATCTTCTAAAGACAAACCTTCCCCATTCGATAGCATTATTGTGAGCCTTCCACCAGAAAGTACTATACAGGCATTACTTCGCTTACTGTCTGACCCCAACGAAGAGGTCGCCAAGAACATTCAGAACCAACTCGCGCATCTTGGTTCCGACGTCCTCCCTTTCCTTGACCAAGCTGGAACAGAAGACACCACGTTACAACCACGATTGACTGCCATTAAAAGGGAAATCCACTTTGGACAATTACACGATGAATTCCAAACATTCGTCTCGCAAAGCGCACGCCAGGAAGATTGGGAACAGGGGGCCTTTCTCATTGCCAAACTCGCCTATCCTGACCTGGACATTCCTCATTACGTCAAATGTCTAGATCAATTAGCCGAGGAGTTTCGCGCCAAATGGCATACCACGAAATCCCCATCGGGAAAAGCTGCACGATTGCTCAGTAATTTCCTATTTAAAGACAAAGGGTTTTCAGGAAATCGAGAGAAATATTATGATCCTGATAACAGCTATGTGAATCGAGTGATTGACACACGCCAAGGGATTCCAATTAGTTTATCAGCCTTGTATGTATTTATTGGAAATCGTTTGGACTTACCACTTGCAGGCGTGGGAATGCCTGGGCATTTTCTGGTTAAGCTTGAAGATGAGACACCGGCACAATTCGTGGACTGCTTCAATGGAGGCACGATCCTGCGAGAACAAGACTGTGAAAAATTTATTACTGCCTCAGGTTTGACCTATGACCCGAGATTTCTTGAAAAAAGTTCAACCCCGACTATCTTGGAGCGCATGCTCAGAAATCTATTGAGCATTTATGAACAGGAGCCTGAAGAACAGATGGCCCACCAAATCCGAGCATTCCTTGAGTTGCTGGAAAACGAGCACCTCGACCCTGAATCGCCTCGCTAACCCATTGTCTGAACGGCCCAGCTCATATCCAATCCGAACTCCATTAACAACAGGTTTACATCTAGCTTTGCAAAATTTCAGATTTTGCACTTCAGAGACTGTCGATTATTGACGATAATCGACATTGCGTTCATAATAAAAGGGTAAAGGAGGAAAAACCTATGAGCAGCAGTCTTAATCTAACCTTAACTGATGAACTTCGCGCCTTTATTGATCGAAACTGCGGAGACGGCACCCTCTACGCTACTCCCACAGAATTTATGCGAGATGTCTTACGTGAGAAAAAAGAGCGCCTTGAAGCCGATGATTTACGCACTTGTCTTCTCGAGGGGTATCAAGATGCCATCGCTGGTCGAGCAACCACGTTTTCGGGAAACCTGAAAACCGATATGGCTCAGTTTAGAAAACGCCATCAATAACTGTGCCGATTATTGTAAAACTTACAGACAGAGCCCATTTTGATCTTCAGGAAATTGAAGACTATTCGCTCAAACGATGGGGGCGGAAAACGGCAAACCGCTATCTTGAAGATATTCAAACGGCCTTGTCGCTTCTGCAAGAAAACCCTAATTTGGTACATCACAAAGCCGCCATTTCTACACATTTCAAATTCTATCGGGTCCGTGAACATTTTCTGGTGTGCACAAAACTGAAAGATATTCTGTACGTTCTTACGATTAAACACGGACAGATGGATTTACCCACTCGCCTTGGAAAGCTAGAACCCACGTTGGTTCAAGAAGCCGACCTTCTTCATCAAAGACTGGTGACCGCTGAGAAAAAACGAAACAGGTCCCACCTCGAAAAGTAACCCTTCCTTTACAAACCCTAGAAAGAACGTAACTCCCACAATGTTGGCTCGCATGCTCAGAAATTTTTTGAGTATTTATGAGCAGGAGCATGAAGAACAGACCGCCGCCGAGTCCGAACATTCCTTGGGTTACTCGAAAACCAATAATCCGATATTGAATTCCAACACTCGCCCTTTTTCTTTTTTTGTGAGTCTCCTTTGATTTCCAATTACCAAACTTTTACCTGTTGTCGTTGTTAATAGTCTTGCCCATAAATTCAAGAACCCTTTAAGCCAAAACCGATAAGAAAATGATGAAGATGATTCTCCTCAGTGTGGTATTCTCTGTTGCCTCCACCATTTGGTTACCCTCTTGTACAAATAATGCACCTTCTGAACCAGCCCGTACCTGGTTTAAGGCTAAAGGAGAATCAAACAGACAACCGCTTGTGACTTTTCTTGTCTTTGGCCAAACCATAGATCAGTCTGGGAACCAGATAGGCAAATCCATTCAAGCACAGTTAGAAGAAAGAAAAATCCCAAGCAAATATTACTTAGTTAACAGAGATGACGATAGCGTAGCTGTAGCTTTTTTTCTCAAAGGGAAAATCTATAGATTTACAAAATTTCCAGGTGCATCACAAAAATTCTTGACGGATGTTTCGACCGAATTCTCACGCATGTGGCCCAATTATGTCTACGATGAAGTAGTATCCAAGGAATAGAGGATTCAGATTGGTTCGTATTTCATTGTAGGAAGACCTCATAATCATTCTTTTTGGTTAACTACGATCCCTATTTTCCTCTATTAGAGTCAGTTAGCAATTTCATTGTTGAGAACTTTCCTCTTCTAGCCTATTTCTTCTCCTCTAGATTATTGTGATTGGATCTTGTCATATAGAAGAGCCGAAGTTCGGTCTAGCGGCCGTGGCCAGTATCTTTTGGAAAAAGGACCCAAAACCATTTCCACCCAAGTCGGCACATTGGACGGTACTGACGCAAGCCACGGAGGGGCGGACCAACTCGCCGTGCTCAAACAAGGTCCGCCTATGGATTAAAGCGTCAGCCCCGTTGGCCGACCTTCAGGCGGTGAGACCTACGTCACGTTCAAGTCTATGCAACCTTGGAAGTCCTATCAACTTTTAAGGTCAGAAGATCTTTTCCTTTCACAATTGGTCCTGAAAAATGTCGGCGGGCTTGTGAGACGACATTTGACCGATCAGCCGTCTCATAAAAATGGGAAAGGATCAGTTTTTTGCTCTTGGCCTTTTTCGCGACTTTTCCACATTCTTCTGCATGCATATGCGATCCACCTGGCGCATGAGACGAAAAGGAGCAATCCAAGATGGCCAGATCAACTTCTCGGCAGAGGCTCACCAGATTCGACGAGGCCATCGCGTCTCCCGAAAAGGCCGCCGACCGTCCCCGATATTCAACACGATACCCAAGACAGACTTGTTGGTCAGAATGGGTCATGGGCAATGGTGTAATTTTGGTGGCCCCAATTGCAAACGGCCGATCTTTGACTTCCTTGAGCGTCACCTGAAATGGCGCATCTTTGAAATTTGGGAAGGTCCGGAACATTGTTCGAAAGAGTCGTTTGGTCCCAGGGGGACCATAAACGGTTAAATCTGTCCGAACTTTCGAGAACATGGAATAGCAGATGGCATCGAAGAAAAACGTCAGAAAATCAGAGAAATGATCAGCATGGTAATGGGTAAAAAGTAGGTATTGAATCGTATGGCGGTCCACCTCAGTTTTCAGTAAATTAGAGAGCGTTCGTGGGCCAAAATCCAGTAGAATGGGCACGTCTGTCTGGATAAGATACCCAGCGGCAGCCCGAGTGGGATGGAGGTTCGTTCCTGAGCCTAAGATGGTAACTTGCATAAGATTGATCGATTCACATCACTCACAGACCTAATATGTTAGCCCATTGAGCCATTGATTACATGCCGACTCCGACCCAAACACAACCCGAAACCAATCGAGCAATAAATCCGTTTTTCGGATTGCTGGGGCTTGGCCTGATCGTAGCAGGCATTTGGATCTGGAATCATCTCAATTTTGATACGCAAGATTATATCGTTGATGAGATCATTCCCATCATCGGAATCGTTAGCATCCTCAGCGTCGGATTTTTCGTCATTTGGCGGAAATGGCGCACTCGCCAAGGCCGCCTACAGCTCCGTGACCGCCTTATTCAACGGTTTCAAAAAGAACCGTCTCCACAAAAACAGCGTGACCTTGCGTTTACTCTGATTGAAGTGAACCAGTTTGAACCTGAAGGATTAGAAGCCATCGCCGAACCAATGGCCAAACTCTTTGTCTGGACAACAAACACTGCACTAGGGGATAAGCAACATCGTGTTCGAGGAATGGCTGTCAGCTACTTGGGCATCCTTAAACATACTGAATCCATTCCGTTGCTCATTCGTTTCTTAGAAGATGATCATGCGCATGTGCGGGCTTGTGCCGCGTTAGCCTTAGGCCGCATGCGGGCCAAAGAAGCGAAAGCTAAATTGGAAGAAAAAATGAAAGAAGATTGGGATCAAACGGTCCGCAGTCGCTCCCGGGAAGCCTTAGAACGCATAACATAAGAAGGAGGGAAAGTCAGAAGCCCCTAGTCACTAATTATCCCAATTCTCGATTTAAGTCTGTTTGATCTGCATCGGTCAGGCGATATCCCTTATTCATGAGCGTCTGCATGCTTTTCATCAACACCGGAAACAGGAACTCTAGCCGGCTCCGATCAAACAGGCTAATCAGTTGGCTCACATATTGATCGACCGATTGCTCGCTCTTATAGGTTCGGCCAAATGCATCCAACACATCCTGAATTTCTTGGGTGCTGTATGCATGATCATCGTCGCCATCACTGACGAGCGCCATTTGAAAAAATGTCAAACTAAATGACAAGCGTTTCTGAGTATCGCCAAAAGCCTCCCTGGCAGCCTCCAAACCATTGGGATAGCGCGTCGCACAATTAGCACCGTCGCCAGATTCTGAAATGGGAACAAAATGAATTTTTTCTACCTGGGCCGTTGGGGGCGGCTTCTTCCCCGTTTGCTTGTAAAACCAAGTTGTACATGTGTCGGCCTCAGCAAAAGCCTGTTTATCCTTAACGATTTGTGCACTAATATGTTGAGTGAATCCCTGAAAGACCTCCGTCCCCGGGGAAGCTTGTACCAAGTTTGAAGTTTGACCCAGCAGAAGGATTGCTACAACACCGCTTATAACCACCCAACAAAAAAACCGATCTTGTCCGTTCATTTCCCCACCATCCTTTAAACTAAAGCCTTTTCTCAGTATATCATCGGACAACATCGGTTTTGAATCAAATGGGCACAAGCATACCTATGAGAATAGCAAGATTATTCTACAATAGATTCTTCTGAATTATTTGACCGCGGAAAATCTTTAAAAGATTACCTATCAAGGAGTAGAATACGTGTTGCCACATCAATACAACATCATACATAGGCCATGACAAACGAAAAATTCTACGAACTGGGGGACCCTGATGCCGTACAGCGGCATATTAAAATTGAGCGAGATAAAGCAAAAAAACTTCGGAAATCATCGTGGTGGGAAACTCAAATACAAGAAGGGGTTTGCCATTTTTGCCAACAACAGGTGGGGATACGCCATCTTACTATGGATCATCTTGTTCCATTAGCTCGAGGCGGCAAAAGCACTCGTGGAAACATTGTACCAGCTTGCCAAACCTGCAATACAAAAAAGCAACTAGAAACGCCGGTTGAAACTCTCTTAAATCACATAAAAAACCAAACTGCCCAACGAAAAACTTAGCTCTGGAATGGAGTAGAAATCAGGAATATCATCGTTAGCCAATGGCGCATAGCCCATATATAGATGAGTGCAAGATGGTTTTTACTCGCATCCTACGCGGTTGATCGTCGCTTTCCCTAACACCGTTACACCTTTATCGTCGCCTCCCCCCAAAACAGTTGTGCCATCTTTACTTGAGGCCAAGTGTGCTTTGCAATGCAGATTGATAGTGGTGGAAGCCATCACGTTGACCTTCGAACTCAGGCAGTACCACCCATTGGGATTCATTAAGGTCATGCTGGATCCGGTCATAATACTGACATTGGGCTGGATCAAGACCAGTTCTGGTTCTTCAGTGGGAACAGACTCATTGATGTCTTCACCAATCCCAAATATTTTGAATTTCCCCGACACGGTCCTATACGTTGGATTTTGCCCATCGAACGGCTGATCTTTCCAAGATAATAAGCAGGCTTGTACGGCTTCAAGGTTACCAGCTGAAGCTAATGCAGGTGAAAAGAGTATGCAGAATAGACCCAACAGAAAAGAGAATCGTTTCATGTTTTACACCCCTGGTTAGTGTGAAAGTCATGCCGCTAGGTTTGTCAACATGCTCAGTGGAGCGGCAATTCGCTAGTAACTGCACCTAGAATACCGAACTATGAAAGCCGAGCGCAATCTGAAGAAGATCAGTAATAGGCTAAAGCCGCTGATAATACTGGATAATTAACGGCGAACCAGACGAATCCAGCGCCACATATTTACCAAGCTAAACAGGGAGGACGCGACATAGGTTAAGGCGGCCGCTTTGAGAATACGTCTAGCTCCCTCCATGTCAGTTGGCGCTAAATACCCACCTTCTTTCAAAATTGGGAGGGCTCGACGGAAACTGGCATTCCATTCCACTGGTAGGGTAATGAGATGGACCATTGCCGACACACTCATTGTGCCAATAGCGACTACCAATACGGCGAGACCCAAGGCAGGCACCCGTGTCACTCCAGCGAGAACAGGCATGCCCAACATCAAATATGACCCAACTTTTTCCGCTTTCTGCGCAAACTTGATCAAATGTGTCCTATTCTTCAACAGTTCATACCCTTCATGATCTTGCAAGGCATGTCCCACCTCATGAGCAGCAATGACAGCCGCAGTCAAGGATTTGCCATTGTAGTGCTGAGATGAAAGACCCACGAGTTTGGTTTCGGGATTATAATGATCCCCTATTGGGGTCGGTTCAACACGGACCTCCTGGAGGCCAAATCGGTTCAGGAGATGGCGGGCTAGTTCGCCACCAGTTCCAGGCCAATTTTCACGTGGTTCACGGTACTGCCGAAACACCCACCAGACCCACAACTGCGGCCCCAACACCAGCGCAATGAAAATAATGGAGATGAAAATCAGTCGCATAACCAATCATACTGAAAAAAAATAAAAAGAGAAAAGCGTGAGAGAAAAGGCGTAGGAAGAAAATTTACCGTCGATCGGCTACACGATTACTCTCCAAGGCCTATCAGGAGGAGCAACTCACAATGATTGGAGGACTCCCATCTGAAGCCGGAAGGGAATAAGATTCCATCCCTGGCTTCTCCGTAAATGGATCACTTACCAGTTTCAGTAACCGGTCGATTTCGGAAAAGTCTTTCTCTCGTGTAGCCAACTGAATGGCTCGCTCTGCTAAATGATTGCGCAGCACATATTTTGGATTCACTTGATCCATCCGAACTTTCCGCTCATCATCCTGACTTTTCTCAGCCAACAAGCGTTCACGATAGCGACCCGCCCAATTATCAAACACTTCTCTATGCAGAAAGAAATCCCGAAGGGTTGAATTGACAGCTAGAATATCCTGCTGAAAATCCCCCAGTGCACGAAAGAATGTGGTGTAATCCGTTCGACTGGAATCCATCAGGTTCAAAAGATCGGTGACCAATTTTTCATCGCCCGCATGCTTTTCCAGCAACCCAAGTTTACCTCGCATGAGTTCGGCATATTTTTCAAGCATCGCCTGTTCATAGAGTTGCGGTGTCATCTTGAGAGCTTCCTCATCGATTAACACAGACAAGGCCTGGGCTAAGGCACGAATATTCCAATACCCAATATCCGGCTGGTGTTGAAAGGAATAGCGTCCTTGATGATCAGAATGATTGCAAATAAATGTCGGATCATAGTGCTCCAGAAATCCATAGGGGCCATAGTCCAATGTTAAGCCGAGAATCGACATATTATCTGTATTTAATACGCCATGTGCCCAACCCACCGCCTGCCAGTGTGCCACAAGATGCCCTGTTCGCAGGGCCACTTCATGCAAGAGGTGGGCATAGGGATTTTCTGATTCACGGACATATGGATAGTGATAGTCGATCACATAGTCAGCTAAAAATTTCAGATATTCATGCTGACGTCGATAAAAAAAGACTTCAAATGATCCAAACCGAACATGTGACGGGGCCATGCGAAGTAACATGGCTCCAGGTTCAGGTAATTCTCGCAACACGATTTCTTCACCTGCCACAATACACAAACTCCGCGTCGTAGGAATGCCTAACCCATGCATGGCTTCGCCACACAAATACTCACGAATCGTCGAGCGCAAAACGGCCCGTCCGTCTCCATCGCGAGAAAACCGTGTAAGCCCAGCCCCTTTGAGTTGCAGTTCCCACCGTTCCCCTAGTGCATTTCTCACTTCGCCTAGCATGATCGCTCGCCCGTCACCGAGCTGCGGCACATAATGGCCGAACTGATGCCCAGAATAGAGCATCGCTATGGGATTACTCCCTGGCAGTAATTTGGCGCCACAAAAATATTCAGCAAAATCAGGCCGTGCCAATTCACCCGTATCTAAATTCAGTAAATCCGCAGCGTAAGGATTCACGCTCACCACATACGGATTGGGAAACGGCGTCGGCTTCACTCGCTGGTAAAATATCTCCGGCAATGCTGCATAGGTATTGCTGAACGAAAGGGTTTCGAGTGTGTTCATCTTTGTATTATCTCTAGCAACCATACCATCCACAAGGGACCCCCTATAAGATAAGTTTAGCTGGAGCTTCTGAAGCATGGTATGGTTTTAAAGAAGAATCAATTTTCTTCAGAAGTAACGAGAGAAATGCTTGTCCTTTTCCTTCTAAGCCTATCTATCATAGTAATGTGGTTCGGATTTCTAGAAAACACATAAAATCTTTCTTGTTATTGACCATGATTGTCATGAGTGTCCTGGGGAGTCCATGAGATCAACATGATCATCCAAACTTCACAACAGTGGAGCAGCTGTTTAACTATCATTGTGCAGAATGTCATGGGGTACGGAGAACGGGAAAACTTATTGATGGAATTCCCGCAAATATCCTTACACAAAAATCCCCCAAGAGATTATCAATTACATTATTACCGAAACAGGGCATGAAAGAGATATACCCGTCTTTCATACTATGCCAACTGATGAGGCCAAGACCATCACCAATCACTTGATGACATTACAAAAAGCCTACGATAAACATGGCACCCAAATTACGCAGTTGCTTATCGAACCCTAAGAACCTTACTCCGTCTATGTCCCTGGCTAATCTGTATCATAGACTCAGTCATTACACACGAAGCCTCAGTCTACAGATACCAATACCTCGATCAAGATTACGAATATACTGCGAAACGCTCTGGCTTATCCCTCTTTTCGTTCGAGTCTATTTCATCTAAAATCCGTAGTTGATAATAAACAATTTAGAAAGTGAACCGAGAATGTGAATAGAAAGTTCAGCAAAATAAAGGTACCTGACACCTTAAATTGTAGGCTGATGTTGGGAGACTTGACATCCGTTGAGTGAAAAAGAGATGAGGAACGCTAAATAACCAGGCGGGGAAAAGGGAAAACCTTGAAGGCTAACGAAACCCTTTTAAGCGATTTTTGACCATGACCAAACCTAAATGAGGCAATCGAGAAGTTCGTCGATGGTCATACCAGGCATAGATCAACACTCCCATGAAAAGCACAGTTCCCAGGACCATTGTTGGAGTATCATTTCCAATAAATGCTGCAATTGGGTTCATTCGTCGCACTTGCTCCTTTCTCTCAAGTTTTCGGCCAGTTCCTAAAAATCTTAAGAGCTTATCTTTTTGAAAACATATTGTTCCTTTGGAATAGAATCATAATCCTAGGATTTATTACTTAATTCAGAAAACATTTTGGCTCTTCATTTCTCGCTTTCCCAGCCAAGGAACCTCCGAGTATAATGTGACATGGCTCTCATATCGTTTATAAAATCATGCAATCGTCGACCAAGGACGGTACTTATAGCATATGTGATAGGTGTTCTCATGGGTTCGGCTTGCGTTTTTCCACTCTGGGGCGCCACACCAGCTCGGCTCGCTCCAGATCCCAACCTGGAAATTTTCGAAACAATCATTAATATCAGACATCGGGCATTTCAACCACAAGAATTGACCCTTTCTGTCGGCCAAAAAACCCGTTTGGTCTTGAAAAATTTAGATACCGAATTACATGCTTTTCTACCGGTGGGATTAATAACCGATTCCCATGTAACAGTCATGGGGAATGGAGCCCCACAATTTTCAAAAGAGGGGTTTGTCCGAGTCTTGCTGCCTACCCGAGGTCAAACAGAAATTGTTTTCACTCCGGTTCACCCAGGCACGTATCCCTATCTATGCGATTTACCAGGCCATGTTATGCAAGGTAGCATCGTAGTCCGTGAGAATTCTGATATGGTACAGTAAACACCTTGCATTTAGGGTAAACCCTGGCATATCAATAACCACTTTTCATTTAACATGTTTGTGAGGAGGAGTTGGGTTCCATGAGTACAGTCCGTCATCCACTGATTGAAAAAACTATCCCGGCAGTAATGATCAGTCATGTTTCAGTTCTTCATGATCATCTTCGTACATTTTTCAACATCCAGCTAGCATTTCTTCTATGTGCCTGCTTTTTCATAACCACAACACCAACGTGGGCAGAGGCCTCGCCAGTTGTGGACAAAGAGGAGATCCTTGCCACCATCAACGAATTTGCCCACGCCGTCAGCAAAGACGATCGGGTTGCGGCAGGACAACGTGATTTTGTGTGCCTCTTTCAAATGGCAAAGCAACGATTGCTAGTGGATGGAAATTTCCCCGATGCTTTGAGTCCCATATACGAATCATGTGCCAAACGACGCACCAAGGCTCATGCACGTTTTCTGAATCAACATGACGGAGGGTTGGATAATATTTGGCCAGGCCCCGGAAAGCTAGTGGACTTTGAAGATTTTCAACGATTTTATATTGCTGAAACATCCAGCAAACAACTAGCTCCTTCATTTTTTGTCATGTATGAAATTGCCCGCCATGAACCAGAACATCCCTTTACTATTGAAGCACAAGAATATGGAACCTTGCCCCATGCTTCCTTTCCTTCTCCTGATGAGAGTTCCGTGCAAGCGACTCCCACGACCTTTGTCACAACGACTATCTCCTATCCTAACCCCCTAACAGCACCGATTTCTAATGGCCCAGGAGCAGCAGATTGGGTCGTTCCTTATAAAAAAGTTCAACGTGTTATTGAATCGGTAAAGGTGAAATGGGTGATACTGTCAGACCTCAAACAATTAGGATTTCCAGTAGATCACGCGGTACTTGATATTCCACTTGATGGACCACATGGCACCACCATTCCTTTTGTCGTGGATACCGGAGGATACGTCCCTAATTCCACTCAATGGTTTGGACCTGATGATCAAATCCCAGCAGCATTGGCTGGTGTCAAGCAAGCACAAGCCGCCTCAAACTCTCTTAATGCTCTCATGCAACTCAATCGTGCCTTAATGATTGCACCCAATAACAAACAGATTTTGAGTGTTTTTGCCAATCAACTATACCAAGGGCTATTGGGCTATGGAGGCCGTCTTAATGGTATTACCATTGAAGATCCACGCCTGGCCCAACGATTCAATGAACTATATTGGACCGTAAAATCCCAAACAGATCGCTTTGACTTAGGACTAGGCATGGTGACAGGGGGAAAGGCCGAACCCATGCCGGCTGATTACTTGTATCGCATGATCCCAGTCATGGAAGCTCTGGCATCACTGGAACCTGGAGATTTCAATAATCGGATACATCTGACCTCGACCTATCGCTGGAATAATGATCAACAGGCCGCATTGTCCTCCCCACAAGAATTGCTAGCAGAAGTGCCCACGGAACAAGAAGAATTGCGTGCTGAAGTCCTCTTGGAATTGGCCTGGGCTCGTATTGGAAAAGTGGCGTGGAATAGACATTTTGATGATCCGGATATACGTAAAGGCTATGATGCCGCCGAGCAAGCGTTTGAATTGACCAAAGATCCCTTAAACAAATTCACGGCAGCCTATACCATGGCCTATAGCTTGGCCTTTCATGTCCCGCGTGACAATCAAGCCATGTTAGATCTCTTACAACAAGCCAAGGATTGGTTTGAAAAAATTCCTGGCGCCAACCCACAAAGCTGGGCCTATATGTTGGAAAACAATACGCTTAAGGGACTCGTTGAAAACAATCCTGCCTTTAAACCGTTATTGACAGCCAAATTGGACACTAAAAAAAGATAGAAAAAGCCTCGTAAAAGTTGGAAAACAAGGAGTACGAAATATCATTATATTCATTTCCCTTGTGCTCTCATGAGTGACCTCACTTTTGACTTTTCACACTTCATTGCCCTCTCGCGCCACTACACGCCAGACACTGTCTAGCCCATGGAATTGGATTTCAGGAAAAATCCCGCCATCCTGAGCAATATGCTGGATGTGATGGCTGATGGTGTCTTTACCGTGGATGCCAAAGGTCTCATTGTCGCGTGGAGTACAGGGGCTGCGCGGATTACTGGTTTTTCCTGCGATGATGTGATTGGAAAATCCTGTCATATTTTAGAAGGGAAAAATTGTAAAGGGTTTCAGGTGTTAACAGATTTTTTGGATAATCCGACTCCTTATCCTTGGGGCATTTGCAATCAGGAATGTAAAGTCTTGGGCAAGGACGGGAGAGAACTCTACCTTTATGGCAATGTCTCTATCCTCCGAGATGAAGAAGGCAATGTGGCAGGTGCCGTGGGAACCTTTACCGACCTCACGGCGTTCATTCTGAATAATCAAAAAATTGCGGTTCTTGAAGAACAAACAAAATCGCGGGAAGCCTTTCAGCAGCTTATAGGCAAAAGTCCTGCGATGCAGGAGGTCTTTCGTCGATTACGTTTAGCCGCACAAAGTGATGTGACAGTTCTACTCACAGGAGAGTCTGGCACCGGTAAGGAGTTAGCGGCTCGGGCGATCCATGCCCTCAGTGGACGTAAAGATAAGCCGTTTTTTGCGATTAATTGCTCCGCGATTCCTGAAACGCTATTGGAAAGTGAGTTGTTTGGCCATGTAAAAGGCGCATTCACGGGTGCTATTCGCGACAAGATTGGTGTCTTCCAAGCGACGGAGGGTGGCACACTATTTTTGGATGAGATTGGGGACACCAGCCCTCTGCTGCAACTGAAGCTGCTTCGTGTGCTCCAGGAAAATGAAATTCGGAGGGTGGGAGATGATCGTGCCATACACGTCGATGTTCGTTTGATCACAGCGACGAATCGCAATCTGCAACTCCTGATGGCTGATGGAACACTACGAGAAGACTTCTATTACCGGATTCATGTCTTTGAAATTACTCTCCCGCCTTTGCGGGAACGTCGTGCGGATATTCCACTCCTGGTCAATCATTTCATGAAAAATAATGCCACAATCTTTCATCGTGAGATTAACGAAGTGGCACAAGATGCTTTGAAACGGCTTCAAGAATATCACTGGCCTGGAAATGTTCGAGAACTCAAGAATGCCATTGAACATGCCTTTGTGACTGTGGCTGATAACTGTATCACCCTTTGGGATTTGCCTCCGGAAGTTCAACGTCCTTCATTAAAGACCTCTTCCCCATCCACCAAACCTTTGGGCTCGTCTCTGGACCCAGCTGAAGAAAATCGGATTCGAGAAGCCCTTCAGCAAACACAAGGCAACAAGACCGAAGCAGCCAAGCTTTTGGGTATGAGTCGGGTTACTCTGTGGAAGAAACTCAAACACCTTTCCCTCGAATCCCCTGCCTCAGCCTAACGGCAAACTGTCCGCATATCCTATTGTTAATATGTTAAGTTAACGGTTAACAATTTCTGTTCAATTATTTCCCTTTGTGCTGAAACATTCCATCGTATTTAAACAGAGAAAATATATATAACTATTTGATTTTATTTATTTTTTATCTATAAATTTAGTGAGTGACAACTGGCATAGACGTTGCTTTTAACATCTGGCAGGGAAAACTAGACAGCTCACCTATGGGTAGAATCTGAAAGGAGGCATGACATGATTGTGAAACAATTTTATCTACAATGTCTGGCACATGCCTCATATATGATTTCCGACGAGGAGAAGAAAACAGCCGTGGTTGTGGATCCTCAGCGAGATATTGATCAATACCTACAGGAAGCGCAGTCTCATGGATGGATCATTCGGTATGTTTTTCTGACTCATTTCCATGCCGATTTTCTAGCGGGGCATCTTGAACTGCAAAAACAGACCGGAGCTGAGATCTGTATGGGTGCCAAAGCCCAAACCGATTTTTCTCTCACCTCCTTCGAAGACGGGGAAATTTTGGAGTTTGGTAACACCAGAATCCAAGTGTTGGAAACCCCTGGCCATACTCCAGAGAGTATTTCATTGGCCGTCTATGATTTAGCCATCAGTTCCGAACATCCGCATAGTATACTGACTGGTGACACGTTGTTCATCGGAGATGTCGGGCGCCCGGACCTCATGGCATCCGTTGGAACGACAGCCGAAGAACTCGGCGGCCAACTCTTTGATTCGCTCAGAAATAAATTAATGATTCTTCCTGATGAAACTTTGGTCTATCCAGCCCACGGAGCCGGATCGCTGTGTGGGAAAAGTCTGAGTTCCGAAACCATTTCCACCATTGGTAAACAGCGGCAGGAAAATTACGCACTACAACCTATGACAAAGAATAAATTTATTGAATTGGTTACTGCTAATCAGCCTGAAGCACCGGCTTACTTTGGTTATGACGCGCAAATGAACCGTGAAGCTCGCCACACGCTGGAAGAGGTGGTGAGTAAAAGTCTCTGCCCTCTTAGTTTAGATACTTTGTTGGAGCATCAACACAATGGGGATGAAATTCTTGATGTCAGGAAGGCCACGGACTATGCGAAAGGGCACCTAATCGGCAGTCTAAATATTGGATTGAACGGAAAATTTGCGACTTGGGCTGGGATATTGTTGGATCCAAAACGCTCAATTGTGTTGATCACGGAGCCTGAAACTGAAAAAGAGGCCGTGAAGCGTTTGGGACGAATCGGCTTTGATCAGGTTGTGGGTTATTTGGATGGTGGGATCGAGGCCATTTTGAAGAGACCAGACTTACGACAACACAGTCCACAGATCTCTGCCCAAACGCTAGCTGAGCGGTTAACCACAACCCAACCCCCTATGGTTGTGGATGTGCGCACAGAAAAGGAATGGGAAGCGGGACATATTGATCACAGTCTAAATATTCCTCTTCCACATCTGGCCGAACAGGTTCATCGCATTCCTCAGGACGTTCCTGTAGTCATACATTGTGCAAGCGGATACCGCTCTTCAGCCGCCATGGGGATTTTTGAGCAGGCTGGACGAATACAGGCCATGGAACTATTAGGTGGATACGATGCATGGGTCACCACTTGGAGTCATCCCAAACAGAAGGTGCAATCCGAATGCACTACAAGTTGTGTCAGATGATTCTGTGAATGGAGGAAAATTCTATGAGCACCACGTTACGTGATCAAGAACAACAATTTGAAAAACCTATAGCCCAAAACGTACATGGGCACCGAAAAAATGATCCGCTCTATATCGATGTCCGAACCCCTCAAGAATTCGAAGGTGTGCATATTCCGGGCGCACGAAATATCCCTTTACCAGATCTACACAAATATGTAGAAGAGCTGCAGACACTTGCCCAACAACGCCAAATCCTGTTGGTTTGTCGAACCCAGAATCGGGTAAAGATTGCCCGAGAATACTTGGTCAATAATGGTCTGACGAATTGCGACATCTTGGAAGGCGGCATCACCGCTTGGGTTGCTCAAGGTAAACCGGTGATCAAAGGACAACAGGGGATCTCACTAGAAGGGCAAGTTCGTGCTATTGCTGGAGGATTGATCTTACTCGGCGTCGCGTTAGGCTTTATGGTGCATAGTGGATTTTTTGTTCTCCCTGCCTTGGTAGGGGCTGGACTGCTTCACGCTGGATTAACCGATTCATGTTTAATGGGCATACTTCTTTCCAAACTTCCCATGAACCGAATCGGAAATGCCCCCTCCACGAATGGGAGTGTTGAATAATGAAGATATCAAGGGCCATATCTCGCCATGAAGTTGTTCGTTTTAGCCGCATCGGGCCTGTTTAAAAATGTCGTCCAGCAAGGCCGCAGCCCTTTTTGCGCGCGGAGCGTACTGGCAGTACGTGAGCACGGAAAAAGGGCGAGAACGCCGCTGGCGGCTTTTTTCAACAGGCCCCAAATGGAAAGAAAGGAGATTTACGATGAATTGTCCACGATGCGAAGGCTTATTGTTGAGTGACCAAACCTATAATGCAGATGAAGCTTTATATGTGTTGTCCATTTGGCGCTGTCTCAATTGTGGCGAAACCTTCGATTCTATGATCCAACAAAATCGAATCGATCAAAAGGAGAAAGGTATGCCGCAACCTTCTAGGTCCAGAAATTGGGTAGACCACAGAAACCCATTGGCTATTACCAGATAGAAGACCTATAATTTTTTTCTGTCCATCATCAAACATTCGGACAAGTCCATCACATATTCATAACAAGGAGGTCACAATGCATCGTTCAATCCGTTCTCTATTATTCGTAGGAGCTTTAAGCTTTCTAGCAATGGGGTGTATGACCACTCCGGCCATGAGTGAAGGAGGAGGCCCAGCTCATGGATATGACATTCATGTGCAAGCCCCGCACATGATGCCCGATGGGACACCAGGAGGCCCCTTTCACCATTATTGCAAAGGGATTAACGACAAGATTCTTCAATGTCTTTTGTTTGAATCAACGGATGCCAATGCCCCGTTGGTTGCCATCGAATACTTCGTGGCTAAAGATCTTTCACGAAAACTTCCAGTCATTCAATGGCATCGGTTCTTCCACGATCATGAAGTAGAAATTGCCACTGGACGCGTACAAATTTTGGATATCGATGATCCCGAAAAAGTGAAAGCTATTGCTGAAGCCGCAGGGAAAACCGATGGCGTCATTTATCACCTCTGGCAAAAAGGGAAAGAGTTCCCAGATGGGACAGTGACCTACCCGCAGTCACTTGGCCATTCGTTTCCTCAATAATCTGAATAACAACTCATCTAGGCTAAGAGCGGGGGATCAACCAAATCCCCCGCTCATCTTAAAGGATACACAGCATGGGGCGCAGCGCAACACGGACAACGACAATACTTTTCGGATTCATCCTGTGGGGTGGGAGTACCTTTTCTTTTGCGGCAGACCCCGCCGTTCTCAAACCTCGAGTCCCAACCACGGAAATAGAAGAAGCTCGAACCTGGGTCAACCCATTTCCTGCCACACCTGAAAATATTGAGAAGGGCAAACGCATTTTTCACGGAAAAGCGTTTTGCGTTACTTGCCATGGAAGAGATGGGAAGGGGCTGGGAAACATTCCTGGCCTGCGGGGCAAACTGCCTCGGAACTTCACCGACAAAGCCTGGCAAGAAGCCAGAACGGATGGAGAGTTATTTTGGATCTTGAAAAACGGTAGCCCGGGAACTGATATGGCCTCATTTATCCCACTTGTATTGACCGAAGAAGAAGCATGGCATGTTCTTCTCTATGTCCGCTCATTTGGCCAACCCTAACATTCTCGGGATTCACAATTTTCTATCTTGTTTTCTTCCTCGCCATAATTTGATCTCAACTGTAAATCAAAAAAACGACATCGAGTTTTCTACCATTTTCAAGGGTTGTTAGACCTCAAATTCTTTCTTCTTCTATTTCTCAAGATTTGAGAAATCTTCTGGTGCGAATCCCCTGCTCCCATGTTCTAAATGTCTCAACATTCTTCTCTCTGGCTGTAAATATGTACTATTGACTGAGGTTTACGCGTCAATTAACAGTTAGCGCTTAGACTTAACGATTTAACAACATTAGCACTTTTGTTTGACCAAAAAACGTGAACTACACCCTAAATATGCGTTTTTTCCTATTCTTCTCAGTGGCATTCCTTTTGCTCAATTGAATTGTTGTACAGAAAATAGGATTTACAACTTATCAATTTAAGGAGGCAGGTCATGGCAGGAACGAATGGACGAGTGATGGTAGTGGATGATGAGGCTGATGTTCGAAAGGTGGCCAAAATATGTCTGGAAAAAGCTGGCTACCAGGTCATTGAGGCAGAAGACGGTGAGCAAGCGATCCGGGAGATTAAACAAGGGGATAACCCTGTGATGCTAGATCTGATTATCACAGACATTAACATGCCTAAAGTGAATGGATTGGAAGCCATTCAATTTTTTCAACAAGAATGGCCTCATGTGCCATTGATTGTGATGACGGGATATCCAAACCTAGAAACAGCCAAAGAATTGATGAAACGTGGATTAGTGGACTATTTGGTCAAACCCGTGGATAAAGAAAAGTTAGTCGCGGCTGTTGAAAAGGGCATGAGCCAAAGAGAACTGAGTAGTTTTTAATTAGCCCCATTCAATGAGAAACGGTCCCTCGTCTGTCCAAATTCCATTGGACGAGGGGCTTGTTTTCGAAAATTCTGGAACAATTGTTGGAAAGCTAACATGCGAGTGATTGGTGGAGATACGCCTATGGCAATTGAGGCTTCTAGGGTGACAGAGCAACAGACAATTAATGACTTAATCTTACATGCGGCAGACGAGGGAATTTTTGGCCTTGATTTGGAAGGTAAACATACCTTTGTCAATCCGGCTGCTGCACGTATTCTTGGATTTGACGCGAAGGAGTTATTAGGGCAACCCAGCCACGCCCTCTGGCATCATACTAAAGACAATGGCGATCCCTATCCAGCTGAAGAATGTCCTATTTACGGCGCGTATAAAGATGGAAAGATTCATCATGGAGATGATGAAGTATTCTGGCGAAAAGACGGGACGTCATTTCCGGCTCAATACTCAAGTCGCCCAATCTTTGATGAGGGGAATACACTCATTGGGGCAGTCGTCACGTTCCGAGATATTTCGGCACGCTGTGAGGCCGAACGGACAATTGCAGAACTTCGTCGCCAAAATGACTATGTGCTGAATTCGGCGGGAGAAGGAATTTTTGGGTTAGACCTGGAAGGCCATCATACATTTGTGAATCCCTCGGCAGCGAAATTATTGGGGTATGAAATTTCTGAACTGCTTGGCCAACCCAGTCATTCTCTGTGGCATCATACCAGAAGCAATGGGAAGCCGTATCCCAAGGAAGAATGTCCAATCTACGGAGCCTATAAAGATGGGTTGGTTCATGTAGGAGAGGATGAACTATTCTGGCGTAAAGATGGCTCAAGTTTTATTGCTCAATATTGCAGTACGCCAATGCGTAATCGTGAAGGAGAGTTGATTGGCGCCGTGGTGACCTTTCAGGATATGACGGAACGGAAACGCCTTGCTGCTCAATTGCTGGAAGCGGCCAAAATAGCGGAAGTGACGAGAGTGCTGGGCAATGTGGGGCATGACATCAAAAATATGTTGATGCCCGTGTTGACGGGAACCAGTCTCTTGGAAGACGAATTGAATAATCTCTTTCCAAGGCTTACTCAATCAGGCATGGCTGACGTCAAGAAAATTGAAGAGACCTCTGCAGAACTGACCCAAATGATCAAGCAAAACGGACAACGCATTCAAGATCGGGTCAGAGAAATTTCCGATGCAGTAAAAGGTGTGACCAGTGAACCGCATTTCGTGACATGTCAGATTTCACCAATTGTTGAAGGGGTCATGAAATCATTGCAGGTTTCAGCTAAAGAAAAAGGCGTGACATTGCTCTCCAAAGACTTGGAGTATCTTCCATCTCTTGAAGCTGATGGGAAACGCCTCTTTACCGCTCTCTTTAATCTCATTGGTAATGCTATTCCAGAAGTCCCTAATGGAGGCTCGGTCACGGTGACGGGTTCTGCCAATGGAACAAAGGACATACTTGAACTCGTTGTAACCGATACTGGAAAAGGAATGCCTGCGGAAGTACGAGAGCGGCTCTTCACCAAAAATGCCATTAGCACCAAAGCGGGAGGGACTGGACTCGGAACGAAAATTGTGAAAGATGCCATCGATGCACACAATGGAAATATTCGGGTAGAAAGTACTCAAGGCGTCGGCACATCTTTTTATATCTCTCTGCCCATTCATCAAGCTCATTAGCTAAGGTCAGAAAACCATCCACCAATTGACAATGTGTCGACACAGATTCTACTAGACCAAATGCTCTAGTTCGCTGTACGCGAATGCCAACCGTATTTCCCGAAAAAGTTATACTTAAGTAGATTCACCCATTAAAATGAATTTAAGAAAATATATGTGATAGAATTTTTTTGTGAGAATTACTAGGAGTTAGTGAGGAAAAGGAGAATCCTATGACAGGGCTATCCCTTTTGACATTTTCAATATGGCTCGTCTTCGCGTCCGTCCAAACATCTAACCCAGCACTAAACTCCTTACCAGCTGAGCCTGACGAAGAGACTCGCATTGACGAAATTTACGACCAAGAATCTCGCCTTTTTCTCTCCCTCTATTCCCTAAACGGCAATGGTACAATCGATTACATCACGGGTCGAACAGTCGAAGGCCATATCCGGAGTTCCTATGGAAATCCCGTCTACTACCTACCTGAACATCCTATTTTCTATTGGTGGAATCACACCATGTTTAATGATCCCCAATTGGATGGCGTAAACGGCAACGAATTGGTCTACCAAGAAGAAACAGATTTCGATATTAGTCGCTACAAACCCTGCCTCTTCAACGGTCAACCCTGTTAATTGTCTTTTCTTGTTAAGAATTTTCTCTCTGTTCCGTCAAGCATTCGAAGAAAAGGAAATTCTTAGTCTTGTCCTTTTTAAAAAAGGATTTTAGAAACTTGGGTTCAGGCATTCTTTCTTGTCCAAGATAAAATAACCATGTAAAAGAAACTTTAGAGACAAGGATTTCTTGATGTTGACGAAGCCTATAAAAATCGTTGTTGTGGGTGGAGTAGCAGGCGGCGCGAGTGCCGCAGCGAAGGCTCGCCGAACGAACGAAACGGCGGACATTACCATTTTTGAAAAAGGTCCCTATGTGTCCTTTGCCAACTGCGGGCTCCCCTATTATGTTGGAGAAACGATCCAAGATCGGGATGACCTGTTGCTGCAAACTCCAGAGCGATTTTGGAAACGATTTCGAGTTCAGGTCCATGTCCTACACGAGGTCCTGAAAATAGACCGCGTCACAAAACAGGTGTGCGTAAAAAATGCCATTTCTGAAGAGGTGACATCCCACCCCTATGACAAATTAATTCTGGCTCCTGGAGCTGGAGCTATCGTTCCCAATATCCCTGGCATTCATGGCAAGAATATTTTCTCCGTCAAAACTGTTCCTGACTCGGATAGAATTAAATCGTTTCTTCACGACCACCCCTCCCAGAAGACAGTAATCATCGGCGGTGGCTTTATTGGACTAGAAACGGCCGAAGCTTTGGCGAATCGGGGGCTAGCGGTAACCATCGTTGAGAAAGCTCCACACATTCTGCCACCTTTTGATTCAGACATGGCAAGTCTCGTGACCCATCACCTAGAAGAGAAAGGGTTAGACATTATCACAGGCGACGGGATTGCAGCATTTCATCAAGATGGGGAGGTTGCCCGTGAAGCTACATTAGAAAGTGGGAAGCGGCTCCCCATGGATCTTGCCATCCTCTCAATAGGGGTTCGTCCAGAACTAAAACTTGCCCAAGAAGCCAACCTAGAAATTGGTGCGTCAGGTGGGATTGCCGTCAATGCACGACAACAAACGTCTGATCCTGATATCTATGCGGCAGGAGATGCTGTTGAAACCACGAACTTAGTCACAGGGAAACGGGCACGCATCCCTTTAGCCGGACCAGCCAATAAACAAGGAAGAGTCGCCGGTGCAAATGCCGCGGGAGGAGATTTACAATTCGATGGTGCACTAGGCACAGCTATCGTTGAAACAATGGGCATCACCGCTGCCAAAACAGGTTTGACTGGTCGAGAAGCCGAGGCGCATGGGTTACAGTATTTCGTCTCAGTCACTCACCCGTTAGATCACGCTGGATACTATCCCGGTGCTGAGGCTCTCCACATGAAATTAGTGGTGGAAGAGCAAACCGGAAAACTTTTGGGTGCCCAAATTGTTGGAGAACAGGGAGTGGACAAACGGATTGATGTATTGGCCACGGCGTTACATGCCAAGATGAGAGTCCAGGATTTGGAACAACTGGATTTGGCCTATGCCCCACAATTTAATTCTGCCAAGGGTCCAGTCATCATGGCAGGATTTGTGGCGGCCAATACGTTACGAGGAGAAGTGAAGACCGTCACCGGGGAAGAATTGAATAAGAGACTTGAAGCAAATGCATCCCTTCAATTGCTAGATGTCCGAACTCCAGGTGAATATAAACAATCCCACCTGCCTCAAGCCCGCCTGGTTCCCGTGGATGACCTCAGAGGCCATCTCTTTGATCTAGACCCCGACCAAGAAACTGTCGTCTATTGCCGCGTCGGATTACGGGGCTATCTGGCAGCCCGCATTCTCCTCCAACATGGGTTTACGAACGTCTCAAATCTTACCGGTGGGATACTCAGTTTTTCTCCAGCTACAGAAAAAGCTTGAAAAAGAGAACTGATTATTCCTGCGCACCTCTGGCTTAGAGGCCTGCCTAGAAGTTTCAACTGTTTATTTTGCTGATTCAACACCAAAGAGTTCATTGCCAATAAGGGTTTGGGGAAATCAGTTAGCGGAATCGTTAAGATTCACTTAACAGTTAACGTTTCCACTTTAACAATTCTCTCGCCCTACAGAACTGTGTCTTGGGTTCTCATTCTATAACTCATTGTTTTTATGACGAAAAACGACTATCGTTCTGATATTTTTTCATGGCATTGCGCTTGCGTATACGTATGGTGTGATTACATTCATTCATGGGTAAGGAGGGAAAGACCATGTGTAAAAACGTTGGCAGCACAGAAAAAGGTATTCGCTTGATTTTGGGAGGTTTGTTGGTAATCGCAGCCGTATTTCTCCAGTTACCTACATGGGGAACGGCCATATTAGGTACGGTTGGAGCGATCTCCGTACTGACGGGAACCATGGGGTATTGTCCAGCCTGGAGCATATTTGGCATTAACACCTGTCGCCTCGAAGAGTGAAGGCAAGCTGTTGAACGCGCATCTCAGATATTCAGGGAGTGATGAATAATGAAGATATCAAAGGCCATATTTCGCCTGGAAGGCTTTTTCGTAACTTGAAATTGAATTATTCAACAGTCCCATATAGGGTTATGAATGGAGGATTCACAATGAAGAGAGTATTCCGACTGTTCACGTATTCTCCCACAAGGGCTGGAGGTCTGCTCCTGGCTTTTTGCTTTTTCTTTTTCCCTGGCTTCTCTCAGGTCTTTGCGGGTGATACTAAAGAAGCTGAGTCATTGATAAAAAGCACCTGTTCAACTTGTCATAAGTTTGAAGGGAAAGAAGAGAGTCGGTTTAATTTAAAAGCGCCAGATTTGATGTGGGGCGGGAGCAAATACCAACGGGATTGGCTCATTCGTTGGCTTACCGGAAAAGAGCCATTGTTGTATGTGAAAAATTATCGCTGGGATCTCAAGCAGGACCCCGATCCCCATATGACTGTGACTGAAGAACAAGCCAATTCCATTGCCGATTATTTCGAAAACAATCTCATCGACTCTCGAGTCACTGTGGGGGCCTTTGATCTCTCCAAGGTGACAAAACGCGATGCCGAAGTTGGAGCGGTTATTTATAAAGCCCATGCCTGCATCGGCTGCCACACTATTGAAGAAAATGGGCAACTCGTCGGTGGGCCACAAAGCGCCAATTTGGCGGATTCCGGAAATCGATACGACAAGGACTGGTTGTTCCGGTTTGGGATCAACCCGCAAGATTTCACTCCCCATAGCGGAGAATTTTTGGCCGATGCCACAGAAGCTCAATTACGAAGTGTGATTGGATATCTCATGACACTGGGTGTCAAAGATTTTCAGTTCTACGAACCTTGGACCAGTCCTGAATTTGCCAATGCCAGTGTAGAGCGGGGCACCGTCATCTATAAAGAATATTGCTCGCAATGTCATGGTGCGGAGGGAAAAGGCGATGGCCCGGCGGCATCGGGGTTAAGTCCCAAGCCGGCTGTCCATGCCAACATTCCTTTTGAAAAGCTTCCAATGGAATATCTCTATAATGTGATTAACTTTGGTGGGCCAAGCGTGGGCAAATCCGCCACTATGCCTTATTGGGGTTTGACAATAGGACAACAGGGCGTCGCTGATGTCATTGCCTATCTCAAAGCGACGTTTAAAGGCGGGACAGAGGTGACACAAGCTGGAGGAGGAACTGGACCTTCAGGCGTCTGCCCACAACCACGCAAAACTAAACGTGCTCCCGGTAAATTCCGGAACATGGAAAACCCTCTGGCCCAGAATGCCGAAAACATCAAGGCTGGCGAGGCCTTGTTTCAACAGACCGCTAAACCTCTCGCTTGTATGAACTGTCATGGCGCACAAGGAGACGGCGAAGGACCGATGGGGGCTGCCTTAGATCCTCGTCCAAGAAATTTCACTTGTGCAGAAAGTATGAAAGATATTTCTGATGGTCAAATGTTCTGGATCATCAAAAACGGATCAGTTGGAACTGGGATGATGGCTTTTTCCGGAATGCCGGACAATCAAATTTGGCAAGTGATTCAATATATCCGGACATTGGCAAAATAAGGATTCCATCCTCTATTATGACAGGCAGATGGGACACTTGAATTTTAATAGATTGACTCGACGGCGGTTTCTTCAAGCATCGCTTATTGCAAGTGGGCTCACAGCATTGGGGAAACCGCTGGTTCGGGCTGCACCCACACCTAGCATGACCCTGCCGTTTGAAAGGGGAGAGCGACTTCTTGTGGCTTTCCCTGAAAAACGGCCATTGATGGTCATGACCACACGGCCACCACAACTCGAAACACCATTTTCTCTTTTCAATGAAGATATTTTTACTCCCAATGATGCGTTCTTTGTCCGCTGGCATTTGGCCAATATTCCTACCACGGTTGACTTGCAAACATTTCGCTTAAAGATAAGAGGACGCGTCAAGAACCCCGTATCTCTCAGCCTCAAAGATTTACAGGAGAAATTTGAACCAATAGAAATCGCGGCAGTCTGCCAATGCGCAGGGAACAGTCGCGGTTTTTCGGAACCCCGAGTAGCTGGAGGACAATGGGGCCATGGAGCCATGGGGAATGCCCGATGGAAGGGCGTTCGACTACGTGATTTGTTAGAAAAAGCGCAATGTGAATCTGATGCCAAACAGATTCGGTTCGATGGCATGGATCGTCCAGTAGCCGATGTCACACCCGATTTTTTGAAATCGCTACCTCTGAATGATGCCATCGCCGACCATGTACTGGTGGCCTATTCCATGAATGGGGAACCTCTTCCACTTCTCAACGGCTTTCCTCTGCGCCTAGTCGTTCCCGGATGGTATGCCAGTTATTGGGTCAAGATGCTGAATGCTATCGAAGTGCTCAATGATGACGACCAAAATTTCTGGATGAATCCTGCGTATCGCATTCCTGATAATGCCTGCGGGTGTTTAGAGCCAGGCGAAAAGGCTGTCGCAACTATCCCACTCTCCACCATGAAAGTTCGATCTTTTATCACAAATGTCGCGAATGGAGAAAAAATATCCAATGGGTCTCGAGTACTTATTAGAGGTATCGCCTTTGATCAGGGGTACGGCATCGATCAAGTCCTATTTTCTTCAGATGGCGGGCAGCATTGGAAAGCTGCGAAATTGGGAAAAGATTTTGGAGATTTCTCTTTTCGTCAATGGGAAACGCAGGTGGCTTTGAAGCCTGGGCAGTCCTATCAATTGCAGTCCTTAGCGATCAATCGGATTGGGGAATCCCAACAGCTCCACCCGAAATGGAATCCTAGCGGCTATTTGCGCAATGCGGTTGAAACAGTCTACGTTTCAACCAAAAGCTAGTCTTCTCATGAGTCGAAAACTCTCATGCGTCTTAATTGTTATCGGAGTATTCCTCTGTAGCTTTGCATCATCCGCTTTGTCGGAAGAATCTCCCCTTCCTCCTTCATCACCATCAATTGCCTTACCTACCGATCCCTTTTTATTTCAATCTGGGAAGGGACAGGAAATTGCCAACGTCTATTGCATCATGTGCCATTCAGCTGACTACATTTACACCCAACCCGAGCATTCAGAAGAAAAATGGCATGAAATCATCCAGAAAATGCAGAAGGTGTTTGGATGTCCTATTCCACAAGACCAGATTCCTCTATTAGCGAAATATCTTTTTCTACAAAATTCCGTCTCCCCTATGGCCCCAGTAGGATCTCAATAGAGCCTTTGCTACTTTCTAACCTTGTTTCTTGTTCCACCTTCCTCATACAATATTAATAGGTAACCCCCTCCTCTTTTTTTCTCATTCTCAGGACAGGAGGTATGTCTTATGTATAATGTCTTCTCCACGCTAATTGTGGGTCTCTCAATATTTGGCTTAACAGCTTGTGGAAGCACTGGAGGGAATGTCGGGCTCGGGGTGTTGGGAGGAGCCGCCGCAAGTGCCGGCGGATATGAATTACACTTGAACAATCAGAAGGAACAGGTAGAAGAAGATTTTAAAGATGGAAAGATTGATGAGAACGAGCGAGATATCCGGCTCAGTCAAATAAAGCGAGACTCACTTCTCCAGTAAGCCACAAAGACAACCAAAAATTTCTTAACCACTCGTTTTTATGGAAGAACAGGGATACAATATCCCTGTTCTTCCGTAAACATAGTATTTCTCCGAAACCACTTCTCTATTATTCAGAGACATAACACGGATGATTCCTTCACCTCGTGAAAATCTCACCCGGCATTGAACAACGTCCCCAACCAAACCCGTAGTCTTTCCTTTTTACACCCAAAAATCGGACTCCTTCTTTTCTAATGGATGTGTATTTATTACTGGCCCTGTTGTCAGGTGGATTGGTCGGACTCTTGCTCGGCGCCACGGGTGGAGGCGGATCATTAGTAGCTATCCCGTTATTAGTCTATGTCGTCGGGATCCCTGTTCAAAAGGCCAGTGCTATGTCCCTTATCGTTGTTGGCTATTCCGCTCTTTTCGGGGCCTGGCAAGAAAACCGTCAAAAACATGTTCATATTCCGGCAGCACTGGTATTCAGTTTGACGGGAGTCTTTGGTGCGTGGATTGGCGCACAAGGGCATCAACTCGTCTCAGAAGCAATCGTATTATTTCTGTTCGGGAATTTATTGTTGTTTATGAGTTTATGGACGTTTTGGCAACCGCAGAATACCCAAGATCATGATGCAGCCACAGGATGCGCTGAACATTTTTCCTGGCCTTGTGCATTCAAAGCCTCAGCCATTGGATGGGGCGTCGGGTTACTCACTGGGTTTTTTGGAATAGGTGGAGGGTTTCTCATTGTCCCAGCTCTGATGATCCTTTTGGAGTTTCCCATACGTCTTGCAATTGGCACCTCATTTTTGATCATCGCCCTCATATCGATAGGTGGGGTATTCGGACATCTGCATGTAGCCTCGTTGGATTGGCTCTTAACGGGATTGGTGCTGGTTGGCAGTATGCTGGGATTAGTCTTTGGATCTAAAATAACTCGATCCATTCCCTCTCATCACCTAAGGCGGTGTGTCGCAATCCTGATTGGTGCCATCGGCCTAGGGTTAATCCTGGACAATGGCTGGCACCTCATCTTTTAAGCCATGGCGAGAACGCCGCTGGCAGATTTTTCAGACCCGCAATCGCACTATGGAATATTGGGGCCCGGTTTACTCTCCACTCTCACCTGGTTCGTTCGTTCATAATAATCTTTCCGTAAGTCATCCAGCGCCATTTCAACTTGGGATGCTTCAACTCCCATATGAAGCAAGGCTTCCCGCGCAAGTTCTGCGCTAGCCTCCAGGGTCTCAGAAGCGGTGAAGTGAGCCCCAAGTGCTTTAAGCGCCTGGCACTTCATCATGTCATGCCCGCGCACAAAAATAGGAACAGCGGGATAGGCCGTATGAAGAGTGGACACTACTCGCTCCGTGACCTCAAAGTCATCAATGGCCACGATCACAAGGGGGGCATCCGCAACCCCGGCCGCTCGAAAAACCTCCGCACGCGTGAGATCTCCGAAATACACCGGCTTTCCTTCTGAACGTTCGCGATCCACCAGAGCGGCATTACTATCGATGGCCACATACGGCACCTTCATAGACTCCAAAATAAAGCCGACCTTACGGCCCATTCGTCCAAAACCAATAAGAAGGACAGGCTTGGCATCTTCCTCTACCCTGCCAATTTCAAACTCGGGTATGGGAGCGCTCCCTTCACGAATAGAGGAAAAGATCCGGTATGCGGCGTTCTCTAGCGCTGGGGTGGCCAGCATACTCAGGAGAACAATAATCAGAAGATATTGAAATAACGTTTCATCTAGCAGGCCCATGCCTTTTGCTAAGGCGAACAGCACCAAGGCGAATTCACCACTTTGAGCCAGGAGCAAGGCTATCGAAATCGATGTCTTTTTTTCTATGCCAAACACACGTGACAAAGGCCAGAGCGTGAGAAATTTCCCAGCAAGTAAAATCACTACAATACCTACAAGGACAAGAGGGTTCACAAAAAAGAGGGATAGATTAATGGACATGCCCATGGACATAAAAAACAGCCCAAGCAACAAACCCCGAAAAGGCTGGATCTCGGCGATAATTTGGTGGCGATACGATGAATCGGCAATCAAGAGGCCAGCGGTAAATGCCCCCATAGCCATGGAGAGGCCAATACGTTCCATCACATACGCTGAGCCCAACACTAACAGTAACGCTGATGCGGTAAATATTTCTGGAGAACTAAACCGGGCCAGTCTATTCAGGATGGGGTTCAAAATGTAGCGGGCAATTGTAATAATGAGAACGAGAATGAGGATTCCCTCAGCGGCTGCAAAAAACACATCTTCCGCGATGGTTAACTCCGGTGTGGCCATCAAAGACACAAAAGCCAGAAGTGGCACAACCGCCAGATCTTGTAACAGTAAGACGGCCACAGCGGGTCTGCCGTATTCTGAAGAAAGCATCTTTCGTTCCGTTAACAGTTGCAGGACAAATGCAGTTGAAGACAGAGCTAACGCCGATCCAATTAACAGCGAAATCCCCCACGAAGTATGAAGGATTGCATGGGCAATGATTGTGATCATTCCTCCAGTGATGAAAACCTGCAGCGATCCCAGCCCTAGCACCAACCCCTTCATCTTCCAAAGACGAGAGGGATTAATTTCTATCCCTATCACAAACAACAAAAGAACAACGCCCAACTCCGCAAGGTGCGAAATCTCATCATAATTCTCGATAAATCCCAGCCACGATGGCCCTAAGACAATCCCCGCCACCAAAAATCCTGGGATCGCCCCGAGACCTAAGGATTGAAACAACGGGACCGCAATCACTGCCGCAGCTAACAGCACAATCGTGTCAGTCAAATATTCCGTATTCACAAACAGATTCTCATCTATTACCTATCCAAAGACAAGAGAACCCCTTCTAGGGCGGTTGAAAAAAGCCACCAGCGGCGTTCCCTTCTGTTGTGCCGGACCTTCGCGCCGTGAGCTCTCATGTATTACCAGCACGTTCCGCGCATCAAAATGGCTGTGGTCTTGCTGAAGGAACTTTTTGAACCGCCCTGAGACCTCTGATCTACCACGTGTCTGTGGAGAGCGGACCAACTCGTTTCGCGCAAACAAGGCCCACCAAATAATAAAGGGCGTTCCTCCTTAGAGCCAGACGGCAGGCATCGGAAATAGAAGAAAAACTTGAATAGGGTGGAGAAAGTTGAGACAGAAATAAATTGGAATCGCTATAAAATGTGCGAAGTCATTATGTAAAAGACTACACGGTCAAAGCGGAGAGGAGATGGGTCAGATCAACAGCTCAACAGTCAGTAGGCCTGCAGCAGAAAATATCTTTCAATTGAAGGCTTTGCAATGAGACCCAATAGGGCAAAATCTGTTTTGAGACCTGTTTAGTGGCAGTGGCTTAAGGTGGTGCTTGGGGGCAGTTGTTCTTGGACAATTTGGCTGTAAGAGGTTTAGATTTTTTCTCCAGAGGCTGTGACAACAATTCGTCTTACTCGTCCTACTCCTTCGAACGTTTCATGAAATTCTTTTATTTCTTGAGGCCCAATTACCAGCAATAATTCTTTTGATGGCTCTATGGTTGACTCCGGTGGACTAGCTCGTCAAGAGTTAATGGCGCTTTATTCGCTGAGATTCCAAGGAGGGTCTGCAACGCGGCCATCGGCGTTTTGCGGCGGTTGAAGCGGAACACAAACTCATCAAGATAGCTCTGGAGATACTTTGGCTCCACTCCATGATGCGTGCCAATGAGCCACGTTTTGAGATTACTGAAGACCCGGTGGATATGGGGCGCCACTTTGTGCGCTCGCTCCGGGGTGCGAACCATTCGCACACGATGCTTGTACCCGACCAACGCTGCATCAGAATACCCGCGCCACCCATCCGTTCGGAGTGTGGAGTTGGCCTCAATATTTGCCCTCAAAAACCCACGAATGCTGAGCTCGCCTGCATCCTTCAGGATTGAAAGACGCAATCGACCTGTCCGTTCAGATCGTTTCCCTTTTTTGTCGGTATAGGGGAGAACCTCCACGGCCCCGATTATCAAGCTCTTGTGCTTGGCTGTCGTCGCTCCCCGACCTGGCCTGCCTTTGGCTGAGCCGCCGAGGATTGCCTCATCGGCCTCAATCAAGCCGGAGAGCTGGCTTCGGTTTGTGTTGACCATTCCTTGACGCAACCGATGCAGCATATGCCAAGCTGTGGTGGCACTCGAAAGGCCAAGCTGGCGTGCAAGCTGAACGGCACTGATTCCTGGCGTATGAGTCGTCACAAGATACGCAGCCCAGAACCACTCCTGGACGGGCACGTGAGAACGGTGCATGAGTGTGCCGGCCATCGGCGAAGTCTGACGCCCACACGCCCGACACTCGAACACGTAGCGCTTGGAGTTGAGCCAGGCCGACTTCCCCCTGCACTTGGGACAAACAAACCCATCGGGCCAGCGACTCTGCACCAAATATTCAAGACAAGCCTGCCGTGTAGTGAAGCGTTGACGAAATTCCCGCATGTCCTTCGGATACGTTGGGCGCCCCACACTTGAATAGTCACAAGTCCTTCAACCGGAGTCAACCGTAGAGCCATTTCAAATTTTTTGCCTAATCCTCCGATACTCACAAAGTCAAAGACGTCTTGCTTGAATATTTGTTGAATATCCTTCTTTGAACAGGTAAATCTTTCGACCTTTGGCAAGCGGACGATATGGAACCTAGTGTGGTGTGGACTATCGTTTTCCATGCTTCTTTCTTCGTGATCCTAACTAGGAGTGGTTATTTAGAACCCTCTTTCCGAATTCGGTTATATTCTTCCACCGCATCGTCATCTACTTTGATGTCTGGATGTTCAGCCCAGTGTGCGTTTGAGCCACGTTTTTTCAAGCCCGACACCCAATACTCTTCGCCAGTACGTTCATCGAAGTAGTTTCCGCGTATTCCTTGGCCATGGCTTCTTTGGAGGGCCCGATTTCGATAGTAAATAGTCTTGCCAGTTTTTGAGAAGGTGACCCAACCAATTCGCCCTTCGACTCCATCAAGTGTTCCGTCCTTATTTTCGACATACATAATCCTGCGCATCTCACCACGATTTAATTGATTGCGTTTCATTCTGTCCTACGCCCTGTAGTTTCGCCCTCTAAACAAGAGGGCGGCTCTTATGCCTTGAAAGGGATGGTATTAGATTTTATCGGAACGCCAGGATAGGAAGTTGAAAACGATAGTAGGTAGGGGAGGATAGGCGACAAAGCCGTTAAGACAGAATCAGTGAGTCTCTGCTCAAGAAGAGCAATTTTTTCTGTAGTTATTCCAAATAACTTCCTAAAAACTCTTTATTTCGCTGAGTCCTGTGATGCTTCGTGTTTATCAGGAGCTGACGCCTGCAGTCCGGCTCTGTGGATGGACGCTCTAATATCGGGCGGGCCTTGTTTGAGCCCTTCGGCAAAGCTCAGGCCAGGCTCCGCAAGTTGGTCTGCCCTCTACCCTGCGTCCATCTTATTTGATGTGGCTGGACTGGGCGTCAATGGTTTTGGGCCGTTTTGCCGAAACAAAAGGAGCTTGGCTGCCGGACCGAAACCCAGCAACTCTCAGGAAGGGAAAATGGGTGGTCTGCTAAAAGGGGCGAACATGGCAGGCTGAAAATCCCATGCGCCAACTCTGGCTTCTACCTCCCCTTGCCCCTCCTTACAAAAGAGGAGGATACGAGAAAGATAAATTCTGTGCTGTATACATACCAAAGGCAGATGAACCTAATTTCAAAATATCTCGATATCACATTAGACAAGCGGCTTTTCGTCTTGTACGGGACGAAAGAGTAACATCACATCACCCGACTCAAGACGTTGCCCATCCTGAAATTCCCATGGCGACAATGTCGTGCCATGGCGATACACTCTGAGTAAGACGTCTGGCTGTAAATCGCTGGCCATTTTTCCTACATCGTCTCCTTCAACTGTTCGTTCGACAATGTTGACCTGCCCTCCTGCCGTAAGAAAATCTTCTAAGTAATCAGCCAGATATTTTTGATCGACTGCCGCGGCTAACATATAGCCTCCGTATGTGGCAGGGGAAATAATCGTTTGTGCGCCTCCCTGGCGAAAAAGTTTGACGTTTTCTTCCTCCTTGGCACTTACAATCACTCGGCATTCCGTATTGAGATTTCGAACCGTTAATAAGATAAGCGCATTGGAATCGTCACGACCCGACGCAATGATGACCGCTTTTGCTGCTCGTAAGAATGCCCCATGTTGTAGGAGCCCTTCCTGAGTGGCATCGCCTTTAAGAGCGACCACTCCCAACTCGACCGCCGTTCGCACCCGATCATCTCGGGGGTCAATGACGACGATATGTTCGGGCTCAGTTCCCTTCGCCAATAATTCTTTGACGGCCGAATAACCAGTGTGTCCGAAACCACAGACAACCACATGTTGATCGAGATTTGATTGAAGTTTTGCCATGCGAAATACCTCGGTAAATTGTCGTAACGCTAACTGATAGGCTGTTCCTAAAAAAATTATCCAAATAAAAATTCGAACGGGCGTCACCACAAGAGCATCAATCATTCTTGCCCGCGGCGTCACAGGCACAATATCACCGTACCCAACAGTTGTGACGGTCACCATTGTGAAATACACCACATCAGTGAACGACATATGGCCATCGCTCTGATCTTTTAGTCCCTCGCGGTCTAGCCATAGAAGGCCGATCAACATTCCAAACAGAAACAGGACCATCCCCAACCTGACCAGCAAGGTGCGAACGGGATCCAGGTCAGAAGGCATGTAGACCACCCGCCTCAGGAAGAGTGAGGACTTGGGGGCCGATTTGGTTTTAAAAGGAAAGGCCATGAAAAGGTTTGATTGTTATGAAGGACTAACTCTAAGTGGCCAGAACATGACGAGCAAAGGAAGAGACACGGCAAGGATTAATATTTCCAGCGGCAGCCCCATTCTCCAATAATCTCCAAATCGATAACCTCCGGGCCCCATGACTAATAAATTATTCTGATGCCCTATTGGCGTGAGAAAAGCACAGGAAGCTCCGATGGCCACCGCCATGAGAAACGGATCGACATTGACCTGAAGACTTTGTGCGACAGCATAACTAAAGGGGGCCATAACCACCGCAGTCGCTGCATTATTCATAACATCAGATAGGAGCATCGTGAAGACCATAATCAGACCCAAAAGGATAACCGGAGAGTATCCGGTTGTGACATGTACCAGAAATTGGGCTAACACCGTTGTAGCTCCGCTGTGTTCTAATGCGCCACCAATGGGAATCATCGCTCCTAACAATACCAACACGGGCCAATCAATGTGTTGATAGACATCTCTGGGAGACACAATAGTAAAAAGAACCATCCCTAAGGCTGCACTGGCCAATGCAATTGGTAACGGCACAAGCCCCGCAATGGCACTCACCAAGGCCACGGCAAATAGTCCACCAGCCAACAGAGCTTGGCCAGATTGAACCAGTTGAATCCCCCGTTCAGCCAACGGTAGACATCCCAAAGAACTAATCACCTCTAACACCACTTCTTTCTCACCTTGCAAGAGCAAGACATCCCCAGCCTTAAACCGGAATTCTTTTAACCGACCTCGATAAGGTGTCCCCTGTCGGGACACGCCTAAGAGAGACACACCAAAACGGCTCCGGAGCTTTAACGTTCCTGCCAATCTTCCCACCAACCACGAACGGTCAGGAGGCACGACGGCTTCTAATAAGATTTCGTCCTTCATTGCAGGAGACTTTTTAGCCACCTCAGGCTCTGGGACCTCTTCTTTTGTTTGAGTCCCAGTTAATTCTAGTCCTAACGCTGAGACAAATTTTTTGATCCCTTGCGGCCCTGCCTCCAAAACTAAGACATCACCTACTTGAATATGTTCCCGCCAGGCAGCTCCTCGAATGGATTGTTCCGCTCGAATGAGTCCAATGATTAAGGCATCTGAATCCTCAGTCGCGGATTCTAATTCTGAGAGTGATTTGCCTATAGCCTTGGAATTTTCTGGAACTTTGACTTCGGTAAGATATTCTTGAATATGAAATAAGTCTTGTGGGGCATTTTTCGATCGTCGAGCAAAAGGAATGAGATGCCATCCAATTAAGGCCACAAAGATAATTCCGGCCACCGCCACTACCCCACCGACGGGAGAAAAATCGAACATACCAAATGGCTGACCGGTAATTTCTGCCCGATAGTTTGCCACAATAATATTAGGTGGGGTCCCAATTAACGTGGCCATGCCTCCTAAGATAGTCCCAAACGCCAAGGGCATCAAAATGATAGCCGGTGATCGTTTCGCATCGAACGAGGATTGAATAGCGACGGGCATCAGCAGTGCCAAAGCCCCCACATTATTCATAATGGTGGAAAGCAGGCCGCCAACCCCAGCTAAACTGACAATATGTAACGTCGGAGAAGAAATCGCTCCTTTGATATAGCGGGTAAAAATTTCAATTGCTCCCGCATTACTCAACCCCCGGCTAATTATCAACACCGCCGCCACCGTAACAACTGCCGGATGTCCAAAACCTAAAAAAGCTTCATTGGCAGGAATGTATCCTAATAATGTGGCAATGAATAACCCTGCCAAGGCCACCAGATCATAACGCCACCGTTCCCAGATAAAAAATACGACGAGAATTCCAAGAAGACTAATAAGAAAAATTTGATCGACAGTCACCGGTCAGCAAGATCCTTTGCCGGGAATTTTTGAGGAAAGATAAATAGTTTGCAGAAATGTGAGAGGCCATCCTACCCATCGCATCACAGGGAGTCTCGATAGTGATTTAAACAGGTTCGGAGGGTAAAAACAAACGTAGGGGATAACTACATATGATAGGAATCAAATCATTTGAGAGGGAAAAAAGAGGAGACGCCATCTTCAACGAGCTCACCGAAGATTAGTGAGCTCGCTTGAGAAACGTCAGAAGCACCAAGAGAATAATCACAATTTTGACAGGATCCCATATTCTGTCCCACAGGCACCAGGTCCTATCGTGACACGTTATGCCTCTGAGACACGAATTTTTCTAGCGCCTACACTTCAGGCGCTCAAGTTACGCTGTTAAGCGAGCAACTGGAGTGCGTGGAGCTCTACGTAGCCGCTTCCGAAATGGAAGGACCTGAGCCTGTACCGGAGTCGTGCGATGACGATTAATCACCGGGTCTGTCAGATTGCCGCACATGACGCATCGGTAGGCTCGAATCCAAAGCTCGCCCATTCCGCCTTTTACGTCTAGGCAATCATCAACCACCATCAGCCCATTACATCGTGCACAATTCATAACTCTCCCTCCTTTGAAAGCCTCCTGCTTCCCATGATTTCACTAGGTGAGCATGTGCATCATGCATGCCACAGAACATGTTGACATGAAAAAAACTACGAATGAATGAGGGGTGTATGACTGCGGAAAATGAAGATGGGACGAAATTTATATGTATTAATTTTTGGAGTCTACAACATTTTGTAGAAAAAAAATAGTGCATACATGCATTTTGTGTAATAAAAATGAAAAAAAATTCTTGACATCTACGACATATTAGAAGAAACACTATCAACCACATATAAATTTGTCTTCCAATGCGATCAGTTTTTGTTCGGAATTTAAGAGAATTGTGGTGAAATTTGTCAGGCTTGCTAGAATTTTGACAACACTACACTTTTGGACTTCTTGAATCATGCTCTTATTGGCCCAGGTTGGAAAGAACAAATCTGTCTGGGTATGTGTTCTGGTTTCCTAGAGTTCGAGTAGAAACATTTTGAAAATTTTCCGGAGGTCGAAGATGTTCACCAGGATTGGAAGATTGGGGAGACGATATGTGAGCCGTCCAGGCATTCATATCTTTACCTGTACTTAAATGACGCGCGAGGAAGGAGTCCTGTTGAGAAGTATCCCTGTAAAAGAACCTCCACAACATCGGTAGAATCCTGAAAAATTTGTGAGAATCAATTCTAATGGCTCTACGGTTGACTCCGGTTGAAGGACTTGTGACTATTCAAGTGTGGGGCGCCCAACGTATCCGAAGGACATGCGGGAATTTCGTCAACGCTTCACTACACGGCAGGCTTGTCTTGAATATTTGGTGCAGAGTCGCTGGCCCGATGGGTTTGTTTGTCCCAAGTGCAGGGGGAAGTCGGCCTGGCTCAACTCCAAGCGCTACGTGTTCGAGTGTCGGGCGTGTGGGCGTCAGACTTCGCCGATGGCCGGCACACTCATGCACCGTTCTCACGTGCCCGTCCAGGAGTGGTTCTGGGCTGCGTATCTTGTGACGACTCATACGCCAGGAATCAGTGCCGTTCAGCTTGCACGCCAGCTTGGCCTTTCGAGTGCCACCACAGCTTGGCATATGCTGCATCGGTTGCGTCAAGGAATGGTCAACACAAACCGAAGCCAGCTCTCCGGCTTGATTGAGGCCGATGAGGCAATCCTCGGCGGCTCAGCCAAAGGCAGGCCAGGTCGGGGAGCGACGACAGCCAAGCACAAGAGCTTGATAATCGGGGCCGTGGAGGTTCTCCCCTATACCGACAAAAAAGGGAAACGATCTGAACGGACAGGTCGATTGCGTCTTTCAATCCTGAAGGATGCAGGCGAGCTCAGCATTCGTGGGTTTTTGAGGGCAAATATTGAGGCCAACTCCACACTCCGAACGGATGGGTGGCGCGGGTATTCTGATGCAGCGTTGGTCGGGTACAAGCATCGTGTGCGAATGGTTCGCACCCCGGAGCGAGCGCACAAAGTGGCGCCCCATATCCACCGGGTCTTCAGTAATCTCAAAACGTGGCTCATTGGCACGCATCATGGAGTGGAGCCAAAGTATCTCCAGAGCTATCTTGATGAGTTTGTGTTCCGCTTCAACCGCCGCAAAACGCCGATGGCCGCGTTGCAGACCCTCCTTGGAATCTCAGCGAATAAAGCGCCATTAACTCTTGACGAGCTAGTCCACCGGAGTCAACCATAGAGCCATCTCAATTCTTACTGATTGTCAGTCAATCCATGACAATTGTTTCATATGACTGAAAGAGAACAGGACAAGGTGTTGAATGTTTCTCAAAAGTCCATTCAACAAGATCGAAAATTGCTGGATAGGTCCTTGAAAGACCTCACTGTGGCTTAGAACGCAAAGCGTACTCCAAGTACATGAGTACAACTCAATAGTGAGCACGCCGCCTTTTGCTTGTCCCATCCTGAAAAATGACCCATTGGTTTTACACATTTTCCTAGGAGAGCGGATAGAGGCCAGGAGCATCAGGCAGCCCTTTTGTTTTAAACATTAATACATCAAAAGCACTTCCTAAACGAGCATCCCTGGTCAACAGATCAACTTCCTGTTGTCTGGAAACCGAATCCTTATCCGTCCCGACGTACTGTTGAATCCCGAGATTTGTCAGCCACGTCCCTTGTGATATACAACCTGCCACCTCCAACCCAACGGACGTAGCCGCAGAGATGACGGCCGTAAAATCAACATCAGCTGTCATATCTTGTTCCCCTACTGCAAAAAAATGATCATGAATTTGTTGTTGTCGATAGTAGGACCGCAACGTCCCATTGCGATGGCGATATGAATAAATATTTGACGCCTTGTCACCATAATCAACAAAAATGATATATCCCGGCTTCACGACTAGCCCAAGTTCTTGAAGAAGTAATGGAATTTCTAAACACAATTCGGCAATGTGCCCATGTCCAAGATGAATATGTCCCTCCTGAATACGCTGAAGTAATCTCGGTGTGGACAAATCCCCTGGCTGCTCACAGAATTCCCCATCTTCATCCAGATCAACAAATAATTCACATACCTCTTCGTTTGCCAACCCCATGACCCTGTGAACTGGCAAGGCATCTAACACTTCATTGGCTAATACCACCGTCGGCATCGGCTCCAGCTCTTCTAATGTCGAAACAGGTTTTAATCCTTTTTCAAGCTGCTTGGCACGCAAGCCTGGGCTGATTTCCAGTATGACATAGTCATGAGGGATCGAAAGAAACGAAAGAATACCTGCTCCTAGTTGTCCTGTTCCTCCTCCAAGTTCCAGCACTCGAATTTGCGTACCCATTGTCTGAGCAGCATGGGTAATGGCTTGAGCCACTCCAAACGAAAAAGCCATAAATTTGGCACTCGTGTCAAAAGGTCCCGCAGAACTGCCAATGTCAGGAGCCTGGGTATAAAACCCATACGTTTCATGGTAAAGCGCAGAGGTCATAAAATCTCGAAAGGTCATGGGACCTTGAGTGCGAATTCTGGCCTTTAATAATTTCGCCAATTCTGTATTCACTCGATTCAAGATAGGTTTTCCTGAACTAGCGATTTATGCTGAAGTGGGAGATAAAGAGAAATTTGTGGGTGAGCGATTTGGGGAAAAAACAAAAAAAGGGTGCCACATTGGCACCCTTTTTTAAGAACTCAAAGAAATGAATGTCTTAATTGATAACAGTCGATTTTGCCCCAGCTGGATTGATCGGAACTTTATTCATCGTATCAGTTTCTGGTAACCGTCCGGCACCCATGGATTTTTTGATCCGTGCACGATTCGCATCGGTCACCTCATTCATAGCAGCCTTGCTTCCATGATCTTGGGCCGCCTGAAGGGTAGCAGGACCGACTGCATTTGTCTGTCCTTGATCATTGGCCGTTGCTTGGCCGGTTGCTGGAGACTTTCCTTTTGCCGGGTACCCTGGATGATTGGGTAACATGCCTGGATTGGCAAAAGCCATGGATAGGGCGAAACAGCTGGCACCTACCGTTCCAAGAATAATTCCAATTGCTTTCATAAGACCGCTCCTTTGTTAGTTATAACGGGTTAACAATAGAAAAGGGTCACAATGTATTTATGTGATCTTCACGTTTCTATGGAAGAGCGGAATCTTAGGCAGAATAGACGGTGGTGTCAAGCCTGTAAGGGAAAATGCTCAAGAAACTGGCTATTTTGTCCTCCTTTATGAATCCCCTCGACTCGCCCGACGAACTGGCCGTCGTGCCCGATAAGGTGCTCTGGGTTTAGGGGCTGGCATGAGAATGGTCAGAGTGGTTCCCTTCTCCGGCTCACTCGCAATAGAAATTTTCCCCTGATGTTCTTCCACGACTTTTTTGACCGTGGCTAGACCCAACCCGGTTCCTGAACGTTTGGTCGTAAAATACGGTTCAAAGACTTTATCCACAAGCCCAGGTGGAATTGGGACCCCATCATTGGCAATAACAATTTGCAGCTCCGGTTTTCGTGCCCGGGTTAACATGACTTCCACGCGTAAGTGACCACCTGGGGACATGGCCTCAATAGCATTTTTAAAAATACAAAGGAAAACATTTTGCATTTTGACTTCATCCCAGCGTACTTGTGCTAATCGAGCAGGAACTTTTTTGGCCACCTCAATACGATTCACCCGCAAATCGGTGGAAACTAAGGAAAGCGCCTCATCTAACATATCCTGAACACGGCATGGCTTCCGATCAAGTTCCAAGGGCCTCGCGAAATCTAAGATTTCATTCAGGACAGTCTCCATTCTGATCATATCCCGCATGGCATTTTCCACTTGGGTTTGGGAATCAAAGTCTAGTTCAGAGTCAGTAGTAATTTCTTCCAGCTGGGCTCGAATAAATCCGATAGGCTCCCGAATTTCCGTAGCAAGAAAAGAACTCACTTCTTGAAGCGCCACTCGCCGTTCTTCTTTCCGCACATCCCCTCCTTCTGGAGCCGGAACTGGCAATACTTTTCCTTTTTTTGTAGGAGTTTTCTCCAATGGAACAGGGGCTGGCTCCATCACCGAAAGGTGGCATGAGGGATCCTCAAATAATTCCACAAGCTTGGCAGTGGCCGATTCAAGAGCTTGAAGATCATCACCATTATGATCAAACTGATTAGAGTTTTTAGAAGCTAACGTCAGGGTTCCGGCGACCCGGCCTCGCACAAAAAACGGAATGATGATTGTCGATGTGAATTTATCTTTATATAACTGCTTATAGTCATGAAAGCGGCCTTGGGTCGACGCCAAATTATTATCACTCCTTGGTTTTCGATGGCGAACTGACCAGCCAGATGCCGAATCGTCCAAAGAGAGTTGTTGGCCTGGACTCAGGTCACGCTTTTGGGTGCCAAGAACCCCAAGTATTTCCAAGGAGGCCAAGAGTGGGTCATAAATCGTAACCCACCCACGGTCAAATGAAATGCCATCCCCAATTTCCGTCAAAATATTGGCGATGCGTTCCTGCACATGCTCATTCGTATAGGTACGCTGCACAGGCGCTTGGCCTTCACTCACAGGAACATTCAATGGCTCATTCGCTACAACAGGAGTGCCTAAAATGACGGAAGAACCAAAAAGCCCAGCCTTTTTTAATTCTCCAGTAATATAATTGACGTTGGTCGTGAGGGTGGTTTTCTCTCGTTTGGTGAGAGCCACATTTTCTCGCCTGGCCAAAACCAATGTGCCATAGACCCGCCCACCAAAGCGTAATGGGAGGGCAAGGGCTACTTTGGTACCGGGGGTTACCATTCGCAAGCGGAGAACATTATTCAGTTCCGACCCCTCCTTCTTATTTCTCGGACTCACACCTTTTAATTCTTCCAGAGACAACGCTCGAAGAATTGCTCGAATTTCCCGGGGAGAGAACCCTCGCGATACTTGCTCAATGAGGGGACCACCTTCATGAGCCATTATGGCAACCAAAGCTGCTTCCATTCCCACTTCATTAACAGCAGAGGTTAATATTTTTTGAAGGGTGCTTTGCTGCTGCGTCGGTAAGGTGGGTTCAAGCTGGTTAGCCATGTAAGGATTCCTCTCTATCACTGCAATAAAATTATCATCTCATTTGGCCGTAAGTATTGAATGGATGATACCACTCGCATTCAAACTTCACATCTCCCTAGCTCTAGGTACTTGTCAGAGAATTCTACGTGGGCAGGCGTGGGGTTAATTAATATGTCGAATTTTACGACCAGTGGGCGAGCGAGTCACCATTTCTATCTGACCTTGCTCCGAAATCCACATATTTAGGATGCCACTTACTACACTAATTAATATGGCTCCACCAACCGCTGGCCAAAATCCTGAAACCAGGAATCCCTTGACCATACCGCTGACGAGATAGAGTAAAAAGGCGTTAATTAACACCATAAAAAAGCCAAATGTCACAAAAATAAACGGAGCGGAAAGGAGATACAGAATGGGACGAATAATGGCGTTTAAAAACGATAGAATGACAACTGCGGCAACACCGGACCCGAGGCTGAGAATTTCGATACCTGGAATAATTTGGCTCGCCAGTAACACTGCAAAGCCGGTAATTCCACATCGAATAAAAAATCCTTTCATTTTTCTATCATACCGACCTTGTGGTCATGGCCTCAAGCAACGATGGGAGAATAGTTGAATCTCTAAACATAAGATATCGCACTTTAAACTCCACCAGCACATTCAAATTTGGCTCCACCCCTCTGGAGGATGAAAAAGAGAATCGCTGTGAAAGGGAAAAAGATAAAACAGCCAACGATCCCTATCAACAGTTCGCCAATCCAAAAGGTCAGAACCAAGTTAAATACCAACACCGCGTAGTATACACCGATGCCTAAAAATAATTCCCGTCGGACGACTTCTCGCGGAATGGGATCAGCTTGATAGGGCCCTCGCTCTAACCACCGGTAACACACACAAGACACTAACCCAACGACAGCCCATCCAGCAAAGTTGGTCAGGGGAACTCCAAAATAGATGCCTTGATGGGCATAGCCGTAGATTTGCTCTAGAAACCATTGATCCCCTCGCAAGGCCAGCGGATCAATAATGACATCGGAAAAAGTGAAGAAGACAACCGTAAGCCAGACAACTGGCCAGGAAGTTCGCAGGTGGGCATCAAAACGCCACGCATCTTGCTCAGCTATTTTCGCATAGGGAAGCACAAAAACAAGAGCTACACAGTAACTGGCAAATAGAAGAAATGAAAATGAGAGTGAGTCCATAAATGGAATATTGAAAAGATACAATTCCTGCCCCTCTGTCACTCCCGTATAGAAATACTCTCCAAAAGGGATTCCGATCCGTGTCGAAGAAAATTCGCAGATAAACGCTGTAGCCCAGGTCAGGCCAAATAAGCGACACGTTCTCCTCCACCCTAACAATTGCCGAGCGATGTATAATGAAATAGCAAGAAATATAAACACATAGGGTCGAAAAATAACTGTGTTCGCTAAAAGAAAAAGAAATTCCAAGGCGTGTGACGTCTAAATAGTAAAGAGGAAAAGGCTTAACGTGTATATGTTAGGCGTAGCCGTACTGGCGGAACCACTCGACCGCTTTCTTAAGGGCCGTTTTAGCCGGTGTTTGTGGAATTCCAAGCTCTTGTCGGGCTTTAGAGCAATCATAATGCATACAATACTTGGCCATCCGCACACCTTCCAACGGAATTCGCGGCGAGGTATGCGTGATAATATTCGCAATCCAGACATTGATATGCGCTAATGGCATGACAACACTCCAGGGCAATCGAACGCGGGGAACGGAGATACCGGTCAATTGACTGAGCATCTGACAGACCTCTCGCAACATAAGGTTTTGATTGCCAAGAATATACCGCTCACCAATTCGCCCTCGTTCCATAGCACGTACATGTCCTACTGCCACATCCTCAACATCGACTATATTCATCCCGGTTTCAATATAGGCCAGCATCTTTCCCTTCATAAAATCCACAATAATTTTCCCAGTTGGCGTAGGTTTTATATCCCTGGCACCTACAGGAGCTGTGGGATTCACAATCACCACAGGCAATCCTTCCTGGGCCATGTTCAACACTTCCTGCTCAGCTAAAAATTTCGATCGTTTATAATCTCCAGAAAGTTGTGTTTCCGAAGGATATAATTCTTCTCGACCTAACCCGCCATCACCGGGCAAACCAATTGCTCCAATCGTGCTCGTATAAACAATACGTTCAATGCCCACCTCTTCGGCAGCACGAAAGAGACATTTGGTCCCTTCTACATTCACTCGATAAAACGTCGCAGGATCTTGAGCCCACAATGCATAATATGCGGCCACATGGTACAAACCCTGACAACCAGTAAGAGCCTTTTTTAATGAAGGGGGATCTTGCAAGTCCCCTTCAACCATTTCAATCGGCAAGCCATCCAAATTGCTTCGATTACTGGTTGAACGAACTAAGACCCTTACTTCATTGCCTTCAGCAACAGCCGCACGTGTGACAGCCGCTCCAATAAATCCGGAAGACCCGGTAATGAGAACTTTCATGAAAAGATTAGGCTGATTTCGGATTCAAAGCTGACCAATTGTTCCACGAAAGAAGAAAGAGATGATAACAACGATAGGAGGTGAAGGAGAAAGTCAGAGGGAGATCATTTCCATTTGACTATTAGGGAACTGTTTTAATTTCGTCGCTCCATTCAACGATATCACCTTCACACTAACAATCAAAAGTTATTCAGCTTCGCCGCTTTATGATATAGGTAGCGATATGTCGAAGCGGATCAGCGTGATGATCAAATGATTCTAGTCGATTGACTGCCCGTTCAACACATTCGTAGGCTAATTTGCGAGACTCATCAATTCCGAAAAATGAGGGATAGGTTTGTTTCCCTCGTTGTTCGTCTGTCCCCGCATCTTTCCCCAATTCCTCACGAGTGCCCACCATATTGAGCACATCGTCAGCAATTTGAAATGCTAATCCAATATCTTCAGCATAGCCAGTCAACGACTGCATTTGGTTAGGCGACGCACCACCTACTATACCCCCGATACGAACCGCCGCCCGGATCAATTGTCCCGTTTTATGGGAATGAATTTTTTGGAGATGCACAAGATCAATCTCTTGGTTTTCAGCCTGGATATCCATGACCTGCCCCCCCACCATCCCTTGATGGCCAGAGCCATATGCTAGTTCACAAACCATTGATAATTGTTGACTCGGCGTAAAACCGTTCTTATCTTCATGTCGGCTGCACAATTCAAATGCCATCGTGAGTAACCCATCTCCTGCTAATATCGCCATCCCATCTCCATACACCTTATGATTGGTGGGGCGGCCACGTCGATAATCATCATCATCCATGGCAGGCAAATCATCGTGAATCAACGAATAGGTATGAATAAATTCCAAAGAGGCAGCAAAGGGCAACACCGTATCCTGGTCATAACCTAAGGCTTGGGCCGCAGCGATAGTCAAAATCGGCCGCACTCGTTTACCTCCAGCCAGGAGGCTATACCGCATAGATTCGTAAAGTTTTTCCGGATCGCTCAAGGTATCTGGAAGACATTTTTCCAGAAACTGATCAATCCGTTGACGTTGCTGATCTAAATACTTGGTAATGTCCACAGAGGAGTACTGAGAAGGTCATCAATGGCTAGAAAAACCGAGTAGGACCCTATCAAAAGAATTTTCAAGGGTCAAACGGATTGCGAAAAACTAGGTAAAACGTAAGACCTAAAGCAGCTTGAAGAGAGAGGTACTATCGTCGAAAGGATTGTCTTTTATTACTATCCCCTACGCGGTCATTCCCGCCGTTAGTCAGCGGGAATCCATCTTAAGTTCCATGAAATGGTCGCAATTGGAGAACCCCATATTAATTTTGCAAGCTTCATTATTCAAGAGCTTTTCTATGACGACGGGTTTCAGCCCGGCATTATCAAAAACCATAGAGTTGGGAAAATCGTAGCGAAAACTCTTTAGACAACCCCATAGCCAGTCTGGCCTAATTGTTTTCATCCTTGCAGTCTCAGTATACTGTCTCACCATGAGTATTCGAAATCGAGCCGGAGAATGGGAGCCTTTACTCCTCGGGATTGAACCCGAATCTTGTGGGGTATGTGGCGAGGGCCTGTATCGTAACCTCACAATGCTGCGTGGCGGATGGTCTCGATGTAGTCTATGTGAACGATTTGTGCATTATAGTTGTTTGGCCAGCGGAAAGATTTCGTATCTCAAACGACGCCCTCGAGTTTGTCAAAGCTGTGACACATCCCCGCCAGCTTCATCTTCCGGGAAAACAGTATCAGTGGTTCTATCTGAAGGACAAGAATGAACCACTCTGAACTGCCTCTCCCACAATCTATGGGATCAAATAAACTTTCGACTCTTTTTCTATATTATATTCTCTCTCCACTCCTCTGTGCTTTCAGTGGATTCCATTTAACAAGCTATATATCAGTTGGACTGTACACATGGCCTCGGACGAGTCGAACGATTGTCTTAGTTATCGGCACACTCATTTTTGTGTATGAATTTATTTTTAAAAGCCAGGCCCCTCTATTCCCCTCTGGCAAAAGCTGGTCCCAAGGCAAATGGGTCCTCTACATTGCCGTGATCCCTTTTGTGGGTGGCATCGCCACTTTCCTCATGGCATTGATGTAAATTCAGGCCAAATCCTGCTTGCTCAACTGAACATTCACTTTTTAATTATTTTCTTATAAAGGACACATATATGAAAAACGTGGAATTAACAGTTGACGGGACAATATTGACGATTAAAGTTGATCTCACCAAAGATTTTGGTCCTTCGTCTTCTGGAAAAACTACTATTATTGCTTCTACCGAGGGCAATGTGACGATCCCCAATCGAGAAGAAAAGATTGGACTAAATATCTATAAGAAAAAGTCCTAGTTCATTGTATCGCCTCCTTGTCTTCCAACAGGGCTAGACCTGTCCGCGAATCATGAACCTGCATCACAGATTCCGGAGTGCCTTCTGCCACAACACTCCCACCTTGATCTCCCCCTTCCGGTCCCAGGTCAATAATCCAATCGGCGTTTCGAATCACATCTATATTATGTTCAATGATCAGCACCGTGTTGCCTGTTTCCACCAATCGATCCAGCACATCAAGCAGTCGTTGGATATCTACGAAATGCAACCCCGTTGTGGGCTCATCTAAGATATAGAGGGTTCGTCCAGTTGGGCGTTTGGAGAGTTCTTTCGAGAGTTTGACCCGCTGCGCTTCCCCTCCTGACAATGTCGTGGCTGATTGTCCTAGCTTGATATAATGAAGCCCGACATCGGACAGGGTTTGTAGACGGGCGCGAATAGGAGGAATATTGACAAAAAATTCTAACGCTTCAGCCACCGTCATATTCAAGATATCAGCTATGGTTCTCCCCTTGTACTTCACATCTAATGTTTCCCGATTATATCGTTGGCCATTGCAAGCCTCACAAGTCACATAAATATCCGGGAGAAAATGCATTTCTATTTTGATCAACCCATCGCCCTGACAAACTTCACATCGACCACCTTTCACATTAAAGCTGTACCGCCCCGGTTTGTACCCTCTTACCCGTGACTCCGGCAATTGCGCAAAGACATCGCGAATAAAACTGAACAGCCCTGTGTAGGTAGCAGGATTGGAACGGGGCGTCCGCCCGATCGGTGACTGATCAATATCAATGAGTTTATCCAAATGCTCTAACCCTTTTATAGCTCGACATCCTTCAAAAACTGGTTTTTTCTGGGAAAAGCCATGCTCCAATGACCGGAATAAGACATCAATCACCAGCGTACTTTTTCCTGACCCTGAGACACCCGTCACACAAGTCAAAAGGCCCAATGGCACGTTCACTGTGACATTCTGTAAGTTATGTTTACTGGCACCAACTACTGCTAACGACCCTTTAGGCTTTCGCATTCGAACCGGTAAGGCCACACGTCGACTGCCCTTCAAATATTGTCCCGTGAGTGAAGTGGGGTGAGCCATGACAACCGAGGGCGGGCCATGCGAGACTATTTGCCCCCCTTCCACACCAGCTCCCGGACCTAAATCCAACACGTAATCGGCGGCACGCATAGTTTCTGCATCGTGCTCCACAACCACAACCGTATTCCCCATATCTCGCAAACGTAGAAGTGTTTGCAGTAATCGCCGATGGTCACGTTGATGTAATCCAATACTGGGTTCATCCAGAATATATAACACTCCAACCAACCCTGACCCGATTTGGGTGGCCAATCGAATACGTTGCCCCTCGCCACCTGATAGGGTGGCCGAAGGACGATCCAACGTCAGATAACCCAACCCTACGTTCAGTAGAAATTCTAATCGTTCACGAATTTCTTTAATGACTCGCTGTCCGATGAGTTGTTCACGATCTTTGAGATTCAAGTTATTCAGAAATTCCAACGTTTGTCGTACAGATAACTTGGTGACCTCAGCAATGGATTGTCCTCCGATTTTGACCGCGAGACTTTCCGGTTTCAGACGCCCCCCTTCGCAAATCTCACACGGCGTATCGAACGTCCATTCTTCATGATCAGAAGAACTTGAAGACTCAAACCCAATACCATCGCAAACCGGACATGCACCATGGGGGCTATTAAAGGAAAATATCCGTGGTGCGATTTCTGAATAACTCACCCCACATTCAATGCAAGCTAACTGTTCACTGTAGACCAGGACATGTTCATCCGCAGTTAACACGGCCACAAGGCCCTGTGTCATTTTCAGTGCGGTTTCTACTGAATCCGCTAGGCGTCGGGCCACACTGGTTTCTGCCTTCACAATTAAGCGATCAATGACAATTTCTATCGTATGCTTCCGCTGCTTATGCAAATTGATGGTTTCACCAAGATCATGAATCTCTCCATCAATGCGAGCTCGCACAAATCCAGCTTTTCGAGCCGCTAGAAGTTCTTTGCGATACTCGCCTTTCCGACTACGCACAATGGGGGCCAAAATATGAATCTTACTGCCAACGGGGAGCCCCAAAATGGCATCGACCATTTGTTGAACGGTTTGGGCAGCAATAGGATTGTCACATTGGAAACAAAATGGTTGTCCGATCCGGGCAAACAACAGGCGAAAATAATCATAAATTTCTGTGACAGTGCCTACCGTCGAACGAGGGTTATGGCTCGTGGTCTTTTGCTCAATGGAAATAGCAGGAGAAAGTCCATCAATAGAATCCACATCTGGCTTGGTCATCTGCTCAAGAAATTGACGAGCATAGGCCGACAACGATTCTACGTATCGTCGCTGGCCCTCAGCATAGATAGTGTCGAACGCTAACGAGGATTTTCCTGATCCGCTTAACCCTGTAATGACGACAAATTGGTCACGTGGAATCACCAGGTCAAGATTTTTAAGATTGTGTTGCCGGGCTCCTTTGATGACAATGACATTTTTCATGGGACAAGAGTATATCATAGGAAATAAAAGTGCTGGGATCTCACACAATACCTCTGAGAATTGACCCTCAAACGAGGGGTCGGATACAATCTTTTAGGGCTGGAATGCCTGAAAAAGGAAGAATCCCCCTTTATATATACTCGTCTCTCATTCCATTATTTATTTTCCTACTTAAAGAGGAATTCCATGAAGAATATGACACGCATAAGTTTTTGGTCATGCCTTATCCTGGCTTCTCAACTCCTTCTCTATATTCCTTCCACATGGGCAGCGAAATATGAGCTCACTCGTAATAGCGTCGAAAATGCCAAGGATGTCGATGCCAAGGATATTTCCTTATATCGAGTCAAGTTGGGCGACTCGGAAATACAAGCCGTGGAATCATTAGTCGAACAACGGTTGCCAGGGGTACGAGCGGAACAAGAAGGCACTTTTATTTTATTATGGGATAAGGAAAATCCTACTGGCGCTATGGCAGGAGTGCGGATCACAGATGGCAAAGTAGATTTGATTTTCATCAATAATCGATTTACTCATAAAGTGCGTGGCATTTTTCGGCATATTTTGGGAGCCACGAGCTTGAAGGAGGTTCGTGACTTGCTTGGGCCTGAAGACTTCCCCAATGAGACCATCATGGGCGCAAAACTGCTGTATGAAGAAAAGGGATTTTTGGTGAATTATCTTGACCGGCAGATCAATGTCGAATTTTGTTTGGGATGCCAAGACCTTTTTTCGGGCTTCTAAGCAATAGGACCAGTTTTTACGCCAGATTTGTCTCGCTTTTTTCTCCTGCTGTTCTTTCCATTACTAAGGGAATGCTTTTCTGTGGTATTCTCCTGTCATGAAGAAATCTCTGTACCCTATCCACTCCCTTAAGGCACAACAATAATGGATGACCGTATTCTGTCTACTCAGGTTATGGAAGAAGAGCAGAACCTTGAAGGGACTCTACGCCCTCAGTGCCTAAACGAGTATATAGGGCAAGAGCGCATGAAAGCCTCGCTCCGCATCTGTATCGATGCGGCACTTGGACGAAGTGAAGCACTTGACCATGCCATTTTTTATGGCCCCCCGGGATTAGGAAAAACAACCATTGCACACATCATTGCCAAAGAAATGGGAGGGACCATTCGTTCCACCTCAGGGTTGGTTCTGACACATGCCGGAGATCTGGCCGCAATTTTGTCCAATCTTCAACCTCATGATGTTTTATTCATTGATGAAATCCATCGCTTGCCTCCTGCTGCCGAGGAAGCCCTGTACCCTGCAATGGAGGATTATCAAATTGATCTTGTGATCGGGCAAGGGCCTTCTCTTCGCACAATGAAACTTGACCTCCCTCCATTCACTTTAATTGGAGCCACAACTCGGGCTGGTGCACTTACCTCTCCTTTGCGTGAACGTTTTGGATTAGTCTATCGCTTGGATTTTTACAAACCTGAAGAATTACAAGTAATCATTTCCCGATCTGCGGGTTTATTGAATGTACAGATTGATGATGATGCCGCTAGAGAAATTTCCAGACGGGCCCGAGGCACTCCCCGTATCGCAAATCGTCTCATCAAACGGGTCCGGGACTTTGCCGAAGTTAAAGCGCAGGGGCACATCACCAGGCCTGTTGCCCAAGAGGCCTTGCAATGGTTGGGAGTGGATCAAGCGGGATTTGATGAGATGGATCGAAAAATTCTGTTAACCATCATTGAAAAGTTCAAGGGTGGTCCTGTGGGCATCGAAGCCTTAGCTGCTTCCGTTCAGGAAGAGAAATCTACCTTGGAAGATGTGCATGAACCTTATCTCCTTCAAGCCGGATACCTTGATCGGACAGCCCGAGGACGTCAAATTACTCAAAAAGCCTTACAACACTTCGGGAAAAGCTCAGACCTTTTTTCTATCAGCATCTAATAGTTCCCCACCTTTTCTGGTTTTTCTCCTATCGTCTTTTCTTGAAACTCTAAACTCCCCCTCCATTTGGTGTATTGACCAAAAGATGCATTTCACAGATAGAAAAGGAAGGTTCCACCAAGTTTCTTATTTTCCATTTTGAGGTCTCGCATGAATCATTTCTTCCTCAACCACAATACTTTTAACTACCAAAAAGATGGGATTGTCACAGGAAGAATTTTTTTCTGGCTACTCATCCTGACAACTCTGCTACTCCCATTCATTTTGACGATACCCGTCCAAGCCAGCGAACCCAAAATTAAAATAGTTGACGTATGGGTGGAAGAAGGTTTTCTATTTCACGTGACACTTGACTCTCACCCCAATAACTCCGATTGTGTGTTGAACGGAGAAGGGCTTATTGAATTTGAAGTGTTGTATACCGCTCAGTCTAGCAGTGGAATGAAATCCGCATTCGGTGTTGCTATTTGGTATCCCGGGCCTAATCCTGATGATTGGATTACGACGCATGGCGATACCATGGGACCTCAAGCTTTTTGCACTGAGTTTTCTCCTTGTCTGGTTCATGAAGTCAACATTGTCAATACCTGGTGTCCTGACATTGAAGGTCCTTTTTTCCAGGAATAGTATTTACTTCGAGTTATAATATAAAGCTAGAATACTTTTGAAGTTACGCTTGGAATTTTTCATTGTCAGGAGCTCCACTGATTTTTCGGAAGTCCTTCACTTCAATTTTTGTAATCGTTCACAAGCAACATCCAAATCTTCATCCATTTTTGCGAAACTAAATCGTATGTATGAGGCCCCTTTGTCTCCTTCAAAGAACGCCTCACCTGGTACCCCTGCGACACCAGTTTTCTCTAACATATACATGGCTTTTTCTTTTCCCGTTTTCCCTGGCAATCCCCTCACGTCGGCTAAGACATAATACGCCCCATGAGGAATTGATGGAGACAAACCAATGTCTTGTAACACTCGACAAAATCGATCGCGTTTAACCTGAAATGATCGTTGTAATTCCCGATAAAATTCAGATTCTAATGCTTGAATACCCATCGCCACACCATATTGCAGAGGTGCCGGTGCACAGACATATACCAAATCGTTCATCGCCCCTATCATGGATGCCCACCTTGGAGCTGCTACGGCATGACCAATTCTCCAACCGGTAATGCTAAATGTTTTTGAATACCCGGAAATGGTAATCGTGCGATCGGCCAAATCAGGAAATGTAGCCATACTGACATGACTTCGATTCTCATAGACGAAGTATTCGTAAATTTCATCTGTGAAGATAAACAAATCATGCTGCTTAGCAATTTCCGCAATGGCTTGAAGTTCTTTAGTCGTAAAGACTTTCCCAGAAGGATTGGCTGGCGTATTCACCACAATCGCTTTGGTGCGTGGGGTGATGGCCTGCTCTAGAGCATCTGTTGACAGATTCCACTCTTCCCCATTTAGAGAGACGACTTTGGGAACAGCATCAACTGCTAAGATTGTGCTCACATGGTAGCCGTAATATGGTTCAAAGATAATGGCTTCATCTCCCGGCTGAAGAAGCGCCATACAAACACAATGAAAGGCTCCGGTGGCTCCCGCACTGACGGTGATCTCGGTTTCTGGATTAACCACGATGTGATTGAATATGTTTAAACGTTGAGCCAGCGCCTGGCGCAATTCAACAAGTCCATCATAGCGAGTATAAGTATTGAAACCCTGATCCATTGCTTGTTTAGCCCCTTCAAACACTGGTTTGGGGACTCCCGTGTCACATACACCTTGCGCCAAGTTGATTCCTTGCATCTTCGTACAGGCTAATGTCATTGCCCGAATCTCAGATTGCACTAGCCCAGCTAACCGCTGATTTCCCTGACGACTCATTTCTCTATTCTCTATTAGTATTGCCCTTGGTTATTGAAAAATTCTCTGAATATGTTCCACAACCCACCCTCTTGCCTTCCTGCCAAAAGTTCTGTTCCGATATACTACTGTCTTTTAAGACCACGCTCATCTTATCGTTAATCATTACAAGAAGGCGAGACGACATTGTCCACAATCTTCAAAACCATTTTTCTCCGATCACTGACCATTTCTTTATCATGTCTCATAATAGTGTTCATAAGCTTAAGGCCTACATGGGGAAATATGGAGCCAGCACCCCCTGCAGTGGATGCCCATCTGCAAGGCATTGCCAGCTTCGCTAAACCTTCACCAATGGTGTCTATTCCAGAAGGCTGGTTTTTGATGGGTACAAATCGAGAAGATGGGAGTCGACACACGTTTGAGAAAAATTTTGATAACACTGAATTTCCGCAACGCCGCATCTGGTTAGATGAGTATCAGATTGATCAATACGAAGTATCACTTGGAGAATTCGTAGAATTTTTGCAAACGAGTGATCGAACGGTCTCTCCCGAATTACGAAATCTCATTTGGCATCTCATTAGTGTGCACTTCATCCCGGATCAGGCCCTTGCCCCCTGGCCAGCTCTCTATGTGACTTGGGGGGAAGCTCAGGATTTTTGTCTTTATCAAAACAAACGTCTTCCTTCCGAAGCCGAATGGGAAAAAGCTTCCCGGGGAACAACTGGAAAGATCTTTCCTTGGGGTGAACAAGACCCGTCCGATACTATTGCCGTATTTGGAGCCTATCATTTACATGAGATTCCCTTAGTCGCTAACGTGGATAGTTTTCCAGAAGGAAAAAGCCACTGGGAAGTCTTTCACCTGGCGGGAAATATTGCAGAATGGACGAATGACTGGTTGGGGCCAGACTACTACCCCATCATGCCTGAACGAAACCCACCTGGACCAAAATCAGGCCGATACAAATCTGTGCGGGGAGGGTCATGGAAAAGCCTTCCCGTCATGCTTCGTGCAGCTACGCGCGGTGGTGCCTACCCCGAAGAACGATCACCCAACATTGGTTTCCGCTGTGCCATGTCGTTAACACAATAATTCGGGTTTAAATTTTTCTAAGAAAATAAAGGATACGCACTTCATAGAGAGGGAAGTTTGACCTCTTTCTATAAAAACAAGGATGCTTAATTAATATGCAAGTGGTATATGAGTGATTGTAAGGGAATAATGTACAGCTGAGTATCCCTGGGCATAAACGTGGTCTGCGTTCATATCTAATGAACTGCTTTCTTCGGTCCTGGTGAGATAAGATCAGTAATCATAGGCGCTCGTTCTCGGATTTTAATCGAAGCCAACATACTCATCTGGCTCTCCTGAATTTGTCTCTGCAAACATGACAATTTCTAATCTTAGATATTCACGAGCATAGCTTTCAACACATCCAACACACCTGCCATCTCACATTCGATACATGTGATATCCGAAGAGATATGGAAAACTTGAACGAAGCATCAAAGAATAAGAGACTAGAGAATCACGCTCAAGTTATCTTCTTTAAAAGATGGCTAAGTAACTGATCATGTTGGGGCCATAATCTAGATTGCGGGATAGACTGTATCTCAGAGTTACTGTCAAGTCTGGTGTCTGACGAGTTGCTCACGCGGCGACGGGTTCGTTTGTCATCACTTCCATTCCATCGGTAAATTGCACACCCTTCATAACTTGAGCCAATTGCTTGAAACCGCGTAGCCGTCGCCAGGTTTTCTCCGCACAGCGGCCCAACTTGAACATCATATGTAACATCCCATCTCGCGTCAGACAGCCCTTAGCTCGCTTGGTCCGATGCCGAATGGTGGCAAAGGTTGATTCAATGGGGTTGGTGGTACGCAGACTTTGCCAGTGTGCCGCCGGAAACGCATAGAATGTCAGCAAGGCCTCTCGATCTTTCTCTAGACACGCTGTGGCCTTCGGGTACTTCGTCTCATAGGTCGCCAGAAACACATCAAAGGCGCGGGTTGCAGCGGCTTTGGTCGCCGCTTGCCAGATCTCATGCAACGCCTGTTTTGCCTTGGGCTGCACACTCTTGGGCAAGACATTGAGCACATTCCGGGTCTTGTGCACCCAACACCGTTGCTGCTGCGTGGTGGCATAAATTTCCTCCAAGGCGCCCCAGAAGCCTAAGGCTCCATCGCCAACCGCGACCCTGGGCGCCTTCATGCCACGGGCCTTTAGCTGAAGCAGGACTTCTCGCCAACTCTGCGTCGACTCCCGGACCCCATCTTCGATGGCTAACAGCTGTTTCTCGCCCGTGCTGGTTACTCCAATCACCACGAGGGCACAGAGCCGCTGCTGCTCAGCTCGGAGCCCACTGTAAATCCCATCCACCCAGATATACACCCATTCCTCCTTATCCAGGCGTTGCTGGCGCCACGTATGATACTCGTCTCGCCAGGTCTGCTTGAGCCGTGCGACGGTACTCGCAGAAAGCCCCTTGGCCTCAGAGCCCACTAACGCTTCCAAGGCCGACTGCATCTCCCCCGTCGAAATCCCTTTCAAATAGAGCCACGGAATTGCGGCATCCAGTGTGGCTGATTTCCGGACATACGGTGGGACCAACGCTGAGTGAAAGCTGATTGGTGCCCCCTGACGACTCCGCACCTTCGGAACCTGGACGGCCACTGGGCCAAGGCCGGTTTGAATGTCTCGTTCCGGCTGATGCCCATTGCCGACGACAATCGCTCGCCCCTGCTCATCCTGTTGATCTGCATACTGCGCCAATAATTCGGCTCGCTCGGCCTCCAAGGCCTGGGCCAGGAGCTGCCGAGCCCCGGTTCGGAGCAACTCGGTTAACAGATCCCGGCTCACTGGTTCTTCTGAGTGTGTTTTGCTACGCTCTGGCATCGTGGCGTCTCTCCTTATTGGTGGTTGATTGAAGGATGTCTTGCAACACCCATTTCAACCCGAGACGCCGCGTCTTTTCAACTCATCCAAACACTACTTTCAACTATAACTCTGTATCTCATTGAGCATACTAATTTTTTCTACGGAATTAGGATGGTCCCCATAATTGCTCTAGCCGTTTGGCACGACCGCAATTCCATTTATAATATTTGTAGCGAATAGGGTTTTTGATATAAAAATCTTGGTGATAATCTTCCGCAGGATAAAACACTGAGGCAGGGGCAACTTCCGTAACGATGGCCTCTGGAAAATTTTTTGACATTTCCATTTTTTTTAGTGATTGCTCAATCAACTGTTTTTGGGTTTCATCATGATAGAAAATAGCTGTGCGATATTGATTCCCATGATCGCAAAATTGTGCATTTGGTGTAGTGGGATCCACATTTTTCCAAAAGACTGCGAGGAGTTCCTCATACGTGACTTCATGAGGGTCATAGATAACTTCTATGGACTCCGTATGTCCGGTGCCACCCGCAGAAACTTGTTCATACGTGGGATTTTCAGCTTGCCCTCCGCTATATCCTGAGACCACAGAAATCACGCCAGCAATCGGTTCGAAGGCTTCCTCCATACACCAGAAACACCCTCCTGCAAAAGTGGCCTTAGCCTCTGATGGCCTAGAAACATTTGTATTCCCCTGCAAAATACCAGTCATAGTTATGAACACTATGAAAACAAGCCATACATTACTCAAATATTTTCTTTTTTTCATCATCCTCCCCCATTCTTCACCTTATCTTCTCGCATCAGAATACTATTAAAACCTTTTCCTCAGTATTGCATATATATGGGAAATTTATAAGCGCATACGTCGATTGCCACTAAATGACAACGTTCGATGTTAGAGATAAAACCTACATGAGAATTCATAATGCTTTAGATGCTCAATTATTTTGTTTGTTTTTATGTTGTAAAAATCCAACAGACAACCTGTTCCTTTCGTCACTACAGAAAAATTAATTTCTTTCCTCATTGCATCAAGCTTTGCACACCTCAATTTCAAACGTCGCACAAGTATCCTTCCAAAACAACGAGTTCAGAAAGATTCCTGTAGTCGCTCCCAATATTCATAGGTAGGCATGTTTTTCCCCTTTCAACATGGCATTGGCGTTGCTATTGATCAAAAAGGTATAAGGAAATCAACATTATCATTGAATCATCTATTCTGGAAAGACAGACCATGGTGCGGACTGTTTTCTCCTTTAGCATAGGATTGTTTTCTTTTCTCCTAGTCGGTGAGATGGGATTTGCTCAAGATGTTGAGCCACTCATCAATCGACTGGGCTTACACACTTCTTCAAAGTCATGGCCATGTCCGGTATCCACCGTGGTGAAAGTAGGATCATCTTCTTTAGGGAATCATTCTTCCCGATGCCATACATCGACAACAAAACGTTTTAATTTTACTCAGAAACAAGAACGTTTTTCTCTACAAAATATTCGAAATCTCTCTTCCCTTAGTTATCAAGGCGGAAGACGACTCTTGCAGGCAGATCATTCTATCCCATTATTCTCCAATACCCTTTCGGCTGGAATTGAGATGGTGTATCGAGATCCCTTTCTGAGTATTGGTTCCCCGTTTTCTCAGACCACACAATTTGGCACACAGATATTACTCAAGGGATCAATGAAAAAAATGAGTTATCGCGCAGCTTATGGTTTTGCAGGTCAGGATAGCGGAAACCACTTATCGTTGGCTCACAATGACCGAGTGGGAGGAAACCTCTTGTGGAAATGGCAACTGCCTTTTGTCACACCAAAAATCGAGCTAAGCCGATTCACTAACAATGTCGATCAGGATCCGACACGAAATCAAACCGTTTTCACAAGACAACAATATTCTTTGGATTGGACAATTCCTAACTGGCCAAGTTTTTCCCTTGGTTATAGCCGAGAACGGATTGATACGTTTAGTCTATCTGAGGAATCTCGCTTAGATGCTTCATTTATGCAAAAAGTAACCACGAAAATCGCTTTCGAACAGCCAAGATGGGAAGGGGAGTGGGCCTCTCGATATTCCACTTCGCAGAACACCATTCATGACCAAGGAATTCTGGAGGAGCTACACTCCACATTGAAGGGTACCTTGAACATCTATCAACCTATAAAAATTTCTCCTAGTCTTGGATTTTCTCAACAAACTAATTCAAAACGAGATGTCTCCCAAACTCGTCTCTTTGCAAAACTTGCAACAAACCTCACCGTTTCAAATTGGCAGTCGATTCAACCCAGGCTTGAATGGGATAGATTTAGTGTCGGGAATCAGCTGTCCATTTCAGATACACTTTCATCAACATTGGAATATTCATGTGAGCCATCGGCTCCTGGCTATCATATCTCAGTCAGGGGAAAATATGTTTTGAATCAAAACTCAGGGCAAAGCAACCATCCTCAAATGTATGATTTCACTGTTTTCATCAAAAAGGATTTACAGAATCTCTTCGATCTTTCTCATCAACAGCAATTTGTCAGCCTCAAGTTCACTCATAACAAACAGGTGAATTCGGCGCCTTCACAAGCTCCCAAAAGCAATTCAACAGCCATGCTCCTAGTAAGCATCTTCCCCTAAAAAAATACCCGTGGCAAGACCACGGGGAATCGCAAGTTGAAATGACTCAGGAAAAATTAGTCAAGGGCGTTGGCGCTGATTTTTGAAAGAGTCTAGAAGAAGGGAATATTCACTGGAAAACTTTATAATCCACGCCCATTTCCCCGGGCACATGCTATGTGCCGGGGAAAGATAAGGCAACTTAGAAACCGCCTAGCAGATTCCGGAGTGTCGCTGGTCCACCAGATTTTTTAGCGGCCGAAATTCGATCCTTCAAACTATCGAGCTTGGCCATTTCTTGCTTTTTCTGTTCTTCCATTGCAGCAACAGCTAAGGCATCCTGCTCTTTTTTCTTTTTGTTCTGCCTGACAAGCATCGTTGGATTAATTTTAGTGGCACTTCCAGAAGTCATGGCCGATGAAATAAGAGTAGTCCCAAAACTTTGCGCAAGAATTTGTGTGGTTTGAGCTAAGCTTGGCTTTGAGTTGATCAGTAAATAATTCATCACTGTTTGGCCTTGACCTGAATCACCCAGTTTAATGGAAAGGGTGGTATCTTTTACTTCTACAGGATAATCCACAATTGTCAGGTATTCCCCTTTGGATGTTTTAACTCGCTTGGCGACCTGCAGGCCTTCTGCCTCGACCCAATGAGGCCCTTGAGCATTTTGAGGATCACCTAGAACCATCGTGACATAATAAGTCCCATTGGGAATGGAAAAATTCCATATCCCAGGATTGAGATTGGCGGTGCTGACAAAAGTATCCAAGGTTTGATCAGCTGATGATTTTTTTTCAGTTCCATTCACAAGTTTATTCCAACCATATCCACGCGTACTTGAAAACACGCTCCCATCATCTTTCTTATAGTCCTTTGGAATTTGGGAATTCGATGGCTGAAAATTTACACGGACAGGAAAAGTAGGCGTAGGGGGCGTATTGGTGTTTTCTATTTTGAACATAGCGGAGACAGTTTGCGGCGACATCAATGTCACTCCACAACTTGACGTTCCACTACAAATACCATTCCACCCCTCAAAGACCGTACCCTCTTGCGTAATAGCCGTCAGTGTTACCTTGGTTCCTTGAGTGAATGAACCTGTACAGGTGCCTCCTGAACAGGTCAATCCAGATGGTTGACTTTTCACACTCCCATTTCCATCTCCATTTAAGGAAACACTTAATGAATGGGACACGGTCTGATTTGAGGAAAAGGTTGCACTAGTCGAAAGAGAAGACGTGGAAAGCGCCACCACACAACTACTGGTACCTGTACATACACCGCCCCAGCCCGAGAACGTACTCCCGCTGCTTGGAACGGCGTTAAGAGTAACATTTGTGCCTTGTGGGAAAGCCCCTGAACACGTCCCACTAGAACACGACACACCCACTGGATTACTGGTAACTGTCCCACTGCCTCCTCCTGCAATAGTCACACTCAGTGAACTTGATGGTGGGGGGTTGAGAGCAAAGCTGGCACTAGCCGAGAGAGAAGACGTGGAAAGCGCCACCACACAACTACTGGTACCTGTACATACACCACCCCAGCCCGAGAATGTACTCCCGCTGCTTGGAACGGCGTTAAGGGTGACGTTGGAGCCTTGTGGGAAGGTCCCTGAACACGTCCCACTAGAACACGACACACCCACTGGATTGCTCGTAACAGTTCCGCTGCCAGAAAGTGAAATTGTCAATAAACTATTTGGCCCAGTAATCGTTTTGTAGACCTCTGGACTCGGGGAGCTTTCATTACCAGACGTATCATAAGCCGTCACTGCAAAATAATGTGTTTTATTGGATTCCAAATTGACATATTGATATGTGGTCGTCATACCGACATTCTGTGAACCCCCATAACTCCCAGAATTTGTCCCATGGTACACACGGTACCCGGCAAGGTCAGATTCTTGATTTGCTGCCCATTGAAGGGTTGCAGAATTACTACTTGCAGATTGGACGACATTCGGAATCAGAAACACTCCGACTCCAAAGACTAAGGCCACGGCGCCTTTTCGAAACGTGGAACACGTAGGATCGCGGAACATGGGATACCCTCCTTCATAAGGGGCCCCAATCCCGATCCATCATCGTTTCTCTTTCTTCGGTAACCCGGCTATCAGAATTTCTGACCCGTGGCTTTGCGTCCCCACTTCACAATGGGTTTGCCTTTGTCGGAAAGAGGCCACCAATTTTTGTCTGTTGCTTTTAGGTTTGGTGAGTTAATTGATCTCCTTTGTTGATCGAAGGATTCTCACAGCCTATTTTGTCACTTGCCTTTATCGGTCAGTTCAGTGGAGGCTTTAGTCTATAAAAACACCTAAAGAATTACACTATAGAAATATCCAGGCTTCATTCTCTATTTTTTTGATTTCCATTTCATTGAGAGAGATTACATCTATTTCATAAAAACCCTTACTTGATGAGAAACAATGTTTCAAGGCTCTAGCGGGTTAGCCCCAGTAAGGATTCTTTGACCACTGTCGGCCAGTCACAAATGTAAGAGGCTGGAGCATAATCTTTCCCCATACTCACAATCGATCGCGTAAGCCACGTAAGACAATATCTCGATAACCCACTACTCCCACTAGCGAACGGTTTTCGATGACAGGGGCCAAGGCAAGACCAAACCGCTCAAAAAGTCTGGCACAATACCGAATATCCATCTCGGGATCGACTGATACCACAGGTTTACTCATAATCTCATAGAGGTTGACCCGATCCGCAGCCTTATCAGCTCCTAGGACTCTTTTCGCAATATCCGACAACAACACAATCCCATATTCATCATCATCGTTTCGCCGGTCGACAAGGAGGCATTCGGTCTCTAAATGTTTGGCCTGACGTAGAGCATCCGCCACTGTTTCAATCCCATGAATGAGATCGAACTCCGTTTTCATGACATCTTTCACTCTCACTAATTCAGTATGCTTCATAGCTCTTCCTCCACCACATCTTTGAGTGTTGCCATTTGATGGGCTACCCCCACGGCATCTTCTACATCCACTTGAAAGGCGATTCCCGTTCCAGGTTTGGCATCAAACTGTCCAACAGTTGCTATTGATTCCAAAATTTCACGCGACAAATGTTCTTCAACCAAAAAAAGAATAACATCTCGCGGGGCTTCCAAATTAAGACCAAAAAATGTCTTCTGCACCTCCAACCCTTCGCCATGAGCACTCGTGATAATGGTCACCCCAGTGGCCCCTTTTGCTCGTGCTGCCTGCATCACAGCTTTGGTCTTGTCGTTCTGGACAAACGCGCAAATTAACTTAAAGTGCATAATGATACTCCCTGACAAAAATGTCTTATGGTTTAGCCCACCAGGCAGACACCTGTGCGTAGGCCATCACGGAAATAATTGGGCACAAACTCGCAAAGGCAATTAATCCAAAACCATCGTACAAGGGCTCGCGTCCTGGAACCGTACTCGCCAGGCCCAAGCCCAAGGCTGCCACTAAGGGAACCGTCACGGTAGAAGTTGTCACTCCGCCAGAATCATAAGCCAGAGGGATGATCATTCGCGGAGCAAACAAGGTTTGAACAAGCACAATCGCATAACCCGCAATGATATACCAATGTAACGGTGTACCCGTAATAATACGATAGGTACCCAATCCGATTCCGAACGCTACTCCGATCGCCACCGCAATCCGTAAACCCCATACGCCAATGACCCCACCGGAAACTTGATTAGCTTTTATGGCAACAGCAAGCAAAGAAGGTTCAGCAATAGTCGTCGAAAATCCAATCGCTAACGCAAAGGCATAGACCCAGTGATAGTCACTCCAATGAAAACCTTTCACCATATCGCTTGTCTGTGTAGCTCCTCCTATGAACTCTGGGGCTGTTAATTGTTCTGCCATCAGTTTTCCAATAGGAAAGAGGGCCATCTCCAGACCTTGGATAAACAGGACGAGCCCTATTAAGACATACATAAAGCCAAACATCACTCGCTCTAAATTTGGAATGGGCTGACGAAGGACAAAAAGTTGAAATATAACGATGACCATACCGATAGGAAGCACATCGGCCACGGTTGCTAATAAGGTGTGGAAAAGCTGTTCTTGCATGCGTTATCTCATCATGCCGTAAGCCATCACAAAAATCATCGGAGTTAACGAGGCGAAGGCAATCAGTCCAAAACCATCAATCATTGGATTACGTCCTCGTATGGAAGAAGCTAATCCTACTCCAAGGGCAGTGACGAGTGGGACCGTAACTGTCGAGGTTGTTACGCCACCTGAATCATATGCAATACCAATGATCTCTGGAGGAGCAAAGGATGTCATAACCATGACTCCTAGGTACCCCCCGATAATTAAATATTGCACAGGCCATCCGCGAACTATACGTAAAACACCAACGACGATAGCAAAACCCACTGACAAAGCAACGGTCAAACGAAGTCCAAAGGCATAGTTCTCACGGGCCTGTTCTGTCGCCTCAATCACACGGCCCTCTGCCGCAATATGGGCAGCTTCATTGGCTACCGCAATCAAGGCCGGCTCAGCAACCGTCGTGCCAAACCCTAAAGCAAAGGCAAAAGCCAGCAGCCATGCCAAACTCCCCTTTTTGGCAAATGCATAGGCCAATGTTTCACCAAGAGGAAATAAACCCATCTCCAATCCATACACAAACAACGTCAACCCGAGAAGGACAAAGAACGATCCAGTTAAAATCTCCAGAACATGAGGAATGGGTTGTTGCAACACAATAAATTGGAAGAACCCAATCACCAAAACAATTGGGAGGAGGTCGTAGAAACTTCCCTTGAGGGTTTTCAGAAAAACTGATTGCATCAGGAGGTCAAGAAATCAGAATGTTCGTGATCACAACATCAAGACATCACAAAAATAACAGGGGACAAGCCTAAAGACAAAAAATTATTCAGGCTATTGAAGAGGGTAGAGAAAGGAACACAGAGCAGACACCTGCAAATGCAGACTGTTAATCAGCAGGGTATGCAGCTTGGCTAGACTAATCGAGAGAAATTAGAGCGACCCAATCCCTTACCCAGTTTGAGCTTGTTGATCTTGAAACAGCCAGGGAGCCTCTTGCCCTCTCCGTAATTCATAAGCAGAAATGGCTGCTTCGTGTTGAAGCGTGAGTGCGATACCATCTAACCCTTTGATCATACAATCCTTTCGAAACGGATCAATAGCAAACGCACAACGTTCGCATTCAGGGAGTATGACAACTTGCTGCACAAGATCCACAGTAACCTGATAGGTATTCTGACTCAATACATGGTCAAACAATGTTTGAATTTCTCCGGGTGTTAGCACTACAGGAAGGATGCCATTTTGAAAACAATTATTATAAAAAATGTCGGCAAAACTCGAGGCCAAGATTGAACGAATGCCATAATCCAACAATGCCCATGGAGCATGCTCCCTGGATGAACCACATCCGAAATTATCACGAGTCAGAAGGATGGGGGCATTCTGGTACCGTGGTTGGTTTGAAAAAAAATCAAGATCGGGCGTACCATCCGATCGTTGGCGCCAATCCGCAAACAACCCTTCTTTTAATCCTGTTCGCTGGATCGTTTTCAAATATTGCTTGGGGATAATTTGATCGGTATCGACATCCGCACGATTCAGAGGAGCCACAATTCCTGTTAACGTTGTAAAAGGTTGCATCATACTCTCCAAATACTTCAATAAATAATGTTATCAGTGGTCGGGTATATCCCTTATCCCGGATTGATTAAACTAGGACCACTGTCGAATATCCACAAAGTGGCCTTTGACGGCGGCGGCGGCGGCCATAGCGGGAGAAACTAAGTGCGTTCTGCCACCCTTCCCCTGCCGTCCTTCAAAGTTTCGATTACTCGTAGAGGCACAGCGCTCACCGGGGGTGAGGACATCTGCATTCATAGCCAGACACATGCTGCATCCAGGCTCGCGCCATTCAAAGCCGGCTTCTTGGAAAATCCGATCCAAGCCTTCTTCCTCAGCTTGTTGTTTAACCAAACCTGAACCAGGAACAACCATGGCCTTCACTTTTCCAGAAACACGTTTGCCTTGTATTAATTTGGCAGCCACACGCAAATCCTCAATACGTGAATTGGTACATGATCCAATAAATACTCGATCCACCTGGATATCACACACAGGAATACCGGGTTCAAGTCCCATATAATCCAAGGCCCGTTGAGTAGCTGACCGCACTTTTTCATCATCAATATCTGCAGGATTGGGAACTCTACCATTCACATTCACGACCATCCCTGGATTCGTACCCCAAGTCACTTGCGGGGGAATCTCCTCCCCTCGTATTTCCACCAAATGGTCAAATGCAGCACCTGGGTCTGTACTAAGCTCTAACCAGGATTTTTGAGCTTGTTCAAACACCTCCCCTTTTGGACTGAGGGGGCGGCCTCTTACATATTCAACTGTTTTCTCGTCGGGCCCCACCAAGCCAGCACGTGCACCGGCTTCAATAGACATATTACAAAGCGTCATCCGACCTTCCATAGAAAAGGAACGGATAACCTCACCGGTATATTCCACAACTCGGCCGATGCCGCCTCCAATCCCAATACGTCCAATGATGGCTAAAATGACGTCCTTAGGGGAGCAGTAGTCGGGTAATGATCCCTCCACTCGAATCTCCATGGTTTGTGGCCGCTTCTGAACCAAACATTGCGTGGCCAACACATGTTCCACTTCCGAAGTCCCTATTCCAAACGCTAAGGATCCGAAAGCCCCATGCGTCGATGTATGAGAATCACCACAAACAATTGTCATGCCAGGTAAGGTCAAACCCTGTTCTGGCCCAATGACATGCACAATCCCTTGACGAATATCCTGCATCCCAAAATAGGAAATACCAAACTCTGCACAATTTTTTTCCAATGTGGCTATTTGCACCGCACTCATGGGGTCGCTAATGCCTTGACTGCGGTCAGTGGTGGGCACATTGTGGTCTGGCACTGCTAAGGCTGCCCCTGCACGTCTGGGAGAACGTCCAGCTAGACGAAGGCCTTCAAAAGCTTGAGGTGACGTAACCTCATGAACTAAATGACGATCGATATATAATAATGTAGTCCCATCAGGCTCTTCTCGCACGACATGCTGATTCCAAATTTTCTCAAATAAGGTTTGGCTTCCCATACAATATTCCTCTCCTCAGAAATTTAGTAGACTTGTATTTATCGCCTTTGCCTTCCAACAGGCAAGCACTCTCGAATCAAATTCGTTGAGGTTGATTTCCTCCAATCAATCTTTGTGCTCTTTTGAAACTTCTGTTATACTTTTTTGGTGCGTCATCAGCATCTACCGTACGCTTCTACTTTGAACTCACAAAAGTTTCAGGGCGGACTTAACCGACGGCTCCTCTCATCCATCCTCTGAACCAATTCCACGGTTTTCTGGCCAGATGTGAACGAAACAACTAAGCGTCGTCTACGCTCTGACGTAGTCAGCACTCTCAAACTAAAGCATTTCTATGTACGATAAGCGCAACAAAAAAGATATTCAAGCATGTTGAATTTTCTTAGTCGATGTTTTTCACAAGATATCGCCATTGACCTAGGCACGGCTTCAACGCTTATTTATATCAAAGATCAAGGCATTGTCTTAAATGAACCCTCCGTGGTGACAATTGAGGCCAATTCCAAAAAAATTTTGGCAGTGGGAGCAGAGGCGAAAAAAATGGTGGGCCGGACTCCTGGCAACTTGGCTTCTATCCGGCCAATGCGTGATGGCGTAATTGCCGATTTTGAAATGGCGGAACAAATGCTTCGACATTTCATCCAAAAAGTTCGTACAAAAAGCTCCTTGGGCAGACCTCGCATCATTATCGGCGTCCCATCACGCATTACTCAAGTCGAACAGCGAGCAGTCAAAGAGTCCGCAGAACTGGCTGGAGCTCGAGAAGTATTTTTGATTGAAGAACCGGTCGCTGCAGCCATTGGAGCAGGACTCCCCATCACCGAACCCTCTGGGAATATGGTCGTGGATATTGGCGGCGGGACGACAGATATTGCTGTTATGTCGTTGGGTGGTATTGTCTATAGTGAATCTGTCCGCGTCGCTGGTGATCAAATTGACGGAGCAATTATCAGCCACCTCAAACGAGAATACAGCCTGTTAATCGGCGAGCATATGGCTGAACAGATCAAAATCGACATTGGGTCCGCCTCTCCTCTCCCTGAGAACAAACAAATGGCGGTGAAAGGAAGAGATGTCGTTTCCGGAATTCCACGAACCATTTTTATTGATGACAGGGAAGTTCGCCAAGTTCTACAGGATAGCATCACCACTATTGTGACAGCCGTGCGTCTTGCATTGGAACATACCCCTCCTGAATTAGCAGGAGATATTATTGACCGAGGCATCGTCCTCACGGGCGGAGGCTCGCTCTTACAGGGCTTAGATGAGCGACTTCGCGAAGAGACCGCCTTACCCATCGTCACCGTGGACAATCCTTTAAGTTCTGTGGTTTTGGGCGTCGGAAAAACACTGGAAGAGTTAAGTCTGCTACGAAAAGTCTCAACCCATTCTCGTTTATTTCCCTAAGTGATATTCTGTAATTCATGCTTCGACCTGAGCATACTTCATTCCCTCTTGGCGCTGGACTCCGTCGCGTTCTTGTAGGAGTGTGCATCCTCTTTTTACTCCTATTCCTCTTTTTGCCACGCCAATCACAAGAATGGCTGGGAGAGGTGGGAGGCCCGCTGGCCCTCATCCTGGAAGCCCCCCTGCAGGTAGCAGCCAGCATTCAGAACTCCGTCAACGATACCTGGAATCAATATATTGCCTTACAGCATGTGTGGGAAGAAAACCAGCACTTGAAAGCAGAAATTCAGAAATTACAAGGCGAACAGAATCGACTTCGTGAACAAGCCATTCTGGCTAAAAACTTCCAAACACTCTATAGCTATCAATCCACAGCACCTATGACAACGATCCCTGCTCGTATCATTGGACGAAATGTCTCCAATTGGTACCGCGCTATGGTTCTCGACAAAGGCGCTCGTGACGGCATTCATACAGAAATGGGAGTAATTACTGAAGCAGGAGTCGTTGGCAGAATCGTTCGCGTAAATCCGACAACCTCGATTCTACTCCTTCTTTCTGATCCCAACGTGGCGATTACAGGCATGATACAAAGCAATCGAGATGAAGGCATTATTCAAGGAACGCCTCAAGGAACAATACTGATGAAATATCTGCCTCCTCTATCTTCCGTCCAAGTTGGTGATGTGATCGTCACATCAGGGTTGACAGATGACTTTCCCCGAGGATTATACATTGGTCACATTCAACAAGTCACAAAAGGCGCGACAGACCTGTTTCAATCGGGAGAAGTCACGCCCATTGTCGACTTCACAAAACTTGAAGGAGTCCTGATTATCACTTCATTCAATACGGCTAGTTCTACTGAGACCTCTCCATCGCTAGAAAACCAGCCTAGTCCATAAACGTTATGATGCTCACTATCTTTTATATTGTGTTGTGTATCGTCACTGTCGTGGTTCAGGCCACGGTCAGTTCTTGGGTGATTGTTCATTCTGTGTATCCCGACTTCTGTTTAATATTGGCCTGCGTAGTCGGATTTCTTTCAAATGAATATAAAGGCTTAATGATTGGAATCACTGTTGGTCTGCTTCAAGATCTGCTGACCCCAGGAGGAATTGGAATCAATATGATATTGAAAGGCCTAGCCGGAACCCTCGCCGGGGTCACCACCCATACCGTATCCACCGTGACAATATTCGCGGTGATCATTGTGACATTGGTTCTATCTTTGGGATGCGGATTGGCTTCTCTCATTGTCGCTTATCCAGGACTCAATGGATCAGAGGCCTTTCGTGCCATTTCTTGGACCCTGATTCCCCAGTCCCTGTATAACAGCGTTCTGGCCGCAGGATTTTTTTCCCTTCTCCACAGATTTCGTTATGCCTTTGATAGTATCGTATATTTTGCCCACGAACGGCGGTAACTGTCCCGCCCTTCTTTTAGGGATTTAAACTTACTCAATTCACATGTTTGATTCTCCACGACAAGCCAACGAATTAGCTGAAATTCAAAGTCGTCTCATCTTTGTAAAAGTCGGCCTGCTCATGATTTTAGTCCTCTTGGCCTTACGGCTCTGGCAATTACAAATTCGAGATGGGGTCTATTACCAAGAATTAGCCCGTGACAACCGGACAAGATCCATTGTGCTTGAACCTGCCCGCGGACTACTTTATGACCGAAATGGAGAGTTATTGGCTAATAACATACCAAGCTTTCAATTGTATCTTTCGCTCGAAGATGTACAAGATCGTGACGTGTTGCTGGCCAAACTTCCTGAATATGTTGATTTGAATATGCAGGCTATATCGGAAAAGCTAGGAACAAAGCGCCGCGGGCGAATCAAGATTAAAAACGGACTCACGCTCAAAGAGGCCGCATTAATCGAGTCGGATCGAATTGAGTTGCCAGGCGTTGTAATACAACCAGAGTACCAACGCCACTACCCATTGGGATCCTATGCATCGCATGTGATTGGGTATGTGGGAGAAATCTCTGAATCTCAGTTGAAAGATTCGAACTTCCTTGACGTTCAAGCCGGTCGCACTATTGGACAATATGGTCTTGAACAAACATTGGACGCTCATTTATTAGGAGAAACCGGACGCAAAATCATTGAGGTCGATGTGTACGGTTATCCCAAGCGAGATCTTTCGATTAAAGCCCCAGTGGCAGGCGACGATCTTTATTTAACTTTAGATATCCGTCTTCAGCAATTAGCTGAAGATCTACTTGGGGATGAAGCAGGGGCCATTGTGGCACTTGATCCTTGGAATGGCGATGTCCTGGCCCTGGTCAGCAAACCCGGATTTAATCCAAATGATTTGTCGGGGGGCATTAGCCAACATGCCTGGCAGCAATTACTCCAAGATGCACAGCATCCATTAACCAACCGTGCCATTCAGGGACAGTATCCCCCCGGATCAATATTTAAAATAGTCATGGCAGCGACTCTTTTAGAGACCCAAACAATGACAGCTAGCGATTCGATCACATGCCATGGCACCTTTCCTTTTGGAAGGCGAGTATTTCGCGATTGGAAGAAGTGGGGACATGGCTCCGTTAATCTGACCAAAGCCATTGCAGAATCTTGCGATGTGTATTTTTATAAAGCTGGGAATCTATTGGGCATCGACCCCATTGCCACCTATTCTCGGAAATTTGGTCTCGGGGCAAAAACGGGCATTGGCTTATCATCTGAACGGTCCGGGTTAGTTCCTTCCACTGAATGGAAGAAAAAGAACCGCGGTGAGCCTTGGTATCCAGGGGAAACTATTTCAATTTCTATAGGTCAAGGCTTTTTATCCGTAACCCCTATTCAAATGGCTAAAATGGTAGGCATCATGGCCACCAATGGACGAGTGGCCCAACCCCGGCTGCTCAAAGCGGTACGACTCAGACGTACGGGGAATCTCAAAGAAGAACCGGTGCCAACAGCCCTAGAACTCTCTATCGCTCCAACCACTTTTTCTCAAATTAAAGAAGGTTTAGCGGCCGTCGTTACAAAAGGGACGGCTAAACGCGCACAATCCGATATCGTGAGCATTGCCGGAAAAACGGGAACAGCACAAGTTGTGGCCTTGAAAGACGAGGATGACAAATCCGAGGTCGCGAAAAAGCATCAAGACCATGCCTGGTTTGTTGCTTTTGCCCCGATTGATCAGCCAAAAATTGCAGTGGCGGTTATCGTTGAACATGGAGGGCATGGAGGATCTGCCGCAGCCCCTCTAGCTAAAACCATCATTGAAGCCTACATAAACTCCAAGAGCCCTCAACAAGTTGAGGCTCTATAAACATTTTTCTTTACCGTCTTCATTAAATAATAACCATGTCACCTTTCATGAATGACAATGTGAACCGCCGGGGCCTGGATACCTTTGATTGGTGTTTTTTAGGCATCATCGCCGTCATAATCTCTATTGGCATCCTTTCCATTTATAGCGTGACGAATTCAACTTCATCGACAAAATTTCCTATCTATCTGAAGCAGACAACATGGATGGTGGTAGGATCCTTGGCTTTCCTCGTGGCTGCTGGTATTGACTATCGAAAATTCGCGAGATTTTCCTATGTTCTCTATGCTGTGGGACTCATCTTACTTATTATTGTCTTAGTCAGCGGGAAAACCAGCCGAGGGTCGCAACGCTGGATCCCATTTGGTCCCTTTATGGTTCAGCCTTCAGAGTTTATAAAGATCCCCTTACTACTGACCTTGGCTTCCTATTATGGGAGCACCAGCCGTGAAGGATGGTTGCGACGCTTAATTATTCCAGTTTTGATCGTTCTTCCTGGGTTTTTACTCATTCTCAAACAACCTGATTTAGGAAGTAGCTTAGCGCTTATCGCTATCTTCCTCGTGATCGTGCTAACCGTAGGTATGAAGTCCAAGGCATTCGGATTTATCGTATTGGCCGCCCTCATGTTGTTCCCCTTTGCCTGGGGGGGAGTGTGGGGTTCTCTGCATGGGTACCAACAAGACCGAATATTGAGTTTCGTGGACCCAAGTTCAGATACGGGAGGAAAAGGTTATCACGGACTCCAATCGCGTATTGCCATTGGCTCAGGCCAACTATTAGGAAAAGGATTACATGGAGGAACGCAAACGCAATTTAAGTTCCTCCCGGAAGGTCATACCGACTTTGTCTTTGCCGTTTTTGCTGAAGAATGGGGATTTCTTGGATCGCTGATCCTCTTATCCTTGTATGTCATCGTCCTATTAATGGGACTGGAGATTGCCTTTAATGCCAAGGATGTTACGGGGTCTCTTCTGGCAGTAGGCGTGGTGGCTATGTTGGCATTTGGAATCATCGTCAACATTGCCATGACTTCCGGGCTGGCGCCTATTGTGGGAATCCCCCTTCCATTAATGAGTTATGGAGGAAGTGCCATGGTGGTGAATCTCACAGCCCTCGGTCTCTTGCTTAACGTAAAACGTCGGCGACTCTCTCTTCTCTAAGGATATGTTCTTTCGGAAAACCAATTCGTACGTCTCTTATTTCAGAATATGTTACGCTACACGAATAGCTTGTATTTGAATACTTTCTCACACTGCCTTTTTGTCAGATCAAACTCTATCAGATAAAGATTCTCTGCAACGCAAACATATAACCTATTATTCATCTTGAGGATTAGAAGCACGTCACAGTAAGGTGTCGCGATCCAACCCAGTCGAGTGAGCCATAGCAAACAGAGTTGGTGAGACCCAACATTCATCAGCTCTTGGTGGAAAAGAGAAAAGCCATTTCTCAGTTTTTCCTCCTCCTGAGCTCAGGTTCTACGCCTCCAGACCAACACTGGCTCGCTCAACCTTCTGTGAAGGTAAGGAGACATTTATGGGATCAGAAATAGCTATCAGCGTCACCCGAGAAGAAACTCGTGTGGCTGTTCTTGAAAATCGAGTGGTCACCGAACTCTTTGTAGACCGGCCTCGTAAAAAAGACTTTGTGGGAGATATTTACAAGGGAAAGGTGATCAAAGTCTTGCCAGGCATGCAAGCGGCTTTTGTGGACATTGGTTTAGATCGAGCTGCCTTCATCCATGTGTCGGACTTGTCGGTTGGCACAGAACCAGGGGATACATTAGTTGATAGCGAAGATGATGAACCCAGTTCGGACATGCCACGCCCTCGTCGGCAAACGGCTCGTCCCATTGAAAGTTTGTTAACCGAAGGGCAAGAACTCCTTGTTCAGATTTCCAAGGGGCCGATAGGAACAAAAGGGCCTCGAATCACGACCTACGTGTCACTGCCTGGTCGGTTTTTAGTACTAATGCCAAATGTCGATCACGTGGGTGTTTCCCGACGAATCACCAACGAGGAAGAGCGTCATCGTCTCAAAGATTTAATGCGGCGTATCCGAACACCTGAATATGGGTATATTGTCCGTACGGTGTGTGAGGGTGTGCCAGAAGAAGATTTAGTATCCGATACCAAATTCCTTACTGCCTTGTGGGAAGACACGTTGAAAGCCGCAAAACGACAACCGGCACCATCTCTCCTCCATACCGACTTGTCGCTTCCGCTGCGTGTGGTTCGCGACCTGTTCACAAAGAATGTCGACCGCTTATCAATCGATACCAAAGCCGGGTTTGACGAAATCAAAGATTTTGTGCGGCGCTATCTTCCTGAGCAGGCTTCCAGAGTCCACTTCTATGACAAGAAACAAGAAGGGCTTTTTGATCACCTGGGCATCGAACTGGAAATTACCCGCGCACTGAGTCGAAAAGTCTGGCTCAAATCCGGAGGGCACATCGTTATTGATCCTACCGAAGCCATGACAGTTATTGACGTCAACACGGGACGGTTTGTCGGCAAGCGAGATCAGGAAGAAACTATCCTTAAAAATAATCTTGAAGCGGCCAAAGAAATTGCTTATCAAGTGAAATTGCGAGGTATTGGCGGCATTATCGTCATTGATTTCATTGATATGGAACGAGAACGCAGTCGGGAAAAAGTGTATCAGGCAACCGTGGATGCCATGGCCAATGATAAAGCGCAGACGAGAATTTCTCGTATCTCAGATCTCGGGTTGATTGAAATTTCTCGCGAACGGGTGAGGGAAGACCTTCTCCGCACATTGTCAGAAATTTGTAACGAATGCGAAGGCCGTGGCTATACCAAATCCACTATGACGGTGGCCTATGAAATTTTCCGAGATATTCGACGAATTGGTCATACTCGAGGCCAGGGACAACGTGTCGTGGTCGGAGCCAACCCCAAAGTCGTTGAACTACTTTTCGATACCGAACATGGCAGCATTGAACAATTAGAACAAGAATTTCAACAGCAGGTACTGTTTAAGGCCGACCCGCTTTTACATCTTGAACAATATGACATTGTAGTCGTCGGCAAAGTCGCCCAGCGTGGCGAATCTCGGGCCGCTTCCTAAATAGAAATGGGAAACCCATCTACCGCCTTGAAGGGATGGTTAGAGCTGCAAGCGGTGAAAGGATTGGGGCCCATCACCTTCACCCGACTGATCAACCGATTTGGTTCCCCTGAGGCCATTCGCCTGGCGAATCTCACAGAGTTAGCGAAAACTGGGGATATATCGCCATCCCTTGCTCGATCTCTCAAGCAGCCCCTTTCCACCACAACCTACAAGCAAATTCAACGTGAAATAGAGGCAGTTGAAGCTGGGCAATTTTCCATTCTTACGCTGAACGATTCCTGCTATCCCCCCCGATTAAAAATTATCGTTGATCCACCTCCTCTCTTGTACTACACCGGCCAATTGCTGGATCGTGACCAACAAGCCCTCGCTATTATTGGAGCACGAAAAGGGTCACATGCTGGACGGGCATTTACTCGGCAACTGAGTCATGATTTAGCAGCCCTGGGTTTCACCATCATTAGCGGATTAGCTCGAGGGATTGACGCTGATGCCCACGAAGGCGCACTGGCTTCGAAAGGACGCACTGTCGCAGTTCTTGGATGTGGAATCAACAGGACCTATCCTCCTGAACATTGCACACTTCGAGAACGAATCGAAGAAAATGGTGCAATACTGTCTGAATTTCCCATGGGCACCTCTCCACAAGCGTTTCATTTTCCACAGCGGAATCGTGTCATTAGTGGACTTTCCCTAGGCGTCGTGGTCACAGAAGCCACCTTAAAAAGCGGGTCGCTCATCACTGCAAGAATGGCTGCTGAACAAAACCGCGAAGTTTTTGCCGTTCCAGGAAACGTCACCCACCCTCTTAGTCAAGGGCCTCACCGTCTCATAAAACAAGGGGCAAAACTCGTTGAAAAACCTTGGGATATTGTGGAAGAAATTCTTCCTATGTTAGAACCGTCTTTCCGTCAGCACATTGAAGCGCGATTCGAAAGAAATGATACCCAGCGTTCATCCATCTCCTTGAGGCCTGAGGAGCAAAGCGTTTTTGACAAAATATCGTTTAAACCCGTATTGCTTGACGAATTAATTGCTCAAGGTTCATATTCTTCATCCGAAGTGATGAGTATTCTCTTGTCATTGGAGATAAAAGGACTTATAAAACAACTACCGGGTCTTCAGTACGTACGAGTCAACGTCTAATATGAATCAGAAAATTGTGCCGCTGCCATTTTAACCCTGACTTTGTACGAAATCCTGCATGCGTGAAGGCCGCCTCCCCTTTCATCAACGAGATCAGAGGAATTTTCCCCGATAGGGACTACTAATGAGCAAATCGCTGATCATTGCCGAGAAGCCTTCTGTTGCCGCCGACATCGCGCGTTCGCTTGGCGGCCTAAAACGGGAGAAGGATTATTTTGAGGATGACGACTATGTTGTAACCTCGGCCGTAGGACACCTACTTGAAATCAAGGCGCCAGATGGCGTCGAGGTCAAACGTGGCAAATGGTCCTTCACCAATCTGCCGGTCATTCCTGACCACTTTGATCTCAATCCGATCGCCCGAACCGAAGACCGGCTGAAGTTACTGGCCAAACTGATCCGCCGCAAAGATATCAATCGAATTATCAACGCCTGTGATGCCGGGCGCGAAGGCGAGCTGATCTTTCGGTTGATTGTCCAGTACACAAAGGCCAAACAACCAAAAAGCCGACTTTGGCTGCAGTCAATGACCCCCAAAGCTATTCGCGAAGCCTTTGAGAATCTGCGAGATGATGAACACATGCAGCCGCTCGCCGATGCTGCCCGTTGCCGATCAGAAGCAGACTGGCTGGTTGGCATTAACGGTACTCGAGCAATGACGGCCTTCAACTCCCAGGATGGGGGGTTCTATCTCACCACCGTTGGCCGGGTTCAAACACCTACTCTGACTATCGTCGTGGAGCGTGAGGAACAGATCAAACAATTCATCTCGCGGCCATACTTTGAAGTCCACGCGCAGTTTGAGGTTGAGGCCGGACAGTATGCAGGTCGCTGGTTTGATCCTGGCTTTAAAAAGAATGACGAAGATGCGGAACGGCGCGCCGAGAGACTGTGGGATCGCCAACAGGCTGAAGCGATTGTGCAGGCCTGTCAGAGTCAGCAGGCAGTGGTGACTGAAGAAACGAAGCCATCGACGCAAAGCGCGCCGATGCTGTTTGATCTGACCAGTCTTCAACGTGAAGGCAATGCCCGGTTTGGCTTTTCCGCCAAAGCCACATTGTCACTAGCGCAAGCGCTCTATGAACGCCATAAGGTATTGACCTATCCAAGAACCGATTCGCGTGCGTTGCCGGAAGACTATCTTTCTACCGTGCGAGATACATTGGGCATTTTGAAGGATGAGTCAAGTGAGCGTTTGCTTGCTATCACCGGCGGCGACAATGCTATTGGGCCTCATGCGGAAAACATTCTGAGAAATGACTGGGTCAAACCGAACAAACGCATTTTCAATGATGCGAAAATTTCTGATCACTTCGCCATTATCCCTACATTACAAGCACCCAAGAATCTCAGCGAGGCGGAAGCTAAGATCTACGACCTCGTCGTACGTCGATTCATGGGAGTATTTTTCCCGCCTGCGGAATTTCGAAACACCACGCGTATTTCGCAGATTGACAGCCACCACTTCAAAACCGAAGGTAAGGTGATGGTCAAACCGGGTTGGTTGGCCATTTATGGCCGTGAAGCCATGGTCGGCGAGGGGACACTCGTCGCAGTTGGTGAGAATGAAAAAGCCATGGCAAACGATATTGAAATTCGCGACCTGGCGACAAAACCACCCGCCAGATATACCGAAGCCACATTGCTTTCAGCGATGGAAGGGGCGGGCAAGTTGATTGATGATGATGACTTGCGCGAAGCAATGTCTGGGAAAGGTCTGGGCACGCCTGCAACCCGCGCCGCCATCATCGAAGGCCTCATTAGCGAAAACTATCTCTTGCGCAATGACAAGTCACTGATGCCCACCACCAAGGCCTTTCAACTGCTGACCTTGCTGCGTGGGCTAGGAGTAACCGAACTCACGATGCCGGAACTGACCGGCGAATGGGAAAGCAAGCTGTCGCAGATAGAACGTGGTCGGTTGGGCCGCGAAGCGTTCATGCAAGAAATCCGTAAGATCGTAGAACAAATCGTTGCGCGGGCTAAAAACTACGGCGCAACAACCATTCCTGGTGATTACGCAACATTGCAATCACCATGTCCCAAATGTGGTGGTCTGGTCAAAGAAAACTACAAACGGTTTGCTTGCACACAATGCGATTTTTCAATTACGAAAATCCCGGGCAGCCGCCAATTGGAAGTCCTTGAGGCGGAAACCCTGATTTCCGAACGTACCATTGGTCCGTTGCAGGGGTTTCGCAGTCGGCTTGGACGGCCGTTTGCAGCAATTCTCAAATTGACCGATGAACACAAACTTGAATTTGACTTCGGCCAAAATGATGACGATGAAAATAGCGAACCGGTTGATTTTTCAGGCCAGGAATCACTGGGCAGTTGCCCAAAGTGTCAGGCATCAGTGTATGAACATGGGATGAACTATATGTGTGAAAAGGCTGTCGGTCTGAACAAGACCTGCGACTTTCGAACGGGCAAAGTCATCCTACAACAGGAAATCGAGCCGACTCAGATCCGAAAATTGCTCAGCGAAGGGAAAACAGAGTTGCTGACCGGTTTTGTATCATCACGAACCCGTCGCAAGTTCAAGGCTTACCTGAAATGCGGGGAAGACGGAAAAGTCGGCTTTGAATTTCAAGCCCGTAAATCCAAAGCCGGCGTTGAGCAGACCGCAATCAATAAGAAGGTACCTACGAATAACACCGCAACCAAGAAACCGACGGCAAAAAAATCGGCGGCCAAGAAAACGTCCCGAAAAGTCAAAAAGCTCAAATCCCGCCAATGAAATTCCGGTGAACAAAAAAAGTACGTACTTTTATTGCTGCAGTAAATATCTCTCTTCACCCTTGCAATTTGAGTCAAACCCATCAATTGAGCCTGTCCTCAAGATTAATCACTATTTTTCGTTGAGAAATACCAAAAATAAACGAGAAGTCAAGAGCCCTGTCATGGCAAAGAATACGGATATCGGAAAGAGGAGTGCAGGAAAATCTTACGAGCCAATGGCGGGCTTCACGCCCTTCTTGTGCTCAAATACTTTAATGGGTTCCCCTTTCTTATTGATGACCTCTTCAGTTACTAACACTTCCTTCACATCGGGCTGGGAAGGAATATCATACATTACATCAAGCATGATCGATTCTAAAATCGCACGGAGGCCTCTAGCCCCCGTCTTTTGTTCATAAGCCTTTCGTGCAATTCCTTGCAATGCGCCTTCCGTAAACTTCAACTTCACTTCATCGAAAGACATCAATTTTTGATATTGTTTAATTAATGCGTTTTTTGGTTCTGTCAAAATTTTAATCAAAGCCAACTCATCCAGTTCATCAAGCGTCGCCAATACAGGCAACCGGCCTATGAACTCAGGAATCAGTCCATATTGTAAAAGATCTTCAGGTTCAACATGCGAAAATAAATCACCAATTTGGTTTTTCATCCGGCCTTGCACATTAGCCCCAAACCCCATACGTTTTTGGTTCAGGCGGCGCTCAATAATTGCATCAAGCCCCACAAAGGCCCCCCCGCAAACAAACAGTACATTCGTTGTATTCACTTGAATAAATTCTTGATGAGGATGTTTCCGTCCTCCTTGCGGAGGCACATTGGCCACGGTCCCTTCGATCAACTTTAACAGAGCCTGCTGCACCCCTTCTCCCGACACATCTCGAGTAATCGAGGGGCCGTCAGCTTTCCGGGTAATTTTATCGATTTCATCAATATAGACAATGCCTCGTTCAGCACGTTCCACGTCATAGTCTGCAGCCTGTAGAAGCTTTAAGATAATATTTTCGACATCTTCTCCTACATATCCAGCTTCCGTCAGCGTTGTGGCATCAGCAATGGTAAAGGGCACGTCTAAATATTGCGCCAATGTTTGAGCAAAGAGGGTCTTGCCGGTTCCGGTTGGCCCAACAACCAGGATATTACCTTTCTGTAGTTCGACATCACTCGTTTCATTGGCCGCAATACGTTTATAGTGGTTATAGACCGCTACAGACAGAACACGTTTGGCATGATCCTGTCCAATAATATAGTGGTCTAAATGCTGATGAATATCCAGCGGCTTACAAAGCTTTGCGGAAATCTCTTGTCTGGACTCCTGCCAGTCTTCGGAAATAATCTCATTACATAATCCAACACATTCATCACAAATATAGACGGTGGGACCGGCAATGAGTTTCCGAACTTGGTCACGACTCTTCCCGCAAAAGGAACATCGAAGATTCGCATCGGACTTGGCTTGTCGTGCCATAGGATGAATCCTCCTCTACAGCTTACTTTTTGCCCTTATCTTTCAAATCGGATTTCCCGTCATCTCCATGACCGGTCTGCGGACTACGGATAATCACTTCATCAACTAAACCATAGGCTTTGGCTTCTTCACCGGACATGAAATAATCACGTTCGGTATCACTGGCAATCTTCTCAAGAGGTTGCCCCGTATGATGAGCCATAATGTGATTCAATCGCTCACGTATTTTCAAAATCTCCCGGGCATGAATGTCAATTTCCGTCGCTTGCCCCTGAAAACCACCTAAAGGCTGATGAATCATGACTCTGGCATTAGGCAACGCAAACCGTTTCCCGGTCGCCCCCGCCGTCAACAGCAATGCGCCCATACTGGCGGCTTGTCCCAAGCAAATCGTGCTAATCGGCGATTTCACATATTGCATGGTGTCATAAATTCCCATACCTGCTGTGACGCTCCCTCCCGGAGAATTGACATAGAGATGAATATCTTTTTCTGGGTCTTCAGCCTCCAGAAAAAGTAATTGCGCAATCACGACATTAGCAAACATATCGTCTATTGGCGCTCCAATAAAAATAATGCGGTCTTTTAGGAGGCGAGAATAAATATCATATGACCGTTCACCACGATTCGTTTGTTCAATGACCATCGGAATGAGCATTCCCTAGGACCTCCTCGTTTTAGAAATAGATATCAATACGGCGTTGGCAAATTATGCTCGAGTGGGTCAACAATGTTGACTACCCTTGAATCACCGCATTTTGATAGACAAACTGCAACGCCTTTTCAGCTTTCATGCGTTCACGGAATTCATCTTGGGCACCCTGTCCCCCAGCTTCGATCATGCGCTGGATTTCAGGCACCGGCAATTTTAAGGAGGTAGCAAGTTTTTCCACCTCCGCTTGGACATCCTCATCAGACACTTCGATGTTTTCTTTTTGAGAAATCGCATCAAGAATCAAACTGAGTTTTACACGTTTCTTGGCCTCAGGTTGTTCCTCCTGCTGAAGCCTCTTGGCTTCTTCCTGAAGACGCAATGGCTCTTCCAGATCATCTTCTCGGTGTGCATGGCGCTGTTCTTTCATGAGTTTTTGCCGCACCAGCGTTTGTAATTCTCGTTCAATCAAAACTTCTGGAATATCAAAGTGGTGCATCTGCAATAAGCGTTCGATCACTTGATCTTTATAGCCTTCCTCCAGTTCCTGCTTCAAAATATTTTCCAGTTGTGTTGTCACTGCTGTCTTCAAGCTTTCCAACGAATCATAATCCCCACAATCTTTTGCAAATTCATCATCAAGTTCTGGCAGCTTCTGTTCTTTCACGGCGTCGATGGCGACCTTCAAGACCATTGTTTTACCGGCTAGATTGGGATCCGGGTGATTCGCAGGATAGGGCTGAGGAATTTTTAATGTTTCTCCAGCCGCCTTTCCTATCAAATGCTCATCCAATTCAACTCCAAGAATGGGAGTTTTGGAGCCAATTTGATGAAGGTGCCCATTTTTCTGTGCCCCTTCCACTGGTTGATCATCCAAAAACCCTTCCATCGTCAGGACGGCATAGAGGCCATCGTGCAGGACCGTCCCTTCAGAAACTGCATCAATCTGAGCATGCTGCTTTCTCAAGGTTTGAAGCGCTTGGTCGATTTGATCATCGGTGACAGTTCGTGGGTCTTTTTTTAAGGAAATTGGATTTGGGGGCCGATAATCACCTAATTGAATAGCCGGCTTAATCTCAACCGTCGCAGTGAAGGTAAAAGGCGTATCAGGCTCCACTTTCATGCGATCCAGGGGTGGAATATCCACCACCACAGGAACCACGCCTGACTCTTTAACCGCACGTTGATAATAATCAGGCACGAGTCGTTGGATAACATCCTGTCCAACCATCTTCCCATACCGTTGCTGTAAAAGCTGAATAGGAGCTTTCCCCGGACGAAACCCGGGAATGCGCACTTGCCGTTTCAGCTCGGCATAAACCTTTTGATACTCGCTTTTCACAGCGTCTTCAGGCACTTCGATCTTCAAGGCGCGTTTCACGGGCCCCAATTCTGTCATTTTTAGTTTCATAAGTTATAAAATCCTTGTGTGAAAAACCCTAATAAGGGATAAAATATCAAAATGGTGCGAGAGGGGGGACTTGAACCCCCACGGTTACCCACAAGATCCTAAGTCTTGCGCGTCTGCCAGTTCCGCCACTCTCGCGCATAAGGTTATATCTAATGAAATAGTCAAATAAATATTCACTTTAAACAGAGTCACTTCGGTCATTTCTCAGGAGTCAAACCTCTCCATTATAAAAGGTCTTTCTTCTACAGGCCATCCCCAAGCAAAATCTGGAATGACCCGAGTGATCCTACTAAAGACTGCACCCACTTGATAGCCCTGATGAACTGGGGTAAGGTAAACCTTATGGCACTCAAACAGCTCTATAAAGATATTTACCAGAAATTCCTGGAAAAGAAAGATACCCATCAAGGGTACGACTTCCAGCATTCCCCAGTGGGCTCAGCTACCCCTCCTGCCCCAACCTTTTCTGAGAAGGTGAAATGGTGGACATGGGACCGCCCGTGGCGACTCCAGAAAGTCCGAGATATACGCGATCAACAACAACAGGACATCATCAACATAAAATCCACTCCACCTACAAAGCCATAAACCCAACCTCGTCGTTTCTTCTTTAATGCAGGGCTTCCTTCAGGCAACAATTCGATTATATCATCAATCTCTACTTGCGACCCTGCAATCTCTTCAACACAATTGGATTCTCATTCTCGTTTTATTGGGCTTTGCCATAGGGCTGGTGCTTGTGACCTCAATTATTGCTCCTTTGGGAATGATAGGAGGATTCATCCTTGGTGCCGCCAATGCCTTAATCATCGGCTCAACACTTAGCTTAACGGAAGAAGTCATATGCGGGGGACGGTGTTTGCGCTGGCAAGATATCCCTCAGAGCATGGGGCAATACTTTTGGGATGTCATTTCGGTAGGATTTATGGTGTGGTTCCCTTTACTTTTTCTGGAAATGGGCCTACAAACCAACCCCTATCAGCCTCTTATCGCCACTGCTATCTTTTTCCTCATGTTTCTTCTATTAAATCCGGTACCAGAAATTATCTATCAGAGCCGGAAAGGATCCGCTCTTGAAATTGTCCAAGAAAGCTACGAATTTGTCCTAGAAAATTGGATAGAATGGTTTTTGCCCATCGCCATTGCTTTCGCTCCGTTTGGACTGTCCTTTTTCTTTCAAATTTCAAGCCAGGCCGGACGGCGAGGGGGGTTAGATTTCTGGTCACTCATGACCCTGCCATTTTCTATCCTTTCCCAATGGCTTTCACTTTTAGGAATATCCTCCAACACGGGTTTTATTCTTGTTTTGATCCTCACACCCCTAGCCGCAGTCTTCATATTGTTCTTTCGTGGCCATCTATTCGCTGCCCTCCATCGATCATCCCGACGACAGCGAATGTTTCAAAATAGAATGCAGTAAAAAGATGGTACTCCTTACTACTAACAGCCGTTTCCTTTCACTATCCCTAATTTGCTTGTCGCCCTTTCTACCCCATGGTAATATGGCCAGCTTTGATCGACTAATATTCTGTATTACTGAACAACGCCTAAGTTGTAGTGACAGACTAAACAAATCACGGAGAGGTGCGAGAGTGGCCGAATCGGCGTGATTGGAAATCACGTGTACCGGCGACGGTACCGTGGGTTCGAACCCCACCCTCTCCGCCATATTTTCCAGGGAAATGAAGATCGAAAATATGGGCTTAAAAATTAGGGAAATACCTTTTGTGGGGTATCCTGTCTCTGACGTGAAGCGGGCACGAGATTTTTATGAGAACATTCTTGGTCTGAAGCCTGGTGGAATAGACCATGAACTCGAAGATATGCCTGGAAAATATTGGGTCGAGTACGAAGTGGGCTTACAAACCTTTGCAATCTCCAACGCTTGGGCACCTTCTGGTCAAAGTGGGCCGTCAGTCGCGTTTGAAGTAGAAGATTTTCAGGAAGCAGTGAACCATCTGAAAAGCCAGGGTGTGAAAATTAACGCCCAATGTATTGACACTCCGTTTGCCAGATGGCCTTGATAGAAGATTGGGATGGTAATGGGATTACCATCCATAAAAAGAAATGATGAGATCGCAACAGTTGATTTAGGGGCTGGGCCCTGTGCAACAAAATCCTGCGAACCCCGCCAGGTCCGGAAGGAAGCAACGGTAAGTGGGCGAGTTTGTGTGCCGCAGGATCACCTGGCCCCGACTTTTTTCGAGAGAAGTGAGAAGTCCGCAATGAAACGTAAAACTGCTATGTCATTTCTCATCCTTGTTATGACCACTTACTGCTCACTCTTTACGCTTTACTCACAGTCCTTGTAATTCTTTCGAACGGTCGTTTCAAATGGAATTCCAAGTTTCTGCCAGAAAATACCGCCCTACCTCTTTCGATGAGGTGATGGGACAAACACATGTCGTACAAACCCTCACCAATGCGATTGCCCGAAAACGAGTAGCTCATGCGTATGTATTTTCGGGTATGCGTGGGGTAGGGAAAACTACCGTCGCCCGTATTCTGGCCAAATCTCTTAATTGTGAAAAAGGCCCAACCAGCGAGCCATGCGGGACTTGCCCGAGCTGTGTGGAAATCACCAGAGGCAATTCCGTTGATGTCATCGAAATTGATGGTGCATCAAATACCGGTGTGGACGATGTACGCGAACTCCGTGAAAATGTGAAATTCGCCCCGTTTCATGGCTCATATCGTGTCTACATTATCGACGAAGTCCATATGCTGTCCAACTCTGCATTCAATGCTCTACTCAAAATATTAGAAGAACCTCCAAGCCATGCCATATTTATTTTTGCCACCACAGAGGTCCACAAAATTCCCGCTACTATTTTGTCACGATGCCAACACTTTACCTTTCGTCGCATATCCCGATTAGAAATTATTTCACAACTGCGCCATGTGGCCGCACAAACCGGTGTAGCCGTTGAGGATCGCAGTTTGACCGTGTTGGCTAGAGCTAGTGAGGGCAGCATGCGGGACGCACTAAGCCTGTTGGATCAAGCTGTGTCATTCGGTGGCGAAACACTGCAACATGGGGATTTAGAGGCATTAATTGGCTCAGTACCTGATGAGTTAGTTCGACAAATGCTTGACGCCATCTTAGCCCACGAGACTTCGCGTGCAATGACGCTGGTAGCAGAAACCGTGGACCAAGGCTTTGATGTTCGCATGTATTGCCGGGAAATATTAGAACGGGTGCGAAATCTTTTGGTGGCGTGTGTTGTCCCTTCGCATCAACAGGTTCAACAACTTTTAGAGCTAGGAGACGATGAAGGGAAGCAAATCATTGAACAAGCCAAACCCCTTTCTGAACCCTATTTGCAGGCGATATTTTCCATCATCTCTCGAACCGAAGATAGCCTTCGGGGAAGCTCGCACCCTCGATTCCTAATTGAAGCGGCAGTTGTTCGGGCAGCACTTTTGGATCCAATAACGGCAATCGGCACATATGCAGAACCCATGGCCTCGGTTAAACCACAACCTTCACCAACGGCAAAACCGGTCTCCACAAGGTCGATTGTACATACGTCGGCTTCACCAGTTTCCAACACATCTTCATCGACTAAAAACTCGCATACATTCTCTAAAACCCCTGAGAGAAATCCTTCATCGAGTAGCCCAACTGCAGCGCCAACGCTCCAATCTTCTTCGGTAAAGAAAGATGCCGTTCACATAAAACCCGTAGCTTCCGATCATGAAACACATTCTCAGTTTGAACCAATATCTCCAGGGTCTGATTTGGATCTGGCCGTGACGTTAAACTGGGAACACGTCGTGAATCGCATGATGAAAGACCACCCGAATATTGGCTGCTTCCTAGAGAAGGGGAGTGTAGTAACTCTAGGAGATGACCATGTGGTTATTGGGTTTTCCAAACGAGATGCCATTGCGCGATGGCGAACCGACAAACCCGATAACCGTACACTCCTAAGCAACATCTGTGCAGAACTGGCTGGCCGTCCCATACGAGTCCAAGTGATTGAATTGCAAGATGGACAAGCACGGCCTCCATCCATGGGAGAGCTCCGCGCAAAAAAAAAACACAAAGATGAACAAGACCTTATGCAACAAGTAAAAACTCATCCGCTCGTCAAGGAAGCGTTAGAATTGTTTGGTGGAGAATTGGTAGTAGCCCAACGAGATCCGCAAAACGAGGAGGCCAAGTAATGTCGAAAAACCCTTTTGCCAATATGGGAAATTTGCTCAAACAAGCCCAAGAGATGCAGTCGAAAATGGGGAAAATTCAGGAAGAAGCGGCCACTAAAACGGTGGAAGCCTCGACAGGTGGAGGTATGGTCACCGTCCAAGCTAATGGCGCCATGCAAATTACGAACATCACGATCGACCCGGAAGTTCTTAAATCAGGCGATACCGATATGTTGAAAGATCTTCTGATCTCTGCAACCAATGAAGCCCTTCGTAAAGCCAAAGACCTGATGGCCGAAGAAATGAAATCCTTGACAGGTGGGATGGGTATTCCTGGTATGTTCTAAAAAAACCTTACAGAGCACATCATGCCGGAAAACATGCCATCTTCAACCTCCAAAGCCAATGGCCAGCCTCAAGGCCTATTAACACGCCTTAGCCGAGAATTGGTTCGCTTACCGGGTATCGGCCAAAAAACGGCCCAGCGGTTGGCCTTTCATCTTATGAAAACAGAGACAGAAGAAGCTCTTCGTTTAGCTGAAGCCATCCGAGAAGTGAAGGAGAAAATCACCTTCTGTACGCAATGTCGAAATATTGCCGAAGGTCCTCTCTGTGCTATTTGTTTGGACCCCAAACGAGACACGACCAGCATTTTAGTGGTAGAGGAACCCAGCACGCTCCATGCCATTGAACAAAGCCGCGCGTTCCGCGGGTTGTACCACGTGCTCTATGGGGCGCTCTCGCCTTTAGATGGTGTTGGGCCTGCGGACATACGCACCCATGATTTAGAGAATCGCGTGCAGCAGGGAGGCATTACAGAAGTAATCGTGGCTACCAATCCCACGATTGAGGGAGAAGCCACCGCAATTTATTTAACCAAACGCCTAAAGCCTCTCGGTGTGAAGGTGTCTCGTATTGCATACGGCATTCCCGTCGGAATGGATATCGAGTATGCCGACGAAGTAACTCTTCTGAAGTCGATTGAAGGTCGAAGAGATCTTGGATAGCCAAGAGTCTCGTGATCTAAATTTTTTCAATTTTATTCCCCATCCTGTCCTATACTTAATGTTGCCAGTGTTCGTCCCCGCGGCCGAGCTTTTGCTTGGGGTGTCTCCCGAAGAGCACTCCCTTTGTTATTTCAACAAAAGTAGCCAAAGCCATTGACGCTTGTTCGGTTTCATTTAATAGGACGATGGAAACTGAACTTCTTGGGAAAATAGACCGTTGATCTTATAAAAGAATGAACTGAGGTACTTAAATTAACAATGCAATGTGTAATGAGGGGTTAAAAGACAAGGGCAGGTCTAAAGAGAAAGAACTCTTTCATTGACTGATTTTGTCTGAATAACAGAGACAGTTGTTTTCTGTAGACATTAGGCTATGGAGAGAGCAGCCTCTGACTACTTTGAGGGAAAGAATTTCCCCTCCCCTCAAAGTAGTTCAGGCATCTTCCTTGGCCTTATCCTCTACCACCTACTCTTAGGTGATAGAGCACTCACCAAGGCCGATAAAGCTTTTTTGCCAAGCCTTAACTTGGCATTGAGCTCCTCCTTACTACTATCGTAATCTTTAAGCGGTCATGTATCGGAAAAAACACGATTCTGTTGTAGGAATTGTGCACTTTCATGCAATATTGACAGGTGGAAATACTTAGTTGAGGGAAGGAGAAATGCCGTAGATTTTAGAGGCGAAAATGACTCTAGATTGGTGAGGTGCTCGTGATCACCTGTCTGTATGCATCCTTTCAACAAACTTAAGAATCACAATGAAACCGAAAAGTGCAAAATTGTCTAGATTCAACTTCCTTGAGAACCTGTAACCAAACCTATTGATTCTGTTCGGTTAGCGTTTGGCTTGTTGTTCTAGAGCTTGGAATTGAGCAGGGAAAATACCGAGCCAAAAACCTACCTGTTGAATTTCATCACGCCAGTAGTGCTGGTAACTGCCTGTCTTCATGGCAAATTTCACCAAGTCTGCCAGCAATTGGTTGACTTTTGGCTCTGCCAAGTTTTCCGCAAAGAGTTTGGGAATCAGTAACCCTTGTGATAAACGAATAAGATTGCCTTTTTCTTGAGCAGAAAGGCCTAAATGATGAAGGACGGCTCGAAGGCGAGAAAAATCTGGATCATGATCACGATCAATCGCACAAGCAAAGAGCCCACCAATATTGTAGCGTTCAGTCGATGAAAGGAGAGGTTCTTTAAATTTCTCTATAGCTCGAGAGCGAAGTGCTAATGTGCTTTTGGTTGTAATGGCTGACTTCTTCGTTGAAGAAGACTTGACTTTGACCTTGGTGACTGGTGCCTTCTTTTTCCGAGCACCTGAACTTGGCTTAACACGTTTTTTTGGCTTTGCAACTGCCTTGGACACTTTCTTTTTAGAGCCCGTTATTGTTTTCTTCGTCAAAGCCTTTTTAGCCACAACTTTCTTTTTCCTAACAGCCACCTTAGATGCCGTTTTTTTCTTGGCAGGGGTTTTGGCTACTTTCGCCTTCTTTTTTTTGACTGCCGGTTTCGTGGAAGCTTTAGTGCTCCTTTTTTTAGCCGTTACCTTTTTCTTAGATGCTGTTTTTTTCTTGAGAGTTTTTTTCGTGGACGTTTTTCGAGTAAATTTCTTTGAAGCCATTAACAATCCTTTCTATGTGAATAAACCAAATAATGTTCTTGGTATAATGGATTGGGACAAAATGATAGCGCGTCTTATGTCTCTCAGCAAGAGAAATTAAGGACTTCTTCTTTATTGTCTTATCAAAAAGCTAGATGAAGGCGAAGCGAAAGGCACAGCTGATTGTCTGACAGTGAATCATACGCTGCTTGGTATGATGGTCGTTCCCTGCAGTCCGAATGCAGGAAAGGGGCAAAACATCCCTCTGGGTGTTGAAACTCTGGATGCGTGGGAAGAGAGCTGACGACTATTCAGACTATTTCGCTAAGGAGAGACGCCGCTTTTTAAGACGATTTCGCAAATATGATCTAAACGTTCGACATGCTCGTATGCTGACCATGGATCAGGGGCCATGGAGCACACGCCATGGTTGGCTTGTCCGACAATATCAAAATCTCCGGTAGGGTTTTTGTCGGTCACACCTAGGGCAAACGCCGTGGCATCACCTAACTCTGTACTCACAGCCGGGAGGGTGGGGACGGTTGGTCCAATTCGAGTGTAGCGGTAGATTTCCGGAAAATCAGCGCATATTTTTTGAAGATCAAAGCCTCGATAGATGGCAGCCACAACATTGGTCGCGTGAACATGAACCACCGCCCTGGTTCGACTCATCCCTTTGGTTAAGAGGTAATGCATATGCAATTCGCCGGAGGGTTTGGTGTCTGGAGGCACTTCCATTTGCCCATCCTTTATGCGTATTTTAATCATATGCTCAGGATGAATAATGGTTTTTCGCCAGCCTGAGGGTGTAATCGACAAGTAAATACTGCGTGCCCGCCGAAGGCTACAATTTCCATCTCGGCTGGTAATCCAACCCCGGTCATAACACCGTCGTAACACATCTCCAATTGCTGTAATCATCTGTTGTTATCTCCTAAGATTTCGATTGAATTTTCCGTCTATTCACCAAGTGGACGACAGATATCATGTGTCTTCCATTTTGTCCTCCTGCCAGGGAGTTGAGGTAACCCATGATTTTCATGGGTTACCGTTCAACTATAATTGCATCACAAGATACCCTTTTCCCTTGAGCGCGGCAACTAAGCCTTCCTTGCCCAAAAGATGTAATGCTCCGACGACGATGAAGACAGGTTTTTGTTCCTGAAGTGCTTCCTCAATATGCGGCAACCAATCAGTATTTCGGTTCACCACCAGCTCTTGGAACAGCTCAGGGTACTCTCGCATACTATCCAGTAAGGCACCCAGTTCCTGAACATTCCCTTGTTGCCAGGCCGTGACCATTTTCTGAATTTCTTCTTCAAGATCTTTCAGCTCTTCCAACGTTTGCAAGAGAAACTGCTCTTGGGTGGAAAGGGGCAGCTGGTCGAAGAGATCCAGCTGAAATTCCACAGTTTCCAGACCTTGAATGTCCTTCCTTAAATCTTTGGCCTTATCATAGAAATACCGATCAATACCATAGGCGCTTTCAAACCCCAACTTTTGAAGCTGTAAGGCCATAACGGCAGTGGCAGTCATCCAGGGCTTCATACGATGAAAGTCTTTGATTGCCAGTCCTAGCTCCGTTAAATTTTCTTTGGCGATAGAATAATTTTTCTGTGATAACACCGTGGACAAACTTTTGCCATCCAAATAGAAGCCCTTCTTCATCATGATCATTTGGGCTGTCGGAGAAGAGACTCCATCTAGATCCACTTCAAAAATGACTCGTGATGATTGATTGAAGGCATCATCAAACGTTTGAGGGAGAGGGTAGTGCTGTTCTTGTAAAACATGAATCGAACCTGCCAGATATATTGTATTTTTCGGCGATTGCACTTTCCATAGGATTTGCGGACTCTCGACAACTGAAGTGTTTTGATCACCACCCACTGCGAACGTAGGGCCAATCCAGAACAACCCGAGAAATACGATCATTGCCCGAATGCTACAGCGAGCAAGTCCACTCACGTGTAATTGATGCCTCATGATAAAACCTCGTTTGGGAGAGAAAGATAACGCATCGCCTTCAATTTTTCAGACCGAACGAACAAGAGATTGAGATACTTGCGATGTCAGAGGTTTTCACTTCAACCTTACTGAATTTCTGATAGTTCTGTCAGACATAATCTGACACGGTTGCACTTTATTGACTCGAAAAGTCTATGTATCAACGTTTTCGCTTGAATGTTATGGTATGTCAAGTTTAATCTAATTAGTTAAACTAGACGCTACATCTTCATATGCATCACACAGTATATTGATCGTGCAAGCAAATCCCTAACGAAGGCTTGCTAGGAAGTGAAGTATGCCAGATGTCATAAAGAATAATACTTTCGTACTTTTCACTATCAGCATCTTAGCTACCGCGATTTGCTTCATTGATACATTCGCCTCATTTGGCGTGGCTGGATGTGTACCCTATGTGTTAGTTGTCCTGGGATCTTTGTTGTTGTCGAATCCCTCTGCACCAGTCATCGCTGCGATCGCATGCACCGCTCTGACTTATGGCAGCATGCTATTTGCCCCTACGGGCAGTGAATGGGGAATCATGTTCTTGAATCGAAGTTTGGCGGTTTGCGCCATATGGATTACAGCCTTGTTAGGCTTACGAGTGAAACAGCAAATGAGAAGCTTGGAACGTCAGAGTGAACAGCTTCGACGAGACCTGACTGTACGGGAACAAACTGAACAGAGACTAAGACTCCAACAAGACCTTTTGCAAAAGGTGGTGGCGGGCGCCCATTCGCAGTCTGACATTTTGAATGAGTTATGTCTGCATGTCGAACGGATCCTTCCCTCGGCGATTTGTTCCATCATGTTACTTGACGAACGCACAGGCAAACTGACTGTCGGAGCTGTGCCAAGCGGAGGCGAGACCGCTTGCACAATCTTGGACGGACTGGTCCCCGCTGAATTAGCCGGAGCCTGTGGGACGGCTGTGCATACGCGAACCACGGTCATTATCGAAGATACAGAGACGGATCCGCGCTGGGAACCCATTCGAGAAGCCGCCCGTCCCTTGGGCATCAAATCTTGTTGGTCCATTCCGGTTTTCTATGACAATCAACGCATTTTGGGAACGTTTGCCATCTCACACCCTCAGGTTCGACGACCGACAACAGCTGACCTACAACTCCTGGAAACCTCGTCATATCTCGTAGGGATCACGGTTCAACGACACCAAGCCGACGAAGCCCAGAAAAGGAGCGAAGAACGCTATCGCGATTTGTATGAATCAGCTCCTGCTGCCTACTTCACCAGTACTATGGATGGTCACATCAAAAGTGCGAATCATTCTGCCGTGCAACTCCTCGGATATTCTCAGACCGAACTCAAGAATCGCATGGTTGTTGACTTGTATGCGCCGGGTAAGAATGGACAAGAAATGGCTCAACGTATTCAGTCTGAGACTCAATCCGGGAAGGAAGTCGAGGGAGAAGAGCTGGAGATGCAACGAGCCGATGGAAGCCATGTGTGGGTAAGCCTGACGATTCGTCTCATTTATGATTCTCATGGTCATCCATTCGAACGTCGCGCGGTTGTGAAAAATATTACCCAACGGAAACACCACCAGGAACTTCAAAGCTTGCAGAAGACAGCATTAGAACATGTGGCCACTGGGAAAACCTTAGAGGACATTTTGAATGTCCTCTGTCAACAGGTTGAGCAGTTGGCTCCTCAGGGGATCTGTTCAATTTTAACGCTTGATCCAAATACGCAGATCCTCAAATTCTGTGCCGGGCCTTCCGTTCCAGAGTCCTTAGCCAGTGCTCTGGATGGCATGATCCCCGGCCCATGTGCTGGTTCGTGTGGAACCGCAACGTTTCGATCCGAACCGGTCTACGTTGTGAACACGGCTACTGACCCCCTCTGGGCTGACTTGCAAGATGCCGCGCAGCGATACAACATCGGTGCCTGCTGGTCTTACCCGATCTTTAGAGATGGGAGGCAAGTGCTAGGAAGTTTTGCAATCTCTTTTCCTCATCCTCACGCTCCGACGGCGTTTGATATACAACTTCTGGAGACCGCCTCATATCTCGCGGGCATTGCCATTCAGCAACGAGAAATCGAGAAGGCACGTCTTGAGAGTGAAGAGCGGTATCGTTCACTGTATGAAGACAGTCCTTCGATGTATTTTACCCTGAACCCCGACGGCCAAATCTTGTCCGTCAATCAATTTGGGGCCTACCAGCTCGGCTACACTGTTCAGGAACTGATTGGGAAACCAGTGTCGATTCTCTTCTTAGAAGAAGATCAACTGGAAGTTGCAAAGGGCCTTAGCGAATGCTTGAGTGGACCTCCAGGCTTAAGACACTGGGAGTTTCAGAAAGTCCGGAAAGATGGCAGTCGCATCTGGGTACAGGAGTCATGCCGCAGAGTCAAAGACCACGACAATCAAGATGTGTTCTTAATCGTCTGCCACAACGTGACTGCCCAAAAAGAAGTGGAAGAGCGTAATCGCCAGCATGAGCTCGCGGTTCGAGCACTGTATGAAATCACATCTTCCTCCGACCGTTCGTTTGAATATCAGGTTCGAGCTTTATTGGCATTAGGGTGCCAAAGATTTGGCCTTCCTATCGGACTCCTCACTCATCGGGTCGCCAATGAATTGGAGTTACAGTTTGTCTGTTCATCCGATCCAGCGTTCAAGGAAGGGCAACGCGTGTTATTGGAGAACACATTCTGTAGCACAGCGTTGACTGCTGATGCACCCATCAGTTTCGAACATGCCGCGGTATCCGAATGGCGTGAACATCGCGGCTATACCGAGCTGGGGCTCGAAGCCTACCTGGGCACAAAAGTCATGAAGGGGTCAGAGGCCTATGGCACATTTTGTTTTACCAGCTATGAACCGCATGCCACGACCTTTTCAGAAGCCGACCGAGACTTTCTACGCTTGATCGCCAGATGGGTCAGCGCTGAACTCGAACGACTCGAAACCGAACAGTTGCAACGTCGGCTTGTGACGATCGTCGAAAGTACGACGGATATGATTGGCATGGCCACGCCCGAAGGAGAGACCTTATACCTCAATTCGGCCGGGAAGTCGCTCATGGCCATTCCAACCGATGAAGATCTCGTTGGCATGCCGATTGTTGCTTTTCATCCACCAGCCGCACAGCACACACTGCTCAAGGATGCCCTGCCCCAAATTAAAGCAACTGGGGTGTGGGAAGGAGACACGACGTTGCTCACTCGTCAAGGCCAGGAAATTCCGGCCTCACAGGTGTTGTTGGCACAAAGAGACCAAGCTGGGAATCTTGAATGTTTTACAACCATCATCCGAGATATTTCTGAGCGCAAGGCTGCGGAAGAGCAACTCCAGCAAAGTTATGAACAGACAAAAACATTATCGGAGCAACTTCAAGAAAGCGAAAGCCGACTTCGACAGATTATCGACCTGGTTCCGCATTTTATTTTTGCCAAAGACCAAGAAGGCCGATTTATTCTCGCGAACGAAGCCGTTGCCAAGGTCTATGGCACATCCGTACAAGCCTTGATTGGGAAACGAGAAGCCGATTTTGCTAAATCTCAGGAAGAAGTGGCCCATTTTCGTCAAGATGATGCAGACGCCATTGCTCATGGGCTCACCAAAGTCATTCAAGAAGAGCACATTACAGATGCCTCTGGAGCCGTGCAATGCCTTCAAACAACCAAGATTCCCTTCACATTCGCGGGCAGTGCACTTCCAGCTGTGTTGGGCATCTCAATTAATATCACGGCTCAGAAAGAAGCCGACGCACAACTTCGAGAAGCCTATCATCAAACTCGCGAACTCTCGGCTCGCCTGAAGGCCGCTGAGGAATCAGAGCGGAAGAGGATCGCACGAGAACTGCATGACGAATTCGGACAGATGTTGGCTGTCTTGAAGTTTGATATTTCCTGGATGGAACGCCGGCTTGCGGAACAAGCGCCATTGAACCCGCATCCTGCGATCCTCGACAAGGCACGGTCCATGGCAACGTCGACTGATGATCTCATTCGTACTGTACGGCGGATTGCCACGTCGCTTCGGCCAAGCATTCTTGACGATTTGGGTCTCATTCCCGCTTTGGAATGGCAAACCAAAGAATTTCAGAATCGAACGGGCATCAGTTGTCAATTTTCCACTGATCTCGACAGCCAGACTTGCCGATTGGAAAATGAACGCGCCACGGCATTATTCAGGATTGCACAGGAGCTGTTTACCAATATCCTTCGGCATGCTAATGCGTCTCAGGTCGACTTGGCACTAGAGAAACAGGATGCGTTTCTGACCTTGTCCGTGAGCGACAATGGTCGAGGGTTAGGCGAAACGACGACCAGAGACACTCCATCTCTCGGGCTTCTCGGTATTCGAGAGCGACTTGCATCGTTTGGAGGCGAATTTCTTATTCAGGGACAAGCAGGCCGAGGCACTCGGGCGCACGTACGAATGCCAATTTCTGAAACACAATTAGTGTGACAATGATGTCAGAAGGGCAGAGATGCTTCGGATATTAGTCGCAGATGATCATGCTATTGTTCGTCAAGGCCTGAAACAGGTATTGATCGAGGAATTTCCTGACGCTCATATCGAAGAGAGCTCCACTGGGCAGGAGACGATCCAAGCTGTCCAGCAACAGCCATGGAATGTGCTTATTCTGGACATTCACTTCCCTGATAAAAACGGCTTAGACGTCCTCAAAGAGGTCAAAGGCCTCTGTCCAGACTTATCCGTCGTCGTGTTGAGCCTCTCTCCCGAGGAACAGTATGGTATCCGAGTACTCAAGGCAGGTGGTTCGGCGTATTTAACGAAGGAAACCGCGCCAAGCGAACTCGTCACAGCGGTGAAAAAAGTCATGAACGGCGGACGATACGTGAGTGCCCAGCTAGCAGAGCAATTAGCCGCGAGTGTGGCTCCCCATCCTTCCGGACCTTCACATCAGACATTGTCTGACCGAGAACTAGAAGTCCTCCGATGCCTCGCCATTGGGAAAACCGTCACGGAAATCGCTGACCTCCTCTCCTTGAGTGTCAAAACGATCAGTACCTATCGAGCGCGCTTACTGGAAAAGCTCCATCTCAAGACTACGGCAGACCTCATTCGTTATGCCGTCGATCACAACTTGGTCTAATACCTGGTCGGTTTCTTAATCCTAAAAACGGCAGTTGGATCACGAAAGTCTGCACAACCCCTTGACGCACCTAGCAAATTTACAATTCGCTCATCACCCACAAGGAGAGTGTTGAATAATGAAGATATCAAGGGTCATATTTCGCCAGGATGCCGTTGGCTATCAGAAGATTCGGGTCGGTTCAAAAAAGTCCGTCCAGCAAGGCCACAGCCATTTTTCCGCGCGGAGCATACTAGCAATACGTGAGCACGGGAAAATGGCGAGAACGCTGCTGGCGGCTTTTTTCAACAGACCCACAAGGTGACCACGCCAATTTAACATTTCCTATGCCCATCAATTGCTTGCCCAGCTTTTTCGCGCTCAACCGCCGTCGTTAGGTTAATCAGTTCAACGCTCCCTGCCTATTTTGTTTGTTAGGGGCTTGTCATGCAGGTGTCTGACAGTGCCCCTCCTTTGTCTGACATGAATTCCAGAGAACTACTGACATTCATCTGTTCCAGCCAACTGGTAGAATTCAGCACCTATTCGTCTCCCTATTCTCTTTTTTTTAACGCGTTTTCATAATGTTCCATTATCTATATAAAGGTTACCATGAAGATTGTTATTGCTGAACACTCAGATATAATTCGCCACCGCTTAGGAGACCTCATTCATGAAATTCCTCATGTTGACATCGTCGGAGAGGCAACACAGACATCAGAGACAATTATGCTTGTCGATCGACACCACCCCCATCTTGTATTCCTCAATATTCATCTTCCTGGCGGGTCCCCATTGGAAACCCTGCGTGTGATAAAAAACGCCACGCCGGCACCAACTGTGATTGTCCTGACAGACAACCTGTCATCAGCGTACCAACATTCATGTCGGTCAGCCGGAGCCGATTATGTTTTCGACCAGGCAATCGATATCGGGAAAATCGAAAACCTCTTGAAGACACTCTCACAATCCGAGCGGTCCTGAAATCGGTGTTCTTACACGTGCTGCTACTACCAGATTGAAGCACCCCTTCTATCAGATATTCACTGACAGGAAACCAGAACACATTCTCACGAGAAAATCAGCTTTCTGCCGATTTCTTTTGGTTTCCATATCCAAGATACTGCCCATTATGGCAATACCACTCTTACATACTTCAGGAAGAGGTGCAGATATGACCACGTTGATGAACCAACCCCTGTCCCGTCGTACAACATTTTCCCCTGAACACCATGGTCCATCGTTGCGATTGCTTCAGACCGGTCCTGCTCAATCACAGTCAGGAGAGAAACCATCCCTGACCGCCTCTCTCGTCAGGGAGGCTTCCTTCCCGACGACCAACAGAGAACAATGGGGGAATAGTGTAAGTCGAATAGCCCATGATTTGCTCAACATCCTGACAGCGATTCAAGGCAATGCAGAACTTGCAAGCTTGAATGCTTGCCAACCTGGCCTTATGAAAAAAAATGTACAGAGTATTCTTGCCGCCAGCCAACGAGGACACGAATTGCTCGAACATCTTTTACAAGGGATGCCGCATCAAACAACTCACACCCATAAGTTGGACCTGTGTGTCCTGGTCAAGGAAACCCTTGATCTCTTTCAAGCAACACTTCCTTCAACCATCGCGATCAAAAAAATTGATCGGCTCATGGTAGGCAAAATGAGGGGAGATTCCACTCAATTATTTCGGATGTTGAGTAATTTGCTCACTAACGCGGTACAGGCCATGCGGGGACAAGAAACAGGATTACTCACCCTGACCCTGGATAAAGTGATTGAGCTAGATACTGTACCCGCCCCCAAACGGATCAGTTCTAGGTATTTGAGATTAATGGTCCAAGATACTGGTTTGGGAATGTCAGCGGATCTCTGCCGGAAAATTTTCAACCCCTTTTTCACGACCCAATCAGAAGGGAAAGGCATGGGATTGGGTTTAGCAATTACCAAAGACATAGTTATTGATCATGATGGCGTCGTCACTGTTGAAAGCCACCCACAATGTGGCACCACATTCACGGTGTATTTTCCAGAGTTTCAAGGCGCATAGCCACCAAGAACATCCTTGAACCCACTCCCCTCATTCGAAAGGGCGTTCAGCCCATGGCCTCAATCCTTATTATTGATGACGATCAACATATTAGGTTTCTGCTACGAGCATTGCTGGAAACGATGGGACATCAGATTATAGAAGCGACCAATGGGAAAGAAGCCCTTTCGGCACTTCAGAACTTCACCCCTTCTTTGCTGATCGTCGATATTTTTATGCCAGAAATGGATGGGATTGAACTGATTCGAAGCGCTCGCCAGCAAGAGACGGCTCTCAAAATCATTGCGATTTCAGGAAGCTTTTCGATGAAAGACGTTGAAGTCCTTGAAGTCGCGCGGCGGCTCGGCGCCACACATACTCTTCAGAAGCCTTTCGATGTTTATGCCTTAACAACCATGGTTCAGGACCTTCTTCCGACAGACCCTCCCCTTGCACATTGTTCTTAAAGGCCTTCGTTCCACAACATGTCCCACCAGAAAAGAGCTGTACTATAAAAATTCTGGACGGTTCCCCCATGTCTCAGAAAAAACAAATTCCTGCAAAGGTTTTCGTGAACGTTCTTCCTGTTCCCTTTCTCGAAGGATGTCAGGGAGAGATTGAAGATCTCCTTGATAGCCAATAGCCAGAGCTGTCACGGGATCATACCCTGAATCTACGGTATATTCTTTGCGGATCACCTCCGAAAGAATTCCCGCCATTTGGTGCACCACCAGATTCATAGCTGTGGCTTGCACAAGCAGATTGCCGACAGCCAATCCCACGTCGTGAGAGGCATGGTGATTAGGTTGATCATTGTGTGAAAAATTTAATTTGGCAAGGGTAATCATGAGCAGGGGAGCCCGCTTTGCCCAAATTCTATTTCCCTCAACGAGACAACTGAGTAATTTTTCATGTTCAGCAGGCTGATCTGCTTTTGCGATGATAAACACCCACGGTTGTTCATTAAAACATGAGGCGGCCCACCGGGCCGCCTCTAACAGACGTTGAATTTTTTCCTGTTCTACAGGTTGCAATGAAAACGCACGAGGACTCCATCTTCGACGCAGGAGATCATGAATGGGGAATTGAGTATCTGCTGGTTTTTCCACGTGGTTTACCAATTACCAATCGAAAAAAGAGACGCCATATTCTTTCCTCCACGCTTCGTGAGAGCCCTACTTCGTTTCGAGATATCGTGTCTTTTGATCATTCAGACAACCTCCTCTGGCACAATGCCTTATTGACCAAGTCAATCACGGTCTGCAATTGAAAAGGTTTAGTCATGCGGTATTGTGCTCCCAAGCGCTGGGCCATCTCTAACAGATCAATTTTCGCCCCTTCACTGGCCGCCGACATAGCAATGACCATCACGTTAGGGAATTCACGACGAAGGTCTAGAATAGTTTCTAGCCCTTCTTTTTCTGGCATAAGAATATCTAATAAAATCAGCTCTGGTAGGTACTGGCGGTAGAGACAAATACCTTCTTCACCATTTAAGGCACTTTTAACCAGATGGCCTTCGCCTTGTAAAACCTGTTCTAATACATCACAAACTTGTGGGTCATCATCAATGACAAGAATGGTCGCCATCGTCTGAACTCCTTTGCTACTCCAAATCGCCGAATCATACTCCTCGGTGTCGTCTAGGAGGGTAGGACAAGATGAGCGAGCTACTCTGGCATCCCCATGAATTTCTGTGGAACTATCAACGTTCCTATAAATTAAAACAAGTTAACTTCGACTATGAATAGTTCCTTTTATTATCCAATCTTACGTAATAAACTGATAGTAGCATATGGCCAACACTCCTATTCCTCAACAGTATTCACCTTAGCGGAGTTAGTGCTTTATCAAGCACATGTCGAACAATTGGAGCCAAATCACGAATGGCCAAAGGTTTCATCAGGTAGGCCTGGATACCCAAGGCCTTGGCTTTTTCGGCATTCATAATATGGCTGAACCCAGTACACAGGATAATGGGAAGTTCGGGCCGAATACGCAAAAGCTCACGAGATAACCCTTCCCCAGTCAACCCTGGCATTGTTTGATCTGTTATCACAAGATCAAAACGTTCAGGATTATGTCGAAAGACATTCAACGCCTCTTGCGAACTGGTATGTACTTCAACGGTATACCCTAATGGTGACAAAAGTTCTTTCCCAAGCTGGACAATTGTTTCTTCATCGTCAACAAATAAGATAGTTTCCTTGCCCAGTGGAATTGAACCTTGATCATCTGAACTATCTAACGCCGGGGTTGGAATAGTAGGAAGATAGACTTCGACTTTTGTGCCCTTCCCTCCGATACTATCGACCATCACCGCACCACCGTGATTGGCCACAATTCCATGAACAACAGCAAGTCCCATTCCTGACCCTTCACCAATTGGCTTGGTTGTGAAGAATGGATCGAACATTCGTTCGAGGACGTCAGACGTCATGCCTATTCCATTATCTTGAACCGTGAGGCGAACATGAGGACCAACCTTTAATCCAGCCACCAATTCCACATTTCGATCGTTCACATCCCAATCTTCCAAAATAATCTCCAAACGATCTCCTCTTTCTCTCATGGCATATTCAGCATTCGTGCCTAGGTTGATCAGAACTTGATGTAGTTGTGTCGAATCGGCCACGACCATCGCTTTCGACATAAGAGAGTCACGAATATCAATATTCGAGGGAATGGTCGCACGCAACAATTTTAGCGCTTCCTGTATGACTGTATGAATTGCGGTTGGTTTTTTCCCCTGCCCCGACTGTCGACTAAACGCTAAAATTTGTAAGACCAGATGTTTGGCACGATGCCCTGCAGTTAAAACTTCTTGAAGATTGCGTTGAGTTCGACTTCCTTTTGGGACCGATGCCAGTCCCAACTCGGTATACCCTAAAATAGCCGTTAGGATATTATTAAAGTCATGCGCAATGCCTCCAGCCAAAGTCCCTATGGCTTCCATACGACTGGATTGGCGAAATTGACGCTCTGTTTTGACCAGAGTCTCTTGCACCTTTTTATGTTCGGTCATATCCTGGGCAACGCCAAGCACACGAACCACTTCCCCATCGGCATTATGAATAGGAAATGTTCGCACTCTCATAAACCGAACGGCATGATCTGGGCGGATGATTCGGAATTCGGCATGGAATCCAGAGGTCGCCCCCTCAGCCACCTGGGCTAACAGATATTCTTGATCTTCGGGATGCACAGCATCCAAAAGATGATGAGGGTCGTTAACCAAACTCGAACAACTTTTTCCCCACACTTCCTCATACCGAGGACTCATATAGAGGATCTTAGAATGATCCGGTAAGGCAATCCAACATACTTCTTGAATATACTCCACGAGGTGTTGAAAGCGGATTCGCTGTTCCTCTAGCGCAGTGACCTGAGTCGAAATAGTCGATTGCAATGTATGTATTTGAGACTCAACAGACGCTCGAAACGCGCGATGAATATCATTGATGAGCTCGGCAGAAGAGGCCCCGTCATCAAAATAGCAGGTCAGATTTTCTTGGATCGTATCTTTGGAAGATGCAGGAGATAAGGACTGAAACGCAGTAGGCAATATCAAATTGATCTCAGGGTTCATCTGCCTTAAAAAGCCTAGTAACTCAACCTCTGCTTTATCTGGCTTCTGCACATCAATCAGAGCTACGGCAAAGGTCTCACGTTGAGCAAGAGAGCTAGCTTCAGCAACGGTGAGACATCCCACGACCTCATGGCCGACCTGCTCTACCGCCTTCTTTAATGAAGCAAGAACATCTGGCTGTTTATTGATGAGAAGGATTCGGGACGAGGTCGTGTGTGCCATCATCATGCCCCCCGAATATTAGGATGGTAGGATCACTGGCTTCTTCTAGATGCCAGCACATGCATTTTAGACCACTAATCTTATTTCATAAAAGGCATCAATCTGCACTGAGGGCATTAAGAGAATGAATGGCTGGGGGACCAGGAATCGAACCTGGGTTCTTAGAACCAAAATCTAATGTCTTGCCCCTAGACGATCCCCCAACCGAGCCTGCACTTTAAAACGGAGGCCCACAAACCGTCAAGATCATGACGGTTTACTACACCCGTCCGTAGACAATCCAATGCCGATCATCAGGCACATCCACCAATAAGCGACTTAAATTGAGTTCCGCTAATTGTGCCGCCACTTCATCTTCGGTAAAGGCCGCCAATAAAGAATGGTAAAAATCCTGTCGTAACCGCTCTGGTTCATGGACTGCTTGTTCATTCACAATAGCTTGCGCCGATTCTGGGTTTTCGGGACGCAGTAAATCCATGACTAAAACAGGTCCACCCGGTTTGAGCAAATTTTTGAGGCAATGCCAAAACTGTAAGGGATTTGGCACATGATGGACTAAACTATTGGAAATAATAGCATCCGCTGGTGTTGCCAAAGTCACCTCTTGAAAACGTTGGCAGAAAAATTGTATGCGATCATGATATCCAGCTTTTTGTGCGGATCGCTCTGCATAAGCAATCATCGGCTGCGATGCATCAATTCCCGTTATTCGGCACGTCGCATGACAACCAGCTACTCGAATAGGAATATCTCCGGGGCCACAACCCAAATCCACAATATGAAGGTTCTCCACATCAGGGTACAGGCGAAAAAACTGATCGACGAACCATTGATTTTCTTTTTCAAAGTCAGCTTGGGCATAGGCCAGCACTTGATCGGGATTGTCCATCACTTCCGGCTCAAGCACACGCTCCATCAAGGTAGAATCCTTTCCGACCGCTTTTCTACCCAAACCGGATCACCCTGTTGCACTTGCCCTTCAGAGAGCACTCGTGCGTAGAGGCGACTCCATCCAGGATGATGATTTTGGTCAACGCGGTTAAAACTTCCATCGTGAAACCACTGCCTAATGCGACGACAGGGCTCACAAAAACTTGTGAACTCAATACACACCTGTTCCCCAATTTTCATATGATCCCCTGGACGGATATGCGCCCAATTCAAGCCTGTTAGCGTAAAGTTTTCCCCCAAGGCTCCAGGATGAAGATTATGCCCTTCGAGCTGTAGGGCGGCAATTAGCTCCAAAGAATAGACACAAAGAGCACGATCAGGGCCGCCATGCAAAACCGTATTCCGATGCTCATCATCCTGAATACCTCCAAACGAAACGTAGGCGTCTGGCACCGCATGTTTTGGCACTCCACCCCGTGATGTATTAATTTGGTAGAGAGAAGACAATGAATCTATCATGATAGATGAGAGCGGTTGAGGTGTGAATCGTAGCCAGCACCAGATTGGTTGGTCAAACGACAGAAAATGAAGCTACTTGGCCCTATTGAGATTGTTGAAGGACCCTGTGGAGAAAGGCATGTATGTGATCAAAATAGGGTTTGCCACCAACAAATGGCACATTATTATGTTCAGCGCCTAACACCACATACCATTGTTTTGGCTCATCCGCCGCCTCAAATACTTGCCTTCCTAACCCTATTGGTACCACCGAGTCACGCTCGCCATGAATCACCAACAAGGGAATCACGAGAGCACGCACCTTTTGTATGAGATTAAATTCCACATCCATCACCCAACGTGCAGGTAACCCGAAATAATGATGATCAGACATGGACTGTATGGAAGGAAACGCTCCTTCTACAATTAATCCTGCTGACAAACGTTGAACAGCTACCTCTCCAGCTATACAGGAACCTAAAGACCTCCCAAAAAGAATCAGGCGGTTAGGCGAAACTCGTCGCTGATGAATCAGGTAGTCATAACTGACTAATGCATCTTGGTAGAGCCCAGCTTCTGATGGGATGCCCGTACTTCTCCCATATCCTCGATAATCAAAGATAAAGACAGAAATTCCACGTTGATACAACTGTCGAATATTTTCTATACGATGACTCACATTTCCCGCATTGCCATGGCACCACAAGATCACCGGGCTTGACGGCCCTGCATTGATAAACCACCCAAAGACTGTTACCGCCTCATCAACGGGAAGCCAGATCTCCTCCAATGGCAACCCACTAGCTTGTAACCAGTTTCGGTCTTCCCAAGGGGAAGGTTGAAAAACAAAAAAACTTTCCAACATACGCCTATTGTCTCAAGAGTTAAAATCAACTACTTTGGAGGGCATGCTCTGGGAAATACCACTATTAGAGTTAATATCATGTTTATGTGTGAGTTTCAGGATCAGCAACAAAATACGTCAGAATTATTGAATAATGGCAACTTACGCCTTTGGAGATCTTCAAGGATGCATGACTGCCCTGCGCCGTCTGCTAGACTTGATTCGGTTTGATCAGGCCCAAGACCGGCTCTGGTTTGTGGGCGATTTAGTGAATCGTGGTCCACATTCACTGGATGTATTGCGCTTTGTCAAACAATTGGGCTCTTCTGCGGTAACGGTCTTAGGGAATCATGATATTCATCTTCTGGCCTTATGGTGCAAAATCACTCAGCCAGGTCGAAAAGACACGCTACAACCCATCCTATCCGCTCCCGACGCTGACGAATTATTGCACTGGTTACGCTATCGTCCACTCCTGCATGTTGAACACGATTACACAATGATCCATGCTGGGATGCTGCCATCATGGTCTATGAGTCAGGCTATTGACCTGGCTCATGAAGTCGAAGCAGCCTTACAAAGTGAACACTACAGAGACTTATTGCCCGCCATCTATTTTCGCAAAACTCGAAAATCTTCAGCCCAGCTTAGCACAGAAGAACGATTGGGCTTCACTGCCAATGTTCTCACCCGTCTCCGAGTCTGTACTCCCGAAGGGCTTCCAGAGTTTTCATTCAAAGGGCCACCGAAAGAAGCCCCTCCAGGTTACTTCCCTTGGTTCCGCATTCCCAACCGTGCGACAGAGCACAAGACAATAATTTTTGGGCATTGGTCCGCGCTGGGGATTGTCCAAGAAAAACATATCATCTCGCTAGATGGCGGATGCGTCTGGGGACGGGAATTGGTCACAATGCGCCTGGAAGATCGCCAAATTTTTCGTGTTCCTTGCAAAAAATAAGACATTCTTCTCTTTTCTCTCTTTCCAAAATACCGCTCTCGCTTACCCCACTGTTTCTAGATCATCAGATAATTTTTCTCACCAGATCTAATTTTTCAAACAAAATAACTAAAATTTGTATCTATTTAGATAACAGCTTGTATCCATTTAGATAACTTTTACAAGAATTTTCTCCCGGGTTTGCTCAAGACAGCCTCTCATCGCTAAACCCCAATACTGAAAAACCTCAGATTTTTTAAAGGTTTCTAGTTAATATAGAAGGTGGGCATTGGTTTTGCTTACAAGCTCAATTAATGAATGTTCCAAATTTCCCTCATTGGCGCTCATAATCATTAAAAGAAATGAGACAAAAGTGATTGATTCCCAAAGCCCTCGAACAAACACTAGCCAATTTCTTTGTTTAGAAGGAGTTCCAAGGCGATGAATTCTCAACACCCCCATCTCACAAATGGCGCATCAACTCAACCCGGAAAACCGGGCAGAAAATATAAACGCCGTCATACACGAGTACACCTCGATTCTCTAAAACCTGTTCCTCTTGTCTTCTCAGAAGAGACACTTTCCCAATGCCCAAAATGTCAAGGACTTGTTTTTGTTGAAGCGGGAGAAACTGTACGACAGACAATCGTTAGATGTCTCAATTGTGGGTGGCAACCCCATTTTCACGCACCTGTTATTCAAGAGACAGAAGAAGCACGGACCATGCGTACCCTCACAAATAAATTCGTTTCGGGATCTGACTGGGACCGCCTCCCAGTTGGTTGGTAAGAATAGTTCCTGCCTTTCAGTTTTTATCCTCTACCAACTAGGGATACATGTTTCCTAAATCATTGTCCTCCCCATAACATCCCCTGATCACAAATTTCGTCTGACCTCGTTTCGATCCTATTTCTCCTAATGATTTCCTTTTAAAATTTTTCATTAGACCCCTCTGCCCTGGACCAGGTACCATCCTTGCTTCTAGCGGAAGAATGGAAAGGTCTACAATGGGGAAGCCTTAGGCTTGACTCAGAGTCGCAAGCGAACCTCCCTACCGACCCCTCAAGCTGTATCTCAAAAATGTCTTGCTAACGGCATTATTACATTTCCTCATGACGCATATGATATTCCGAAAGCCCGTATTCTCCACTTTAGTGAAGCTTATCTGGCTTGTTATCTGGTTATTACCAATCAGCCTACCCCATACAACCTATGCCGAAGACATCGCTATTCTAAAATCAGCAGAAATTGGGGCCTACTCCGAAGCTATTCAGGCTTTCAAACAGGCTCTTCCGTCATCTCTGCACGTCACCTTGGAATATGAACTCCAAGGAGATATGGCTAAAGGAAGAAGTCTGGCCCGAAGGATTCGCGCCTCTAATGCCAACATTGTCTTAGCCGTCGGACTCAAAGCCGCTCTCGCTGCCAAACTGGAAATTTTAGACATTCCTGTCATCGTGTGTTTGGTCCTTGACCCTGAAAAATATGGCCTGCCAACCAGCAACATGGTAGGCCTTTCCTCACAAATTCCCTTTGAACAACAGCTCAAACCGCTTCGGGCATTGGCACCGCGAATCTCTCGAATTGGCGTGTTATTCGATCCGCAGAAAACTCAAGGGCTGAGGGATCAACTCGAACAACATGTCAGAACGCTAGGCCTTATCCTCGTTTCTCAGGAAGTCCATTCGGAACAAGAGGTATCTGAGGCTCTAAAATCTTTAAAAGATCGGGTCGATGCCCTCTATCTCCTTCCCGATAGTACGGTCCTCACTGAACACACCTTAGACTTCCTCATCAGCTCGACGTTGGAAGCCAATATTCCTCTTATAGGATTCTCCGCTGGCCTTGTACGAAGCGGAGCTGTGACGGGCGCCTTTCTTAATTATGCAGACCTAGGCCGACATGCTGCGGCTCTGGTGCCACGTTTACTCACAGCTCCGGATTCTTCAATTGTTGGCACGATGGTGCCTCCCGATGTGATTCATCACGCGATTAATGTGAAGTCGGCGAGTTATCTGGGATTACCCCTCACGCCAAATATCTTGAGGTTATTTGATGAGCAATATTGAAGACGGCTTATCTCAACGACCGACTTCACCCATAGTCAAACCGGTTGAAGACCGTCCGAGATTTCTGAGTCTTCGGACTAAGTTCTCAGTATTTGTCAGTCTCGTGATCATCCTAGTCTGTACAGGTCTCAGTAGCTTCCTTATCCAACAGGAAACCGAGACAATGAAACGTGCCCTGTTAAATACAGGAACCATCCTGGTCACCACCTTGAACAAAGTTAGCACAAATCGTTTGATTATCCAGGACACGGACTATTTGGAAAAAATGTTAGAGGGCGCACTGTCAGCACCAGAAGTGGTGTATGCCATCATTCGGGATCAACACGGCAACATGTTGGTTGCCCAATCTAAAGGGATTCTCACTCATGCCTCAGAAGTTATCCGTGATGGCAATCGACCGCTTCTCCCCGATGAAACCCACACGACACCATTGCTTACTCGTACATCTCATACCTCGGACTCTTCCATCCCCTTGATCACAATTCTCCACACATTGGAATCCAAGGGGGCCATTTCACTACAGGCGTCTAGTATTAACGCTCCATCGCGCTCCTGGGCCATTTCAAAAGACACCATTTACGACTTTGCACTCCCGGTTTATCGGCAGCCTCGCCCCTCATCCACCATAGACCTGCTCTCTTCAGAGACCTTAGGCCCCTCTCCAGGTCAACAGCCATCATCGACCGCTATCATTGGAGTTATTCAAGTGGGCATCTCGACCACCCATATGCAGAATGCCTTAAACCAGACCGTATGGAATATTGGGCTACTCACCTTTGGCTTTATTCTTCTTGGCATTGGGCTGACGGTTCTTCTGACGAACCGGATTATCACTCCCATGCGAAAGCTGGCTCATGCAGCCGGACAAATAGCTGGAGGCAACATTCACATTTCTGTCTTACCAGATACTCATGATGAAGTAGGGCAGCTCACCAGAAGCATTAATCAAATGGCCGAAGGCCTCCAACAACGAGAAGCTTCCATTACAACGTATATGACCACCATTACCAAACAAGTGCGTCAACTCAGCACCCTCCACCAAACCGGGGCCATAATTACCTCAACGTTAGACTTACAAAAACTCTTTGCTACCATGCTGGACCTTCTCCACAAAAATCTAGGATTTCATAGAATGGTGCTCATTCTCAAACAGGAAGATCAAAAACATGCCGTAATCGTGCAAACCGCCGGCATCCCCCAGGAATATATTCCGATGCTTGAAAATCAACCCTTTCCTATTGCCCCCGGGACTTTTGATGAAACCCTTTTAATTCATGGACAACCCGTATTAGTGCCCGATTTGGGAATAGTTGGAAATAAAATAAATCCCGTCATCAGAACCGTCGCTGACATACTGGGCGTGAACTCCTGCATTGGAGCTCCGCTTCTTAGTCATCAACAAGTATTGGGTTATTTGGGTGCTGACAAAGGTGGAGTGGTTTGTACGCAAGAAGACGTCAACCTGCTAATGACGATCGCGAGTCATGTGGCTGTGGCCATCGATAACGCCAGAACGTATAAAAGGATGGAAAGCCTGGCCCAAGGCTTGGAACAACGCGTCGTTGAACGAACCCAAGATTTGCAATTAGCCAATGAACGACTCCAAGAACTGGATCAACTGAAATCGGCTTTTGTTTCCATTGTCTCTCATGAACTTCGTACCCCCATGACCTCCATCAAAGGATTAGTTGAAAACATGATGGATGGACTAACTGGCACGCTTAACGAAAGACAATCCTTTTATTTGAGCCGCGTCAAATATAACATTGAACGCCTTACCCGCATGATTAATGATTTGTTAGATCTCTCTCGTATTGAGGCCGGCAAGATGGATCTCCGGGTCGGTCCGGTCAATATGGGAAGTTTGGCACGAGAAGTCGTTGAACTTTTACAGCCCTTGGCCAAAGACCATCACCTCACGCTTCTCGCCAACATCATGGATCCTCTACCACTGATTCAAGCTGATCGAGACAAATTGATCCAAATCCTGACGAACTTAATCAACAACGCCATCAAATTTACCGATCCTTCGGGGACGGTGACGGTGGAGGTACAGCAGGAAGAGGATGGGTCGGTAGGTACCTATATCCAGGATACGGGGTGCGGAATCCCTCTTGAAGAACAACAGACAATTTTCGAGCGGTTCTATCGAGGGCAAACAACCAATGTGAAAAGTCGAGGTGCCGGCCTAGGGCTTGCCATTTCGAAAAGCTTAGTAGAATTGCACGGTGGGCACATCTGGGTCACTAGCACCCCAAGTGAAGGAAGTCGGTTCTCCTTCTGTCTACCAATGCATCCACCACCACAACAAGATGAGCAAGTCTCATGAACGAGCCTACTATCGATCTGATCTAGGAAAGCGGGATTTAGCAAATGTTGTTGTTCATTTTTTCTGTTTTCATTCATACTCAATCCGCTGTCGGAAGTTCATTTCATGCCATTCCTCCATGCAAGGTGCTTAGAAATTCGCTTCATTGTCCCAGGCGATTTCGTAGGTTTTTGTGGTTTTGTCGCACCTTTTTCTGGAGTCTGACATTGAGCCTTTTACTTGGTGCCACTAGCGGCTTGGCCAAGACTGAACCAGGCATTCCCCCTGCGAACCAAGAATTAGATTCTTTATTTGAACTTCTGGAAGCAGAAACATTGGACAAGTTTACCTTAGGAGAATTAGTGTCCCCCTTACCCAAAAATTTCCAAAATCTCTCCCAGGTTTTTGTGGTCACTTCGGAAGACATCATGGACCAGAACGCCCGCAATGTGGGGGAAGCCCTGCGGTTTGTCCCAGGAATCATATATTCCGAAGGTGGGACCAAAAACCCCAAAGTGGCAAATCTTCGGGGGCTGGGCTCGGGACAATATGTCGTCTTCATTGATGGGCGACCAGTCTACGATCCCTGGTTTGGCAATGTTGATCTCAATAATTTACCCATTGATAACGTCGCACAAATAAAAGTAATCAAAGGGCCTGTTGAGGCCGCCTATGGGCCCAACACGTTTGGTGGGGTGATAAACATCGTCACGAAAAAAGGTACCGGCAAACCCAAAACCCAATTGAATGCGTCCTACGAAGCCCATAACACACAGGATTATTGGATCCAACATGGGGGACAATTTAGCAAGCTTAATTATTATCTAGCCGGAAGTTATCGCCGCTCCAACGGATTCCCGTTATCTGATGACTTTTCTCCAGCCCTTCATGAAAACGGGGGGGTCGCTGAACAGTCCGGGTTTCACAAATATAATCTTTCCCTCAATGTTGGATATGACGTCACGCCTATTGATAAAGTGGCCCTCGTCGTAGGGTATTATCAAGCTGAGTTGGATGTCCCTCCGAATATTTTCGGGGGAGGGACCGGGCGACGACGACTCAGATTTACTCGGTTTTCTGATTGGACCCGATTCAATTTCGACCTCTACGGACAAACTAAATTTTTGGATTATCTCACGGTAAAAGGGAATGTCTATTTCGACCGATTTTCCGATGATTTAACTGTTTTTTCTGATGGCACCTACTCTACTATAAACTCCGAGAGCCGTTTCAGAAATACCAGCATTGGAACCAACGTCCAAGTCACCTGGGAAGTACATGATGATCTCTTGGTTAAAGCTGGCACCTTTATCAAACACGACCAACACGAAGACATACCACTCACGGGGTCCTTCGAGCGATCGGATGAAGAGGCGCTCACGACGGACTATTTTCTGGAATCAGACTGGGCACTCACCAACATCCTGAGCCTCTCAGCCGGTATTAATTATGATGTAATGTATACAGGGGGACATCGTACGATTGATTCATGGAATCCCCGAGGATCGGTCACCATTCGGCCCTGGGCCAATAGCCGATGGCAAGCAGCCATCGGGCGAAAAAGCCGATTACCCCGCTTACTCAACCTATTTGCGGGCCGAGGCAACCTCAATCTGGAACCCGAAAATAATTTGGTCATGGAGCTCAGCGCCAACCAACTCTTCTGGAATGGTCGCGTCGAAGTAAACCTGACCGGATTTCGAAACGACGTAGATAACATGATCGTCTTTCAAACCACGCCAGGAGGGCGCACCCAAGATCAAAACGCCGTGTCCTTTATCTCATACGGAATGGAAGGGAATATCACCGCGAATCTCACCAAGGCCCTCTCGTTAACTGTGGATTACACCTATATCGATCAAGTCTTTGAAAACCGGGGAGATGCGATCTTTAATGACGGGTACCATCAAGTTAATAGCCAAGTTGCATATCATTCCTCGTGGGGCATCGGGGTGTTTCTGCAGGGGTCTTATGTGAATTTTGGAACCCCTTCGAAACCAAAAATTTCTTCGACGGTCGGAGAGGATACATTCGTTCTTCTCAATGGAAAAATCTCCTATACCTTTATGAAGAACTGGACCCCCTACCTAGCGGTGGAAAATATCACTGATTCAAATTACTCACGAATTTATGGCTTTCCTCAACCGGGACGCCGTTTCTTCTTTGGTCTTTCCGCTCGTTTTTAATACGCAGGAGAAAGTAAAAACCGGTGAATGCAAAAAGTCCAAATGGCTCATTTCGACAAGTGGCGGAAGGATCTAGAGTACCATTTACCAGGTGAAAATGAAAAAGACTTCTATTCGCCTCATATTCTCCAGTCTCATCGGTGGCTTACTATGTCTCTTCGCCAACACAACTCTGTATGCGGCTTCAGAAGAGGAAAGCCAAACAACTCCCACAACTATGGATCTGACCCTCATCCAAGAAGAATTAGATTTCCTTAAAGAAGAATCTGTCAGCATCGCAGTGCTTCACGAGCAACCTATTTCCAAAGCCCCATCCAATGTCTATGTCCTCACAGAGGAAGACATTCGCAGCTCAGGCGCGATTGACATTCCTACGCTTCTTCGAAGGATCCCGGGGATGGAGGTGATGCAAACCACTGCAGCCGATTTCAATGTCAGCATGCGGGGCAATAACCAGTTAGTAGCCAATAAGCTATTGGTGCAAGTCGATGGCCGCCCGATCGGCGTCGATGCACAGGGCCTCGTGTCCTGGAAAGTGCTTCCAGTGACCTTACTCGAGATCAAGCGGATCGAAGTACTCAAAGGCCCAGCCGGACCCACTCACGGGTTCAATGCCTTTGATGGAGTCATCAACATTATCACGAAGGCTCCAGATGAGATGAAGGGCAGCACCGTCCAGGTTGCCGGGGGAGAGTTTGACACCATCAGTAGCTCTGCTATCTATGGAGACCGACACGGCAACTTCAGTTATCGGCTCTCTGCTGGCTACGATCAGACCAACGATTGGGACGACCGAGACAAGACGGCGTTGCAAGCCTATAAGTTTAATGTTCTGACCGAATATCGTTTACCGGCTCAAGCCAAGCTACGGTTGGCTGGTGGGGTTCTGAAAGCAGACGAATTCAACTCACCAATTACAGACACCGGGAGCAGCCCGGGAGATCCCTTCCAGCCGTATGCGCTATTGGAATATGCAGACCCACACGTGATTCTCCGTACCTACTGGAACAGAACAGACACGAACGTCCAAAACTTGCCGCCTCCGAACCTGGCGGGTATTTTACAGTTTTCTGATGAAGACGGTAAGACTACCAATGATTTTCTGTACGACTCCTACGATGTTCTCGGTCAGCACATGCTCGAATTCGGAAACGCCTCTCGACTGACGTACGGGGGGAACTACCGACACAATCGCACGTCATCCAATTATTTCGCTGATGCGGTCCACGAAGATCGTCTTGCCTTGTACGTACAAGGTGAGTGGACGGGCCTGGAAACCCTCACCGCTGTGGCGGGATTCCGATTTGATATGGATACCTTCATCAATCCCACCTATAGCCCCAGGGGCTCTCTAGTATATGAGCCTATTCCCCATCACACATTTCGAGCAGCAGCTTCTGTGGGTTATCGGCCGCCCACCGCATTTGAAAATAATCAGGTCGTCATAACGCGGGTGAATCTGCCACCCCCTTTTGGCCCTATAATAACTGAAGCCCCAGGGTCAGGTAACTTAGACCCAGAAAAAATCATTTCCTATGAATTTGGGTATCAGGGCTGGTTCCTGAAACACCGCCTGCGGCTACGGGTGGATCTGTTTTACAATCAACTTAAAGATCTAATCCAGTTTAATACTTTATCTGGTGGTGGCTCCACGGCTCCAGTGAATGGTGGTGAGGGGGATATCTTCGGCGGAGAAGCAGGATTAGAGATTCTTTTCACTCCTTGGTTGAGCGGGTTTGCCAATTATTCGTACCAGGATTTCGATCAAAAATTTATAAATCAGAGTCGGCGTACCGGGGCCCAATCCAAGGTGAGCGCAGGGATGCGAATTGATATGGAGAATGGCCTGAACGGAGAAGCGCTGTTCCATTATGTTGGGCCCACAACCTATCCTATTTCTCCGGTATTTGACTCATTTGCACCCATCACGGGTGAGCCTGCGCCAAACCCTCGTGTTGGGAGCTACAAGCTCCTGAACGTACGCGGCGCCTATCGTTTTTGGGAAGAACGAGCCCCCACGGGGCAGATGAGACAAGCCGAGGTGGCCATCTCTGTCTTTAACGCACTGAATGATCGCCACAAGGAACACCCGCTCGGCGAGACGATCAAGAGCCGAGTGATGGGATGGGTCACCCTTAAATACTAACAACAACGTGTGACCTTCTCGTTTCTCTAGAAATCGTATCTCTTTCGATACGATTGTTATCTGAAAGGATACGATTCCAGGATGCTTCGCTCTTTTAGCTTCTTGAAATACAACGATTTAACTAAGCCTCAAATTTGCATCGTCAATTGACGGTCCGAGGCCGGTTGAAGTGATTGTCTATTTTTCACACCTTCAGTCCGTCCCTTTTCCTAACCTGCAACATACCTAACGTAACAGGGCACACCATGTCCGACATGCCGAAAATCCTGGTCGTCGATGATGATCCTGACATCAGCTTGGCACTTGCAGATTATTTGCGAAAGGAAAAGTTTGAGGTAGAAATCGCAGATACTGGCAATGCTGCTCTAGAAAAGGGATCGGCTCACCACTATGATGCCATTCTGTTGGATGTCGGGCTTCCGGATCGAGACGGGATTGAAATCTTGGAAGAATTGGCCAGGCAGAAACCGGAGCTTCCTATTATTCTTTTGACAGCCTTTACCTCCCTGAGTAAATCTACGCCAGAGGATACGCTCAATAAAGCCTTTGCCTACCTCACCAAACCCTATAGTCGAGAAGAAGTTCGACAAGTTCTTCGCCGGGCAGTCGTTGACACCATGGGAACTGAAAGCCATGGGGGAATTCCAATACATAGAAACCCGCTATTCTTTCCTTTAATTGTTCAACACAGCCCCACCTTATCCCCAAAGACCAAAGGCCCCAGCTATCAACTTTCATTGGATGAATACCAACGACTGGCTGAAAATATCCAGCTCATGCAATTTGCCTTCGATCATGTACCCGAAGCTATTCTCGTCGCCGATACATCCAAACGCTTTCGGTTTGCGAACCAGGCGGCCTACCAAACTCTGGGATACAACAAAGAAGAACTCGAAGCCTTACGCATTCCAGATATTGCCCCCAACCATGATAATCAACGCTACCAGGAACATCTCAACGAATTGCGACAAGGGAAAACTCTCTCCTATTACACGATGCACCGCACCAAGCATGGTCAGAATATCCCCGTTGAAATATCCGTCTATTTGTTGAATTTTCACGGACAGGAATTTACCTGCGCCATTACCAAGCAAATACCTCCTCAATCCACCCCTTCCGGAATTACCCTTACAGGCACCCAGTCACACGCCAACATCTCAGGGTAAAATTTTGTTGAGAGACAGAGAGGAAGGAAGCCTTTTGCTCCCAAAACCCCTCAGCCCATTTATAGCGGGACTGAGAGAGCGTACCGTAAATCTCCGAAGATCGAATTACGATTCTTCGGTATCTTGCTGAATATTTTTTTGTTTGATGAGGCGGGAAAGATATGTTCGTTGCAAACCCAGCAATTCCGCTGCTTTAGTTTGACTCCAATTAGACCGACGCATAGCTTGTTCCAAAATATGGGTGCCAAAACGATCAAGCGCTTCATGGTAAGATAAGTTGTCGAGTTCCTCTAGCTCGTCTTTACTACCTCCTAACCCTAAGAGATCGGGAGAAATTTCTTCTTCTGTGCCAAGAACAACGGCTCGCGCAACCGCATTATCCAACTCACGAATATTTCCCGGCCACACATAACAGCGCATCGTCTCAATTGTAGATTTGGAAAATTTTCTCTTGCGCCGTTTCATTTCTCTCACATGCCGGTCCAGAAAATAGTCTGCCAGTGGGACAATATCTTCAGGCCGATCCCGCAAGGGCGGCAGGGATAAATTCACGACATTCAACCGAAAATACAGATCTTCCCGAAACACGCCAGACTTGACGGCTTGTTTTAAATCCTTATTGGTTGCCGCCACCACTCGAATATTGACGCGGACCAACCGAGTCCCCCCCACTCGAGGAAATTCATGATCTTGCAATACTCGCAAGAGTTTAGCCTGAAGGCCTAACGGCATATCTCCTATTTCATCTAGAAAAATCGTTCCGCCATCGGCAGCTTCAATTTTTCCTTTTTGCAATGTGTCAGCACCAGTAAACGCTCCTTTCTCATGCCCAAACAATTCATTTTCTAAAAGCGTTTCGTTCAGGGCAACACAATTGATAACACTAAACGGCATATCCCTTCGATTGCTCCACCGATGGATGGATCTGGCAAAGAGCTCCTTCCCTGTCCCACTCTCACCTAAGAGCAACACAGTGGCATCAGCATCAGCCGCACGTTTGGCCATTTGCACCATGGAACTGACTTGGGGACTGTCTCCTACAATTTGGCTATAACGGCTGTTAACTTCCGTTCGCAATGACGCCACCTGTCGCCCCAGAGCTTCTCGTGCTAACACCTTTTTGAGGACCAGTGACAAATGGTCCAGCTCGATAGGTTTGGTCAGAAAATCGTACGCCCCCGCTCTCATAGCCTCTACCGCCTTGGAAATGGTGCCATGTGCCGTCATAACAACAACGGGAAGATACAAGGGGTCTCCTCCACCAAATCCCTGCGTCTCACTCGTGTCACTTTTATGAGCGCTGATTTTCCCCAATTCAAGCAACACTTCCATCCCCGTCATTTCTGGCATTTCTAAGTCCAACAACATCAAATGAGGAAAATGCTGATCCAACTTTTGTAGGGCTTCTTTCCCAGTCCCGGCTGTTACTGTGTCATATCCCAACGACTCAAGGCGGTCGGTCAGCATCAACACAATATCAGGATGGTCATCAACAATAAGAATTTTCTTTTTCATAGCGTTCCTAATGGTTACCTCGGCATAATATTACGTGCCTTGGTTCACTGAGAGAATAAAACTTCCATGTAAGACTTCTCCAAACTCTCTACTTCAGATTTAACTCCCAAGCCCTTCAAGGACTGCCGCCGCCAACAAGGGAAGCATCAATTCATGATGGCCGATGAGATTATAGCCTTTCCCACCTTTTTGAGTGGGGCGTTTCACCACATTAGTCAGAGGGCGATAGTGGGGAAGAAAATCCATATTGACCGTCGTAATCCGTTTCAATGCCCGACCGAGATTTCTTCCTAGAGTGACCGTTTTGAGAAAGACCTCCGGCAAAAACACCGCTGACCCCAAGTTGATATACACGCCACCTTCCATCTGCGAGACCACGGCAGTGAGCTTACGAAAATCTACCAGTGAGGCTCCTCCAATGGCTTCTCCTTGAGCATTGGGATGCATGTGGATGATGTCCGTTCCGATCGCAACATGAACCGTAATCGGCAATCCCAACTGTGCCCCTACAGCCAGCAAACTCACACGCCGATTGGGGAACTGTTTGGGATGAGACTGGATGTAGCGACCAACCGCCTCACCAAGCCCCAAGCCCTTATCCCAGCCTTTCGCAATGGCCTCATTCAGAATACGGCCCGTTTCTTCGGCCATCCCAAACCGTCCGGAGTCAATTTCGGCTTCAACCTCTTCAGAAGTGTGTCCTTGATAGGCCAGTTCAAAATCATGAATCACGACCGCTCCATTCATCGCAATAGCCGTGATGACTCCTTTACGCATTAGATCAACCAAAATGGGATTCAGCCCCACTTTGGTGGGATGGGCCCCCATTCCCAGGATCACCGGTTTTTCCCGTCTTCGAGCTTCGACAATTGCTTCGACCACAGCTCGAAAGTCTTGACCGGCTAAAATATCTGGAAGAGATTGAAGAAATTTCTGAAATGTGCCACCTCGACGCCAGGGCAATGCTCCATCCGTCATATTGACTTTGGAATGCCGCGTACGAAGGGGATATGTGCGCAATCGAGCCAGATTGAGCTTGGGCCCGATGGGAGAAGACGATGGTTTAGTCTTGATCGCCAAAGAGTCGCTCTTCTATGAATTCACATAAGACATGGCCGAGAGTGATATGACATTCCTGAATACGTGCTGTAATAGAAGACGGCACCGTAAAACAATAGTCGACGACATCAGCTAATTTTCCACCGCCTGCGCCAGTCCATCCAATGACCACTAACCCGCGTTCATGAGCGGCTTCTACTCCACGGATGACGTTTAATGAATTCCCACTGGTGCTGATGGCAATCGCCACATCCCCTTTTCGGGCATGCGCCCGGATTTGTCTGGAGAAAATATCAGAAAAATCGTAATCATTAGCAATACAAGTCAAAGCAGCCATGTCAGCAGCCAAGGCAAGGGCCGATAAAGCCTCCCGGTCCCGACGATACCGACCCACAAACTCCGCCGCGATATGTGAGGCATCGGTCGCACTGCCTCCATTTCCAAATAGTATGACTTTTTTGCCATCGCGGAAGGCCCGAATCATCAATTGTCCGACTTCCACGACACGCTCAGCATGTGTACGAATAAAGGCATTTTTGACATCTGCGCTCGCTTCAAACGCTCCAATAACATCTTCAATTTCCATGGCGCTGGGATTTTAGCAGGATAGCTCGGAAATTTCACATGCTCATGAAATGGAACTGGCCGCTCGAGAACTCAAGACCATAATTTCTTGCTGGTCTGTTTCACCAATGATATAGTTCGATTATTGTGAGTGCCAACCTGCCAACCAAAGCACTCCTTCTCGCAGTCCAAACCGACCCCATTCCAGCCATTGCCATCCTAAATCAGCTGAACCCAGAAATGGTATGTTTTTTTCTCGAAGAGGCCTGTAAGCATGTCGTCGAAGCGGAGGTCCACCCCGCTCTTTCACAGATACCCCAGCGTTGGGATTGGATCCTGACCTCCGATAAGGCAAGTTTTCCCACCTGTCATAAAGCATTAGCGCAGGGATTAGGGGCGCTCCTCAGGCAATGGAACATTACCCCAGGGGAACTGGTCATTGATTTAACTAACGGTACCCCTGCCATGGCATCGGCAATGACACTCGCGGGCTTTCCATTTTCCACACAAATATTGTTATGTCCCCCAAAAACAACACTAGAAGACATCACATCTTCTATGTCCCAGGCCGACACTTCAGTAAATCCATGGGATGAAGAATCTCCAAGAATTCGCCAGGATGCCTGTCATGCGTTTAATCAGGGATGGCATGAAGCTTCTTCCCAAGCGTTTCGCACTTTGGAACACCGGGTCAGTGGTGGTTCGAAACCGTTATATCGTGCCCTGGTGGATATCGCACAGAGCTATGGCCTTTGGGAACAATTCCAGTATCGTCCGGCTTGGGAAAAACTCAAGAGCGGCATAAAGGCCTTAGAATTGGCCTCAGTGTGGGGTGGTCCACCTGGAATGGACCGTGTCATCAAATTGATGAAAGACAATTTGAGGTTTTTGGAATCCATTGTCTTAGATGCCAAAGAAATTAAGCGCTCGCTCGCATTGGATCTTCTTGCCTGGACCAAACGGAGGGTCGACCGGGGACACCAAATAGAAATGGCGACTCGGGTACTTTTTCGAGGGATAGAAGCCGCAGCACAATATCAGTTAGCACATCACTATCACTTGAAAAGTTGGGACATTGCGGTTGACCAACTTCCAAAAGAGATGCAAGCAACCTGTCAGGCTTGCTACCTAAATGACATTGATGGGAAATATCGCTTACCATTGCTCGTACAATTTCAAGCGTTAGCCAAGTTAGGCAATCCCATGGGGCAACGTTTTGAAAAAGACTGGCCTAAAATGAAATCGTTACTTGATGCAGCCGATCATGCCATCCTGGGCTACGGTTTTGAATCGTTAAAAACCGAACGATTGCATCAATTATTCGAATTAGCTCTAAAATTAACTGATATCGCAAGCTCAGATCTTCCTGCCTTTCCCACCCTCAAGCTCTAAGTAGAGAGTTTTGCCATGGAAGTCCGGATCTATTATGAAGACACCGATTGTGGTGGCGTGGTGTATTACGCTAATTACCTCAAATATTTTGAACGTGCGCGGACCCACTTCCTAGAGGAACACGGGTTGTCAGTCTCTCAACTCATTAAGGAGGGAATAGAATTTCGAGTGACCAAAGCAGAACTGGCTTATCGATCTGCAGCCGTACATGGGGAAACGTTGGTTGTGGAAACAACAGTATCAGCCAGTCGCCGTGCCTCGATAATTTTTTCTCATCGTATTCGAGAACGTACAAGCCAACGCCTCGTTGTCGAGGGCTCCGCCACTCTCGTGAGAGTAGACGGTAAGGGAAAAGTTACACGTCTTCCCCTCCCAATATTGAAGGCCCTGAATATCCCTGCAGGCTCCTTTTCTACTTCAAACTGACCCCTTCCTTTCCACTCCGACGTGCTACGGAACCCCTACAAAAAGACAACCCTCCTCTCCATACATTCGATACCCTTTGTCGAATCCTTAGAACTACAAGAGAAGCTCGTTAACCAACGTTACGAAGGGCAACGACTAGATACCCTCATCCTCACAGAGCATGAACCAGTAGTAACCTTGGGGCGGACTACCAAACCCGAACATTGGGAACCACATTGGTCTGAATTTCAAGCCAAAAGTATTACCCTCTATCAGACGAATCGAGGCGGCTCCGTCACCTATCATGGCCCAGGCCAGATCATTGGCTATCCAATAATAAAACTCAGAAATTTCTGCTCAGGCCCAAAAATCTATGTGCAGAAACTGGAAGAGGTATTGATTCGAACGTTACAGGATTGGGGAATTAAGGGATGCCGACATGAGAAGTTTCGGGGGGTATGGATAAAAAATAGAGAAGGTCATTTAGAAAAAATCGCCTCAATCGGCGTACGCATCACCAAAGGCATCACCATGCACGGCTTCGCCCTCAACGTGAACATAGACCTTCACCCATTTTCCCTTCTAACCCCCTGCGGCATAGAACATTGCGTGATGACATCAATGGAGAAAATTCTTGGTCAGCAAGTAGATGTGGCACAGGTGCGAAAGCAAGTCGCGACCCATTTCGCTGAAATCTTCAATTTAGAATGGACTAAAAAGAAACAAGTCTAACCCAACAAAGCGCCCAAATCTCTCATAGCGACGTAGCTGCCTTCAATCTGTACAGCTCCTGTCCAATACTACTGAGGAGTCTTCCTCGACGTCATCTTCATTTCCCTCTATGAACAGGTCTATAAACTTCCCAATCCACGAATATTGTATTGCAAGACGCGACCCCGCTTCCGACCCCGTTTCTAAGGTTTCCCCACGTAACCTTGGCTTTTGCTGGTAGGATAGGGTCTGTCGCACCCGGGAACAGCCACAAATGCGACAGGCCTGTGCTCATACGTGATGGCGAGCGGGTGAGATTTTTTTACGGCTGAACTTTCTTGAAATCACCTTAACGCGATTCTTCAGCGGCTAAGTTCGTCGTGGACTCTGTACCCACCGCCTTCTCTCGGGTTGTGATTATCCAACCCACAGCGAGGCCGATCAGGCACCAAGTAATTCCAGTGAACTCATATTCGAAGATAAATACTCGGTAGCCCGCGTGATAAACCATTCCGATACCCACAGCGACAAACGCGATTGCTGCCCCTAATCCCCCTAGTTTCTCTGGTGAGGTTCCAACCAAAAGCGAGCCTTTTAGCCCGCACGCTGCGGCCCAACATAGTGTGGGTCCAACGATTCCAGCGAATCCAGCATAAATTGCACCATTCCAGATAGCAGAAACCGCCATTATCAAAGTCATTAGCATGTAGACGTTAAGCATAGTTATAGTCAGTTTATCCTGAAGTTTTCCATTGAACCTCCAATGGACCTATGTTCTTACACCAGCGAAGGCTCTACTTGATTGGCTGCTTATAAGAGAGTGAGAATGGAGTGATGCTATGTTATCCATCCCCTAACCCGGGCCAAATACAAGATGCCAACAAAAATGGCCGTTACCCAAAAAATGGCTGGTCTTCCATTTAATGGAATCCTACGCTTAAATCCAAATTTGCCTACGAACCAAGTTGCAAGCCAAATCAGACTACCAATGATTAGCCATGGAATAATTTCAGTAGCCGCGATTAAGGAACATGCCAGTAAGCCCGAAAGACCGTTTCTTGAACCATATAAAACCCAATAGCCCAGAGATAACACAACAAAAAGAACTATCAGATGAAGACTGAATGCCTTGTTATTCATTTGGTTTGGCAAATTCTTCGACTCTGAGGATCTGGGCTTGAACCGCAATCTCATAGACGTGCCGATTGTCCAAAGCAGCCTGAAGCACTCCTTGTACACCACTATTTTGTACATAAGGGAACGCAGCCCATGCCATCAGCATTATGCCTATTGCTACCCACCAAGGAGCGTAAAAGAGGGCGGTCAAGCCGATGAAAAGACCACCAAAAGCCATGGCTCGTAACCAGGCTTGTTTGGCTCGCATGTCTTGGGGCATTAACCCTTCTTGGCCATACAGAAACCCAGCTTTCTTTTTATTAATATGCACCGAAATGTGACGCCTTCGAAACTTTTCCACAAACAGTGCATGTTCCATGTTTTGACCTATTCTCTTGTTATTTCCGGTGTCTAGCGATACCGTGTTTCCAAATGCCAAAAGTGTTTCTCCACCAATCGTCAGATCAGCAATGAAGCCGGACCAATAATCCTCAGCACATTTGCCAATGTTGGCATACTCCTATATCGGCAATTCCCATACAATCATTCGTTCAATGTTCATCTTTTCTACATTCAGTGCCCTAAAACACCCGGATATAATAAATTGTGTTTTATTGGTTTAAAATACTGTAGATCGGTGCCAGAGCAGATTCTTTTCTCAAGTAAAAAATAGTTGTATCATCCACGGGACTATTCTTCGTCTTAGCCCATAAGAAGACACACATTAAGAACCTTAATGTCCTCCTGATTGGAAATCCTAATTGCACTTTTTTTCTTTACGGATTTATTCCTTACAGGGGAAGACCAAACTAGGTAGAATTTCCCATTCTATAGTAATTTGAAAAAACAAATATCTTCAATATATTGTGTAGATGAGCCATGTATATGATCAACAGCTATAAAAATTATTCGAATAACTATAAAGGGCAACCCTAAATTGGCCCAAGAGCGTCTTGGCGTGATCGGCTGAGAACCTATGCCGAAGAGCGTCCGGCGAGATTACTGACCGGGATTTAGCTGGGATGGGACAGCCATATGCTGTCCTCGCAATGCTCTTATGGCCGAGAAATAACTATTTCCAAAGTGGAATGAGAGCAGCTATTGCTGCGATGCAAGCAGCTGTCGTAGCGGTCCATGCCAAGCATGTCGTGATTATCTGATTTCTTTTATGTTCGGCAATCGTTTTTGTAGGATCAGGATTGAGGGACATAATGGCAATTCTTAAACTGTATAGTGCTTCCACAACATCTTTGATTTCATTCCTATGAACAGAGTCTTGTTCTGACATCGCCGCCTCCTAAAGTTTGGAATAATATGTTCTGTAAAAAAACTGCTTCTCCCTCACCCCTCCATCCTTTTCGCCAACTCCAACGCTTCGGGTTGTTCGACACCAAAATACTGCGCCGTACTCGCAAGGCTCTTATGGCCGAGGAGTGATTGACAGGCTTTCAAGCTATGCGTAATCGCATAAATGCTACCCTCTACTACCATTCCAAACTATGGGTATTAAAGCGCTGAGGATCGACGCCTGCTGTTCGGCTCTCGGATCAGACGCTCTTTGTATTCGGCGGGCCTTGTTTGAGCCCAGCGAGTTGGTCCGCTCTTCTTCTGCGCGGCCGTCCCATCAAATATGGCCGAACTGGGCGTCAATGGTTTTGGGTCCTTTTGCCGAAACAAAAGGGCCTCGGCTGCCGGGCCGAGACCCGGCATCACAATATTCACTTGAAACCGAACTGAGAAACTAAGAGCTAAAAAAGTTGCCTGTCTTTTAGATATACGATACAGTAATATAAGATATATTCTTATATTTAGGAGGGAGCATGAAACAACATACTATTACATTTGAACCCAATGACCAGGATGCACAGTTTATCGCAGGGCAACTTCAAGAAGGCAGCTACAAAACCCAATCAGAGTTGATACGGGCTGGCATCCGACGACTGGAAGAAGACGATACAAAACTGAAAGCCCTCCGCCGCCTAATCGAAGAAGGCGAACAAAGCGGGGAACCTGTCAGATTTGCCTTGGAGGAATTCTTGGGAGACATGAGAAAAAAGTATCATGTCGAATAGGTCGATTCAGTTACGGCCGAGAGCATTACACGACCTGGAAGACATTTACAGATATAGCCTCGAGCAATGGGGCGTTGCTCGCGCAGAAACGTATCTTTCGGAGATCAACAGGGCTTTTGAATCACTGGCAAATCATCACCAACTCGGGCGCGACTACAGTCGAGTGAGCACAAATCTTCATGCTTACAATATCGCGGCCCATGTTATTTTTTACACTCCCTCCACTAACGGTATTCTTGTTATTCGGGTTCTTCATAAATCTATGGACCATGTACGTCACCTCACATGAATCCCATAGATGAATCGCCTTCTGACCACTTGGAGAATGCCAATTTCTTTGAATCTTGTAAGTTCCATATTTGGGTGCATACCTTCGACATGCTTCATCTACGAACAATCTAAAAAACTAGAGAAAGATGGATTCCCGATAAAAGATTTCGGGAATGACTGACATTCTTACACTGTTGTATCGCCTTAGATTCCCCAGCCGCCGCTGAGGTGTAAATTTGCTCCTGTCACGTAGCGTGCATCCGACTTCCAAAGTGTATATTTTTCTGTAGCGAGAGTTTGAATATCTTTAGGCAGGTTTTCGCAGAGCTTTCGAAAATCAGGTGACCGAACACTCTTCATGGAAATTTGTCACAATTACCGGCACGAAAATCCTTCAATGCTTGATCTGACAAAGCGTCAAACTTACCAGCTTTTGCGTCTGAATCCATCTGAAGATCCCAATCATCATAGGCGGGATGCCACCAAGCTTCCAGTTCTCTTCGCTGTTCATCTGTGAGTGTCTGAATAGCTCTCTTTATTTCTTCAACAGTATCCATAGAAACATGATAATTTTTGTCGGCCTCTTTTGCAAGTGAAGGCGGCCTCGATCATGCACAGGAAAGCCTCGAGAACATTATGAGCGACCTGGTCATGATCCTGATGAAGTCTAGAGACTTGGCCACTACTCAAACTTCATCAAGGGAGAACCTGGATTCCTGCCTCCGCAGGAATGACAAAGAAGAATATTGGTGGCGGGAATGACTCCAAATATCAAAAACTTTTTTCTCATTCAATCACATATTTATATCCCCCACCCACCGCTCAAGTGCAGGTTGGCCCCAGTTACGTACCTTGCCTCATCGGACAAAAAGTACCGCACCGCTTGGATGGCATCTTGAACACCCCCGATGTACCCGGCAGGAATTTTCTTGGTCATTCCGGCTAATTCTTCTGGTGGAGCACTTCCCGAATCAACAAAACCCGGGGAAATAGCATTGACGGTAATGCCATGAGGTGCCAACAGCTTTGCTAAGGTTCTGGTGAGAATGAGGACGCCGGCTTTGGCGATATAATGTGCTGTGACATGGGGTTGGGCTTCCATCTTGTCCGCATTGGCCATGCCAAACGAAATGATTCGTCCGTATTTTCTGGTTTGCATTCCTGGGGCTACAGCCTTAGCTAGATAAAAAATTGGATCCAGATTATTCGTTAACATTTCTGCCCAGCCTTCTGGAGTTTCCTCCAAAAGGGGAACACGGTGATACGGTCCCGCTCCATTAATAAGAGCATCAATCCGGCCATAGGTCTTTTCAACCTCTTGCACAAGAGCGGTGGCCTCCTCTGGTTTTGACACATCAGATTGAAGGGCCAGAGCTTTTCCACCTTGCTCTTCAATAGTTTTCGTGACCTCTTTTGCTTCTTGTTGACTCGTGCGGTAGCAGATTGCAATCGTCCAGCCTTCCTTCGCGAGATGCAGTGCGACTCCACGACCAATGCCTCGGGCTCCGCCAGTAATTAAGGCTACGCGTTCAGGCATATTTCAATATCCTCATACACGATAAATGGTTTAGAGAATGTGGGGCACAATTACAGGATCATGCAGCTGTCATAACTCTACCCCACCTAGCCTCCCCTTACAAAGGGGAGGAGTCTGCGGGATACAATCTCACCAATACCTTGAGAGACACCCACGCTAAACCCTGAGCGGCAGAGCACATGTGCCAGGCCACGGTGCTTACTGACGGGTGGCAACGCGTTTTTCTAATTCCTGTAACACCTTCTTAGTTCGGCCAGAGAAAATCATGTTCTTTGGATGTTTTGAGTCTTGAATAAAAACATGGAGATCTTCTTCCGTATCCAAGTCGCGCAGCTTCGGTAGAACTTTCAGAGATAGCCCCAATGCGTGAACCTTTTCTTGCGTCACAGAAAAGACGGTGTCTGTGGACCATGCAATATTTTCAAACAGTTCTGGAACGTCCTTCTTAAGTCCTATCAGGTAGTATCCGCCATCTTCCGTGGGACCCATAACGACGTCATGTTCTTCGAGGCTCTTGAATGCTGTCGACAGCATTGAGACGGTGATACCGGGGATATCAGTGCCCATAATGATACCCGACCGATACGGATTTCCCAAGGCTGCCTGAAAGGCTTGTGCCATTCGCGCCCCTAAATCATCTCCTCTTTGCTCCCAGATTGGAATCTTAAACCGGGCCTTCATCGCACTGAAGAAGGGATGCATTGAAGTTGGAGCCCCAGCCAATATTTGATCGCATCCCTCAAGTAATTGACATCGTTCAAGTACATCCAACACAAGACTGCCATGAAGACTAGCCGCTTCATCTGGCGTGAGGGGCGGGCAGAGCCGCGTCTTGACATCCCCTGCCACGGGAGCTTTGGCAAATATAATGAGAGCGGTTGAAGCAGGCAGCGGGGATGGATATCGTTTACTCTTTCTCCGCAGCGAGGAGCCAGACTTTCGGGGTCGTGCCGACTTACCGGACATGATGATAAAACTGTTGAAGACGATGAGGATCCCATCCGATCCAGTAGAGAAAGCGTAGGGTCCACATTTGTACAATGGTTCGAAGCGGACCTTGTTGTTCCCACCGTCGAAAAGAAGTGATGACTTTTTCTTGTATAGCCACGACCTTGCCTCGCCGTTTCAGCCGTCGGCTGAATTCGAGGTCTTCCATCAAGGGAATCTCCGCAAAGCCACCCATGGATTCGAATATTGAGCGGCGCACGAACATGGCTTGGTCTCCTGTACACATTCCTGAAAACCGTGAGCGAATATTCATCATTCGGCTGACCAGCCAGGCATAACCGGTATCCTCTGGAAACCGTACATCAAAACGGCCGCCCACAATCTTAGGATCGGATAACGCCTCTTCAATCAAACTCCTGACATGATGCGGCAATTGCGTATCAGCATGTAAAAACAGAAGAATGTCAGCTGTGGCCTGTGCAGCACCCACATTCATTTGTCTGGCGCGCGCGCTGGGTCCAGAGATGATTCTGAAATCGGGGTTCCCTAACTGATTCAAGCAGGCCTTGGCCGCCTGTACCGTTCCATCCGTACTATTTCCATCGACGAGTATCGCTTCTTGAAAGCCTAATGGACCAAGTGCAGTGATGAGAGAAGACACCACTTCCTGTTCATTGAAGACAGGAATAATGACCGCGATGCTCATTCAAGGCCTGTTGAAAAAAGCCACCAGCTGCGTTCTCGCCATTTTTCTGTGCTCACGTACTGCCAGTACGCTCCACGCACAAAAATGGCTGCGGCCTTGCTGGAGGGACTTTTTTGAACAGCCCTGAGGAGGCGCTTGGTACTCGACGTCATCATGGGCAAATTTGCCTCTGGTGCGTTGTAATATTCAACGCTCTCATTCAGAAAAGACTAGAGAGGGCTGATACCTCTTGACCATTTCTTGAGGCTAGGAATTGGCTGGTTTTTTTGGGGTTTGGAACATGAAAAAGACAACCATGCCCACGGTCCCCCAATAGATCATATATTTATGCCAAAACAACACTTCGCCGAAATGCATAAAGGCCATCCCGCAGAGTAGTGATAGCGCGATGACGGTATACTTAATCGCAGGCGTATCCACTGAGGAATAGGCCCACAGCGCCATCCCCGAAAAATAAATAATCATGGGAAAGATGCTGATTTCCGCGCCCGTATTCACCGAAAGAAAGACCTGCAAAAACCCGATGAAGACCATGGCCGACCCCACCATCTTCATGGCCACCATGAATTGACGGTTTTCCTGCTCTTCCACTTCTTCCTCACGCACAGGCGGTGGGAAGGACTCACGCGGCTTGCCCGGCTCTTCTGGGGGGGATTGCTCAGTGTCCGTAGCCATATTTACCACTTAAAATGTTTACTTAACGTCAACCCTTGCTGCGAATACGAGGAACCCAGTGACGGCCCATACAGTTGCGTCGGAATATCTTGCATTTGCTCATACATCACTTTGAAAAATGTCTGCCCATCTTGAATACGAAAGGGCACGTCGTGAGGCCGGACCTCTAACACAAGTTGAGTACCTTGGCGTGTCGGATTGGCATAGCCAAAACCAGGATCAAAAAAACCTGCATAATGGGTCCGCAATTCTCCACAGGCGGCTTCATAGGCCACCATCTCAGCTGAATACCCTGGAGGGACTTGGATTCGTTCTTTTGAAGCCAAAATATAAAATTCTTCCGGTTCTAAGAGCATGGTGGCTGTACCATTGCGATAAAGGGGTTCCCAATAATCAGCTGCGGAATAGTGCCCAATCTTACTGAGATCAATAACATGACTATTTTTCTTTGCTCGATATCCCACAATAGCTTGGCCTTGGTCTGCATTCCCTCGTAAATCAACGCGAAGGAAGAGTCCATTATCCACACGAAGATCTTTGACGGCTAACGGTCGATCTGTTTTGCCACTCTCTCCATTATGGCATAACAAGGGTGTTTTTCGATGGATCGTCCGTAGAGATGAGTCTGAGACCAAAGGCTTCCCGACCATGAGTCGTAATTGGTTTAAAGCTAATCCCGCATGAACTCGAATCGTAAATGACCGAGGGACAATTTCCAGAAAGAGCGGACCGTCGTACCCCGCACGTATTTCATCAAACCCAACGTGTAAGTTGGTCACAACACGAGTAAACACATCCAGTCGTCCCGTGGAACTTTTTGGGTTCGTGCGCCCTCTAATATCTTTGGGAAGCTTCAGTCTTTCCATCAATGGGACTAAATAGACATGGCCTTTTTCCAGAATTGCCCCATCTGTTAAGTCCATGTCGTACATCACCAAATCAGACCGATACAGATCATCGATAGTGAATTGCGACTGCTGATCAGAAGGTTCAGGAAGAAAGCTACTAAGCAACCTATAAGCTTTAGTGCCTAATCGTAAATCCAAGCTGGCGGGTTGGATCTGCTCTTGTGTAATCGGCTCATCAGCACGGACGGCACGCTGCCGTATTAATGTGCGCAATTGCTGAAAGGGAAGGATGCCGGATTTACGAGTGGAAGCCATTAATGATCATCCATCGCTCCGGCACTGCACATATCCCGGGAATCAGTGGTGTTTACCATCGGCAATTCTCGATTGTCTGCTGTTGACTGAGGGTAATAATAGGTTTTGTTCTCGAAATTTTTGAGCACCGCACCTTTGTCATCTAAATTGAGCAAGTATTCATTCGGCAATAAGGGAATTTTTCCTCCACCCCCTGGGGCATCAATGACAAAATGCGGAACGGCCATACCACTCGTGTGACCTTGAAGAGCTTGCATAATCTTTAAGCCGGTCTCAACCGTCGTTCGGAAATGATTGGTACCCTTGGTCAAATCAGCCATATAGAGGTAATACGGTTTGATGCGGGCCAAAAGCAATTGATGCATCAAACGTTTCATAATGTTCGGATCATCATTCACCCCTTTGAGCAAAACAGTCTGTGACCCCAAGGGAACCCCTGCATTGGCTAACCGACCACAGGCCTCCTTGACTTCAGGCGTTAATTCATCAGGATGATTGAAATGCAAATTCATATAAATAGGATGATAGCGTTTAACAATGCTACAGAGTTCCGGCGTGATGCGTTGCGGGAGGGTACCTGGCACCCGAGTCCCAAATCGAATCAATTCCAAATGAGGAATGCCGCGAAGGGCTTTGAGAATGCGTTCGATTAAATGATCAGGTAACAACAACGGGTCACCGCCTGATAAAATGACATCGCGCACTTCAGTATGTTCCCTGAGATAGGCCACGGCTTGATCCAATTCGCCCTTCTTCAGAAATCCTGGCTTGCCCACCAACCGCTTACGCGTACAAAAACGGCAATAAATGGGACACTGATTTGTGACCATGAGCAGAACTCGGTCAGGATAACGGTGGACTAAATGCGGGACAGGGCTATCCGTATCTTCTTCAAGCGGATCATCTTTGGCATCAATGTCGTCTAATTCTATACCCTCGGGCACGACCTGTTTCCAAATTGCATCACCTTTTTCCTTGATAATTGCGAGGACAGTGGGTGTAATACGCATCGGGTAGGGGCCAACCACGTCGGCTACTTCTTTTTCATCGACACCTAAGTGCTTAGCCAAGTCTTTGGGTTTGGTAATACTCTGGGCGAGAACTTTTTTCCAATCCTCCATAACTTAGTCGCTCCTTTCATCTGGCGAACTGAGGGGTGGGTTGGAGGCTGCTCCGGAGTCATGCCCGTTCAGGGTATACGTATCAAGATATTGCACGATGTCTTCTGTCTCCGTCAGCACAGTCTTTCCATCAACCAACACTGGGACATAATATTGTCCGGACGCTTCATACACCGATTTTCGAAAGGGGCGCACATCCGGCACAATTTCATCTTCGAATGCAATATCCCGAGCCATCAGCTTTTTCCGGACGACTTCGCATTCTGGACACCATTCTGTGTGGTAGAGCTTCATCGTATGTATGTTTGCCAGGGGCAATACAACCTTTTCGGTACTTTACCAGTCTTGTTCATCTTGTGTCTGTTACATTTTGTCAAGGAGTGGCTCTTCGCCACTCATTTCACAGGGGGTCATAATCGCATCCCGCATGCCATGAATAATTTTTTTGTCTTTGGGGCAGATTGTGGCTAACACGCCTCCGAGTTCGGCCTTCCCATCCACCACAAAATAATACGGAGACAAGCGCACACGTCCTTCCATCGAGGCTTCAATACCAGAAGAATCTTGATAATATTCAACCATAACTAGCTTGCCTTTGTGAAATGCTTGAAGGATCGACGGAGCCATCTGAAAGGAATCCAACGCTTTCGAGAGCGTGTTTTTCCAGTCTTGCTGCGACATATCATGGCCAATGGACACACCACGGCTGCCCCAGGCTAATTCTGAAAATCCAGACACTTTCATGACATACTGCCGTTCTTTTTGGGTGGTTTCTCCTAACCAATCCCAACTAGACACGGCATGATTTCTATGCTTCAAGCCCGGAATGACTGCCATTGGGGGAACCGGGCGAGGGTCCAGTACCCAGGTTGGAGGAATAATCTCCAACAAGGAGGTGATGGCCTCTGGAGTAAGGACCTTTTCCCAATAAGTGGCGAGCATGGGATGGTGAATCAAGGCTAACGCCAACTTTTCTTCCATCCATGGCTTGTAAGGAGGCGTCACCACCACTCTTCCCTTTTTCGCGCTGTAGCGGATGAGTTCTTCCTTGGGAATATTCTTGAGGTCAAATAATTCGAAAAACCGGTAAATCAAGGAAATTGGATGGGTTTTCCCATTGCGGTCAACAAAGAGCCCTTCCTCAGTAAATCGAATATCCCGAGGATGGACACAAAATGCCTCCCAGCCTTCACGAACCAATTGAGAGGCCACCCACTGCATTTCTGCTCGATAGGCATCCGCTTCATCGGATACCACAATAGCCATGCTCAAAGATTTTTCCTTAATCATGCCTTTCAACATTTGAGAAAATTTCTTGATCAGACCATCTGTTGTTGGCCATACCGTCCTACCCTGTTGAGCATACATGTAGCTCAGACTGCCACTTAGGCCGATCCCCCCAGGCACTGAATCAAGTTCCGTTAATGCCATACCAGACTCCGTCGGAATCAGATCAGGACGAATGACCCCCGGAAGTTGATTCTTGAAGCGATTCATTCGGGCAAATTCCAACAGATCATCGGGTTTCCCCATATCAAAATATTTATGTACCCATTGGGGTTGGGTACCTTTCACACTCTCCAGATACAACCGGTTCACGGCCGAATAAAAGGCTAAAAGATGTTGGCCGAGTCCTTCCAAAAATTGACCCTGCTGGGGGGGGAGGGCAAAAGGCTGACACCCAATTCGCCATGAATCTTCTTTCCCATCCTCAAAGAGCCCATCTTGAATGAGATGATGACGAAACGTTTGGTAAGTACTACGCGTCATAACAGAAATTTCTTCATTGATGATCTGAGTGATACTCGCGCCTATATCTAAAACCTCAGCCTAAGGGCAAGCCAGGAATGACCACAGCTAGCTCTAGTGGAGGAAAATCCTCACTTAACTACTTTCCTTCATATTTGTTGAGAGAGCAAAAAGTGATGTGAAGTATCGGGATACCCCGGTTACAAGGGGTCATCAACCAACGAGGACCTTGGATGCGAGTAGATGCATAGAATAGGGAAAATGCTACCATGTCCTCGCAAATCTAGACAAGATAGGTTTCAGAAAGCCTAGACAGAGAACGCTCTTTCTTTGCAGACCGACCATCCCGTATAAATATGAGTCTAATAGGCTCTATTCTGCTTGTACGATTCCTTTTTAGAAGTTGCGGACGGATTCATGTCCATTACCCTGCACTCCTTGAAAATCAAAGATCAGCTCAGAGCCCTTCAATGCTTGACAGCCACACAGTTAGGCCGCCAGGCACCTTTGGCGACGTGGAGCTTCCCACCTCATTACATGTGGAAAGATGTCTTAGAGTATTCCTGGGCAGATGTAGGTGGCTGGTGGTGTCTCTTTGCCATGCATGCCAACCACCTCTATATGCCGCTACCACCCCTGGGCCCTCATGTCGTTCCTGGAGGGCCACCATCAGACTCTCTCAAAGATGTCCTGGCCAAGGTTATGATGTTTATGGATAGTCAAAACCAAGGAGCGCAAGCTTCCCGAATTGAAAATATCCCCGCTGCACTTAAAGACATCATCCAACCTTGGGGATATTCTTTGACCCCCAAAGACTCGGATTATCTCTATCGAACCTCAGATTTAGTGCAGTTAAAAGCCCATACTTATAAGTCTCAACGCGCAGCCTATAATCGTTTTTCACGTGCGCACCGAATTCGAGTAGCCCCCTATCGAATCCAAGACCGTGATGGATGTCTAGCTTTGTGTCACCGATGGGTCACTCAAAAAGATGAAATAGCCATGCCTCCAGTCGGAGCCAGTGCTGAAATCTCGCAATTGATGAGGCGGGAAGTTATCAAGTCACACAGGGTGATACTCCAGGAATATCATGAGCTCGGATTGATGGGCCGGATCATCTGGGTGGATGGCTCGATTAAAGCCTATGCCTTTGGTTACCCGCGATCCCGAGAGATCTTTTGCTTATTGGTGGAGGTGGCAGATCGATCAGTCCCAGGCTTGGCACACTATCTGTTCAGAGAATATTGTCGAGACATTCAATCATATTCCTTCGTCAATACGATGACTGACTCGGGACTTCCGAGCGTGGCACGCACAAAACATGCTTACCGACCCACACAACTCGTGCCAAACTTTATTGCTCAACAGACCTGATTCCGGACTCAAAAGAATCAGGACTACTACCCTCAAGAGTTGTCCTCTTATAAAATACCCCCGTATAATGACGTGGATCACGTTCTTCACATTATAACTCTGCATATTTGAATAGGAATTCCAATGAAGGGGCAAGAATACGGGATTGAACAATTTTGGGTGACCGAAGAACCGTTTTACCAGGAAGTAAGCGGAGAGATTGACCTGTTTTCTATCGGGGCCAAGAATAAAATTCCTGTCATGCTCAAAGGGCCAACTGGTTGCGGGAAGACCCGGTTCGTGCAACATATGGCCCATAAACTCAATCGTCCGCTTATCACGGTCGCCTGCCACGAAGATTTAACTGCGTCGGATTTGATCGGCCGATATTTGTTAAAAGGCGAGGAAACCATCTGGGTGGATGGACCCTTGACCCTCGGCGTCAAACATGGAGCCATTGTCTATTTAGACGAGGTGGTTGAAGCTCGAAAAGATACCACAGTTTTGATTCATCCCTTGAGTGATGATCGACGATTTTTGCCGATTGAGAAAAAAGGCCAGGTCATACAAGCCGTCGACGAATTTCTGTTAGTCATTTCGTACAACCCAGGTTATCAGTCGGTTCTCAAAGAACTCAAACAAAGCACCAAGCAGCGGTTCATGGCGATCGAATTTGGCTATCCGCCAAAAGAGACCGAAATTCACATCGTCGAACATGAGGCCAAGATTCCCAAAGACATGGCTACACGCCTCGTGAAACTTGGGGAAAAAGTTCGGAACTTACGCAGCCATGGGTTGGAAGAAGGTGTCAGCACACGACTACTGATTTATGCCGGAACCTTAATTGAACAAGGCGTCACGCCAGCCCAAGCCTGCGATGCCGCCATTACCAGACCCATTACAGATGACACGGACATGCAACGAAGTATTCAAGAATTGATCAAAGCCATTTTTTAGTCATTATCAATACATCATATATCTGACCATCGCTTCAATTATTTTCTTCTATGTTAAATCCGCTTCATAACATCATCGCGCTCGTGTATGACTTCGATCATACGTTGAGCCCTCATTACATGCAGGACCATACGATTCTTCGACATGCCGAGATTGATCCTAAAGAGTTTTGGCAAAGTTGTACCGGCTTAATAAAAGAAAAGGGGTACGATCAAGAGCTGGCCTACATGAAGCGAATGCTGGAAGAACCCCGCATTGGCGGCCTCTCCAACCACGACCTTCAGGGCATGGGAGAGCAATTGTCTTTCTTCCCAGGTGTTCCTACTTTTTTTGAAGAGCTTAACGAAATACTCAAACAACCAAAATATGAGGAAGTACATATTTGCTTGGAACATTATGTTGTCAGTTCAGGTCTCAAGGCCATTTTAGATGGGAGTCAGATTGCTCAATACGTCAAAAGCATCTTTGGGTGTGAATTTGACGAAGATGAAGGGCACATCAGTTTCCCCAAACGGACGATCAGTCACACACAAAAAACTCAATTTCTCTTTCGGGTAAACAAAGGCCTCACAGACTTAAAAGATGATGTTAACGACCATATGGCTGAGGAAAACCGTCCCGTACCGTTCCAACAGATGATTTATGTAGGAGATGGCCCTACAGATGTACCTTGCTTTACTGTGATGAAAAAAAATGGCGGGCTTGCAATAGCCGTTTATAATCCGAAAGATAAGACTCGCAGGTCATTTGAAAAATGTCATCAACTAACCTTCCATGCAAACCGGGTCCATTTCATGGCCCCTGCTGACTATCAGCCAGGTAGCCATCTTCGCCTTATTCTTGAAAAGCACATTACAGAAGTAGCTGATTCTATCGTTGAACGCCTCCGACAAAACTTTGAAGGCACACGTGTCCCAGCCCCAACACCCTAAATTTCTTTCATCGCCACAATCAGGCACTTGTCCCCTCCAACAATTGCTCCGCATTGCACAACACTTTTGCGGTCGAGTAAGGTATAAGAAGAGGATCTATCCCCATACCTTTTACTAGGCGGTGGTCTATGCATACACCAAACATGTTTAAGTTCTATACAAACATCGCCCTATTATTTCTTCTAAGTCTTTTTGGTAGTCCTTCTTGGGCAGGTGACCCCTTTGGGGGTACCTCACAGACTCCTAAACCCAATGTTCCCAGAGATCTTGCGTTTGATCAGGTCAACTGGAATCGCATTCAAGGCGTCTTTAGCTGGATCACCATGGCTCAAGGGTTTAGTGATACACCCTGGGATTCTTCAGAGGGAAGGCCAGGGTGGAGGACAATGGAAGATGCCTATGTCAGACCTATTGACCCAGGCGTGTCTGAGTTTCCCCCTGAAACAGAAACCTTTTACATTGTCTTTGAAGGACAACCCTTAGATGCTCCTGCGCAATTTGCTGCAGCCTGGTTTGAAACGGAGGATGGGGAAATTGTGTCCGATACTCCAGTGGACAAAGATGTCATTGAATTAGATATGAACCAGCGATTCGGATATTTCGAAATCTATCAACCTGAACAAGGTTGGAAGGCTGGGAAATATCTGGTCAAAATCTACTACGGCTCGCCCGGCCAAGACCTCCACGCCATTAACGTGGTAGGCACCATGCAATTCACCATCAAATAACAACAATTCACACCTTAAAAGGGGTCAGACTCGAATTAATATTACGACCAATCCCACCATCTAGTATAAATTAATTCGAGTCTGACCCCTTTCTTGTAATATAGGCAGCCATTACTGAGAGAGATTTGGCTCAGGAGCTTGGGAAAGAGACTCGGAGTCAGAGGCACGGCGGGAGCGGAGGATTTCTTCTAGGGTGAGCAGGGTATCGCGGCCGGAGTTGGTTTCGAAGCCTCTAGAAAGACTACTGTCGGCATATTTATGACCATGCTGTTGTGTGGCACTTTGTTGGTTCAAGCTGCCGGACCAGGGGCGAGGATCTTGTGAACCATGCTTGCGATTCCAGGCGGTCAAACAGGCCTTGGCTATAATTTTGTTCAAGGGAGCAGGGTTGTAGAGCATCTTTTTGATGTTCCAGGGCGTAAGACTCAGCGGATTGTAGCCATTCGAGAGATAGCCTTTAGACAATAAGCGTTCTTCAAGGTCTGTATTGGGCTGAATGCCTAAGAAAAACATCAAGGGGAAGACCCGATCTTCTCCTAAAATCGAAGCGACCATTTTATAGGATTCAACACTTTGCAGCAGCGTCTCTTCAGTTTCGTCAGGAGAATTCAGCGAATAATTCAAGATCACCCGCCCATTGAATCCCGCTTCTTTGAGATGACGACACCCATCATAGAGATGCTCAAGCTTGAACCCCATGTGCAAACTGTTGAGCACTTTTTGTGATCCCGCAGTCACCGCCACTTCTAAATCACCTACCCCCGATTGCACCATAAGTTTCGCGAGTTGAGCATTAATCAGAGAGGTCCGAACATACCCCGACCACTCGATCTCTAATTTTTCTGAAATAATGCGTTCAAGAATTTCGGTGCATTGCGGATAGGCATCTTTGCCGGTAATAAATTGCGCATCGGTAAACCAAAACCGTCGTGCCCCCCATTGATGGTAATACTGCGCGATATCTTGCACCACATTTTCTGCCGGACGATACCGAACTCGTTTACCTTCAATATACGGATACAGACAAAAGGCACAATCGTAGGGGCAGCCGCGCTTACTTTGCACCCCAATACATTCACCAACATATTCCTTGTATTGAGGAAAAATCGAGGTCAAATATGAAATATCGACTGATAAAGAATCCAATAAGGCCGGGGTATGCTTTGTCCCTTTGGTGACTCGCCCCTGTTCTCGAATGATGAACCGTTCTTCACTCAGTGCCTCTCCATTGAGAACTTTCAGAATCGCATCTTCGCCTTCGCCTAAAATCCCGACGATACCTTCAGGCAGTTTCTCGATCAGTTGATCCGCAAAGGCTGTGAATGCTCCACCTCCAATCATCATTTTGGCAGCAGGAAATTCTTTTTGAACTAACCAGGGATAGGAAAGGTTTTTTTTAATATCCGTGTAATAGCGATACAGGTTGCGTAACCCCTGGACCGAGGCGAACGCTCGTTTAAAGGGGTTGCTGGCATAGTAGAAATTGAAAGCATGTTCTAGTGAAGAATCTCCCTCATGTGGGGAAAAGATTTGAATATCCCGCCATGAAAAACACACCAACTCAGGCTGAAATGCTGCTGTCGCTTCACGGAGTTTGGCTTGACGTTGATTAGGAGGAAAGAGAGACAGGTCTAAAATCTGCTGACGAACATCCGGGCGGCGGCGATGGATAAAGTCCGCCAGATAGGTAATCCCTGTGGGATAAACTTTTTTGCAAGGCAGGAAGACATAGAGCACGGAATCCATGAGCTTATTTCACCGCCACATGGATCGCCACGATACCACCCGTGAGATTGTGATAGTCCACGCTTCCAAAACCAACATCGTTCAACATTCCACATAATCGTTGTTGATCCGGAAAATTCCGTATCGAGGCGGGCAAATATTCATAGACACCCGTCCCATCTCTGGCCACAACGGTGCCGATCCAGGGCAGAAGATGAAAGGAATACCAATCATAGAGCTTGCGAAAGCCCGCCGAGACGGGCCGGGAAAACTCCAAACAGACAAAGCGCCCTCCAGGTTTCAACACTCGGCAAATTTCATTCAAGGCTTTCGGCAGATTGCCCACATTGCGAACGCAAAATCCTGCCGTCACTGTCTCAAACGAATGATCTGGAAAGGTGAGATGTTCCGCGTTCATTTGGAGACATGAAATTCGGTTTGCTAATTGCTGCGAACGAACTTTTTGTTGCCCTACCCGCAGCATGGCCACATTCAAATCAGCAGCAATGATTTTTGAAGAACATTGAAGGTGGCGGTCCAACAAGATAGCCAGATCGCAAGTCCCAGCTCCCAAGTCCAACGCTTGCGTATTTGGCTGTGTAGGAATATGCGAGATTGCCTTCCGTTTCCAAGAATGATGCAGACCGAAACTGAGGAGGGAATTGTTCAGGTCATAAAATCGGGCAATGGCCGTAAACATCCGTTGAACGGCCTGCTCTCTGGCTGGACCAGTCCAAGTCGAGGCGGCTTTACCTGGGATTTGCGAATTTTCCATAGCAGGAACCATCCACAGGAGGTAGCACCCGCTCTCGCGCTTTGTCAAGAATAATAGGGGTTCGATCAGGCGGGAATAGAAGCGGCAAGGAAAATCACATCTAAATAAATAAGGTAGTTTCAGCACCCACACATGCAGCTAAAATGGCGGGGAGGCCCATTACTTCATCGACTCTTTCATGTATGGCTTGGGCATCCACACCCATGTACTCCAGCCCCGCACTACAGGCTACAAGTTTGAACTGCCCCACTTGTTTGGCTTCCTGAAACATGTCGGAAATTAAGGGAACCTTCCGTTCTTGAATAAGCCGAGCCACTTCGGGAGCTTGCGCAGCATATTCTGGCGGGAAATCTAATTCATTCAATCGGCCTTCTGCTAGCTTCTTGATGGTCCAAAAGAGCAGGACCACCATCACACTTTTACCCATTGCCGAAGCAGTCAGCCCCAGCGTGGCCACTTGATGCAGTTTGTCGTAGGTCGCATTGTGGGCGTAAATCACAAAGCGCGCTTTCGCCTTCTCGTCACTCAAGTATCAGTACTCACAAGCGATGCCTCCAAATAGACTCTTCGCAAGGCTCTCAATGTGAAAAAGGATTGAACGGCTAAAAAATTATCGCCTCACGGGACGAATGAGTGCGGGTGATTTTCGACGAATGAGTGTCCAGTCTTCTTCTTCATATAACAAACAGCATTTGAGACGGCCGCAGACACCAATGCGATGGCTATCCATATTATGAATCTGGCTGTCCCCACGACTACGCGGGTACACGGGTTTAAAATCTGTTAAAAAGCTTGAACAACAGAGCACCAGCCCACAAGTATCAACTCCACTGACTCGCCCGGCTTCCTCACGTGTAGATATTTGCCGCATTTCAATGCGGCAGCCAAAGCGGCGGGCAAGGTCTTTCACCAGTTGTCGAAAATCGATCCGTTCATCTGCGGTGTAAGTAAAGGTCAACGATCGTCGCAGAAATGAGCCGAACACTTCGACCAATTTCATCTCCAGCCCTAAGGACTCGATCAACTCCAAACAATAATCATGTCCTTCTTGTGCCAACCGCTGCTGACGAGCAATGGTGCGTCCGTCTTCTTCATTGGCCTTACGTATCACTGAACGCATCGCCCGCATTGGCGGAGAAAATGGCAAATGTTGCGGAGGGAGATACACTTTGCCAAACGTGTGATCGGTTTCTAAGTCCAAAAGGACCCAATCGCCGACCTTGATTGAAGAATCCTCGGTCCGAGTTTTCTTCACTTCTCCAAGATCCCGTACCTTTACACCAATGATGATCACTTGCTCAGGATATGCTTCTTCTGACTCTTCAATATCTTTATCGGGCGCCATAGACCGTGCTCCCTATGTATAAATATCAAGATTTTCACATTCCGACATCATACCGAACTTCTGTTGAGAGGCCAAGATAGCAGAAATTTGGAAGGCCATTGAAATCGTATACAAATTCCGCCCAAAACTTCGCAATCTACTGCTGGGTTTTAAAAAAATCTGGTGTCTCGTGATCCAATTGAAAGAGCGTCATGGGAGCTAAAGGATCGGAAAGATGGCGAATAGTTGTCTCACCCTGCGGATTTGGCTGAAAGACATCGAAAGCTTGTCCATGATGGTACCGACATCCGAAGGGTTCCAAGTCTTGTTTGAGCGCTTCTGGTGGGTCCCAATGGGCAGTAAGCAAGGCAGTGCGCGCCGGATTGCGCGCGCTAAACATGAACGACAAATGATCGGGATACCAATCAGCACCTCCAGTGGCATAGGAGACAAACTGCTTAGCTTGCGCAATTTGACACAATTCCGAAAGGTAATCGTTGGAAAGGAACCCATTTTCTCCTACATCCAACCATTGCCCCGGATGCGAGAGACAGGCATAGGCCGCGTAGCTTCGGACTTCTTTCAATTGCTGTTGTGAAGCGAACACCAATTGGATGGGGCCATATTTGTCAACCAGTTTTTTCATCACCTGGTTTTGAAGCGCTGAGCGACCGTCATTGGTCGGACCGCTATCAGCATGAACCAGTACGTTCCGTCCCCGGTCTACAATAAGATAACAATTCCGCGGTAGTTCCACATCGCAAGGATCTTCTCCGTAGAAGGGGACGGACACCACTTCCACCTCACCTACTCGCCAGGATTCTCCATGCGCCATTTCTTTGACATGAGTAAATCCCAATTCCCTGAGTAATGAGAGATAATCATAATGAAACGTTGTGCGATTGCGACGGCTAGGCACAATAATTGGGATATCTTTTGGAAGATGATAAAGCGTGCGGGGGTCCACATGATCATCATGATCATGTGTTAAGAAGATCCCAGATGGTTTTGGGAGCAAGTTGGCCCACAGAGATGGCACCGGCGCTTCGGCAAACCATGGCATAAGCCAAGGATCAAACCACAGAAAATAGTCTTGGTGTCGATACATGAGCGCCGCATGCCCTATATGGACGACATCTTGATCACCAATGTTTTGTCGCCAATGGTGTTCCAGCGCGGATTGAGGTGAAACAGCCAAACAGTCATGATCCTGCAATAGAGTAAAGAGACGGAGAAGTTGGGATTCCAAATCTCGCCCGCTGGCTTGGGCCACGGTTTGAATTTCGTTCATCCTATGTCGCCCTGTGAGAAAGCCCAAAAAATGTCCGACCTTAGGGCCGATAGGTCTTTCGAATCCAAACGGAATGGCTTGGCGAGCTACCGCATTGAAAATGCGTAATCCACCATAGGTCATCGTATCTGAGGCCGAAGGATTTTTGGGATAATTCCACTGAAACGTGCCATCTGGTTTCCGTCCACATTGAATGTGTTGTTGTAACTGTGGACGGGTGGCAACGACTTCGGCATAGGCATCTTCTAGGCGACGCCGAGTCTGGGGATCATCAATGGTGGTTCGCTTGGCCATAATGTCGCTAATGGCCGTCTCAATCCCACTCATCATGACTTCATGGACTTGATGCAGACTTCGCACCACCTCCGGGTCAACGCCCCCTAAAAAAGGAAACGGACCAGGCGGTTCATCACTTTCGAGCTGAACCCATACCCAAGGGCTGAGTCCTACAAAGAGATCGGCATCAATGGTGTTCCAGGGATTCATATCTGTTACTGGGATTATTCCAAAAAGTGCCTTAACTCACTCCGTCTTTCTTTTTATAATTTGACCTGCGGCTCAAATAGCACTTGGATGGTATTGGAATCGGGATCGGCCAAATAAAAGGAGAAACTGCCATCGCGATGCAGCTTTGGCGGTTGCACAATAGTTACGCCTTGCTCTGAGACTTCCTGATACATGGCATTGACGCTTTCCGGCGAATCCATCAAAAATCCCAAATGATCCAGGGGATGATGAGGCGATGGCGCAAATTTCTCAAATTCTTCACTGGAAACTTGATGGAGCGCCAGATTATCAACGCCAGTGCTGAGATAGACATTGTCTGGATCGGGTTGCCACACCACCTTCATATCGAAGTGTTGCTTATAAAAGGCTTGAGAGATCCGGACATCACGGACTCGAAGCGCAAGATGGCGTAAACCCCTTGTTTTTTCTGTATGTTCCATCAGGTGGCTACCTTCAAATTTCTTTTCGCCTAACCTTTTCACTTGCTCTTTGTCAAAGGTTTGCCATCATACCCAGGACCTCTGAAGGGAGCAAGTTCAAGATCAGGACTGGAATATGGTATTTTCTAGAAAAAGATTATTCATATTTCAGACATGGTGTATAAGAGGAGTACAAAGTCATGCCCACATTAATTTTCCGACGAGTTCTACAGATCATCACCTGTGGACTACTCATCATCACATTTTTTTCAAATGAACAAGGATTGGCCACATCAAAGGGATTGCCACCAACACTGACAGGCAAAGATGGGGCTCCAATGGCCCTTATCCCTGAAGGCCCCTTTCACATGGGCGTTCCCAAAGCCGCACGGGACGGCGGCTTTGATGAACGACCTAATCATAAAGTTTTCCTCAACAATTATTATATGGATATCTATGAAGTGACGAATGGCCGTTATCTACAATTCGTTACTGACACCGGACATCGCGCCCCACAGCACCCTACCGATGCAACCAAGGACCTCTGGAAAGGGAATATGATGCCTGAGTCAGTCACGGATTTACCGGTCATTAATGTAGATTGGTATGACGCCGAGGCTTATTGTCGCTGGGCAGGGAAACGCCTCCCGACAGAAGCCGAGTGGGAAAAGGCTGCCAAAGGGGACAACGACTGGCGATTTGCTTGGGGTGACGTGGAACCTACCCCCGAGCATGCGAATTTTAATCAAGTGGGCTGGCGCGGCGAAGCCACCTTAGTTCAAGTAGGGATTTATGAAAAGGGGAAAAGCCCTTACGGCATCTATGATGTCGCCGGCAACGTTTGGGAATGGGTCTCCGATTGGTATCAGGTTGACTATTATGCTCAGAGCCCAACGCATAACCCTCAAGGGCCAGAAACCGGGACCTACAAAGCCGTTCGCAGTTCAGGCTGGCAAGGGGAGACGCCTCAAATGCGCGTGTTTACGCGAATCAAAAGCTTGCCGACCGATCGCAACAATTCCACCGGCTTCCGTTGCGTACAAGACATTCCGAGCCCGGCTTTACCTTAAATAGGGCTACCGTTGTCTAACCAAGCCAATAGAGGCTTTCAAGGGCTCCACGTGGGCGCTCTTGAAAGTCGCATGGCCTCCGAGATGGAAAATCTCATTGCTCGCCACGGTGGCATACCTATCGTCGCGCCTTCGATGCAAGAGGTTCCTCTCTCTGAACATTCTCAAGCCCTAGCCTTCGGCGAAACGCTCGTATCGGGAAACATTGATATCGTGGTATTTTTGACCGGAGTAGGTTGTCGTACCTTACTAGAAATTCTAGGGATCCGGCATTCTCATGAGGCCATTAAAAACGCGTTAGAGAGAATCACTATAGTCGTCCGAGGTCCCAAACCTGGAGGAGTGGTTAAATCACTTGGGCTTCAGCCGCACATTCAAGTCTCAGAACCAAATACTTGGAGAGATATTTTGGATGCTCTGGATAAGAATTATCCTGACGGACTGGGAGGGAAAAAAGTGGCAGTCCAAGAATATGGAGTCAGCAATCCAGAATTATTAGAAGGGCTCAGAAGACGAGGAGCCCAGGTGACTCCTCTTCCGATCTATCGATGGACCATGCCCGATGATCTAAAACCTCTTCAACACCTGGCAAAGCAAATCCTCAAAAGTGAAATCCCCCTACTTCTTATTACCAATGCCGTTCAGGTGGATCATCTCATGAAAATAGTTCTAGAAAACTCAACCAGCAATCAACTCCAACCAGTACTAAAGGACATGATGATCGCTTCCATCGGCCAATTAGCTAGCGAGCGACTTCGGCACCATGGATTCCCGGTCGACTTAGAACCTTCCCATCCAAGAATGGGGATCCTCGTCAAAGAAGCCAGCCAACAAGCTCACTCCATCCTAGAATCCAAACGGCTATTTTCATAAAACGTTTCAGGACCTTCATTGTTCGGCATTAGCATATGAAAACTTCCTAATTCCCCTCCTTTGCAAGGAGGGGTTAGGGGAGGTAGAGGCATGGATGAGCAAGCCAAGTGAGCTCAACACTGAAACGGATCACCATTATTGCGTAACCCTACCCCACCTCGTCCTCCCCTTACAAAGGGGAAGAAACTTCCCAGAGATCCTATGGCATATTTTGAAGAGACAACCACAAAAAACGGCATCGATCGACCATTGACATCTTGCTTGTTTAACATTAAATCCCTTTTAGAGTAGAAAAGGAATGATTCGCTTTGTTCGTGTACGATATTCTTGGTAGAAGGAGAAGCGTGCCAGCAGTAGTTGTTCTTCATAATTCAGTTTCACCCACAACGTCACTACTAATCCCATCCACAGAATCAATCGAAACGGAAAGGGATTCTCCAGCACCCAAGCCAGTGTCATCAACAACAGGCTGGTATACATGGGATGTCGCACCCATCGATAGGGGCCATCCACCACTAACCTTCCAGATTCAGGTATTTCTGGGAACGCCCGAATGTTTCTAATGCCCATGGCCACGAATGCCCATAGTCCAATCACTCCTCCCAAGACCATCATCACCTGAAGACCCCAATCAGATGGCCATATTGGACCGGCCAACAGCATCAGTCCGATCAACAGAAATTGCGTCACGACTAAACCAATAGAAATCCAGGAATGGGAATTGTTTTCATCATTTCTGTGCATCTTCATCATTCCACCATCATTATTAAGATCTCCCTAAAATCTTCCGACGACAATTTTGAGTGAATGCCATGAATGTAGCAACCTCAAAAGTTCATACTACTTTTTTCAAGTCTGTTTGCTCTGCAGTGACCACAATGTTTGGCAAACTGGAAACTTCATTGTTGAAGCCAATTCTTCCAGCAGTCTTTTTTTTCGCTGGTGTCACCTATGATTCTCTCACTTTAACCCGCATCGACCGCCTGCTGGATAATTTACTCCTTTTACTCTACTTGGCAGTCTTAGGGGTTCTGGTCATTTTGACTGGGCGCTTTCAGTTGGGCTTGATTCCCCCTACCTCTGACCATACATCATGGAATGTGCTTTCCCTCGTGCATCGCGCAAAACCACATTTTGCCAAAGGCCTCCAGTTTTTATTAGGCGGACTGTTAAGTGCCTATGTCATTTTTTACTCACAAAGCACATCTTTTTCCAGCACCGCCATCTTTTTGGGAGTCATTGTCACTTTTCTCATTGGCAATGAGTTTCTGCAAAACCGATATTCCAGCCTAAAAATGTTGATTAGTCTGTTTGCATTGGTCACGTTTAGTTTTTTTACATTTTTTCTACCCGTGCTCACAGGATGGATGAACAGTCTAGTCTTTTTGACTGGGGCATTCATCACAGGAGTCATTGTTTGGAAAGTTGTTCGCCTCACATTGCAAGGCTTACCTCATGCCTCTCTCCCGACAGCTTTTGCCATTAGTCTGCCTGCCTTTGGTTTAGTGGTTCTTTGTACCGTCTTATATTTTTTGAATTGGATTCCACCCATCCCTCTCTCGTTAAAATTTGGTGGGATATACAATCAGATTGAAAAAATCCAAGACGCATACCTCCTCACTTATGAAAAAGGGCCATGGTATGCAATTGGGAAACAATCAAATGACCGAATGGGAATTGATGCTCCCGTATATTGTTTTTCATCGGTCTTTGCACCCGTGACATTGCAAACCACCATCTATCACCATTGGCAATGGCGTTCGTTTGATGACACAAAATCCTTCATCACAACAGACCGAATTCCTATTACGATTACCGGAGGTCGGGAAACGGGTTATCGGTCGTATACCACGAAACACCGTGTCCAGCCTGGTGAATGGCGCGTGAATGTTGAAACAGAAGATGGGCGCATTCTTGGGCGTATGACCTTTATTGCGGAAAAAAGTTTTATTCACGAACGTGTGATGACAATCATCACGCGGTAGAATTTTTTTACATGCAATAAAAAATTTTTAGACCAAATCATGTTCTCCAAAATAATTTTTTCTTGTTCTGCAGTTTTGCATTTAATCTCGCTTTTAAAAAAAATTTAAATTTTTTCTGGAAATAATGAAACAAACGTTGTAGTATGTTTCAAATGTCAAGATGCAAAACGACAGAAACACATTCTTTCCGAAAAAAAAATTTCTTCTCACACGAACGCGGCAGAATATTGTTGTTCATCTTTTATACCGAACAACCGACTGACTCTAGCGTGAACGTATCTATCATTCACAGAGTCCATGATCACGTTCAACAACTCGCCACGATTATGGGTGAGTCTTTACTGCGGCTTCACGTCGCATCTACTCTGAAAGGGGGTGAGTGCATTGGCCACTAAGAAAAAAGCGCCAGCCAAGAAAAAGGCTGCTAAGAAAAAAGCGCCGGCTAAGAAAAAGGCTGCTAAGAAAAAAGCGCCGGCTAGGAAAAAGGCTGCTGCCAAAAAGAAGGCACCGGCTAAGAAGAAAGTTGCTACCAAAAAACGGTAGATTCTTCTGTTGGGTTGAGATGACGTCGGATGGGGCTTGCTCCATCCGACGTTTTTTTTACCTATTTCCCTTCTCTCTTTCTAGTCCAGCCAGCCGATCCGCCGAGTAAACCTGCCCCTAGGCCTGTTTCCCGTCACAAAATCATTTCAATCGTATTTGTGCCCTACCAACTCTTGACGGCACGAACATCTACCTGAAATGATCAAAAGCTACTGAGAATTCTAGATTGGGAGTGTTGATTAGTGAAGATATCAAAGGCCATATTTTGCCAGGAAGCCCTTGGCGACCAACAGCGTCGGGTCGGTTCAAAAAAGTCTGTCCAGCAAGGCCGCAGCCATTTTTGCGCGCGGAGCGTACTGGCACTACGTGAGCACGGGAAAATGGCGAGAACGCTGCTGGCGGCTTTTTTCAACAGACCCAGATTTTATTGTTACGTTCTTGTTTGAGAAGGAAGGGTGTATTCATGTCACACGTTATTATGACGATTTTTATGATGCTCACATTTTTTCACCTTGGTTTTGCTCCACCCTCCACATCAGCTGCCGAGGAGCAAAAACAGTCCGCCGCAGCCATGGAGCAGCAAGCCAACAAAGAATTGGCCACTCTCCGGAAAAATCCAAAAGAATTCCGCACGTTGGTGACGGGGATACAAATATTTTTGGGACGATTCGGATATGGGGTTGGGCCGTTTACCGGGAAACTTGATGAAGAAACCAAACAAGCCTTAACCGCTTATCAAAAAAAGACTGGCTTGACCGTCACTGGAGACATCAACTTTAAAACATTGAAACGGTTAACTGAGGACAATCAGGTTCTCAATAGGATTGTTCCTCATCTCCCACCTATTCAGGCACGAAATGAGAAATGGGAAAAATGGATTGATGTGAAAGGAAGTTGGATGCTCAAAGAAGGCAATACTGACGATGTATTACATACCTCCAGAATTACGTGCATGCAGGAATTTCAACGCTGCATCGACTCTACCGCTTCGTTGGTGAACGGCCCTTCGCCACAACTCACCGTCCACACCCATGTGTATGATGTGAAGGAATGGGATGAGAATAAGATTGTGTCGCATCCCTATGATGGGGAAGCCTGCGCCATCAGCATCCTTCGCCTTTCCAAAAAACCTTTGGTGGTTACCCGGTTCGTGTCGCTAAAAAGCAGCCCTGGTCCTTGTTCCAAAGTTAAACCCGAAGACCGCCAATATGTCTTGGATGATGGGACAAAAGTCTATCAAGCCCTGAAGGGACAAAAACTACAAGCCATCCAAGAAATATTGCAGGTGGCTCACTAACCAACTATGAAGGGCCTGTCTTACACTATTGAAATGCATGTGGATCCTCTAGAAGTCGCCGATGTCTATCGCCGATCGGGCATCGCACGGCCAATTGACGATCATGCTCGACTGACATCGATGCTTCAACATGCAAATTTGATGATTAGCGCCCGTGACCAAGACCGACTCGTTGGTTTTGCTCGGGCGCTGACAGATTTTAATTATTGTTGTTATGTATCGGATCTTCGCGGTTGATCGGGATTTTCAACGCCGGGGAATTGGGAAGCAACTTCTTGGCACCATGCTAGAAATATTGGGAGATGAAGTGATGATCTGTCTCCTTTCAGCTCCTGAAGCTATGTCTTACTATCCTCACGCAGGTTTTCAGAAAGCCGACCAGGCCTGGTGGATTCCCCGAAAACGGTGAAGGATGCCATGCAAAAACAAACTGAAACCCCCTATCTGCTAATCTACCCTTTGCCACGGTAAACCCAGGAGAAGTACAAACCGGCGACTGCTATCGTGAACAATTGAATGTTGTGAAGAATGGGACTACGCAGCGCGCCTTCAGTCGGGGGCGAGAGAATAAAATGAAACCCTAAAAATTCAGGAGTCTGGTCGGGTGGCGTTTGCCACGGAGGAAAGAGTACGGCCAGAATGAGTAACCCGACCATGATGTATAAAATGCGCAGATTTAGTGACTCTTGTTGCGGTTCGGCTTCTAACTTTCGATCGGCCTGAGTCCCACATTTTTGACAAAACCGACCGTTCACTGGAAGTTGGTTGCCACAGGACGGACAGGATTTTGTCACACTCATAATCTGGTCTAGTTTCTGATTTCGTCAGAAAGTATGAACAGGCTTTTCCGACTTTCTTAAGACTTCCACCGTCAAGCATGCCACAAGGGATTCGGACTCACTTGAAGGACCTACAATTTTGCTGATTTTCTGAGCCCTCGTCTAGGTTATCGTCTAAGAAATATTTGACCAACTTCAATTTCATTTCTATAATTTCTTTAAGACTATCACTTCCTCTTCTTTGCAAGTGCCGTTGTTCCTCACATTATTTTGATCTTATCTTTTCCCAAACCGTCCCTTGAACAATGGGTTCATGGGGGACATAGTGCCTTCTTTTACCTTCAACATTCAAAGGGCGTATTGTGACCACCTCTTCTTTCCGGGTGATCTCTGTCATAGGGGCCGGTGCATGGGGGACAGCCTTGGCCCATTTACTTGCCACGAAAGGAATGAGTATTCGCCTCTGGGCCTACGAACCGGAAGTTGTGGAGAGCATTCAGGCCGAACGCGAAAATTCCTGGTATTTACCGAATGTCGTTCTTCCCAACTCCATTCAAGCCATGAACAGTTTGTCTGATTGTATCCAGGATACTGATCTTATTGTGCTGGCCGTCCCTTCTCATACCATGGCTGACATGGTGCAGAAACTTCGCCCCTTTTTAAAAAAACTACTCCCTATCACTATTGCAACCAAAGGAATTGAAGAAGACACCTTGCGATTAATGAGTCAGGTGGTGGAAAGTCATTTACCCGAAAAATGGCACAGTTGGCTGACGGTTCTCTCCGGCCCTAGCTTTGCCGCCGAAGTCTGCCGATGGAAACCCACTACTATTTTATTAGCCGGCCGGGATTTTAATTTAGTAAGTCGGCTTCAACATGTTTTTCTTACACCACAGTTTCGCGTCTATGCTGGCCGCGACATGATCGGGGCTCAGTTAGGTGGAGCCCTGAAAAATGTCATGGCCATTGCGGCAGGTATTGTGGACGGGTTAGGTCTTGGGGCAAATGCCAGGGCCGCACTCATTACGCGAGGGTTGGCCGAAATGATTCGGTTGGGCAAAGCGATGGGCGCGGATACCTCGACTTTTTATGGTCTCTCAGGTCTAGGCGATTTAGTCTTGACCAGCACAGGCACCCTCAGCCGCAACTACCAAGTGGGACTCCAACTGGCGCAAGGTATTGATCGACCAACCCTGACTGCAAGCACTCGTACGGTGGCTGAGGGCATTACCACGTCACGAGCAGCCTTGGCCTTGGCTTTAAAATATCGTATTGAGATGCCCATCGTTCAGGGCGTACATGGTGTGCTCTTTGAAGACCATAACCCCCGCCATATTGTCAGTGACCTGATGTCCCGAACAGCCAAAAGTGAAGTTGAACGGACTGGATCATCCGGGATGCAAACATTTTTCTCCCCTAGCCATCCATGAATCAACGCCATTTGACGCAGTTACTCAAAGAAGTTCAGAAGGGGACTACGTCAATCCCGAAAGCCCTCAACCAACTGCGCACCCTTCCTTTTGAAGATTTGGGGTTTGCCTCCGTCGACCATCATCGAACACTGAGGCAAGGATTCCCCGAGGTCATCCTGTGCGAAGGGAAAACACCGGCACAAATTCTCGCCATAGCCAAGAAACTCCTGAAAGCCCCTGGCCCATTTCTGGCAACTCGGGCTGAGCCCGCTATTGCAAAACGTCTCACTCGATTACATCGCCATGCAGTCCACTATGAAATGGCTAGAGTTGTCGCTGTTGCCGATTCCAACCGAAAGGCAGAAGGGTTTATTGTCATTGTAACAGCAGGGACCTCAGATATTCCTGTGGCAGAAGAGGCAAGAGTCACGGCCGAGGTAATGGGTAGCCATGTGACAACGCTTTATGATGTGGGCGTAGCAGGCATCCACCGGCTATTGGATCGGCAAGCCATTCTACATGAAGCACGAGTTGTCATTGTGGCAGCCGGCATGGATGGGGTATTGCCCAGTGTAGTGGGAGGCCTTATTGATCGCCCAATCGTGGCCGTCCCTACGAGTCAAGGATATGGCGCGAACTTTGGCGGTTTGGCACCATTACTGACCATGTTGAATGCCTGTTCATCCGGCATTGGGGTAGTGAATATCGACAATGGATTTGGGGCAGGCTGTTTAGCTCACCGCATCAATGTGGGGATGGGTTCGCCTCAGAAGGTGAAGAAGGGGCGGTAAATTCTGGTTAGAGGGACGACTCAGAAACTGATTCTGTATTCTCATCTACCATACCCGAAGGAACGTTGGATTTATCGGAAGACTTTTCTAGAGGATTAACTTCCTTTAATAACATCTCTTCTTGTATCACGCCTGGCTCAAGGTCTTCCATTGTTTCATTCAGACTTTCTTGTGTAAGTTCACCCCCACTCGACCCTTCTAGAACCAGATCGCTCTTCTCATCTACACCATCATCTTCCTCAGAAAAAGAAGAATCCCCTTCGGCCAATTCCTCTTGCTGAAGTGCTTCAATTTCTTCAGGCAGCTCTGGCTCAGGCGGCAGAGGAGGCAGAACCTCTCCAACATAAGCTAACGCTTCCAACGTACCTTGAACCCGATGCGACACTATTTTTGTTCGAGGCCCATTCCCTTTATCCTCCATTACTTTGGCTTGAATTTCATAAAAATACGAACCATCCGCCACCAACTGTTCATACTGATCCTTTCCATCCCAAACCAAATCGACCGGCACCACCTTCAGAAGACCTCCTTGAGTGACTTTTTCCAAGGGTAACCGTTGAGTCACAAAACTCATGGATTTTCGGGTCGGGGAGGTAATCAGCGCAGAAACTTCCAACACTTTATCCTCAATAGCGGCTAACGGCACCTTCACCATCATGGAAAGCGTCATGGAACTGTGCCCGATAATAAAGGGATCCGGAGAGGTCTTCACATTCTCCACCTTCACCGGAGACACAAATCGCTTTCTCTTCTTTCGTGCGTCCGCTGGTTCACAAAGAAAACCCATCACCATCACGCCCAAACAAACGACCATCACCTTCGACCAAACTCCTGTACCCAACAGACACCTCTTTCGTTCTACACGTTTCACGGACGTTCTTATCTATTGTGCCAAACAATTTTCCTTCACACCAATGAAATTCATTATTTCTTAATCTTTTTTATTTCTCTGGCCTTTGACATGGCCGAACCATACAGCCGACTGCGGAGATTCGACGGTGTATTGTCTGAGCACAGCGAGTTCGCGCGGCCGCCGGAGTCGGCGAACCGCGGAGGGAACCCGAAGGGCCCCGACACGGTCAACATGGCTTTGGGTCCTTTTGCCGAAACAAAAGGACCTTGGTCTCTGGGACGAATCCCAGAAAATTCCAAATACATCCTTCTCGAACCCATCCTAAATTTCTCGTTAATTTCCACTCAGATTAAAATAAAGGTAAATCCCAATACAAACCCAGAACAATATCCCCACCCAAAAACTCGGCCTTTCAATGGTTATCAAAGAGTCATTTTCCTCAGATTCAAGTTGTCTTGGGCAATAATAGCCTAAGCTTAACCATGCCAAAATAATTTCTCCGGTGTTAATCATTAATGAAGGAATGAGTCGACAAGCTAAATCTAGGAACAGAAATAAGATATCAATCATAGAAAATTATGGCTCTGCTTCTAGTCATAAAATATAAACAGGATTTTTGCGAAGGGATACCCGCTACAGCCTGCGGCCATGACAATGCAAGATCATGAACATTCTCTTGCCTAAATTGTTGTGTGATCGCCTTTCAAGGTTTACTATGATAGGTTTTCACGTTGTCCGTTTAGATAATTCTTTATGACTAAACATCTTCACATCGATGCATTTTCAGGGGTCAGCGGGGATATGTTTCTTGGTGCCCTGGTGGATACAGGCGTGCCTCTTGCTGCTCTTAAAAAAGGCCTGAAAGGTCTAGGTATCAAAGGTTATCGACTTCGTGAGCAAGAAGTGATCCGGAGTAGCATACGGGCGATCAAAATAGATGTGGACATTCAAAAAGGATTCACCAAACCCCTATCACTGCCTACCATCAAAAAAACCTTAATAAATAGCCACTTGCCAGAAGCCATTCGCACACAAGCACTCCAGACGTTTCACCATATTGCTGAAGCCGAGGGGAAGGTGCATGGGAAATCGCCAAATCGTGTGCATTTTCATGAAGTAGGCGTCATCGATTCGCTCGTAGATATTGTGGGCACCCTATTGGGAATCGCTCATCTCAACGTGAAAACGATTTCCTGTTCTCCCATTAACTTGGGCGCGGGCACGGTTTCCACGATGCATGGCCTACTTCCTGTTCCGGGACCGGCTGTCGCCCAGATGGCTCAAGGTATGGCCGTTTTTTCGAATGGGCCAGAGTTAGAATTCACCACCCCGACTGGGATGGCCCTGATCAAAACGCTCTCTCAAAATTGTAAAACGCTTCCCCCCTTAACGCCACAGAGGATTGGATATGGCGCAGGCACGGGCGATCCAGAAGGGTGGCCAAATGTCCTTCGACTGTTTCTCGGACAAGCAGAATCTGAAGCCCCTGTCACTTCAGAGAAAATAATACAACTGGAAACGAATATCGATGATATGAACCCGCAGTTGTACGACCAGATGGTGAACCATCTTTTTGAGACTGGTGCATTAGATGTGACATTGACCCCTACCATGATGAAACGCAATCGGCCCGGCACGATTGTTTCAGTCGTGGCATGGCCTCACAACCTTCAGGCCTTGACCAACATTCTGCTGTCCGAAACCACCACATTGGGCATTCGTGTTCAGGAACTCTCCCGTGTGGTCATCCCTCGTCAGGTGCAAACGGTTCGCCTGCCTCAGGGCTCGGTTCACGTGAAAATTGCGGTTCTTAGGAATGGGCAAAGGAAAATCACTCCGGAATATCGAGATTGTGTGGCACTAGCTGAACGAACCAATCAGCCTGTTCAAACGATTATCGATCAGGCCCGACAAATATTTACGCAGACAAACACATCTCAGTCGGCTTCTCGATCAAGAAAATCCAACAAGAACATCCGATAGAATTTTTCATGGCTGCCTTACCTCATCCCAAACCCATTCTGGCCATCACAATGGGTGATCCAGCAGGCATTGGGCCTGAAATCATTGTGAAGGCCTTGCAGCTTCCAAAAGTCTGGCGAATCTGCCGACCGTTAATCATCGGTAGTGGCCCCATCTTCGAAAAGACTACGCAATCGCTCAAGATCCCTCTTTCGATCATGAGAGTGGATGGACATGAAGAATCTTCAGCAAGGCAGGCGTTTCGACCTGGTCATCTTCCAATCTTCGACCCTTTTCCCAACCCAATTCGATCGATTAAGTTAGGTCGCGTGTCGGCTAAAGCTGGCGGAATGGCTGTCACCTGTATTGAATCTGCCGTGCGACTCGCGCAAGCCGGTTGTGTCGGAGGCATGGTGACAGCACCCATCAACAAAGAAGCAATGCACCTGGCTGGTCATGTGTACCCTGGACATACCGAAATGTTAGCGGAACTAACCAAAGCCAAAGAATCCGGTATGATGATTGTGGGTGGACCGCTAAAAATCGTCTTTACCACAACCCATTTGCCTTTACGAGACGTCGCCAAGACATTAACCATTCCAAGAATTGTGAAAGCCATTCGCTTAACGCAGATTGGGTTACAGCAGTTATTTGGAGTCAAGAAACCTCGGATTGCCGTTGCGGGTTTCAATCCCCATGCTGGAGAACATGGTTTGTTTGGGAACGAAGAGGTCAGACTCATTCTTCCAGCAATCAAACGAGCTAAAGCCCTAGGCATTGCATGCAGCGGCCCTCACCCTGCGGATACCATGTTTGCGAAAGCGTTAACTGGCGCATTTGATGGGATTGTAGCGCTGTATCATGATCAGGGCTTGATTCCCCTAAAAACGGTAGCCTTTGGTCATTGTGTCAACATTACAGTAGGTCTGCCTATCCTCCGCACTTCAGTCGACCATGGAACAGCATTTGATATTGCCGGAAAAGGTCTCGCAGACCCCACAAGTCTAGTTGACGCTATCGTCATTGCAGCCCAGTTAGCTCCGAAATTTGTCTCTAAGAACTGAAGAGCGGTCTGAAGGAAAACAAAAAAACCATAGCGAAAACATCACCTTCTCCACTCTATTTGTCATACCCACAGTCGTAAGTGGGTATCCATCTTTCAAAAACATCAAACCTAGATTCCTGTTTTCACAGGAATGACGAAAGTTACAACCCTAAAGCATGGCCCCTTCTCCTTCCAACGCCAGAAAATTTGCTTGCGATGTGCTGCTGGACATTTATCGCTATCAAGCTTTTACGGATGATGTCTTTGATGCTGCAACAAAAGATGTGGTGTTGTCGGAACTAGATCGTCTCCTAGCGTTTGAATTAGTCTATGGCGTCTTACGATATGCAATCACCCTCGACTGGCGGCTCGACCAGCTTTCCAGAAAACCTATGACACGTCTACCACTGAACGTGGCCACCACCTTACGCGTCGCGGCCTATCAATTACTGTATCTAGACCGCATTCCAAGCTCCGCTGCAGTGAATGAAGCCGTAAAGTTAATTCGGAAACAGCCGGGACATGATTGGGGCGGTCTGGTGAATGGGATCTTGCGCAATTTGATTCGACAGCCAGACCCTGCGCTTCCTGATAGCACCACCGATCCCGTTCAAGCCCTCTCGGTTCAATATGCCTGTCCAAGTTGGATGGTGGAACGATGGTTGAATGCTTTTGGATTCACCAACGCCGAAGTTTTTTGCCGAAAAACACTGGAAATTCCTCCCTTGACGCTACGAACCAATACTTTATGGTGTACCCGTGACGCATTATTGGAGCGTCTTGCAGTCGAAGGCATTTCCGCACAGAAAACACGAGTGAGCTCGCTGGGAATTACCATAGAAAAATGTGGCAACCCGGGCTTATTATCAGTCGTCCAAGACGGTTGGTGTTATATCGAAGATGAAGCCGCCCAACTCATTCCACTGTTGCTGGACCCTCAACCTGGAGAACGAATTCTTGATGCCTGCGCAGCTCCTGGTGGAAAGACCACTCACCTTGCTCAATTGATGCAGAATCTGGGCAAGATCATTGCGTTGGACAGACAGAACAATCGATTAACTCGTCTTCAGGAAAATTGCCGACGGTTAGGTATTGATATTGTGCAAACCTATGAATATGACCTGGTGGCTGAGTTGAAGGAAATCGATTCACCTCAAACTCACTCAGACATTCTCAATACACCATTTGATCGCATCTTAGTCGATGCGCCTTGTTCAGGATTGGGTATATTACGCCGGCATCCCGAAGGGAAAATGCTGAAACAGCTTTCAATGATCAAAGAATCCAGCCATACACAAACGCAAATACTGAATTGTGTCTATCCGCTCTTGAGACCAGGGGGAATCTTGGTCTATAGTGCTTGCTCAATTGAACCGGAGGAGACCACAGATGTCATCTCCGCGTTTTGCCAGGAACATCCAGATTTTCAACCTGAACCTGTGACTCCTTGGATACCTTCAAACGGGCTTTCGCTCGTGACTGATCATGGTCATTTGTGTACAGCGTTTCAGTCGTTTACCATGGATGGTTTCTTTGCATGCCGGTTAAAAAAAAGGGAATGTTGAAAAAAGCCACCAGCGGCGTTCTCGCCATGTTGCCGTGCTCACGTACTGTGAGTACGCTCCGCGCGTCAACATAGCTGCGGCCTTGCTGGAGGGACTTTTTTGACCATTCCCCACCGGGTGTTGAGATCCATGTGGCCCTGAGAAGGTAAGGACCACGTGCGAAAAATATTCAAGAACCCTAAAGTTTGAAAGTTCATGACAACACCTCTTATTGCTCCGTCCATTCTTTCTGCTGATTTTGCCCGTTTGGCTGAGGCTGTCCAGCAGGTTGAAGCTGCAGGCGCGGATTGGATTCATGTTGATGTGATGGATGGCCATTTTGTGCCCAATCTTACCGTGGGTCCCCCCATGGTTGAAGCTCTTCGCAAAGTGACCAGCCTACCCTTAGATGTCCATCTGATGATGACGAATCCCGATGAGTTTATTCCGGAGTTTGCGAAGGCAGGGGCGGATGTGTTGACCGTGCATGTGGAAACCTGCCCACATCTCCATCGAACCGTTCAAGCTATTAAAGAATATAAAGTGAAAGCCGGAGTTAGCTTAAATCCTGCGACCTCCGCCACCACGATTGAACACATTCTTGGCGATGTGGATCTGGTATTGGTGATGTCTGTGAATCCCGGATTTGGTGGACAAAAATTTATTGATTCCACCTTAGAGAAAATTCGTCAGATTCGCACCATGATTGCGGCCTCAAAAGGTTCGCCCTATCTTGAAGTCGATGGAGGGATTACCGTACAGAATGTGGCCGCTGTTCTGAAAGCTGGAGCGAATGTACTCGTGGCCGGTTCCGCTATTTTTGGCAGCGCTAATATGCCGGAAACCATTCGGCAACTCCGCACGGCAGGGCAAACGGTGACTGTCTAATTTTTCTATGGATTCCCTCAACCAAACCGACAGTCTCCATCCACTGGAAATTCAAGTCCTTCGAGCCCTTGGGGCAGCGACAACAGAGTCGCTGAAGGATCCCGAACTGGTTCAAACCACCGCACTCGCCGCTTCGCAAATTAGTATGGCCGTTGGCTGGCTACTCACCAAACAATTCGTGCGCTTGGTCTCTGAAACAACCACAACTTTGGTGGCACTGACCGAGATCGGGTCGCAATTTCAACAGGCTGCTTCACCACCTGAGTGGATTCTTCAGACCGTCAAGGCCGTCTCTCAAGATGGTCAAACGATTACCGTGAAAGATCTTCAAGCTGCGGGAACATTTCAACCATCAGAACTCAGCCGGGCATTTGGTCTGTTGAAAAAGGAAGGGGCGATTTCCTTAGGGCCAGGCGGATCGCTACAAGTGACAGGGCAGGAAAGTGTCTCGGTCAGAACTTTACGGTCGCTATTGAACAAAATCCATCATGGGGCACAACCTTTGGATTCATTTTCAGGCGAGCAGCAAGTCTTGCTGAGGCAATACGCGGTCAAACGTGGCAATACCCAGGAACCATTTCGTATTGATGACCATACCGAACGAGCCTACGCCTTGACTCGTGAAGGACAGGCGCTGTTACCCCACCTGAGAGAAGATGCTACACAAGAGATTTCGCAATTGACTCCCGAACTCTTAAAAGACGGCTCTTGGCGAAAATATTCCTTTCGTAAATATTCTATTCATCTTCGTCCTCCTCGTTTGGCCGTTGGCCGACGCCATGCTTATCGCGAATTTCTGGATACGGTGAAAACCAAACTAACGAGCATGGGATTTCAAGAAATGCGTGGGGAGTTAGTCGAGACGGAGTTTTGGGATATGGATGCCTTATATATGCCTCAATTTCATCCCGCGAGGGCTATTCATGATGTGTACTTTGTGAAAGAACCCACCCATGCCAAGCGAATTCTTGAACCTTTTCTCAGTCAAGTCGCCGACGCGCATAAAAATGGTGGTAAGACGGGATCTAAAGGATGGCAATATTCGTATGATCCTGAACGTGCTAAGCGCTTGGTCCTGCGCAGTCAAGGAACAGCCGTTTCAGCTCGAACGCTAGCAACCAATCCACCTGTTCCCAGCAAATTTTTTTCCATTGCCCGTTGCTTTCGATATGACCAAGTGGATGCAACACATGCTACTGATTTTTTCCAAGTAGAAGGTATTGTGCTGGGTTCGGATATTAATTTTCGCACCTTGTTAGGTCTGCTGAAACTCTTCGCCACGGAAATGGCGCAGGCCAAGGAGATTCGGTTTCTCCCAGCCTATTTCCCCTTTACCGAGCCATCGGTGGAAATGCACGTGCGTCACCCTAAACTTGGGTGGATGGAGCTTGGTGGCGCAGGCCTGTTTCGATCAGAGGTGACCGTACCCTTGGGTGTCACAGTGCCAGTCATTGCCTGGGGCCTTGGCTTAGATCGCATGGCCATGGTGGCTTTGGGGATTCAAGATATTCGCGATTTATTTACTTCAGACTTAGAAGCGGTACGCAACATGCGCCAGCAACTATAAGACCTGTCCTATGCCAACAATTTCTATTTTTCAACAAGATTTCTCCCAACTGGTGGGCCAGTCAGCTTCCCTGTCTGACATTGAACAATGGTTGCCCTTCGTGAAGGGTGAGCTGAAAGATGTATCGACTGAAACAGGCGAAATACGTCTTGAACTACAGGATACTAATCGTCCTGACCTCTGGTGCGTAGAAGGCATAGCCCGGCAAATTCGTTCCGTTCTTACTGGCGGCCAAACGCCCTATCCGTTCTTTTCTACGCGGGGACGAGCGAAACGACGCATCCAAGTGATGAAAGGCATGGAAACCGTCCGTCCGTATGTCGCGGCTTGCGCCTCTTTTGGCTATTCCATGACAGAGGAAGGCCTGGCGCAATGTATTCAAACGCAAGAAAAACTCGCAGATGCCTTTGGCCGCAATCGAGAGACGGTCTCTATCGGGCTCTATCGCTTGGCATCCATCACATTTCCTGTGACCTATGGTCTGGTCAAACCCGATGAAGTGCGATTCACGCCGTTGGGATTTGACGAAAAGATGACGCCTCACGAAGTCCTGACTGTTCACCCAAAGGGCCAAGAATACGGAAGCATTGTTGCTGGGCACAAGCGACTTCCTCTGCTCTGGGATACCAATGGGCAAGTCTTGTCTTTTCCTCCCATCATCAATAGTCGAGAATTGGGTGAAGTGCAAATCGGGGATACGGAACTATTCGTGGAAGTGACAGGAACAGACTTAGCCATGGTGGTTCTCGCATTGAATATTTTTGCCAGCAATCTGGCTGATCGTGGCGCGAACATCGAACCTATCGACATCGTATATCCCTATGAAACGACTATGGGCAAAACCGTGAAAACGCCATTCGACATGGGCAATGGGCAACGCGTGACCTTACATGCGATTGAACAGGCCTTAGGCATGTCTCTTGGCATCGAAGCGATCCATACGGCTTTGGCCGCCTATGGGTATCAAGTCAAAGCCACTCGGCAATCCGTTTCTGTCAAACTGCCCGCCTTCAGGAATGATCTCATGCATGTCATGGATGTGGCCGAAGATGTGGCGATTACACGCGGCTACGAATCGTTTACTCCCATCATGCCCCAAACATTTACGGTTGGCGCTCTGTCTGAAGAAGAACGGACAAGTGACCGCCTCCGTGATTTATTAATAGGGTTTGGGTTTCAGGAAATGTTCTCCAATATCTTGGCATCGCGGCAAGAATTTGTCGATCACATGCGCTTGATCGATACCAAATATGACAGACTCGTGGAAGTCGACAATGTGATGTCGCTCACCTATGGTTGCTTGCGGCCTTCCATTCTTCCTTGTCTTCTCAAAGTGGAGGCATTATCGCCCCGCGTCTTTTATCCACATTTGCTGTTTGAAGTTGGCGAAGTTGCCAGAGTGGAAAGAAAGGCGGATGTCGGATCGCGAACCGTTTTATCTCTAGCCGCAATTGGAGCCCATCCAGGTGTGAATTTTTCAGAAATACATAGCTACTTGGATCTACTGATGTACTATATGGCCTGGCAATATGAACTCGAACCCGTGTCCCATCCATCATTCTTAGATGGCCGGGTCGGTCAAATCCGTTGTGAAGGCCAGGAAGTGGGTTATATCGGAGAGTTTCATCCGGAAGTACTGGAAGCTTGGCAAATCGATATGCCGACTTCCGGGTTCGAGTTTGAGATCATGCCGCCGAGAACTTAGGCAGCAGTCGGCTGTCCTTCACCTTGGGTAAGTGTGACCAGATGAGAAAATCCTTGGGGATCATGAATGGCCATTTCCGAAAGCATTTTTCGGTTGATCAGCACATTGGCCTTTTTCAATCCGTTGATAAACTGACTATAGGTCACACCCTGCGCCCGAACAGCAGCATTAATTCGGGTTACCCACAATTGTCGAAAGTTGCGTTTCCGCTGTTTCCGTCCTACGTAGGCATAGGCTTGACCTTTATCAACCGATTCGGTTGCTGTCCTAAATAATTTGCTTTTTCCGCCAAATTGTCCTTTGGCAAGTTTCAACCGTTTCTTACGTCGTTGCCGGGTTTGTGGCCCACCTTTTACCCTTGGCATACTTTCTCTCCTTTATTGACAACATTAAATTTTACGATAGCGCTAGCGTTCGACTACACAAGCTTTTGCAATTCCCACTACCATCTTCTTATTTATAGGGAAGCAGTCTAGAGAGTGCATATTCGTCGACTTTACACACCACGGCTGATTGCCCTAAACGTGCTTTGACCCGTGGAGCTTTGCTCGTCAAAATATGACGGACTTTAGCTTTCCGGCGTATCCATTTTCCTGAGCCGGAGCGCTTGAACCGTTTGCTGGCCCCTGAATGATTTTTTAATTTGAACCCTGCCATAGTTCTGTTCCTTTGTGTCTGAATAGATAGTCCCTTGATTCTGATTTCCCCGTTGCTTACTTGGGGGATACCACCATATATAGGTTTCGTCCTTCCATACGTGGCGGACTTTCAATATTGCCCGCGTCTTTTAATTCCTCAATCACCTTCTGGATCGCCTGGAAACCAAGCTCTCGATTCGCCATTTCCCGCCCCCGGAACATAACTGTAACTTTGGTCTTATTCCCATCTTCAAGGAAGTCGCGGATTTGACGGACTTTTGTTTCCATGTCGTGCTTATCCGTCCGTGGGCGGAACTTAACTTCTTTAACCTGAGTCGACTTCTGGTTAAGTCGCATCCGATGCTCTTTTTTACTCTGTTCATACTTAAATTTCCCATGGTCCATGATCCGACAAACTGGCGGCTCGGCCGTAGGTGCAACTTCCACCAAATCATAACCCGCCTCTCTGGCCTGTCGGAGAGCTTCAGATGTTTTGAGTATCCCAAGTTGTTCACCTTCGGCCCCAATGACACGGACTTCCGGCACTTTGATGAGATGATTAATTCGTTGTTTGGGAGTCGACAATCGCGTCATTCGAAGAGAGAAGACCCATTTTTGACGGCCTCGGGGGTTTCATCCCGAATAAACTGCAGCATTTCATTCATAGACATGGTTCCCAGATTGTTGCCATTTCGTTGGCGAACAGACACGGTCTCATTTTCCGCTTCCCGATCGCCGACCACGAGCATAAGAGGCACCTTGGCCTTTTCAGACTCTCGGATTTTAAGGCCAACCTTCTCATTTCGCAAGTCCAAAGACACTCGACAGCCCTGTTCGCGAAGATTTTTCCCCACCTTTTTGGCATAGTCCTCATGTTTTTGCGATATTGGCAGGACAGCAACCTGAACTGGAGCTAGCCACGTTGGAAACGCTCCTCCGTAATGTTCCAGGAGAATCCCAAAAAATCGTTCGATTGAACCTAACAAGGCCCGGTGAATCATAATGGGTTTATGTGTTTTCCCATCTTCACCAATATAGGTCAGCCCAAATCGTTCCGGGTTATTGAAATCAACTTGCACGGTGGAGCATTGCCAGGACCGCCCAAGGGCGTCTTGAATTTTGACATCGATTTTTGGCCCATAAAAGACCCCTTCGCCAGGATCTTCTTCATAGGCATACCCGCCCTCTTTCAGGGCAGTGGCTAATGCCTCGGTGGCTTGGTCCCATTGCTCAATCGAACCGACAGCCTTTTCAGGCCTCGTCGAAAGATACATGTGGAATTCGCTGAAGCCGAACGTTCCTAACATAAAGGTGGTAAATTTTAGGACCTGGCGAACTTCCTCAGCCAGTTGATCTGGACGGCAAAAAAGATGGGCATCATCTTGTGTAAATCCACGTACTCGCATCAGACCATGCAGCACCCCAGACCGTTCATAGCGATAAACCGTTCCTAGTTCCCCATATCTGATGGGTAAATCACGATAACTCCGCAAATGTGATTTATAGACCATGATATGAAACGGGCAGTTCATCGGCTTGAGCTGATATTCACTGGATTCCACCGGCATGGAGGCATACATATTTTCTCGATAAAAATCGACATGCCCGCTGGTTTTCCAGAGATCTAGACGCGCGACATGTGGGGAATACACCAGTTCGTAGTCATTGGCCACGTGCTGCGCTCGCCAAAAATTTTCGACGAGTAGGCGGATCTGCGATCCTTTGGGATGCCAGAGAATCAATCCAGGACCGGTTTCATCTTGAATACTAAATAGGTCCAGCTCTTTGCCTAATTTTCGATGGTCCCGTTTCTTAATTTCTTCCAGATTATCCAAATGCTTTTGTAAAGCATCTTTTGAAGGGAAGGACGTGCCATAAATACGCTGCAACATGGGATTGTGTTCGTCTCCACGCCAATACGCTCCAGCACTGTTCAGAATCTTGAACGCTTTAACATGGCCAGTGGAAGGGAGATGAGGGCCGCGACAGAGATCAATGAAGTCACCCTGACAATAGGCTGAAATCGGTTCGTCATCTGGAAACCCTTCGATGATTTCAACTTTATAGGCCTCACCACGGTTTTTAAAAAACTCAATAGCTTCGTCTTTTTTGAATTCCCGACGAGATACTGTGAGGTTGCGCTGAATAATGTCTGTGGCCCGGGCTTCAATTTTATCCAAATCTTCCGGAGTAAATGAGCGGTCAAAAGCAAAATCATAGAAAAACCCATTTTCAATGGCTGGCCCGATCGTCATTTGGGCGGTGGGGAAACATTCTTTCACAGCTTGGGCCATAATATGCGTGCTGCTATGACGATACACTTCTTTCCCTTCAGGGGAATCAAATGTGAGCGGTTCCAATATGGCATCTTCGTCGACCACCGCCACTAAATCTCGTTCTACGCCATTCACTTTCACCGCAAACATATCCTTTGATCGAAATCTACCAAGTTTGATCAACGCGTCCTTGGCAGACGTGCCTTTGGGAAAGGCTTGGGGTTCCTTACCCGGAACGGATAGCTGAATGGTGTCCATCATTCTTCGACTTAGATCTACGGTTGAAGCAATAAAAGGCACCTCTTCCTTTTTCACAAGGAAGCCGGATGCCTTTACCAATGTACAGGGAAATGGTAGGCGCGGGCGGTATTGAACCGCCGACCTCTACCGTGTCAAGGTAGCGCTCTCCCCCTGAGCTACGCGCCTATATTTTACTCGACTTATGCTAGTCTGCCAAGGCAGCCATGTCAAGAAAGCCTTGTTAAATAAAGGGAAAGCAGAAACTCAAGCGGATGGATCTTGTGCCGACCGCTTCCGTTTTCCTGGAGCGGTTTGTTTAGCCTGACTCACGGAGATATCAAATTCTGTAATTTTTTTCCTCAAGGTATTTCGATTTAATCCGAGTAAACGAGCCGCTTTAATCTGATTACCATGAGTTTCACGTAGGGCCATTTCAATGAGCGGCCGTTCAACGGCTCGCATTAAGGTGGGATATAAATTTTTTCCAGACCCCATGTTCATTGCCCGGACAAAGTCCCCAATCTTTTGTTCCACGTAACTGGCCAAACTCACATCTCTGGGATCAACGGACGACTCCTGATTCCCAGAAGCTCCCATAACCTGTGGAATTTGGCCTAACGTGCGCCATGCTGGCAACGGTCCGGCATACACAAATGTCTTGGATAAATTTAACTGGCCATTCAATTCGGAAAGGTTTGGCAGAACTTCCGCACTAGGTTCATCCAATATCAGTCCCGTAAAATCTTCTCCATCCATGACGGATTCTAATGATGAACAATTATCGACCACCTTGACCTGGGCCTGAAGTTCCTCTTTTGAAACCCGATATTTTAATTCAGGATCTTTGGTTAGAAGAGCAAAGCGAAGTTGTGTGGCGCGAGATGGCATGATGGATTCATTGAGAGACAAGGAACGGCGATTATGTCGAAACGCCCGATAAGTTTCAATTGAGAGAATTGCCTAGGTTGACTTTCTCATTCTCCCAATCCTAATAAAGGACACAACATGCGCAAGAGAGACCAAATCACGATGCCGCCAATGACATCCAACAACAGGCCAGCTTGCACCATACGTACTATCGGCACACGTCCTGTGCCATACACAATGGCATTAGGTGGAGTTGATACGGGAAGGACAAACGCAAGACTCGCTGCCATACAGGCACCAAGCACGGGAGGGACAGGAGAGAAATTCGCAGAATGGGCAATAGCAATCAACACGGGCACGAGCATACTTGTGGCAGCTGTGTTGGAAGCCAGTTCCGTTAAGACAAGCGCGGTCAGAATAGCCACACCCATGAGACTCCACACCGACTCAATGCCAAATAACCCAACCATGTTTTGTCCAATGGTGTGCGCCAATTCGGTCTTGACCATGAGTTCACCAAAGGCAATGCCTCCACCAAACAACAAAATCGTCCCCCAATGAATATTGGCCGCTTGTTTCCATGTGAGGGTAATTTTCCCTTCACGAAGATTTAACGGCAACAGAAACAACAGGCCTGATGCAAAAATTGGAACAAGTTCTTTGGGAAGGTGGACTTTTACCCATTGTACAAGCGCATCGCCTGGTTCCAACCAAATGGATAACAAAGCTGGCAACATCCACAAAAATACGGCTAAGAGAAACACCCCAAACGTATACGTTTCTCCACGCGTCCATGGCGCAGAAGGAGCTGTGGTGATTTGAAAAGAAGAATGAGTCGATGCTACCAACGAAGAGGGCGCATATAACCAATACAGTAGGGAAAACATCACGAGAAGCATGATTCCCGCCACGGGCAAACCCATTAACATCCACTGGTCAAACGAAATCGTAATATTCGCTTGCTCAGCCAGTAGCCCTATCCCAAGAAGGTTGGGTGGCGTACCAATTAACGTCGCGACGCCACCAATACCGGCTCCGTACGCCAAACACAGCAAAAAGCCCGTTTCAAACTTGCCAAGATCTTTTCCACTCTGCTGAAGGGCATTGAGCACCCCCAATGCAATAGGAAGCATGACTGCTGTAGCTGCTGTATTGCTAATCCACATCGACATGCCAGCCACTGCCAAACTCACCGCCATCATGATTCGAATAGGATTACTACCCACCCACTGTCTGGACAACAACCAATTGCCAAAACGACGATCCAATCCGTGTACGGTCAGGGCTTCCGAAATAAAGAAACTCCCTATAAACAAAAAAATAATGGGATGGGAGAAAGCGGCAAACACCGATTTCATGGATCCCAAGCCTGTGAAGACACACAGGCCACAGCCCAATAAAGCCGTAACGGGAAGAGGGATGGGTTCCGTAATCCACATTACCACCACCCACGTCAATATGGCCGCCAATGTTCGAGCTGGATCCGAGAGCGAATCAGGAAGAAACACAAACATCAGCCCCCCGAGAAGGGGAGCAACAATTAACCCCAATAGATGGGGTGATGGCTTTGCTGAGGCTTGGAGAGGAGAAGAATTCATATTATTTAACTATCTAAAATCTTTTAATCCTCATAAAAGATTATTAGATGTTCCTCCTCAAGAGCTAAGATTTCTGCTAACGGATTTTAAAAAAATTGAAAAACACGTCTTTATAAAGTCTCTCTACAGGGTTTTGGAAATCAGAAAAAAGAGATTGGCACTTTTTAGAAATTTTGGAAAAGGCAATGCTATTTGATATTTTGAATTATGATGGAAAAAATGCTGGAAGAAAAAACCATCTTCTGAAATAAGCCCAATTTTGAGGTAAAAGAGGAGTAAAATTTTTTAGTGCTATATCAGTGACAATTTTTACAGATTGTTTTTCCAAACAGGAAATAAGTAAATTTTTTAAGAATGGGTCTTCATGATCAGAAAGGCAAGTAACTTTAAGCCAATGATTATTAATTTTCCTTTCCACTGAAAGTCCCAGCCTTCTTCCTAGGGAGCCCCACGCTTGATATTCGACGTTTTCTACATAAATTTCTTCAATACAACCTTTCGCTTGAGTAATGGAATTGATAGACAAGCATTCTCCATTGCCTTTGGAACAGATTACTTTTAGCCATTTTAAAATCAATGACATGGCGATCATTTACAGTCTAATCAGGATTTAATGGAAACGACATTAGGAACCCTTTGAGGGAAATACTTTTGGGCGGCCGCGGGGACGGAGGGTACTCTCAAGGTTTAAGCGACGCGTCGTACGTTGCACCCATGACTCCTTCCCATACGGTCTTCCACGCTGGACACACTGACGAACGACCTCTAACTCCTCCTCTGTTTGTAGTTCGTTTGTCCATTTCACCCAGTGCCGAGGACGCTTGACTGGCCAATCTGCTAACCACAGGCTTTGCTTAGGTCCTTGAAGCCGTCGCCACAAACTTGACCATTGCCAGTCTTCAGCACGTTTCACCAGCTTTGCACGTAAAGCATTACGTTCCACATATCGGCATACCGTCAAGAAATGCTCATCGATTTGGACAGGAAATGATTTAAAACGTCCTTGGTACAGATGCCCACTACCTACTGAATGATGTTGCGCATGCCACCGTTGGGTGTGAGTCAGCGTCAACCAAGCCATAAATCGGGACAAATCTCCATCTCGGCGTGGCCACAACACCAAATGCCAGTGATTTGGCATGACGCAATAGGATAAAATTCGAACCGGGACATGTTCCCGAGCTTCGAAAAGAACTTGTTCCCAGAGCTGATAGTCCTGTGGGGTTTCAAATATTCTTAGTCGGCCATTGGCACGATTGAGAACATGATAGATAATGCCACCGGTTGCTGCACGTAATGGACGTCCCATGGTAAAATCCTAGCGTGTCTCATTCTGAGGGTCAAGAGAAAGGTACCTGACACCATTTTTAAAATTCGTACAAGAGCAGATTTGGCTAAAATGATTGCTGCGCATCGGAAGGCAGAGGAACGTATTGTGTTTACCAATGGCTGTTTTGATTTGCTTCATATTGGGCATACACGGTATTTAGAGGAAGCCAAGCGTCTTGGAGATCGTCTGGTGGTTGGTCTCAATAGTGATGATTCCGTCAGACAATTGTCCAAAGGCCCAGACCGGCCCATTGTTACTGCCGCCCAACGAGCAGAAGTTCTTGCAGCCTTAGCCTGCGTGGATTATGTGACTATATTTGATGAACCAGATCCGTTAGCCCTTATTCAGGCCATCGAACCCAATATTTTAGTGAAGGGGGGAGATTGGCTGCCAGAACAAATTGTGGGAAAAGAGTTTGTGGAAGCCCAGGGTGGATCGGTAAAGAATATTCCGCTTATTCCAGATATTTCAACCACAATAATAGTTGAACGCATTCTCGCCCATCGTTTGTTGACGTAACTTCCCCAATAGGGTCATCCCGGATCGTTTCGTTGTACAATATATCCCCATGAAATTCCCCCCTGTTGTCCAGCCTTTTAAGAATCAGTTGCGTGCTGTAGAACCTGTGATTCCTGAAAAGGCTCCCCCACCATGTGTGCTCAGCACACAACCTGGTTGCTTGGCCCTGGCAATGTCCCTGTTAGCGCAATCGGATGCGCAAGCTTCTGAAACCGAACCCCAGACCCGCCTCATTTTGACTCCAACCGAAGAAGAAGCCGAACAACTCTATGAAGACATGAAATTCGGTTCAGACTTTCTGAGACTCGATCACTCCACTCTATTGTTATTTCCTCCTTGGACTACGATTCCCTATAACCCGGCGCTTCCCGCACATACAGTAATTTGCCAGCGTGTCCGAGCCTTACAGGTCCTCTGCCAGAATAGGAGTACCGTACTCATTAGTTCACTGCCAGCGGTACTTCATAAATTACTCCCACCCTCTGTCTTTTCCGAAGCCTCTTTTTCCCTAGAAATAGGAGAGACTGTTGAACGGGACTGGCTTCTACGCTCACTCATTCGATTAGGCTATTCACGAGGTTCATTGGCAGAAATTCCTGGTGAATTTAGTGTTCGCGGTGGCATTGTCGATATATTTTCCACTGCTCATGATCATCCAGTTCGTATTGAATTTTTAGGTGATACGGTTGAATCCATTCGCACATTTGATCCTTCCACACAAGAATCAATCGCCCAACTCAAGGAAACATGGATTCTGCCAACCCGGGAATTTATTCCACCCCTCACGCAGACAGAAGAAGACCCTTCGGCCATCACTCCGAGCATGGAATGGGACCTCCCGCACTATTACCCTCAACTCGTCACACTCTGTGACTATATTCAAAATCCGTTGACGGTTTGGCTCTCTCATCCTGTTGATTTGAATACTAACGCCATCAATTTCTGGAATACGCTCCTGGAAACATGGGAGCAATTAGATCCTGGCCACGGGCATGCCGAACCAGATCAGTTATATGATTCATGGGAAAACGTCAAGTTACTCATGAGCATGTGTCCCACTATTTTATGGGATAGCTTGGCTCCCGACTCCATTACCATTCCTCACCTGCCTGTGGTGTTGAATGCTCAATCCCCGGCCAGTGTTGGCTTGGGTGTACGAGGGCTGCCCTTTAAAGAAACATTGACGAAACTCGATCAGTTACGTGCAGAAACAGGAATTTTCTTAGTTGCGCGAAGTGTTGGGCAGGTTGAACGATTGATTGCCCTTCTGCACGACCACGGGTTTCCTGCCAATACTTGGCAGCAGCCCTTCTCAGAGGAACCAGAAGATGGGCGGCTACCCTTTTATTGCTTGGAAGGGGAATTATCAGCAGGATTTATTGCACATGATAGTCGGCTAGCTTTTGTGACTGAGGAAGAGCTCTTTGGAAAAGGCATTCGCCATCGCCCACACACAAAAACCCCAACAGCCAAATTTTTTTCAACATTAGATGATCTCAAAGAAGGCGATTTGGTCGTTCATCTTCAACATGGCATTGGTCGCTACTTGGGCTTACGGCGCTTGGAGGTCCAGGAATTCACCAGTGATTATTTGTTGTTGCAATTCGGAGGGACGGACACGCTTTATGTACCTTTGGACCGGCTAAATCAGATTCATCGATATAGAGGAGCTGAACAGCGTTCTCCCCGACTCGATCGCCTCGGCGGGACGGCATGGGGAAAAACCAAAGCCAAAGTCAAAAAAGGCATTGAGGATATGACCGAGGAATTGGTTGAACTCTATGCCAACCGAGAAGTGGCTCGACGAGCTGCCTATCAGGAAGACACTTTGTTAGTACATGAATTCGAGGCAGGATTTGAATATGAAGAAACCCCTGATCAACAACGCGCCATTGAAGAAATCGGCCGGGATATGGAATCTCCTAAACCCATGGACCGCCTGGTTTGTGGCGACGTGGGCTATGGGAAAACTGAAGTGGCTATGCGAGCTGCATTTAAAGCTGTCCAAGCCAATCGTCAGGTAGCCGTCTTAGTCCCCACCACACTGTTAGCTCAACAACATTATGAAAATTTCTCGCTCCGTTTTGCCCCGTTTCCCGTCAAAATTGGCGTGTTATCGCGCTTTCAATCTACGGCAGAAATCAAAACCACATTAAAAGATTTGGCTGAAGGGGTCATTGATATTGTCGTAGGCACACATCGCGTTGTTCAAAAAGATGTGGTCTTTAAGCAATTAGGGTTGGTAATTATTGATGAAGAGCAATGGTTCGGGGTTCGCCATAAGGAACGTTTGAAACAACTCCGAACCCAAGTAGACGTACTCACCCTATCGGCCACACCTATTCCTCGCACCTTGCAAATGGCCTTTTCAGGAGTACGGGACTTATCTGTGATTGAAACAGCCCCGCCAGGCCGGTTGGCAGTGGAAACGCAGGTGCTGCGGTTCGATCCCACGGTAGTCCGTGAAGCGATTCGACGAGAATTGGCCCGGGGCGGACAAGTCTACTATGTGCACAATCGAGTGGAAACAATGGAGCAGACCGGAGCGTGGTTACAAGAAATGTTGCCCGAAGCCCGTGTGCTGATGGCCCATGGCCAAATGCATGAAAAACTTTTGGAACGCGTCATGCTCCAATTTTTTCACCAAGAGGCCGATGTATTATTGGCCTCTGCTATTATTCAATCTGGACTAGATATTCCCAATGCCAATACCATTCTTGTGGATCGAGCCGATTTATTTGGCTTGTCCCAATTGTATCAACTGCGTGGACGAGTAGGTCGTGGCGGCCAACAAGCCTTTGCTTATCTCTTTATTCCCAACGAAGAAACACTGAGCACCGATGCACAAAAGCGAATGATGGCTATCCAGGAATTTGCGGAACTGGGGTCGGGCTTCCGTATTGCCGCCGCTGACCTTGAAATTCGCGGAGCGGGAAACCTACTGGGCAAGCAACAATCCGGCAATATTGCAGCTGTGGGCTTAGACCTGTATTTACAAATGGTGGAACAAGCCGTCCAACAACTCAAGGGCCATGAGGTTCAGGAAGAATGGGAACCGACCCTGCAACTGGATGTCTCAGCATTCATTCCTGATGACTATGTGGAAGATGCCTCACAACGGCTGGGCCTCTATAAACGACTCACGGGAAGTGAAAAGCTCGGGGACTTAGCGCTTCTTTACGGGGAAACGCTTGATCGGTTTGGCCCTCTCCCGCAGCCGATGGAACGACTTTTTGAGGTAATGCAAATACGGGTTTTGGCGAAGACGCTCAAATTAGAATATGTTGAATTACGGCAAGGCATTGTGAATATCCGCTTTCACGATCAGGCCAAATTACCAGACCGGGGACTCCAACAATTGATCGATACCTGGAAAGACCGGTTGGAATTTCTCTCTCCTCGAGCCTTTCGGCTTACCATGACTGAACAGGAATGGGGCGCGATGTATCCGCAGGTCAATACGATGCTGAAGAGCTTGGTGCAATCCATAACAAAACAAGAGGAAACCTGATGCATGCGCCCGTTCCAACCCAGCCAGTAACTTGGCGCTTCGTCTTCTCTATCATGATTGTGGGTTTGCTTTGGTGCCTTTTTGTCCCCACTGAGAGCTTCGGATTTACTGATCGAATCGTAGCGGTCGTTAACAAAGAAGTGATTACCTGGACCGATTTGCAACAGGCATTACGCGATGAAACGAGTCGGCTTAGGGCCAAGTACCAGGGAGAAGAGTTTCAACACCGTTATAAACAAAAACAACGCGAAGTCCTCAATGGGTTAATTGATGAACGTCTCCAACTTCAAGAAGCCAAATCCAAGGGACTTTCAGTCACTCAAGAGGAAATCGACGCCGCTATTCGCCGGACGCCGCTAGCTCCCACGCAAACCGAAGAAGAATTTGGTCGCACTTTACTGCTGAAAAAACTCTTTGAATTTGAAGTTCGCCGCAATGTTGTGGTCGAAGACGAAGAACTACGCAGGTATTATGAAGCCAATTCCAAACTGTTCCGTACACCACCGCAATATCGCCTTACCCAGATATTCCTCCCGGCTCATAGTGCAGAGGCCCAAGCCAAGATGCTCACCAAAGCCAAAGCCATTTATTCAGCATGGATACCGGAAATGTCTCTGGAAGATCTGGCCGCCCAATATGCGCAATCAGTCAGTCCACTGGGCTGGGTGGAAGAGAAGGATTTAGTGCCTCCCTTGGCACAAGCGGTCAAGGAACTCATTCCAAACACTTTATCTCAACCCATCCAAACGAAAGTGGGTATTCACCTTCTCATCATTGAAGATGTGAAAGAATCTCAACCCTATCCCTTCGAAAAAGTGGAACGGGACATTCGTGCCAAACTGTTGAAAGAACGGGGGGAGGAAGCCTATCGGGAATGGCAAAAAACTCTCAAACAAAAATCCTTCATCGACGTGAGGCTATAGGGTAGACAAACATTGAATCCTGCTTTTGCTTCATGACTTCTTTAAGGCACCTATAAAAACCTGCGATTTGGCTTGATTGCCCATCATAAGACAGGCCAGACACAGAATCCGTGTCAAAGCCAACTGCAAGAGAGGTTCATTCCCCTCATCTTTCTGCCCCATAATCGTCATTGTTACTCCCTGATTATGCCGTTTGCGCTCTCATGACGGTCGTCAACACCGAGAACAGGCAGCTTAACATGTGTCCTGTGTCGTGCGGGAAGATCAAATATCTTCGTATAGAATAACTACCCCTTTCATTTGGGGTCAAAAAAAAGCTGCATGGGAATTTGAAATTGCTCGCTCCAATCGATAAAAGGAGCATCTGTCGACCCAAAAGAAAATGCTAAGAGGACCCACGCATCATCAGATTTTTGAACGAGGCCTAAAAGTACTTCATCTATCATTCCCTCGTTCCCTTGTTTGGCCAAGCGAGTTGTTTGATAATCAATCGGTTCTCCATTTAATTCCCAAACGGTTCCGATAAGAAACATCCAATTATGTAGTTGTCTTCGTTGTTGGATTAGAACTTTGAGTGGTCGCCCAAGCTGCTCAGATACCTTTGTTTCTAGTAGGGCTTGCAAAGCGCCGTCATGATTTTGTGGAAATTTTACCCTTGAGGTCTCAATAGGCCCACTAGGGTCAGATTCGAATTCATTATCGATCCTATTTTTCCTTCCCATTTGTTGAGAATTTGCGAAGTTAGAGTCTTGGCCATTAGGAAAAGAGAGTTCTTTTACTTCTTCAGAACAACCTACGCCGTTTAGCACTGCCAAGATGGATAAAATCACTAGAATGCGACCTATTCTGGACAAACCTAACCGCGTAAGAACCATGATCGAGGATATACCATTACAGAGTCACTTCAAATAACCCCATCTACAAAATAATAAAGTCTTTGTCCTTATACCCTCGTTTGCGTGAACAAACTTCAAAACCCTCCCTATGTCCCTCATCATTTGTGTTACCTTCAATCGTGTCAAAGGAAACGTCGTCAAAAGCCGTTGCAAACCCCGTATGCGTCCAATCAGTGTTAGTAGCCCGGACTAGGAAAATGCTTGGTTTAGATAGATCCTTGAATGTGTTTCTTTCTCTTTTTAGATCTATTTCTTTAATGAAAATCTCACTATTCATGCCTTGGTGAGCGAGAGAGTCACATGACCAAGACCCTTTAATCGGAGTGCTAATTTGTAGGGCCTCCGCTGCTTGTCGGAGAACAAAGGTGACAAATCCCGCACACCAAGCAAAGCGCGCCCCATCATTCCCATCCATATACAAACGCACCCACGGTCCACTATTTTTTCCACCAACCTCCTTAGGGTCTTGGGCTAGATGCAACTTAGCGTATCGTAAAACCATTTCTGAGAAAGCGTGGTTGCCGGAACGAATGGGAGTAAGGACACGTATAAGAGGAGCAACCAATTTGTCCCAGGTGCTCCGATTTACTATGCCATTACTTCCTAACCTATGTCTTTTCTGAAATTGTTGTATTCTTTTATGTGTGACAGGTCCAAAATCTCCATCGATGACAAGACCCAATTCATGTAAGTTGAGCCATTCTTGAACGCGCTTGACCCTCTGACCTCGCGATCCTTTTTTTATAGTTTTTGGAAGTTCCGCTTCCTTACGAATAAAGCTACTCAACGTTCTGTTTTCTTTCAACAATACACTCATCACTACCCTCCTATAGTTTGATGATTTGTATTTTCCCACAAATTTTTAAGTGAAACTCCCCGCCCAAAGGGCGGGGCTTCTTCAAAACCTAATAAAAAAACTATTGCTTTCGTTTACCCCGGGCTGCCATTCATCCCCATGCAAAGCATGAGGCTTTCCTGGCAGGTTTAGTAAGATTCATCCCTTGAAATCAGGAACTGCCTACGATTGGGATACACAGAAATGCCATATTTGATACTTCAATTTTGGTTTTGAACAATTGTTTTCCGTTTCATCCTTTCAATGATGTTATTCGGATACCAAGATCTTTGCCCAATACTGACCCATATTTTTTCGATGTATGAGAACCGGTTGTTCTAACAATTCGACCAATGTTCCTCGTGGTATAGTTCCTACCGCAGGCTGGCACCGAAAATAACAAGCGTTGTTTTCCGGAAGTTCTGCACGTATCACCATATTCCCCCCAACCCTATAGGTTGTCCCTCTCATAACTTCTTTTGGAGAGAGAAGTTATTGTTGTCAGACTCGCCGTAAGGATTGGTATTTTCGTTACTTCATCGTCCGTAACGATAAAAGGCTCCCACAAAGCCTGTATGTACCCAACAATCCCGACAATGGTGAAGAAAAACATTTGTACTTTTGTGATATCTACAATCGGCGTTCCATTCTCTAATTCTGATACCTCTTCAGCTTGAAATATATTCAAGAAATTTGTGGTTTTGCCATCCTTCTCCACATGGAGTAGGCCCTTGGTCGTCAACTCAACTGGAAGGTCCCCTTCTGGAATTCTTTCAGGAAAAGGCTCACCCATTTTGACATGTTTCACCATCAGCGCCCCAACTCCAGAGCTAACACTAATTCCTAACAGAGCCCAAAGGGAGCTGTCCCATTCAATATTCATCGTGTGGTTGGCAAAGGCTACAGCCAAAGTAGTTGAAAGAAATAACCAGGTCCACAGTGCCAATTGAAACTGCGACAAACTAATCTTGCTTCTTGCATCAATTAGAATTCCTAACGGTTTCTTTGTCACAGCAATGCCTATTCCTACTAGTCCAATAAGGATTACTAAACTGGCGATAAACCATTCAATTTTGAGATTTTACATGACGTCTTACCTCCTCAAATAGGTAGCATTTCCAAACAGACTCCTCTAAGGCAGCATTTGGTTGGCATGGAAGGCTCCTTAGCAAAAGGCGATTCCACATGCGGCGGTTTGCGACAGAAGCAATGAGAACACCTGTAAATTTTTGGTAATTGGCAGTTTGTGACAGAATCCTCAGGGCACCCGTGCCGCCTTCGTCTGCACCAGTTTTGCTATTTGCACCAATTCCATCAAAACAAGGTGTCAAGCTCCAGACGTTCGGGGGCTCCACGTGAGCCTTCGGTTCGAGCCGATGTATTCGTCGAAAACTCCACCCGTGCGTCGGGAAAGATCTTCATCACCACCCACCGATCATTAGGGTCAAGTTCGTGACTGATCATCCTGGAGTGTCCTTGCCTAAGTACCATTGCCGTCAAGGTTAGCTGTCCACGAGATTGGTTCGGTGGGTCAGGTAGATGCATCGTGACCATTTCTGTGTGCCGCCCCTCGAAGGTGGTGTGCAGGGGCCGACCTTCCAGAAAGTCCGCCTCGAGTTCGATCGAACCGGTCACCTGGGTCGCACTCGACTCTGTTTCCGTCTCTATAACTATTCCATCCTCGTTGACGTACAAAGTCATGACGTCGAGTGGCCGCAACCATGTTGCAGGTGCAAGAATCTCGGTCCAACCCTGAGCCTGACTGAGAATGCCTCTCGCTACAACGATCGGCCATGATGGCGGACTGAACGAGACCTCGGCCGTCCACGTGATCGCCGCGTCTTCTGTCGACGCGGTCGCCAGCGTCATAGACACTTCCCCCCCATCGCTTGGCAATATCATCGTTTCTACCTCGGCCTCCGATCGAACACCAAGCGCCACGCGATCGACTATCGGGTGTCCACGAACGATCAATCGAGCTTCAACACCAACCTCGGCTCGAAGAACTCGCAAGTGACGAATCGACTCGGTAACGATTGTGCCAATAGTTGCAGTCACACTTTGTGACTGAGTCGACATCTGGCCGTTCCGTTGTTCCGCAGCAAAGGAATAATCGAGTGTGACAGACCCGACCAGCGATGTCGGGTCGTTGGCTTCGAGGGCCTGTTTCCAGGCCTGCGCTGCGGCCGCTGTCAGTTCGATGACGGTGACCACCTCTACTGTGTCGGCATTCGTCGACACGGTTGGTTCCTTCACGAGATGCTGAGAGGGCAAATGGATCGTGGCCCGCAACGAGCGCACGTTGAGCGGGGTAAAACGCCACACCTGTTGTCCGTGCCCTGCGGTTTTTAGAGCATCTGTCCACGGCTTTCGGAGCGCCTCGATTTCCTCATTGGTTCTCAGTGGCAATCCACTGCAGGAGAGTGTGATTGAACCGCCAGTGACGCGAACGGTACCGTCAACTTCTGCTGTTTGGATCACAACCGTGGTTGCTAGGCCCGTCGGAGTTAACGCCGAGAACATCGCTGACTTCGTGCGCACGTTAGGAAAGAGAAGCGCCTCCGTGGTTCGCACCGGGTCGAGCCGCTGTGGCGACGGCACCTTTGTGGTAATACCAATGCTATAGTGCGGGCGGGCAATGAGCATACGCTGCAATATAGCCGTGGAGCGGGAGAGCTTAGCTGCCATCAGTGCCCGCGCGACAGGCTTTTGTTTGCGAACTCCAGAGGCACGGATGGATAATGATAATGTCCCTGTGATACCGTTTACAGGATCTGCAACCCGTACCAACGGTGTACGCGGTTGCATGGTAGCGACACTAGCCCCGATCATTGGCCGTACAGCCTCACGATGAGGTCTCACCTTGCTATTTAAGGATACGATATCGTGCTCATCGCCTGAGACGACTTCCCCGATTCGGTCGATCCATCTCATACCGGCACTCCCACAGGATCCACCACGGATCGAATGACATCACCATCGAGTCCCAAGATATAGTCGCCTTGATCGAACTTGATTTCACTCAGCAATTGTCGCAATGGGAGATCTTCAACGCGGACTGCTCGTCGATAGTGTGACGTGGTGATAACCAGACCCATCACGCGCCCAATGCGATCGTACTGCAACTCGCTGATAATGCCCCTGACCAACCGGAGGTTGTTTGAATCCTCGGCCCGTTGTCGCCGGAATTCACTCCTTGCCAGCACCCGAACAACGTCCTGGCGTATAGCTCGCGTGAAACGATGTCCTTCAGCAGTCACTCCTTGGGCTTCCACTTGGTAGTCGACGATCGCAAGGCCATTGGCTACCCCCGGAATGATACCGGTGAGTTGTTCGGTTTCGGGTACAGATCGATCGAACTCCCTTGCGTCGTGCCCGGATGAGGTTAATCGGTCGTGGGTGGGTGACATCTCGACGTGATCTCGAGAGTGCTCCTTGGCGCCAACAGCCCGGACTCGCGCCTTAGTCAACATTGATCCACCGCCTGTAACTTTCACGAATCGCTGGTGCGTACGACCAGTTTCATTTATGTTGGGCTGGTTTCCAACACCGTCGTCGGCCGCTAATCGAATTTCAAGCGAACCACTTATAAACGCCTCGAACGAAGGGGCGACCGCGCCGACAATAGGATCAGCCTCAAAACTCCATGCACCTGCCCACTCTACACTGTCAGGACGGAGCACAACACGAATGTCGTCCTCGCCAACTCTAGAAACCGCCACGCCGGGAAGGCGGGTGCGCGGGCTGATTGCCCGGAGCTCACCACCGGGAGCGGCCATCCTGAGGGCTTTGACACGTCGAATGAGTATGGTTGCCACGCTATCCTGTTCAGTGAGATGCAACCGTGCCTCTGTCATGCGACTGTCACCAATCGTTCGTTGGTGGACGATAGCCTTGGTCCATCCATCGACTTCAGCCACGACCTCGCGAACAGATTGATTGACTTCTGAACCGCGCAGAAGGAGTCGATAACATACTCCCTGGCCGACCTGCAGTCGCTGAGCCAACCACTCGAGCACACCCTGATCTTGGCTAAGTATGAAGAGCTTGCCGAGGCGTCCGAGGCGTCGCATTACACGCAGATTATCGACAGTAAAAACACTACCGCGACCAACGACCAGGATCGCCGTTCGTGGTCGAACATATTCGTTGTCCTCCGACCCGATTGCCGACCACTGTTCGAGCAGTCGTGCAAGGGCAACGGAGATATTGCCCACGGCGTCATTAACCAGCTCTTCGTGTCGAGCGTCTTCCACGCTCGTCTGGCCCACGCGGCCTTCAGCGGCGGGAAGTACGATGTGAACAGCATCTCGAACAACTTCACGGATAGCCCGAGCGACGGCTTCCACAATTTCTTTGGGAGTTTCGGTACCATTGGACCGGGTGGTTTCCAAATCCCCGTCGTCATCCCAGTCGAACCAATTGTCATCTGAACCGTTATCATTGACTGCAGGTGTGGTCCGTTCATATAGACGACGCCAGGTTCCTTGGCCAACAATCCCATCAACAGGGAGACCTTCATCATCCTGGAACTGACGAACTGCGCGGACAGTTCCTCGACCGAAATTTCCATCGATTCCGTTTGTGTCAAAGCCGAGGTCGTTCAACATCTGCTGTAGGTCACGAACATGGTCGCCACGAGAGTGCCGACGCAGGGTTGGACGCGTGTCCACAGGGATACGGTCATCAGTCGCTACCCCATTTCCACTACCGCTCGATCCGTTGTTTCCGGAGCTTGGTTGGCCTGCCCGAGCAACCGTCGTCAAGGCATCCCAGGTAGCGCTTCCGACAATACCATCTGCGCGGAGACCCTGATCACGCTGAAACCTTTTGACGGCATTGACGGTCCCATTCCCAAAATCACCGTCTATACCATTAGTATCGTACCCAAGATCCGTGAGCATTTGCTGAAGTTCACGGACCTCTGAGCCACGATCGCCTCGGCGTAGGGTTATGTGGCCGGTGCCGTCGCCCCACTGATCGTCACCATCGTTCAAGCTGTCACTGCCCCCATCACCCCACTGATCGTCACTCCCTGGACTATTTGCCTGATCATCGATCAACAACACCATGTCGTGAGGTGTCATCGCTTGGTCGAGGTGTCCATTGTGAATCACTAGCGCGAAATCTTGCCTGGCATTGGTAACCTCATTCGTGAGGCAGTTCATGGCGAGTTGTAATGCACTCACCGAAACACTGAACCCCCCGCGGACCGTCCCACCAGGAAGGAAGATGTTCTGGACGTTGTCATTGCCTTCATTTGGTGGAGGTGAGCCGGCACGTGACCACCCGTTAGAGAAATCATTACCGTGATACCGGATTCCCTCGACATCAACACGAACCGCTAGCTTGTTAACAATCGCTGACTGAGCGGACGTTCCGGAACCGATGGCTCCTGGTGGATCGGTCCAAGCAAGCGTGACCTTCACGGGCTTCGATGGGTCGGAAACCTGCAAACTCCAGATGCGGTTGTCGCCATTGTTTGTCAGTAGGATCGTCTGGTCGACATAGGTTTTGTGCACGTTGTCGTCGAGCACATTTCCGATATTCAATCGGCCCCATCCCTGGCGGCGGTTCGGAATCGGCCCTCCAAAACCAGTGTCAGTGGCCCCATTCACCACCATGGCCCTCAACAAGGCAGGCGAGGGTGCACTCCCACCGACGTTGTTGTTCCACCAATTGGTGAGCAGTGAACATGCTCCTGCAGTTTTCGGGGACGCACCAGAGGTGCCCCCGCCCCATGTCATCTGGGCGCTGATGTACTCATCCTGACCCGGGTGCGAATCGTAGTTGGCAGCAGACGTCCACTGGCCCGGTGCAATCACATGCGGTCGGACACGACCATCCAAGCAGTTACCTTCACTCGAAGCACCACTTCCGGTGTACACCTCGTTGATGTTGTTGGCCTCAGGTGCTGCCGTTGGCTTATCAGCTAAGAACTCGGGGCGATAACTCTCTGAGTTGCCAGTCACGATAACGTTCTTCGCGCCTTTCGGCCGAGTGAGACCTAAACTGCCACTGTTACCTGCTGAGAAACAGATCGTCAGCGGCGTATTGGAACCATCAGCGTCGCGGGCGAAACCGTCGAAAAGTGCTTCGTCGGAACGGTAATCCATACCACCCGGTGACGCACCTCGACCCCATGAGTTGTTCTGGATACTGCCTAATGCATTGCTAGATGCACCGTGAGTCCGTACGGTTTCTCGGCAGTTCTGCTCGTCAGTCTTGTCGTACGACTGGCTGATGATGTCAGCTCCAGGGGCTGTTCCAATGCCATAAATGAATCCGTTCGGGTCGCGTTCGTCTCGAAAGTCACCGGCAGCATGGCCGGCCACAAACGTGCCATGCCAATCGATGGTCGAGTTGTCTTTGGACACGATACGACCGGAAAAGGCATCATGGCTTTCATCCACTCCGGCGTCGACGATGCCGATCGTGACACCCGTACCCATTATGTTTTGATCTTCGAGCCAGCGGAGATAGTTCCCGACCGGACGGTTCGAAGAATCAATCATCCCGGCGGTAATGAGGTCGGCGACTTCATCTTCGAGGGTCGATGGCACTCTGTGTTCCACTGAAGCAACACCCATCAATCTCAATGCTGCCTCTACCCCCGCTGCTGTTGCAGAGATTGCAACGCGTTTATACGGTCCTGTGGTTGACTGAGGTTCATTGATGACCTCAACTTCGGGCAGTTGGTCGAGTGCGTTGACAGTCTCCTCAGCGGTAGCTGCAAACACAACCGCCCAGAGATTCTGCTCCCCGACCTCGCGGACCGTAATTGTCGGCTTGAGCGTTCGGACATGTGGGAGAATGCTCATCACAAAGGGCAGCTCGTTCACGGCTTTGAATTGCGCCTTTGTACCATGACCAAGGTATGCAGCGGGCGGTTCGAAGTTTACGAGCGTCAGGCCTCTCAATTCCATTTCTTCGACCATCGTGCTTTCCGGGGGACCAGCAAGTTCCACATATGCGTAAGCCGTGCCATCAGCGGGAAGCTGGCTAAACCCCTTTCCACGAAGCAACTCAATCTCGTTACGGGCACCTTCGAGGTTCGTCACGTCTCTACGGATGCCGCCATCGACCGGGCGGACCGGTTCGGCCTCTGGAATTTTTTTATCGGTTCGTATGAGGACTTCGCCATTTTTGTAGTGGTGCAGGATTTCGACGTCTTGATTCGAAACAAGCGTTGAATTGTTGCTGACCACGAGTATTTGTGCTTGATTTTCCATAGCTCCTCCTTAGATTTTGACGCGAATACGGTCAGCATACCGCTGCTCATCAAGGTCAATAATTACCCGCTTGCGTTTGTCATCAAAATTATCGGCAAGGTCTGTGCTCCGCAATAAAACCCGCTCGAACCGGTCTGGTGTGACCTCAATTACAAGGGCCGGACCCTTCACCGTGTACTCGACAGCGACAACCATGCCCTCTACTTGATTGCCATTCGCTCCATTCTGATAGCCGCCTGACGTTCTACTCGTCTCAGTCTCTGCCTGTGCATGATCAACGAAAATAGGACGTGTTCCTGCAGCAAGCAGATTTGCTGCAAAGTGGTCACTCTCGGGAAAGACTGCATTTTGACTCACAAGTTGAACGCTGGTAGGTGACGCCAGAATGAACACGCCTTCCTCGTCAAAGTTGATCTCCTGCTCTTGGGCTCGCACCATCCGTCCACCGATCGCGCCAAATGCGCTGAATTTAGCCGTTCCACGTGTGCCGTCGGGGCTAAGCGGGTAGCTAAATTCCAGCGGTTCGAACGGAGTTATCTGTGCAGATTCGGTGATCGCTCGAGTCAAATGAGGGCCGCTGTAGCTTACGTTGGCGACTAGGCGTGAATTCGACAACAAGGGCGAACCAGGATCGAATACCACATTGCCATCAGCATCGCGCACAAACAGGTAAATCATGTGTCGTCCGACCCACGCTGCTGGCTTGATAACTACTTGGTTCCCGCCTTCGGCAACCGTTGTAGTACCCGATGTTTCGATTACTGGCCACGACGGTGGGACAAAGTTCACTTTCGCCCGATACGAGATCTGGACATCGTTGGGTGTGTCACTGGTCACGGTGAAGCGTTCGACGCCTCCTTCGGAACCAAACACGGGGGTTTCCGGGGCCTTACCCTCACTCGCAGTCCAGCTGACGGCAGTGGTTTCCAGCTGTGGATCTGCATCGACCACGACGGTGGCCGGAAAAGACATCTCAGTATTGACCTCGGTGACATAGCTGTCGTCGAGTTCACTGAACAGACTAGTCATGTCGGCATCCATCGATGCCTTGAGCCATGTCCACCCCTCGAACTTAATAGTCTGCGACACATCAGTAATGTCTTCGACACGTTTAAACTTGGCAGCGAATGATGCGCCACCGAACATGCCAGTTCCTCCAGCCTGCGCATCGTCGACTTCAGGTTTCGGTTCGAACAACGAATCAAAGATGCGTTGTTGCACTTGCTCGATGAATGTATTGACAAGTTCGGTACGAATCGACTCGAGTTCGGGGGCGAGGCCCTGCCCGATGAAACGGACTTCGACGTCACCATCGCGCTTCATTCTTTCCCACGCTGCGTCAATTTGGGCACTCGATCCGACAAGGAAACCACCCCTCGTCTTGAAAGATGCGCTGAAATGAGTGAAAATTTTCTCGCTGTGAATCTTAACCTCAGCTCCTACCGTCGGGAGCATCCGTAAGTATTCGTACATCATCTTGACACCAGCAGGAACATTTGACTTCTCGTGGATACCCTGCACCCACTCCTGGGCGCCGAGGGCAGTGAGTTCGACAAGAAAGGAATTCGTACCGCCGGGTGTACCGATGTTGACATCGTTATGGGCTTCGTCAGGAGTTCCAGAAAGCGGATTGATCAAGACCTGAGCGGTTGCCTTCTGAGTGTTGAGCGGGATAAAACGAGGATTGCGCGGCGGACGTGGCCCGACAGCTCCCATTTCGTTACGCCATTGTTCCTTAAGCTGCTCGAATGCTTCTGCCTCATGCTGTACGGCTGACGTAATCGTGAATACAGACGATCCACCGGTGATCTTGTAGGTGCCTTCTTCTTGCTGGCGGAATTGACTGACAGCCATTTGGTATCTGCCATTTTGACCCTTGGCGAGTACGGGCTGTTTGGCAGTAAAGAGGATGATGTCTTCTTCGGTGCTTTGCCAGAGCTTGTAATTGCCGATGTTCCACTTGACACCAGACATCGCGACGCCGAGTTCTTTTTGTAAGAAATTACCCATGAATAAATACCTCCTTTAGTGAAAAAACAATAAAATATAAAACACAAACGTCCTTGTTTTTCCATTTGGGAATGCGCGAAAAACAAAAAGACCACTTGTACAGACTGACAGGCGATCAATAGTTAGGAACATTTTACATACGACTGCGTCTCTCCTGGCAGTTGTTGGGTTATTATCCCCATGATGTATAGGACCTATTTTTGGCTTCAGACGCGTGAGTAGGGAAAACAGCAGATCTCCATACAAAAAGTATGAAGATAGCCACACGCAATACGTTCGCCATTTCGCTACGTCTAATAACGAGAGTCTATGTAAAAAGCAGTTGATCATGTTCCATTGTACATGCAGCATAGATGCCACAACTTGAGAACAAAATTTGGGGATGAAAATGGGCATTTCCCCAGCAATTAAAATACGAAGTGTTAAGGGAGAAAAAAGTCAGACAGGCGAGATGCCATAATTTTGTATCTAAAGAAGTACTCTTTTTATCACTTTAGATACAATTATGGATCAATATTGTCTAGATTAGCTATTTGTAGAAATAGAGATGAAGTGTTTACTTCTCGCATAAAAAATGCTGTGAAGCCGCTGGAGTGCCCCCCGAAAATTGGACCAGCAGTATATGAGGTTTTCCTCAATCTGAGGAGGACCAGCATGAAGAAGAAACGGTTCACGGAAGAACAAATTGTACGAATCTTACGGGCGGCTGAAGCTACGACCATCGACGCCGCGGCGCGACAGCATGGGGTGTCTGAACAGTCCATCTATCGGTGGAAGCGCCAATTTGGCACGACGGAGGTTGACGATGTCCGCGAGTTGCGGCACCTCCGGCAAGAAAACATGCGGCTCAAGAAAGTCCTGGCGGAACGCGATCTTGAAGTGGAAGTGCTGAAGGAACTGCAGGCAAATAAGTGGTGAGCCCACGGGCACGACGGCGCGCTCCGGGCTTCGGTATCAGTCCAAGCGCCGGAAACGGGATGCTCGGCTGGCTCAGGCCCTCCGGGGCGTAGCGAAACGGTATCCGCAGTGGGGCTACCGCTTAGCCGAAGGGTTTTTGCGGAGTCGAGGGTGGTGCGTCAACCTCAAACGGGTCCATCGAGTCTGGCGCCAGTGCGGGTTACAGGCACCGAAGCGAAAGCTCCGGAAGAAAATCAAGACTGGAATGACGCTGCAACCGGTAGCGAAAACCAAACATGCGGTGTGGCACTGGGATTTCGTGCACGATGTGACCACGGACGGCCACGCGTTTCGCTGCTTGACGGTGAAAGATGAGCACGCGCGCTGGTGTCTGGCCATTGAGGTGGCGCGCTCCTTCACGCATGAGCGCGTCATCGAAGTCCTGAAACGGCTGATTGTGCTTTATGGACGACCGCAATACATACGAAGTGATAACGTACTATAAGTGGAAGTCAAGGCCCCATGCAGGCAGACCTCTCCTGTGTACGTTAGTAACAACGACCAAGCCTACGCCTACCCTCCCTGGTGGTCTTCCACTAGAAAATGAGATGCTGTTGACCATAGTGATACAAGGTCCTGCAACAGGCCTTCACGGTACTCAATCCAACACGCAGCCCCCGTGGAAGCTCCGAGCATTATCTACGAGGTCACGAGGTGCCTCGACGGCCCAGGCGAACGGAGTGCTCCACGGGGTGAGGCTGGCTCAAAATAGGGCCGGTAGTCGGTGTCATTTTTGATCAGGCCATGAGCGACCCGCGCCATTTTCGCGGCGACGGCCGACAAGGCCTTGCGCTTGCGATCAGAATTGAGCGGATCACTTTGGATCGAACGTGCATATTTTTGGCGAAACGTATTTTCACGCATGCGTACGGCTCCCTGTGCGGCCATCCAAAAGGCATAGCGTAATCGACCATTCCCATGCTTTGATAAACGAGGCCGACTACGGGCTTGCCCAGATTGATACGTACACAGATCGAATCCACAGTATTTGAGGAACTGCCGATAGTGTGGAAAGCGTCGGAGATCTCCGGCTTCGGCGAGGATGGTTAATGCCAAGATCGGCCCGACCCCGGGCAACGTCCGCAGGCGCTGATAATCAGGATGGGGCTGGAGGGTCTGATCGGCTTGAGTCTCAATACTGGTGCGGAGCGTACAGAGGTGTTGATGTTCAGCCAAAATGACGCGGAACATCTGGATGGCTTCAGAGTCCTCCGCTACCGGGAGCCCAATACTGTGCAAGGCCGTGGCATAGAGGTCATCCAGAAAGCCACGCTTGTTGACCTTCCGACCCACCACCGGGCCGGCTTCTTGATAAAAGGTGTCGCGGTCATACCGAGTAATGGCGGCTGGACAGGGGAAGCGATGCAGTAAATGCGTAAACCACTGGGCCCGGGAGTTTGTGAAATAGCGTTCGGCTTCGGGGAAATAGAGCGGGAGATAATGAGTCAGAATGCTATGTTGCACTCGAACCTTTCGTTGGGAAATATGAAAATGGGTCTGCGCCAATTCCTGGAGATCATTGATGGCATGAACCAAGGGGGCGTGATAATGCTGTGAGATTCCGGTCTTGAGCAAATGCAAGAGCACCTGAGCATCTTTGGGATCATTTTTATCCCAGGAATTATAGAGCGCATCGCGGGTGCGGGCCATCGCAAGGGAGGAGAGCAACCGAAGTTCAAACCCGCATTGGTGGAGAAAGTGTCCGAGCGCCCGGTGATAGACGCCCGTGGCCTCAAACCCAATGAGGACTGGAGCTGCTACCCCCTCAAGACGGTGCCGGAGTTGGTCATAGTCGTGACGGGTATTGGCCATCCGCCACCGCTGGCGCGAGCCGTCCGGACATTCCATGAGGACTTCATGATGCTGTTTGGCAATGTCGATGGCGACAAAAGTTCGCCGGGAATGAGTGGTCGAGCAGGTTGCCATAGGATGTCCCTCCTAAGAAAAGTGAATAAGTCACTCTATTCTAGAAGAGATCTGAGCGAATGAGGATCTTGCTTCCACTTATACTATGGGCCGGAGTTGGTGGCCCAAGCCTTGGTCACGTTTTTCGACGAGCAAGGCATCAAGCCCAGTCGCATTGCGCCGGGGAAACCCTGGCAGAATGGGAGCAATGAGAGCTTCAATGGCACGTTTCGGCGGGAATGCCTTGACGCGGAACAATTTCACCGTTTGCCGGAAGCCCGGGTCGTCATCGAAGATGGGCGGCAGCAGTATAATCACAAGCGCCCTCACGGTGCATTGGGCTATCAGACGCCCGCCACGATCTATGAGAAGAATTCCAGGCGGCGGCAGTCCGAAGCCGACGCTTCAAGCCCGGCGGGAACAATTTTAGCGCACAGACTTGCCCGTCAGGCGACGATCAGCAGACCACACAACGGAGAGGTCGGAGAACAATCAGCCATCGGGAAGACCACGGAGGCCATCATCACTTAGAAAACCTAACATGCCGAATGGCCAAAGAATGGGGGCAGGTCGCCGCTCTTCATTTGAACGTAGTGGTTGATTGAAATTAAACAGATTGCGTTTGTCTTAAACTATCCAGACTAAGGCAATAGGTTGGGGTGACCGGTGGTAAATTATTTTGATTGGAGTAAGCTTCAGCAGGCAGAGGCATCTTTTAAGAGATCTATCAGCATTTTCGAAGTCCTCGTTGGACTAAACTACCCACAGCTAGCAAATCTCCTTGATAAATAACCAAACCTTTTACATGATTTAGGTAAATTTGAGGAAGCAAAAAAATGAAAGAATGAGTTAAAACTCTAAAAGAAAAAGATTTCACGTTCAATGTACAGGCTTGGCCTCGTGTGACTTTTTAACCCGGTAATTAAATACAAATGGCTCTACGGTTGACTCCGGTTGAAGGACTTGTGACTATTCAAGTGTGGGGCGCCCAACGTATCCGAAGGACATGCGGGAATTTCGTCAACGCTTCACTACACGGCAGGCTTGTCTTGAATATTTGGTGCAGAGTCGCTGGCCCGATGGGTTTGTTTGTCCCAAGTGCAGGGGGAAGTCGGCCTGGCTCAACTCCAAGCGCTACGTGTTCGAGTGTCGGGCGTGTGGGCGTCAGACTTCGCCGATGGCCGGCACACTCATGCACCGTTCTCACGTGCCCGTCCAGGAGTGGTTCTGGGCTGCGTATCTTGTGACGACTCATACGCCAGGAATCAGTGCCGTTCAGCTTGCACGCCAGCTTGGCCTTTCGAGTGCCACCACAGCTTGGCATATGCTGCATCGGTTGCGTCAAGGAATGGTCAACACAAACCGAAGCCAGCTCTCCGGCTTGATTGAGGCCGATGAGGCAATCCTCGGCGGCTCAGCCAAAGGCAGGCCAGGTCGGGGAGCGACGACAGCCAAGCACAAGAGCTTGATAATCGGGGCCGTGGAGGTTCTCCCCTATACCGACAAAAAAGGGAAACGATCTGAACGGACAGGTCGATTGCGTCTTTCAATCCTGAAGGATGCAGGCGAGCTCAGCATTCGTGGGTTTTTGAGGGCAAATATTGAGGCCAACTCCACACTCCGAACGGATGGGTGGCGCGGGTATTCTGATGCAGCGTTGGTCGGGTACAAGCATCGTGTGCGAATGGTTCGCACCCCGGAGCGAGCGCACAAAGTGGCGCCCCATATCCACCGGGTCTTCAGTAATCTCAAAACGTGGCTCATTGGCACGCATCATGGAGTGGAGCCAAAGTATCTCCAGAGCTATCTTGATGAGTTTGTGTTCCGCTTCAACCGCCGCAAAACGCCGATGGCCGCGTTGCAGACCCTCCTTGGAATCTCAGCGAATAAAGCGCCATTAACTCTTGACGAGCTAGTCCACCGGAGTCAACCATAGAGCCATCTAAATACATTTCTCACGCAGCATACCGAATGGACTCCGCTTTAAAATACTTGCGCACGCGGGCTGGGGTGTTCTGCAGTTTCCGCATGTGCCCTCTCGTTTTTTTCTTGAGATCTTGCCTGCTCCGAGCAGGCACTCCCGTGTGGACACCCTGCTTCAAGTCACAATTGAGATACTCATCCGGATTGAGCTCGGGCGAGTACGCCGGGAGAGAACAGATTTCGATGGCCTCCGCATGCTCCACTACCCAGTCCTTCATCGGTCGAGCATAATGAACCCGTAGATTATCCAGAATCAAGATGACTTTCCGCTTCGCGTCTTTGATCAAGCCTTTCAGAAACTCAATGAGTCGCTTGGCATTCATACTGCCTTCAAAGAGGCGAAACCGCACTTTGCCTTGGTTGGTCACCGCCGAAATCATGTTAAGTGCCTCGCGATTGATTTTCAACCGCAGCACTGGAGGGTGCCCCTTCGGGGCATAGCCTCGAGTATGCTGGCTGTCGGTTCGCAGGCCTGTCTCATCTCCCCAGTAGATCTCCGCCCGTTCACGTTTGGCTCGCGCCTGAATCGCCGGATAGGCTTCGACTAACCAGCGTTCCACCTCGGCAGGGCGTTGCTCATAGGCCTACTTCTTGGGCTTTTGGACGGTAAACCCCCAACGTTTGAGGTATTCCCCGACGGTCCTTCGGATTTGTGTCTCCCGGTGAATCAGTTGCCTCACCGCCGTCCGCGTACACAGGGCAAATTTCAACTTGAGCTGGTCCGGGGTTTTGTCGATCAATAGCCGTTGAATCCGTCGCTCGTGCTCAGGTGTCGTCCGACTCCATCGCGTCGCCCGCCTGATACAAGCGAAGCCATTTGCCCACGGTGAGCGTATGCACACCCACCTGGTCGGCAATCTCCCGACGGGGAATCTGCCGTTTCCACATTCGGACGGCCTGCTTGCGTTTTTCTTCCTGGGCCGCCGCAGGAAGTCGGCGTGCATCGTCATTCATGACCCCAGTATAGCATATCTATTTGGTTGCCTGGTTAATAGCTATTGCAAGATCAATAAATCCTTGAGCTGTTTTAATACCTGCTGCTTTCCTTCCCCAGTGTAGGCTGAGAGAAAAATTGGCTCATTCTGCACACCTAAGTTTTTCTGAATTTCTCGAATGGCACCCTTGCGCTTGCCACGGACAACTTTATCGGCTTTTGTGGCCACTAACATGCTAGGGATGTTTAATTGACCTACCCACGCCAGCATATCACGATCGGAGTCTTGCACCCTTCGAGAATCCACAAGCATAATTACTCCACGAAGATTTTCTCTGGATGTAAAAAACGTTTCTATCAAAGGTGCCCATTGTTGTTGAACCTGATCTGGCACCTTGGCAAAGCCATAGCCTGGGAGATCAACCAACATAAAATGAGGGCCATTGGTGCTAATCTGAAAAAAGTTTATGGTTTGCGTTTTGCCCGGCGTCTTGCCAACTTTGGCCAATCCCTTGTGATTGACGAGACAATTAATGGCCGAGGATTTCCCCACATTTGAGCGCCCAACAATCGCCACTTCGGGAAGAGTCGGTTTGAGAAACTGTTCTACCCTCCCACAGCTTGCCTTAAATTCTGCAGAATAAATTTTTAAGGGAGGCATATGCTGTATCTTACCGACGTGATTCTTTCATGGCGCGGTCGATTTCTCTAGAAGCTTCACGTTTTTTAATAGTTTCTCGGCGATCGTAGGTTTTCTTTCCTCGCGCCACGGCCAGCTCTAATTTGGCGCGCCCACGATTATTAAAATATAGACGCAGAGGAACAATAGTCAGACCTTTGAGTTTCACCTTATCCATTAATCGCTGGATTTCTTTTTTGTGAAGTAAGAGCGTACGCGGTCGTAACGGCTCATGGTTCATTTGGTTCCCATGGCTATAGGTCCCAATATGGCAATTATGGAGAACCGCCCTACCATTCGCGATTGAGGCATAACTATCACGCAAATTCAGATGGCCTTCGCGCAAGGCTTTGACTTCCGTACCAACCAATATCAAGCCTGCTTCAATTCTTTCTTCCACAAAATAGTCGTAAGTCGCTTTCCGATTCGTACCCACGACTTTATTGGTGGGATCATTTTTCTGTTTAGCCATGTGTTATTTTACCTGATTATGTTCAAGAACTGTGTATGCTCCAGTGCGGAATTTGGAAAAGATCTCATAAAGTAGATGAATAGGCCAGTGTATTTCGATAGAATACGGACAGTATGAGCACGTTTGAACCAATCCAGTCCGTTCTGAATGAAGTGTCCAAGGGGAGTGCGTTAGCACTGAAATTATCTCAAGCTCGGTTACAGCAGGAATGGGAAAAGTTGGTCGGCCACACTATTGCCAAACATTCGTACCCGGAAAGTATTCGCTATAAAAAGCTCTATGTCATTGCGGATAATTCTATTTGGCTCCAACAACTTGTATTTGTAAAAGACTCGATATTGAAAGCGATTCACTCGGCAATACCAGACTTGGAGGTGACCGATCTTATTTTATGCCTGGGCTCACTTCCTGTTCGGCGTGTTACACAGGTAACTCCGCCTTCTCCCTCTTCTACTACCCCTATTCTTCCTTCGCCCTTTGCCACGGCTGTCACTGAGCAATTGAAGAATCCGGATTTGCAAGCCATTTTATCTCAAACCATCACGAAAGCTCTCTCCCAACCCTCTGCCCCTATTCCTGAATAGAAGTCTCCTTATGTGCAGCTTGTGCCCAGGGTTCTTCAAAGATCCACTGCATGGTCAAGGTTCGGTCTGTAGACCCGCTTCGATTCCATGGTCCGATCCACCCAGCCTGGCCAACATCATCCGCACGATATCCGGCTCGCACACTCGCCTCAAATTTCCGGCGAAAATCTTGGTCTGCCGGATTACCTAAGGAGCGTGTTTCACTCACGATATACCGCTGAAACGTATCAGGCTCAGTCCAACTGGGATCTGAAAAGATGATGATTTGAATAGTCTGATAACGCCCCTGTGGATTTTTCGGGGTGGTTGGACGGATTTTCATATGGGCAAAATCGCGGGTTTTTACCCCAACTTCACGAAATCGCTGGAGTAAACTTTCAATTTCTGGATCGCTTGTCCAAGAGGGTAGGTGAAGGGCCACTAACGTCCCCTCTTGAGCACCGACGCTATAGGGAGGGATTGAGCGATCTGGGCGGGAAAGATACATGCCGAAGGCAATAAGACAAAAGCCTCCGAGTAAGATACCTAACCCCATTTTCACAATAGGGTCTAACCGTTTTTTCTTGGACTTCATGAGGCCCTGGTAACATAGATGTCTGACTCACCCAGAGAAACGGGACAACTTCTTCTCTTTTTTTCTATTCGCCATTTGGTTCAGAGCTAGAATCTGGCACACTTGGGCTTTCCTCCCCAGTCTCTGCAGGAACATCCTCGTCATCTGTTTCAGCTAATTTTGCCACCCCCACTAAACGATCATTCTCCGGGAGGTCCATCATCCGTACGCCTTGCGCATTCCGTCCAATTTCACGAATGTCTGCCATGCGAGCCCGAAGAATCATCCCTTCGGCTGACATCAGCATGACTTCATCCGCATCCCATACTTGATGAAAGGAAATGGCAGGACCGTTTTTCTCCGTGACTTTGACGCTAATCACACCTTTACCGGCTCGAGATTGTGTGCGGTATTCCTCAACTTGCGTCCGTTTCCCATATCCTCGTTCCGTGACGGTTAATATGGAAGATTGCGATTCCCCTGTAATAGTGACCATGCCAATAACAGCATTGTCTTCACTCAAGGCAATCCCCCGGACGCCTCGTGCGGTTCGTCCAACAGGCCTGACATCTTCCTCACGGAAACGAATCACGATCCCTAATCGTGTACCCAACAGAATATCCCGCGTGCCATCGGTGATATCGACACCCAAAAGACGATCACCTTCTTCCAACGTCAAAGCAATAATACCTCCCTGTCTCGGATGGCTAAACGCAGAAAGGTCGGTTTTCTTGATATACCCCTTTTGCGTAGCCATGACGACATAATGGTCATCACTAAATTCCCGTACAGGCAATGTAGTGGTCACCCGTTCGCCTTGATTCAAGGCAAGGACATTGACGATGGCCTTCCCTTTGCTGGCCCGACCCACATCCGGCAACTGATAGACTTTCAGCCAATACACTCGCCCGGCATCCGTGAAGAACAAAAGGTAATCATGGGTAGAGGCAGTGAAAATCTGTTCAACAAAATCTTCGTCTTTGACCCCCATCCCGACTTTACCTTTTCCCCCGCGATGTTGCGCGCGATAGATGGAAGCTGCATTACGCTTAATATAGCCGGCATGGGAAATGGTCACGACGACTTCTTCTTCCGCTATCAAATCTTCCATATTGAGTTCGGCCTCAACCTGGACTATTTGCGTTCGTCTCTTATCAGAATACCGCTCTTGGATTTCTTGAATTTCTTGTTTGACGATATTCCTAACCATCTCTTCGGATCCCAAAATCGACCGCAAATGTTCAATACGGGCCAGTAATTCTTGATATTCTTGGGCAAGTTTGTCTTGCTCTAATTGGGTAAGTCGTTGCAGCCGCATATCCAAAATGGCGTTCGCCTGTAATTCGCTCAACTCAAACTGGTCCATAAGACCGTGACGGGCCGTTTCGGGTGACGAAGCGCCACGGATAAGGGCGATCACAGCATCAAGTGATTCAAGCGCTCGTTTCAAGCCTTCTAAAATATGAGCCCGTTCTTCTGCTTTTCGTAAATCGTACGCGGTACGGCGTACCACCACTTCTTTGCGATGCTCAATAAAGGCTTCAAGGATCTGCTTGAGATTTAAAACCATCGGCCGATTCTGAACTAACGCCAGCATGATGACCCCAAAAGTGGTTTGCATGTTGGTCTGTTTATACAATTGATTCAGAATGACGGTAGGATTTTCATTGCGCTTCAGCTCAACAACCATGCGAAGTCCATCTCGATCGGATTCGTCCCGTAGGTCAGAGATCCCCTCTAAACGTTTTTCATGAATAAGATCCGCAATCTTTTCAATGAGCTTGGCTTTGTTCACCTGATAGGGCAGCTCGGATATAATGATACGTCCCCGTTCCGTACGTCCATCAATTTCGATTTCGGCTTTGGCACGAACCGTTAACAAACCTCGGCCGGTTTCATATGCATCTTTGATCCCCTGAGTCCCATAAATGAATCCGGCAGTTGGGAAATCTGGGCCAGGGATGCATGCCATTAATTCTTGAATAGTAGCTTCTGGATGATCCAACAGGGCAATGAGGCCTTTTGTAACTTCACCTAAATTATGGGTGGGAATATTTGTCGCATAGCCCACCGCAATGCCCCCTGCACCATTGACCAACAGATTAGGCACCCGAGCCGGTAAGACCACCGGCTCTTCTGAAGATTCATCATAGGTTGGGGCGAAATTGACAGTTTCCCTATCAATGTCAATCAGCATTTCCTCAGCCAACTTCATTAAGCGAGCTTCGGTATACCGCATCGCGGCAGCAGGATCTCCATCCACAGAACCATAATTTCCCTGGCCATCCACCAACGGATAGCGCATATTGAAATCTTGCGCCATACGAACCAGGGTATCGTAAATGGCCGAATCACCATGGGGATGGTAATTGCCCATGATTTCGCCAACAATTTTGGCTGATTTTCGATAGGGCCGCGCAGCGCCCAGGCCCATTTCATTCATGCCATAGAGAATCCGCCGATGCACGGGCTTCAGCCCATCGCGCACATCTGGCAACGCGCGGCCCACAATGACACTCATCGCATAGTCCAAATAGGACAAGCGCATTTCTTCTTCTATGGCAATTTGTGTGAGGCGATCTTCAGGTGGCATAAATTTTGATGACGTGAGGAGTGAAATGTGAGGAATATGGAATCAAAATATGAAAAATTTTTTTCCCTTATACATCTAGATTGCGAACTTCGAGCGCATGCCGCTGAATGAAGTTTCGACGTGGCTCGACTTCGTCACCCATTAAAATAGTAAAGATCTCATCGACACCCGTCACATCTTCCAAGGTCACTTGAAGAAGACTTCGCGTTTCAGGATCCATGGTCGTATCCCACAATTGGCCTGGGTTCATTTCCCCAAGACCTTTATAGCGTTGAATAGATAATCCCTTCTTGCCGGATTCAAGAATTTCTTGGACAAGGTCCGCACTGCTTGAGAAGGTGGCTTCGACTCCTTTCCGTTTCAAGCGATAAGGAGGTTTCCCTAAACCTAAAACCGCCGGAGCCAATTTCTGTAATTCTCTGAAATCAGCCGAGCCAACAAGATCATGATTAACCACATAGGTTTTATGATTTCCGCTTCCTGTCAGACGACAGACAATCTGATGGGTATCATGCCCTTCATTCTGTTGAATCTCGAGCCTGACCGTTCCCTCAGGAAAGATCAGACCAAAGACACGTGAGGCTTCTTGCACCAGCGCATCCAATTGGCTTCTCTCTTTCAACAGGTCTTTGGTTAACTGGCGAAAATCAACAAAAACTCTCAGAAGCGCAGGCTCCATATGTTTTTGAGCTAACCGAATGAGAAGATTTTCAAAAGCAATGAGTTTTTGCAAAATGGGGAGAAGCGCCTCTCTCGTGACAAATTCGTTTCGGTCAGGAAGAAAGAGTTCTGCATCCTCTACAGCAAGATTTGACAGATAATCATCCATGGCTGCCTCATCTTTGAGATACTTTTCCCCCTTACCTTTTTTCACTTTAAACAACGGCGGCTGCGCAATATAGATATAGCCTCTTTCGAGCAGTTCGGGCATTTGCCGGAAAAAGAACGTAAGCAAGAGTGTGCGAATATGACTGCCATCTACATCGGCGTCTGTCATCAAAATAATCTTGTGGTACCTGGCTCGATCAATACTAAATACATCTTTATCTTCTTTACTTTTGTCGGCATCCTCCCGTGGCCGTCCAATGCCAGTGCCAATAGCCATAATCAATGTGCGAATTTCTTCGCTGGATAGCATTTTATCAAACCGGGCCTTTTCGACATTCAAGATTTTGCCTTTGAGGGGAAGAATGGCCTGTGACCGCCGGTCACGCCCTTGTTTGGCCGACCCACCTGCTGAATCACCCTCGACAATATACAGTTCGCTTAATGTAGGATCCTTTTCCGAACAGTCCGCTAATTTCCCCGGAAGCGAGCCGCCGTCTAAGGCTCCTTTTCTGCGAATGAGTTCCTTGGCCTTTCTTGCCGCTTCGCGTGCCCGTGCGGCATCTACGGACTTCCCCACAATTTTTTTTGCGACTGTCGGATTTTCTTCTAGATAATTTCCAAGGGCTTCATTTACCGCAGACTCTACGACACCCTTCACTTCACTATTGCCAAGTTTGGCTTTAGTCTGTCCTTCAAACTGAGGATTGCGAATTTTGACACTCACAACTGCGGTCAGACCTTCCCGCACGTCTTCCCCACTCAGAGATTCGGTTTCTTTTTTAAATAAACCTGCTGTCGACGCATAACTGTTGATAGTGCGCGTCAAGGCAGACTTAAAGCCAATAAGGTGTGTACCGCCTTCACGGGTATTAATATTATTCGCAAATGAAAACAAATTTTCGGCATACCCCTGGTTGTATTGAAGTGCGACTTCTAAAATGAGGTCAGGCTTTTCCACTTCAACAACAATCGGTGGATGCAAAGGCGTTTTTGCTTCATTCAGGTGTTCAACAAACGACACAATGCCGCCCTTATAGCAAAACACCTGTTCTTTTTCTTTGTCTTTTCGTTCATCCTTCAGGGTAATAGCTAACCCCTTATTCAGAAAGGCTAACTCTCGAAGCCGTTGGGCCAAAATATCAAAACTCAGTTCAACCGCCTCAAAGATCAGCGGGTCGGCCTTAAACACAACTTTTGTTCCGCGTTTTTTCGTTTTACCTGTAATAGTCAAAGGGGCGCGAGGTTTCCCGCGATCATATTCTTGTTCAAAGATTTCCCCGTCCTGCCATATTTCCAATTCCAACCATTCGGAAAGACCATTGACGACTGAAATGCCCACCCCATGCAAACCACCAGAAACCTTATAGGCGCCTTCTTCAAATTTCCCCCCTGCATGAAGAACTGTGAGCGCGACTTCTGCGGCGGATTTTTTCTGAGTGGAATGCATACCAGTGGGAATGCCGCGCCCATTGTCCGAAATCATCACACTTCCATCAACTTGCAAGACTACCAAGATTTCATTGCCAAACCCGGCCATATGCTCGTCCACACTGTTGTCCACAACCTCATAGACCATATGGTGTAAGCCATCAATGCCGGTGCTACCAATATACATCGCTGGCCGTTTGCGAACAGCCTCCAGGCCTTCGAGCACACGAATTTGATCCGCATCGTAATGCGTGTCAGACTGCGCAGACACACCGTCTTGGGCAGACTCTTGACCTGAAGATTCTGAAAGTTCCATAAACCTTACACTGTTTGAATGTGGAGGAAAATGAAGGTCTGTTTGATCAAGTCTGCTATACCTTCACGGGCATGACAACAGCTTTAAACGTGGTATTACTTTGCTCTTGTATTAAACAGGGACTTAGGGCTGTTTCCATTTGGAGAGACAAGGATTCAGTTTCAATAACCGACAACACATCTAGAAAATAGCGAGCATTGAATCCGGCAGCAAAATATTCCCCGGTATAGGTAGAGGAAATTTCTTCCTCAGCCTCTCCTAAATCAGGGCTTTTTGAGGATAAATGGACATGATCGGGCTGAAAGGATAATTTGACGGCATGTGCCTTATCTTTTGATAAGATGGCAACTCTTCGTAAGGCACCCTCCAACTCTGATTTGTTCACAATAACTTTTTTAGGAGAATCTTTGGGGACAACTTGCTGATAATTTGGATAAGTCCCTTCCATGATTCGTGACGTGAAGACCAACCCGCTTTTTCTGAGAATCAGTAAGTTTTTGGTAAAACCCAGAAGCGGTTCTTTATCATCCTCTTCCAATAAACGCCGGATTTCGATCGCAGCTTTTTTAGGGATAATCACCTTAAGTTCAGTAGAAGGTATGGCAGACTGATCAGGGGAAACCTCTTGTTCCGCCCACCCTAAACGATGTCCATCCGTACCTACCAAGCGGATGGTTACCTTCTTTCCAGAAGGGATCAATGTGATGAGTAAACCATTCAGCACATATCGCGTATCCTTTTCCCCGACAGCAAAAACTGTTTTTTTAAGCAGCTGTAATAAACCTTGGGCAGGAATTGACACGAGGCCATCTCGTTCAATTGTTGGTAATGCCGGATAATCTTTGCTAGCTAAACCCACAACCCGAAATTGACTTTTGCCAGCTTTGACGGTGACCCAATTGTTTTCTCCTACCACCATGTCGATCTCTGAATGACGAACCTCTTTTAAAATATCAAAGAGTGTGCGGGCGGAGAAGGTTACAGAACCAGGTTCTTCAACAGTGGCTTTGTAGAGACCACGCATACCAATTTCTAAATCAGTGGCCACAATATCCAACCCTTCGGACTTTGCTTCCAAAAGAATATTGGCCAATATTGGCATGGTGTTTCTCTTTTCAACTACACCTTGAACACGCTGGAGTGCAGTTAATAAATCCTCTCGGGCCATGCGTATTTTCATGAAGGTACCTAGAGAAAGATCAGGTTAGGCTTTCCCAATTTCTTCTTTCAAGCTTTCAAGTGTTGCACGAACAGTCGCATCTGTTTCCTGAGATTTTTTCATTTGTTTACAGGCATGAATAATGGTTGTGTGGTCTTTTCCTCCAAAGTCTCTCCCAATTTCTGGAAAAGAGGCATCAGTGAGGTCACGGCAGAGAAACATGGCAATTTGGCGTGGGTACACTAAGGTTTTGGTCCTCCGCTTAGATTTCAAATCAGATATCTTGACATGAAACCGATTGGCCACGACTTCTTGAATATCTTCCACTGTGATAATTTTTCGTTTCTCACCTAACAAATCTCTTAGAATATTTTTGGCCATAGCCACCGTAATTTGTTGGCCAGTGAGAGAGGCATAGGCCCCTAGACGGATCAGGGCTCCTTCTATTTCTCGAATATTACTTTTTAGATTAGCCGCCAAGAGTTGTATCACATCCTCATTAATCGCGATCCCTTCTTCTTCTGATTTTTTTTGAAGGATGGCAATCCGAGTTTCTACATCTGGTTGTTGAAGATCAGCAATCAGGCCCCATTCAAATCTTGACCGTAGACGTTCTTCCATTGACGGCATTTCCTTAGGAAACCGATCACTGGAAAGAACAATTTGTTTTCCGGCTTCGTAAAGGGAGTTGAATGTGTGAAAAAATTCTTCCTGAGTCCGTTCCTTGCCCGCTAAAAATTGAATATCATCAATTAACAGCATATCGACGTTCCTATACCGACGACGTAATTCCATCATCTTGTCATACCTAATGGAATTGATCACTTCATTCGTGAATTGTTCTGTGGTGACATAGGCGATACGTTGATCTGTTCTATCAGCAATATAATTCCCAATGGCATTTAAGAGATGAGTTTTACCCAATCCAACTCCCCCGTATATAAACAAAGGGTTATAAGATTTAGCTGGCGACTCTGCTACAGCCAAACATGCTGCATGAGCAAATTGATTACTCGCGCCAACAACAAAGGTGTCAAACGTATATTTGGGATTGGGAAGCTGCTGACGCCTGTTTTTAGGTGGTAAGGGTAGACGATGCTCTTCTTTTTGCACAGGCTTAACAGTCTGTAAAGGCTCTTTAACCTCTTCTTCTTTCAAGACAAAAATAATATCTGTGGGTTTGATGCCCTCAACATATTGGAAGGCTTCAATCAATAAATCTTTATAGTTTCGTCCTAACCATTCTCCAAAAAATCTATTTGGAACACGGATCGTGGCCTGCTCCTCAGTCACTCCTTCAAGTTCAAGAGGTTGAAACCAGGTATCTATAGCTTCATCACCAATTTTAGGGCTGATAAAGTCCAATATATCAACCCACGATTTTTTGTTGTTTGTATTGGAAAAATTCACATTATTCACAGATTTATTCACAATTGTTAATAAAATAGTGAGTGATTCAGGTGATGAGTAAGTTTAGAAAAAAGATCTTCAGATTTCATACACAGCTTTCCCTGCATGCTTACCAATATTTACACACAACTTTTACCAATTTTTTATCAAAAGCAATTATTTATATTCTCCTGTCTCAGAGACTCTATTCACTTTTTTACCATGTTTCATACACAGAATCCTCAGGACCTATTACGACTACGACTACTATTTCTTTATTTCATATTATAGAAAGAAGTAAGGGTTTAAATGACCACAGATAAATCATGAGAAAAAACCTGTTCTAAAAATTCCCGATAAGAAAGAGTTTTTTGAAAGTTGTTATTCACTTCCTTCGTTTCATTTTCTTTTAAGTACCAGACATGAGAAACGAAATTTTTTTCTAGATTCTGTTCTTTATGAAGTAATAATAGAGAAATTGAATGTTGAATTTGATCGTCCTTTATCTTTGGTATAAAAATTTCCCAGTCTTCAATAGGATTCGTGCAAATGTAAAGAATCTTTTTCATAGATTAAGGATTTCAAAAAGCCATTATATGGTCAGCTTGTTCAAGAAGAGTGGCCATTTGGGATGAGGATGATTCTTGAATGGTAAATTCCTCATCTATAGGTAATGAGTTGAGACTACCCAAAGGAAGAATGATTGGGATTTCCAGATTTTTAATCACAGGCAAATATTTTTCAAGGATTTCCCCGTCTGGTAAATCATAGGCATCTTCAGAAACTAACTGTCTGGCATTCTTCAGAAGGATAATCGTGATGGGGTTTGGTCCAGTAGAAAGTCCCAAAGCAATTCGTATGGCTTCGGAAGCACGATGGGATAGAGTTGGGTCCTCACGAATCAGCACAACTAGGTGTTTAGGCATCTTGGGTAATCTAATGAGGTGAAATACGTAAAATAACCCTATAATTTTGGTTTAATTGATTGTCGAAAATAAGGGAAATTTTTAAACGGGGAGATTCTCGTTTCTTATTGAAAAATAAGAAAAAACCCTATCATCGGATGAAAAAAATGTCAAGAAAAATTCAGGTAAAAATACAATCAACAAGCCGTTCAAGGATTCATTTGAATTCTTTGGAGAATTTCGCTGATCTGGATGATGTCTTGCTCCTTTGTTTGCATGTTTCGGAGAATCACTTTCTCTGTATTGGCCTCATCGTCTCCAAGGATGATGGAGTAGTCAGCACCTAATTTATCAGCTGATCGCAGAAGGGCTTTCAAGGTTGTTCCCTTATGATCAGTATCAGCTCGAATGCCGCCTTGTCGAAGTCTATGAAGGAGAGTAAAGGCTGCTGATTTTCCAATTTCTCCAAATCCTGCGACAAAATAAAGAGGGATGAGCTTACAAGTGGCATTTTCTGCAAGGAGCAACATGACGCGTTCCAATCCAACTGCAAAGCCGATGGCTGGAGTCGGTGGACCTTGTAGGGTTTGGAACAGACCATCGTAACGTCCTCCCGCTCCGATAGTACTTTGGGCCCCTAAATATGGAGAGGTAATTTCAAAGGTAGTTCGAGTATAGTAATCAAGACCTCTGACAAGTCGATGATTGATAGTAAAGGGAATTTCAAGAGTGGATAATCCATCCAGTACCCCTTGAAAATGGGTGTTTGAGGTAGCTGAGAGATAATTAATTAAGTGAGGTGCTTCTTTGGTAGCTTGCTGGCATATTGGAACTTTACAGTCCAAAATCCGTAGAGGATTACTTGAATAGCGTCGCTGACAGTTTCCGCAAAGGGTAGCTAATTGAGGCAACAAAAATTCTTTTAATTTTTCAATGTAGCCAGTACGGTCAGCAGTTGTCCCAATGGAATTTATGTGTAGAGTCAAGTCTTTTAGTCCGAGAGCGGAGAAAAAATGCCATAACAATGAAATGACTTCTGTGTCCAAGAGGGGGGCATCTATCCCAAGAGCTTCTACGCCAAATTGATGAAATTGACGATAGCGACCAGCTTGTGGACGTTCATGACGGAACATGGGACCTAAATAAAACAACTTTCGCGTCCTTGGTGAATCCAAGAGCTTATGTTCGAGAACGGCTCTGACTACACCGGCTGTTCCTTCCGGACGTAAGGTTAAGGAACTGCCATCACGATCGGGAAAGGTATACATTTCTTTTTCCACGATGTCTGTGGTTCCACCAATACTTCTGGCATAGAGTTCTGTAAATTCAAAAATCGGTATGCGAATTTCAGAGAACCCATATTGGGAGGCTAAAGTCCGAGCGATTGCCTCAATATACTGCCATTGAGGGGCCTGTTGAGGCAGTATATCCTTGAGGCCTTTGACGGATCGTAACACGGCTATTCCTGTTCTTTTGAAGGAGAGATAGCAAGAAAATCAAATTCGACTATATCTTTACACCCCTACCCAGTCAACGAATGTATTCTGGCGAATTTACTTCATACGACTGGAGGATACGTTTGACTCTCATAGCATTCACCCATAGAATGATGGGTTCATAAGAAAATACTGTAAAGGAGAACCGTATCATGTCATTTACGTCACGAAAACCATCGAATTTAAAAAGAAAACGAGACCATGGGTTTCGGAAGCGCATGAGTACCAAAAACGGGCGAAAAGTTTTAGCTCGCAGAAGAAAAAAGGGCAGAGCTAAACTTACTGTTTCTGATGAGTAGTATGTGTGGGAGGACCCTCCGTTTTTCATAAAAAAGAAACATGAGTATGATAGAGTGAGGGCGAAGGGGTCCGTAGTAAGGAACCCCTTTTTTACAATTATTTATAGCCAACTCCCCAAAGAAGAATGTCCTCGTGTTGGAGTTGTGGTGGGGCGCCGGGTCGGCAAAGCCGTCACGAGGAATAAACTGAAACGCATTACCCGAGAACTGGTTAGAGCTTCCTATACTTATATGGCCTTCGGCCATCACTGTATCGCTTATCCCAAGACCACAATCCTTCGTGCCAAGTTTCAGGACGTGGAGAGCGCTTGGACTCAGATGTTGAAAAAGATTGGCATGATCCAATCGGTAGGGCCAAAATGAGCTGGATATTCATAAGACTAATTAAGGGTTACCAATATGGGATTTCCCCCTTTGTCGGCACTTGTTGCCGCTTTGAACCCACCTGCTCGCAGTATACCCTGAAAGCGATTGAGAAACATGGGCTACTCAAAGGATTGTGGTTAGGAATGAGTCGTCTTCTTAAGTGTCATCCCTTCCATTCCGGAGGTTTAGATCCCGTTCCCTGAGTTCAACATCTTGCCCTCCACCTACGAAATCTTGCCATCAGTGTGTATGAGATTCCAGGATTAACGAAATGGAAAAGCGCGTCGTTCTTTTCCTCGTACTTTCACTTGGGATTATCTTTGGGTATGACCTTCTGTTGAAGGAACTTGGGTACTCTCCGTTTTCAAACTCGCCAATTATTGATGAAGAAATTCATCAAACCAATTCGCAAGATGACTTGCGAACAGAGACTTCATCTTCGTCAACTTCCGACCCAGATGTAGATCCTCCGGTCGTATCTTCTGATGACACGAAGGTGGCGACTGCCCAAGCTGATGCTGTGGCCGAGGAAATTATTGTTGTTGAAACACCCCTAGTCCGGGTTGGGCTTTCTAATCAAGGTGCGGTCATTACTTCGTGGGAATTAAAGAAATTCCTTACGCAGACAGAGGATAATATTCCAGTTCAATTGGTGTATCCCAATGGGCAATATCCAGGACCGTTGACTCTGAGGGCCGAAGGTCATGAAGAGCTAACCTCTACACTTCAGCACAATCCCTATCGAGTTGAAAAAGATTTTTCAACATTGGACGAGAGCCAGCCAACTGGAAAAATTATTTTCACCTATGCGTTAGATGATTCTGCAGTGTGGGTGGAAAAGATTCTGACTTTTCATTACGACTCGTATGTAGTGGATATAGAAATTCGTACCAGAGGAATTACTGAAAAGCTGGATTTAGTCTTAGGGACCAATTTCGGGTTGGTGGAGTGGGGGCAAGGCTTTATTGGGCTTATAGGCTCAGCCTGGAAGATAGGGGAAGAATTAGTCAAAGAATCCCCTGATGCAGAAAAACCGATCCTCCGCCAAGAAGGACATGTGGAATGGCTGGCACTCCAAGACAAATATTTCACGAGTCTATTTATTCCAGAAGAGGCCACGGGTCTTGTCGCAAAACTTGAAAATGAAAGTGTCGTATCCGCTGCTCTTCACTTACCACTAAGGTCTGAAGGGCAGGTTCATAAAACACGCTTATATGCTGGCCCGAAACAATTCGATGTGCTGAAAAGTTTTGGGCTTGGTCTGGAAGATACGATTGATTTCGGTTGGTTTATTTATGACAGCTTTGCGCCGGTTAAGGCTGTAGCGAAACCTCTCTTTTCGGTTCTGCGCTGGATCAATGAGTATACCAATAACTTTGGCTGGTCTATTGTTCTCTTGACCTGTGGGATCAAGTTATTGTTCGTGCCCTTGCAATATAAAAGTTATAAATCCATGCAAGGGATGAAGGATATCCAACCGAAAGTGGTCAAGCTTCAAGAAAAATTTAAAGATGATAAACAAAAACTCAACACGGAGTTAATGAAATTATACAAAGAGCATAAGGTCAATCCTGTTGGCGGATGTTTGCCCATGTTTTTACAGATGCCCGTGTTTATAGCACTGTTTAATATTTTGTATATGACGATTGATTTGCGGCAGGCCCCGTTTATGCTCTGGATTCAGGACCTGTCCGTCCAAGATCCCTTCTATGTATTGCCGGTCCTTATGGGGGCGTCTATGTTCGTGCAACAAAAGATCATGCCAACGACGGCGGATCCCAATATGGCCAAAATGATGCTCATTCTGCCAATTGGCCTCACCTTTTTGTTTGTCACCTTTCCTGCTGGGCTCGTATTATATTGGGTGACGAATAATGTTCTAACAATTGCCCAGCAATTTGTGACCGATCGCTATGTTCTCCCACCAAAAAAACCAGGGGCCACCGAAGTCGCTAAGACAGATCAATCACCTTCTGGGCCTGAAAAGCCTGACAAGCCAGGAAAAAAGAAATCCTCTTCTCAGCAAGCCAGTAAGCCATCCGGCAAATCTAAAAAATCCTAACACGGGGTGTCAGAAATCATGAGTGGGTTAGATGATACCATTTGTGCTGTTGCTACTCCTGTCGGTGAAGGTGGTGTGGGGATTGTGCGAGTGAGTGGGGCGCAGGCCATATCTTTCGCCTCCCAAGTCGTCAAACTTCAGTCCCAAAAATCGCTTGTCGACGTACCCTCTCATAAAATGTGTTTGGGGAGGTTTCTCTGGAAGGAGTTTCATTGGCTCCGCCAGGAAGGTCAAAGCGTTCCTGCGGTCTTAGATAAGGTGCTCGTCGTCGCGATGCGGGCGCCACGTTCCTATACCGGAGAAGATGTTGTGGAAATTCATGGACATGGCGGTCCATTTATCGTGTGGGCAATATGTGAAGCACTGACCCAAGCCGGGGCCCGTATAGCCGAGCCTGGAGAATTTACCAAACGGGCGTTTCTGAACGGGCGCCTGGACCTGACGCAAGCAGAAGCGGTATTAGATACGATTCACGCCAATACACTTCACAGCCTAAAATTAGCTCAAGAACATCTCCAAGGCGGTCTGTCAAAAATCATTCAAGGCCATAGGGATGTCTTGGTCAAACTTCTGGCTCATGTGGAAGCTGAAATGGATTTTGGTGAAGAAGATATTCAGTTTATTAAACAGGATGAGCTCAAAGAGAAGCTTCGGTTGACGGGCAGGGCCCTTGAGCAGTTAGTTGAGTCTGCCCATGAAGGCCGGATCATTCGTGAAGGCATTCGTACGGTTATTCTCGGAAGACCTAATGTGGGGAAGTCCAGCCTCTTAAATGCCTTTTTGGCTGTCGATCGGGCCATCGTTTCTAACATTCCCGGAACCACACGTGATGTGCTCGAAGAATCGATTGTAGTTAATGGGGTCATGATTCGCGTGTTTGATACCGCTGGCTTACGAAAGTCAACCGACGAATTAGAACAAGAAGGGATGAGCAGAGCCGAAGGGGTAATAGAAAAAGCGGATGTTCTGATTATGGTGTTTGATCAAAGCCGAGCATTGACTGAACAAGACCAGAGTTTTATCAAACGATACAATCAAAAACCGCGCGTGCTGGTCCTCAATAAACAGGATCTTCCAACACAGATTTCCTTGAAAGAGCTTCAAGAAATAGTAGGGCAAGATACAACCCCAAATGAACCTGTTTCGGCATATGTTCAAGCTTCTGCGGTCACGGGAGAAGGCATAGAACAGATCAAACGGAGTCTCAAAACTTTGGCTATGGGACAACGGCATGAAGCAGGCGATTCCGTGTTAGTCTCTCGTTTCAGGCATAAAGTCCTGCTTCAAAAAGCGGCGGAGGCCTTGCGAAATGCCCTGGCGGCGATTGATGATACTCAGTCAGCCGAATGTGTGGCCTTGGAGCTACGAGTGGCCCTACAAGCTCTGGGTGAAATAGTGGGTATTGTGACCAACGAAGATATTTTGGATCAGATTTTTGCAGAGTTTTGTATTGGGAAGTGAACGATAGCTGACCAAGAAAGTTTTTAATGGCTCTACGGTTGACTCCGGTTGAAGGACTTGTGACTATTCAAGTGTGGGGCGCCCAACGTATCCGAAGGACATGCGGGAATTTCGTCAACGCTTCACTACACGGCAGGCTTGTCTTGAATATTTGGTGCAGAGTCGCTGGCCCGATGGGTTTGTTTGTCCCAAGTGCAGGGGGAAGTCGGCCTGGCTCAACTCCAAGCGCTACGTGTTCGAGTGTCGGGCGTGTGGGCGTCAGACTTCGCCGATGGCCGGCACACTCATGCACCGTTCTCACGTGCCCGTCCAGGAGTGGTTCTGGGCTGCGTATCTTGTGACGACTCATACGCCAGGAATCAGTGCCGTTCAGCTTGCACGCCAGCTTGGCCTTTCGAGTGCCACCACAGCTTGGCATATGCTGCATCGGTTGCGTCAAGGAATGGTCAACACAAACCGAAGCCAGCTCTCCGGCTTGATTGAGGCCGATGAGGCAATCCTCGGCGGCTCAGCCAAAGGCAGGCCAGGTCGGGGAGCGACGACAGCCAAGCACAAGAGCTTGATAATCGGGGCCGTGGAGGTTCTCCCCTATACCGACAAAAAAGGGAAACGATCTGAACGGACAGGTCGATTGCGTCTTTCAATCCTGAAGGATGCAGGCGAGCTCAGCATTCGTGGGTTTTTGAGGGCAAATATTGAGGCCAACTCCACACTCCGAACGGATGGGTGGCGCGGGTATTCTGATGCAGCGTTGGTCGGGTACAAGCATCGTGTGCGAATGGTTCGCACCCCGGAGCGAGCGCACAAAGTGGCGCCCCATATCCACCGGGTCTTCAGTAATCTCAAAACGTGGCTCATTGGCACGCATCATGGAGTGGAGCCAAAGTATCTCCAGAGCTATCTTGATGAGTTTGTGTTCCGCTTCAACCGCCGCAAAACGCCGATGGCCGCGTTGCAGACCCTCCTTGGAATCTCAGCGAATAAAGCGCCATTAACTCTTGACGAGCTAGTCCACCGGAGTCAACCATAGAGCCATCAAGTTTTTTTTGAAAACTCTACCTAAGGAAAGAAAATTTCAGAATTTTCTACTTGGTGAAGCAAGTCAATAGGCCGAGAAGCTGGTGAAAAACGCTAAGGAGTCCTTTCAGAAACTGGTGAATGGGTACAGCTATGTTGCTATGACCCTATTGAGTACTTTTCTCGTTCTTTGTCTCTTAAATTTATTCCTTTCGGCCGTGTTTTTGGTAAGGGACTTCTTGGCCCCAGCATCACCAGTTATTGCTTTGAAAGATCCCGTATCGAGAAAATATGGTAAAGACACGGTTTCATCCGCCTATCCAAATCTGAACGAGGGAGAAACCAAAACACTTCTACATGAGACGTGGTCTCGTCGCTTGATTTTTGACCCCTTCACTCAATTCAAGGAAGGCCCCTATCGAGGCACATATGTCAACGTAGACCCTAATGGCTTTCGGATTATAAAGAATCAAGGGCCTTGGCCCCCGAAATCGGATAGTCTTAATATCTTCTTGTTTGGAGGGTCAACTACGTTTGGATATGGTGTTATGGACAACCAGTCGGTTCCATCCTTCTTACAAGAATATCTCACAACTATGCTGGATAGAGACGTTCGTGTTTACAATTTTGGGCAAGGAAATTATTTTTCTACCCAAGAACGTATTCTGTTTGAAAAACTTTTGCTATCTGGCTTTGTTCCAGACATGGCAATATTTATTGATGGTCTTAACGATTTTTATTATAACAACGAGCCAAAGTTTTCAGATCGGTTGCGTGGATTTATGGCTCATCATAATCCGAAAAAAAACAAGACCACGGAATTTATCAACGGATTGTTTTCAAAAACAGCTCTAGGAAGAGCTGCACGAGGCCTCAAAACCCGTTTATTCCAACCTCTTCAGAAGCAGCCATCCACAGAGGCGAAAAATGAGCAAAATATGGCAGAGAGCACTGCTAAAAACTATGCTGATGAGCAGGTAATTACCTCTGTAATAGAGAGATATTTAAGGAATAAGGAATTAATAGAAGCCATTTCTATGGCCCAAGGGGTCATACCCATATTTGTCTGGCAACCGGTGCCAACCTATAAGTACGATCAACGTTATCATCCATTTTCGAAATTTGGATATGGGCAGCACACGTATTCACAATATGGATATGCAGTAATGGCAAAGGTCCATAGGAAAAAACCGCTTGGTAGGAACTTTCTTTGGTGTGCAAATATTCAAGAGGATAAGAACGAACCTTTGTACATTGACAAGGTGCATTATTCGTCAAAATTTTCGAAAGAATTTGCTATCACTATAGCTGAGCTTATTAATGAAAGATCGTTCTTTAGAGCTTTGCCCTAAAAGAGTTCCAAATATCTTCAAACCTTCTTCAAAAGTAGGCATGTACAAAGAAATTAGCTGAGTGGTGGTTTTAAGCCTGGGAATAGGATTTTCAAACGACCGTTTTGCCGGGCCCGAGACACTATCAAGGAAATTGTTGAGGGGCACTTTCCCTCCTCTGTCGTCTGACAAACGGGCGTGTTCCATGTGAGGCGGGTCTGCCTGACCCCTTTTTCCAATATTGCCCCCGATCTGGTAAGCCATTGGGGGGTGTGGGCTGAGCAACGGGTCACAGGGGCTCAGTCGGTTCCCGCGCCGGAACCGGAACGTGGGTGGGGTCATGAGGCTGTTTTGAAGAAGGCGGCGAGGCGGGCCGGAGCCCGTAGAGGGGCGCTGCTGGGCACGCCCAGGAGAATGAGCAGCGTGGTGAGCACCAAAGGATCTTCAATGGCGGCGAGGACGGGCACCATCCCACTTGCACTGGGGACAGGCTGTGCTAGCGATAGCGAAGACGCATTTGAATAACTGGGCCCAGCTCATGCGGGCCCGTGGTGAAGGTGTCCGTCATGGAACAGAATGAGATATAGGCGGGGCCGGGGGGGGCGAAGGCCGCCAGGTGTTGCAGGAATTTCAGCGGGGGCATAACCAAATGGGTCGTACCATCGCGATGCGAGGTTTTAAGTTGCAGCACGACCTCGCCAGTCCTGGTGCGGCAAGGGGTTGTGTAGACTTTGTGATCCAACTGCCGTTTTTAGGTTTAGTACAGACTTGAAGTGTTGTTATGATAAAACCAAACAATTGGATACATTCCTCCTCCTCGCTACAGCCTAGGAGTTGATGAAAAGTGAGATGCAAGGGTTTTCAGGATCAGTTATTTTTTGAGGGATAAGATGTTTAATTTCAAGGATATGACGATAGGGAAGAAAGTGGGCATGGGTTTTGGGACCATCACACTTATTTTAATGGGAGTGGTCTTGCTGACCATTCAGCAAGTCAAAAGTATGGAGGACATTACTAAGAGGGTTGTCGACCTTCGAACGCCCACGGCTCATGCCAGTCTTATGATGTTAAATGGTATCAACCATTCCCTGGCTTCACTGCGTGGATGGATTATTCTGGGAGATCCCAAATTCCAGACAGAACGAGCTCTGGCCTGGGCAGAACAAATCAACCCATCCCTGAAGCAGATGCATCAGCTGGCTCCAGACTGGACAGATCCGGAAAATCAGGTTCGGTTACAAAACATCGAACAAGATATCAACGATTTTCACGAGGCCCAACAGAAGATCGAAGACATCGCACGAACCCCGGAAAATTCTCCTGCACAAAAAATTCTCTTCGATCAAGCGGAACCGTTAGAAAAAACCATCGTGGCCACCGTTTCTCGCATGATCAAGCAGAATATGAAAGGCACCAATACTCCCAAAAATAAGCGCCTGGTAGAAATTCTCGCGAATATAGAAACGACAACCAGTCTGGCTTTGGAAAGAGCCGATGAGTTTTTGCTATCTGGCAAACAGGAATTTAAAACGGAATCCCTGGAAAACTGGGCGAAAAGTGCTGCGTCTCTGCAAGCCTTACAGGAACAGGAAAAGCACTTCAGTCAAAAGCAGTTGAAGAATATTGAATCCCTGCAAGATGCCCTCAATCAGTTCGATCCTTTATTGAAAGACATTATCCGCATTCGATCTGGAGAAGATTGGAACCGGGCTAATTATTGGGTGAAAACTGAGGCGGCCCCTTTAGCCTTTCGAATTAAGGGGCTCTTAAATGAAATGGCTGCGGTTCAGGAGAAATTGTTGGAAGATGATGTTGAGGAGATTTCCAGCCGCACTCATTATTTAATTGTTCTGTTAGTGGCCTTGTTTGTGACGGCGGCACTGATCAGTGGCCTGTTGGGAGCAAATATCACTCGCTCAATCAGCGAACCCATCCTGGATATTTGCAAACAAGCAGATGAGCTGGCGCACGGAAAGGACACAAAAAAACGCCTCCCTGTTCGTTCCAGAAGTGAATTGGGCACTCTGAGCCAAAGTTTCAACCGACTGTTGGATCGACTGCAGAACGAGAAGTCACGAGATACAGACTGATGTGTTGCGAAACATCCATGGCGCGCATGCGCGCAAGGGATGATGTCTTTTGTAGTTGGAATTCCGAGTTCACTCCCATCCCATCAGGGTGGCTTTATCACGCCTACGCACTACGATATGAGCATCACTCATCGGCTGATGGCATTCTGGCTCGCACAGATAACTCAAGACCGTTTTCTCTGAATTTCCTTATCCGGTCGTCAATCTTAGCCCTGACCCTACGATCCACAAATTTCGTTTCTGTCAAATCCAAGGTGACCCGCTTCCCTTCCAGCAAGAAACGATCAAGTTGTTTTCTTAGAGGAATCCATGAACTGAAAATGATGGAACCGCGTAAAACAATCCTGACAGAGTGATCCCTTTCATGAATGATCTTGGCATTCAATCTGAGCATGGACCCCCCGCGAATAAAACGGATGACCAACATGACTCCAATTCCAATGGCTAACCCTTTTAAGAGATCAGTCGCAAGTACACCTATTATGGTAGAGACAAAAATAATAAACTGGTCTGTTCCCTCACGATACACAGACACAAACTCGTTGGGAGAAGCCAGGCGAAATCCTGTGATGACCAATAATGCGGCCAAGGCAGCTAGAGGAATTTGATTAATGATTCCTGGAATCAATGCTACGCATATCAGTAGAAACATCCCGTGGTAAAAATTGGCAAACCGGGTTCTTGCCCCGTTATCAATATTGGCCTTACTTCGAACAATTTCAGAAATCATGGGCAACCCACCAATGAAAGCTGACAGGGTATTAGCGATACCGGTAGCCAACAAGTCTCGATCCAGATTGGTTTTTCGACCCCACGGATCGATCCCATCAATCGCCTTTGCACTGAGAATGCCCTCCAAACTTCCAATGATCGCAAAAAGAACCGTATAGGTAATTCCCGTCTCCGTGGTTACCCCTGAAAAATCAGGAAAGGTGATGGCATTCAACAAATTACCTGGAACATTGACTAAAAACTTCTCGCCTAGTTCGTAGATGTGATGATTGAACGTATATGACCCCTTCTCCCCAATTCCTAAAAATATGGCTATGGGAACCGTGATCATTAACATCAACATGGGTGCGGGAATAATCTTCACTTTGGGATTTTGTAAATAGCTATACGCCATCACAATCGTCAGACCTAGAATTCCGATTAATGCAACTTTCGGGTTCATGTTCATGATAAAGGAAGGGATCCCAGCGAGTAACTCTAGAGGACCACCCTGTGGATTCAATCCCATTAAGACAGGAAATTGTTTGGCGATGATGATGACTCCAATGGAAGCCAGCAAACCGTGAATCGCCGCTTTCGGAAAAATCTTTACAAGGATTCCTACGCGAAAAAGTCCGAGGATAATTTGGTATATGCCTGCCACAACCCCAACACCCAGCGCCAAACGATAGGCCTGAAAGTCCTTCGCTGGGTCCACCCCGCCCGTAAACCCAAAATCCTGAACACAACCTAAGGCAATAACAATTAAACCAGCAGCAGGTCCTTTAATCGTTAGTTCTGAATTGCTCAGGAAGGTGGCAACGAGACCGCCAATAATTGCCGTAAAGATTCCCGCCACCGCGGGATATCCCGAGGCCAGAGAAATTCCCAGACACAGCGGCAAGGCAATAAGAAAAACTAAAAATCCAGAAAGGATATCGTTTTTAGCATGGGCTTTAAGCCCGCCAAGATTCCCCTTGGGAATTTCAGTTGAATCGGATGACATGCTCATGGATACTGTTTCCTCTATCGTAGGCTTTAAAACGAATCCATACTGGTAATGCTTGATCGTCCTTCGGAATATCTGCAAGTGACGAATTATATAATAATTCGTCACGAGATGTTGAATGAAGCGAACACGGACACATCAAGAAAGTCTGTCGTGCTTCGCGTATGAAATCTTCATGATAATTTTGATGCCGCTGATATCAGAGGTATGTTTGCTTTGGTGAGAGTGTTGAATAATGAAGATAGCAAGAGCCATATTTCGCCAGGAAGGTGTTCGCTATCAGTATATCTGGCCTGTTCATGTCGTCCAGCAAGGCCACTTACTGCCTGGCTCGTCTCGAAGAGCGACTCCTTTGTTTTGACCTCGCGGAGCGTACTGGCACTACGTGAGCGCTCAGGGCCCGAGGAGGGCTAAGCCTGTGAGCCCGAAGGTCCGGCTAAAGGCAGGGAAATGGAAGGAGATCGCCAAGCTGCATGATCCATCGGCTCTGTATGACTTTAGAGAGGTGATGTCCTTCATCCATGAATTGCCGGATGATCTGGCCCCACAATTCCTCGGAAACTTTTTTGGCCCAGGGACGTCGAAGGAAACGGCAAAGGGCATGTCGGACACGAAATTTTTCTCGTCATTTTTAAAAGGAGGCATGGCTCAAGCCGCATCGCTTGGACAGCTTGATTTTAAAAAGGTGGAAGTTTTGGGTTCGATTCCAGAAGGTAAGCAACTTCGGCATGTGGTTACCCGTTCCCAAGTTCAAATGGGGGAGATGATCATAGAAGGAATGGAGGTCATTTCCTTCAAAGAAACGGATGGAGAATGGAAAATCCTCATGCTCCACCCTCTGTCGTCTGACAAGCGGGCGTGTTCCTTATAAGGCGGGCCGGAGCCCGTAGTGGGGCGCAGGCGTTGATGGCTCAGGGCGGGACGGTGATGTAGCGACGCAAGCGTTCGAGTTTCTGCCGCTGGTGGGGGCTACACTGTGTGTCGGCATGCAAGATAAGCCCCTGGGCCCTGACACAGCACCCTGGTGTCTCGATTCGAAAAAGCTCTCTTGGCCGACAATTAGCAACTTTGCCAGGCCAGCTCCGTTGTGCTATTGAAATGTTTTGAGGGCCAGATCTGTTTGTACTCTCTAGATTAGCTCAATAGTGAGAATTTTGAGTATTACCAAATGAGTAAAGAATGTGACATCGTTGTCGTGGGTGGTGGACATGCAGGGTGCGAAGCGGCTTTGGCGGCAGCACGGATGGGTTGTCAGGTGGTTTTGCTCACCATCGATCCGAAGAAAATAGCGACGATGCCCTGTAATCCAGCAGTAGGAGGAATTGGTAAAGGACATTTAGTCAAAGAAATCGATGCGCTGGGCGGAGAAATGGGCGTGAATACTGATAAGGCCGGCATTCAATTTCGGATCCTAAATACACGGAAGGGGCCAGCAGTTCGAGCCACTCGTGTGCAATGTGACAAAGATCTTTATGCCACAAGTATGCAAGAGACGTTGTTGAAACAGGAAAACCTGACCATTGTGTCAGGTACAGTAGATCGGATTCTGACGCACAATGGAGCTGTCTCTGGTGTGCGAACGAGTGCTGGTGTAACCATGGGAACTCGAGCAGTCGTGCTGACATCTGGAACGTTTCTGAAAGGTCTTATGCATATTGGAATGACCCATCTCCCCGGAGGCCGTGCTGGGGAACCCTCCGCAGAACAGTTGTCAGATTGCATGTTGGACTTCGGTTTCGAGGTCGGGCGGTTAAAAACGGGGACACCGCCTCGCTTGGATCGAGATTCTATTAATTTTGATGTGATGGGCCGGCAGCCGGGGGACACTGTTCCTCGTCCTTTTTCTTTCAAAACCGAAGATATTCCCAATCCTCAAATCGATTGTCATCTGACCGCGACGACTGAAATAGTGCATGAGATTATTAAGAACAATCTGGATCGCTCGCCCATGTATTGTGGGATAATTGAGTCCACGGGGCCACGGTACTGTCCGTCCATTGAAGATAAAGTTGTGCGATTTGCTGATAAGTCCAGCCATCAAATTTTTATGGAACCCGAGGTGTTGGGTGGACGGTCCTATTATCCCAACGGCATTTCCACGAGCCTACCGATTGATGTGCAACAAGCCTTTGTTAAAGCTATAGCTGGGCTGGAGCAGGCCGTCTTTCTAAAGCCCGGTTATGCCGTGGAATATGATTACTTCCCTCCCCGACAGCTTCATGAAACTCTAGAAACCAAATTGGTCAGTGGGCTGTTCCATGCGGGTCAAATTAATGGCACATCCGGGTATGAAGAAGCCGCCGCGCAAGGGATGATGGCAGGAATCAATGCAGCCCTTCGGGTCAAAGGCGAAGCGCCTCTTATTTTCGATCGATCTCAAGCTTATATAGGTGTCTTAATTGATGATCTCATTACCAAGGATGCGCGCGAGCCCTATCGGATGTTCACGTCGAGAGCAGAATATCGCTTGCTCCTTCGTGAGGACAATGCTGATTATCGTCTCAAAGACATTGGCTATCGTTTGGGACTCATTTCTCAGGAAGAGTACAACGCGTTTCGACGAAAATGGGAAACCATAGATAAAGAACTCCAGCGGCTGGGTTGCATTCATACCAAAATTCCTGAATTGGAACGTCAGACACATATTACCTTCGACGGGCCAACCACGAGCACGTCTCTCCTACAATTGCTTCGTAGGCCAGAACTCACATACCAAGATCTACATCCTTTTCTAAAAGGCGAAGGAGAAACGGATGTAGAAATTACCGAGGCAGTAGAGATTGCCGTGAAATATGAAGGCTACATCAAGCGGCAAGAACAGGTCATCGAACAATTTAAAAAATTAGAACACCGGCGGGTGCCAGAAAATTTTGACTATCAAGGGATTAAAGGATTTTCAAACGAAGTCGCCGAGAAACTTCAGAAAGTCCGTCCTTCCTCTGTCGGACAGGCCTCTAGAATTTCCGGAGTCACTCCTGCCGCCATCTCCCTCCTCCTCGTCGCCCTCGAACGTTATAAAAAAGCTAGCTAAAGAGTCATTTTCTAATATTCTCTCAAAGTTGTAGTTTTATATATAGGTGTCAGATATAGGTGTCAGGAACCTTTTATGAAATCTGAAATATAATTTTCTTGATTCTAAAGATTAGAGCTATGTATATTTACCATCGTTTTTGAAATTTTCTTCAGTTAGAACTTCCTGTATTTTTTGATATTATGATACAAAAATTTTTGTGTAAGGTATTTATGTTTTACGTATATCATAAATTATGGTATCCTGAATAATTATAAGGAGTTTCGCTGACAAGAAAACCGAGACATTCTTTTCTGATGAAAGGATTAAGACATTTTCAGGCCTTATAAAGGCTGCTGGACGAAAACTCGTAATGTTAGATAGTGTCGAGGAATTGGTTGATTTATTGGTTCCATAGCTAATCACTTGGAGAATTTAAGAGGAGATCGTAAAGGACAGTACATGTATTAGAATAAATGATAAGTTGCGGATTTTTTTACTTGGCGAAACTATGGACCGCATGATGTGCAAATAACCGCTTATTACTAAGGAGCGTATAATGATTCGAAATAGGATGAAACCGATACACCCAGGTGAAATCCTTGAAGAAGAGTTTTTGAAACCTTTAAAGCACACTGGTTTAACGGCGTCTTCTTTGGCCAAAGCGATTGGCGTACCACCAAATAGAATTACTGCCATTGTTAAAGGGCAGCGAGGCATTACAGGAGATACTGCGGTTCGATTGAGTGAGTTTTTTGGGAACACTGCCAAATTTTGGATGAATCTTCAGGCTTCTTATGATATTCGGATAGCTGAAAATGGTTTGTCAAAACGGATTTTAAGGCAAATACAGGAACAACGAGCAATGTTAGTATCACCTTAAAAGGCGTGATTAGGCAGCACTTAGATAAGATTCATTTAGATCATTGCTACCATTTTATTCGTTAAGCCATTTTTGTGGTTATATTTTTATAAATCAAGGATGTTCCACGTGGAACATAAAGAGAATATAGATAAATTTTTGGAATTTTTTGTAGTTGCGGCAAAAAAACTTGGTTTTTCCTTCCAAGAAGATATTTTAGAGAAGTTTCACCTCCATTATAGAGAGCTTATGTTTTGGAATCGTTCGGTTAATCTAACAGGCCTGAATACTGAACTAGAGCAGGCGGTTTTGCTATTTGCTGATTCGTTGGCTGGCTCTTTGGCATTTCCTAAAAATAACGCACTTTCGATTCTCGATATTGGTACTGGCGGCGGATTTCCAGGAATTCCACTCAAATTAGCCTTTCCTACCCTACAAACCACATTAATGGAACCACAAGGAAGCAAGACGGCTTTTCTTCACACGATTATCGGAAAGCTGGAACTTAATGGTATTTCGGTTCTCCAAAAACGATTGGAATCCTCTCGGACATGTTTCAATGAAGAGGATAAATGGGATATTGCGATTAGTAAGGCGGTGAGACTTGAGGCGATTTTTCCATACATAAAAAACATTTTAAAAGAAGATGGAAAGCTGGTTGTGTTTAGGTCCAAAAATATCGCCCATTCGCAGAAGCTGAAAGGTATGACGGTAGAGAAAGAAATTCCCTATGAATTGCCTTATGGGTTTGGAACGAGAGTTCTTTCTGTGCTAAAACACGTTCCATAATTAATACAGAATTTAAATGTTCCACGTGGAACATCCTGCTCTTGAAAAATATAAATTCAAAAGGAATAGGAACTTTATTCTTAGGATAAGCATAATCGTGACATACTAAATGGGAATTAATGGCTCTACGGTTGACTCCGGTTGAAGGACTTGTGACTATTCAAGTGTGGGGCGCCCAACGTATCCGAAGGACATGCGGGAATTTCGTCAACGCTTCACTACACGGCAGGCTTGTCTTGAATATTTGGTGCAGAGTCGCTGGCCCGATGGGTTTGTTTGTCCCAAGTGCAGGGGGAAGTCGGCCTGGCTCAACTCCAAGCGCTACGTGTTCGAGTGTCGGGCGTGTGGGCGTCAGACTTCGCCGATGGCCGGCACACTCATGCACCGTTCTCACGTGCCCGTCCAGGAGTGGTTCTGGGCTGCGTATCTTGTGACGACTCATACGCCAGGAATCAGTGCCGTTCAGCTTGCACGCCAGCTTGGCCTTTCGAGTGCCACCACAGCTTGGCATATGCTGCATCGGTTGCGTCAAGGAATGGTCAACACAAACCGAAGCCAGCTCTCCGGCTTGATTGAGGCCGATGAGGCAATCCTCGGCGGCTCAGCCAAAGGCAGGCCAGGTCGGGGAGCGACGACAGCCAAGCACAAGAGCTTGATAATCGGGGCCGTGGAGGTTCTCCCCTATACCGACAAAAAAGGGAAACGATCTGAACGGACAGGTCGATTGCGTCTTTCAATCCTGAAGGATGCAGGCGAGCTCAGCATTCGTGGGTTTTTGAGGGCAAATATTGAGGCCAACTCCACACTCCGAACGGATGGGTGGCGCGGGTATTCTGATGCAGCGTTGGTCGGGTACAAGCATCGTGTGCGAATGGTTCGCACCCCGGAGCGAGCGCACAAAGTGGCGCCCCATATCCACCGGGTCTTCAGTAATCTCAAAACGTGGCTCATTGGCACGCATCATGGAGTGGAGCCAAAGTATCTCCAGAGCTATCTTGATGAGTTTGTGTTCCGCTTCAACCGCCGCAAAACGCCGATGGCCGCGTTGCAGACCCTCCTTGGAATCTCAGCGAATAAAGCGCCATTAACTCTTGACGAGCTAGTCCACCGGAGTCAACCATAGAGCCATCTTTATTTTTTCCCATTAAAATCACACGCTTGAAAGTTAAACTCCAGAATTTTTTAATGGACATTATGTGACAAAAATAATCGCTATTGCTAATCAGAAGGGTGGTGTTGGTAAAACCACGTCGGCTATTAATATTAGTGCGGCATTGGCAATGGGTGGAAAGTCTGTTCTGCTAATTGACCTTGACCCACAGGCCAACGCGACCAGTGGAGTCTCTGTTGAACCACAAGACTATACTATTTATGAATGTCTCATAGAGCGACAGTTCATTAAATCGTCAATTTTACCTACGTGTATACACGGTCTCCATATTATTCCTTCAAAAGGAGACTTAGTTGGAGCAGAAATAGAGGTTTCAAATCTGGCTGATCGAGAAACCATACTCAAAACCATTGTTGGAGAGATTCAAGGGCATGATTTTGTGGTGATTGACTGCCCGCCTGCCTTTGGGTTACTCACAATTAACGCTCTGGTAGCGGCTTCTGCACTCATTGTGCCCGTGCAATGTGAGTATTATGCGATGGAGGGGCTGGGGAGCCTCATGGGCAATGTGGAACGCATTCGGGATTCTTTTAACCCCGGCTTAGACTTACAAGGCATTGTATTGACGATGTATGATTCTCGCATTAATCTTTCGAGACAGGTAGAAAATGAAATTCGAGGGTTTTTCAAAGACAAGGTGTTTCACACCGTTATCCCTAGAAATGTGGCGTTGGCAGAAGCCCCTAGCCATGGTAAGCCGGTCTTGTCGTATAATGCGGCCTCCAGTGGGGCCAAGGCTTACCTCGATTTAGCCAAGGAGATTCTCACGAATGGAAAAGAAAGCATTGGGTAAAGGCCTCCAGGCTCTGCTTCCCGAAAAAAAGACGCTAGTTTGGAAGGTCGAGAAGGCTGACCAGGATGGTCTAGCGATCTCAATGATTGCCTTGAAACAGATTATTCCGAACCGCTACCAACCGCGCACTATTTTTGTGGAAGACCATTTAGCAGAACTAGCTGAGTCTATTAAGGAACACGGTGTTCTGCAACCGATTGTGGTGCGTCGCAAAGGCGATGGGGTGTATGAACTGGTTGCAGGAGAGCGGCGTCTGCGAGCGGCAACGCTTGCTGGGTTGTCCACGATTCCGGCCATAGTCCGGAATTCCAACGATGAAAAATCCTTAGCCCTGGCGTTGGTAGAAAATATACAGCGTCAAAACTTGAATCCTTTGGAAGAGGCCAAAGCCTATTCTCGCTTGATGGGGGAATTTGGCATGACTCAAGACCAAGTAGCGAGTTCAGTAGGAAAAGATCGCTCCTCGGTTGCTAATATTCTTCGTCTCCTTACACTCCCCAAAGAAGTTCAGCAGTTTATTGAAGCTGGTACCTTAAGCCTCGGTCATGCCAAGGTTCTAGCAGGCGTTTCTCCAGCCAGCGCCCAACTTCACTTGGCCAATCGTATTTTGGCGGAGCAGCTCTCGGTGAGACAAACGGAACATCTGATTGCTGGTCAAAAAAGTGGAGTTGCAAGTAAACTCCTAAAGGTTGTTCCAAATAAATTCAACCACCTTGAAGACCAATTGCGGAAGCATTTCGGTACGAAGGTTCAAGTGAAGTCTGCGGCCAAAGGGGGGCAACTCATCATTCACTATCATTCTGATGAGGAATTGGACCGAGTGAGCGCTATTATTTTGGAATAAAAATTGTAGGAATACCCAATACGACATGGGGCTTCCCGCATGCAGGTCTTGAGGAAATTAAGTATAAACACTATTAGTAAAATGAGAGTAAGAACAGATTGGTTTTTGGTTGGGCATGACGTTATTCAATGAGGGAGGGTCTCCATGTTTGGAAAAAATACCGCTGAAACCCCAGAAAATGTCGTAGAAACACCGGTTGATCCTAGTCCACCAGTGGCTTCAAGTAATACTGATGAATCTGGGGATATTATTGCCTTTGTTGGGGAAGAGGTCACCTTTAAAGGAACGATTCGTTATCAGGGCACAGTCAGAGTTGATGGCAAATTAGAAGGGGAAATTTATACCGATGGGAATTTGATCATCGGTCAAAAAGCCGTGATCAAGGCCAAAATTGAAGCTGGAACGATTACTTGCCAAGGTCAAATTACGGGTGAAGTATTGGCGAAGAATCGTGTGAAGCTCTTAACTCCGGCTGTGTTTGATGGGACCATTTCTACACCCCTGCTCTCGATGGACGAAGGCGTGCTGTTTAACGGGTCCTGTAATATGCCTAAGAAAGGTGAGAGAAAGGGCAAAGAAGCAAAGCTAGTGGTCTCAGTTGAAGAAGCCGTTAAGGTGAAATAGGAAAGAGTTTTTCAGGGTTCTAAGGACCCTAAAGATGATTGGGAAATTATTCCCAGGGGACACGGAATTCCTGGCTCGCCACCCGAGAGCCAAATACTGGATGAGAGGAGAAAAATATGTGGGGTGAAAAGGAAAAAACGAAAAAAGAAGGTGGTTTTGGAGAAGATTTTTACACTTTTCTTGGAAAGGGTGTGGATTTCAAGGGTAAAGCCCAATTCGAAGGCACAGTTCGGGTGGATGGGAATTTTGAAGGTGAAATTGCTATTGATGATACGTTGATTATTGGTGAGACAGCTTTTATTAAAGGAACGATTACCGGCGGAACGATTGTCTGTAGTGGGCGGATTGATGGCGTCGTGACGGCAAACAAAAAAATTCAACTCCTGAAACCGGCCGTACTTATTGGGGATGTCCACACCCCGACATTTGCTATGGAAGAAGGTGTGTATTTCCAAGGGGAGTGTGATATGGGGGCGGCACCGAATCTTGAAATGGACCTTGAGGAACGGGTGATAGGCAATGGCCAGGCAAAAACTTCTTCTCCCAAATTGGAAACGGAATCCTTGAGTATTTAAATGACAGCTGCAATTCCCAAAAAAGTCGTATTAGGTATGAGTGGAGGCGTGGACAGCTCTGTGGCCGCCAAATTGTTAAAGGAGCAGGGCTACGACGTCATTGGGGTGACTCTCAAAGTCTGGGAAGAAGAGGATGAAGCTTCAACTTCCAAGCGATGGCAGGAACGAGGGTGTTGTAAAGTTGGTATTGCTAAGTATGTAGCCGAACGTTTAGGTATCTCACATCATGTGATAGATACGCGAGAGTCATTCCAGCAGGGGGTGATTAATGATTTTATCGGCAGCTATTTGCAAGGTTCCACTCCCAATCCCTGTGTTCGGTGCAATGAACGAGTAAAATTCGGGGGTTTATTTCAAGTAGCTGAACAACTTGAGGCTGATTTTATCGCCACTGGTCATTTTGCCAGAATTAAAAAAGATCAGGTCGGAACCCCTTTTCTTGCGTGCGGCTTGGATACTAAAAAAGATCAATCCTATTTTTTGTATCGTATTCCATCCAAGTGGCTTTCGAAAATGGTGTTTCCCATAGGATCCCTGGAAAAAACTCAAGTTTGGGCCGAAGCTGAAGCCATGGGATTGCCGGTTGATGAATTGAAGGAAAGCCAAGAAATTTGTTTTGTTACCCAAGGGGACTATAGAGAGTTTCTCAAGGAGTATGCGCCCCATGCTCAGAAACCTGGGAATTTTGTTGATGCAAAGGGCCAGGAACTTGGGCAGCATGATGGTGTAGCCTTTTATACGCCTGGCCAACGGAAAGGGTTGGGCGTCGCTACTGGGAAGCGGGTCTATGTGCAGCGAGTGGTGCCTGCTCTCAATTTAGTAGTCTTGGGTCCGCCGGAAGATTTGGACACTAATACCTGTCAGGTGGCAGATCTCAATATTTTTTCACGAGAGGATTTAGAAGAAGGGAAGCGTATTGACGTCAAATTTCGATATGGTTCTCCTCCTGTTTCTGCGACACTGCATTGGGAAAGTGATGCTTCCATTGGCCTTACGTTTGAAAGGTCTGTTCGGGCACTCAGCCCTGGGCAGTCAGCCGTTTTTTATCAAGAGGATCGAGTGCTTGGTGGTGGCATTCTTCAGGCTCCTCATAGCGGTCCCCCACATTCTCGGCCTCCAGCCTCTCGCGAGAATTCTCTCTTGGAATCCGTTGTGAGTTAGTCACATCTTAGCTTAACTTTCTTTCTTTTTGTTCATCACTTTTTGGGCTATTTCCACCGGCAATCCTAGTAGATTGCTGCCTTGACATTTTCAATAAAACTCGTACAATCCGCCGACTTTTTTCTACTTATCTTCCGAACAATTCTTTTTTTCGCGCATGCCTATTCCTTCCACACCTGCGGATCGTCTGATCTTTGCATTGGATGTTCCCGATAGGAAACGAGCCCTTTCCTATGTTGAACAACTTAATGGCCTTGTGAGTTTTTACAAGGTTGGGTGGGAGTTATTTCTTGCCGAAGGCCTCAGCATCATTCGAGAAATAAAAGCTAAAGGTCACCGGCTCTTTCTGGATCTTAAAATTCAAGATGATGTGGATGAAACGGTGAACCGCTATATACAGGTGGCTATTCGGGAGCACATAGATTTGGTTACCCTACATGGATCGGAACGCTTATTTGCAACAGCCAAATGTGCGAAAGGGGATGCTCCCCTTCAATTATTGTCACTTACACTCTTGTCCAACATGGATGAGGCTGCTATGAAAGATGTAGCCCTACTCGAAAATGGGACTGGCAAATGCCTGCCGTTTAGAAAAGCAGAGGACTACATTGAGTGGAAGGCCACTCGGACGGCTGCTGCTGGGGCAGATGGATTTATTGCCTCAGGTCGCTTCGTCAGTTTTGTCAGAGAGCTGTTCCAGGAAAGCCATCCCCTAATTGTGACACCGGGTGTCAGACCATCCGGAGCGCCACATGCTGAACATAAAAATGTGCTGACTCCAAAAGCGGCCATTCTGGCTGGATCCGATTATTTAGTGGTCGGACGACCTATTCGAGATGCTGAATCTCCTCGAGATACAGCAGAAAAGGTCATACAAGAGATTGAGGCAGCACTAGAATCACGTGCAGTTTCTTAACCTTTGCCCTTGAGCCTAAGAGTCTTTTCCCTTTTTTCAGCGGCGTTGAAAGAAAATCCCTTTATATCTGCTGTTATTGGTTGACAGGGTATAGCACCCATGCTAGGTTTATACGCTTAACACACGCCATTTTCCACTCAATATATGGCTGCCTGGATTCTCTGTAAACCGTGAATCAAAGTACAATCGGGCGCCGGTATGCATCGGCGCTTTTCCAATTGCTCGAGAAATCGAGCGTCGAACCCGCACGAAATGCCTTAGCGGCCTTAGCCCAAGGCTTACTGGATACCCCTGCCTTAAAACATGTCCTGGCCTCACCAGTTTTTAAATACGAAGAAAAGCAAGTGGTCTTAGAGGAGTTATGTCAGCGCATCCAGGCTCCTCCCGTAATGCAAGATTTTCTTAACCAGTTACTAAAAAATAACCGAGCTGTTTTACTTCCGGAAATTTCCCAAGCCTTTGCGGATTTAGCTGATGAGCAAAGGGGCGTCCAACAAGTTCAGGTCAGCTCTGCCAAGCCTTTGGATCAATCGGAACAAGACAATGTTACACGCCAGCTAACCGATACGCTTGGACGAGCTGTCGATGTGGTCTTTGAAGTCCAATCGGATCTCATTGCCGGGTTAAAAATTCACATAGGTAGTCAAGTCTTTGATAATACTGTGCTGGGACGATTAAACAGCATGCAGGATCAGTTGACGAAGGGGTAATCCATGCAGATCAAAGCCGAAGAAATTAGCTCGATCATTAAAGAAAAAATTAAGGGGTTTGACCAACGAGTCGACGTCAAGGAAATGGGTTATGTCATCCAAGTGGGTGATAATATTGCCAAAGTCTATGGCCTGGAAGGCGCGATGGCTGGAGAATTGCTGGAATTCCCGGGAGGGGTTTTTGGAGTCGCGCTAAACCTGGAAGAAGATAGTGTTGGGGCGGTCTTACTCGGGGAAGATGTCGGCATTCGCGAAGGTGATTCTGTTAAACGCACGGGTCGTATTGCCGAGGTTCCAGTGGGCGAGCCTATGGTTGGCCGAGTCGTTGATGCGATTGGGATGCCTCTCGATGGGAAAGGCCCGATTAATTCAACCGAGACCCGACTCATTGAAATCAGAGCACCTGGCGTTGTTGAGCGACAATCAGTCGGCGAGCCCTTGCAAACCGGCCTGAAAGCCATCGACGCCATGATTCCGGTAGGTCGCGGTCAACGGGAGCTGATTATTGGAGACCGCCAAACAGGGAAAACGGCCATTGCGGTTGATACAATCATTAATCAAAAAGGCTTGGATGTCTATTGTTTTTATGTGGCGGTGGGGCAAAAACGCTCAACGGTCGCCCGCGTAGTCAAAACGTTAGAAGATCATGGAGCCATGGAATATACCACGGTCATTTCAGCCACAGCCAGTGATTCCGCATCGCTGCAATTCTTTGCGCCCTATGCTGGTGTCACCATGGCTGAATATTTTCGTGATAGCGGCAAACACGCCTTGATTGTCTATGACGACTTGTCCAAACATGCGACAGCGTACCGGCAACTTTCTCTCCTTCTTCGCCGTCCGCCTGGACGTGAAGCCTATCCCGGTGATGTGTTCTTTTTGCATTCTCGGCTCTTAGAACGCGCTGCGAAGATGAGTGACGAAAAAGGTGCTGGGAGCTTGACCGCCTTGCCAATTATTGAAACGCAAGCGGGAGACGTCTCAGCCTATATTCCCACTAACGTCATTTCGATTACTGACGGGCAGATCTTTTTGGCTGCTGACCTGTTCTATTCCGGTATTCGACCGGCTATTAATGTGGGACTGTCCGTCTCTCGTGTGGGTGGGTCAGCGCAAATTAAAACCATGAAACAAGTTGCCGGTACCTTGAGGCTCGATTTGGCCCAGTATCGTGAAATGGCGGCATTTGCCCAATTTGGGAGTGATTTAGATAAAGCCACGCAAGCACAATTGGCGCGAGGTGAACGGATGGTGGAATTGCTTAAACAAGAGCAATACAAGCCACTGCCAGTCGCTGACCAAGTCATCTCCATTTTTGCTGGAGTCAATGGATTCCTTGACAATGTGCCGGTTAATAAAATTAAAGAATTTGAGCAAGAGCTCTTGGGATATGTGAAAACAAAATATTCGCAAATCCGTGATGACGTCAAATCCAAAAAGAAGATCGATGACGAATTCGGTGGTCAACTAAAACAGATCATCACTGATTTTAAGAAATCCAAAGGCTACGACAAAGATGCGTAAGAAGTCTGTCTAATTTATGGCAAGTTTGCAAAGTCTTCGACGGAAAATAGCTTCCGTTAAAAATACTCAAAAAATTACCAAAGCCATGAAGATGGTGGCGGCGGCAAAACTGAAGCGTGCCCAAGAACGTATTCTCACGTCTCGGCCCTATGCTCATCAACTACGGGAAGTGATGAGTAATTTAAGCCAGCGGGTGAATCGAGCCTCCCATCCTCTGTTAAGCCGACGCGATGGCAATACTCTTGAATTGTTGGTGGTAACAAGTGATCGTGGGCTGTGTGGGGCCTTTAACACGAATATTCTTCGCCGAGCTGTTGAATTTTTAGAAGATCAGCGGAGCCAGGGAAAACAGGTCTCGGTGAGCCTGATAGGCAGGAAATCGGTTGATTTTTTTAAACGACGTGATTGGTCCATTCGGCAAGAATGGCCAGGAGTGTTTGATCGCCTCAGTTTCGAACATGCGTTGGACATTGGGCAGAACGTGGTGTCTCAATATCATGCTGGTACGTTTGATCATCTCTATGTGGTCTACAATGAGTTTAAATCTGCGATGCAACAAGAAGTGATTGTGGAGAAATTATTGCCAATTGAATCGCTCCGATCCCAGGAAGATGATGCCCCTTCAATGGGAGGGGGCTACCTCTATGAGCCAGATGAAGGGGAGTTATTAGAGACCTTGCTTCCCAAACATTTTGAGATTCAAACGTATCGGACGTTGTTAGAATCTGCAGCTGCGGAACAGGCCGCGCGCATGACAGCCATGGATGGAGCGACGCGCAATGCTGGTGAACTGATTAAGAAAGTGACCTTGTTTTATAACAAAACTCGTCAGGCAGCCATTACTAAAGAACTAATGGATATTGTCGGCGGCGCTGAGGCTATTAAATAAATCACGGGTCTAGTAGGGAACGGTTTATGTCACCTTGTTCCCCTAACCTCTTCCAAACCAAGGAGCTTATGGTGGTTACCGATACGGAAAATGGAAAAATCGTACAAGTTATTGGACCGGTGGTCGACATTGAGTTCCCACCAGGGAAACTTCCTAATATCTTTAATGCCTTGACGATTACTCAAGTGGGTGCGGAAAAAGCTGGGGAGTCTGGAGACACTCTGACTCTAGAGGTTGCCCAGCATCTAGGAGAAAATCGAGTTCGTGCTATTTCCATGTCCTCAACAGACGGGTTGGTTCGAGGTCTCCAAGTGGTGGATACCGGTGCCCCGATTTCCGTTCCAGTAGGTAAGGAAACGTTGGGTCGGATCATGAATGTGTTAGGTGATCCGGTCGATGGGTTTGGTCCTGTTCCAGCTCAGAAACGCTGGTCCATTCACCGTGCCGCTCCAGCTTTAGAAGATCAAGAAACCAAAACGGAAGTCTTGGAAACGGGTATCAAAGTGGTCGACCTCTTAGAGCCCTACGCCAAAGGTGGAAAGGTGGGCTTGTTTGGTGGTGCCGGTGTGGGAAAAACCGTCATCATCATGGAGTTGATCAATAATATTGCCCTTCATCATGGTGGATACTCGGTCTTTGCAGGTGTAGGAGAACGGACTCGTGAGGGGAACGACCTCTGGCACGAAATGCAAGACTCTAAGGTCATTGATCCCAAAGATTTTTCTAAGTCCAAAGCGGCGCTGGTGTATGGTCAAATGAATGAACCACCTGGAGCCCGACTTCGTGTGGGTCTCACAGGTTTGACAATCGCCGAATATTTTCGTGATCAAGAACATCAGGACGTCCTGCTCTTTGTGGACAATATTTTCCGATTTACCCAGGCGGGTTCCGAGGTATCGGCGTTGTTAGGTCGTATGCCATCGGCGGTAGGGTATCAACCAACGCTAGGAACAGAAATGGGGACGTTACAAGAACGCATTACCTCAACCAAAAGTGGATCGATTACCTCCGTGCAAGCCGTCTATGTCCCAGCTGATGACCTTACCGATCCAGCACCAGCGACGGCCTTTGCCCATTTGGATGCCACAACTGTACTTTCCCGGAGTTTGGCAGAGTTAGGGATTTATCCCGCGGTGGATCCCTTGGATTCAACGTCACGAATTTTGGATCCGATGATATTGGGTGAGGAACATTATGGTGTCGTGCAACGAGTTCAAACGACGTTGCAAAAATACAAAGATCTCCAGGATATCATTGCCATTTTGGGAATGGACGAATTGTCTGAAGATGATAAACAAACAGTCGCGCGCGCGCGTAAGTTACAACGTTTCTTATCGCAACCGTTCCATGTGGCGGAAGCTTTTACAGGATCTCCAGGAAAATATGTGAAGTTGGCCGATACGGTTCGCAGCTTCAAAGAAATAGTGGATGGCAAATATGACCATTTGCCAGAGCAAGCCTTTTACATGGTGGGCCCAATTGAAGAGGCCATCGAAAAAGCTGAAAAACTTGGATATAAGGTGTAATGGCTAACTCTGCAACCACTGTGTCAGCAGGAAAAATTCTCCTGGAGGTGGTCACGCCTGACCATCCTTTGTTGAGTCAAGAAGTCGATTATGTCTCAGCTCCAGGGAGTGAAGGCGACTTTGGTGTCCTTCCAGGCCATTGTCATTTTCTGACCACACTTCGTATTGGCGAATTAGAGTACCGAATCGGTGAGAAGTCAGAATTTATGTCTGTACTCTGGGGTTTCGCCGAGGTGACCCCAACTAAAGTCACCATCCTGGCTGAAATCGCAGAAAAAGCCGAAGATATTAACGTGGAGCGTGCCGAAGAAGCTGTTCGGAAAGCTGAAGAACGTTTGGAACGAGGAGGCTTACCTTCAGAAGTTGAAGAAGCCCGCGTGAGTTTAGAAAAAGCACGCCTCCGGAAGAAAATTGCTGATCGTCACCGCCAAAAAGGTGGGGCCAGACTTTCTTAGTTTAGCAACGCCAACCTTTTCCTTTCTCTCCAATACTTCATGCCGCATGTTGAGACGCGGACGGAATTTACGGTTACCGCTGGTGAATCCCCCAAACGGCTTGATCACTTTTTAGCCAATCGAGATCCCTATTATTCTCGCACGGCTCTTCAGCGACTAATCGAAGATGGGCACATTACCGTTGATGGACAGACGGTAAAACCTAGTCATAAGGTAAAATCTGGCGAGCGAATTGTATTATTCGTTCCCCGACCAGAGCCTCTTGATATTCAACCTGAACCCATTCCACTAGATGTTCTGTATGAGGATGAAGTGCTGCTTGTCATTAACAAACAGGCAGGCCTGGTTGTGCATCCAGCACCAGGTCATTGGACCGGAACCATGGTGAATGCCTTGTTACACCACATGCAACGAGGGGAAGGGCATCTCTCGTCTATAGGTGGGAGAGAACGACCGGGGCTAGTGCATCGTTTGGATAAGGAAACCACGGGAGTCTTAGTAGTAGCCAAGACAGATCAGGCTCATCAACATTTGTCGGCACAATTCAAACAACACACGATCAGTCGTTTGTATGAAGCACTGGTATGGGGATCGCCAAAAACACGGGAAGGCCGAATTGAGATTGCCATTGGGCGAGATACGAAAGACCGAAAAACCTTTTCCTCACGAACAACCAGACCCAAAGAATCGTTAACGTCTTATAAAATTATTGATCGTTTTAGAAAACTTGCTGCCCAGGTTGCATTAACTCCCGGAACGGGTCGAACACACCAACTGCGTGTGCATCTCAAAGCGATTGACTGTCCTATTCTAGGTGACCAAACATACGGAGGGAAAAAAGTCATGAAAATTGGTGACATCAAAATACCCCGCGTCATGTTGCATGCCAAGGTCCTGGGAATAATCCATCCTCTCACCAAACAATCCATAACATTTTCTGCACCACTACCCGAAGACATGGAAGCGGTGCGCCAGGAGTTTATGAATCTGGGTAGCTCTGCATCTTGACAGACAACCCTAGGGTTGAACTAGATTCAAAGCCATGAGTAAGAAGGAAACTCTACAACCTGGACAGGTAGTCGATACCTTAGGGGAATTAATTTCGAGTCTGAGCGCCTTTGCGAAAAAAATACCAGCGGCCTCACGAATGGCTTTGCCTGGGGGAGTTAAGCCTACAGAAGAAGCTGTCGAAGCCTATGAAGATGTGGTCTATCGCTTTCGTGACCATGCAGGGACAACCTATAAACCACTTCCCCCCCTTTTTGTGGAATCGCTTGAAGCATTTGAAGCAGGGAAGGTGTTTGATGCGGTCCCGCCTTTATTGCAGTCTGTCGAACAGTTGGTGGACCTTCATAATCAAGACATCATCAAATTTAGCCCAGAGCAGCAACAGCGCATGCGGGACTATCATCGCCGCCTAGAAAAGATTGTCCCAGAAGCCACCCAATCTGAAGTGGATCTTCCAGCTCCAGATACCTACTAGGGTTTTAAAAAGTCAGTATGGGGGTATTTTGTTTTGAGCGGGGCTGTTTAGCATCTAAGAAGGTGACTTAGTTCCAGGTTTCTTTTGGAAATTGTTCAAGATTTTCGCTATGAAGAATTCTGTGTTTTAAAGAAGGATTGTTTATTACTTTCCAAGTTCCACCTTTGTCTTGCAAACCGTGCTCGATAAGCGCGAGTTCTCGGAAGCTCTCATTATCTAGAAGAGAAACTTGGCTCAAGTCCAAAAGAAAGGTCTTAATTCCCAGGCGATGTGAACGAAACACCGACAAGGCTAATTCTTTTGCGGCTCCCTTGTGAAAATGCCCTTGTATATGAAAAACGATAGTATCTGGAGCTAACTGTTCAGTCTGAATCATTGTGACCCTCCTTTGCAAACAGGCTTTGCTTATGCTGCCTTACCTTAAGGAGAGTAAACCCGAAAAAAGTGTTCCTTGCCATTACCCGGATGAGGGATCGGAGCTTGCATGGTGAAAATGAATGGCGAGACAGCAGGAACTAACAAAAAAGTAAAAGGTTTCCGTGTAACTCTCTCATCTTCATGCTTCAAGTTGTGGTAGTATGATTCTCCATGTCTTTCAACTTATGATTTCCCGTGATCTTGTTACGGGGATCTTTACTCGGCACTTTGCTAACTTGAGCAAAAAGACCATTGAGGGTGATACAAAGACAGACTCCTCAGTTTTGTAGAAATGGAGCTTCTCCAGTGAATGGCACGGCGTGGAAAAGAGTATCTGGTTACCAATGATTTCGCCCCCCGAGCCCATTAACAAACCAGAAGCACCAAAACGACCTTCCTGAAATTCTCCATCCCAGGCACCTTCTATGAAAAATCGACCGCAGGTTTCAACCCAAGGACCGTGGAAAACTTGAACGAATTCATCGGATCGGCTCAGGACGGCACACCAAGCAAGTTTTGGGAGTGATTCGATGGGATGAAATGAAAATTGCATGGTTGTGTCTCTCTATCCTGTCTAATCGTAAAAAGCGTCTTCCTATGGTTATGAGGGTATTGAGTAGAGCGGAGTTTATGTTTGCTCCTTGGATGGTACAGCGTAATGCTTTTTCCCGCGTTCAATGGCCCAGGGGTATGTATACCGTCGTAGATAAAAAGGGGCTTCCTTCCCATTTCGAATAAGTTGCAACCGTCGGATAATTTTTCCGAAGAGGCTCCTGACAGGAAAAAGAAAGGAGTAATGAGGCACCAAAGAAACTATACCATTGCATAATCTTATCGAGGAAAATAAAGTACGATCAATTCCCCGAGCAATAACGGGAATGGGCGGAAAAGATCCTTGCGCAATCCAGGCGCGGCGTTTTTCCTTTAGCCAAGCACAATAGTCAGCAAAGTCGGTGGGTGTCAGAAAATTTTCTGGGCGATGGAATTGGACTGAGACCCCCCGCTTGCCGATTCCGAAGGCATCACGAGGTACCCCAGCTTCCTCTAAGATTCGCCGACAAATCGGGCGGGTATCACTTCCAGGTGCGGAGAAATCCCACGGTTCCATCTCTTTAGACTCACTGATTGCCATCAAATCGCGTACTCGTCGTACACCCCAGAATGGGACCGGGCAGTGAATAAAATTTGCCCATAAACGATATTCGGTAAGAGAGCGTCCGGATCCATCGACACGAGCAAGGTCAGCAATTGGTCCATTTGCTATTTTTGTTTTCTTCGACCAAACGCCATCTCCATGAAAGCCTGTGAACAGGACGGTTGATGCAAGCCAGGGTTCAGCCCCAGCAAATAACACATCACTCCCGCCGGGCGAACCGGCGATGAAACCAATCCCAGATCTATCTAATGTTCGCCATCGGTCCCGATGGATAACAGTACAGTTCATCTCTAAGTACTTGGCGATTATCATCCCGCTGTCATCTACTCCTTGCCGGTCCACATCAAAGGTTAAAGCCTCACGACAATTGCCCCCGTTCCGAGCGATAACGGCGACGGTGGAAGAATCATACCCGTTCGACATGGTGCATAAGGGGCGAATTCGTTGACGGCGAGAGGTTGCCGAGGCATTGTTCACCAGCGCGTGCATGTTTGTCTCCAGATAGTCTTGATAGACCGTAAAGCTAGTGAATGCAGGCGCGGTCTGTACCTTTGCTTTGCGGACAAGTTTGTGTCCGTCCCACAATAGATTGTCAAAATAGACGAGTTCGATTTGGCCTGCGGAGCTATCCACATATCGTTTATAATGGGATAGTCCCTTATTGATTGTGCTGAAATCATGATGATAGTGCGGGTAACTTGGATCAAGGATTCCATCAAGCCAGGCGAGAAGACAACATATGGAATTCGAGATCAAAACCTCATCTAATCTTGTAAAACTTTGTAGGCGATCAACGGTAGAACCAGCTGATACGAAAATCGTCTGTCCATCTCTTATACGCCCACCACTCCCAGCAACGATGTCAGTGGTGTCAAAGTCTCCTCGTTCAAATTCTCCAGGCCAGACAGCTTCACAAAACCAGTCATCAGTGGTCTCCATGCCACTCCCATGAAAAACCTCAATAATGTCCCAATCAGGCTTGCAACGGGCTAACCAGGCGAGAGGTGGCCATGAGGGTGCCGCAATGTATTGAAATCGTCGAGAGATCATAGATCGATGTGTTACGTCTTTCTTTCACAAGAAAAAAAATCTCAAGTATAGAAAATAGAAAACAAATTGAGTTTGTGGATTTAAATCATATCAGTGTCGCGAGTCACCCCTTGAATCATTGTACGCCATCGTTCCATAGAAACCAGTAACCCTAGTACTTCGGTGTGATTCTTTTTTCGGGATTTATGTTCGTTCAAAAAGGATTCGATACCGTCCCGGCCAAAGATATTCAGTGCAAAACTATCTTGGGCCATGAGTATGTCATGCACAGGTTCCATCAAGGGCCCAGCCAGAAAATCATGGACGAGTTGATCCATATCTTTATTTTGACTCCGAGTTTTCCCAACATTAAGTATACGTTGAATGCGGTGAAGATTTGTTTGATATTCTTGATCAATTTTTTTAAGCCAATGTTGTATTGATCCTTCACCTTCCAGGAATAATAGTTTTCCATTGACACGTACCCAATATGCCTTGGGTGTGAATCGACGTATCGCTTCGTGGTGAATGGTTGAAAATTTGGCAATAGGAGCAGGCATTGTGAATGCTGTTTTTATCATTTTCGTGCTGTTAAATGGACTCCAACGAGGTTCTTTCCATGTTTGTCTTTCTTGCGCCGCCCCCCACACCGCAGATCGTTCGTAAAGGTAGTACATGTCAAGAATATCGTATCCATTGTTAGAGAATGCGGCCAATTCATCCACTAGAGTCTTAAGACGTACATGAATAGCCTCGCTCAACTCTGGAAATTTCCACGGAAGTTTATCAATCCGAGTCCTTTTTCTTAAAATTCTTAACGCATCAGTTGGCGATAGCTTCAATGGCATGAAGTATGGCGCGTGGGGATAGTAGAAACCTCGGAAAATCTCCCCGCCAGCGCCACATGCGTACGTCTTAGGATTCTTAGAAAATTTCGTTGAATACTTCATTGCTCGCCTACTGGTCGTGCCCCCATTCATTGAAAACGCGAGCAGGTCACAGTGAGTGACGAAATCCACGGGAGCTGGGGGAGCCTCAACAAAAGAAGAGAAATTCGTTCCATACATCTTTGCTAATCGACTCCCAACCCGGACTTCGACATTATTCGGTTCACCGCAACTAGTTGCGATTATTCGTGAAGATTTATCGATTATCGACAGGAGAAAACTCCATGTAACTCGGCTATCAAAGCCGGCACTCAAATCGCATCGAAATTCTTCAGGTTGGTTTGTCGCAAATATTTCTGCATGTGCTTGTCCTATCTTGAGCATATGGTCGAGGTTGCGCGAAATAGCTTTATCATCTCCTTGGATAATACGCTGATCGGGATCAATAAAGGAGTCCGAAAAAATCTGAACTTTGCCATCAGACCACTTAACATACTCTGCAGGGTGACAAGTCTGAACCTGCTTGAGTAAACTTCGGCCCCGGAGAGACCACTCCACCGCAACAACGCTGCTAATACTTACCTCATCAAATTCCAGAGGAATGCGGCCAGTTGCAGCCAAGACAACATCGTGGGGTGAAACAAGCAATGTGTGACCATCGGTGTAATAACTCAATGCACGGCGACCCATCATGTCGCCGATGAGAGCCGCTTCCCGACTAGAACGGTCAAGGATCACCGAAGAAAAACACCCCTCTAATTCCCGAATTTTCCTGCAACCACCAGATACCCATGCATCATAAACAGTTTGAGCGGTAGTGCGGGGACTATTGTTAAATATGTCACCAAAAACTATTACGGCGTATCGTTGGTCAATGACTTTACTGATAAGTGTGAAATCTTCGAGATCCGGTGGTGTTAAGGAAAACCATCCACTATGGGATTCTGGAAACAGACAGTATTCCTCTGTCAATTCAATATTGAACGCTGGCATCCACTTTTTGGTAATTTTGGCGCAGCCACGCAAAAAATGTTCAGACATTTCCTCTTCAAAGTTGGCTACAAAAAGGAATGTGTACATTTAAAAAATGACCCCTTCTTCGTTTCTCCACTATTTACACAATCTGACGGTTGGTTACTATACCTGGTAGTTCTTGATAAGAACTAGAAAATATTGAAAAAAAAGGTAATCGCCGTGACAGAGTAGGTATACGAATTACTCGTGAATGTGAAGAATACAAAAGGAGAGATGATACTCTTTAAAAAATAGCTATTAGGAGGGAGGTTAGTTGGAAATAAGTAGCTCCATAAAAATTTATGGCTATTTGGATAGAGAGACTATCTGGTTTATGTCTTCTCAAGAAAATCTTTGAAACCAAAATCTTGGACAAATATTCACATGACTCTCTTGTACATTTGGATTGGGCCACTACATAAGAATTGACGAGTTTAACGAATCCGCTGTATAACGATCCTAAGCTTAGGAACGATAATGCCTTCCTGGTAAAGGGACCTCTCAGTAATATCATCCAGGCGTCATTTATGATCCCTTGTGGCCACGCTAGAGTTCAGAATTTTCGGTATCTCTGTATCTAGATGTTACCAATCTCATCGATTTGGCTTTTGGCTCCTCACGAAAATGCAAAATGTAGAGGTATTAGAGCCATCAATCCGTAAAAGGAAATGGATTTCATCAAATGAATGTAGATGAAGCAGTGATAGACTCACATCATTCTCTCTGTGTTACGGAGTCATGTAGGTCATTGAAACATTGAAAATAACGTGTGCGCCCGTAGCTCAACTGGATAGAGTATTGGACTTCGGATCCAAGGGTTGGGGGTTCGACTCCCTCCGGGCGCGCCATCACCTCTAACCACTTGAAAACAAAGGAATAAATTCTTATCTTTCTGTGCGACCCATTTCATAGTAACTAACTTCCATATTCTTTTAAACAGTAGGCTGGCAACGGCGTTTGAGCGGTTCGAAAAAAACGACACCAAATCCTTTATGCGGGTGGCTATAGGATTTCTGTAAGGCAAAGACGAAATGTCCCCAACAGGAGAGCTATTCCCAAGGATTGATCAGTAAAGCACCTGTTCCCTCAAAGTCGGAAACATTCCGGGTCATGATATGAAGGCCATGGCGTGTAGCCGTCGCAGCGATGAGGCCATCACTCACGGGAAGGGGCTTTCCTTTCTTTTGGCGAACGGCAAGGAGTTCTCCCCATATTTTTATGATTTCAATGTCTATGTTCAAAATATTTTGCTGATACTCAGTTTCCAGCAAAGTCAGTTTGTTTCGTAAGTCGCGCTTTTTTTTACTTTCATTAAGCAGATGAATACCTTTGGTGATCTCACCAACGGTCAACACGGACAAGTAACTATCCTCGGCCCTCAATCCCGCAACGCGTTTGCGCACTTTTTCAGAACCGCCTTTACGCCATAATTCGGAGACGACACAGGTATCAAGCAAGATTCTCACAGATCAATCTTTCTGGGTTGAGACTTATCACGTCCAAAGTCCACACTATCCAGGTCCAGGTTTCCTTCGAGCAAAAATTCTATGAAATTGGGTTTTTGCCCAGTCAGGTGCTGGTACTCATTTTCTGAGATAACGACTACCCTATCCTCACGTCGGGATACCAGTTGAGGGCCTTCTAAAAGGGCCTTATTCACCAGTTCACTAAATCGGTTTTTTGCTTCAGCAAGTTTCCATTCCATATTTGCCCCATATATAGCTAGATTGTCTAGATTAGTATAGCATGAGCAGAACCTCTTGACAAGCTTTATCTTCTGCTTATCGGGGTTGTCTGTGTTCAGGAAATTCTACGGAAGTCCCTTGAAGAATATGGTTCCATTCTTGAAGAATATCGAATAAGTGGTTCGAACTTTCTCCTTTTGGGCGCACCATGATATCTGGGATTAGGGGTGATGGTCGTTATGATGCCCGATCCCCCTTCATCTAGTTGTCCCTAATGCAATAATCCACCCTGCCTCTGAGTTGGAAATCAGGCCTCGATTTTCATGTGTTTGGTTGTTTGTACAGAGACGGGGGAAGGAATTCTAGGCTTTGGGGGTCATGTGGGGCAGTATGCAACTATTCTAAGGAAAGAATTTTTGCAGAACCAGGTTGATTTAGGTGGGTTTACAGTGTCTCTTTTTAAAAATGGAAAGAAATACCCCCAAATAGTCCATGTGAGGAATACGTAGCTTTATAAGTATCGTCAAACTTAAATTTGGTGTAGTTATATTTGTATTCGGTAAACAAGGCAATTTCTTCATTGATATAAAACCGAACACCGCCAAGAGCGTTGACCCCTGGGGAAATATCGCTTTCAGAGCCATCTGCATCAGAAAGTTTCCCCCAAAATGCACCAAGTCCGCCTCCGACATACGGTTCGACGTAATACCCAGGTAATCGGAAAATGACATTTAAGGCTGGTGTAATGATTCGTAAATGACTTCCAGCTAACACTCCTAATGAGGTGGAAGAACTTCCAACCGTGGCGGTTACCTTTTGTTGTTTGACGTGAGGATTCGCTGTAAACGTTTCGAATTCTAATCCTAACCAATCAAGTTCTGGGAAAAAATACCCCACCTTAAACCCATACCCTAAAGCGTTTTCCAGATCTTGATCACTAAATTCTGTTCCAGAGAAGGTACCAAGAGCCTTGACATCTTTTAAATCATTGGGTTTGACATAACCTGCCTGCCCGCCCACATACCATTCGGCAGGGGCCTGAGTGCTCATCAATATAAATAGTCCTAATCCCAGAGAGAGTACAGCAGCTATCTTTTTCATGGTAGAACTCCTGGTAAAATCCTATACGTTACACTCAAAAGACTGGTCTTAAGTTGGTATACAAATAGTAGAATTTTGCTATCATTTATCAACTTTACTTTTTATTATCGGATAATTCGGCCCAATTCTTTAGCATTGACCGGTTTTACTGAAAAAGCACTAGCAAGGAGAGTAATAATGAGATCTACTCGTTTTTTGTTTTTTCTGTTTCTCATACTCCTGGGACTCCCCTATTTTGTGGAAGCCAAGGTTAAGAGCAAGAGTATTCCCTATACTTTTGGGGAAAACTCCTTTGAAGGGTTTCTGGCGTGGGATGATACCGTGGAAGGGAAAAGGTCAGGGATCTTAGTTGTCCATGAATGGTGGGGGTTGAATGATTATGCCCGATCTCGCGCTTGGCAGTTAGCAGGATTGGGCTATGTGGCCTTTGCCGTGGACATGTATGGAAATGGAAAGGTGACCACGCATCCTGAGAAAGCCAGCGAATGGGCAAAGCTCACAACAGGCAATGTTGGTGAGTGGGTTGGAAGAGCAGAAGCAGGTCTGAAGTTGCTTCAGGCAGATCCCCATGTGGATACCACACGGTTAGCAGCCATTGGCTATTGTTTCGGTGGGGCAACCGTGATGCAACTGGTTTATGGAGGTGCGCCAGTCAAAGGGGTTGTGAGTTTCCATGGTTCGTTGCCTCTGCCTTCAAGTTCTCTACAAATCTCTAATTCTGCCAAGGTACTCATTGCACATGGTCATTCTGACCCATTTATTACTCCTGATCATATTGGACGATTTCAAAAGGCTCTTGATAGCGCGGGAGTTGATTGGCAGATGGTGGTATATGGTGGAGCACAGCATAGTTTTACCAATTCTGCCGCAGACCAATATGAGTTGAAAGGTGCGAAGTATCACAAGTATGCTGATGAACGATCCTGGATACACATGAAACAATTTTTTGATGAACTGTTTCAGTAACTGTTATTCAAACTTATTTATGAACAGAACTATTCCCAAGTATATTGGAGAAGATTTTGAAATCTATCTTAGGCATTTCAGCGTATTATCATGATAGTGCGGCATGCTTGGTGCAAGATGGCCAGATTGTAGCAGCCGCGCAAGAGGAGCGGTTTACCCGAAAAAAACATGATGCAGGATTTCCCTACCACGCTGTTGAGTTTTGTTTGAATCATCAAGGATTAGCTATTGGCAATGTGGATTATCTCGTTTTTTATGACAAACCTCTGATCAAATTTGAACGGCTCCTCGAGACGTACTTATCGTACGCCCCTCAAGGCATACGGTCCTTTCTCACTGCCATTCCTGTCTGGATCAAAGAAAAACTATTTTTGCGCAATTTACTGGATAAAGCCTTTCGCCAGATTGGAGGTCTTGAGAAAACGGATTCGCTCCCCCCTCTGCTCTTTGGAGAGCACCATGAATCGCATGCGGCATCGGCTTTTTTCCCGTCCCCTTTTCAGGAAGCCGTTGTCCTGTGCATGGATGGCGTCGGGGAATGGGCGACGACTTCTGCCTGGGTTGGACGTGATAACCGGCTGATTCCTTTGTGGGAGATTCCCTTTCCCCATTCTATAGGACTGCTCTATTCGGCCTTTACTTATTACACCGGCTTCAAAGTGAATTCAGGGGAATATAAAGTTATGGGCCTGGCGCCCTATGGTGAACCTAAGTATGTGAAAACGATTTTAGATAACCTGGTCGATGTCAAACCGGACGGCACGTTCCGCTTAAACATGGAGTATTTTGCCTATTGCACCGGTCTTCGTATGACCAGTGATAAATTTGATGAATTGTTTGGCGCGCCGCCTCGTGAAGCAGAAAGTGAATTAACCCAACGAGAAATGGATTTGGCCCGTTCCGTACAGGAAGTGACCGAGATTGTCATGTTGCGCTTGGCTCATAGTCTTCACAAAGAAACGGGTATCAAAAACCTATGTTTATCAGGAGGAGTCGCTTTAAATTGCGTCGGCAATGGTCGCGTGCTGCGCGAAGGCCCATTTGACAAGCTGTGGATCCAGCCTGCAGCTGGCGATGCAGGGAGCGCGCTCGGAGCTGCGCTCACTGTTCATTATCACTACCTGGATCAGCCAAGAACTTGTCAAGACACCGAAGATTCGATGCGCGGCAGTTATCTCGGACCTTCGTGGAGCAATGAAGAGATTGAAGCGGTTTTACGGAAGCTGGACGCACCCTATGAACGCCTGGAAGATTCGCTTTTTTACGATCGAGTGGCAACTTACTTGGCAGAAGAAAAAGTCATCGGATGGGTCCAAGGGCGAATGGAATTTGGACCTCGGGCTTTGGGCGGCCGCAGTATTCTCGGTGATCCTCGTAGTGAGAAGATGCAGTCGGTCATGAACTTGAAAATAAAGTATCGGGAATCTTTTCGGCCCTTTGCGCCATCGGTTTTACGCGAACGTGTCGCAGACTATTTCGAGATGGATACCGATAGCCCATATATGTTGCTGGTTGCACCGGTAGCCGAACAGCGGCGGGTTGCCTTAAAAGCCGACGAAGAAAAACTTTGGGGTATTGAGCTCTTGAATGTGCCCAAGTCTGACATCCCTGCCGTGACCCACGTGGATTATTCCGCTCGAGTGCAAACCGTGACGGCCTCGACCAATCCGCGGTATTATCAACTCTTACAATCATTCGAAAAGAAAACCGGTTGCGGAGTATTGATCAATACCTCATTCAATGTTCGAGGCGAACCAATTGTCTGTACTCCGGAAGATGCCTATCGTTGTTTTATGCGTACCGAAATGGACGTGCTCGTCTTAGAAAATTGCGTGTTGCGTAAAGAACAACAGAAACCCGTTCCGAAAGACACGGAATGGATGAAAGAGTTTGAATTGGATTAACTCAAGAGTTTTTCAATATGAAGACCTCGACACCAAATAAAGATGTTCCTGTCAAACAACTCCGCCACTTTGGATGGCTGATGGGTGGATTCTTTGCCATCATTAGCTTCTGGCCATTAGTGTTTCGCGGCGAAGGCATCCGTCTGTGGGCCGGTATCATTGCTGGCGCTTTTGCGGTGTTAGGAATGGTGTTTCCTGCTGGTCTGACGCCCATCTATCGAGGCTGGATGTTCTTTGGAGAAAAAATTGGATGGCTCAATTCACGCATCTTATTGGGTCTGGTATTCTATGCCCTGCTCACCCCCATCTCTTTTCTCATGGTGGTACTAGGAAAGCGCCCTTTACAATTGAAGTTTGAACCCAATGCAGAAACGTATCGAGTGCCTAAAGAAGCGCGTGCGGCCGATCATGTCTTGAAAGCCTTTTAAAGGAGGAATCATTGATGTCAGGTTTTCTCGGAGAGCTGTGGGAGTTTATGCGAGAACGAAAAAAGTTCTGGCTGGCCCCAATCATTATTATGCTCTTACTCTTAGGCGGTCTTATTATTTTGAGTGAAGGCTCTGCCGTGGCGCCCTTTATCTATACGCTGTTTTGAGAAGTCATGGGCATTCATGCCTTTAAGGGATGATGAGACAGAAAATAAAAGAATATTTTGGATTCAATCCTCTTGACTCTCAAAATTGGGGAATTACTATGTAATATAAGAGGATGGAGAATCGTTCTCCTTTACTACTGTCGCGGAACGAGATTGGTACCTCCACAAACGAACCTGTTCGCTTTTAGGAAAACCACATAATTTTTGACCCGTATCACTCATCGGGTTCATTTCAAGACCTTGGTATATGTCTGGATCTGAACACGAACAGATCTCTCAGCTTCGGGCCTACCTGAATCACCAGGTTATTGGCCAAGAAGGCCTCACCCTCAGACTCATCATTGCTCTGTTAGCAGATGGGCATCTTCTGGTAGAGGGAGCACCGGGCCTCGCCAAAACCACCGCGATCAAAACACTCGCCACGGGGTTAGAGGCTGATTTTCACCGAGTTCAATTCACGCCTGATCTGCTGCCGGCTGATATCACCGGCACAGATATTTACCGCCCACAAGACGGCTCCTTTCGCTTTCAACATGGGCCCATTTTTCACAACCTTGTTCTCGCAGACGAAATCAACCGTGCGCCGGCAAAAGTCCAAGCGGCTCTACTGGAGGCAATGGGCGAACATCAAGTCACGATTGGCCGGAGCAGTTATCCTCTTCCAGAATTATTTTTGGTCATGGCCACACAAAATCCCATTGAACAGGAAGGCACCTACCCGCTTCCTGAGGCGCAATTGGATCGATTCCTGCTGTATGTCCGTGTTCAATATCCAACTGTGGAAAGCGAACGGCGCATTGCCGAACTGGTTCGGAACCAAACCAAGTCTACTCCGTTGGATGCGGTTGGTCAGATCTCGCCCATTTCTCAGAAAGTCTTGTTCGCCGCACGTCAGGACATCTGGAATGTCCATTTTGCCCCAATGTTAGGAGAGTATCTCATCCAGCTCATCGCGGCGACGCGAGATCCTGCTCCTTACAGTGACACGTTAAAACGATGGATTCGCTTTGGGGCCAGTCCACGAGCCACCATTGGATTAGAACGATGTGCAAGAGCTCATGCCTGGTTGGAGGGTCGAAACTATGTGTCGCCTGAAGATATTCAAGCCATGGCCCATGATGTGCTCCGCCATAGAATTTTATTGACCTTTGAAGCCGAGGCCGAAGGCATCACTCCTGATCATGTGGTGTCTGAAATATTGAACCATGTGGCCGTTCCGTAACCGCGCACACGCGCCGTCCACCATTGCCAGCCCATTGGAGTCTAACCCTTTCCGAGGAGTCCGCGTACACCTCGACGACCTAATTCAAGCGCGCCATCACATTTCTGGGTTAGCCGTCAAGCGTCAAACCCGGTCTCATGCCTTACTGGCTGGTGGAGAGAGGTCGCCATTTAAAGGACGAGGAATCGACTTCGAAGAATCCCGCCGGTACCAGCCTGGAGACGATGTCAGGTTAATGGATTGGCGGGTCACGGCTCGAACGAATGAACCCTACCTGAAAGTCTTTCGGGAAGAACGCGAGCGCCCGGTCTTTCTGGTGGTAGATGATCGACAGGCTATGCATTTCGGAACCAAAGTGGCTTTTAAATCAGTCGTGGCCGCTCAGGCCGCAGCCCTATTGGGATGGGCATCCCATGACAGAGGCGATCGAGTTGGCGGCATTGTGTTTTCGGAAACGGATCATGTGGAACTCCGCCCTAAAGGTGGAAGATCGGGAATCCTTCAACTGCTGAATGTCCTTGCTACTCGTACTGGCCAACTCTCCGGACATCGGCTTGAACCAGATTCCTCAGCAACAGCTTTTCGAGCAGCGTTCAACAGAGTCCTCAAGGCTGCTCGCCCAGGAAGTCTTATCTTTATTTTGAGTGATTTCCGCGAATGGGATCAGCAATCCCGAACAGCGTTGCGCCGACTTGGGGCACATCATGAAGTTGTGTCTCTGTTTATCTATGATCAGATCGAACAAATGGCGCCACCTCCGGGTTCCTACCCTATTACGGATGGTCAATCCTACGGCCTCCTGCAAACATACTCTGCACAAACAATTGAAGCGTACAGACAGGCATTTAGTCGGCGGCATGAAGATGTTCGCCATCTGTGCTATTCACGGGGAATTGGGTTTATTCCTTTAGTGACACATGAAGATATTTTCACTCAACTCAGAAAAGGATTCCAGACATTAGCAGTTGGTCGAAGCGCAAACCGTTCAGGGATAGTAGAATTGTCTGAGAGAGAGGGAGTCGCCTGATATGCCTAACGTTTCTGATCCGTTACAAGACCTGCGGGATGTGCATCTACCAGATCCGATCTCCTGGTGGCCTCCCGCATTTGGATGGTGGATGATACTGGTTCTGATCATCATTGCGGTGAGTGTGCTTCTGTGGGCCAAGGCCTATTACCGACGTACTCGACCTCGACGCTTTGCACTCGCGCAACTTAAAAGCGTGAAACAACAATATGCGCAAGATTTAGATGACCAATGGGCAATCAGAGAAGTCTCCCATCTTCTGAGGCGCTATGCCCTTTCGGTGTTTTCCCGATCTGATGTGGCTGGGCTATCGGGGAAAGCCTGGCTGAAATTTTTGGATGATACGGGCCGCACGAACCAATTTTCTGAAGGCCCCGGACAATCATTGCAGTCTGGACCCTACCAAGCCCAGGTATCCACCTCAGCATCTGAACTCCTTCCACTGGTGGAACAATGGATTCAACAGGTTCGCATTGACAAAGGGAAACTTGTGTCATGATCTCGCTACTCTGGCCATGGATACTTGCAGTCGGTCCATTGCCGTGGCTTGTGAGACGCTGGGCTCCTCCGGCTCCGGAACAAGCCAAAGCCGCCTTGCGCGTCCCCCATTTTCGAGACTTGATCGGGTTTCAATCCGGTAAACCTATTAGAACGAAACAACCTGGACCCTCTACCATGTTTTGGTTCAGCATTGTGATCTGGCTCCTTTTAGTGTTAGCTGGCGCTCGGCCTCAGTGGATTGGAGAACCTGTGGGTTTGCCTACCAGCGGACGGGATTTGATGTTAGCCGTCGATATTTCTGGCAGCATGGCCATCCCAGATTTTGCTATCAATGGGCAAGAAGTGACGCGTCTTGAAGTGGTGAAACGCGCAGCCAGTGAGTTTATTACACGCCGAACAGGCGATCGGGTCGGCCTCATTGTGTTTGGGTCCCAAGCCTATGTGCAAACACCCCTCACTTTTGATCGTGAGACGGTTGCCACCATGCTACGTGAAATGGAAATTGGTCTGGCCGGAAAAGAAACAGCCCTTGGTGATGCGATTGGGTTAGCTGTCAAGCGACTCAAAGAACAACCAGCCGGCAATCGTGTCTTGGTGTTACTCACAGACGGAGCCAACACGGCTGGGGAAGTCTCACCTAAACAGGCAGGTGAGTTAGCCAAAGAGCAAGGCCTTAGGATCTATACAATCGGCGTGGGGGCAGACCGCATGGAAGTGGATTCGTTGTTCGGGTCTCGAACGGTCAATCCCTCGCGTGATTTAGATGAAAACACGCTCCGAGAGCTGGCACAAGCAACTGGAGGGTTGTATCTCCGGGCCAAGAATACCGAGGCGTTGGCCAACGTGTATCGCGAGCTGGATCGCCTGGAGCCAGCTTCAACGGATGTTGAACTCTTTCGTCCCAGGACGGAACTCTTTATCTGGCCGTTGGGGTTGGCTCTGGGCTTTTCTATGCTCATGGCGATATTCCATTTGGTCAGGCATGGTGTGTTGATAGGGATGAAGTGGCCAGCAAAGTCCTTGAAAACAGAAACGGTGGTGGGGTCATAAGATGGGCTCGTTCCATTTTCTTCGACCGGAATGGTTGTGGGGTTTTCTACCGTTAATAGGCTTGTTCGTGTTGCTTGCCAAACAGAAAGCTACAGCTCAGTTATGGGAGTCAGTCTGTGATGCGCATTTATTGCCGCACGTGTTGGTTGGCACTTTGGGTAAAAAATCTATCAGCCCGATCATCCTTCTCGGGTTGGGGTGGACCTTGGCTCTGTTGGCCCTTGCCGGGCCGGTGTGGTCTCAATTGCCACAGCCGGTGTTTCGTGCTGAATCGGCGTTGGTCATCATCTTAGATGTCTCACGTTCAATGGATGCGCAAGATGTTGCTCCATCACGACTCACCCGTGCTAAACATAAGATCTTGGATATTTTGCAAACTCGAAAAGAAGGACAGACGGCACTGGTCGTATTTGCAGGGGACGCATTTGTCGTGTCTCCGCTGACCGATGATGCCCGGACCATGAAAACACTGGTGCAGACCCTCGAAACCAGTCTCATGCCTGTGCAAGGAAGTCGGCCTGACTTAGCACTCACTATCGGTCATGACTTGCTGGTACAAGCGGGGATTCCTAGCGGGGATCTCTTGCTTGTCACCGACGGTGAGATAAGTCTTGCGACAGAGAACACAATGAAGCAAATGGCCAAGAAAGGCAGAACCATTTCTATATTGGGCGTAGGCACAGAGGATGGAGCCCCGATCCCAGACCAGGGCGGATTCGTCAAAGATGAAACCGGAACGATTGTCGTCCCAAAATTAGATCCTGATTCCTTGCATGAGGTGGCTCGGACGGTCGGTGGCCGGTATGCCACCGTCACGCTGAATGATCAGGATCTGGATCATGTTGTGCCCACAACAAATGTTTCAACGCTGTCTACCTCAACAAAGGCGGATCAACGAACTACTGACATCTGGCGGGAGGAAGGGCCTTGGTTGGCAGGAATTCTCCTCCTAGTTACCCTTCCCGCGTTTCGTCGTGGATGGATTGGCGCCCTGCTGATCTTTGTATTTCTGCCACAAGTGAGTCAGGCATTTTCATGGGAGAATTTCTGGGAACGTTCTGATCAACGGGCTATGAAGGCTTTAGAACAACACGATCCCCAAAAAGCTGCGGCGCTGTTTGAACAACCTGACTGGAAGGGCATCGCTCATTATCGTGCCGGTGAGTATGATCAGGCGGAGCAAGTGTTTTCAGGTATGGATTCACCAGATGGACACTATAATCGAGGCAATGCTTTAGGCAAACTGGGAAAGTATCAGGAAGCCATCGCCTCTTATCAAACCGTCTTAAAGCAACAACCTGACCATGCAGATGCGCAACATAACTTAGACCTTCTTAAAAAGATGTTGGAGAATCAACAGTCACCAAATTCTCAAGAAAATAATTCCAAGTCATCTGATTCTTCTTCGGAAGAGCAGCAACAACATGACGAAGGAGAAAGATCTGATCAACAGAGTCAGGAAGGGGAATCTGAGAAAAGCGAGCAAGAAAGCAAGCAAGAACAAACCGCTTCTCAAAATGATACAAGCCGAGATGAGGCAGAAGCAGCAGAATCACGTCAAGATTCTTCAGACGACTCCAACAAATCTGAAGAATCTCATGCACAGTCACCTGCTCAAGATATGGAAGAGAATAAGGCCCAATCGGATATCGCTCAAGCCAATCAGGGAGAAAGCACAGAAGATACTGATTTCCAGAAGCAGCAGGCTTCGGCTTCTGAGTCAGGAGAGACGCAGGAGGATCAGAAATCCCAACAGGCTCTTCAACAATGGCTTCGTCGCATTCCCGATGACCCTGGAGGGTTGTTGCGGCGCAAATTTCTTTTGGAACATCAGCGACGCGTGGAGGCAGGGACGGCAGTGGATAGTACAGGGAGGGCATGGTGAAAAAACAAGATTTATGCTTTTTCCTCTGCTTCCGTCATTCCCGACATTTTTTATCGGGAATCCATCTTAGTTTTTCGCAATTAACTCCCTCGCCCTTTAAGGGAGAGGGAAGGGTGAGGGGAGAGACGGTCAATTGGGGAATAGATGAGGAATAAAAGCGCAAAAGGTTTCACCTGAGAAATAGCCAGAATAACCGGGTAGAAAGATTTGGGAGACTTTTTTTAGATGGCAATTGTGGTTCTGATCTTCGGTCTGTTGAGTGGTCCCTCGTTAGTGTGGGGACAATCGGTGAAGGCCTATGTGGATCGGAATCCGGTGATGGTGGATGAGACGTTTCGGTTGGTGGTCGAAGGAGAAGGCGTGTCATCCAGTGGTGAACCAGATTTGCAGATGTTAGAAGAGAACTTTGCGCTACTAGGTACCAGCCATAGTCAGCAGATGAGTATCATCAATGGTCGAACCTCATCGGTAACGAGATGGACAACCACCTTAGCACCTAAGCGAACCGGGATGCTGACTATTCCTGCCATTCGGGTCGGGAATCATTCAACTCTTCCTCTGTCCATCACGGTGAAGGAATCGACTCAGGCAACCGGAACTGATACTCAGCGGGATATCTTTCTTGAAGCGGAAGTCGACACACATGTCCCCTACGTGCAGGGACAAGTATTGCTGACACTTCGCTTGGTGTCGGCAGTTTCCCTGCAAGAAGGAAAATTGGATGATCCTGAAATAGAATGGGGTATGGTAGAACGTGTGGGCAAAGATACCTCGTATGAAACGACCCGAAATGGTCGGCGTTACCAGGTAACAGAGCGTCGTTATGCCATCACGCCTCAAAAAGCTGGAACTCAAGTTATTCCACCGGTCTTGTTGTCTGGATCGATTCCAGATGAACGATCCGGGGGCTCGACGCTCGATCAGTTTTTTGGCAACCGTCGGCGAAATCGTAGCGGTGGTCCTTTCACCTCATTTTTTCAAACTTTGCGCCCCATTCATATCTTAAGCCCAAAAGTTTCTCTGACCGTCAAGGATGTGCCTTCGAATCTACAGGGCAAGGTTTGGCTTCCCGCTAAGGAATTCATGATTAGGGAATCCTGGTCTAAGGATACGGCAAAGATCCAAACGGGTGAGCCTCTCACCAGAACAGTGGTGATGGTTGCAAAGGGCGTGCGCGGAGAACAGTTGCCAGAATTGCCAACACCCAACTATGGATCAATCAAAAACTATCCTGATAAGCCTATAATCAAGACAAATTTTGATGGGACTTGGGTGGTAGGGACCCGTGAAGAGAAATTTGCCTTGGTTCCGACGCAACCCGGCTCGGTGACCATTCCAGGTATCAGCATTCCCTGGTGGAGTATTGAACGTGCACAATGGGAGACTGCCCAACTACCATCAAGAACATTAACGGTAGTCGGAGATATGCCCCCGCAATCATCTAGAACCAGAGCGTCTGAACCTCTTCACTTAGCTGATACGGCTGAGTCAGCAGAAAAGGGCCCCATAGAGATTTCGCTTAATGGGTCAAATCAATTGCCTATAGCTCCTGGATCAAATCAATGGGCATGGATTGCGGGCGGGTTCATGGGAGTGTGGGTTCTTACTCTCTTGGGTTGGTGGTGGGATCGGCGTCGACGGAGCCAGGTAAACAACGAAGAAATGGCGACAAAGGCTCAGAAGATTGTGGAGTCCGAACGCAAAGCAATACAGGCTGTAAAGGCAGCATGCCTTGAACAATCAGCACCAAGAACACGAGAAGCTCTTATAAAATGGGCGTCGATTAAACAACAAGGAAAACCATGTTTAAGTCTGGGAACGGCAGCTCGAATGTTGGCTGAGCCTGTTCCACATAATACAGGTTTGGAAGAAGCCATTTGGAACTTAGATCGAACTCTGTATACTACAACTGAACAACAGACATGGGATGGTCAACGTTTCTGGGAAACTATCCAGCCGGCCATCACGGCAAAGCCCCAAAAAGTGAAGAGCAAGGACGAATCATTGCCAGAATTATATTTGCACTAACACATTGATAGGATTCCCCTCCTTTGTAAGGAGGGGTTAGGGGGTAGAGACTGTAAGATACTTTTAGCTTTGAGATATGCGTAGTACTGTCTTGAGCAAATTGGCTATTGATCCACTCTCTACCCCACCTTAATCCTCCCCTTACAAAGGGGAGGAGCTATGATATGACGTTTTAGAAAAGTCACTGTACACTTGGAGGTTTTATTGTTGTATTTCTAGATTGAGATGAAGAGGTCTATATGACAAGCATGGTTGAGATTAGTAATTTACGGAAAACCTTTGGGCCGATTGTTGCGGTGGATGGCGTCTCGTTCACTGTCGGTAAAGGTGAAGTCCTTGGATTTCTCGGACCCAACGGAGCAGGGAAATCGACCACGATGAAAATGATTACGGGGTTTCTGACGCCGACCAGTGGCACGGTAAGGGTCTGCGGCCATGATGTGCAGGACGACGCCCTGGCTGCAAAAACGCGTATTGGCTACCTGCCCGAAGGTGCTCCGGCTTATCAAGATATGACACCGGCTTCTTTTTTGACTTTCATCGGAGAGATGCGGGGCCATCATGGTGAAACTCTCAAGCGGGCTGTGCATGAGACTGTAGATAAGGTGAATCTGCAATCAGTTTTAGATCAACCAATTGAAACACTCTCAAAGGGGTTTAAGCGTCGTGTCGGCTTGGCCCAAGCCATTCTGCATGATCCGGATGTCTTAGTCTTAGATGAACCAACCGATGGCTTAGATCCCAACCAAAAGCACGAAGTTCGCACATTGATTCGAGCTATGGCTGAAGAGAAAGCCATTATCCTCTCCACTCATATTTTGGAAGAAGTGCATGCCGTGTGTTCTCGGGCCATGATTATTGCCAAAGGCAAAGTGGTCTCGGATGGCACACCTGCTGAGTTAGAAGGACAAGCGCCAACCCATAATACGGTTCTCATTACAATCAGTGGAGTAGAACCTGACCTGGTGCAGGAACGGTTCATGACAGTGAAGGGGGTCAAAAAAGTAGAAGAGCAAGGTAAGGATGGTAATCTGGTGCGGTTGAGAATTTATCCTGATGATGGACAATGGATATTGCCTGATATTGGGCGATATGCTCGGGAGCAAGGATGGAACGTGCAGGAATTATATCAGGATCGAGGACAGTTAGATGATGTCTTTCGTCTTTTGACCACGACAAAACAGGCACTTTCTTAACTTGTGACAGAATAAAAGAGCAGTAAGGAGGCATTGTGGAACGCATTCGGGTCATCTTTAAGCGGGAATTAGCAGGATATTTTGCCACACCCATCGCGGCAGTGTTTATTGTGATTTTTCTGATGCTCAGTGGTGCCTTTACATTTTATTTGGGCAACTTCTTTGTACGGGGGCAAGCCGATTTGGTTCCGTTTTTTGATTTTCACCCATGGCTCTACCTCGTGCTTATCCCTGCCTTGGCGATGCGCCTGTGGGCAGAGGAACGGCGATCAGGCACGATAGAGTTGTTGCTCACCTTACCGGTCACCATGTGGGAGGCAGTTGTAGGTAAATTCTTGGCTGCCTGGTGTTTCACGGGCATTGCGCTGGCACTGACCTTTCCGATGTGGATTACTGTGAATGTACTCGGTGAACCGGATAACGGCGTCATCTTTGCTGGCTATCTTGGCAGTTTGCTAATGGCCGGCGGGTTTCTTTCCATTGGCTCCTGCATTTCGGCCCTGACAAAAAATCAGGTGATCGCCTTCGTCGTAAGTGTGGTGATTTGTTTGGGATTTATTTTAAGCGGATTTCCGCTAGTCCTGGAACTCTTTAGCGGATGGGCCCCACAATTTCTCCTTAGCGCTATCAGCTCCTTTAGTTTTTTGACGCATTTTCAGTCTATTAGCAAAGGGGTTCTGGACTTCCGAGATATCGTCTATTTTCTATCACTTATTGCGTTTTGGCTATTTGCTACGGCTACCGTCATCGATATGAAAAAAGCCGAGTAAGGGATAAGGATGACCATGATTCAAGGACTGATATATTAATGAGGGATCTATGAATAAACGCTTGTTAACAGGAACTGGAATTGCCTTAGCGGCCGTATTGTTTGGGGCGTTCAATATGATCAGTAGCGCGGCCTTACGTTCGGCTCGTTTTGATTTAACGGATCATCAGCTCTATACCTTGTCAGATGGCACAAAAAACGTATTGGGAAACTTAGCGGAGCCTATTACGCTACGTTTTTACTTATCCAAAAAGCTGGCGACTGGCCTTCCTGGTATTAAAGGGTATGCTACGCGGGTCCAAGAAATGTTAGAGGAATATGCCCAAGTCGCAGGCGACCCAATACGTTTACAAATCATGGACCCTGAGCCGTTTTCTGAAGAAGAAGATCGTGCTGTGGCCTATGGGTTACAAGGTGTGCCGTTAGACAACGGTAGCACACAATTTTATTTTGGTTTAGCGGGTACAAGTTCAACTGATGAGTTAGAAGTGATTCCTTTTTTTCAGAGGGAGCGGGAAGAGTTTCTAGAATATGATCTTACAAAGATGATCCATTCTTTGGCGAATCCGAAGAAAAAAATTCTAGGATTGATAAGTTCGCTCCCCATTGATGGAGCTGCCGGAGGCATGCCCTTTATGCAACAAGGCGGCGGCAGTCCGCCTTGGTTGATTGTGACTCATATTGAACAGATGTTTGAGATAAAAAAACTTGAACCGACGGTGAAAGCCATACCAGAAGACGTGAGTGTCCTCATGGTTGTGCATCCTAAAATATTGGGTGATCCCACCCTCTATGCCATTGATCAGTTTGTCCTACATGGTGGGCATGCCATGTTTTTTGTGGACCCCCTGGCGGAATCGGATAGAAGTGGCGGCAACCCTATGAATCCTATGGGTGGCGGAGGCCCAGGGAATTCTGACCTTCCGAAGTTGTTTGAAGCCTGGGGGTTGGAAATGGTCAAAGGGAAGGTCTTAGGTGATTTGCCATTGGCCAAGAAGGTGCAAGTACAACAACAGGGTCGTATGCAAGTGGTGGATTACCCTGTGTGGGTGGATTTTCGTCCCGAACATTTCAGTGCTGATGATATTGTGACGGCACAAGTGCCAGCTATCACCATGGCGTCTGCAGGCATTCTGCAAAAAAAGGGTGATGTGGGGACGGTACTTACCCCCTTAATCCAATCAGATGAAGCGGCGATGAAAATTGATGTTTCGCGCTTATCGTTCATGTCGGATCTTGGAGGCATTCTCAGTAGTTATCAGCCAGAAGGCGAAAAAATGATCGTGGCGGCACGAGTAACGGGAAAGGGGAAGACCGCTTTTCCTGATGGCAAGCCCCAAGAGCCTGAAAAGGAAGAATCGCCGAACGCTGCCCCTTCTTCTGATGCCGACGACTCCTCGTCGTCCAAGCTCCATGTGGCTGAATCCAAAGATCCTATCAATGTGATTGTGGTGGCTGATACGGATATTTTACAGGATAAGTTTTGGGCACAAGTGCAAAATTTCTTTGGCCAACGGATTGGCATTCCAACTTCGGGAAATGGGGCATTTGTCACCAATGCGTTGGATAATCTTACAGGGAGTAATGATCTAATTAGCGTCAGAAGCCGAGCTGGGTACTCCCGTCCGTTTACCTTGTTGCGCGCGCTCCAGCAGGATGCCGAACAACAATTTCGTCAAAAGGAACAAGCCCTGCAAGAACGGTTGAGAGCCACAGAAGGTAAACTTCAGGAGTTGCAAAGCCAAAAGCCCGAAGGCAACGCCATGCTCATGAGTACTGAGCAACAAAAAGCCATGGCCACGTTCCGGCAGGACTTGGTTCAAGTTCGGAAAGAGTTGCGAAGTGTGCAACATGAATTAGGCAAAAATATTGAAAGCGTTGAAAGTTGGGTGAAATTCATCAATATAGGTCTTGTGCCACTCCTTATTGGCATTGTGGGTGTATGGATCAGTTCGTCGCGCCTTCGGAAAAAATCGGCGTAGAAGGTATCACTTCACAAAACACGTTGAAGACTAACTGATAATTTAATAGTGAGTTAAAGGAACGCCATGAAGTCGAAAACATTAGGCTTATTAGCCGCCATCACCATTGTGGGCATTATATTAGCCGTGTTTGCCAATCGTGAACCCTCAACAAATATTCCACAAAGTGGACAGTTGTTGTTTCCGGACCTGATGGCTGTTGTGAATGATGTGAATGAAATCGCTATTGAGACCAAGGAACACACGGTCACGTTAGTGCGCGGGGAACAAAACTGGGGAGTGAAGGAGAAAGCCAACTATCGTGCCGATGTGGAAAAGGTGAAGCAAGCCATTGTTGGTATGGCGGATCTGCGTATTCATGAACCGAAAACCAAGAATCCCGAATTATATGAACGGTTGGGACTACAGGCTCCAGATCAGGAAGGTTCGCCGTCTAAAATGGTGTCGCTAAAGACGGTGGACAATGCTGAAACGGCAAAACTTGTGGTAGGAAATCAAAAGCCAGCCAAAGGTAATCCCCGAATGAGTGAGATCTATGTGAGGAAACTAGATGACCCGCAAACCTGGTTAGTAACAGGCAATCTGCCATTAGAGACGGTTTCAGGGGAATGGTTGGATAAGGAAGTGACAGCTCTCACTACCAAACGTGTTCATCAAGTGACCGTGACGCATCCCAACGGCAAAACTCTCCATCTGTCCAAAGAAAAGCCAGAGGATTTGGATTTTCAATTAGATGCGATTCCTTCAGGGTTTAAGGTTTCTTCGCAATTTAATCTGAATAATGTGGTGGGGACATTGGTCCAGTTGGAATTAGAAGATGTGAAGCCACAGGCTGAGATAGATTTTTCTGGTAATCCAGGCGTGTCAGCAGTTCTTGAAACCTTTGATGGATTACGTCTGCATGTCCACACAACCAAGCAAGATGAAAAAGTCTTCGCTAAGGTTTCCGCTGAATTTGATGAAAATATCATTGTACCCACAGAACCTGATCCCCAATCGGCAAGTAGTGAAAAAGCCAAAGGCGCAGAAACTGAAAAGGATGATAACGAAATAGCGGCCACTCTCCCCAAGAAAGAATCACTCCTCAAAACACCTGAAGAAGTACAAAAAGAAGTCGAGTCGATCAATCAACGTGTCCAAGGTTGGGCTTATGTACTTCCTTCTTTCCGAGTCGAAAACTTCTCTAAACTCAAAAAAGATCTCATCTCAAAAGAAGATTAGCGGAGAGCTTACTAAATTGAGGAATTCGTTCCGAAGGGAGTTGAAGAGTGTGGATAAGGGTGAAGACGTATTTGGGCTGTAGGGCGCTATAAACAACTGTACCCCAACAACCGTCCTCTTGGGCTAAGCTTGTAAAGCAACCTGCAGTTCCTCATACACCTGCATCAGTCGCGAGTCTTCCAGCCGGTATGCGAAAGCCAGGAGAATCACTCCACCAGCTAGCACTAATAAGCCTAGGGCTATCATTCCTATCCCCCAAAATATGCCACCAACTGTCCCAAACCCGCCATCCATTGCATACATCGCCACAAAACCGAGTGTGCCCCCGATGACAAAGAGGAGCCAAATGGACGTTAAAATTGCAGAAGACCAAGGGATTCGTTTCGACAAGTGGAATTCAAGCCTATCATCTTGAAAGTGATAGTCGAGCGTTCCTTTTAAGGGCCAAGCTGTACGAAACCGAAGAGAAAACATTTTGTAATACGGCCGAATCACGATGGCTTGCTGATCAGCTACCCATCGGGCCACACCATGAGGAAGGGGAATTGTACTGTTCGTTTTGAATAGTCGTGGGAAAGAATCCTTTGGTTTGGGAAGCGAATCTTTTCTCCGGGCTAACGTGCATCCATAGCGACAAGCCCAGGGCTTCAGAGTGGTAAATTGAAACCAATCACCGATAATTAAAGCCAGGCCCATCACGATGGCGAAAATGCCAGGGAGCAACATAGGACTCAAAAGATATCACAGGATACCTTGCAACCACACGTGAAAATTACCTTTGCGTTCATTGACTTCTACGCAGCGCCTCTACTAGTATCGATCCGCGGGGTGGAGCAGTCTGGTAGCTCGTTGGGCTCATAACCCAAAGGTCGAGGGTTCAAATCCCTCCCCCGCAACCAACATAAGTGATTGATTCGTAAGCCCTTGTCGGTGACCCCGGCAGGGGATTTTTTTTAAGGGGATCGCCCAGATGTTTCTTGCGATTGGCCTTTAAAGTAAAAGATGTGCCAGAAGGTATGCAACAAACAGCAAGAGTGGAGAAGTTCCAGGGGTTTCCGCTTCTCGGCGTCCTTCAGCCACTGCGGGTGTTGGTGCTCTGTTAGTGGCTCAGCGGGAGTCGCGTGATCACGTCATGTTGCCCATGCTTGATGGGCTTATCATTGACTCAAACTTGCTTGCTAAATACCAGACTCTGAACAAACACATCACGTTGGATGTCTATTAGAACACCTTCTCTCCAGACTTAGGAATTGTTGTCATAGTATTTGCCCTACTTGTGTTGTCAGCATACAAAAAAAGGAGAGGTCCACAAGACCCCTCCTTCTTTTTTTTGAATCTAGGCCTTTTCGTTAGAAGCGGTTGCCTCGGCCACCTCTATCTCCACCACCACCGTAGCCACCACCGCCTGTCCGAGGGGCTTGGGGTTTGGCCTCATTCACGGTTAATGTTCGGCCGCCGAACTCGGTAGAGTTGAGAGCTGAAATAGCCGCTTGAGCTTCTTCATTGGACGACATTTCGACAAATCCAAATCCGCGCGATTGGCCGGTGAATTTGTCGCTAATGACGTTGGCTGATTGGACTGTTCCGTGTGACGAAAACAGGTCCGTTAGTTCTACTTGCGTCGCCGAATACGGCAATCCACCAACATACAATTTTGAACCCATGGGGCTCCTCCTTTAAAAAAAATGATATTGTCTAAGGCTCGAGAAGGGTAATGCATTGGGAAGGAGTAGTCCGCGGACGCGAGGTTCAGGCGACTGAGGTCAAATACTTCCGAGTAATCTCTCGGGCGAAACAACACCGGTTATGGGCTTTGAAAATTTTAGCGCTTATCGCCAAGCCCAACACGATAAGTACAGTGACCCTAGCATAGGAAAATAAGAATAGATAGCCAATGGTCTATTTTAAGAGAACGATTTTTTTAATAGATGTGTTGCGCGTCAGAAAGTAAACAGTTTCTTCGCAGGGTTATGTCTGTTAACGGGAAGCGATATTATTGATATTTCTATGGAAACAAGGTCTGATTAGTTATGGTTATGCCATTTTCGTCCGTCTTTGGCCAACAGGGCGTCAGCTTCAGGCGGCCCCCATGATCCGGCGGCATAGTTATGGATGGCATGTGTTCCCAGACTGTCCCAGACTTTGAGAATAGGGTCAACGACACTCCATCCTAGTTCGACATTATCACTGCGTTGAAAAAGTGTGGCATCTCCTGCCATGACATCGTGCAATAGCGTTTCATAACCGGTACTTGGGGCATCGCCAAAATATTTTGCGTACTGAAAATCCATGTCCACATTTCCCACTTGCACCTGAGGGCCTGGAATTTTTGCCCCAAAACTCAAGGAAATGCCTTCATCAGGTTGGACACGAATGACGAGGACATTCGGTGTTAACCGATCGACTGGCGTTTTACGAAATAACATGAGTGGGGCAGACTTGAATTGAATGACAATCTCGGTGACCCGTTTATTCATTCGTTTCCCTGTCCTGAGATAAAAGGGGACCCCTTCCCAGCGCCAACTTTCAATAAATAACGTCATGGCAGTATAGGTTTCCCTGAGCGAATTTGGGGAAACATTTACTTCGGATCGATAAGGGGGGACATGGCGCCCGTTGGACGTCCCTTCGATGTATTGACCGGCTACCGTGGAGTGTAAGACATTCACAGGATTCATGGGCTGAATCGCGCGAAGAAGTTTGGCTTTTTCATTGCGTACCGCTTCGGCATCAAACTCATTCGGGGGTTCCATCGCCACATAAGCCAAAAGCTGCAAGAGATGATTAGGCACCATGTCTCGCAAAGCGCCTGATTTATCGTAATAGGCTCCACGATGTTCAACCCCCAGCGTTTCGGCGACCGTAATCTGTACATGGTCAATATATTGTCGATTCCAGATGGGTTCGAAGATGCCGTTCGCAAATCGAAACACTAAAATATTCTGGACCGTCTCTTTCCCTAAATAATGGTCGATGCGATAAATCTGGCTTTCGGCTAAGACCCCGCGTAGCGTTTGGTTCAAAGATTGAGCCGATGCCAAGTCGTGCCCAAAGGGTTTTTCAATCACGATACGTCGAGAATAGTCTTTCTCATGTTGGACTAACCCAGTCGCGTTCAATTGTTCAGCAATTTCACCGAAAAATGCTGGGGCAGTAGCCATGTAGTATAGATAGTTCCCACAGGTGCCATATTGCCTGTTTATTTCTGTTAGCATGGAAAGAAGTTGTTGGTAGGTTTTGGGATCCCGAAAATCTCCTGAAAGGTAATGTAATCGGTCGAGCAACCATTCTTTTATGGTTGGGTCAATAGAACGTGTCGAGAGTTCTTGGATATCGTGACTCATTTTGGCTCGAAAATCTTCCGTGTGCATCTCGATGCCATCGACCCCCAAAATGGCGAATTCATTCGGAAGATGCCCGCTGGCGGCCAAGTTATACAGAGCTGGAATCAATTTGCGTTTGGTCAAGTCTCCCTGGGCACCAAAAATGATAAACAATGTCGGAGGTCTTGTCTGTCCATGACTTGGTTGTTGGAAGACAGGGGAGGTCTCACGGAGAATATTTAGTCCGGACTCTCTGAATAATTCGTCCGACTGTGAAGGACCCTTAGGGGAGGACCTAGGTTGGTTCGATGATTCTAAGGAAAAAGGTTTGTGCGGTGTAGCCATCGGTCCCCTTATTTACATTGTATAAGAATGAAAAGGGCCTCAGCAGGAAAACTGAGGCCCAACACAACCAACATGCGTAAGTGATATTATACCACTTGTATGACTAAATTGTTGAGATGTTCCATTCCAATACAGTCAAGAATACAATATGCTCGATATTTAGAACCTTCTTTGCCTGTGTGAAACGTCATAGTGGTCTGTTGATTCCACATCGAAATGGGTTCCGATTCCTGCATAACCCCTTCCCCAGTTATGGCAACTTGATGCGTATCGCCAATAGCTAAGCTGGTCACTTTTTCATCAAAGACAAATTTAATTCGGACGACTTTGCCTTGAGGCAACTGAAGCGTATGTTTGGGACCATAGATTTCCCCCTTTTTATCTAAAAATCCCTTCTGATTGACTCGAACAGTCAATTCCAGGTCGATCTTTTTAGATGTCGAGGCTGAGGCAAATGCCATAGGAAGCGAGATAAGGCTCGTGGTGAATGTCAGGACCGTTGCGAATGCCAATGTTTTGCAAAACCGCTTAATCATTGAAAAACCTCCGTTGAAAAGGGTTGAAAGTTTGTACGTGGCTGAAATGCGTATTTTCGTTCAATGGGCCTACCCAATCACATTTGAGCCGATGGTACTGAGTTCATCTTGATGTTGATGAATGGCTTGTTCGTGAATATGCTGCGCCTCTGGAGTATGGATACATTTCTGTTCGCAGGCCGGAGCATTGGTGTGGGTTGGGAATTCAGAACAGCCTGTAGCTTCGAGGCCACCATGCTTTGCGCTGCGAAAAACGTTCACTTCAAAAACCACCTCACAATTTTTCTTTGATGCTGGGCATTCCAACACGGTTGCCTTTTGGGGAACATGCTGTTTCATCTTTTTTCCTTTCTTTTTGGGTAAATGGGAGGTATCCAAGTTCGTTCCTATAACAGGTATAGTTTTCCCACCGTGAAAACTAAAGAACTCTGAAAAGGTTAGGAGGCGAGTAGGAGGATAGTGAAGAAAACCCTCAGGCTGGGGAGTGAGCCATGATTAGCCTCAATCCCATTCAAGAGCGTTTTCATCTTTCCTTCGGTAACCCGGCTGTCAGGAATGGTTAAGACCTGATCCGTGGCTTTGCGCCCCGTCTTTCAACAGTTAGCCTTTTCGGGAAAGAGCGTTTGTTATCGGCGTGAAACCGAACAGTTGTTTTGTTAAACAAAAGTGTATCGGAACCTAGAGGGAAAACTTGAAGCTACTTTGCGTTAACCCAGATGAGGCAGAAATCATCCACAATTAACGTGATACAATATGAATTGAACATGTAAGGAGTCCAGAGACCCTGAGAAAATTACAAGAATAAAGAAAGCGTTGGAACAAAAAAATCCCTCAGATTTTCAAGTCTTGTACTTTGCCTTTCAAAAAATAGTTTGAATGCTTATTGTGGACTGGATTGGTATTTGGGGAAAAAGCTATTTGCAGAGAATCGAAAATACTTATGCATTTCCCAGTGCTGATATGGTTGTGGACATTCTTAAGAACCTCTTTCGGCTGACGTAACGAAAACCCACCATTGTTCTCCTCGAGAAAAGTTTCCTAACAGCCTTATGAGAGTGCATGGTAATTTCCTTCCTTAATCCTGTAATGAAATCAGCCGAAACGATATGTGGAGTATTGCGCAGACGGGTTTTGATTATTTGATAATCATGAAGGTCAATAGGTGGGTGCCAGGAAATCCACAGGATGAAAGTTAGGACTTCCCATGTCGTTTATTCAAGTTGAAGATATTCATGTGCTAGAGATAGGAGTCACGGTCAAGTTAGAAGGCTCGTGGTTCAGTCATCCCTTCCCAACCAATTCGTTTACGATAAAAACTGCTGAAGAGCTCGCCACTTTAAAAGGTTTAACGGATGTTACGATCTTGTATGATCCTAACCGGTCACAACCTTTGGTCGTTGATGATGTGTCAAACAATGTGGATGTCCAAGTGGAAGATGAGCTTGAGGTTGCAGGTCTTCAAGATAGTGAAATGTCTTTCAGTGGTGGTGAGGAGAAAATTCAGGAAGAAGCTCCCTTAATTCCTAAATCCGCCCTATCGGAAATATTTGAGAGGCGTGAAGATTACCGTGAGTATTTTGAGCATCTCCGTAAAGTGGAGGGAAATTATCAGAAAACCTTGTTCCAAGGGCACGAGCTCTTTCGGCAGCTTACCGGGCGTCGTCCGGCTGGCCTGAAAACAGGTGATGCCGTGATTACGAATATTTTACAGGAGATGAATAATCCCAACGCAATGATGGCGTTGATTGATCAAGTTGGGAATTCTGGCGTGGCGTGGGGGCTCTCCGAACATGCTATCAACGTGTGCACCCTGTCTCTTCTTATTGGACGGCAATTTTCATTAGAAGACGAAGTATTAATGGAACTCGGGCGAGGAGCATTGTTTCATGATATTGGCTACCGAGCTCTACCAATGAATGTGAAGTTTTATCCAGGAGGGATTAAAGTTGAAGCAGACCCAGAACTCAGTCTTCTCCATCCAGAAATGGGCATGCAACTTATCGCATCCTTCCTGAATGCTGGACCCATTTTGCTTGATGTGATTGCACACCACCATGAGCGAATGGATGGTTCAGGATTCCCAAAAGGCCTAGGAGGAGAAGACCTTTCTCTGCTCACGAGGATTGTCATGGTGGCCGATCATTTTGACGAACTCTGTAATGCTCCAGATCCTAAAACGAGTCTCAACCCTCATGCTGCGTTGGCTCGTCTCTATCGTCATGTGGTTATGAAAGGGGCCTCTTCAAAATTTTGCGAACAAGTGGTACAGGCTTTGGTTCAAGCAATTGGGGTCTATCCACCCGGGAGCTTGGTAGAACTCACGGATGGATTTCGAGGTTTGGTGTCATCGATTAATATACAGCAGCCGATGAAACCAATTGTCTTACTTTATGCTCCGTGGCTATGCCGAAACGATGGACTGCTAGTGAATTTAGCTAAGGAGTCCCAATTAGAGATCAAGCAGGCCGTTCATCCGAAACATGTTCCTGAACAAGAATTAGCGTATCTCAGCCCCCGCCGAATGGCTATGTTCGTGCATACTATGGAACTTGCGCCTATGGGATTCGACACCCGTCCACCCCGCATGCTCAAACCTGCCCTGAGACATTAACGTCAGAGCTCCATGTCTTGGAATTCTTAAGTTTTTCTTGCTCAAGTTAATGTGAGTGACATATGTGAATTTCTGGCGTATAGCAGAACTGTTAGAAAGAAGACCCGTGTAACCAAGATTGGGCTTCTGGATAGAACCTGCTGAGAATGTTAAGGGTGAGATTGGTCAAGAGCTGGACCAATGGATCTATGGCTTGTTGGTTATTCTTTGTGGTACCAGCGATTAGACATTGTTTCCAAATATGTTGCAGGTCTTCTAGCCGTTGTTTCAGGACTCGCTCTGTTTCTTCTTGCCAGAAGAGGGGAAATTCACGGGGGTCACTATAATCCCCACGTCCGCGGCCGTAATGGGTGACGGCTAGATAACGCAGGAGCGCATCCCGCGTTTGGCGATTCAGAAATTCAGGTACCCATGAGATTTGATTAGGGTTTCCTTCATCCTGACTTTTTGCGTATGCGGTACCTCCTAACGCACCTAAGATCGCTCCCCCAATGGTGAAGACCCCATGTGACAATCCTCCTGTTGCGACATCTGAGGCGAATCCGGCCGCCGCGCCGCTGACAAGTCCATTCCAAAAACTTTCTTCTTCCCAGGGTTTCCGTTCCCCGGGAACCGTGACATCTTCCAACCGTGATTGAATCGCATGGGCTGATTCACCAGTGAGGCCATGGAGAGTGATTAATTCTCTGCTCATGGCTGAAGTACGATAGGCTAAGCGTTGATCCATGGCCTGCATAGCCCGCTTAACCATGGCTTTTTTCGAGCCTCCCTCGCTCTGTTCTGGTAACACTTCGCCGTCCAAGGCGGTTTCGACTAACATATGGGCAATTGCATTCATGCTTGCATTGAGGGTGAAGTGCTGTTGTTCACGCCAGGCATTGGACAAGTCTACCATAGTGGAATGCTTTTCTTGTGGGAGTACTTGAGCGATGCGATTCCATAACAATCCCTCTTGTACCCAACAGCGGGTAAAGGCATCTAAACTCATGACATCTTTAATCACATCATAAGTGGACCATTGCTGTTTCCAGTGTGCTTGGAGTTGGCATTGTTGTTGAGAATCCGCCAGACCGGTTTGATTGAGGAGCACGATGACGGGTTTGTTGAGCCAGGAAAGAAGAGCAAGCTCAGGCTCTAGGTATCCGGCCATGGTCGGGTCTTCTGTGGCGTTGACCAGATAGAGGACAACGTCGGCTTCTTGTTGAACATTTTGTATGGCCTGTTGGCTACACCAAAAGGGTTTATCTGCAAGCCGATCCCAGACTTGAGACACCAGCCAGCCGATAGGATTGGAGAGACCTTGTAGGCGCTGAAGGAGTTTATGGCTATTCCCAAACCCTGGTGTATCCCATAGATGTAATTGCAGTCCGTCCGATGTTTCGAGCAAAAGGAATTGTTCGTTTTGAATTGTGACATGGGCTTGATCCAGTACTTGTCCCACGTCTTTGCACAGAAGGGTGCGTGCCAATGTGGTTTTCCCGATATTGGTATGGGAAATCAAGGAGAGTGTAATGGTGCGCGAAATCTGGTCCATGGATTTATGACGAAGCTGGCCAAAGTCTCGTTTGTGCCTGTTGAATAATTTTGTTTTGCGGTGTCGTTGATGGATGAAACGTGACGAACGAAAGCTGGTATTGAATGCCCAAGCGTTGCCAGGACTGTCGACGTTCGGTCATACGAACATCGTCGACGATTTGGCTATAAGGTTCTTCGTCCAAGAGTACGAGGAGCCTGGTATTTGATGCTGTACTTAATTGTGTCTGCATGGTGTGAAGCCATTCCCCATGGACTTCCCCTTCGGGAGTTTGTCCAGCATTAAAGATGACTACTATCGTACGAGTTAGTACGGAAGCTTCAAACAACGCTGAGTATTCTTGTCCAAAGGGCACAGTTGGGTGCCAATGAAGATTTGCCAGATTTCCAAATATATCCAGAAAAACTAGGTCCAGAAAATTTTTAGCTTCTGCAGAGGGTTGATAGCTGTAAGGTAAAACATCGACATGCATGCCTTGGCCTTTGCCTGGGGCAAGAAGATGCACGAAATAGGGATCCTCTAGTGAAAGGATGCACGTCCGATGCATCTGTTGAACAGAACGTTGACAGAGCCAAGCCAGGATGCAGCGGGGGATAACGATAATAGCAAAGGCTGTCAGGGCCCACATATGTATCCACGAAGCCGCCGGACCATGTTGAGGGGCACGGAGATTCACAATGTCTGCAAGGGATGGAAATGGATAGTGTAGGAGCCATGCCGCAGGTCCCAAAAGGGAGCTGAGGATACTATGAACTTGAGTAGGTGAAAGAAACGTACTTTCCCAGGTCGCCTGGTAGTCTAGTGCCAGCCCTCGAATATACATGCCCAGGATAATTCCTAAAGCCATACAGGCAGCGCCTAAGTGGAGAAGTTGACGAACGCGTTGAGTCCATATCGGTCGTATGTGTGGGAGCCAAAGGGTCATAAATCGTTTGGTGGAATCTTTGACCCAGAGAGTGGCTGATGGATCCGAAAGTGTAGAAAAGGACCACGATCGTCGTCCCCACCATTCGACGAATTGAGATAGCCAGGTCGTGGTGGCGCCAAGTCCTGCATTTTTTAACGAGGATGGTAGGAAAGGCACCACAGCTGAAGACAAAAAAATCCCCACATTCCAGAGAAGCAATGCCAGCAGAGGAAAGTTGAGTAAATTCACCCGTTGAGACCCTCCCAACCCATTCATCAATAATCCTGCGACAAGAGCAGGGAAAGCCACTAGTGCCGACGGAATACCTATTTGAATATGTTTCCAGGGTTTGATGAAAGTAGGAAACGACTTTTTGACAAAAGCCCATATGATGTCCGATCGCCGAGTAAGAAAAGTCAGACTTGTTTCTTTCGATGCGCCGAGTGCAATGTCTTGTTGGTCTCTCGCTTGTTGTGTCGCATGATGTCGAGTAGAAAGGGGAAGGTGCCGCCCATGCTGATCCGATTCCTCCATCGCTTGGACGAGTAGAATTTTAGAAAGTTCAGTCCTATTCATATAGGTGGTGCAATGTTGGTCCAGTAAGAAGGTTTTCTCCAATGGAAAGGGTTTCATGGTACTGGAGCAATGGGTAGGAAACAAATATGTGGCTGGCGGATTCTGAGTTGAGTAACGAGAACGGTGAAGAGAAGGTCATCGGGTTGGGTGGGAGCTTACCCTTTGGCTGCCGCCTCTTTTGATCTCGTGGTTTTGGTAGTAGATGATTCAGAGTCCAACAGAATGCTGAATGCGTGGGTGGATGGGTGGCTTTCCAATGCAATTTTGATGATCATCGTCATGGGAACCGAGAGCAACATGCCGACAGGGCCCCATATCCATCCCCAAAAGACCAAGGAGAGAAATACGACTAATGTCGAGAGCCCAAGTTTACGGCCCATCAGCTTTGGTTCCACTATATTCCCAAATATAACATTCACGATTCCATATCCTGCAGCGACCAAAAGGGCGCGTCCCAGACCGAATTGAATATATCCCAAGAGCACAGGTGGAACGGCGGCGATGATCGAGCCGAGGTTAGGAATGAAATTTAAAAGAAAGGCCAAAAGTCCCCAGATAACGGGAAAGTCGATCCCTAAGATCGCCACCCAAATGGCCACAATAATGCCTGTGGCTAAACTCAAGAGGGTTTTGATGGCGAGGTAATTATTTACTGCATCAGTAATTTTGCTGAATTGCGAAAAGGTGCCTTTGGGATCGCCGAAGGCAGCATGGACCTTTTTAGGGAAACTTGAGGCTTCCAATAAAATGAAAATGACCGTTAGGAGAATTAAAAAGGAATTAGTGAGAATTCCTCCTAGGCCAGAAAGCATGCGTCCGACAAGTCGCATGGAGGCGCCCGGGTCAATGGATTTAAGCAGTAACTCTTCATTAAATTGAAACCCCAGACCTTGTATCCATTGGAGGAGAGGCTCCATTTCTTCCGTGAGCCGTGCTTGGTAACGAGGAATGGCATTGGAAAAGTCATCCAGGGAAGTACCGATCAACACGATAAACCCAAACCCTAATCCTAGGACACCAAGAATGACCAAAGATAAAGCTACGGCTGCCGGCAGGCCTTTATCTCTTAACCAGAAGATGGGCGAGGCGCTCAGAATAGCCAAAAATCCTGCAATTAGCAGGGGAACCAGAATCGGTTCTGCCGCCCGCATTCCAGCGACAACAATGACAAATGCTGCTGCTGATACGAGGAGTCGTTTATTAGCATGTTGAGAAGATGTCGATGATGACAACATGTAGAAGTGACCTTGGCCTACACTTTGAGATCAAGGTTGTTAAAGTTGCTGACGGGTCTGATCTCCAATCCTCTTTTATGTTACCTGCTTTTTGGGTTTGTGTCTTGAAGGAAAAAGAAAGAAAAAGACTGAGGAATGAGAAAGTATTTACTGAAGAGTGTTGGAAATTACTTCGAAACGGGTTGCCAGAGTTGAGGAATGCGCATGAGGCTTATTCTGCAATTGCCTTTTGCCGTTGTTGGAGATACCCATTGCGAATCGCGCCATACAGGTCGAGTGTCCCATCTTCGACCCCTTGAAATGTTTTTAGTGAGAGGGCGCGGAGATTCACATTTTCTATCACGGTCATGCCCAATCGAGCATAGGTAATGGTTGGATCATGCTGAACAAGTCTTGGAGCATCGGCAATTTCAATGATGGGCAGCACTAACCAGTTAAAAGGATCAAGAAAAGTATCTCCGATAAAACCAAATCCGTCCCGTAAGGTGAACGGTCCATAGAAGGGAACGACAAGATAGGGCCCAGGAGGGACGCCGTAACTTCCTAAGGTTTGGCCCAAATCTTCTTGGGGCGTGTCCAAATTGAACATGATTTTGGCCGGATCAAATAACCCTCCAACACCTAAAGTACTATTGATAAGAAACCGGCTCATTTCTATTCCAGCTCCCTGAAATTTGGCTTGAAACAGGTTGTTCAAGAATCTAGGGACAAATCGCGCATTTTGAAAGAGGTTGACGATGCTGAGTTGTGCATTGGGTGGTACGAAATAATTGTAGACTTGTGCTGCAGGTTTTAAGAGATATTTATCGAATTGGTAATTGAATTCGAAGATGACAGAATTCACCGGTTCAAATGGGTCATATTCCTCGATTTGTGTTTCTCTAGGAGAATCATCAAAGGGGTCAAAAAGTTCATCCTCAAACTCCGTGTCCTCTGTTTCAGAATCGTTGCCAGCTTCCACAGAAGAAGCCTTTGCTGACGTTTCTATACTATTTAACGTATCCGTTGATTGTTCCTTTCCAGCACAACCAACGAGTCCCAAGGTAAGGCATAGAATGCCAGTTATCCAAATGAACAGGTTCCTGTTAAGGCTTAAAGATTCAGGAAATTGAGGAGACTGCGAACAGTTATACATAATTTAAGAACAAGAGGGGGAATGTTCGCTTCCTAAGGGGGCCAACATTCTGAGAACAATGGAAGGAATAATCATAAAAACAGCAACAGACTGTAGCAAAATACATGAAGGAATCCAAGAAATCCCTTTATTGTCAATAAGACTCTGATTCAACCTTCAATCATGTTCAGAAGATTCTCTGCACAAACTCTTTGTAGAGCATTGTCAGATTGGCCAACAGATCGTTACAAACAAAATGCTAAGGAAATTGCCCATTTTATCTCGTACCAATTCCTTGTTGGTATTTAGAATTGCTCCTTGTCAATAAATTCGACGAAATTCAAATTACTTTTCCAGCTAGGCTGCCTACTCTCCTCCTCATTATCCACGAGTTTAGCATAACGGTCATCAACGGCTTGTAGATTCGAAAAATCCTGTAATGGCATTTCCCTTGCTCAACTTAGTTGGACGCAAGCACAGACCTTTCAAGAATTTTTCATGCTGTGTGTCGTCGATAAGACTTCGCAAGGGATTTCACGACCATGAACAGGAGGGAGACAGGAATGACCCCATCAGTTTCATTGCAAAAATCCACATGGAATGGGTCGGTAAAAAAAGTGAAACGATCCCAGGGCCCAGCCTCCGTTTTATCTTCAAAAAATGGTTCAGTGGGAGAACGGACAGTGAATTTGCCAGACCGAGAGCTTCCTCTCTATTTAAAGGAAATTGGCCAAGTTCTTTTGTTGGATCGTGATGGCGAAGTTGAGCTGTGTAAAAAGATTGAGGGAACCACTGAACAGATGTTGGAAGCTCTGTTTATTCTACCGATGACCTTGGAATTTTTGAAAGATCAACAAGAGCGTCTCACCCAAGGAGAAATTTTAGCCAAACATATTGTGCAAAAAGATAAGGATGTGGCCATCGATACAGATGGAGAAGCGGAGCAACCTGAATTCCTTGACGCCCAAGAAGAGGATGAGGAATTTCGTCAACGGGTCATACAACAGCTTGCTGACCTCTGCCAATGTATTCAATCCTTATTGGATTTGCCTGTGAAAGATGACATCGTTCACGAGGGCTTTGCTCAGCCGAAGAAAGGATCTCCTGAGAAAACGAAATTTTTTAAAAGCTTGAAGACATTGAATTGGCATCCCAAATTTTTTCAGCAAATAGAACATCGTATCCAATCTTTAAACGAGCAGCTGAGGGAAGTCCTAACACGGTTGAATGTCTCTCAAGAAGACATTCGTCAAATGGGGATTGCCAAATTAGACCTGAAAAGCCAACTAGTCATTGCGAAAGTCAATGAACATGAACAACCAGATACGACTCACTCCCGTAGTCGGCAAGAAGTTATCGAACAATTGAGATATATGGAAGAGCATTTGTTGCACATGCCTTTTGCTAAGTTTCTGATACGGGTTCGACAATTAGAACGCGCAAAGACCCGTGTTCATTTCGCAAAACAAGCGATGCTAGAGGCCAATTTACGATTAGTCGTCAGTGTAGCGAAACGATATATGAACCGTGGACTGGATTTATTGGATCTCATTCAAGAGGGGAACATTGGTTTAATGCGAGCCGTTGACCGGTTTGAATATCAGCGGGGCTATAAATTCAGTACCTATGCAACGTGGTGGATTCGGCAGGGGATCACTCGAGCCTTAGCGGACCAATCTCGCACGGTTCGAGTGCCGGTACATGTGTGTGATGCTATGACACGGGTACGACGTTCATGGGATCGTCTTGCAGTGCAATTAGGTCGAGAACCTAATATGGATGAGTTAGCCTCCATTTTGGAAATTGATTCCGAAAAACTATCTTCACTCCTTGGAGCAACTAAAGGAGCGATTTCGCTTGAAATGCCAGTAGGGGATGATGAGAATGCACATTTATCGGATGTATTAGAAGATCCTTCGGCCGTGTCTCCTTTCTATTCAGCCGAGCGAATGGATTTGCAGGAAAAAGTGACTGTATTGCTTCAGACACTCACTCCTCGCGAGGCCCATATCATTCGACGACGGTTTGGGATCGGGGAACTTGAAGATGCTACGCTTGAAGAAATCGGCCATGAGTACTCGGTGACACGCGAGCGGATTCGGCAGATTGAGGAACGGGCGCTTTCAAAGTTGCGGGAACCAGAACGCAACAAGACATTACGCACGTATTTTGGATTGCCCAGTACCGCCTAAAAATGCTTCATCTTGCCCATCTGACTTTAGGGGAAGAGAGAGTCTATAGAAGAGTGCCTTTCTTAAGAGATGGTATTCCCCTGTAAGCCCTGACTCTCTTGAAAGTTGGCAGAGCGTGTGTTGGTATGGAGAAATGTCGCACCGTTAAGATTGGCCTGTTGAAAATCAGCCTCATGTAAATCAGAATCCGAAAAATCGGCGTAGGCGCAATCTGTCGAAGAAAAATCTGTTGCTTGCGCCTGTGCATGGACAAACGCAGCACCACGCAATGTGGCCTGTTGAAAAACGGTGCCGCGTAATTCGGCTTGATGAAAATCGGCCCAGATGAGGTCGGCCTGTGAAAAATTGGCCCAAGCCAGTTGGCTTCTATGGAAACGAGCACCCCGTAAGTTCGCGCCATGAAAATTTGCACCGCGCAAATCAGCTCCTTCGAAATCAGCTCCTGGTAAATAAGCCTCTTGAAAATTGGCATTCCGAAGGTCTTGATGGCGGAAGTCTGCCTCTCGCCGATCCATCTGAGAAAAATTTTGAGAGACATGTAGAGATGGTTCTTCGGCCAGTGGTGTATCGTCTTGTGATAATGTCGGACCGATATTTTGTGATTGCTTCCAGGTTCGGTGGGTATTGAGGAGTAATGAACGGTCATTCTCTATCTTCTCAGATCGAGAAGCGTGCTTGGGAAGTTCGTTGTTTCGCTCTGACATCACAAAAACTTAGAGACGGGCATGATAGAATGTGTCAACATAATACATTGGTAAAAGCTACCATGTTGAGCCACTTCAAGAAACCATAACCCAATTGTGTAAATGGGTCTAGCTGGGATATTGGTAGCAAGCTGGCGCAAATAATGTGGAGATGGAAAACGTCAGACACGTGAATGTGTTCTAGTAATTTTGCCCGAATTCTAATCGCTCGAGATGTTGACAGTGGGGTAAGGGACTATGGAATTGATGACAGGCGTCATTCTCCTTTTGTTGGCCTATATTTTTTGGATTTGGTGGAAGGATGGGAAAACATGGAAACCATTTTATGACAGAGTTTGTCGCCGAATCCGGTCAGGGATAGGAGTCGTGAGCAGAGAAGAGATGCGCGCTCTTCATGAACATTTTCTGCAGAAAGAACAAGAATGGGAACGACGCGTAACGAAGTTAGAAGCAAATGTGAGATTGACTAATAAACTGAAGTATGCTTCTAAGGAAATGGAACCTGGCTTACCTCAAATAGAACAATTTGAATTCCCAGCCAGGTTTACAGGCCATGTTGGGCAGGTTCTACAGCCTCGCTCCATTGTTCGACTGGGTGTTCGTTTGACCCTAAGTGATCTGCTTTGGGATCATCTTGGCAGTGAACGTGTAGATGAAATTGACGATCATGTTATTGATAGCATGGTCCAAGGCCCGTTTTGTCCCGTGTGTTTAAAAAGGATAGTCGGGCGGGATCGTCACAACAAACGCGTTGAGGTCCCGGCGCAATGTCGGTCGTGTGGGATTTCTTGGGATAGCCAGGGAACAGTTACCTTCCCTCTGTCCTTAATAGATCTTAAGCGTCAGGTCTATGTGCTATTGGACCAAGAGTATCGAGCTGGGGAAAGAATCTATTAAAAGATGAATCAACGCATCCTTTGGTTTTCCCAAGGATCACTCGATCTTGTTTGCATATAGTAGGGATGCTATAAACGATATCTATGCCCGCCTGCACTTCTTGCTCAAAAGACAATCCACCTGATGCAAATTTTTGTGCTCAATGTGGGCAAGCCCTAGTCAAACATTCACCTGAACCCGAACTGGACTCTGAACCTGCCGTTTCTCACTCAACTCCGACTTCGTTGCAACTATGGGAAACGTTTATAGGGCCGAGCAAATCACTTCAATTTTCACTACAAACATGGTGGACATGGCGTCCAGCCTTTTTGTATTACAAAGAAAAATTTTCCAACCTTGAAACACCCGAAGGCCCACGGTTTGCGCTGAGTTGGAATTGGCCGGCGGCATTCTTTGATTCCTTCTTATGGTTTCTCTACCGCAAAATGTATATGTTCGCGTTGCTATACGCGGTGGCTCCTGCCCTGGCGATTTTCATCACCGGTGATATGACGGTTGGGATTGTTTCACGGATCTTGGCGGGTGGGAGTGCGAATTACTTGTATTTTTGGCATATGAAAGATAAGTTGCAACGAATCATGTCTATTCCAAATATGGATGATGTTACTCGAGCGGATCTAGTTCGTGAGGAAGGCGGAGTCCAGCCCTATGTTCTATGGCTCGGTGCTGCGCTCCATGTCTTTATGTTTGGTCTCTTGGTGGCTGCGATTATTGAGGGACCTCCGGTGGGAGATCTTCCTGAGGGTTCAGATGCATTACCCACTCAGAAATTTTTTTAAAGCAGGGGAGTCTAGACTTTCCAAAAGTTTAGGTATCTTGTGGAATTGCGGCTGTTTGCCAAGCAAACCAGGATTGGAACCATTCATAGTCGGATTGATAGGCGGTGTGTCGGGCATCTTCCTGCCTAGTCTTTTCGGTCAGAAGAGTGTAAGTTCTAGGCCAATTTTTGGTCCACCAAGATTTGAGCGCTTCCGGAGTGGACAGAGAATCTTCAGATTGAAAAATATCCCCGGCTGCCACCAATTGAGCAATGACTTTCCATGTGCGATCTTTACCTAACCCCAAACTTTTAAAATGTTCGCGCAACAGGAAGACCACCCATAATTCGGCGCTATGTTTTTTGTTATGTTTAAAGGGTTGGGTTTGGCGGAGTGGAATGGGGTCAAAATTCTTGACGATGGAGGTATAGTCTGGCCCACCATAGTTGCCAACGACTTCAGCAATGCCTTCTACCATGTTGGCTAACTCAACTTCCACCTGAGGTTCTTGGATAGGTGGCGGAGAGGTGGTAGTTTCGAGTGGGTTTTGTGACGTGAGCATATCGATCACAGGTTTGAGCTCCCGGAGCCGTGTGACTGCGGCTTTTAAAATGTGTGCGGATTCGACCCAATAATCAGAATCATGCTTGGCTGTGCGTTCTCTCCCTTGAGGCGGAAGGATCGGCGGAATCCAGTGGCGAATAAGGGTAAAAAGAATATAATCCAAGTCGCCGCCTTCTTGTGCAGCGCGATCCAAGGCCTGGTTTGGGCCAAGGCCCTGTTGAAAAAGGCGTTCAGTACGGTTAGCGACGTGATGGCGCTGGGCCAAAGTGGTCCACCAGCGAGCGAATTGTTGCCATTTGTTGGAATCGGAAGTCATGGTGTGAGGACTCAGAAAGAAGCCATGGTACGATTCGTTACAGGTCAAAGCAAGTGTGAGGAGAAAATGCAATGTCACAATTAGTCTTAATACGGCATGGTGAATCGCAATGGAATTTAGAAAATCGATTTACAGGATGGGTCGATGTGCCATTGACACCAAAAGGCGAACAAGAAGCACGTGCAGCAGGGGAAAAGCTCAAAGCCTTCCAGTTTGATTGTGCGTTTACCTCGGTGCTGATGCGAGCTCAGAACACGTTACGTATTGTGTTAGATGTGATTGGTCAGGCAACCATTCCCATTACAGAAGACAAAGCCCTCAATGAACGGATGTATGGTGAACTTCAGGGGTTGAATAAAGCGGAAACGGCCAAAAAATTTGGAGATGAGCAAGTCAAAATCTGGCGCCGGAGTTTTGATGTGCCCCCACCTGGCGGCGAAAGTCTAAAAGATACTGCTGCGCGGGTCCTCCCCTATTACGAAAGTCTGATTCGTCCGGAACTGTCTGCTAAAAAGACCGTCTTAATTGTGGCACATGGGAATAGCTTGCGGTCCTTGGTTATGCACCTAGAAAACTTATCCCGTGATGCGGTGCTTGAACTGAACATTCCTACTGGTGCTCCGTTGTTTTATGAGCTGGACGACCAATGTGCTGTAACCGCTCATCGCTATTTGTAAACTTGGAAGTCAGTTATGGGGATAATCGTGTTGTTTTTTATTGCCGGCTTGTGGATGGCTGATGGGATTGCATTGATTGTCGCTCCAGAACGTATGATTGCGACCTTGCGTCAGTCGTTGATTGTGGCGCCAGGGTTTTTGAAATGGGGTGGACTTGCAGGATTATTAGGGCTAGTCTTGATAATTGCCACGAAAAATATAGCCTATCAGCCCTTATGGATCGTCGTTGGTTTAAGCATGATAGCCAAGGGGATCTTTTTATATGCCGGTTCAGACCTTTGGCGGTTACGCATTGTAAAATGGTGCTTAGAGCGAGAGCCTGTCGACTATCGCCTTTGGGGATTAGCGTTATGCACTCTTTCGGTTCTACTGTTAGATGCTATGAATTGGGGTCAAAACTAGGAAAAAGGAAACAACAAAAGTGTTCAGGAAAGACTTTTTCTATTTTCATGACTTTCCCTTTGTAACTTTTTTCGAATCTCCTCATGACTGATGCTGAACGAACAAAGTTTGATGAGCTATGGCAAGTGCATCAACAAGCTGATTGGCCCAGTGAACTTGGAAGTGATGAAGGGCAGCTTATGACTTTGGATTCCGTGATTAGTGGATGTGTGACCTATTTCTTTGAGGAACATGATTTAGATGAGCAACGGGTAGGTATTTTGCGTGATTGTCTTGCCGAGCTCGAAGGAGTCGTGGAAGACGTCTCAGAAGCTCCCTCCAGATATTTTCGTCGCTTGCAATTTCTTGGAACAACCCTCCTTCAAGATTATTCCTAAAAACCATATGTCATATGATGATGCGAATATTTTTCTCTGTCCGTGAACTCTCGAGATTACATAGGTGCCACGATAGGATTGGGTGAAGAGGAAATGTCATTTCACTTCTGCTAGGCACCTAATTTAGGAGCGACCAGTGTTTTGTCGTGTATTGTTGAAGGAGTAATGGGAAGGTTTTGGGGTTTTTTACCACACAACAAGGAGGTTTCACATGGCCAGTTCGAAAAGTCGGTTTGAAGTGTTTGCAGGGAAAAATGGCAAGTTTTATTTTCGTCTTAAAGTGCAGAGTGGAGAAATTATTCTTTCCAGTCAAGGCTATGCCTTACGATCCTCGGCTCGACGGGCCATCCAATCCGTGCGTGACCATGCTTCGGATAGTGCCTGTTATGTAACGAAGAAAAACAAAGCCGGGAAAACCTTTTTTAATCTGGTTGCCCGCAACTCAAAAGTGATTGGCACTAGTCAAGCCTATGCTTCACCTGCAGGCGCACGGAAGGGCATCGAGGCCGTAAAAAGGGCAGCAGCAAAGGCTGGAATCGAATAAGTCTTGAGATAGCGGGGTGTGTTGGCACCCCGCTATGTGCCGAAACAGATAAGGCATCCTGAGGCAGAGTTGTGGAAGAAGAGGATCAATCAGTCCCTGGCTTTCTCCATGGATACGTCTAGTTTGACGCTGGAAAAAATGCTGTGGTACCGTGATTTGCTGGCTTAATCATGTATAAACCTGTCGTATGAGTAAGGTTGTACCCATGAACCAAGAAAAAGATCTCAAAACAATTTTGAACAATCTTCATTATTCGGATGATGCCAAAGTGGTGGAGCAAATTTCGGCTCAAACCAAGATGGTCATGTCGCGCATGAAGGGCATTCGCCGAAAATTGGTGGTGATGAGTGGCAAGGGCGGGGTCGGGAAAAGTATGACTACCGTCAATCTAGCTCTGGCATTTGCTCGTATGGAGAATCGTGTTGGCCTACTTGATGTTGATATTAATGGTCCTTGTGTCCCCCAAATGTTGGGTATGAGTGGGATTGGCCTCATCGATACGCCGCAGGGAGCTGTGCCTCCCACAGGTCCATTAGGCGTAAAAGTGGCTTCCATGGATTTTCTCCTGCAGGCTAATGCCCCGGTTCGATGGAAAGGGCCTATGGATTTAAGCCCGGTCTGGTTAGGTATGACGGAAATGAATGTTATCAGGGAGTTTCTTTCCGATATGGCTTGGGGGGAATTAGATTATTTGTTAGCGGATCTTCCACCAGGAGCTGCCGCTGATAAACCACCGCTGTTGTCAGGCCTCATTCCGGATTTAGCAGGTGCTGTGGTTGTCACCACCCCTTCCGAGGTGGCTTCGAATGTTGTACAAAAATCCATTGCCTATGCCCAAGAACTCGGTATTGAAATTTTAGGCGTTGTCGAAAATATGAGCCAATATCGCTGTCCTTCTTGCGGGGAGGAAAACCCGCTGTTTGAGGGCGATACCGATTCAATGTGTGAAGTACTGGGGATCCCCTTATTAGGGCGTATTCCTTTTGATCGCAATTTTGCCCGTACCTTTGATAAGGGAGCCCCCATATTAGATGGCGCGAATCCCACTGTGGAAAAATACCAGGAAATCGCCCAAAAAATTCACACGCTGTTGGACTATCAACAAGTGGTAGCGGGGAAATTGTCATAAGTCAAAGCAACCGTTGGCGTGGGCTAACATTCAGAAGGGAAATGATATGAAATTTGTCTGCCTTAAATGTGAAACCTATATGACCTTTGAAAAAGTCGAAAAGCCAGCGGAAGGAGCCTTAGGAGTCTTTTTTGAATGTCCGTCCTGTGAATCGCGCTTTTCCATGATCACGAATCCTGGCGAAACTCAAATGGTGTCTTCATTGGGTGTGCAATTAGGTGGCCGAACCGAAGCGCCCAAGCCATTGGAAATGACTCGGGGTGGGTTAGAAGACAACGTAGCGGCAGGTGCGGGACAAATGGCGGCCTATTTAAATGATAAAATCCAAGCAGGCCAACCAGCTGCAGCCTCGGCCCCAGCGGCTTCTACGAGCGCGGCACCGGGGTCAGGAGAGTCAGGTGAAAGCGGCGGGTGTCCGTTCTCGGCTATGGTCGCCCAAATGGGTTTAGGCTCATCAGGGGCAACTGGAACGACAGCTCCTGCGGCCGAGCCTTTGTTATGGACGCCCGATGCCCAAGAAAAGCTCGCAAAGCTGCCGTCTTTTGTGCAACCGATGGTCAAAAGCAGCGTCGAAACCTATGCGCGAAAGAGTGGGTTTACGACGGTGACGCTCCAAGTCATGGATGATTCAAAAAATTCAACAACCGAAGGCATTCAGTGGACGCCCGAAGCCCAACAACGACTAGACAATATTCCTGATTTCATTCGCCCCATGGCACGGCGTGAAATAGAGCGACTGGTGAAAGAACGCGGCGAATCAGAAATCACCGCAGAAATCATGGAAGAAGCCAAAGAAAAATTCATGAAATTTATGTGATTTAGGATCGGTATTCAGTTCTTCCAATAAGGCGGCTCTCAGCAAGAGCCGCCTTTTTTATCCCCATTCAACTGTCATTCCCGACATCTTTAATCGGGAATCCAGCACTATAAAACTTATATTTTTAGCCTGGTCTCGGGCCGGCAGCCTAGTCCCCTTGGTTTCGGGTAAAGGGCCCCAAACCATTTCCGCCCGGATGCGGCCACTTCGTGATTTCTTCACAGCCGGGGCAAATCAGAATGGCTGTGCAACTCACTCTTCTCAAGCCGTCCTGGCCAGAAAGTAGGATTTGCCCCTGCCGCTCAGCCACGCCCGAAGGCGGACCTTCAGAAGAATCGTACTTCCAGCAAACCAAAATTCATTGTCATAATTTGTGAAGATTCTTATACTGCCAATAAAACCCAAATTTAGTTAGAACAGTTACTCACAGAACATGCCAAAAATTCCAAAAGAAAAGGTAATTAGGTTATACAAGGAACTGGTAAAACAACATAGTGGAGAACCTATTGGTGAACGAATTTTTAAACGCGAAACAGATTTAAGCCATCATTATTGGAAAGGGGGATATTGGCGTTCTTGGTCCGCTTTTCAAAAGGATGCTGGGTATGTACCAAATATTAAAACTTCAAAAATTCCTGACCAAATCCTTTTGAATAGTTTTGCCGAATTAGCTCTGGAAAAAGATGTTATTCCAACGGAGCCCGATCTAATGCTTCGGAGAAAGGATGATCCCTCTTTCCCAAATAAGCTTGCTTTTCGTCGGTTGGGTGGGCGTGAGCAATTGTTAGAAAAGGTCGCTGAATACTGTAAAGGGAAAGAAAAATACGCACCGGTCCTAAAAATTCTTAATGAAGGAATCTCTGAAAGAGTTAACCATAAGATCGAATCTCTGGGAGTTAAGGGTTTCGTATATCTCCTTCGATCTGGAAAGAAATATAAAATTGGGCGATCCAATGCTGTTGGCAGACGTCTCCGAGAGCTTTCTATCCAATTACCCCAAAAACCAAATATGGTTCACGTAATCGAAACTGATGACCCAGAGGGCATAGAAAGTTATTGGCACAATCGTTTTGATGAGAAGCGGGAGGGAGGAGAATAGTTTGCTCTGTCCCAAGAAGACATCAAAGCCTTTATAAAGCGCAAATTTCAATAATTGTTATAGATTAATTTTATAAAGATCCCCCTGTACATTAACGCCGCCTGTGACATGCCTAAGATGCGAAGGCGATGGACAAGTGGCAGCCCTTGTTTGAGATTCTATGGTTCATGTCAAGCCTCGAGTGAGGCGGTCCGGGTTAAACGTGGTCTCATAACGGTGAATGGACCACGCCGCCCGGGCGATTTTCCGTGCGATAATCACCAAGGTGGCCGTGGAACTCCACCCTTGGCTGCGATACGAGTCGTAGATAGGTTTCCAGACTTGACTTTTGACCGCCGCCATGGCGGCATTAAAGAGCAAGCGGCGCAATTCGGCCGGCCCCCGCTTAGACAAGCGCCGTCGCCCGCTCTTCTGCCCCGAATCTTTGGCTCGAGGATCTAACCCGGTAAAGGCCACAAAGGCATCGGCAGTGCGGAAGGGCACCCGCTCTAAGGTATTGGTGAGGCTTATCCCCACCAACGGGCCGATGCCCACAATGGTCTCCACTCGTTGTTGGGCGTGCTGATGAGGTGGGGACTGGGCCGCCACGGTGACCATCGTCGCATCCAACTTGGCCAGTAAGGCCTCCAGCTTCCGGACCACCGCTTGCACCTCACGGGTCAGCCCCTTAAGTTGGGCCATCGTCAACTTCAGCGTACTCTTCAATCGAACAACTTTGGCCCGACGGCGAATCAACCGATCCACCTGCCGCTGCTGGGCGGTTGGGGGCGTGTAGGCGCGCAACCCGGCATGTTCTTGGGCGATCATCCGAGCCAGCAACGTGGCATCGACTCGGTCGGTTTTCACCCGGGCCCCCAGGGCTTGGGCATAATGGCGCGTCTCCCTCGGATTCAAAAGATAGACGATATGGCCGTGAGTATGCGCCAGATCGGCCAGCAGTTCATGATATGAGCCCGTTGATTCGAGCCCCAGGCGGCTCCCGGCTGGGAGCGTTTTCAGCCAGGTGCGTAAGGGGCGGCGTTGATTACGAATCTGCTGAACCGGCCATCGTTGATCCGCACTGGCCACCATGACCGTGTCTTTAGCCACATCGACTCCCACATTCAAAACGATTGGCATCCCCATCTCCTCCAGCAATAAAGGTTTTCCCCTGGGATGGGCCACACCAACGTCAGCTTGCGGACAAATCGGCGGTCATGAGTCATGCCGCAAGATTCCTCATCGACGTTGAGGGTGTGGATGGGAGAAGTCTCAAACCGTCTGTCCAGCAACTGGCAGATGCGAAGCGATGTCCCTCCACCCCCGATCCCTCGGAGCTTCTCAAGAATGACCAGAAAAGACCAGACATGATCATACAAGCGAAGCGAGTTGCGCAGCCATATAATTTGGTTCTATGACAAAGTTTCCCCGAAGGGGCCGTGTACGGGCGAATATGGTTTTGGGTCCTTTGGCCGTAACCAAAGGACCTCGGCTGCCGGGCCGAGACCTGGCTATGAAAAGTCTTTCCAATTCACATAGGGCTTCAATCGATAAACTTCTTCCACTTGATTTGGTAATACGACTTCTTGCTCCTCCAACACTTTCGCAGTTCTCCACAATGGAAGTCCGACAATGGAGGGGTAATCCCTTTCAATTTTTTTGATGAATGGTATCCGATCTACGGAACAATTTTTTTCATTCCTCGTCCGGACGAGGAAATTCTTGTTCAATTGAATAATCTGAGATAAATTGACAGGAATTAGGAATATTCTTTACTTTTCAAATTGACATCGATCATCAGTAAAAAATTGGAGGAACCCATGCATAACGAATTCACCGCGATCATTGAACAGGACGAGGGGTGGTTCATTGCCTACTGCCCGGAAATTCCTGGGGCAAACGGCCAAGGAAGAACCCAGGAAGAAGCAAGGGCTAACCTTGCCGAGGCTATTGCCCTGATCCTAGATGATCGAAGAGAGGATGCCTTACGTGGAGCGCCACCTGATGCGGTTAAAGACAAAGTGACGATTGGATGAAACGAAGTGCCTTGCTTCGCCACCTACGGAAATATGGGTGCTATCTCAAACGTGAAGGCGGGTCTCATTCGTTGTGGGTGAATCCCTCTACTGGTGCTGTAGAAGCCGTTCCACGACATACAGAGATTCCTGATCGCCTGGCCAAGAAGATTTGCCGGAGCCTCTCTCTTCCCATCGTGGGGGAGTAAACTTACTTTCCAGTTCAATACATAACGACAAGAGGAAGAATGCCGAAAAATAAAAAGAAATATGTGCAGGCTAAAGTGAATCGCAAGATTTCGCCTGGTGAGATGTTGCGGACCCTCAGAGAATTACAAGAATTGACCCAAAAAGATTTAGCTGACCAAACGGGCATTTCGCAATCTAATCTTTCGGCCATGGAAAATAACGTGAGCCAAATCGGTCGTGATCGAGCGTTAGCGTTGGCGAAAGTTTTGAAAGTACATCCTGCCGTGATTCTCTTCCCCGACTTTGATATTGCCCAAGTCGCTTAGTTTTCCTTAGATATAAAATTCCCGCCTTGGACGCGGCTTTGCCACAGAGCCAAATTCGACTGTTTTGGTGGCGACTGTTTGAGCAGCGCGAGTTTCGCCGCCATTTAATTTGGTTCTGTGGCAAAGTTTCCCCGAAGGGGCCGCGACCGGGCGAATATGGTTTTGGGGCCTTTTGCCGAAACAAAAGGGCCTCGTCTGCAGGGGCGAAACCCTGCAAAAGGTTCAACCAAAATCCTTCCAATTCGCATACAGCTTCAATTGATAAATTTCTTCTACGGTATGGGGAAGGATAACTCTCTGCTGCTCCAGCATCTTGCCTTTTTTCCAGACGGAAATAGCGATCGATGCTGGGAAAATCTTATTAGATTTCCATGGGGAAGAAGCCAAAAAAATGCTATAATGTTTTAATCATGAATGCCCGCCAAAATAGAGCAGGTTATAAAGTCCAGAAAATTTCTTTATCAGAAGAGGGAAGTTATTCCGATCTCAGGGAAACCACTCCCAGTGAATGCGTGGCAATGGTATGGCAGTTAACAGCCCAAGCTTGGATGTTTAAGGACGGAATATGGCATGAACCACGACTTCGTCGAGATGTTGTCTGCACTCAGCGAAACCGGGGCTGATTTCATGGTTGTTGGGGCTCATGCGGTCGCTGCACATGGCCACCCGCGAGCAACAGGTGATTTGGATATTTGGATTCGGCCTACGAAACAGAATGCTCACCAGGTTTTGGAGGCCCTCAAACAATTTGGAGCTCCTATTTCTAATCTTTCTTTAGAGGATCTTTCTGAGCCCCACACCGTTTTTCAGATGGGAGTATCACCATGTCGTATTGATATTTTGACATCTATTACGGGCGTTGAATTTGATCAGGCATGGGAGAACAAAATTGAGATTCAGGTGAATAAGCTTTTGATTTTTTGCATTGGGAAACAAGATTTGATTCAAAATAAAAGCGTTCTAGCTCGCCCTCAAGACCTTGCTGACGTGGCTGTTTTGGAGAGGTTGTGAAGGGGTAGATATGCGGGGTCCTCACTAATTCTTCAACCGAAATCCTTCCAATTCACATAGGGCTTCAATCGATAAACTTCTTCTACAGGATTGGGTAACAAAAGTCCCAGCTGCTCCAACACCTTGGCTGTTCTCCAAAGCGGGAGGCCGACGATGGTGGGGTAATCCCCTTCAATTTTTTGGATGAGCTGTGCTCCCTCCCCTTGAATGGAATAGGCTCCCGCTTTCCCAAGACTTTCTTCCGTAGCCAAATAGGTTTTGAGCGCTGCTTCGTCAAATGGATGGATCCAAACCTGCGTGGTTTCCACGAAATCGATAGAAATATTCGAGGTCTGTTGAATGATGGCTACGCCTGTATGGACGTGATGACATTTCCCGCGAAGCTCGAGGAGCATGATTTCTGCTTCTTCCATATTCTCTGGTTTCCCTAACAGCCTTCCTTCAATATCGATGATGGTGTCACTGCCAATGACCAGGTCTTCTGGGTGTTGGTTGGCCACGGATAGGGCCTTATCTCGCGCAAACTGTCGTGTTTGTTCGCTTGGTGAGAGATGTGGTACGAGCCGTTCTTCGCAAGTAGGCGGGACAATGCGAAACGGCAAACCAAATAACCCGAGTAATTCTCGGCGACGGGGAGAAGTTGATGCTAACAGAATGTGCATGACCAGCGAGAGAGGGATTAAGCGGGTGTGGATGCGAAGATAGGACTTTCGGGCGTCATGTTCGCCGTCAGATACGCATCGAGAATGTGTTTCACATCCTGAGTATTGTTGGTCCTGACCATTTGTGCCCGCATGGCGGCCGCATGGGGAAAGCTGGAGCAATACCATCCAAGATGTTTACGCATTCGCACGAAGCGTTCTGATCCATGAATGGCTTCGAAACATTGCGCATGGGTGAGCATGGCCTGAAATTTTTCGTCTAAGCTCGGCTCTGAATTTTTGATTTCCAAAGATGTTCCGGCCGTAAGAGCCTGACGAACTTGCTGAATTTCTTGAAAGATCCAGGGATTCCCTAATGCTCCTCGGCCGATCAGCACGCCATTGACGCCTGAAACGTGAATACGTTTATGGGCATCCGTTAGGCTTTTGATGTCTCCATTCCCTAGAGCTAAAATTCCCTTATTGCGAATTCGTGTGGCCGCTTGGGCAATGGCTTCCCAATTTGATTCGCCGCGGTACATTTGAGACAACGTTCGCCCGTGAATGGCAATGGCTTCAGGCTGACCTTGAATAAGGCAATCGCTCCATTCATCTATGATATTGGAGTCAAAACCTATACGGGTTTTCACAGAAAGCGGGATAGATGTTCGTTCTTTCTCTTCGCTCTGATCAGGGTGTTCAGCTTTGAGGTGAGCAATCGTCTGGAGTGCGGTGGGTTTGAGTCCGACTTCAGACAATGTTTGCCCGTCGGTCCAATCTTGAATACCTTTTCGCGTCTGGCTCATCAATTCTAGGGCAAGATTGGGTGTGCGAATGAGGCCTGCCCCACTCCCAGAGGAAGCCACATTTTTCGAGGGGCAGCCCATATTGATATCCAGTCCATCAAATCCCAACTCACAAACGACGTGCGCGGCTTGGTAAAATAAACCCGGATCTTTTCCATAAATTTGGGCGATAACTGGTCGTTCTGCTGTGGAATAGCGAAGACTGTCTAAGGCTTTTAGCCGTCCCGCGCAAATATCGTGGACATTCGTGAATTCCGTAAACACCACATCGGGTTTGCCATAAGTAGCCACAATATGGCGGAAGGCTGAATCGGTGACACCATCCATGGGCGCAAGTCCGATGATCGGCTGAAGAAGAGTTTTCCACAATGACGTCGTCATTCTTCTAACCTTATGAATATCATCATCTTGAGTTTAGCCCATACGAGACTGAAAAGAACAAGGTGTTTCCGAGTAAATTTTCGAATTCTTTGCCACTAAGGCAATTATTCAGCACTCCCACAAAGTTATTGATTGGTTGAATGCTTGCTCCTTAACTCCCCACGAGTAGATACAGACACACAGGCATACTCCAGTCTTCAGGGACATATTTCTCTTATGTTGTCACCATGGTAAGCTTATGGGTTGGAAGGTAGGTGATGAGATGGTGAAATATGATGAGCTTGTGCAGCCACATGTCCCCGATGTGGTTCTCTATCATGCCGAATGCATGGATGGCTTTGGCGCTGCCTGGGCTCTGTGGAAGCGATTTCCTCAGGCGCGGTTTATTCCTGTGAAACATGGCTTTCCGCAGCCAGAAGGGCTTGATCACCAGCATGTGGTGATGGTTGATTTTAGCTATCATCGTGATGCTATTCTGGCGCTGGCTGACCGTACGGCGAGCCTGCAAATACTGGATCATCATATCACGGCGCAATCGGCCCTGGCCGATCTCCCGTTTGCGTATTTTGATATGGATCGTAGTGGAGCGGTGTTGGCCTGGGAATGGGCGCATCTCGAACCTGTTCCGTGGCTCTTGCAATATGTGCAGGATAAAGATTTGTGGGCGTGGCGGCTTCCCCATAGTCGGGAAATTAGTGCGGCGTTGGCATCATATCCTTTTGAATTTTCTCTTTGGGATCAATTTCAGTTTGAAACTCTAAAAATTGAAGGCGCGGGAATTTTGCGGTACGAAAATAATTTGGTGGACAAGCTGGTCAAAGAAGCTGTGATGGTTTCCATTGCCGGTTACATTGTTCCAGCAGTCCATTCTCCTGTGCTGGCTAGTCAACTTGGGGAACGATTAGCCGCTGACCA